>NZ_JAJNBZ010000021.1:0-105200 GCF_021369635.1 Paenibacillus profundus | reverse complement strand
AAAGGGACTCAGACCGTTTCTTTGCGGTACTCCTTGGGCGACATACCGACATACTTATGAAACACAATCGCAAAATGGACCTGACTATTGAAGCCGGTCATGTCCGCCACCTCGTAAATTTTGTAACGGTAATCCAGCAAGAGCTCCTTCGCCTTCTCGATGCGCACCTCATTGAGATAATCGAACAGGCCCCGGTTCACTTCCTGCTTGAACAGTCGGCTAACATAGTTCGGGCTCACGTGGAACTGCTCCCCCAAGCTTTTGAGCGAGATCTCTTCCCGATAATTCGTATCGATATATTGCAAAATACCGCGGATGAGCGGACTGTATTCCTTATGCTGCTGCGATAACTTCTCCGCCAGCCGTTCATTGAACAGCGAATGATAGACAACCGACAGCTCGCTGAAATCCTCAATCTCTTCCAAGCGGTTCGCATCGCCCCAATATTCCTCGCCGTCCTTCAGCATGAACAGCAGGCCTTGATAAATTTTGCGGACATCCTTCTCGTCCATGCATTCGCTCTGCTGCAGGAACTGCTCCCACGCGGACAGGCTGCGGGCGAATTCATCGTATTTCTCGTCCTTCAGCCCGTTCTTCATCGCCGCGATATGAGCGTTCACCTGCTCCAGCGCTTGCTCGGCATCCCCTTCCCGGTGCGCCTGGGCATAAAAGATCGGGTCGTTCGGGTGATAGAACTTCCTTGCCAGCGCCTGCTGCGCCTGCATGACCGCCTGGCCGCACTCCTGATACACTTGTACGGGCCCGCTTATTCCGAACACGGTGTCGATGTTGACGAACCTTTTCAGCGCAGCGCTAATGAGATAGACGAGCTCGTTCACATGCGCGAACGAGGCTTGCACGCTCTTCGTGCTGCTATGGCTCACCAATACGGCGTACAGGTTGTCCTCCAACTGCACATACTCCGCCTCTGGCTCTTTCGACAGCAGCTCAGAGACGATGTTCCCGATCGTATTGGGCAGGATGGACGCATTGTCCTTCGTGTAACGTTTAAAAACGTGCGTGTAATTTTTAATCGTGAACAGCAGCGCATACAAGTTGCCCTCCTGCAGCTTCGTCTGCCGGATGCCGTTCAAGCTGCCGCGAAGCAGGTGGCGCACAACATCCTCCTTGCTCTGAACAGAGCCGTCGCTGAGGCTGGGCGATCCTTCGGAACCGGCCTCGGCTTCCTCCTTTAATTTGGCCAGCACCGCTTCGATTTCTTGCACATTCATGCTCGGCTTATGAAAATAATCAGCGGCCCCCAGCTTCATCGCCTTTTTTACCAGAGCGAAATCGTCAAAGCTGCTCAGAATGATCACCTTCGCCGGGACGTGCAGCGCTTTCATCTCCTGCAGCACTTCTAGACCGTCCTTCTTCGGCATCTTGATATCAAGCATGACAACATCCGGCTGCCGCTCCAAAATGAGCTTTATCGCCTCCTCGCCATCAGCGGCTTCGCCCACGATTTCCATGCCGGCCGCTTCCCAGCGGATCGCCGATTTCAACCCGATACGAACCAAGGGCTCGTCATCCACGATTAATACTCTCATTGCAATCCCCCCGTTCTTCCTCTGTAATGACCGGAATGATGATTTTGGCGGTCGTTCCGGCATTCTCTGTGCTCGTCATCCACAGGCCGCAGTCTGTCCCATAGTTCAGCTCGATGCGCGAGCGTATATTTTTCACCCCAATCCCGTTCATCGGATCCGAACCCGGACCGGGCTGCAATTCTTCCAGATCCGCACCTGACATGCCTCTACCGTTGTCAGCGACAATGATAACGACATGCTCGCCCTCGCGGTGGATGCGAATGCTCAGCTTCCCTTTGTAAGGAATGCCGTCGAAGCCGTGAAAAATCGCGTTTTCCACCAGCGGCTGCAGCAGAAATTTCAACGTCTTGTATGGAAGCACCTCCGGGTTAATGTCATACTCCACCTCGAATTTGTTAAGATAACGGAAATCCAATATATTCGTATAATTCCGGATGAACTCGACTTCCTCCTGAATCGTCACCTCGTCGCTCTCTGCCTTCGCCGTAAACTTGATCACCGAGGAAAAAGCGGTCAACGCCTCTTCGATTCCGGTCGCTCCTTGAATTTTTGCCATCCACTTGATGACATTGAGCGTATTGTACATAAAATGCGGCCGAATCTGCGATTGGAGCGCCAGCAGTTCCAACCGCCGCTTCTCTTGCTCTTCGTCATAGATGCGTTGAATCAGCCGCCGGATTTCCTGCAGCATATGGTCGATCGTGATACTGATTCGGCCCACTTCCCCATGCTGAATATCAATGTTGACGTCCAGCTTGCCTTGGGAGACCTGCTTCATCTTCGCGTTCAAGGCAGAAAGCGGTTTCGTAATACTCGTCGCGATATATATCGAAGCAAGAATGGACAAGGCGAGCAGAACGAGCAGCGAAATGAAAATCGTCCGCACGATAACGTCCACGAACGAGAACAACTCCTGCTTCGGTATAACCGTCACCGCTTGCCAATTCGTCACCTCGGAAGCTGACGTGATAATGTAATTATCGGCATCTTCCCTCGTTTCGAGCTCTCCGCCGCCTGCAGGCTTCCTATTTTCCAGCACGTTTGCTGCCGCCGACCCGATATCCCCCGGATTTTTGCTGTATACGATGTTCTTCTGCTCATCAATTAAATAGAATTGCGTATGCTCCGTGAAGTGAATGCTGCTCCACAAGCCTGCCAGCTTGTCGATGCCGATGTTAAGCAGAATCAAGCCTAGGTTCTCCTTCGTATATGGGTCGACAATGGCGCGGCCAATCGATACGACCGGAGTGTCATGGAACGACATCAGCTTCTCGGGATGGATGCCGACCGGAACGACAAGCCCTTTTTGCTGCAAAATCGTTTGGATAAACGGCTCGCTGTAAAATTCCTGTTCCAAATAACGATGATCCATATAGCCGTTATTACTTCGCCCCACTACGACATGATTGGTGCTCTGATAGATGACGGCCGAGTCCAACAGATCCGTATAGAGCATCATGCTATTTCGAATAATTCCGTTCACCGTATCGAAGTCCCGGCCCCGCTCGTATAACGGATAAGGGAGCGAATCATAGTCTTTGCGCATAATTTGAAATATCGTCTGATCCCGCTCGGGGTACATCGCCAGCCGCAGCAAGGGCTGCAGGGAGGTATCGATGTTTTTGGCGATCTGGTTGTTGTTGTCCACTGCTGCGTCCAAAATCATATTCCGGTTCGAATCCATATACAGCCACGACAACGTGCCGCCGATGATGACGAATGGAATAATGAGAAAGCATGAAAACACGATAATGAGCTTATGCTTCAAGCTTACATTGCGCAGCCGGTTCCTGATGTTCCGCATTCAATCCTCTCCCCGCTGACAGCGCCATTAATGCGCTTACATTGCAAAAAAACAAAAAGCCCATCGCAAGCTGGTTGGCATCGGTGCAGAATCTTAGGTGAGCAGCGTGTGGATGAACTTCTAATCTTAGTGTAACGCATGAGTCAATATACTCAAGGGACACATAATTCCATGTGCTGCGCATCTGGAAACTGATCGGCTAACGGATCGATCAAGGCAGCCTATCTATTGCAACATGAGTTGAGAACTCTATATTGCTCATCTTTCTGGCAAAATGAGTTCATCTGTTTCTTAGGCGCTTATTGCTCGCACGGTAACAGCAGCCCCCGAACAGCCCATTGGAAAACCTACAGCGGAAAGCAAGGATTGAGCGGTTAAATGGCAGGGAGACTGCATTTGATCCAATGGATGAGGCAAAGGGAAGCCCTTCCAACCTTTTGTCCTTATTTCCCTCCCCTCTCTATTGAAAGCGGAACCAACCTTATCTCTACCTTCACTACTTCGCACGCCCTCCATTCTCGTAATATCCTAAACTCTAAAATTTACATATTCATAAGTTGACAACTCCCCGGTTCTGTCCTATTATTCATACTATTCCAATCAGGTTTAACTATTTTAATTTAGTTAACAACTCATCCTTTTAATGGGATATAGGGAGTTCTCTTTTTTCAAGCTATATACTTACTATTCGGATTACATTACTAAGAATTATAGAGACAGGAGAATAAACGAATATGTATGTGCTAAAACGGCTGTTCACCATGCTGGTTACCCTGTGGATCATCGTCACCTTAACCTTTGTAATCATGCATATTATCCCGGGCGATCCTTTTGCTACCGATTCCAAGGCCATCCCTGAATCCGTCTTGGAAAATATGCGGGCCAGGTACAACTTGGATAAGCCATTGCCCACTCAATATATATTGTATTTGAAAAGCTTGCTTACCTTGGACTTGGGTCCTTCCATTCAATCCAAAACAACAGATGTGAACACCCTGATTGCCAGAGGCTTTCTCCCATCCGCCATATTGGGCATACAGTCCATGCTCTTGGCGCTTGTTGCCGGAACCGCCTTGGGCACTATCGCGGCGCTCAACCATAATCGCACCTTCGACTATATATCCATGTTCGTCGCTATGATCGGCATCTCCATTCCGAGCTTCATCTTAGCCCCGCTGCTGATTAAGTATATGGCGGTGAAATGGGGATTGCTCCCCGTCGCATCTTGGGGAACATGGAGGCATACGATCTTGCCGTCGTTGGCGTTAGCCGTCACTCCCGTGGCAATCATCGCCCGCTTCGTGAGGACCAGCATGCTGGAGGTGCTGCATCAGGAATATATACAGACGGCCGAAGCCAAGGGCTTGTCCACTTGGAAGATAGTAGTTCGGCACGGGCTACGGAATTCATTGATTCCCGTGTTGTCCTTTATGGGGCCGCTATTCGCCTCGGTCGTCACTGGCACCTTCGTTGTCGAGAAAATTTTCGCCATCCCGGGCATCGGCAAATATTTTGTAGACAGTATTTTCAACCGGGATTATCCCGTCATTATGGGCACGACGATTTTTTACAGCGCCGTCCTGGTGGTCACTTTATTCCTGATAGATATGTCCTATCGGTTCGTCGATCCGAGAATCAAACTAGCCAGCAAAGGAGATTAGCATGAAAGCATCATCAGCCGAATTGGATCATCTGTTCCACCCCATAGACCGGAGCAGCATGGCAGATCAGGTCCTAACCCGGCCAAGCGTTCCCTTATGGAGAGACATGATCCGGAAATTATTGAAAAACAAACTGTCAGTGCTGGGGCTTGCCCTGCTGCTATTGATTATATTGCTCGCGGTGATAGGCCCGTCCTTGCTCCCCCATTCGCCGAGCACACAATCTTTGACGCGAACGAACCTGCCCCCTTCAGCCGAGCATTGGTTCGGCACCGATGATCTGGGGCGGGATGTATGGGCGCGGACCTGGGCCGGTGCCCGAATCTCGCTTACGATCGGCTTTGCCGCGGCGGCCATCGACTTGGTGGTTGGAATTATGGTGGGCGGCGTATCCGGTTATATGGCGGGGCGGGGACGCCTCGGCGATCGGGTGGACAGCATTTTGATGCGCATCGTTGAGATTTTGTACAGCATTCCTTATCTGCTCGTCATTATTTTGCTGCTTGTCATTATGAAGCCCGGAATCATCACAATGATTGTCGCGCTGTCCATTACGGGCTGGGTGGGAATGGCGCGGGTAGTGCGCGGCCAGATGCTGCAGTTGAAGCAGCAAGAGTACGTATTGGCAGCGCAAAAGCTGGGAACGTCGCATGCACGCATTATTTTCAAGCACCTGCTTCCGAATGCAGCAGGCATCATTATTGTCAATTTGACGTTTACGATACCGGCGGCCATCTTTTCCGAATCGTTCCTCAGCTTTCTCGGTCTGGGCGTTCAAGCCCCTGCGGCCAGTTGGGGCACGATGGCCAACGATTCACTCGGGGTCATCCTGAGCGGGCAATGGTGGCGGCTCTTTTTCCCCGGATTAATGATTTCGCTCACTATGTTTGCGTTTAATGCATTTGGCGACGGGCTGCAGGATGTCCTGGATCCCCGGTCGCACAATTAAGGAGGTGCACGCATGAATCATTTGCTGGAGGTTCGTCATCTGAATGTTGCTTTCCGCTCCCGTGAGAGGGAACTTCAAGCCGTGCGTGACGTGTCCTTCCATATCAACGAACAGGAAACATTGGCAATCGTAGGCGAGAGCGGCAGCGGGAAGAGCGTGACGGCCCGGGCTATTATGGGCATGCTTCCCTCTCCCTACGGCTCGATTAAAGGCGGAGAGATTCACTTTCAAGGCCAACCCATTACAGGTCTTAACAAAAGAGCGTTGCGGAAAATAAGGGGCTCCGAGATTGGCATGGTGTTCCAAGATCCAATGTCGTCGCTCAACCCTACCATGAAGATTGGCGCGCAGATTGGCGAGGGATTGCTGCAGCACCAGAAGTTTACCCGGGCCGAGGCGCGGCGCAGGACCATCGAATTGCTGCAGCTGGTGGGCATCCCCGACGCAGCCAGCCGGTATCACCAGTATCCGCATGAGTTCAGCGGAGGCATGCGGCAGCGCGTCGCCATTGCGATTGCGCTTGCCTGCAACCCGAAGCTCCTCATCGCAGACGAGCCGACTACCGCGCTGGATGTGACGATACAAGCGCAAATCATGGATATGCTGACCGACTTGCAGGAACGCATGGGCAGCTCCATCCTGCTCATCACCCATGATTTGGGTGTCGTGGCTGAAGTGGCTCATCGCGTTGCCGTGATGTATGCCGGAATTATTGTGGAGACGGGTACGGTAGAAGATATTTTCGAGCGCCCCAGACACCCTTATACCTGGGGACTCCTGCAATCGACACCGAAGCTGGATGCGCCGGATCAGGAGCGCCTCGTACCGATTGAGGGATCTCCGCCCGATCTGTACTCGCCGCCGCAGGGATGTCCGTTCGCACAGCGATGTCCTTACGCGATGGAGGTGTGCGTCCATCATCTGCCTGAAGCCATGTCATTCACTGATAACCATAGCGCGCGGTGCTGGCTGAACGATCCCCGTTCCCCTGTGGAGCACGCACCTATCGCAGCAAGGAGGAACGAATATGCCGGAGCCCATTCTTGAAATTCACGAGCTGCGCAAGCATTTTCAGATCGCTTCCGATCGGGTCGTGAAATCGGTTGACGGAATCAGCTTAACCATCCAACCCGGAGAGACGCTCGGGCTCGTAGGGGAAAGCGGCAGCGGTAAATCAACACTTGGAAAAACAATCGTGGGACTGCTCGACGCTACATCCGGAAAGGTGGTGTTCAACGGCAAAGACACTGCTCTGGCCCGAGCCAAAGAGAAACGGGAATTGAACCGCAATATGCAAATGATCTTCCAAGACCCGCATGCCTCCCTTAATCCCCGGCTGAGAGTCGGAGATATTATCGCGGAAGGGATTGACGCTCACCGGCTGGCAAGGGGGCAAGCCAGAAAAGAGCGGGTCGCCGAGCTCCTAGAAAGAGTCGGCCTGCATCCGGATCACGCCTTGCGATTCCCCCATGAATTCAGCGGCGGACAGAGGCAGAGGATCGGCATCGCGCGTGCATTGGCGGTGAAGCCGCAGTTCATCGTCGCTGATGAACCGATATCGGCGCTCGACGTGTCGATTCAAGCGCAGATTGTCAACCTGCTGAAGGATCTGCAGGCGGAAGAAGGGCTGAGCTACTTGTTCATCGCCCACGATCTGGCCATGGTCAAGCATATTAGCGACAGAATCGGCGTGATGTACTTAGGCAAAATGATGGAGCTGGCCGACCGCAGCTCACTGTTCCGTGAACCGCTCCATCCTTATACGCAGGCGCTTCTCTCGGCAATACCGGCTTCGAACCCTTCGGAAAGAAGGCTGCGCGAAAGAATCGTGCTGCAAGGAGATCCGCCAAGCCCGCTCTCTCCGCCAACGGGATGTCCGTTTCACGCCAGATGTCCCGCCGCCACGGATGTGTGTGCGCATCACATGCCGGAAGGCAAGGAGGCGCGCCCCAACCATTGGGTCGCTTGCCATTTATATTAGTTTTTAGTAGCCTTTTCGATCACCTACTTATATTAACGGAGGAAAGACAATGAGAAAATGGAACGTAATGATAGCTATTCTACTATTCGCAGCAGCCGCCTTGGCTGGGTGCGCAGGCAAGGATAACAGTGCCGCCAATCCGTCCGGCGCAGCGCAAGGAACTGCCGAGACCGCTGCTGAGAAGATTCCGCAGGTGCTGACCACGAATCTGTCCGGCGGAGAACCGTATACACTGGATCCTGCCTTCGCATCGGACACGACTTCGTATTTTATTATCGATAATCTATACGAAGGGCTCTACACCTATGACAAATCCGGAAAAATCGTGGAGGGCGCGGCCAGCAAGGTAGACGTGTCAGCCGACGCCAAGACATACACCTTCACCATCCGCGATGGAGCCAAATGGTCCAACGGCGATCCGGTAACAGCCCAAGACTTCGAGTACTCTTGGAAGCGTATATTGAATCCGAAGACGGCCGCTTATGACCCGTCCTCTCTCTACTACATTAAGGGCGCCGAGGAATATAACACGGGCAAAGGGAGCGCGGAAGACGTTGGCGTAACGGCCAAAGATGAACACACGTTAGTTGTGGAATTAAAAGCGCCGCTCAGCATCTTCCCTATTATTGCGGTGGGACATGCCTATCTCCCCGTCCGTTCGACGGTAGTAGACAAGGACGAGAAATGGGCAGCCGAGTCCAACACGATTGTCGGCAACGGGCCTTACGTTCCACAGGAATGGAAGCATAACGAACAGATTACGCTGGCCAAGAACGATCAATATTGGAACAAGGATGCCATCTCGATGGAGACGATTCATTTTAAAATGGTGCAGGACGCAACGACCTACTATCAAATGTACAAAACTGGCGATCTGGACATGATCCTGTCCTTGCCATTGGATACTATTGATCAAGAAAAGCAAAATAAAGAATATTTGTCTCATCCTTCTTTTAGCGTCTATACGTATTCGTTTAACGTGAAGGAAAAACCGTTTACCAATCAAAAAATCAGACAAGCCTTCGCTTACGCCATCGACCGTGAGTCCCTCACGAAAAATGTGACGAAGGGCGGGGAAACGCCTGCTCTCGGATATGTGCCTTATGGGCTGACCAATCCGTCTGGCAAAGACTTCCGCGACGATGCTCCAGAGAAATATTATGAGTTCAATGCTCAAAAAGCGAAAGAATTGCTTGCGGAAGGTTTAAAAGAAGAGGGCTTGACCCAGCTTCCGCCGGTGTCGTTCAAGTACAACACGGCGGATAATCACAAGAAAGTGGCGGAAGCTCTACAGGAAATGTTCAAAGAAAATCTGGGCGTGGAAATCAGGCTGGAGAATCAGGAATGGAAGACCTACATCGATACGTTCAAGCAGAAAAATTTCCAAGCTGCCCGGATGGGATGGGAAGGCAACTATTTGGATCCATTGGGCGTGCTGGGTCATTATACTTCTAGCAACTCCAACAACTTCACGAACTGGAGCAACAAGGAGTACGATAATCTGATCGAAAAGTCCACATACGAATTGGACCCGAACAAGCGGGTTGAATTGCTTCAACAAGCGGAGAAAGTGCTGATGGATGACCTGCCGATCATTCCAATCCTGTTCTCAGCAGACACTGCATTGGTAAGTCCTAAGGTAACAGGCATCATATTCGATGCTCGTTCCAACCCTGATCTGCGCTTTGCAACACGGGTCGAACAATAAATGCTCAAGCGTTATATTGCAGTTACCTTCATGGTGGCGGGTATGCTCTACATCACATATTCGCCATCTGCCTTCGGCAATGCCGCAGACATTGCCATCGTCAATCAGCTATTCTTGTATAGCTTGATTGCGTTGGTCATAGGCGCTAGCAGTTATGTGTTGCACACCGGATTCTTGACACCTGTCTTGCGGGGGTTCGCGGGACTTGGATCACTATTCGTTCAAAAATCAAAAGCGCTGCGGGAAGAAAACGAACGGCTTCAATCCGATAGCTCCCTGCTCGCTTGGAAAGTCTCTATTTCCCGCAAGTTGGCAGCTTACGCTTTGGGCGGCGGCTCCGGCATGCTGATCGGGTCTGTAAGTCTCCTGCTTTTCTATTTTTGAATTTGCCTCATCATATGATCTGATCATACAGACAGGCTATCCTTTGCGTAGATTTTGTTCTACAGTAGGGATAGCCTGCTGCTTTCTTCACTGCTAATCAAAAGGCTGCGTTAATCCTTAATGTTGATATCTGATATATGTGAACAATAGTTGGGATATCCTATTACCGTTTCAAGTCTGATGGGAAAGCTTGGTTCCGTTACTTAGACAGCAAGGAATATGAGAACACAATCACAGAAGAAATGAGATGATGTTGAATGGATAAGGAAATTAAACTCTTGGCTATTTCGGGGAGTCTTCGTCAAAACTCCTCGAATACAGCACTTATGAATGCTATCATCGGATTAGCCCCGGAAAACATGAAATTCACCATCTATAGCGGGTTGGGCGACCTTCCACATTTTAACCCTGACATCGATATTGACGAAGGACCTGTTCCGGTCAGAGGACTAAGAACACAGCTTAAGGAAGCAGATGGTGTGCTTTTATGTACACCGGAATATGGGAACGGTGTGCCTGGCGTTTTGAAAAATGCCCTGGATTGGCTCGTATCTACAACCGAGTTTATGAATAAACCTACAGCGGTAATCAGTGCCTCACCAACTCCAATGGGCGGGGATAAAGCTCATGCTTCACTTCTGCTTACACTTAAAATGATTAATGCTGAGATTGTAGAGAGAGGAACATTGATCATACCGCACATCACTTTGAAACTGAATAAAGAAGGCATTATTACGGATCCAAAACTAAAGCAGGAGTTATTATCCGTGCTCCAGGCACTTGAGCAGGCTTGTTACTAAGGCTAGAAGATTACAAACCATGAAATGAGAATTGTTGACGGGGACTGCTTCATTCGTTCCTTTGCTTCACTCTCCCCATCCTTCAGAAAGAAGCACGGCCAAGAGGGCAATCGACGTCACCATTGTGCGCTTTATGCCGACGCTGGGCAGCTGACATCACCATTGCCCGCTTTATGCCGACGCTGGGCAGCCGACATCACCATTGTCCGCTTTATGCCATAGCATCTATACGAATCAGCATATGCCGTATCCGCGCCAACATCCTTTCTGACTGTATGGGAGAGTGGACAAAGGATACGAAAGGTCATACCACGGTGGGTGCAACCTGAATGACAGGGAGAGTGAGTAGAACGTACAATAGAGCAGCCCCATTTTGGGTACAGTCTCCCAATTTCGGTCATATGTGCATGAAGTTACTACTGACGCAAAAAACCCGCAAGCAATGTGCGGGATACGAATGGTGTATATCTAGCCCGGACTAGATGTATCAATGATGCGATGCGAGCCACAGGATTCGGCACCGGCCAGGATGCGCTTCTAAATGGATGTCAGCGGTATCCGTTACTTGAACCATCCCTTTTCCTTGAACCGCGTGATGGCTTCGATCCGGTTGCTGACATTGAGCTTATCGAGGATAACGGAAATGTAATTGCGGACGGTCCCTGTTGTAATATACAGCTGCTCGGCGATTTCCTTCGTATTTTTACCGTCAGCGATAAGCCCCAGCACTTCCTTCTCCCGCTCGGTCAACGGATTCTCTTCACTGTATGCCTCATCCACCAGCTCCGATGCATAGATGCGCCGGCCGGCCATAATGCTGCGTATCGAGTCAGCCAGTTCCTCACTGGGACTGTCTTTCAACAAGTAGCCGTTCGCACCCGCCTTCAAAGCCCGCTCAAAATATCCGGCTCTGGCAAAAGTGGTTAATATCATCACCTTGCAACCGCATCCCTTTAGCTCCTCAGCCGCGTCTAACCCGCTTTTCCCCGGCATTTCAATGTCCATAATGCAAATATCCGGCTTATGCAGGTGAACCAACTGTACGGCCTCCTCACCATTGCGTGCTCTGCCAACGACACTCATATCCTCTTCCAGATCAAGCAGGGAAGCAAGAGCGCCCAGCAGCATCCGCTGGTCTTCGGCGATTACAATTCGAATCATATCCCCACCTCCTTTTCCGGTTGCTTGAATACGTTCGGCACTTTAATTACGATCATCGTTCCATTGTTTGATACGATTTCCATACTTCCGTTCACAAACTCAAGCCGTTCTTTCATGCCCCGCAGCCCATTTCCTCTTGCGTAGACGGAATCCCCTGCTATGCCGATCCCATTGTCCTTCACCTTGACACTCAGCTCGGTATGTGATGGCTCAATGACGATCGAGCAAGACGAAGCATTGCTATGCTTCACGATGTTGGTCACCGCTTCCTTCAGACACATGCTCAACACATTTTCGTTCAACAGAGAGGTGTTGGACAGCGTTTGGTCGCCTTCCAAGGTAAATTCAATTTCAGCCGCCTTCAAAATCTGCTTGATTCGAAACATCTCATCCTCTAATCTCGTACCCCGCATTTGGGTGACCATTTCCCGAACTTCCTTTAATGCGCTTCTGGCCGTTTGACGGACATCGTTGATCTCGGATTGGGCTTGGGTCGGGTTCTTGCTTATTAATTTACCGGCTAAGTCGCTCTTCAGACCGATTAAGGAGAGCTTCTGACCAAGTGTATCATGGAGGTCACGGGCGATTCGTTGGCGTTCTTCCAGCTTGACCAGTTCGGAAATCCTTTTATTCGCATCCTCCAGCTGGTCCTGCAGTTTTTCTCGCTTGTTGCGGTTGTAAGTGGTGACAGGAAGCAGAATCACGCCGATCAGACTGACAAGGACAAACGGCAGCTGGGAAATCAATACAGGGTTTTTCGTTACAAAGCCAAAGTTGATCGTTGCGATCGTGCTGACGAGATGGATGGTGTATAACGTAAAAAATCCGATCCGGTGTTGGATATTCCCTATAAAAAACGCTAAGAAGAGTGAGAAATACACATAGCCGAACCACAAGGTCATCGTAATGGAGATCAATATTTGCACGGATGTCCAAAAGTACATCAGCCAGCCTTTCGAAATAAAGGAAAGCACGTAGCAAATAAAGAACATCAGAATCATAACGATGCCAATTACAACTTCGTACGTGGAAGAGGCGCGAAAAATGAAATAAAACGGGAGGATGTAAAAGACGACCCACACATACGGACTAAGACCCGTGCTTTTGTGAAAAATCTGATACCACTTCTGCATGGTCGTCCCCCCTTTTCTTCGCTGAACTATTTAATTGTATATTAACACAAACGTTTATGAGCGCGTTTATTTTCCCTGCACGCTTGGGGTGCGGCTTTTCATCGTTTCGGCTACAGAATTAGGCTTGCGCAGCACATGCTTGATATCTTTAAAACCTACAAACGTTTTATTTTGTTCATCCCATAGTCGAAAACGGAGCGACTTCAGGCTAGTCCCGATTGTAATCGTCGTTGCTTTCTGCAGGGGTGGAGTTGCATTATGCGCCTTCTCTAGGTTATAGTTTGGCACTTTGGGGCTCAAATGATGAACGTGATGGAACCCAATATTACCGGTTACCCATTGCAAAATCTTAGGCAGCTTATAATAAGAGCTTCCTTCCACGGCAGCCTTCACATAGCTCCACTCA
This sequence comes from Paenibacillus profundus, assembly GCF_021369635.1. Lineage (GTDB taxonomy): Bacteria > Bacillota > Bacilli > Paenibacillales > Paenibacillaceae > Paenibacillus_B > Paenibacillus_B profundus. The sequence goes on along the minus strand of NZ_JAJNBZ010000021.1, from coordinate 91,663 downwards.
TCTTCGTTCTCGAAGTAAGAATCCTCAAACTGATGCTGGACATAGAACAACCAGATCCCCAACATGCCAGATAAGAAAAAGATCGGTCCCTGGACCATGACAAACGCCTGCCATCCAATGGCCCAGCACAGCAGCGCGTACAGAGCGACGATGGATACATTTGTTACGTAAGTGCTGATTCGCTCTTTCCGCTTCGCTCCTTTGCGGTTAAAGCGGTATGAAAATAGAAAAATAAAAATCGGTCCGAGCCCCAGCATTACAAATGGATTCCGATATATCCGATAAGCAATTCGCTTCATTAAGGGAGCTGCGGCATATTCGTCTATGGTAAGAACCCACATATCTCCGGTTCCCCGTTTATCGAGATTACTGCTCGTTGCATGATGAATCGAATGGCTATTTTTCCACTGTTGATACGGAACGAGTGTAATGACACCCGTGATGGTGCCAAGTATATCATTGGCTAGGCGGCTTTTGAAGAACGATTGATGACAGCAGTCATGGAAAATGATAAAGGTCCGGATAACAAACCCTGAAGCGACGATCGCAATGGGAATGGTAAGCCAGTACGATACAGAAAGGCTTAAATACGCTGCATACCAGAGCAGCACTAAAGGCACCAAGGTGTTAATAATTTGCCGAATGCTAGATTTCAAATCGATTTTTTCATATGGTGCGACATTTTTCTTTAAGCTGGATAGTTTGGATTGAGTCATCGTATGTTTTTCCTCCTAGGGTATGACACTTGGGGAACATATCCGAACAACAACGGCAGATTCCTATCTTCAGTATAGAAAATACAACCAGCTTGTTGTAGTCATAAACGTCAAGTCGAGAGTATGACAAATGTCATATAGGGAGGCGGAGCATACGTGCTGCATCAGCATTTATTTAGGTTTCATGCCAAAAGAGCCATGGGACTCTATCCCATGACCCTCTCATCCGCCTGATTACGCTGCTAAAATGTTCAAACGCTGCCAAGCGCGCTTCCTCCACCTGCGCAGCATCACAAGCGCCCGCACCCATTCATCAATGGCGAACGCCAACCAGATACCTGTCAGCCCCAGCTCGAATACAATCCCGAATACATAGGCCAACGGCACACTGATCCCCCACATGGACACCAAGCCGATGAGCACCGGAAACTTGACATCGCCCGCCGCATTCAAGGAACTAATGAGCACCATGTTGCAGGCACGGGCCGGCTCCAGCAGAATGGACAAGAGCATGAGCTGCTTCCCGAGCCGCATAATTTCCGAATCGGATGTGAAGAGACCGATCAATAGATCGGACAGACTGTACAGGAGGATGCCCACGGCAAGCGACACAAGAACCGCCAGCTTCAGATGGCGAATGCCGGATTGATAGGCATCATCCTTGCGCATGCTCCCAATCAAGTGGCCAACCATAATTTGCGTGCCTTGGCCAATCGCCATTGAAAAGACGAAGACGAAGGACGTAATGTTTTGCGTATAAATCTTGGTCGTCAATGCTGCCGCGCCCAATAAGGCTACTAAATACGTGATGACCACCTGGGACAGATTATAGGATACGTGCTCGCCTGCCGATGGTATTCCCAGCTTGAAGATCAGATGAAGGTTCCCCTTTCTCATATGAAAAGGATTCATCAAGCGCACCGGCTGCTCCAGCCGCCGATTGCACACAGCCCAATAAGCAGCCAAAGCGATAGCCCGGCTGATCCAAGTGGATACAGCCACGCCTTCCACGCCTAGAATCGGCATCCCGAACGGTTCCATTAGAACCAAATAGTTGCCGAGAATATGCAGCAGATTGACGCCGAACGAGATGACCATCATGTCCTTCACCATTCCCCGGCAGCGCAGCATTGTACCGAGCGTCATATTAATGGCGATCATGAACACGGAGCTGCCGACGATGGACAAATAAGCGCTGCCTTCTGCCAGCAAATCGGGAGGCAGCTTGAACAGGAGCAGGAACACGTCCGCATATGCGCACAATACTGCGCTGAACAGAAGACCGATCATCAAATTCAACGTGAGGGCCGTTCTGCTGATTGCATCCGCTTCGTGCAGCTTGCCCGCGCCAATCCATTGATTGAGCACGACACTCGTGCCCACGGTAACGAATCCGAACATAAGGCCGACTACCGTCAGTATCTGATTGGCTACGCCAACGGCCGCCACAGCTCCGTCGGAATAGCTGCTCAGCATCATCGTATCCGCGGTGCCGAGCAGCATTCCGAACAGAGACTCCATGAAGATCGGCCATGTCAAGGACAGGATGCCGTAGCGAGAGCTATACGCTGTGCTCATATCTGGCAACACTCCCGTCATCCAACCGGATCCATGTCTGGAAACGGTGTTGCCCCTCGAGCAGGCGAATAATACGGGCTCCCCGCTGCAGTGTGCCGTAACCGCCGTATCCTGTCACTCTTCCGTACCCGAGCCGAATCCCGTGCAATGCGCCTACATAATCGTTATCGTGATCATGGCCGGCGAAGGCGCCCATAACATCTCCCTTCTCGGCCATCGCTGTGAACAGCCCGCTGTTCAGACGGGGGCAGCATACGGCTTCATGCCTAATGCCTGAGGCTTGACCGGATTCCCAAGCTTCCTTGTACTCCGGTATCGGAATATGGAAGAAGGCCAAGCTCGGCAAGGGGCTGCCGTTCTGCTGATGATAACGAAGCGACTCCCGGCGATACCAATCCACTTGATCCGGATGAATCCATGCGTATCCCCCGACGGATGCGGGAGCCATATCACCCGAATCGAACAAATACAGCAGGGCTGCATCGGATGAATCCGCTGACGACTTCACCGTAAGGCTGTAGTTGCCTACCCCGTGAATATCCATCGGCCCGGATTGCGATATCGAGAGCCGATAAGCCGATATCCCCTCCAGCAGCTGCTCTCGGGTCGCGCTGCTCTCCGCGTCATGATTGCCGAAGATGACGGCAAATGGCACCTGCCTCCGCTCCGGGACCGCGGCGATCCGGCGCAGCGCGGCGATGGGCTGCTCCACTTCCTTCCCGTACAGCATATCGCCGGAATAGACGATCAGATCGGGCTGCTCCGCCTCGATGATGCGCTCGGTCAAGGCCAAGGTGCAGGAGTCCTCTTCGTCCTTGCCGCCTCCGACATGCAGGTCGGTGAACTGAACGATTGTAAATGTGCCATCTGGGCGAAATTTCAACGGAATGCTCATCTCAATAAGTCACCCCTGTTCCAGGAACAGCGGCTGCGAGAACGCTCCGAAGCCCCCCTCCAAATAGACCGCCATCCGCACATACCCTTCATCCCCCTTGCAGTCGTACACAATCTGCTTGAACCTGCCCGTCTCCTCATGAAGCACCCTTCCGTTCTGGCCGATGAGCGTTGCGTACTTGTACATCCCATCCAGATGAACGTCGGACGGCAGCTCTGCCACGATGGTCGATCCTTCCGTACGGATAGACTCGAATCCGTATCCGGTAGACACGTAGAAGCTGCCGTGGCGAATTGCGCTCAGCACCGCTTCTCTGGTGTTCTCGCGGGCGTACACCATATTCCACGCTCTGCGCTCTTGGCCGTACGCATGGAAGTCGTCGTTGCCGAAGCCCCACACCTTCCGTCCTGAGGACAGCAGGGCATCCCACTTGTCGAATGCAATGTCATATTGCGGATGACCGTCGCCATTGATGACTTCGATGCCTGTATAAGACGACAGCCGGAGCATATCTGTGAACTTCCAGTATTGGGAGAAATACCGGTTCGGATGGACCAGCACCGATATCCCGCCGTTCTCCAGACACATTGCAGACAGACGCTCGTAATTGCCAATCGTGAACTCGTTCGTATAATCGTCCATCAGCGTATCCGGCGGCTGCACCAGCAGCATGTGCGCCTGCGGGCTGCTCACCTCGATCGCTTCGAATAGTGTCGGAATCGGACTCTCGTCCGTATGCGGCGTAATCTGATCATGATCGGAAATACCTAGAAAATCATAATCATTGTACATCCGGTATACCGTTGCCAAAGGATGATGACCGTCGCTGTTCGTCGTATGGTTGTGGAAGCTTCCCCGCAGCCACAGTCCTTCTTGTGCATATGGATTTCTAATGTTCATGCAGCCAGCCTCCTGTCATGATGAGCAAAGTAGTTGGGTTAAGCACAATACGAAAATCTTCTATTCCTTCATCGAGCCGATCATCACACCCTTGGCAAAATACTTCTGCAAAAACGGATATACGAGGACAATCGGCGTAATGACGATAATGATAGTCGCCATTTTCAGAGATGTGCCGGTAACTTGCATCTTGTCCAGCATCTGCATCTGCAGCGAACCCGCCGAGCTCATCAGCGTCTCAGTCAGCGCCTGCTGCTTCGTGAGCATTTCCTGCAGCAGCGTTGACAATGGCTTCAGGTTCGGATCGCGCACATAGAAGGCGCCCGTGAACCAATCATTCCAGTGCCCTACCGCGTTGAACAAAGAGATGGCGGCAATGACGGGCTTGCTGGTAGGCAGAATGACGCGGGTAAATATCCCGATATCGCTGCAGCCGTCGATCCGCGCCGCCTCTTCAAGTCCTTCCGGCATCTGCTGAAAGAACGAGCGCATAATCATCATGTTCCATACACTGTACAGAGCTGGTATGACATACACCCATATGCTGTTGGTCAGATGAAGCTCCTTCAGCACGATGTAGTAAGGGATGAGCCCGCCGCTGAACAGCATCGTAAAGAACACGAAGAAGGTAAGCTGCTTCTGGCCGGGCAACGTCTTGCTCTTGAGCGCGTAAGCCGCCATCGCCGTCAGCAGCACGCTTAGAAAGGTACCTAAAATGGTGCGAAATATCGAGATGAAGAAGCCGTTCACGATGTTGGATTGGCTGAACACTTCCTTGAAGTTGTCCAGCGTGAACTCCCGCGGCCAGAAGTAAATGCCGCCCTTGGCCGCGTCCGTCCCCACGTTCAACGATAGCGCCAGCACGTTCAATGTCGGCAAAATAATGGACAAGCACAACAATACAAGCAAGCCGTAATTCAGAAACGTCATGAGCCCTCCGAACGTTGCCGGAAGCGGCGCAGCCGTCTTTCTCATCATCGTCCCTCCAATCATTCATGGATGGAGAGCCCCCCACCCAGCGGGGGAAGGCCTCTCCTCTTGCCCGCTTCCTTCCAATTAGAACAGAAGCTTCGTCTTCGGATCTTGATCCTTCTTTTTCAACAGCTTGATATAATCATCAAGTCCAGCCGTCTTCAACTGCGCCGCCGCGCTGTCGAGAATTGCTTTCGCTTCGTTCAGGTCCTTCGCATAGTACGCGCGGATTAAGCTTTCCTTGTACTTGTCAAGCGCCATGTTCAACTGAGTTCCTTTGCCGAACTCGCCGATGAATGCCAGTGCGGCATAGCCGTCCTTAATGTTCGCTTGCTGCTTTTTCTCGTCGTAACGCCAATACTGTGCGATTTCCAACGGACCTTTGTTCACATCCGGCTTGGCAGCTTCTCCGTAGCTCGCTTCGCCGAAGTCAGCCAGGTCGTTCAAGTCCGTGCCGCCAAGATACCAGCCCCAATCGTTGCCTACACCGGCGAAGCCGAGTTCCTTCGCCTTGACTGGATCCTTATCCAACAGATCGAGCACTTCTTGCTTCGGCACCGGATTGCCCTTCGCATCCAAGTCATAGTCGCGGCCTTCCAGCCCATACTTCCAGAGCAGCTTGCCTTCACGGCTCGCCAGGAAGTCGGCCAGCTTCACGATATCTTCCGGATTGTTCGTTGTCTTCGGAATAGACCATGCGCCGTAACCGCCCTTATACGTCAAGTTCATCTGGTATGAGCCGTCCACCGAATTCAACGGTCCGAGCGGAATATACCGGTTGTCCTTGTTCTCGATGACATAGTTATGCACGTCCCCGATTATAGCGAAGGAATCGTTCAGTACGCCCTCTTTCGCCCGATTCTCTTCCATCGAATAATATTCGGGGTGCATCAGCTTCTCACGGATGAGCTTCTGCACGAATTCAGCGCGCTTCAGACCGTACTCCGTCTGGCTTTCATGCAGAATGACGCCATTCCCGTCCCGCTTGAATCCTTCACCGTTGAAGCCTGTCCACACCAAGTCGTTATACAGGACATCCCGGTCAATGCCTCCCCATACCGTCGGCCCGATTGGATAGATATCTTTGCCGTTCTTGTCCTTGAAGTTACCGTCCTTAATCTTCTTGGCCAATTCATAGAGCTGCTCCGACGTCGTGATAGAACGTGGATCTACGCCGAGCGAATCGGCAATATCCTTGCGGATATAGGGACCCGGTACGTACTTCCGTACCTCATATCCTCCCTCACGCGGGATATTCAGATGAATCGTATAGGCCGATCCATTGAATTCCGGCCGGAATAGCACGCCGTATTTTGTATCAAGCGGCAAATAATCGTCTTCTGTGTATTTCTTGTATATGTTCGTGTCCTTCAGGAAAGGCGCCAAATCATGGAACATGTCCTCGCGAGCCGCCTTGTTCACAAGCTCCATCTCCGGACGTCCGCTATGGTTCAGATAGTATCCGATGAAGTCTGGCAAGTCGCCTGCGGCCAGTCCTGCCGCCAGCGCTTTCTTCGACCCGTCATGTCCGACCGCCTGCAATTCCAGTTCGATCCCGGTCATTTCTTTCAATTTCTTGGCAATGTCCGGGTTCATACCTTCGGTAACATCGCTGCCCATGAAGATAAGACCCTTAATCTTGCGATCGGCAATCCACGTAGAAGGCTTCCCTGCGGCTGCTTCCTTTTCCGTGCCGGCCTCCTTCGCGGCATTCGGTTCGCTGGACCCGCCGCATGCCGTCAGCAGGATGGAAAATACAATCGTCAGTGCCGTCAATTTGGACCAAAGATGCGTTCGATTCAATGTCATTTCTACTCCCTCTCCTCTGGGTTGAATATATGAATAGCTAATGGAATGAGACTTGCATCCATCCCCTCGGCTTACCACAACGATGATTGGAACCATTTCTTAGCCACCTGGTTCACGGTCAGCACGAGAATCAAGCCGATGACGCCCTGCATCATGCCAATCGCCGTACCAAAGCCGAATTGGCCGCTCTCCAATCCCATATAGATGATGTACGTATCCAATATTTCCGAGACATTCATATTCCCCGGTGTCTTAAGCAGATAGATCTGGTCGAACCCGGCGGATAAGATATTTCCCAACGACAAGATGAACAGCACGATAATCGTCGGCCGGATTCCAGGCAATGTAATGTGCCAGATCTGGCGCCACTTGTTCGCGCCATCCATCTTCGCCGCTTCGTATAGCGCAGGATTGATGCCCACGATTGCCGCGTAGTAGATAATTGAGCTCCACCCGACATCCTTCCATATATAGCTCCAGAACATGGTCGGATAGAAGGCGCTCTCTTCCATCAGGAAGAAGGTGCTGCCATCACCGCCCAGCCATGAGATTACCTGGTTGACGAGCCCTGTATCCGGCGCCAGAATGCGCTGGAGCATCCCGACGACGATGACCCATGAGAAGAAGTGGGGCAAATAAGCGATGCCTTGGAACAGATTCCTCAGTCTGGAGTTCCTAACCTCGTTGAACATCAACGCCAATATAATCGGGAAAGGCAAGGCCAGAAATACCTTCATAGCGCTGATGATAAGCGTGTTCCGAATAAGCTGGATGCTCTGTGGATCCTGAAAGAACATTTCAAAGTAGGTCAGCCCAATCCACGGGCTGCCGAATATTCCCTTGTTGAACTGATAATCCTTAAAGGCAAGCACAAGCCCTGCCATGGGGATGTAAGAGAATATAATAAAGAACACGATACAGGGAAGCAGCAGCAGATACAGCTGATAATGGCGCCCCATCCTTCTCCATAACCGCGACCGTTCGCTGGCGCGTCCGAGCCCGCTTAGCTCCGCCGCATTTATGACGGATGTGTTCCGTTCCATGTCTCTTGCACCTCCCTCACGGAAATGATCTGTTTATGCCTCATGCTGTTCGTCCACCTTCCGTAACCGCATCAGTTGTTCCGGCATCATAGTCGTGATGCTGTCTACTCTCATATCCATCAAGCTGCGCATCATCACAGCCTCATCTACCGTATATACCGATACCATCAGATCAAGGGAATGAGCGCATTCGACGAATGCCGGACTGCACATCGAATAATGAAGATTGATGCCGCGGTAGCCTTGCTTCTTGGCTTCCTCGCATATGCGCTGAATGAATGCCTCGTCTGTCCCTGCATCCTCATCCGTCGATTCCGGGGCATTCAACAGCAGCGACATCCCCTCCGTATCGACCTGAATTCCTTCCGTGCAGCCTGTGACATACACGAGCCCTTCAGCATGGAGCGCCTTGACGATCTGGAGTGTCGGATTGACGCTCTCCGCATTCTTGATATCCAGGTTCAGCTTCATTCCGCGCCGCTTCGCCTCTTCAATGACATCTGCGAGCAATACCAGCCCATGCTCGCGGTGCGGCGGTCCGAGTCTTGCTCTGGCCGGCATGCGATTCAGCTGCCGGGCGTCATATAGCTCAAGCAGGAGCGAATGATCATGAAGGAGAACGGGCTCCTCCTTGCAAGTGATGCGGATATCCAGTTCAGCGATATCCGCCCTCATGGCCACCACTTCCATGAATGACGCCCACGTATTGGCGGGCGCTTCGCCACAGCCAGTATGAGCGGTGACAAGCGGGCGTTCCTCTCTGTTCAACAACATGCTCACCTCGGTTATGATTAGCCGCCGCTGATGAATGCGGACTGCTGATTAGCTTTAATGTGCTTTTGATTGCAACGTTTGCTGTTGATTAGCTTTGATGCTGCTCTTCCCGTAACGTTTGCTGTACGTTCCTTTTGTTTCTTTTCTGTTGTTGTGATATGTATACTATAATTAATGAATGTTTTCGTGATATGAACGGGATATTAACGTTTTTTTAAGCCCGATTGGACGTATTTTGAATCTCCATGACAGGTTGTAAGGAGCTGATTGGCGGTCCTGTATCAACAAGAATGTGGTTTGTTGTGGCATTTTCTACCTGAGAACAAAAAAAAGAACCGGATTCAAGTCCGGTTCCTCGTCTCCACCGTGCAATTGGCAACAATCCAAGTAATCGCTTTGATTTCCAACTCTTGCGTCCATGACGGCGGATGCGCTTGATCGCATACGATAACGTCGATCTTTTCCAGCGGTGCAATATGGCAGAAGGCCTGTATGCCGATCTTGCTGTGATCGGCAAGAACAATTACTTCCTTCGCGTTCGACGTAACCATTCTGGAGATGACGGAGTCATTCATGTCATAGTCGCTAATTCCCGTCATGATCGACATCCCGCCTACCGAGATGAACGCCTTGTCTACATAGAAATTACCCAGCATTTCCTGACATAGATGTCCGCTGACAGACTGCTGCTCGGGCGAGATCTCACCCCCCAGTATGATGACCCTTCCGCTGAATAGGCCTTGGGATAATGACTCCCGCAGCAGACTGGCCACCGTCAAGGAATTGGTTATGACCGTTATCCGTTTCTTCCCCTTCAGGGCCCGGGCCAATTCATGTATCGTCGTCCCCGTATCCATATATACAGTGTTGCCGTCCTGAATCAGCTCCGCCGCCCGCCAGCCGATCGCTTGCTTGGCTTCATGGTTGAGGATTTGCCGCTGCTGATACGGTGGCTCGCCCTCATCATACTGCACCTTGACAGCTCCGCCGTATACACGCCGCAACTTCCCCTCTTCCTCCAGAACAGCGAGATCGCGGCGAATCGTCTCATTGGAGACATGCAGCTGCTCGGCCAACGAGATGACGCGCACCTTGCCGCCCGCATCTAGCTGCTCCATAATGTGCCGCTTGCGTTCTTCCGCTAAGAGAGACATCGATATCACTTCCTCATTTCCATCATGGAATCATCCTATTCGAGATTAAAGCGCTCTTGAAATTGAAACGGAAGCTGAAAGCAATCATACGGCCCAGTCAAAAATCGAAAGTCCGGATAGGCGGGCGCCGCGCATTCGGCTAGGCGCTCCACCCATGGCGAGAAGGTCCGGAACGAGATCCGGTTCGCCCGCTCGTCGAATTCGGCCAGTCTCATCCAGCCGTTGCCGCCGCGGTAACTGTCCTGGTAATTGATCAGCAGTTGAATGACTTCTTTACCGCACTCGTTGCGCCTTATCCGATGAACCGCTCCGTCATAATGCCCATTCACCGTCATGAACACCTGATTATTGGGAGCGACCAGCTCCTCCCAAATGATTGTGCCGTTCTCGGAGTCATGGGGAATTCGCCGCTCTCCGTCACGCTCCGCATAGAGGATGTCATGCGACACAAGAATGGTCGGCAGATGCCGATGCTGGCCGAGCACTCCCTTGCACCAGCTCATATCATGCAAAAGATGTTTCATGTCCACCATCAGCCACACATAGAAGTAGCTTCCTGCCTCGATGACGCCATACGAGCTGTAACGGGACGGCGAGCAGCCTTTGTAGTAATCCTTATGTGCGAACCGTTCTGGGCCGTAGTAACGCAAGTACGTATCGTCAGCGTCATAATCGTGATTTCCCGCCGTCATCATATATGGGATACGGCATTGATCCATGATGTCAATCGCCTTCGAAGAACGCTCCCACTCGTCCAATGCTTCGCTATGGTCGACGATGTCGCCTAGGACAGCAGTCATCGCAATACGCGCTTTGCCATGATGCTGCGCCGTCCATTCGACTTGTGCTGTGAACATCTCAGGATTGAGATAGACCAGCTTCTGCGGATCCGGGATAAATGCAAAATTGTAATTGTCCTCTCCATTCAGCAGAACGATGCGCTCATTGGTGCCTTGCAGCACCTGCTGCGGCTTGGAATCGATGAGCCAGTCCGCCCTGACTAGAGGCTCACCTGCGATGCGTATCTCCCGAATCGCTCCGGAGAAGAGCTTGTCCAGACGTCCGCCCCATTCGGATGCTCCGATATTCCAGCCTCTGCCCTCTACTTCGGCAATGCCCGCAATATCTCGCGCCGGACTGTTGTAGTCGCATATTCCGTTCACATACAGAAGAGTCTGTTCCGTATCATTGATGATGACGACATGATGCCACTCATCCGCCTTCAGATAACGCGACCAATTCGTCACTGAAGTATCCCGATTCATCGGATGGCACACCCATTGATACTCCTTGCAGTTCGATACGGACAATGTCGCGAGCAGCTCATTTTCTCCCTTGCGGCCAATATCCGCTCCCCGCCCCTGTCTCGTCATCACCCCCATCCAGCTGTGCCTGTCTTCATGGAACGGCTGAGGAAGCCGAACGATGGCCTCTATCGTATAGCCCTGCTCAAATCGCTCTCGGTTGATGGGCGCGTCCTTCACCGTTTGGAAATAACAGCCTCTTGCCGACCGGATACGGTCATTATAAAAGACAAGCCCTTCTTCCCCGTGAGCGCTGTTCGTCCACGATAGCGGCAGGCAGGTCTGCCCCTTGGATTCGTGATGCACTACGACCGATTCAATCAGATTGCCGCTGCCGCTCACATCCTCTATGACCAGTGACCCTGCTTGTATGGAGCCCGACTTGACCCGATCGGCGGCAAATCTCCAATGTGCCAGAGCTCGAACGGGCCGTTGACGCTGCGGGATCTGCATCATGCGTTCATGCTGCATCGCATGCCACCATCACTCTCAATATTTGCCTTGCCGTCCAACCGTGCCTTGTCCATGAACCATGCTCTTGCTTCCGGCCAGTTGTTCACCCGCACAACCCCTGTCTCCCGAACATTGTGCGGAGCCGTAAAGAGGATGCCTTGCCCCTGGAAGCGCCGGAGCTGCTTCACGTTGTCATCAATCATATAATCGGCGCGAACGATGCTCTTGTCTCCGCAGAAGACGAAGTTCATGTCGGACAGAAAGCCGAAGTTCTCTCTCAACCAGTCGTATTTGGCCCGAAAAGAAGCCGGAACCTCCATCGCCGCCGTGGTAATATAAATCTCGTAATGTTCACTGAGCTCACGAATCACCTCTTGGCTATGCTCCATCACCTTCAATTGACGAAAAAAATCCTCGCGGCCGTAATAGCTCTCAATTTCTTGTTTTCGCCCGGGCCGGGCCTGCACCAATGTCGCACCTTGCAGTTCCGCTATATTCAGATGATCGTGATAGTCCCTGTTATACCACTCCACATGTGTTGCCGCCGTATCGGCCATCACTTCATCCATATCGATTGCGATGCGTTCCACAGCGATTCCCCCTTATAACTGTCATGAAAACAAACAACAAATCAAATAAACATTAAAGAAACAACCGGATACCACAATCATAGAAGGAATATGTTTTCATCAGTTTAATCCGTTGTAAAAGTATTGTAAAAACGAGGACAACCAACGCGAATACCCGAACGAATATCATTCGTTCGGGTAAAGGAAACATCAGTCATGCCAACGACCGTATGTGTCTTCCTACTGTACTCCTGTTCGAGATTTCTCGTTCGTGCAATGGCGCGTTTAGACTGACGGTCAGTCGCATCATCCGCCCCTTTGCTCCATTCTCCCCTTCCATCAGAAAGTGGAATTCTCAATGGCCACTCTGGTTAACTGCCATTATACTCGGCCGCTTCATTCCATGGTATACGAGGCGGCATGGGCTTAATCCTCGATGTTATCTATCCTTCCTGACTGTATGGGAGAATGGACATAAGAGCCTTTACACGGAAGCCCGACAATATATTCTCGTTTATGCGATTTATCTCTCAAAATAATAAACCTTCCATAGAAATCAGCACCGTGTACTCTACTGATAAGGTTGCCGGACGTCATAGGTCCTTCCCTCAGTCACTCTTGATCAGGTCAAGAGATTACATCTAACATCGAACCTTGCCCCGCGCCAGCTCCACTTCCGGGTATTTGCCCGCTCCTCCGCCGGGGAACAAGGACGACGGTTTGCCCTTTATATAGTGGTCGAAGAAGTCGAGCGCAAAGTCATGAATGATCGCATGCGTGCGGCGAGCCGCAAGGGCTGCGGCCGAATCATCCGCTGTCACGGCCAGCGTAAAATCAGTGAAGCTCATATGGTTCGCGGATTTGAACTTGAGCGAATAGTGTCCGTTGGCGACGACGTGATCATGACGCCCGAAAATTATAGTTAATTCCTTCACAGCTTCTTCTCTGCTTATTCCGAGCTTCTCATACTCCTTAATGAGAGTCTCTAAATTGTCTCGCGAGAACGCCTTCCCGTCATACATGTACAAGAACGGGCGGTTCAAGCCAGCAGCCGGGATCGGATGACCGTAGAAGGCGCCGTCCATATTCAGCCCTGCCTTGAGCCTTGGGTCCTGCATAATCGCTTGCGCCGCTGTCGCCCCGCCGAAGGAATGGCCAAGTATGCCGATGCGGCTCGTATCGATTCTGCCGGCAAAACGGTCGGCATCGTGTCGGGCGAGCCCCTCCAGCCGATCGAGAATGAAGCGGACATCCCGTGCCCATACGTCGGCCGCTAACTTGTTCATGACCTTTGTTCCTTGGCTGCCCATATCCTTGAACTTCGCAATTCTGCCATCCGGAAACACCGTAATGGAGCAGTTATACGTGTGATTGATGCCCAACACGATGTACCCTCGGCTCACCAACTGTTCCACCAGGAAGGTGGATGAATTGGCGAGCGCGCCGAAGCCATGCGAATAGATGAGGACGGGATATTTCCGCTTGCCATTGGCCAGCGGCGCATCGAGCACGGAATTCGTCAAGATAGCGCCGAGCTGGATCACCAAATGTAAGGGAAGCTGCAAACTTCTATTGAGCGCTCCGGCATACAGGGCGGGGTCCGGAAAATAAGGCTGCCGCTCGCCGCACATCTCTTCGTCTGCCGGATACCATATTTGCACCATCAGCTCGCGCTTGTCGCCGGGCCTCTCTGTCAGCGTCTCCTCACGGGTACCATCGACCCAATGATAGGAGACTGTTCCTACCTTATAAGGACCTGCCGGCTCTTGAAAGTCCAAATCCGTCTGATCATCAGCACCGCTCTTAATCTGATATTCCTTAGGCGGCTCGACACCTAGCAAATGCTGCACGAAGTAGTCCCATTTGCGCCGGATGAAGTATGGATTCCTGTCGATGCTATGGCCGACGTTCGGCATGACGAGCAGGTCGAAGTCCTTGTTGGCATGAATAAGCGCGTCGACGAGCCGCAGCGTCTGTGCCGGATGAACGTTGTCGTCCATATCCCCGTGGGCGAGCAGCAGCTTGCCCTTCAGATTGCCGGCCAGCTGCGCGTTGTCTTGTGTGGCATAGCGCTCGGGATGCTCGGGATCGACCAGGCCCTGGAAGCGCTCGCCCCACATTGAAATGTAGGTGAGCTGGTTGTGATTGCCGGCCGCAGAGACGGCCACTTTGTACACGTCGGAGTGCTGCAGCATGGCCCGGGTCGAGCCGTAACCTCCCCCGGATACACCCCAGATGCCGACACGCTCCTGATCGATGAACGGATAACGCTCCGCTAACTGCCGGATCGCCCCGGCGTGGTCCAGCAATCCGGCCGCTTCCTCCAGCTTGCCATCCGAAACGTCATGGAACGCTTTGGAGCGGAACGGGGTGCCCATGCCGTCCATTATGATCGTGACAAATCCCAGTTGGGCTAACGATTGAGCGCCGCCGGAGAAGTCGACTCCCAGCAGGGCTGCGTCCCAGATGAACGATTTCGGCGTATTGAGAAGCTGCGGGCCGCCATAGAAATAGTCGATCAGCGGGTAGGATTGCTCTGGGTCAAAAGAGGCAGGCCGCACTAAAATGCCATACAGATCGGTGACGCCGTCACGCGCCTTGACGGTAAACCTCTCTGGTATTTGATAGCCCTGTTCCAGCAGCAGCTCGATGTCGGCTTGCTCCAGCTCCCTTACGATGCCCCCATCTTCCTCACACAGGACGGACACAGGCGGCTGATCGACCCGCGAGTACGTATCGATGAAATAACGGAGATCCGGCGCGAACGCGATTTTATGATCCGCATCTTCCGGCGTCAGCAAGTTCAAGCACGTCCCGTCCAGACGAATACGGTACAGGTGCTGGTAATACGGATCGCGTCCGGCCTCGCGTCCTCCGGCCGTAAAATAAATCCAACCTTTACACTCGTCGACAGCGACCAGACGTCTTACGTTCCATTCGCCTGACGTGAGCTGGCGGACAAGCTGCCCCGTAACGCTGTCGAACAGGTACAGATGGGCCCAGCCATCGCGTTCGGACAGCCAGAGGACGGTATCATCCTGCAGCAGTTGGAAATTGGGCTTCACGCGGATATGAATATCCAGATTGCCGAAGTGATACAGGTCGATAAATAAAAACGTGTCGCTCCGTTCCTCAACCGCTGTGCGGGCCGCCCCCGTCTCCGCATCCGCCACGAGCAGCTTGGCGGAACGGTGGTCGCGCGCCATGTCCATATAGTACGCCTGCTTGCCGTTCAGGCTCCATGCCGCTTGGGGCGCGAGTTGGCTGAATAGGGTGTTGTTGCCCATCGTCATACGCGGGGCATCTACTTTAATGGATTCCTGCCGATCGATGTCACAGATGACGATGTCAGCCTGCGCCACATGCTCGTCACCAGGGGAAGCATAGCGTTGGGTATGGAGGACAGGCCGCTGATCTTGCTCATTCGCTGGCACGTTCTGCACTAGGTGCAGTTCACGTATCAAACGTTGGTCAAGCCGCTGCGTCAACAGCTTCTTCGAATCCGGTGACCATAAAGCGGCCGGAGGGAGCTGAACGTTGCCTCTTGCTATCTTGTTCGAGACTTCTGGCTCGGAGGCATAATCGTAGTACGCTTCCCCATCATGCGTCAGCTGCCGGACTTCCCCCGTCTCCATATGACGGATATACAAGTTGTATTTCTCTGTATAAGCCGCCCATTGCCCATCGGGTGACAGCAGCTCGTGCATGGCTGGCTTCAGCAGCGGCTTCATCTTCGCACACCGATAGCTGCACAGATCACACTCCCACCGTTCGCCCGCCGCTTCGAATCGGATAACGTTCTCATCTTCATGGAATTCCAATTCATCAATCGGAAGATGATACGGAGTCACCCTCTTATAGAGCACAGCGCTCAAGGAGGAGGCCAGCCGTTCGTGGTCGAAGACTGGCTTGGATGTGCCGTTCGCCGGGTTCACGACTATAAATTCAGTGCCTTTCTCTGTGCCGAGCCGCACATCGCGGCGGTACCAGAACCGGTTCGTGCCACCTACCCATTGGGGCACGACACGTCCGTTAAATACATGCTTCATCCAATGCGTATACAATAACTGCTCGGCACGTTCATACTGCTCGCGGGGCATCACTTTGTTCATTCCACTACCACTCCTTGCTTATATTGGATCAGATTACATATCGATCATAAGGAGGAAATATGAACGGAGTGTGAATGATTGGAATCATATGGGATGGCGTATGATTGTGTATTTCTCGTGAATTAAAGCAATTATTTGTCACAATATGGAATATATAGGTTATACTGAATTCACATCTATGCACCTTGCCTGCAGCGGGCGTCCTTGTCGGCAGCTAGGTTCATCTTACATGGAACAAGTCGTCGCCCCTTTCCTATTAAAAGAGAAGAATGGGGGTAACCGTATATGGGACAGTGGCTGTACTTGCTGCAGCGAAATGTGATGAACGCCGATACCGATGCGCAGGAGCTGGTCTATCATTCGTTCCGCGAACTCGTATACCGTGATATTTATAAGTTGCTGCGAGATCACGGGTTAACCGAGGATGTCATTCAGGAATCATTTATCAAAGCGATAGCAAAGGGTCCAGAGGTAAGACACGCTCCCGTCATGAGAACGTGGATTAGGCGCGTCGCCCGCAATACAGCACTGGATGTCATTCGGAAAAACCGCAAGCATCGCCAGATGATAACCACAGAATTTTTCCATAATCCAGCTATCTCCATCCTCCTTCCCGACACCGAACCTAGCATTGCCAATCTTGTTGAAGATAAATTCAGAGACAACCTGCTGTATCAATCCATTCGCGAATTACAATCTGACTATCAAATGCTGCTGCTCCTGCATTATTTCGAAGAGAAGTCTTACAAAGAGATGTCTCAAGAGCTCCATCTGTCCGAACAAGTGATTAGCCAGCGGCTGGCAAGAGCGCGCAAGAAGCTGCGGCAGCAATTTATGAGGAAATGGAGCTAACCGTCCTTTGATGTCGGATTGAATGAAATATTGTCCGTTAGATTGTAGCGCGTGGATACGTCGTATATAGTGAGACCGCTTAAGTTGTGGTTGAGAGCTGTCTCCATTATGACGAGAGGGGTACATATTGATGAAAAAGAAGATGTCCATCTTAACCATTTTGAGCCTCGTCTTGCTGCTTGTCTTTCAGGTCAGCGCATTCGCGATCGACGGCAGCACCCTCAACACCGGGCCGGATATGACGGCGGACCAGGCACACGTCACGACTGACACGGTTCGCGTCTTGCACGCTGAGGAAGAAATCATTGACCAGTTGACGAAGGCAGGTCCTGCCGGCGGCATTGAGTATGCAGAACGGCATACCGTCACGTCTCCCGTTAATTTGCATGATGCCGCTGCCTTGCAAGCCAACCTCCCCGATTCGCTGCGGGCGTTGGCCCAGCCTTCAAGCGCGACGGTAACAACCGCCACCTATTCGGGTGTCATTCCGAAGGAAGGCGAGGCAGTTCATCTGTATCCGATCTATGTGAAGCCGGGCGATATTTTGCAAGTACAGCTGGATCCGCCGCTGTCGCAACAGCTTAATTATGACTTGTACTTGTATGAATTCGATATGACGACCGGGAATCTGATCACGACTCCTATCGATTACTCCGTATACGGAACGTACTTCAACCAGTACGCGAACGGAATGCGGACGTTGTCAGAGAATGTAGGCACGAAGAATGCTACATCGGCCGATAAAGCGTACCTGATCGAGGTTCACGCCAAGCAGGGCGGCAGCATTAACGATCCGTTCTATGTCACGCTTGCGACAAGCACAGACTATGACGCATTCGAGACCGACGAGAACGCCTTCCACGCCTACAGCTTCACGGTAGCCCCGGGCGGTTCATCGCTGAACAGCCGTTCCATCAGTTCTCCCATCGACAATGACTGGTATGTCATTACAGTGCCGGAGAACCGCAATTATGACGTCATGAACTTCTCCTTGGACAGCGCTTCTGCAGCCAAGGGATATAAGGTGGAAGTGTACGGAGTGTTAGCCGACAACCAGATGAAGCTGCTGTCGACAACGGACAACAATGTGCCGCTCGGAACAGGCAGCTACTACGTCCGCGTCTATACGACCGGCCAATATGACACAACCAATTACACCTTGTCGATTAAACCAGTGCTGCGCGCGGACAAAATTGTCATTAACGGATATAACTCCGGTGGCGGCCCGAATGACTATCCTTCCTACCGGTATGGCCGCTATTTCCGAATTATCAACAACACGCTTACTGTCAATGGCGTAGTTGCTACCTCAGACAATTATGCCGTAGCCAATGCGAAAGTAGACGTCATCTGGTTGAATGAAAACTGGACGGAAGGAAGCGGCAACCGCACCCGAACCGGATCCGTCTATACGAACAACAGCGGACAGTTCTCCGTAACACTCAGTCTTCCATCTTCGACGGCAAGCATTAGCGAGTTTTTGCCGGGAGCGATTAACTTTACACATTACTACGATTTGAGCGGAGTAGTGGCCAAAGTCGCCGATCGCCCGCATGTGAGCGCAACGGATATTCTCTACCATTTCGCTTATAGCCTGTACGGAGGAAGAGGATAATATCGTCCCCCATACCATGTACGCATTCTGCTTTACGCGCGCATGGTATATTTTTTTACTGTTTTGGATCATTTGAGTAAAAGAAATTGAAATATTGGTCGATATAGTAAATATCATCCTGAATATAGAAAATACGACCATCATGATGCAGCCCAAAAAATCCCGAATTCATCACACCGAGGAGGTATCACATGAAAGTCAATAGCAGCACAACACTTGAGCCGAAGCTGTACGGCATGAACGGACAAGGGCAGGTCAACAAGCAACCGAAGATGGAAACGGGGACGATTCCCGGCTTGAAGCACGACACGGTTGATATTAGTCCGACGGGACGCCAATTGGCGGTCGGCGCGATTGAACATCATGTGGCGACGTACTATGGCAATGCCGAGATTAACGATTCCTTGCACCGGCTTCTGGAGGGCAAAGCGCCCGAGGTAAGGACAGCCGTATATACAGTCATCCAGTCCAATCTCGTTCCCGACGGCACCGTGTCGGACAGTAAAGAACGGGCGGCATTGTTGGAGCTTGGTCTGACTCAGGCGAAGTATATCGCGGACAACTATTTCAAGGATGGCGAGGCTGCCGAAATGCTGAACACAATGAATAAGATCGCTGCAATGTCCCATAAGGAAACTATCAATCCTGTTGCAGGCAACGCAACCTACATCCCCCCTTCCCAGAAGCCGCAAGGCGCACCCGATGACTATGTGAACATCACCGATTTGATGAAAAGATTCGAGCCGGAGAGCCACGGCCAGCTGCAGGAAGCGATAGTGAACGGCGGTGACTGGTCTGGTATTCTGATGAAGTTCGCGCACAAAATACCGCAGAACAAAGAGTGGCTGGACACCTATCGCCAAGAAGCATCCCTGCCTATGAAAGAGGTACCCGCTGCGAGAATAGACAGCCGCTTTGACGGTGCGAATACCGCAAACATGGCCGCATTTGTGAAGGACCTTCAGAGCATGATTCAGAAAGCGCAGTTGGCCAATACGGACTTTCTGAGCAGAAACATCGATTATTTCGCCCACGTGCTCGGGTATAGAGCTTCATAAGTTACGGTTGAGCCGCCTACATTCAAGCCGTGGTTCCTATTCGAAATGAGCCACGGCTTTCGTCGCTTGACTTCATAGAGGAGGTAAGTTGGTGAGCATCGTTTGGGAAAACATCGTATTTCTACTGTTGCTTTCTGTTGTTCTTCTGGCAGCAGCTGCAGGAGCGGTATATCTCATCATGAAACGGTTGAACAAATATTAATAAGCTATCGGGCCGCCCTCTTCCTGACGTATTCGGGCGAATCGAGAAAATCGGTGAGCTTTGCCATCATACAGGGTGGCTTATCTAGGGACTGAAAGGAGGTGCAGATTTGGAAGGTGGACTCTTATTCAGAACTGAGCTTTGTCAAACGGATGTATTTAAAAATTTCCTTTTGAAGAACGTCATGTAGAGTATACCCCTCGATTCCTATAACCCTAATCCCGTCTGTATCGCCCTTGGCTGCCGGTACATGAAAATGCCAAGGATCATATAGTTTCACATCTTCCGAAGCTTCTTTTGGATGATAATGCGCGTGGAATTTTTGTAAAATCTGACGATTTCCAGCATACCAATCATAATAGTATTCAACGAGCATCAAGCTCTTGTCGAATATTTCTTTGCAATGAAGATAACACTCGTTATCATGAAACGATATCTTGGCGTTAACTTCTCTGCCTTTTTTATGATCAAGGTCCTTTTCTTTTACTTCTTGAAAACGAATAGTTAAAATTTCATCATACAAATTTTCTAGAGTGCCGAAAGTAGACTTAGGAATATTGAGATTTTTTGACACTTTCCAACCTCGCTTTGTACGATAACCAGACCGAGGCGTCAGTGTCTTCTTGGGTTAACTCTTTGATGGTTGTGTCACCAAAAATATCCTCAAAGGCCGCACCGTATTTGTTTTCCAACTCTTTTATCGAGCGTTCCAAATAGGTCACTTCATCCACTACAGGAGCTTCGTTTTCTTTGTCCCAGTTCGCTTTCAGAATGGACACAGGTATTCTTTTTCCATTTCCAAAAATAATTTCGGCTTCCTCTGGAATTTTAGCGTGTTCTCTTCCCTGCCTTGCTGGAGCTCCAACAATCCGCTTTTCCCGCAGCCATGTATTAATGGTTTGCACGGAAACACCAGCGAATTTGGCTACTTCAGTTGTGGAGTAAGTAACATCAGACGATTCCTTAGCAGATTCCTCTGAAATATGATGGAGCAGCTCCTCAGTAAGCTTAAGCAGAGAGTCTCTGTCAGAGAACGCTTCATCATTCCAGCTCTGGTTGTATTTATCCATACCCTTTACCGCAAAAAGCAGGTTTTTTACTATAGCGGCAACAACGGGCATGTCCGTATCCACCATTTTTCTTATAAGCCCACGGGCAGCTGGTCCTTTCAAAATACTGCGTTCAATTGCTGTCGGTCGCATTATCATTCACCTCTCACCTCCATTTTATTATTATATAAACAGAACGTCAACGAAGTGAAAGCAAACTGAAATGTAATTTAAATTATATTATTAGCCTTTCTAAGAAAAATATGCTTATCATGCAGTGGCACGTTTCAGACTGACGGTGATTCGTTTCAATCGCCCCTTTGCTTCATTCTCCCCTTCCATCAGGAAGCGGCACGCCCAATGACCACTCTAATTAACTGACATTATAACCAGGTGCTTCATGCTATGGTATAAGAATCGGCATCTGCCTTATTCTCGACGTTACCCTCCTGACTGTACGGGAGAATGGACATAAGAGCTATTTCAAGGAAGCCCGACAACATATTTTCGCAAAAAGAGTGAGGGATCTGCCATTCTGAATGATGGGGAGAGTGGAGCAAGGGAGGCAACAGGCATACCTTTTCTAAGAAGGGGAAAATGACTATATTCGCTTTATTGCTTCACAGAATTAAACATTCTTTAAGAATAAAAAGACACTTGCCGTTTAAGCAAGTGCCTTATTGATTATCAGCAGCTATCCTATTTTTATACCATAGGCTGAATGCTAGAAGAAGCAGTTCATGTTCCATGCGCCTGATATGCAGAAGTACCGCTCCCCTATATGCCTGCGTACTGGTATGCAGCTTATTCAAGGATAATTTTGTTCAAGACAAGATTAACTGGATTAATGATTGTATCACCTACAGGACATGTGCGCTCAATGAATTGCACGAATTCCTCAGCCTGTTCGCGCGAGGCGTTGGATTTCATGTGAATGTTATATCGAATGTCGGAGTAGCCCCGGCGCACATCGGATTTATTCATAAAGCCGTCTGTATCAAGGTCCCCTTCAACCTCAACCCAAAATTCCTCTAAACGAATTTTAAATTTAGGGGCATATACTCTAGCTACGATAGCTTGGCAAGCACCCAAGGCGCAGAGCACCAATTCAACCGGATTCATCCCTGTATCGGTACCGCCTAAATATTTTGGCTCGTCAACCGTGATCTCGAAATTTCTGGACTTTGCCTTTACAACCATTCCTTTTTGCAAGTGTGCAGTTGCTTTAAATGTCTCAAGTGGCATGTTAGGTCCTCTTTTCTTCGAAATAGTGTGGAGTATAGTATTCATAGAAATATGATTCTATCTTACCATAATTCCACAAATCTCTGTATGACATTTCCAACAAATAAGGCAAACGGATGTTTTATATCTTTCCTTGCCGTTTCTGATTTGTATCCAAGCTCTGGCGATATAAATAGGTACCCATCTGCCCTTGAGTTTTTATCCCAAGATAAATAATTCAATACTGCCCCGCCGCCTGAAGAGTGTCCTCCTACATACAATGGCACTGCCGAGTTTTCATTTTTAACCCAATCACTGAAAGCTTTTATATCCTGCCATACTTGTACGTAAGTCGGGCTATCCCCGCGGGGTCCTTCAGAACGTCCATGGCCTCTTAAATCTAAAAGATACACTTCCACCTTATATTTTTCACTCAATTCGTATGCCAAGTTTTGATAACCCGCGCCACTGTGGGCCCCACCACCATGTATGAACACAAGTGATGCAATCGGATGATTGGCTTTGACTTGATAATAAGCGAGCTTTACTCCATCAGCCGATTCAAAATAGCAAGGTTCGCCCAAATGAACCTTTTGAAATTTGCTTATTTCTGTAAACGAGAACGAGGAATTAGCGTTCATGTTTTGTAACTCCTTTACACCTGTTTCAGTTCTTGGCGTTCAATTTTTCGTTTATTTTGTTTATTTGATTTCGCCATACCGCTTGCATGATAAGCCATACAACTATATAAATAATCATATATATGAATATAAACCCTACAATCGAAACTATATTTAGCGCATACCATCCAGCTGCTATACCCGCGAACATATCGATTTTAATTTCAATATCCAAACGAACATCGCCTTGCAGGTTACGCCAGCTGATACTTCTATTATTCGTATATTTCATTACTATTCAAGCGAATTTCAGTAAGTGGTTGTTTCTCTGAAATAACTGGTTACATAATCACCGTCGATTGAATGAATTCTGCTCCTATATATAAATCCATAGCGAATAGGGGGCATCATCTGCCCCCTTCCTGTTCTTCAATATGATGAACTCCGCATGAGTCGAGTCTTCCAAATCGTTCTATACCTATTTCATTCCCACTCGCTTCGCCAAGTCGAACAGATCAAGCCCTTTTAACGCGCCTTCCACTAACTCAGGCAGCAAGGCAGGCGTACACGCAAAGCAAGGGGTTCCATCCCGCGATAGAACCTTCGCAAGGTTCTCGTCGTAGAACGGCTGACCTTGATCGGACAGCGCGAGCAAGCACATCGTTCTGACTCCCGCTTCCCGCAGCTCGCGCATGCGGCGGATCAGCGCCCCTCGATTACCGCCTTCATATAGATCAGATACGATAATAAATAACGTCTTCTTCGGTTCTTCGATGAACTGCTCGCAATAGGCAACCGATTTGTTAATATCCGTGCCGCCGCCAAGCTGAATTCCGAACAGCATATCGACAGGATCGTTCGCGCATTGCTCCGTCAGATCGACGACTTCCGTATCGAACACGACCACGCGGGTGTTCAGCGACGGGATGCTGGCGAAAATAGATCCTATAACCGAAGCCCAGATGACTGAATCCGCCATCGATCCGCTCTGATCGATATCCACGATAACCGTCCATTCTTTGCTCCGCTGCGCGCGATCGAAGAAGTAGAATTTCTCCGGAATGATCTGGCGCCGCTCCGCATCGTAATGCTTCAAGTTGCGCTGAATGGTTCGCTTCCAATCGATCCCGCTCACAGACGGAAGCGGTGAATGCTGCCTGCGGTTCAACGCCCCGGTTACGGCTCGGTGAATGTCATTCTCCAGCAGCTTCACGAGGTCATCGACGACCGCCTGCACGAGCATGCGGGCGGTATCTTTTGTTTTCTCCGGAATTTTCCCTTTCAAAGACAGGAGCGTGCCGACAAGTTGAATATCCGGCTTTACTGTAGCCAGCACTTCCGGCTCGAACAGCAGCTGCTTCCACCCTTTGCGTTCCATTGCATCGTTCTGAATGATCGAGACGACATCATCCGGGAAAAAGGTGCGCACATCTCCCAGCCATTTCGATAGGCGTGGTGCCGACTTGCCCAGTCCAGCCCCTCTACCGCTCGCCGCAGAACCGCTGCTGCTGCCATCCGTTCCCTCGCTTGTATCGTCATATATTTCGGCAAGCGCTTGATCCATAACCTGCTCTTCCTCGGTCAGGCCGATTCCTCCGCCCCCGCAACTGCTTGCCAGCTGTTGTTCGGCAGATGCGCCGAGTATAAGCCGCCAACGTGAGACTGCCTTCGCTTCAACAGATGCGCTCACGTTAAAAATCCTCAAAATCAAAATCATTCAATTCGTCGATCATCTTCACTTCGTCCTCCTTCAACTCTCCAGCCAGCATCTCCTCCGCTTGCTCGGTATGCACGCCCCATAATTCGCCAAGCAACTCGGCGATCATCGTCTTCTCGCGGGGAGCGAACGAACTGAAGGCACGCCGCAAAAAGACGAGCGCACGCACAAATTCATCGTCCTCGAGAGAAACGATATAGTCGTTCAACTGCTCCCACAAGCTCATCCGTGACAGCAGCGCATACCGATTGCGGAGCGACAGCCCTTCGAACCAGCCTGCGCCGAGGTCGGCAGGGATGCCTGGAGAGAGGCGCCGCGATACTTCTTCCGCACATTGCTGCGCAGACATCGCGTTGCGTTCCATCAATATCGCGCAGGCAAAGCCGGAGAGCCGCGGATTGCGGTCATCCCGTTCCGCCAGATGCAGCAGCTCTTGCAGCCACAGCTGTTCATCGACCTGCTCGCTATGGTCCAAAGCTATGCCGTTCAGTTCATTCATCGCCGTAATCATCGCATGGGCCGCTTCATCGTTGCAGCCGCTTGCATCCAGCAGGAACAGACAGGCACGCATGAACAACTGCTCCAGCAACGGCAGGAGCGGCGCCGTATCGATCCGCCTGATGTCGCCATAGCTTATAATCGTCGACAGCTCCCGTGCCGCCGCGGCTATCTGCACGACATCGCGGCTATCGACGGCCAGCCGCTGCAGCGTCTGGCGCGCCGCTTCCATCTGCGCCAGCATTCCGCATTCACAGGCGATGCGGATTAACTTGGAGGCTTCGGCAATCGTGCCGCATCCATCAAGCTTTTGCTGCAGCACATAAGCTGTGGCGATTTCGACCGTCTCGCCCAGCAGCGTTGACTCCACAACCTCGATTTCCACTTCCGGCGACCATTGGATGACCCAATGCTCTGCCCAGGTTGCGCGCTCTTGTCCGCTCGGTCTCGCCTTCGCCAGCGTGATGCCGAGCAGTGTTAACCGATGGAATAGCAAGGAACGGTTCAAATCGAGAAATGCTGTTTCTTCCGACTTTACGCGCCGGTTCTCACGCAGGTCTAACGATAGATCGGTTGCGACCGCCGTCTTGTATTTCTCAAGCTTCAGCTGCTTCAACAGCCGGTTCAAGTCGTCTTGAATCGGCGTCTGGCTGACACCGTCCGCAAGCGCACCGATAGCCGTCCCCACATCCGTCCGCGCCAGCGCTTCGGCAATGACGGACAGGTCGCCGCGCCCCAGCAAGGTTTGCGCTGCGTCCCGCAGATCGCGCAAGGTCGGCGCGCTGCCACCGTGCAAGGCAGCCAGCGACTCGGCCAGCCGAACCGCTTCGATCACCTCGGCTGTCGAACGATGAGTGCCCGAATCCCGCATTAAGCGGGCAAGGGTCGATAAATAGTATTTCGGCAGCTCATCCAGCGTGCCGTTCACCATTCGCTCCCACATCATTTCATAATAGTTGGGCGCATTATTGCCTGCTCCATATCCAGACATCGAGGACAGCTTGTAATAAGAGTACGGCATGAGCGTCAGCTTCGTGCTGCGCGATGGCAGTCCTTCCAGCTCCTCATCCGTCATCGCTGATGTCAGATCAACGAGCGCTGCCGCATGATAAGCCCCGCAGACGACAACGATTTTGTCCGGTTCGTGGCCAGATGCGATCGTCTCCTGAATTTTCCGCCGCATATAGGCTTCTCTTACCGCGTTATAAGCGTACTCGGTGCGTTCATAACGCCTCTCCTTCTCCTCAGATAGCTCCCGCATCTGCGTGGAGAAGGCAATAATCGCTTCTTGATACGCACCGGCATTCAGGTTGTGCTCGTAATTCCGCTCCCAATACATGTCATAATCGTGCTCTCCGGCAAGCTCGGCAATACGGCTGTAGATGGAACGCTCTCCACGCGTCTCCTCCAATGGCCGTTCCGGTGAAGCTGGACTGCCTTCCTCTTCCTCAGCGCCCGTATTCATCCGTACGTCCTGCAAGGCAAGCGCCGCGGACGAAGGCAGATCGATAAATGCAGCCATCGCCCCATTCTCTTCCGCCCACTTCATCGCTTGGTATTCCGGAGAATAAGCAGCGAAAGGCCACAGCACAGTACACACAGGCAAATCATCTGTAAATGCCAGTATCGCAACCGGCGGCTTCGTCACCCGATTCGTCAGATGGCGAATTTCCGGCGTAGCGTCGGCAGGACCTTCAATAAGAACCGCAGTCGGCTGGATATCGTGAAGAAAGTCCAGCAGATGCTTCGCGCCGCCGGGAGAAAGATGCCGCACCCCAAAAATATGCACAGCCGCAGCAGCAGTCGCACTCACTCGTTCATCTCCCTGCAAGCCGTATACAAGCCGCGCCATTCCGCCCCGCGCTTTTTCATCACATTGTCGAGATATTCCTTCCAGACGAGCTTGTCTTTGACGTCATCCTTCACGATCGCCCCTTGCAAGCCTGCAGCCAGATCTTCATCGGTCAGCTCTCCGCTGCCGAAGCTAGCGGCCAGTGCCATACTGTTCGTCAACAGCGAGATCGCTTCCGCGGTCGAAATGACACCCGCAGGCGATTTTACCTTCTCCTTCTTGTCGATCGTCATCCCGCTCCGCAGCTCGCGGAATATGGTGACAACCTTGAGCAGCGCCTCATCCGCAGGAACAGCAGCCTGCAAATCGTAGGCCGAAGCAATCTCTTGAACCCGCTTCTTCACAATTTCGACCTCGGTATCCATATCAGATGGGGTAGGCAATACAATGATATTGAACCGCCGCTTCAATGCGGCCGACATTTCATTCACGCCGCGATCCCTTGTATTGGCCGTGGCGATAATAGAGAACCCTTTGCGGGCGCTCACTTCCTTGCCGAGCTCAGGCACCGATATGGTCTTCTCGGACAGTATCGAGATGAGCGCATCCTGAACCTCGGACGCACACCGGGATATTTCCTCGAAACGCGCGATTCCCCCCGCTTCCATCGCCCGCATAATCGGGCTTTGCACCAACGCTTCCGGTGTCGGCCCATTCGCCAGCAGCATCGCATAGTTCCAGGAGTAGCGCACATGCTCCTCGCTTGTTCCGGCCGTTCCTTGAACGACGAGTCCAGAATGGCCATATATCGCTGCTGACAGATTTTCAGACAGCCATGATTTGGCTGTGCCCGGCTCCCCGATTAGCAAGAGCGCCCGATCCGTCACTAAGGTCGCGATCGCCATCTCGACCAGTCTTTTATTACCGATATATTTAGGAGTAATGACGGTTTTCCCCGCTTTGCCGCCGGTAATGAACGTGAGCACCGACTGCGGCGACATTTGCCAGCCTGCCGGAATCTTTCCTTTATCCGCCTTGCGAAGCGCTGCTAATTCTTCCTCGTACAATCGCTCCGCCGGCAGTCGCATCATATCTTGCAGCTGTTCTTGGCTAGTGGTCATCTGCTCATCTCCTTTAAGGTGTATCGCACGCTCTATCGTTCTGATTATCGTGTTGTATGTCCTGCTCCTGCTCTGTAGGATAGGCTATACAGGCTTCGACGTGTTCGCCGCGCTTTCAGCAGCCTGCATCGTCTCCACTACATATCGGAGCTGTTCGCCGGCGGTATATTTGAACTTCGACAATACAGCCGCCAAGCGGTCGCAGTACGCCGAAGGAAGCTGATACAGCTGCTCCAGCACGTGGCCTTCGAATACGTAGCAATTGGTATTCCGTTTATCTTCCAGCGCTGTCACAAGCGCTTCCCAGCGAACGTCATCACTGACTCCCGCGCGTTCCAACCCGCTCAATAGCATCCCTGCAAAAGCATTGCGGAACTCCGGATTGCTTTCTAATTTACCAATCATGAACTGCTTGGCAGCCACATGTCCGGGATGCGCGAATGCGCACACAAGCTCAAGCGCATTCTGCTCGATCAACCAATCCAACCAGCGATGGTCCCACTGTGCCGCAAGCTGTTCCAGCGGAAGCATCACAACCGTGGAAAGCGGTACGGTCTCATTGGGAATGCTCCACAATATCGGATAAGGTCTATACTCGCGTGACATGACTTTCTGTTCTATAGACGAGAGCAGCTGCTTCTTCCGCTTAGCCAGATCCCTGTTCGTCTGCAGCTTCCATTTGTTGCGCATCGACTCGACGTATCGTTCATATAGCTGCGCCGGAGACAGCAAGCGGAACGACGAGCGGAACGAATGCGGCATATAACGGACATTGTGCTGTTCCAACTCATGCAGCAGCGCCAATGCTGCTTCTGTATCCGTTTGTTCCAAATAGTAAGCGGCGGCGTCAAAAAGCTCCAGCCACCCCAATGAGACAAAAAATGAATAATGGTTCGTTACATGTACAAATACGTCATAGAGCGCTTCGCTCCGCTTGCCGTCCAAAGCCGTAAGGAAGTGTTGGATCTTCGTCCATAAGGCTTCTATTTTCTTCTTGTCTTCCTTTTCCTTCGCCTCAGAAGCTTGCTTCAGTTCAAGGCCCAAGTCCCGCACCAATCTTTTGGTGAGCTCACTCGAATGGCACTTGAACGATGCCTCTGCCGCCAACTCTATATCTTTACTGGAAAAGGCTTCATACAGCCGATCCACCGCACGCGCCGATCCGCCTGCAGCCAAGGCATGATAAGCAGCCTCTCGTATCGCCTTCTTCTTATCCTTCGTCCAGCCTAGCAGCGCTTCTTCATATTGCTCACGGCCTGCCAACAGTTCAATTGCCGTCACCCGCACATCGTCCGAACCGGATTCCGCGGCTTGGTAAATCAGATCGGCCACTTCTTCTCCGCCCACTTGCCCGATAACGCGCAGCTTTCTCGTTTCCAGCTTGCCGCCGGAAGGATTGAACAATTCGATTAGATGCGGAACGATCTGCGGACCATAGGAGGGCAGGATTCGGTTCATGGCGCACTCTGCAATATCGATATATGGATCGTTCAGTGCCGCGATGGCGTGCTTCAGCAAGCGAAGATCTTGGAACATCCCTGCTTCGAACGCTTGCACGATCACCTCGTAGCGGCCGCTCCCGGTAGTCGTCAATGCCTCTTGAACCGCTGCCAGCTTACGATACGACAGCTTGGTGGACAAGGAGTTCGGGCGGCTCTTCACAGCCGTCAGCTCCCCCTCTGGCGAAATGGTTCCTTGTGTGCGAAGCACCGAGCTTAGCAGCAGACCCAGATCCTGCAACGTCTCCGCCGAAGTCTGCGTCTGTTGAGCAGATGGCTCTAATAGAGCGGCAATCCCTTCTCCCAACCGTTTAAATACGGGCGCCCGTTCCCCGAGCTGCTGGAATTGGGGCAAGAGACGCTTCAAGCGAAAATCTCCGGCTGCCAACTCGCTTCCTGCAATATAAAGCCGTCTCACTTCTTGATGAAGCTCTTGCAGCAATGCTGTACTCATCGCCGATCCCCCTTAATATAAGAGGCGGATCATGTCCGCACCCTTAATGATAGTCAATGGTTGTGCGACGAGCCGCCCGCTATCGAGACCGTGCTCGAACATAACCAGCATCGTCGTGTCCGTCAAGCTTGCGGCAGGAACGTGCGGCAGCAGCGGCACCGTCGCATGACCGAACGTGAACACATCGTCCAGCGCCAGATGCTGTCCCGCAGCATCGGTAATGGCGAATTGGCCTTGCTCTGTCTGCCGAACCTCTGCCACATGAAGCAGCATCACTGGGTTCTTGTCGCCGAGTGGATTTTTTAGCTGGTTCTTCACCTGCTTCACGACATCGGCATAGGAACGATGGGCCATCGCTGAAATAGGTTCCAGATCATGCTGCTCCAGCGGCCGCGAGGTCATTTCTTCCCAACGCACTCTTCGGTTCATATCACCGGGATAGCGATACAGCGACTTCACAAGCGCGACATCGAAGAAGCTGTCGTCCTCTCGCATATGCTTGGCTGCTCTGTAAGGCCGATATTGAACCGTTCGATGGATTTCCCCGGTTGCTTGCTCCAGCCAATAGCCCTGATCGACGTATTCTTGTCTAGCCTGATCGTCGTAGCTCAAAAAGGCGATCTGAATCAATTCGACCTGTTCCGCCATCAGGCCGCAATCCTTCAGCTCCGCCAGCTGCCAAGCGTGACCGAGCCATTCTTCTATCGTCGATTCATGGTCCAGCGTCAAGTCTGGATCGGCGAGCTTCGCCGTTAAATGAGCGCGCCCTTTCTTAATAAACGCATGAATCAGCGTTAATTGCTCGACGGCATATGTATAGATCGCTTCCCGATCATCCGCATTGGAGAGCAACAGGGCTAATCGACGCAATTCCGTCTGCGCCCCGGTCAAATAATAGTTGCCCATCTGCTTCACATGATCCTGGATCGTCTTTAACACTTTTTTATCGATCGTGGCCAACCCTCCGCGAATCAGCGACAAGGTCAGCTTCTCCAGCAGCTCCAAGCCCTCAAGCTGAGCCTGGATTTTTTTCTTCAACGCCGTTTTATTCACTTTTTTCGGCTTGGTCTCTGCACCTTCAGCGGCTTGCTGCGATTTCTTCTCTTCCCGCTTCTCCGCCTTCTCCCGCTTCGCAACGATATCCTCAGGTACTGAAGCAGTGACGAACGTCTCCCCTCCAATATAGGCATACAACAAACCGAGCGCGTGCTTGCATGGCAATTGCCGGCTTGGGCATGAACAGCGCAGCACCGGCTTCTCCGGGTGGATAAAATCTGCCGAGCATTGGTAGTTAGACTTGCCGCTGCCGGAGCACTCTCCAAATAGAAGCGCATCATCCTCCGAGCGGTTCAACTGCACGAAGCTGCGTTTTTTAACAAGCCCTTGCGCATTCTTAATGGCCGAGCTGTTCGGTGCCAGTGAATCAACATATGATTCTGTTATTTCGATCACGCGACCTTCCCTCCTATCTTTCCTGCTTTTCTCTCATATTTTCATGTGAAATCTAACACTATAGTAAAATGATACCTAAACCAATATTCATATCACACCATCTAAAGTCCTATTTCAAAGCACGACTACATGGGCATCGCACTTCGAGAGTGAATGCAAGATTCGATGCCGAATCACCTCCTGAATATCTTCGTGATCAAAAGGGGGCTTTTTGAACTTCCTCTATAGCCATTGTCCAAAATAATCCTGGACCGCCTGCTTGGAATACCCATCCACCCCCCGCCAATTCACAATGGCGCAAAAGTCGTTCTTCCCGCCTCTTCCAGGCCTGTCTTCCTCTGCGGTCAGAATTCCGGCATACGCCATTATTTCCATCAGAAAATCTCGCTCACTTTTATTGGACGGCAAAATGCCATTCAGCCTTTTCTCCAGCTGACGCGCGGCATCGGCAGGAGCACAGCTTGTAATGGCAGCTAGTATATTTTTAAAAATGTCCACGTCTTCTTCGCTCACCGCTATATCTGCTTCTTTGAGCAATTGCTCCAGATCAAGCATGCAATACAGCATATGATTCAGACGCACCCCGCCCCACTTGATTCTCTCGAAATTCAACACATTGATATCTTCATTCGTATAATCTTCATGAACGGCTACGCCATATGTATCGCATACATAACACTCGCCAAAACAAGCATAGGTGCTGCCATTATTGTTAGTCGTATACTTCCCGACATTGCTCTCGAAGGGGTGCGCAGCCATTCGATGGGTCAACGCCCAACTGGAGAGCGCGCTTCTCAAATACACCTTTCTGGTAGACAGACTATGCAAAAAGGCTTTCGCCGCCATTTCCTTCGTAATCACTTTATGCAATTCAATCATTTGCAGCACACATTCATCATGGCCGATCGTGATCGGATCGAACATCAAGCCTTTATCTTTCGCATATTCGAAATCTTCCCCCGAAAAAAGGATCGTGCGGGTATCCTTCCAGCCGCTGCTGCTCCAGAAGGTTTTCATTAATATTTGCTTGGCCTTCTTGTCCATTCAGAACGGCACCTCTCTTATTTTCCTACTTGAAGCATTCAATTTTCTAACATTCTACACCGAACATACGTTTCCTTCTTCTGTTATCGGTATTTTGTGTCGAAAAATGAAGTCTCGCTTTGCTGCACAGCAAAGCAATTCATGCTTCTATCATCACTCATTAATACTGGAACGAACAGGGTAAAAGCATTACGACACGAAAAAAATCGGTACAAAAAAACGCCGAATCCAGAAATCCGGCGGTGTCATATGTCATCTGTCCTACTTGGCGCTGTCCAATACCTCTTGCGGCACTTTGATCTCGCCGACTTCATTATGTCTGGAGAAAGCAGCTGACATCACCACATCAACAAAAGCGGTCTGATCGCCCTGCTCCATGATCATCGTCATGTTCACGTCCGACGTCGTAGGCAAATACGTTTCTTTATTTACCCTCTTCCGTTGACAGCATACTGCTTAAGTGCAAAATCTTGATTCTGACCGAGTATGATTAATTCCTGATACACTTGCAACGGCTCTCTGTTCAGATCGATCTTTATCTTCCGGCCGAACTTCATATCTTGCTTTTGATCGCCTTGGCTAATTGTCACATCTTTCTTCATATGACGCTCCACAGAGAAGCTCTTCAAGCTTTTTCCAGCCTCCATTGACTTTTGAATCAATTCATCTACGGTCGGCGTCGCCTCCTTCTGTTCGGCAGTCGTGGTATTCCACCCTGTTGCTTCCTCCGCGCCGCCACATGCAGTGATTCCTAGTGCCAATATGGCTAACAATAATGCTGCTGTCCATTTTTCCAAGCGGTTACCCCCCTAAGATTTGTAAAAGGGTGTAATAGAGAAAAACCGCCGAATCCAGAGGATCCGACGGTGTCGTCTGTCTTACTTGGCGCTGTCCAGCACCTCTTGCGGCACTTTGATCTCGCCGACTTCATTATGCTTGGAGAAAGTGCTTGTCAGTACCATCTCCAAAGACATCCCTTGACCATCCTGCTCCATGTCCATCGTCATGTTGACGTCGGACTTCGTAGGCAAATACGTATCTTTATTCACGCCATACGTAATTTTGATGTTTTTGATGTTCATTTGCTCCATCAAAGCAGCCGTTTGCGGGTCATTGCCCGATTGGCTCATCAGGGACTTGGCCAGTTCCTTCAAGCCTTCACCGGACAAATCGGCAGACAGCACATATTCGTTCCCTTCAACCGACACCTTCGCGTCTTTGGAGATCGATTTGAATTGTTCCAGCTGCTGCTCCGGTTTGGCAGATGCCTCAACGGTTGCCATCAATTGATCCTTCATCTCGTCCGGAACCTTCGTCCAAGTTCCGCCGACTTGCGAGTAAATGCCTTCTTGCGTAATATACTGCTTAATATCCTGTTCCCCTTGATCCGGGATGGACATTTTAATTTCCTGGTACATATTCAGCGGCTCTTTGGTCATGTCTGTCTTCATCTGCATGTCGACCTTCTGCTCTTGCTTTTGGTCGCCTTGGCTTACCGTTATATTTTGCTTGATTTGAGCGTCCATAGAGAAGCTCTTCAAGTCTTTGCTGGCATCCGTTGTCTTCTGAATCAGTTCATCTACGGTCGGCGCCGCCGCGGTCTCTTTTGTCTCACCCGCCGGTTGTTCGGCAGCCGTGTTATTCCCCCCTGTTGCTTCCTTCGCGTTGCCGCATGCCGTGATTCCTAGTAACAAAATTGCTGATAATAATACTGCTGTCCACTTCTTCAAGCGATTGTCCCCCTAAGATTTGTATTCTTACTCATATTAACCAATTGGCAAGGGGACGTAACAGGGAATTTAGACCCAAGTAGGCAAAATCGAGGTCCTGAATATATGGTCTATTCGAACTATATTTCCGTGCGTTAACATTCTTTATTCGACAAAGGTATAATACTAAATAGAGCGTTCTACTATTGTATAAGTGGAGGAATTTCGGTGTGAAAAATCTTCTGATTACCGGCTACCGCGCGCACGAGCTCGGTATTTACGGCAATAAACATAAAGGAATCCCCTATATCCGCAAAGCCATTGCAGCCAGATTGATCCCCCTGCTGGAAGAAGGGCTGGAATGGGTCATCACCCCCGGCCAGTACGGGGTCGATCTATGGGCATGCGAAGCAGCCATCTCGCTGAAGGCGCAGTATCCGCATTTGAAATGTTCTATCATCACGGCCTACAGCCAACCGGAGGAGCAATGGAGCGACGAGAAAAAAACGTATTTCGAGCAAATCCTGCAAGGGGTTGATTACTATAGAGCGGTGAGCAACGGGCCTTATATCGGAAAATGGCAGTTCGTCGCCCGGGATGAGCTGTTATTCCGCAAAACAGATGGCATCCTGCTCGTCTATGATGAAGACGCCGGCGATGCGAGTCCCAAGTTCGTCAAGGAACGCGCGCTGAAAAAGCAGGCGCAAGACGGCTATATCTATTTGAATATCGGCTCGGAAGAGATTCAGGCCATCGCGGATGAGGAGCAGAGCTATGAATTCGGCGAATATATGAGTTGAGCTGCCCTGTTGCCTGCGGTCGAGGTAGTTTCCATTGGAAAACGTACAGTCAAATGTGCGGATGGAGCAGCTAAACGGCTTGCAGACTGCATTTTGTCCAGTGGATGTGACTCCTTTCTAACTATAACAGATGAAATGGAGCGAAAACACTGGATCATTTCCAATCAAACCTGTCACTGGGAGTTACCTATTGCATTTTAACTGGATGAAATCCAATGCAAGATAAGGGAAAAGGACGGATCCGGTCCGTCCTTTGTGTTGGAGGGCAGTCTGCAATTAGCAGCCTTCTAACTAACCCATACTCTTCTGCTGCTTGCCTTTGCCCAAAGACCCGCGCAGAAGCATGAACATAATGAACAGCAAAGCTGCAAGCTGCGGCACAAATGTCTCCCAGGTCGGATAAGCCCCCAGCCATCCGATTGAAGGCAGTCCTGCCTGACTATGGGCAGACAGCTTCCCTGCTACTTGTAAGGCATGGATACTCTCGCCCAAGAAGCGAATCACCAAATAATAGATAAGCGCGGTAGCCGCCATAAAGAACGGCCGAATCGGCAGCTTCGCACTGAAATGAATGATAGCGAAACCAAGGACGACGAGCGCCAGCAATGCCCCGCCTATACCAATCGCCAGCTGCAGCGGCTCGATAGACGGCGCCATGCCGATGTAGAAGATGGCTGTTTCGGCGCCTTCCCTCAAAATTG
This sequence comes from Paenibacillus profundus, assembly GCF_021369635.1. Taxonomy (GTDB): domain Bacteria; phylum Bacillota; class Bacilli; order Paenibacillales; family Paenibacillaceae; genus Paenibacillus_B; species Paenibacillus_B profundus. Next base: position 55,977 of record NZ_JAJNBZ010000021.1, on the reverse strand, counting down.
CGAGTCCCGCTACCGCGAACAGAGACCACAGGCTTCCTCTGGCTAAAGCGCCATCTACCTGCTTGCTAATATAAGCATTCCATGACGCCATGCTAGACTTGCTATGCAGCCAATTCCCGATGGTTAGCATCATCACGACCGCAACTAATCCCGTGATGCCTTCGATCAATTCGCGCGCGCTGCCTGATGCGGCTTGCGAAATCGCATAGGTCAGCACAATCGCCAAAACCCCGCTAAGAACTAGACCAGCGCCTGAACCGGCCCATATATAGTTGCGTGCCGTTTTGTTGTCCGTTCGTTTCACATAGGCCAATAAAGCGGCAAGCACTAAAATTGCTTCCAAGCCTTCTCTAAGCAATATTACGGCAGCATCCCAAGCTGTATAAGAGGATGTGATTGCTATCGGCTCCAAAGCTTGCTTCATCTGGCCGATAACATCCTGCGCTTTCTCCAGATTCGGCGGGCTCGACAGCAAATAGCCCTGTGCTTCCGACATTTGATTCTCTGTATCCGTATAGACGGTTGCAGATGAGATGGATACCTCGCCTTCAACTGACGGCCACATCGAGATAAAGGCTTGCATATGCTGCGAAGCCAGATCAGCATCTCCCGCCTCTACAGCTTGATCCGCCTGCTGCAGCAATGCAATGGCATCCGTCAAGCGATGACTGCCTGAAGTGGAGTCCGAGGCTCCGTCCAGCTTCCCGGCTGTGTAATCCTTCAACACCGAAGTTAATTGCGTCAATTCACTGTCTGCCTGCTCCGGCTTGGGAGGTTCGGCTTGCAGAGCAACCCGTATCAATGTCATCTTTGTCTCAAGCTGGCTGTATACCGTAAAGTTATCATTGCGAATCGGATTCTCAATCTTCTTCCAGTCGTTAACGATAGTCCGATAATCCTTCTGTGCCTGCTCGATTGCGCCCTGCTTCAGACTGTCATGAGTCTTCTTCACCATGCCCAACAGCATCTCGGCAACGTCCTTGCCGGAAGGCTTGGCTTGTTGCTCCTGCGTGCCATCCACATATTCATTTACCTTCTTGGCCAATCCGGATAAGCTTTCCTTCGCTTGCTTCAGATCCTTCTGCTGCACAGCATCAGCCGCCGCAGCCAACTCCGAATCGATGGCGCTTGTTAACTCGGAGGCTGATTTGACGCCGTTCCATAATTGGCCGAACTGCTCAAGCTCCTTGGAAGCCATCTCCCAATTCTGCTGCCCGGCTTCAACAAGCGCTCCCCCGACTAAGGGCAGCAACTGGTCAACAGGGGAGCTAGCCCCTTCTGCCGCCGACCACTCCGCCGGTACAAGCAACATACTTACGATAAGTACGGCTATCATTTTTCTAATGATTCCACTGTGCGTATAACGCATGGAGACCTTCCTTCCTAATAAATGCATGTTCAAAAGAGCGTCTCCCCGATATATCCTCCTTCACGAGCTCCGGGGAAGCAGGCAAATGTGGCGCTACCTACATGCACGATATATTCATTCAACTTATCCGCGGCCGCCAGCTTATGCTGCATCGGCATGAACTGCTTGCGCAGATCTTGCTGGAAGCAGATAAAGAACAAGCCCGCATCAATCTGCCCGGTCTTCGCATCAATGCCGCTAGAATACGAAAAGGCGCGGCGCAATATTTGCACCTTGCCATTCATGTGCGCCAATCTGGAATGTGCCGTCTCCGGGATGACCAGATTGCCTGAGGCGTCGCACTTCTCCAGATCAAGAGGGTCGAACTCATCTTGGCCGCCGAGAGGGGCGCCCGTTGTTCGATAACGTCCGAAGGTCACTTCCTGGTCCTGCAGAGTGGAACGGTCCCATATCTCGATACGCATCCGTATCCGGCGGACGACCATATAACTGCCGCCCTCCATCCAAGATGCGCCTGTCCCAGGCTGAATCCATACCGTCTCATTCATCTTCGCTGCATCCGTTGTATCCGGATTCCCGGTTCCATCCTTGAATCCCATCAGGTTGCGCGGCGTGCCCCCGGAGGTATCGGCTTGGCCAGAACGTTGAAAGCCGTCCTGCGTCCACCGCAGCACGGCCGTTCCACGCGCAATTCGAGCCATGTTGCGCAGCGCGTGGAAGGCTACCTGAAGATCGTCTGCGCATACTTGAACGCACAGATCTCCGCCCGACCATTGCGGCTGGATATCATCCGCGCGGAATACGGGCAGATCCGGAAAAGCGGCAGGCCGCTTGCCGGCCAAGCCGAACCGGCTATCAAATAATGACGGCCCTGCGCCAAACGTGATCGTCATTCGAGACGGAGACAGGCCCGCCGCTTCACCGGTATCCGAGGGCGGCATATTGGGATAGTCATTGATCTCGCCTATCATCTGGCCGGATGTCATGGCGGCTGCTGCCTTCGTCCACGCCTGGAACAGCTTCCGGACCTCGCTTAAAGACGAAGCAGTCAGATCAAATGAACCAAAGCAGAGGAAATTCTGAGCAGGTGTTGCGATTCCCGCTTGATGAGAACCATAGAAGGGCACAATGGACTCCTTGGCGGAGCCACCGTTTGCAGCAGAAGAGGATTGACTCTTGCCGCCCGTGACAGACAATATGCTGCCTACACCAGTACCGCCCAGCATCAAGCCAATACCGCCGACACCCGCTAATTTCAGCAGCTCTCGCCGGCTTAATTGTTTGCCTTTACGTTCCGAACTTAATCCATAATCGTTAGTTCCCTGTTGTTTCTTACTCATCGCTTACACTCCCAGCAATTTCCCCATATTGGACAGCGGTTCGGCCAATGCATCAAGGTTCTGGCTCAGCTTGCGCACCTCGTCCTGTTTCAGCTCTGTATAGGATACGTAGCCATCTCCTTTTTTGAAAGGAGCCAATTCATTATTCAATGCCGCAAATCTGGCGCCGATCTGCTTCTCAAGCTCTGCATCCTTCTTCTCCAGCTGCGGCTTCAGCAATTCATAGATTTTCTGGGCGCCTTCTACGTTCGCTGCAAAGTCATACAGATCGGTATGCGAATATCTTTCCTCCTCGCCCGTCACTTTGGAGGTAGACACTTCATTTAACAGCTCGACTGCTCCTGTCACTAACAATGAAGCATCAATCTCGGCCGTTTCCACCTTGGCGCGCAGCAGCTTCGCGTCACTTAACAAGCGATCTGCATACTCTTGCTGTCCATCTGTAGTCTTCTGTTCCCAGAGCGCCTTCTCAATCCGGTGAAAACCGCGCCACTCTTGTTCTTCCACATCATTCTCGCGGGCATCGATGTTCGGATCGAGATCCCCCAGCGCTTCCGCAATCGGTTCGATTCGTTCATAGTGCATGCGAGCGGGAGCATATAAAGATTTCGCTTTTTCAATATCACCGGATTTGACGGCCGCTGTGAACTCACCTGTTAATTTTACGAATTCGTCGCATTCTTCGACCACATATTGACGATATTGATCAATCGCAACCTTGAAATCTTCTTTATTCCCTGAGGCGTTATCAGCCGCCGTGTTGGAAGGTGGCGTTTGATCAGGCGTTTGTGATACGGCTTTATTATCATCTGCGCCAGATCCGGAGCCACAACCGGATACAAGCAGAGTTGCAGCAAAAACTGCGGCAGGGATGGCATTACGGAAATTCATATGAGACACTCCTCTAAATTGGTATCATTCAACAGCATGTAAATGATAATGATTCTCGATATCATTTTATTATAATAAAACCATAAAATGGTCCCGTCAATAACTAAGGCAAAAATTTGTTCTCCCCTTATATTGGAAGCCTTTTGACGCGTCTAGACTGACGGTGATCTGCTCCATCCGCCCCTTTGCCTCACTCTCCCCCTCCTTCAGAAAGACACATAAGCTGGGAAGCTAACAATTAACAACTAACATACCATTGGCTACTTAATGCCCTGCTTTCTACACGAATAGGCATATGCCTTTCAACGTTTTCATTCTTTCCTGACAATGTGGGAGATTGGGCAAAAGATACGAAGGGTCACACACGATGGGAGTATCGTCTGAATGACGGGGAGAGTGGAAAAAGGAAGTCGAAACTGTGAGAGGCTCATTCAGAGGAATCTCACTCCAATGACAAGCTATGACGGTATTAGACAGATAATTTTGACCAGTGGTTATTCACTTGCGAGGGAATATTTGGTATTATTGTTATGCGATATCCTATAGATTTGAGAGGGTGATGAAATGAAGTCTGAGTTGCTGCAGTTCACAACCATTGGCGATTTCATCAAAAAACGCAGACAAGAGGCCAATTTAACAATGGCCCAGCTGGAGGAATTGACTGGAGTCAGTAAAGGTACAATTTCAAAAATCGAGAACGGGGAAACAAAACGTCCCGACTTTAAAACGATTCATGCCCTGGCAAGCACCTATAACATTCCATTTCCAGACATTGTACAATTATACCTTTCCGTTGAACAAAGAGCTGATGTACTCTTTCCTATACTCAAAGAAACGGTCATAAGCTATCCGTCACTATCCACAAAGATTGCCGCTCAGCTTCTTCGTGACAAAAAAAAGGAAAGCTACGAGCTCGTTGAAGAATTGTATAAATTCACGGGTACAATTATGGACTCGCCTTCTACTCAGCTTTCTTTGTACAAGCTCATCATTGAATATAGCCGGACCCATGGCATCCAGCCTTACCTCGCTAAGGCACTGCTCCAACAATATCTTATTGAACGAGATGACTTCACCAAGCTTGCATCGACCTATGAATCAGGGAAATATGTGTTGTACTATGCAAATTTTTTGTCTGCTGAAGAAAGAGTAACGCTATACTTTAAGTTAGGCGTTCATGCTTATAATCTGCGGTTATTTGAAGACAGCATTGGTTTATGCAACAAAGTCGTCAAAGAACATACAACGGACCACAAATTAATGGCGAATTCGATTGCAACGTTGTATAACTGTTATTTTCATTTAGGGCGTTATGACTTATTCGAGGAGTACTTAAATCGATATAGCAAGTATTCATATCCCGAAGTAAAAGATTACGTCAAGTTCAGTAAGGCGTTGCTCCATGCAAAAAAGGGAGATACTGATTTTGCTATATCTCAGCTTGAAGAGTGCCTGTTGAATTGCGAAGAGAGCGCGATGCTGCATATCGTAATTCAGTTGCTTATCTTGTACTTAAAAACTGAAAATCGCCCCGCGATTCAAAAGTTGCTGGAATTCGAAGAAAGACTAAGCACAATGCCGTATCATACCCCCTATAAAAAATCTGATTTAGCCCGGTTTTACAAACTAAAAGGCGATTACCACTTCATGAATAATGACTTTGAAAGTGCAATTGACAGCTATTTAGAAAGTGCTTTGAGATATGCTAGAGTCAATGATATTACCATGGAGCGTGAATGTGTTGATTCAATATTAAACTTATACATACGTAATAATGAAAAAATGAATGTTCATACTCTAAAAAGACTCCAAGTTCTCTACCAACAATGTAATTCTATACAGGGAGGAATATAAATGAAAAAACGATTTATCAAATATTTTCTTTTTGCTGCAGTTCTGCTTCTACTAGTCCCAACATTAGAGTCCCAAGATATCGTATCCTTGATGAATCATGATACAGGATGGTAAAATCTGGTATTAAAGAAATGTGAGTCGCCATCTTTATGTACTACTCATGATAGTAGCATAATTAGTATTCACAGAGAATACTTCACTTCCTAGAGGATTTATAGGCGCCATCAATTAAGATAATCTCTTTTTTTCCGCAAACAACCTCACCAATGAGTCCCGCAAAAAGAGAGCGCTCACTGAGGTTCAAGCACGCACATGAGATTTACATAAAATGTAAAGGAATGGGATGAATAGCATTGGAATGATACATTATAGATAAAATAATGATATGTCAAAGGAAGATGCACATGATGAACATTAGACCATCCACTACGATTCGGCGGGATTACAACGGTTTTTCGAAATACTGTCATGAACTTGACGAACCGGTCGTGCTTACACGTAACGGAGAAGCCGATTTGGTTGTTATGAGTCATGAAACATTTCGTCGTATGGAGGCACGCATCAAATTGCAATCCAAGTTATTAGTTGCAGAAAAGCAAGTTGCCGAAGGCGCACCATTAATTGAACATGATCAAGTCATTGCAAATATTCGGAGGAAGATCCTTTAGAGTGACATATATAAACAACAAATAACCCGCCCTGGGCTGCGCCAGAGACGGGTTATTTTCGCTACTTATTTATCAGCTTGCACTACACCATTACTTTGCAAATATCATTTGTGAATTCGACCGGATCGCTAATCGGCAGTCCTTCGATCAGCAGCGCTTGATTATACAACAGGTTGGTATAGAGAGCAAGCTTATCCTTGTCGTTCTCATAAGCGTCCTTCAAAGACTTAAATACGTCATGATTGATATTGATTTCCAACACCTTGTCCGCTTTTACATCCTGACTGTTCGGCATTGCTTTCAATATTTTTTCCATCTCAATCGTCAATTCGCCCTCGGTAGAGAGGCAGACCGGATGGGATTTCAGTCTCTTCGACGCTCTGACGTTTTTCACTTTGTCGGTCAGAATGTTTTTCATATCATCAAAGAGCTCTTTGTTGTCTTTTTCTTCCGCATCGGAATCCGTTTCATTATCATCCGCTTCAATTCCCAAGTCGCCGCTCGATACCGATTTGAATTCTTTCTCTTTGTAGCTCATGATCATCTTGATCGCGAACTCATCGATATCATCGGTGAAGTACAAGATCTCATAACCCTTATCGGCTACCAGCTCAGTCTGCGGGAGCTTCTCGATTCTGTCAATCGATTCGCCGGAAGCATAGTAGATATACTTCTGATCTTCAGGCATTCTCGATACGTATTCATCCAACGTGACCAGCTTCTTCTCTGTGGAAGAGTAGAACATCAGCAAGTCCTGCAGCACTTCTTTATGAGTTCCGTAATCGCTGTATACCCCATACTTCAACTGTCTGCCAAAGGATTTGTAAAATTGGTCATACTTCTCTCTTTCATCCTTCAGCAAGCTTTGCAATTGACCTTTGATTTTGTTCTTAATGTTTTTGGCGATGAGAGTTAATTGCCGATCATGCTGCAGCATCTCGCGCGAAATGTTCAGAGATAAGTCCTCGGAATCCACCATTCCTTTGACAAAGCCAAAATAGTCAGGCAGCAGGTCCGCGCACTTATTCATAATCAACACGCCATTGGAATACAGCTCTAGCCCCTTCTCATACTCCTTTGTGTAATAGTCAAACGGCGTATTTTCCGGGATAAATAGTATTGCATTGTATACGACAGCGCCATCGGCACTGATATGGATATGCTTAATAGGCTTGTCGAAGCCGTAACGCTTTTCGACATAAAAATTCTCATAATCTTCTGGTGTAAGCTCATTCTTGTTTTTCCGCCAAATCGGAACCATGCTGTTTACGGTTTGTTCTTCCTGATATTCTTCGAGCTCATCTTCGTTGTCTTCTTTAGGTCTCTGTCCTTTCACATCCATCTTGATAGGGTATCTAATAAAATCAGAGTATTTTTTAATAATCGATTTCAAGCGATACTCTTCCAGATACTCATCATATTGGTCATCTTCGGTGTTCTCTTTGATTTTCAAAATAATCTCGGTACCTACGGAATCCTTCTCGCACGGCACAATGTTGTACCCATCTGCGCCCTTGGACTCCCACTTGAAAGCCTCATCGCTGCCTAGAGCCTTGCTGATTACCGTAACCACATCCGCCACCATAAAAGCGGAATAGAATCCAACCCCGAATTGACCAATGATATTGTGCCCGTCCTTCAATTCATTTTCGTTCTTGAATGCTAACGAGCCGCTCTTGGCGATAACCCCCAGGTTGTTTTCAAGCTCCTCTTTCGTCATGCCAATACCCGTATCGGAGAGGGTCAATGTTCTGCTTGCCTTATCGACAGCCACTTTGACGTAATAATTTTCTTTGTCGAACACCAATTGATCGTCAGTTAGCGCTTTGTAATATATTTTGTCGATTGCGTCGCTGGCATTGGAAATGAGCTCTCGTAAAAATATTTCTCGCTGCGTATAAATGGAGTTAATCATCATTTCCAGCAATCTTTTCGATTCTGCTTTAAACTGTTTTTTTGCCATGAATGAATAGATCTCCTTTCAATTTAAAAAGTAATGAAAAATGTATGTGAGTATAGTATATAAGCTTGTTGTAGTTGTGCTTAAAATCTGCTGGTCAAATATTTAGCACTCAAACCAGAAGAGTGCTAACACCTTATTTCTATATAACATATACTAATTTTGGATGTCAATATGTTGCTTTCATATAAAAACGCTGCACCCCTTTCGCAGCAAGGAATTACAGCGTTTGCAGATTATTTGGTCCTATGATGAACGCTACCTATTTTACACAATCTCAACCTTACTTTTAATTAAGCTTAAAAAATGGTTGATATAATCCCTTCATTAGTATGCAGAGCAGTTGAAGGGAGACTCATTCAGGATGAAAAAGAAATGGCTTATCGCCGCAACGGCGGCGCTCACGCTCACAGTCGGGAACGTGATCACGCCCGAGGCTGCCGCGGGCAGCGCAACGGCTGATCATATTAAATACTCGAACAACGGACAGGCCGTGACACCATCGTCCCAGGCGGTCGAAATCGACGGCCATTTGTACTTGCCGCTGCGCGCGCTTAGTGAAGCTGCAAGCAAGTACGTGGATTGGGACGAGTTCCGCAATAACGTGGCGTTGACGGACACGCCAGACTTGACCGGGAAATATAAGTTAAGCGCCCCTAACTTGGCGGACGGCATCAAAATGGGCATCGGTTCCTCGCTGACTCACTTGCCGGGCGACCCGGACAATGTGTTCTATTCAACAGCCGACCGCGGCCCGAACGGAGAAATCGACGTCAACGGCAAGTCGCGCCGCACGTTCCCGCTTGCAGATTACACACCGAGCATCTACAAAATCGAAATTAACAAAGGCGAAATCAAGATACTCGAGCAAATCCCGCTGAAGGTGAACGGCAAAAATCCCGTGACTGGCAGCTCCAATATTACCGGCTTGCCCAACATCAAAGACCGTGACGAAGCGCCTTATGACGCCAAAGCGGAAAAACAACTCGCCTATGATCCGTATGGTCTCGATATTGAAGGGATCGCGTATAATCCGCAAGATGACACGTTCTGGATTTCCGATGAATATGGTCCGTCTATCGTGCATGTGAAACGGGACGGCACGATTATCGAACGTATCGTCCCGCAAGGCTGGGCCGCTCAAGTAGCAGCTCCGCTCGTACCATCGAGGGAATTGCTTCCAGCCGTGTACAACAAGCTTCGTAAAAACCGGGGCGCCGAGGCAGTGGGCATCACGCCTGACGGCAAGCATAAGTTTATGGCCATGCAAAGCCCGCTGCGCAACCCGGACAAGTCCACCGACAACTCGCGCCAGATCCGCATCATCAAGTTCGATCTCGCGAAGCTGGAGCCGGTAGCCGAATACGCTTATGTCACGGAGGACGCGAAGCAATTCAACGATCTGGACCAATCGGATATCGTTATCTCCGACATGGTCGCCATTAACGAGAATACGCTGCTCATCGACGAGCGCGACAAAAACGCAGGCGACAAAGCGCAGCTGAAACGCATCTACTCCATTGACCTGTCGGACGCAACGAACATCCTCGACAAGTACGATGATGCGCAGAGCGCCGGCAAAACGCCCGAACAAATGACAATCACGGATCTGAAAGCTCGCGGCATTCTGCCGCCCGCCAAACGCACCGTGCTCGATGCAGCCGCTTTTGACTATCCGTACGAGAAAATAGAGGGCTTGGCGCTAGTGAACGGCGACACTCTTGTCATCGTGAACGACAATGATTTCGGCGTGGACAGCACATCACCGGACAACGGCACCCAGCTGTGGACGTTCAAGCTGCCTTATACGATACAGTAATTAGATCGAAATAACCCGGCCAAGACGATGAAGTCAGCCGGGTTGTTTCCGTTACTTTTACTTTCTCTTACCAGGTGTCCACTTAAAACCGCAATTCATACAGCCGTTTACGATTTCACCTCTTCCGACGAACCCAACAAGGATACTGACAGGTAATGACAAGCTTAATGAAAGATAACAAATAACACTAATTAAGCTTATTAGCCCGTCATTTATCGGCAAGTCTGTTTTCCACATGATTGCATTTACTACAACCATGCCCAATATTATTATCAAGAGGGGAAGCAATGCCATCCAGCCTAAGGTTTTAAAAAAGTTGGCAAAGCTATATCCTCTTTTGTTGGCTACAATTTGCGGTGACTTACATTTCCGACAAACAATAGTATGTTCGTTCCTTGTGCCATCACCGTGTTTTCTCGCTCCTGCCGCTTGAGCGCCTGACACTCTGTTTATTTGAGAACCAGCCACCCTTGTTTGACCGCTGCCCGTTTTATTGCCTTGGTAGGCAGATGTCTTGTTCGGCGGATTTAGTCTCGTTCCGGTTGTACGTTGCACTTCTTTTGACTCCCTTCAGCTGCGTGTTTATAGGTATATTGAACCATTCGACACGAGCTACCAAAATCCTCCTTCACCGTCTTCATTTTATTTTCACGTCTTTTGACCTATATACATCTAACGAAATATTTAGAAATACGTTCGAAAGAGATGGGCGCATTATGCTTGTCCGTCATTTATAAGTTTATATTTCATCGCATATTCAACAAGTTCGCTTTTTCTAGAAACATTCAGTTTATTCATCATTCTCGTCTTATGAGTATCAACCGTTTTGATGCTTACTGTTAATTCCTGAGCTGTCTCAACTAGCGTATATCCTCTCGCAAGAAACCGCAGCACCTCGCGCTCGCGCGGACTTAAAATCACGTAAGGATTCCGCGATTCTGCTTCTCTTGGCGTTTTTTTGAGCATCGATGAAAGCAAGGTCCGAGTTTCTTGCGGCCGAAGGTATACGTATCCGTTCATAACGGAATCAATGGCTGTGTACAATTCTTCATCTACTGCCGCCTTAGGAATGTAGCCCGATGCCCCTGCTTGCATGATTGAAGTGATGTAATCTTCATCTTCATGCATGGTGAGCACGATGACTTTCGCTTGCTCATGACGCAATTTGATTTCTCTGAGAACCTGAATGCCGTCTAAGCGCGGCATACTGATGTCGAGTATTAAAATATGAGGTCTTACTTCTTCGTAAAGCCGAAGGGCTTCAATTCCATCGGCGGCTTCGCCTACAACTTCCAAGGATGGTTTTTTCTGCAGCAGCAGCTTCAAGCCCGCCCGCAGCAAAGCGTGGTCATCAACTAGCATGATTGTTATTGTCTGTTCCATCACTGCACCCTTTTTCCAGCTCTAGCGGGATAGACACCCTAAGTTCGGTCCCGCCGACACTCGTAGTTTTGACAAAGAATGAACCGCCAAGCAGCTCGGCTCTTTCCTTCATACCGTATATTCCGATCCGATTTTGCTGGCGAGCCCTTTCAAAATCTTCCGGCCGGATACCGTGACCGTTATCATGGATAGTTAGTTGTATGCAATGATCTGCGATTCCCATCGTAATCTCAATCTGGGTCGCTGCTGTATGCTTGACTACATTCGTCAAGCTTTCTTGAAGAATTCGGTACAAGGCTACAGCAGTATGACTATCAATGACGATATCATCTTCGGGGGCGAATAGATTCACTGCAATATCGTGCTTCTCTTCAAACTTTTGCACATATTTCTTGATTGCCGGAATTAATCCCATATCATCTAAAATAGGCGGTCTTAATTCTACCGCTAAATCTCTAATTTCCCGCAAAATACTCGCTGCAATCTCCCGGCTGGTATGAAGCAGCTCCTGCTGCTCGGCATCTTTCGCTTCATTAGCCAGCACACGCATGGTAACCATTAGTGAAGTAAGAGCTTGGCTTGTTTCATCATGAAGTTCGCGGGAGATTCTTTTTCGCTCATCTTCTTGAGCGGATAATAGCTTCAAGATCAACGTGTCGCGAAGCCGCTCTTTATCTTGCAGCTCCTTCAACAGCATTTCTACTTCGGTGTTGGAGCTAATCAAGTTGTCAGCCATTTCATTAAAAGCCTGCGCTAGCTTCCCCACTTCATCGTTACTCACGACTTTAGCCCGCAAGGACAACTTCCCGGCTGATATGCCTGTTGCAACAGCAACCAAGTTATTGATCGGTTTCGTGATAAACCGAGTAACATAATAAGTAATTCCGGCTGTGCCTATGCAAACCAATAATGTTGCAAAAATCAACTCACCAATCTTACTAAAAATATAGGTTTGAGCGGCTGTTTCCGCCATGCCAACGCGAACGAATCCTACATCTCCCCCCTCGATGGGGACAAGGATATCGTGGATAGTCCCTTCATCTGAAGTTAGTGCCGCAACTTGCTGGCCATCCAGACCATCGGGAGTATGCGCGCTTAATATCCCCTTCGGCAGATTGCCGGAGAACGTATCCCCCACAAGCCCGTTATTGCTATCGATTATCAGGATATAGCGAACGTCCTCATTCGCCTTTTGTGCCTGGGAGATAAGCAGATGAATCGAAAATTGATCATCCGTAAGGATATAGTCGGAGCACAAGGCCGCGATATTATACGCAATATTGGCGCCGCGTTTTTTAAGCTCTTCAGCCATCATGTTCGTAAGCGAATCCCAAATGATCCACCCTAAGACAGAGGCAAGAAAGAGCAGCGCAACGAAGATGGTTCCAAATATTTTCTGATTGATCCGAAGCTTGCTCATCCATCTCATAGGCGGCCTCGTTTATAGAACCTTTTACTGTAAGCGGTATCATAGAATTGCGGGTCAAAAGGGACAAACCGGTCAATAAACAAACCCTGCAGCGCTGGTTGTATGGCTGCTTGCTCGTGCATGGACAAAAACAACTCTTTAATGATGTTCTTGTCTTCATCCGGTAAGCTGCTGCTGATTACCACCGGACCGGTGCCTGCCGGTTCTGATTTGGCGATTATTCGCAAAGTGTCGGCTAATTCAGGATCTTTCAGCTTGGCTTGTTCGTAGACCAAGCTATTCACGGCTGCGGCGTCGACAACCCTGTCTATGACGGCTTTAAGCGAGCTTTCATGATTATACGTGTACACATAGCGGCCAAAGAAATGCTCTGGCGTTTCATCGAATTCAGCCAGCCTTTCGCTCACAAAAATATAGCTGGAATAACTGAAGGGGTCGGTAATCGCGATGCTTTTTCCTCTTAAATCGTTAATATCTGTACAGTTGCTGTCATGATTTACGACAAGATAACCGTAATAATACGGAACTCCCATTCGCTCCTGCATCGCAATCGCTTCAAGCCCCTCAACTTGCTTGTAGGTTAGATACGCGCCTGACGACAGCAAAGCGATGTCAGCGCCGCCATTCATCATTAACATGCTTATCTCGTTGTAGCTCTTGCGCTGAATGAGAATAGCAGGTCTGTTAAGCTTCTCCCCTACATAATCGGCAATTGTTCTGTAGTGCTTAATCGTCTCGCTCGGTGACAGCACGCTTGAAATGGCCACACGCACCGGGGATGGTGTTCCATCTTGAGAATCGACAGGGGCATCGTCCGGCTCGGAAAAAACAATGTGATAACTTGAACGACTGTTGGAACATCCTGACACAAGTACGGCAAGCAGAATAATAAGCAGTATCCTCGGCAGCCTGAGCATGATTTACTCCATTCTTCGCAAGAGATTCCCGCAGAAGGCATCTGCACTCTGGGTCGCATTTCGCATCCCCAAGTATAGCATGAAACTGGATGCATCCTCTATAAACTAAGCCATTTTCAGCATTTTCACGATATTGCTCATCATCTTTACATCTTCTATAGGAATTTTTCTGACAACACCTCCTCTTTATCCTACAAAAAATCAGAACTTTGCTGATAGTTTTGCAGGTTGAACTGGCACGATAATAAAAAGGTGAGGAACACGATCATCAAAAAGCGGGGAGGTCATGATGACATTAGGATTTTTTTGGAATCACTATTTTGAAAGCACTATCATGAAACCGGCATTAGAAGCAGTTGCCGTTACTACAAATGTGTTCATTAACAGCTAAGAATCGAGGATGATGGTATGATTTCATTTTTAAAGCCTAAAACCGCTACTACAAAAATAGCGCCGGAACATGTTCAAAAAACCTATAAGCTCTTCCGGCTGCAGTCTTTATTAGGTGTGTTTTTCGGTTATATGGCCTATTATATTGTCCGCAATAATTTTGCATTATCCACTCCTTATCTGAAGGAGCAGCTCCATCTTAGCGCTACAGAAGTCGGGCTATTAAGCAGTTGTCTGCTCATTGCTTACGGAGTCAGCAAGGGCCTCATGAGCAGTCTGGCGGATAAAGCCGATCCGAAAAGGTATATGGCGCTTGGCTTGCTCATGTGCGGACTGGTCAATATTATGATGGGATTCACTACGGCATTCTGGATGTTTGCCGCGCTCGTTATCCTGAACGGAATTTTTCAAGGAATGGGAGTCGGGCCTAGCTTCATTACCATCGCGAACTGGTTCCCGCGCAAGCAGAGAGGCGTTGTCGGCGCCATCTGGAACATCTCGCATAATCTGGGCGGCGGAATCGTAGCGCCTATCGTTGGTGTCGGCTTCGCTATGCTTGGCTCCGAGCACTGGCAAGCGGCAAGCTACCAGGTGCCGGCAGCAGTCGCTATCGTGTTTGCCATGGTCGTATTAGCCCTGACCAAAGGCTCCCCGGTAAGCGAAGGCTTGCCCCCGTTGAACGAAATCGTCAAGGACGAATCGGACCCGGCTATGCAACAAAAGGCCGATTCCAAACCGCCAGAAGATATGACGGTCTGGCAAATCTTCAAAAATTATGTATTGTTCAATAAAAATGCATGGTTTGTTTCCTTTGTAGACGTTTTCGTGTACATGGTTCGTTTTGGCATTATAAGTTGGTTGCCCATTTATCTGTTGAGTGTAAAACATTTCAGCAAAGCCGAAATGAGCGTTGCCTTTTTATTTTTTGAGTGGGCAGCTATTCCTTCTACGCTCTTGGTTGGTTACCTTTCGGACAGGTTTTTCAAGGGATACCGCATGCCACCGGCTATCATTGCTATGGTGTTGATTTTCTTCTGCATTATTGGTTACTGGCAGAGCGGCACTTTACTTGGCACTACTATCTTCGCCGCCATTATCGGTTGTTTGATTTACGTCCCGCAATTTTTGGCTTCCGTGCAGACTTTGGAGGTTGTGCCGCCATTCGCCGTAGGGTCTGCGGTTGGCTTGCGCGGCTTCATGAGCTACATTCTGGGTGCGTCTTTAGGTACTACCCTCTTTGGCGTAATGGTTGACAAGGTGGGCTGGAATGGCGGCTTCTATGTACTATTGACTGCTGTTGTCTGCTGCGTTATTTTCTGCATACTGGCCCATATGGGGGTAAAAGAGCTGGAACGCAACAAGAAACAAGCAGCTTTGGAATCATCTAAAACGGCCTGAACTCTGAGCAAGCACATGGCCCGCAGGATGGACACTGTAAAAAGAGAAAAGAGTGCCCCTGCGGGTTACAGTTCACAAGTATTCATTCCATAATCAGAAAGAACGAAGTCATGCCGAACGATTTATAAATACTTCAGTAGGAGCTTCTTCCAACTTGAGAATCATACGACTCATTGTATTTGTTGTAGGATGAGGTTAGCACTTTAGACTGGATGGTTGGGAGTGTTGAGGAGCTGAATCCAAAAAAAGCGCTCTGTTGCGATTGGAACATTTCTAGCAACTATTATCTTGTTCACGATCGATGGGTTGTTGGTTCATTATGGTCAATGATTTGACGGATTTGGATTGATAATGACATGAGTAATTGTCGCAACCATTCCAGGATTATCCCCTCATCATCAGGATGGATTCCCAGTCCTCAGGGAATCCGATTCGTTCTAATTCAATCACGTCTTTGTACTCAGTGAGCAATGCTTCTAAGCGAGTTACGAAATCTGTCCACTTATTTCGATCAGGAATGAGTTCCTTTAATGCGTATAAGTGTGCAAAAATTTTTCCTTGTTCAATTCCCAGCTGTTTTGATTTCCGATCGAGTCTCGGTTTGCTTGTAAGTGGTCGGTTATACAATCGACCGTAATGAGCACATATATTGCGAATATAGGACAAACACTTAAGCCAGCTTTCGAGGTAAATAACAGGGGCTCGACGATAATTACTTTTCGCAATGTGATTCTGATCATCACGTTTCATATTGGAAAAAAGTTTAGAGAGCGCTCCGAACGAAAGAACTTCAATAGCTACCCAGACGGGTATTTTCCCTTCATCCTTCTCAATATGATGTTTTATGAATATCTCCTGAGAACGCTTTATCTCTTTTTCGAGTTCAATCAGAAGCGCTTCATGATTTCTAAAATGTTCCTGTTCTAAATGTCCCAAAGCACCGTATGTATGAGCGATGTAGTATGAAATATGAGTACGGGAAGAAATTCCCACTTGCTCAACCACTTCCATAAGGATGTAGCGAAATCGACGATCAAACTCGTATAAAGCGAGTAGCTATTCGAAAGTTGTGTCGATATGATATTTATCATCATGCTTGAGACTTAATCCGTATGCGCTTAACCGGTAATAATTGATTCGTTGCAAAGTACGAACGGCCATATCCTCATTATTAACATTGAGTCCACGGCTTTTGAGAATATTTAATTGTTGTTCATATGTTGCCGGGGGCTTGACAGACTGAGCAGGAAAATGTTCCATAAATTCCCTCCGCAAATAAAAAGGCCCACCTTGGTACGCATTGTTAAGAGGCGTGGTGGGAACTGTTGACTTAATCTTACTAAAGATGTTGACTATAGTCAATGTACGAGTGGAACATTTAAGGAGATACAATCAGGTAAATGCTCTGCACTACCAACAACGCACCGCGCGCTCCACATGTGCCGTAAAGCAAACACCTGATTATAGCTAAGCTAAGGTCAAGCCTGAATCGGCATCCTTAAATCAGCTTCTTTCTTATATTCATTATTTACTGGCATAATCCATAGTCGCTGTATTCAGCATGGATTTCCAATTCGCAAACCCCGTCTCTCTTGCAACATGCCGATCAAAAAGTTCGTCAGGAATGTTATTGATATCTTCTCGCGTCTTTACTTGAAAGTTGCCTTTCTCTAAAAACTCTCCAAAACTTTTAAAGTTGGAATGCTTAACCATGAATGATTCATTGAACAACTCGTCTAATGAAATATGACTCGAATCTTCTTCAATCGTTCTCTGGCCTTGCAATTCCTTCAACAGTTCGTCAAATGACATTGGCTTCTTCTTGTGCTTTCTCAGATTACCACTCCTAGATTTATTTTTATGAATTCAAGCAATGTTATTTGCTTGTTTTACTTCCTTTTTTGAACCACTTCGACTTAGGCTTGAGCATAGGGTTCGCCTTGGATCTGGCAGGTTTTAAGATTGCTGATGTCGATGAGCCTTCCGCCTTTAAAGTCTGAGTTGTACGCAGCATCGGATAAGGATGATCCTTCACTTCATGAATGGTCTTTCCGATCAATTTCTCAATATCTTTGAGATACGGTATTTCTTCAATTTCGCAAAGGGAGATAGCGATCCCGCTCAGTCCTGCTCTACCAGTTCGGCCAATTCGATGAACGTAGGTTTCTGGAATATTAGGGAGGTTGAAATTGATCACATGAGAAAGCTCCTCAATATCAATTCCTCTCGCTGCGATATCCGTCGCTACCAACACTCGCGTTACGCCATTCTTAAAATTGCTCAATGCAATCTGGCGGGCATTTTGAGATTTATTTCCATGAATGGCCTGAGCGGAAATTTTCACTTTAGTCAGTTCACGCACAACGCGGTCAGCGCCATGCTTGGTACGGGTAAACACTAGTGCCGAAGCAATGGAGTTATCTTTTAAAAGATAATTCAATTGCTTTTGTTTGTTCTCCTTATCTACCAAATAAATAGATTGCTTTATCCTATCGACAGTAGAAGACACCGGCGTGATTTCTACTTTCACTGGATTAACCAGCAGCGTTTTGACCATTTTAGATATTTCCGGCGGCATCGTAGCTGAGAAGAAAAGAGTTTGTCTCTTGCTGGGCATTTTTGTGATGATTTTCTTCACATCATGGATAAAACCCATATCCAACATGCTGTCGGCTTCATCCAGTACTAATATTTTGACATATTGTAAATCGATACTCTTCTGATTCATCAAATCGATGAGTCTGCCTGGAGTTGCAATAATAATATCCGCACCTTGATTTAGCGACCGTTCCTGTACTTTTTGTGAAACGCCACCAACGATAGCAGTGCAATGCAAATCGGTGTATTGACTGAACGCTTGAATATTATCAGAAATCTGAAGAGCAAGTTCTCTTGTCGGTGTTAAAATCAATGAGCGAATACGGCGTTTTGAATTGGGTCTGCTGTGCTGTTTGCTTAATAGTTGGACAATCGGTACAGCAAACGCGGCCGTCTTCCCTGTTCCCGTCTGAGCGCAGCCAAGTAAATCTCTGCCGGCTAACACAGCTGGGATCGCCTGTTCCTGTATGGGTGTTGGCGTATTATAGTTCTCTTTACTTAAAGCATTTAAAATCGCGGGTATAATATTCAATTCTTTAAATGTCATGTGTCTCCTTAATTTTAAATATATTTAATCTTATCAACGTACCTTTTAACTTCTCTTGCAGCATCTCCACAAATCGTTTCCTTATATCCTAACATACTAGGATAGCACAAATGAATACAAAAGAAAAGCGGGCATAGCCCGCTCCATAGCGCTGGATCTGGTTATTATTGACAACCGTTTGAATCCAACGATATAATGATACTATGAAACTATTTAAGTATCATGAGTTTCATTATTACGGAATGGAGGTTGTAACATGGGCAACATTACAAAAAAAGATTGTATGATCGGTTCCTTCCTTTCTTTGTTTATGGTTTGTTTATTTACCTATCTGAGCTCGGGTTATGAATTGATTGTGACGTTTGTTATCGGGGTTCTATTTGCATTTGCTATATTTCTAACCTTATATCGAAGAGGCTGGGCTTTAAGCGAACCGCTGAGCATTCTCCCGCTTTACTTCGGAATACTGTCATGGCAGTTTATTCATTTTTCCGAAGAATTTATAACTGGCTTCTCCAGTCAATTTCCTGCTATTTATGGGGGAGAGGCCTACTCCGTTCCTTTCTTTTTACTGCTCAATATGATCTCCTATTCCTTGTTTACGGTCACCGCTATACTAGCCTTTGTTAAACGTCTGCCTTTCCTTCTCATTCCGGCACTCTTCTTCATTGCATACGGAGCTTTAGGCAATGCAATCGCCCATACAACATGGAGCATCTACTTCGGTAAATACTTTCCGGGACTCTACACCGCGCAGTTGTATTGGATTCTTGCGCCGCTGTTCCTCAGACGGCTGACAGGCACATGGAGCGTTACGCTAAAGCTTATCATCCCCTACGTTGTCTTACTGCCAATTGCATTAATTTGGGCACTTGTTTAGAATGAAGCTATCGAAGTGCTGGTTACGGCCAATTACCCTCTATCATCAGGAAGGAATGCAATATGAGCAAAAAGACAGAAGATAAGATCCTCAAGCATGCAACATCTCTGTTTTTCCAATATGGCTATTCAGCCGTCTCTGTCGATGATCTGGTGAAAGGCATTGGCATGAGCAAAGCCACATTGTACCGGTATTATGCATCCAAATATGACCTGCTTGAGATTGTAATTGAAAACATGTTCCAAGAGATTAAACATGATATTTCTGAACTAAGCGCAAGCGAGCTCGATCCCTTACAGAAGCTTCGTACTTTTATGACGTTGATGACGCAGCGATTAAGCGCCATAGAGAGGTCTGCACTGGAGGATATCAAAGAGAGCGTAGCGGTTCTGCATGACAAGTTTACACGCCTCCGTAAAGAGGTCATTATCCATCATCTGGTGAAAATACTGGAGGATGGAGGGCGGCAGGGGGTATTTCGCCAAGAGATTGATCAACAGGTTGTGGCCTACATCATATTTGCTTCTATTGAAGAGTTAACCTCCACTGAATTTTTGGCACACCATAGTTACCGGTTCTCCGATGTTTTTGACATGGTGCTGTCAACTGTCATGTATGGGAATGTCGTGAATAAAGCGGGCCAACGATAATCGCTCCATAGATAGATTGTGAGCAACTATTGTAAACCCGCTCTACTGTGTTTTCTAGATATACCATGACTGAATTGCACTAAAACTACTGTTATACATCTACGCTATGAAGTGCTTCTAAAGCTTCAGCTTCCGTCTTCTTAAAAAACACTCGTGTTCCCTGGTTGCATTCATAGATAAAGTCATTCAGACTTTTGCTGTGATAAGATTCAAATTCACCCACGATCGCAATGATGATGTGATAGTTCGTATATTTCTGCAAAATTTCACCGGCAAGTTTTGTTTTGAGCTCAAAAAAATCTTCTGTAAGATGCTCTTTCCTTACCAGCATTTTGTCGCAGCCGTTATATCGAACATTGGCCATTAGATCCAGGGCGTCGTTGACGTTGTTTATTATTACGCTATCGCTTGAAATGACGGCTACTTTAGAACCATTCTGCTCATTCATGTTGATCTCCATTTCTCCTCACATCCCTTTCCAAGTGATTTGTTCGTTGCAGGTATAACAATAGTGATTAGCACTAAGATTGAAGCAGCGGCCAGTAATCATTTGCGTCCACCAATTCGACACCTGACTGAGGCAACGTTCTACACCTGTTTGCGGGCCACCAAAAAAGCTGCTTTCCCTCATGCACGCTCGGGGGAAAACAGCTTCTGAGTTGCTGAATGGATTAGGCTTCGCCTGCCGGCGGCGTGAAGGTGCGTTTGGCCAGCTCGGAATCAAGCATATAGAAGGCGTTGCTGTCATTATCAATGCGGCGCAGCTTCTGGATGATGCTGTCGAAGGTGGCTTCCTCCTCCACTTGCTCATCAATAAACCACTTGAGGAAGTTAATTGTCGCATGCTCGCGCTCATTCCACGCAATATCGGACAATTCATAAATACGCTTCGTCACGGTTTGCTCATGCGCATAGGAATGCTCGAAAGCGTCCAGCAATGAGCTGTATTCATTCTGAGGGTGCTCCATGCCGCTAACAACGGCACGTTTGCCCAGTGTATTAATGAAGTGGAATATTTTCATTCCATGGAACTTCTCTTCTTCCGCCTGCACGATGAAAAAGTTCGCAAACCCATCAAAGCTCTCCGACGAACAATAAGCCGCCATAGCCAGGTACACCTGGGAAGAATAAAATTCATAATTCATTTGATCGTTCAACTTCGCGAGCAGCTTCTCACTTAACATCGGATCACTCTCCCTTAATAGCTTGTCTAGATGAAAGGTAAGCTCATACCGCTTGTACAAGGAACTAGCGCGGCCTTACGGTGCACTGCCCAACTGGCATCATTCTTTATCCTGTACAGACATGCTTCCTTCTATTCTCAGTATGTTGGAAATGAGCGGAGATGTAAAGGGGGACAGGCTAAAGACAATGTAGATCCATAGCTTAGATGTCACTCTGAATTCGCCATAGATTTTCCTAGAAAGGAAATAAAAACAATCTGTATACAGACTGTATACTATCAACCATATCGATTATATGCCCCGCATTGCCTCAATAGCCATTGCTAAACTGTCAGAAACATATATCATGCCTTCTCCAAAATTCGACAAAAGTAGTGTCATAATTCAACCAGATGTCAATTCGGTATTTACACCATCTTAAAGTATACTTAAAGGCAAAAGGATATTTCAATAATATAGAAATAAAGGAAGGATTTTGGGTGTTAATGATGAATTACTGTATGAGGAGGATACAAAATGACAAGTAATCTTCATGTAGCTCCGATGGAACTCCGCCACAGGTTACAAGAGGAACTGAACTTAAGGGGGTGGAAGCAAAAGGAATTAGCAGAGGCTTCATGCATAGACAGTTCATCAATTAGCTATATTTTTAACAATAAGCAGTCGCTTATGTTGCCTCAGCTCCATGCCATTAATCAAGCATTCGGATTACCGAAGCATTCATTCTATGAAGAATTTATAGGGGAATGCTGCAATGAAATGGGACGATTACGGCCTGACAAGACAAGCGATTTTATCCTCCACTGCATCGAAGTTGAAAAATATGACCTTGTCAAACAACTTGTACAACTCCTCTACGAAGAAACCAATCGTTCCAAAATGATCGACACCACCTTCAAAATAGCCGAACGCATCTTCCAATCAACCAAGCGCAACTACTCACTCCCTTTCTATGACATCATCGTCCGCAACGGATACAGCCGAAGCGAAAAAATAGCCCTCTCATACTACAGAAGGTTTCTCATATTGAGAGATTTGGATACAAGCGGAGCAGGGAACGAAGCATTGTGTCAACTGATTGAATATTTGCCAATACTGCCAGATAAGTTAAGACTCGATGCGTATTACCGTATCCTGACGTTCTATAATGTAGTAGAGAACTGGTCAAAACTCCTCCTCTATGCAAAAGAGTTACGAAATATTGCATTTGAAGAAGGGCAAGATGATTATGTGGCAGAAGGCTGGTTGTATGAGTCAGTTGCATTAATGGGAATGAAAAACTTTGAAGGTGCATTAAAAATCACTCAGCAGTATGCCGTGTACGGTGACCATTACGTTCGGCTAGCCAGATGCAACGAACTCTACATCTACATTGAGATGAAGCAAACGGAACCTATCGAGGAGCTTATGAGCCTCCTGAAGGGTGACCAAGTACTTCTGGTACTCCCTATTGCGTTGGAGAGCTATGTCAGCAATGATGCATTCCATGATGCTGCTCAGTATCTGGAGAAATACAAATCTAACGTCGACGATTTATTATCCAGGAAAGACCCTTTCCACTTAAAACATAAATTACGTCTCACACAAGCATTAGCACAGTATTATTTGAAAACGGCTCATCATGATTTAGGGTTTGAATATAATGCCCTATCCTTGGAATTGGCTCTCACACTCAAAAATATGCAGTATGTAGGAACGGCTGTCATTACCTTTCAAGAATATGAACTGCATGCTACACCAGAGCACAAGAATCGGTTTACAAATATTCTACTAAATGAGGTGGATTCAGATGAAAAAAGCATTAATCACGATGTCCATGGCTCTTTTCTTGTTCGGTTCTACCGGAGCGTCTTTGGGAACGAGTCTGGATAACATAGGTTCGGGATGGTCACCATTGGGTGACAATATTGGGTCAGGGTGGCAAGTGAGCAACATAGGAACAGGATGGTCTCCACTGAGTAGTGACATCGGATCGGGATGGAATCCGTTGGGCAGCGATGGAATTACTAAAAACACATAATCCTCATAGACATAACTGATAGCGACCCTTGAGTTCAAGAGTCGCTATCGCCTTATATGAGTCTGTAAAATACTTTGACAATTCTTCTTACAGAAGGTGTGTAAGAGTAGTTTTAGATAAAATCAAAGGTCAAGTAATATGTCTGAGTTCTCCAGTTTGTTTTAAATACTTATTAAAGTCATTTTCAAATTCACATATTGTCTGATACCGGTTTTTCCGAGTATCCATAGCTCTCATAACTACATTTTGATACGTAACAGGGACATACTTTCTTTTTTTAGGGAGTTTGCCGCTTAATAAATAGTACAATAAAGCTCCAAGTGAATAGATATCAGACAAATTAGTGGACTTAGCGAGATTATTTAACTGTTCTGGATCAGTAAAATTCTCTTGTCCATATCCTCTTTTGGATAAGCCAGTAAAAAATGACATTGATTCCGGATCTTTTGCCAATCCAAAATCAGCGATCTTAACTACCGGACCATTATCCATGTCATATAATAGAATGTTATTTGGGGCTAAATCTCGATGATACCTGTTTTCTTCATGTAAGTACTTAACGCCTGATATGATTTGTTTAAAAATTTGAATACGCTGCTCCTCTGAAGCTCCACCATTCTCTTTGACCCACTTTTCTAAAGAATAGCTTGCTAATGGCATAGTAAACCAAAAAGGGGCTCCTTCAAGTTGAAGTTTCTCCACTTCTACAATGTTGTTGTGCTGTAACTTTTCATTTAGCAGCTTTACTTCTCGCTTAAAACGGATTATATATTCGTCTCCATCATTCCCATAAACCTGTTTAAAGTGGCTTCTTGGAAAAAGAACTTTGCAAGCCACAATTTTTTTGTATTCTGGATCAAATACTTTATACACTCTAGCAAAAGATCCACTCCCTATTTCCTCTAGAGCAATCAATTCAAATTGCTGTCTCATACGCTCTATCTTCAATAATTGTTTTTTTAGAACCTTGATTGAAGGCTCTAAATCATTTATGATGGTCAATCTAGCTTTGCGATAGTTTCCTTCAACAAGATCATTTTTCAAAACATCGTAAAGTTTCAAATAATTATCTGTAACACTGTTATCATCTGCAATTATTTCAAGAATGTTTTGGGTACAATAATCTGTTTTATTTAGGCAAATCAATAATTCTGGTTTTTTTATATCTGATTCTAATATGTCAGACAATTCGGTAATTAATTTCTGTAGTTTCTCCACTGGCGATATTAATATAAGTGGTGCATATAAAGAACTATTAATATCCGGAAGAAGTACTGATTCCAATTCATTCAAAGGTATACCTGCTAAAAGAGCAGAATCATTCTTGTATAGGCTTAACAATTTAGGCTTATTCCAAACTTGATTCGATATATAACGTAAAGGTAATTTTCTTCCTGTCTCCTTTAAATGAATATAGTAAGCTACAGTGAGAAGTATTGATTTATATTTTTTAAATGATTTGCAATCCACAACTACAGTGCCTGATTGATTCTTAATCTCTTCTTCTTCAACCCATCTCAATAAATTTTTTCTTATTGAACTTTGGCTTCCTGTTACCAAGCGCACTACTGTATCTTTTAATTTTGAAAGTTCTAATTTATAGTCTGGAGAATTTCCCAACAAATTTCCCATCGCTCTTGGGTCAAGTTGAATAGTTTTAGGTAGCCAATTAACCATTTTTCGAGGATTTTGATTTTTAAATATAATTTGTATGACACCATCTAATAAAAGTATCTCTAAAACATCATTTAACTCGAGCCACGTGTATCTTTGAAGGATTTGATTAACGAATGGCTTATATTGTTTTGGGCCTTTTAAAAGTAGATTAATAACAAACTCCATGATTATCTTTTTTCCATGCGGTTTATTTAAAGTAGTCTCTATTCCATCATATTTTTGTCCACATGCCAACATTTCAACAGGATAACGATACTCTTTATACACTGTATTTACTTCCAATCCAACATGGTGTTCGTCGATTTTAAAAATGGCGTGTTGGAACATCTCCGCCCATCACCTCTTTTACTCCCTCTTTTTATCACTTACCAATGACTTCTACTCGCACGTTTTTTCAATATGAGCGGGTGGGCAAATTCTTTTCCGGGCTCAGAGGCACTACAAGTGAATGCATGGTCGATCCAATCGATCGTTTTTAAGGATTCACCCTGTTGGTGTGTAATAAAATACTGGATATTTGTGACTTGCAAAAGTTGGCCGATTTCATTGCCACGCTCATCATCAACCCGAGCCTTTGGCTCATCCAAAAACATAATTGGCGTTGTTGTTCCTTTTTGGTTATCACTTAAAGCTGCCAATAAAATCATTAGACTAGTGCAGGCCTTCTGACCTGAACTAAGGTGTGGGCCATCAACTGCAACAGGTTCCTTCCCATCGTAACCAATAAACAGTTGAATTTCCCAAGTTTCTGGTTCTGGAGTTACTTCTACTAACCTACCTTTGGCCGAAGCCTTTAGTAAGTCCGCTAAATTTTCGAATTCTGTAATATAATTTTTCATAATTTCTTTAATATGATTTCGAAATTGATACAGTAAATCATCGCAAGTACGTTCTAGCTTATCTCTATCTTCCTTTAAGTTTCGAAGGTTTTGTGCTAGTAACTCCACTTGACCTTGCTGTGCCTCGACTAGTCGAACAATTTCTTCACTTACCGAATTATCATAAAGTTTTCTTTTCTCTTCGAGGAGCTCATTTAAACGATTTTGCAATTCCTTGGAAGTAAACAGATCTCCTTGTTGGTTCCTAAAGGCACTTCCTTGTACATCATATGAAATAAACTCGATCTCATCGTCACTTAGTCCCAGTGCTTGTACTTCGGTCAATGCCTGTTCTGTAATAGATGTAAGATAACTAAATTTTTCATGTAAATCAGTATGTTGTTTCAAAAGATCTTCCGCTTTTTGTAATGACCGAGCCCTTTCTTCAGCTAACCCTGATTGTACTGCTCCAATTTTTCGTTCTTTATTTCGGTTTTCTACCAGTTCATGTTTTACCTTGTCCTTTTCCTTTGTCGTATCATCAATTAATACTGATAATTTGGTTGATTCCTCCCGTAAAAGATGATACGAATTTTCCAGATCAGGTAGTCTTGCCAACAACTTTTGATTGTTAATTGCACTGTTAACTTCCCCTAATTCACTCTCTTGTTTACTGATACTATCTTCAAGTTCATTTACTATTTTTTCTTTCTCGTTCAGTAATTCCTTAGTTTCCTTTATCTCTTCATCAATTGCTAATTTCCCACAACATAAGGTATGATACTTTAAATGAATTGCACCATCTTCATCCTGAAGTAGTCCTTCAAGTGTAATGCTTTCTATACCTTTAGCTTGAAGGTCATGACCTTCTTCTACCGTTTCAACTAGATATACATTATTTAATCGCCCCATATATCCTTCCACCTTTTCTCGGTGACTAATATTGATTGCAGAGCGAATGCTTGGATAAGAAACATTTTTTCTTATTGACAGTACCTTTTCTTTTTTAGGTAAAGAAACACGGGCACCATATCGAATCTCTTGTTGAATTTTTTTAGCAGAAAGATAATTGTCAGGTTCCACAATTATCCGATATCGATTATTACCAATATAGGATTCGATCGCTTTTTGCCAACTTTTCATCTCCGGTTTCACACTGATAGCATCGGCAAGCATAATAAATGGAATATGATTTTCCACAAGAGTCTGCCTGAACTTCTTAGCCTCCTCTTTATAAGGAACGAGATTCTTTTCTAAATCAGAAAATTTCCTTTTCAAATGAACGAGTTCAGTCTTTACTTGAGAATAATCTAACTTCGTCTGCTCTAGATCCGCTGTTAACATTTCTTTCAGTTCATTTAAGTAATCAACATTTTGAGGTTCAATTTGTTTAAGGCAATTAATTTGCTCATCTATTTCTTCAATTTGGGTATCAATCCGTGCTTTGTCAACTGTATACTGTGTAATATCTTGGTTTGCTTGCTCCTCGATATCGCCCAGTCTATCGGATTCTAAAATCAATTGTTCAATCTCTTTTTGTTTTACATTAAATTTTACAGTTATCTCATTTACTTTATCTGACTCAAACCTCCCTGTTTTTTCGACTCGATCCATTTCCTCTTTTGTTGACTTCAATTCTTCCTGAAATTCAAAGTATTCAAGTTTTTTTAATATAATTTCAGTCCGTTCGACTTCTATTTCTTTTTCTTGATATAGTCGAAATTTTTCTGCTTTTTGGCTTGTTACTTCAAACCTATTTTTGGCTTGATCCATTTCTTCCTCTGCCTGCTCAATTGCTAGCTCTTGAACGCCCAATCTTTGTTTGCTCTCATCGTAACGTTTTTTGTAATCCTTCGTCCCTTTTAAATTAAAGACTAGATCAAAAAGCTCGTGTGGTGAGGAATTCACAACTTCTCTAACGTTATCGGGATTCATTGCCATCAGGTTACGAAATTCTTTTGTAACTCCAAGGCACTCCTCTAATATATGAAGATATTCACTTACATTTAAGTACGCTTCACTATAGGCTTTACTGTTTAATTGAAGATCAGCCAGATCATAAAATTTACCATCAAATAAATAGTAGTCTCTAGACCATGATTTTTGATCGTTTTTGTAAATCCTGCAACATGCAGTAACTTCTTCTTTAAATTTTCTAACTGGTTCGAAGGGACGAATGCCATTAACCGAAAAATTGTTAAATGCAACCCTTACCACAGCCCAGTTACTCTTCTGTACATAAAATGAAAAAGTCCTTTTGCTTTCGAAATGACTTGCTCCCAACATCAATCGAAGTCCATCCCATATTGTAGTTTTCCCATGACCGGATGGGCCAACAAATGCATTCACCTTTTCATGAGCCTTATACGGTTCTTTAGTCATAGGAAGGTGTCCCCAAAATACAGTTGAAAAGTCTTTAATCATTCCAGTTCCTCCTTACTTGCAGCACTCTCTTCCTTCAATAGATTATTGGTGCTTAAACTTTCAGTTAGACCCTGGATCACATAGTCGCAAATATCCATAAGCATATCGCTATGCAGCATATACATGGCAGGACCAGCTGTTATTTTCGATCTTCCTTTTTCCAAAAGGATATAATGGTGTTTTTTTAGAGCTGCTAGTAAAGATTCAATAGTCTTTTTTATATTTTGCTTTCCTTGCTGAAACTTCGCTCCGTAGCTATAAATAATCTCATCAATCGTCATGCTCAATTCATGTTCAGGTTCAACATGACCGAGTTTTTTAGGTAGAACCAACTTCGCAAACAATATGGTAAGTAACGCCATATGTCTCCTATCTATCCCTTTAACTCTCTTATAAAAGTAATCGAATGCAGCAGAGTCATACTCTTTTTTTAATCGAAGGACATACCAATCCGTCCCGGGCGGGTTGAAAATATCATAACCCACTAAAGAAAAATAAAATTGAACATCTTTAAATAACTTGATATTCCTTTCAATTTGCCCTATTTCCTTTTTGGAAGCCCAACCAAAATGGAACATGGAACATATTCTTTGAGCTTCCGGATTAATAGTAAATTGATTAGTGTCATCCATTGTGATTTCTCCTTATATAACACTCCGTGACTAGTTCAACTGGGCCTTCTTTTAATTCCTTATATACATCGTTAACTTTAAGATCAAACACTTCTTTTTTCTTAATATTTAGTTCTTCATTGTTTTTTACTTCTCTGGATAGTTTGAGAAGCTGACCAGTTTTATACATGGCCTGACCAAAGCTATTGATATCTTGGAAGAGTAATTCATCAATAGGTGCTTGATCTTTTGATATCATCTTCAGCACAATTTCTTGATAAAAAAGTTCCATTGGATTATGAAAGTTCTCAAAGAATACCTCTTCTTCAATAATATCCACTGGTACGGGGGGAGGTGTTGCTATAAATTCATCTTTTTCATTTTCAAAAAATGCTCTTGTCCTGCTATCTATGATTTCTTCTCGTAGTTGGTAAACTTGCTTTGGAACTGAAAAGTTTTTTTCGGAGAACCTTGCTAAAACTTCTTTAGGTGCGTCTTGGATAGCTGCTTCTATCATTTCTGGAGAAATAAATTCACCTAGTCCTTTTTGGTTCTCTCTTTGAAATTGAATGGCCAATGAAAGGATTTGCGTAGCCAAAACTAGAATATTGCTTGTAATATCATAAAATTCATCGTATTTTTCTATAGCAATAACATTTCGGTTGCTTTTGAGCGTGCTCTGCGTGTTTTTAATAACCTCTACAATCCCTTGAATTTGTTTGCCCATTTCTAATATTTCACGGCGTGAATTTTTCTGAATTACACGTTCCAGATAATCTCTCCAAACCGCCAGTTCTCGGAATCCAATATTTTTAATGAGCTCCGTCTGCTCTTCGTCCATATTAAATTCATCGACAAATTCAGCGAGCATGACGGTTGTTTTAATCTGTTCTTCCATAGATAGATTTTCCTTGGCAAAAGATAAAAACATGGACGATAAGAAGGATCTTACCTTTCCCGGAACCTCATATTCAAATCCGTCAAATACAATCCAACCTTTATCCTTTAGTTCTTTGATCACTCTATCTCTGGTTCTCTTACTCATATAGCCTAAATATTTTTGAGCTTCGTCCATCGAAAATCGCCCTGCTTCACTGGCTAATGTCTTGGCTCCTGCTAAAATAAGTGTTATCAATTTAGGACTTCTCAGTCTAAAAATGTCAAATAATTTTAGATGTTTTTCTATTTTTTTGACCATAGCAATATCTTTATGAGACAAATTATAATCGCTTACTGCTGCTTCAAGATTGTGATCATCGGAATCACTCATCACGGGACCACTATCATGATTTTTTATCAGAGTTTCTTCCATAGGAATCCCCCTTTTTGTTGTGCCTCAGGAATTTTTGTATTTTTTAACCATCCATACTTTGCCAATAAAATGATTATATCTCTTTCTCATATAGCGAACAATGCAATACATTTCAATCTCCAATAATAAGTCCAAATAATAAAACTACATATCACCTAATATTGATATTCAATTGGTTATAAATTTGAATACGTATTGTGAAATATCTGATAGGGGAACGATGAATATCAACAACTAAATCGTTTTTTGCAAATTCCTGCTGTAGATTGGTTTTTACTTTTCTTAAACGATTACAATTTGTTTGCATCCCTATCCTCAGTTAAATAGGGGGATTTTTCTTCATAAACGTCAAAAGATATATCTACCGAGGTAATAAACAAGGATAGGGTGTCAGAAGACGATTCTGACGACCACTATCCTTGTTACTTTCCACTATTATATATTATTTTCCATTATTAACATAGGATATGGGCTTATACGCCATAGAACACGTAAGCGGTTAATCTCCCTCATTGCACTCATTAAAAGGCGCTTTTTGTTTTCGTTTAGCATTTATTGTAAATTTTAATCGTCTTATATATTAATCTCATCAAGCATACAATTATATTCTTCTCTCAAAAAATTACTCTTATAATTATGATGTTTTTTTATATAGTTTTTGAGCAACTCTTTTTCAACATAGTGATCTCTTAAATAATCTAAAAAACCAAGGCAAATTGCTTGATAAATTGAAGAACTGATGATATTTTCATCATTTTTCGAGATGTTATCACGAGAAATATTAGGAATTATTTTTCTATCCACATTCACTCTAAATGGCTTTGCAATTAAATCTTTTATAAAGTAATCAACTTTAAAATCAAAACTACTTATCAGTACATTTTTAATATACAACTCACACAAATTTAGAAATCTCTGTGAGTTCACTCTTTCTAGAATTAGGTATTTGTCCATTTTAGGAGAATCAAATACATACACTGTTGTTTTCTCGACAATTGTGCTAGCATCTCCATCTTGACCATATTCTATTAGAACATCAAAATCTAATCCATCAAAGATTTCATCACCACTTTCTATAACTCCTGAAGTAGCTTTTAGATATAAGTTATAGTCAGAAAATATAGACAGGTAGTCAGTGGAGTTTTTTATAATATAATCTTCAACTGCTGCTTCAACATCATCAAGAACTTCATTTCTTTTCTCAAATTCATAATAATCATTAATAAGAGGAATATTTATTATTCCAATCATACCATCGTGAGCGAGTTGATAAATATTTTTATCTAATGGTTCAAGGGTATTACCGTCAAAAAAATACGAATCTCCATAGTACGGAAGAGAATCGATATTATTCTTAAATATTACAGAAGGTTTTTTTAACGTTACTTTACCGTGAACACCGTATAAGTAATCTGAAAGTTCGATAACAATTTCATTACTACTAGCATCCTCACTATTGTACAGTTGATTTTCTATATACATCTGTGATCTATCATCTTTATT
Organism: Paenibacillus profundus; assembly: GCF_021369635.1. GTDB lineage: Bacteria > Bacillota > Bacilli > Paenibacillales > Paenibacillaceae > Paenibacillus_B > Paenibacillus_B profundus. The sequence continues at coordinate 24,335 of NZ_JAJNBZ010000021.1, read as the reverse complement.
GATTATAGTAAATAAAATCTCATCCGTTAAAAAACACTTTTCCAAAAACTCTTTAATCGAACTAATTTCATATCCAAAAACCTCCATGAATTCATTGAAATTAAATGTTATCTCAGTACCGAAAAAGTTAAATTGCTCATTAAGATTTTTAATAGATACATATTCATCATTTTTTGAAAGTTCAAGTTCATATATATTGGAATCGTTATAGTATCTCGTTTTTATTTTCACAATTCTAGAAAGCATGAAACATGATAAAAATCCGATTCCATAGTTTCCTATCGGTTGATACTTAAGATCTTGCATTAAGTAATCATCTGACCTATAGTATGACACTCCAACATTCAAAAAATATTTTTTAATTACTGCAAGAGACATCCCAATGCCGTTATCGATTACTTTGACTTCCTGATCTTTTTCACTTATTATTATTGAAATATGAGCTATAAATTTATCATCCCACAGATTTGCTGTTCTCTCTATTATTTCTTTTCTTACTATACAAGCATCGATTGAGTTTTGTATTACCTCTCTCAGCCCCATTTTCTTATCACTATATATTTGTTCACCCATAAGTAAATTAGTTACTTGTTTAAAATTAACAGTATATCTCAAGTCTGCAATACTGTATCCTTCAGATGTTATATTGTTTTTAACATTATGATATATATTCAGTTTATATCTTTTCTCAAAAGCACATGTAATATCATTAGCTAATTCGATTTCATCATTAATCCAATCGAAATAAATTAGGATTTTTCTATGAATCAACGAATTTGTACTTGTTCCGAAAAACTGAATATACTTTAGTTCTGAATCTGGATCATTAATTACTTTATCGAAATTATGAATAACAAAATGTTGTTCCCATTCTTTCTTACTTATTCCACTTAGAGATAAGCTTTCATACAGTTTATAAGGTGTTCTGTTAACATCAAAGTCAAGGATATCACCTAATCTTAATAATATTGAGCAAAATTTAGAGTTATAATCATAACTACCTTTTTTTCCAACTTCTTTAACGTTATTCTCTATCCAAGTTCTATCTTTAGTATGAGACTTACAAATAATTGCAACATCCTCTGCGTAACTAACATTCATATTTGGTATAGTAAGATCATCTTTTAGCTTCTCCATAATATAGTCATAGGATCGGTCTGCATGAACTATCCTTAAAAGTTCTTGTATTGCCGTTTCGTGATCGCCTGAATATTTTTTCAGTATTACTCGGTAAGATAGGCCCTTGTATTCGAGTTCATTATTTTTAATCTTATTTATTTCTTCTTCTGTTGCTGACATACCAATATCATGTAATAGTGCTGAACATATTAGTAATGCTTTTTCAAGACCGCTTAGTGCATCCAAATCTGGTATCAGTTTCTCTATATGATACATTATTCGTAAAGAATGATTCACATTATGTAAAGTGTAATCTTTGAACACTTGTGATACTCTAATATTTAATAAATCTTTTGTTTTTTTATAGACATTTAAAACTCCTGAATAAAATTCTTCGTTATCTGATTTTAAACTTTTCAATAACTTCGGAGGGTTTGACTCAAACTCAAAATCAATTAAACTGTTATGATTATTTTTATAATTCATTTCGTCATACTCCTAATCTTTTTTATACAACATATAGTCATAAATATCCCACACGTAAGACAATCTCAATACTTATTAGTTACATAGCATTTTAGTGGTGTATATCTGCTTATCCTACACTAGAGGAATAAGAAGAATATCTCCCCTCTGAAATATATATTTCAAAATAAAGAGAATAAATTTACCTCATTTTTTTACTTTATCTACTCATTATTCATATGTTCCAATAACTATATATTTAGTATCGCAGAAGTCCAATTCAAATCAAGGTTTTATTTTCCATTCCATATTTTTTACAACAGTGAACAACATTATACATTGTAAAATGAGTAAATTTGTAACTTTCAGATATGAAACGTTTCCTTCATATTGTACATAACATTCCCAAATAAAAAGAAGCAGGGCATCCATCGTTCCCTACTTCTCCAATTGATTATATATTGGTTATTGTCCTTACGTGAATATATGGAAATCACCTAGCCTAAGTTACAAACAACTCACCCAATTACAGTAATCGCATTTTGCTTAATCTGAGTAACAACTTGCACAAGCTGCTTCTGCCTTGTCCCATCGAACAACTTGATGAAACTTTGCGGTTTATCAAAGGGTGGCTTCACTAGATCCGTGACGTCCTCCAAATAGCCATTTTGTACAATATAGTCAATGACCTTACGAACAAATACGATCTGCGACTGATTCAGGGACTGATCGCTGATAAAGTCAGAAAAAGCTTCATTCGCTGCCTCTAATTCCAACTTCGCAATTTTACGCACCAGCAACCCGAATGGTGCATCTTGATACTCACGTTGATAGTCTTCAGCGGATCCAAGCTCATTCGTAAATATTCGCTCTAGACTTTCATAATCCAGCGCAGTCATTGGAATATTATTACGAAGTTTATGTATGGCCAGGGTATCCCGGTTCTGTTCGATGTAGCGGTTGACCTTGAGTTTGTAATCTTCAAAATCATACGCTTGGTACATCGGCTTTCCTTCTTTGACACTAGTCACTTCATCCATAAGATTCGTATATATTGGGCTTTCTCCACCTTCATCAACCAGAAACTTCATGAGGTCACGGAGTTCTATACGAATCTTTTCAAAGCTGCTGATATTCACATCGGTCCAAAAATCTTCCGAAGCAAGGGTACTCAGAATCAATAGTTTATCTCTGACCTGCGGAATCGTCGCACGTTTTGATAATTGTATCGCTACATCCATCAACTGTTTTTTTACTCTTTTAAATTGCGACGTCCCTTCAATTAAAGCAATCATCAAGCCGTACATGAAATTGTCAAAACGCTTCGCATGCTCATCCGTATCCTCCATAAAGACAAGGGGTGCGATATGATCTACCAATTGGTGCTGATCCGTATCCGATAAACAAATGAAAGCTGAAGGTTCCTTGTACTTCTCCACATATTGCAATTGTAATTTGACTGAGATCAGCTCTAGATTCAGAGCAGCGATTTGTGTAAGTACAGTATCCACAAGAGATGCACGAATTGATTGATGAGTATCATCAATCAACGAAGCAGTCTGTAAATGTTGGATTAATCGTACCCGCTTCGCGAAGATCGTTTCCGATAAACTCTGGGATTCACTGCCCATTAGCCCTTCCTTGTGCTGACGGAAGAATTCGAAGTTACCCAGATAATCGAATATGACAAATGTGGTCTTATCTTGTCCTTCACCAAACAAATTCTTACAAAGCCTCGTCCCACGGCCAATCATTTGCCAGAATTTCGTCTTCGATCGAATCCGTTTGAAGAAGACAAGGTTTACGATTTGAGGCACATCAATTCCGGTGTCTAACATATCGACAGATACCGCAATATGAGGAGCTTTATCAGCTACCTTGAACTCATCAATGGAACTCTGCGCGTAATTGTCTGATGATACGATACGTCTAGCAAATGTTCCTGCGTATTGCGGATACAGCTTATCAAATCGTTTTAGGATATAATCCGCATGTTTTTTATTCTGAGCAAAAATGATCGTCTTACCCAGTCGATCCCCGCCGGCCACTTTGATTCCTTTGGTCATCAAATCTTCTAACACCATATCCACTGTCGATTGGTTAAATATAAATTCATTCACAGCAGGAGAAGGAATAAAGTCCGGTATAACACCGTCTTCATCGGCAAAATCTTCTTCATAACGCGCCCGATCTTCTGGTGATAACTTATCGTATGTAATGCCTTCTTCTAAAAATCGAGTTGTTACTTCGATATTATGATATGGAACCAAGACATGATCTTGTTCTACCGCCGTTTCATATGGATAAGCATATGTAGGCACGCCACTTTCCAACTCAAAAAAATCATAGGTGTTCCGATCCACTTCGGTCTTAGGTGTTGCGGTCAATCCGACGATAATGCCATCAAAGTATTCAAAAATAGCGCGATACTTCTTGAAAATACTACGATGCGCCTCATCCACAATAACTAGATCAAAGTGTCCAGGTGTAAATAGCCGTTTACCGTCATCTTGAAGCGCCGTATCAATCGCATTCAACATCGTTGGATAAGTGGAAAACACAATACGAGCATTCTTGTCATCTTTATTACTAAGCAGATTACATAGAGACATATCGGGAAGATAGTTCTTGAAGTCATCCTTTGCTTGCTTCACCAGCGCCGTCCGATCAGCCAAGAACAGAATGTTCGTTACATATCCACCTCGGGATAGTACATCCGTTAAGCTAGAGGCCGTTCGTGTCTTGCCCGTCCCTGTTGCCATAACTAACAACGCCCGCCGATGACCGGTCTCAATACTCTCACAAACCGCACGTATGGCTTCTTTCTGATAGTAGCGATCTGTTATTTTATTATCGATGACGATTTCACTTAACGTTTTACGTTCCCGACGTCGATGCATAAGCTTCTCCAGATCCGACTTCGAGAACATACCACTAACCTTCCGCTGGGGTGAAGTCTTATCATCCCACAGATAGGTTTCAAATCCATTCGTAATAAACATAATCGGGCGACGTCCTGTCATTCTCTCCAGACAATCTGCATAGAGCTTCGCTTGTTGGGTACCCACTTTCGGATCTTTTGACGTCCGTTTTGCTTCAATAACAGCAAGTGGCAATCCATCTTTGCCGTATAAGACATAATCAGCGAATCCTTTATCCTGTGTGTTCGGCATACCGAGCAACTCCACTTCTTCACGAGCATCATCGCCTAGTACCCAGCCTAACAATTTCAGATCCACGTCTATATATTTCTTACGTGTATGATATTCAGACAGATCTTCTGGTGTAAAATGGCGCTCTTCCTTATGCTGTGCTTTATCTGCCGTAAGCCGATCACTCATGGCCGCAATTTGAGCGCGCAATGCCTCAATCTCGGAATCTTTTTGCTCAATCAAACTATCTTTCTCTTTGATTTTCGCTTCGTCAAGTATAACTTTCTCTTTAGGAATACTAGATTCCGTAAATGTACGTTCCTCATAATTAGCACCATAACAGTAATCAAGCCATTGTACAAATTCGAATAAAGATGCAAGCGCCAAAACCGCATCGCTACGACTAACCGCTTTATCTGTATGAACGGCTAGATTACCCAACTTAATAATATATGGTAGCTTGCCCCATGTCTGCGTTTCCATTGCAAATCGAAAAGTAGGTTCATGGATTAAGGACTGTAGATTATCCTTATACGGCATAGTGATTGTATTATCTGCTGCATAGACCCATTTCACCGCTAGCTCAAACGCCTTCCGGCTCCCCACCGCCGACATGGCCGGTGAGGTTGCCAGTACACGTTCCGCCTCGATACAAGCATTCGCAAACATTTTATATTCCGATTGGTCTTGCAAGAATTCAAAGTTTGCCGACATGATGTTCACCTCGATGTTAGTGATTGATCATTTACTCGAAATACTCGCTCATAAGACTATCAAACAGGTATTGCGTTTCATCAATCGCCTTCTGTAAGAGAGCTTTCTGCTTTTCGATCTGGGTGACTATGGCGGCGAATTGGTTTTGCAAGTTTGTTGGGGGTACAATAACATTTAGCTCATTCAATATTTTTAAGTTTATATTTTTTTGTGCAGACTCAGGTGCTTGTGCTTCAATTATTTTTTGAAAAAAACTGAACCAATATAACACAAATATATTATTTGTTCTTTCATTAGACGTAAAACCTACTACACTATCAGGGAAACATGCATCAAACCCTAAAATTGCTGTTTTTGCTATATTAGCAGCTATCGTAATACACAATGTTCCTACTGGCCATTTTCTACTTTGAGCCAATCCTATATCTGAATAAGTCTGTTTATATTCTCTAATAATGAAGTCCGCTTGAGCTATATCTCCAGTTTGAATTAGAGGATGCGTTCCACCTAACAAAGATGGTTCATTTCTCGGTCTATGCTTAGAAACACCTCTACTAACATCTCCAAGACTTGATAATTCAGCTACCTCCCATCCCTTCTCATTCAACACCGGATCTCCAAACATATCATAAAAAATCGACTTAATCAGTTTGTCCAACTCTGCAAGCTGTTTTTTGCGCATGGCAAGAAGTTCAGCGGCGGTGTCTAAGGTTTTGGCGATTTCTTTTTGTGTTTCTAGCGGTGGTAGTGGAATTTCAAAAGATCTAACCTGCTTCAAATATATCCCTTTTTGTGCCACACCTCTTGAAGATCGTATAAGCTGTGGAGCAATACTCATTAATGTATACATGAGAAAATTTGAATCTAATAGATCCAAACTTGGTTTCAACACAGCAACACTGCGTTGAAGTGTGATTCTTGGAATGCCATCAGGAACTACGGCTGTTCGACCAATTGTCCCCACAATTGTTAACAAAACATCTCCCACGTTAATAGAGGTTCGTTTATCTTCTATAATAAAATCTTTTTCACTCAAGTATCTAGGTTCATGAAATGATATAGAACCATTGTTTATGTTTTTGGAACTAAGCATAAGGTATTCACTAAACTCTATACCTTCGGGAGGATTATGACTACCATCCGTTATACCTGTACAAACATCCCCCAACTTAACACTTTCCCACTTACTCACCCAGCATCCCCCTTAACTCCTCCATCTTGGAAGCAATGTTCAGGTTCAATTCATCCAGGCGATTCATAATTACCTCAGGAGCATCGTACTCGATCTTTTCATACACAATCTCTTTATACCGATTAATCGATAGGTCATAATCTTTCTCGGCAATCGCAGACTTGTCTACCAAGAAGCTTTGTTCTGTCGGTTTACGATCTGTCTCACCCGCAAGGTTGTGGAATCGAGAGAGAATATCGGGAATATCATTTTCATCAATCTGTGAACGCTTATCATCCAAGGAGAAGCCGTCCGCTTTCATATCATAGAACCAGACCTTATCAGTTCCGCCGGCACCTGTCTTCGTGAAAATCAAAATCGCCGTACTTACACCTGCATAAGGCTTAAACACACCACTCGGCAAGGAAATAACCGCTTGTAATTGATGATTCTCCACCAGTTCTTTACGCAATGATTTATGCGCTTTTGTCGTTCCGAACAATACACCATCCGGCACAATACATGCACAGCGACCACCTTTACGAAGAAGGCGCAAGAAGAGTGCAACGAATAAGAGCTCTGTTTTTTTCGTATCACAAACAGTCTTGAGATTATCATGAATACTCTCTGCATCCACCGTACCTGTAAAAGGCGGATTGGCAAGAATCATATCATATACAGAAGCAATGTCGTTCTGCTTCGATACGCTATCTACATAATCAATATGCGGTTGAGTAATCGAATGCAACATTAAGTTCATTGCTGATAGACGAAGCATTGTACGGTCTGTATCGAATCCCGAGAACATATCTCCAGCAAAATGCTCCCATTGTTCGCTCGTCATACTCGCTTCATATGTTTCACGAATATATTCCGCCGTGGAGATCAAAAAGCCTGCCGTCCCACATGCGGGGTCACATATCTTATCATCAGGCGTTGGCGCAAGAAGACGCACCATCATATCTCGAATATGCTTCGGTGTACGGAACTGACCATTTTGTCCTGAGGTCGCCAGCTTGCCAAGCATATACTCGTAGAGATCGCCTTGCATGTCCAAATCTTTAATATCGTGTTCATAAAGTTCGTCTAATCCCGTAATGATCTTCTGTAACACTTGTGGTGTGGGGATCAGGAACATCGCATCTTGCATATATCGTGAAAAGGCTGTCGTATTCTCGCCATTCATCTCTTTAATAAATGGAAATACTTTCATTCCCACAATTTCATAGATCTCACGAGGATCCTTCGTCTTGAACTTGCTCCAACGCATCTCTTGTCCTGCTTCATCTTGCGGAAAAATCTTGGATGCTACACCACCCAACGCCTCAAAGCTCTCATTTTCCAATTCCTTTTCATCGAGAGAACGAATGAACATTAAATACGTAAGTTGTTCAATAACCGTCAACGGGTTACTAATACCACCCGCCCACATGTCGGTCCATATTTTATCTACTTTGTTGCGAATTTCTCCTGTCAGCATGCTTCTTCCCCTATCTCGAGTTCAAAGTTCTAAAATTTCCTCTAAATCGCACATAACTACTACTTATATTCAACTCATTATACACCATCAAGTCTTACAAGCTATGTGCAAGATAGATCAATGTATCCCCATCATATCGTCTCGGGAACGGTACTTGCAGCTTCCTTCATCCCGGATGCGATTTCTCCTAGTCCCTCATGAACAGCCTGATCTTGGTGAGCTATATTGGCAGACTCTGTTGCATCCCCCATCATCATTTCGTAATGTGCATAATGGTTTGTTTTAAGAAATATCTCCCTAAATACTTCCATATATCTATCTATTGCATCACCGTTACTTTCAATATATAAATCTTCATTAATAGAATGTGATCCATCATGCAACCATGACAATAATGAACGATAAATTATTTTTTGTTCCATCTCAAAATATTTCTCAAAATCATTAATGTCCATATTCCCAAAAAACTTGAAGTAATTCTCAAGAATTCTTCTCATTATATTTTGAATGGAAACTACATTTTGATTATAGGGATTTCTCAATTCCTTCCAAAGCATTTCATAGGATGTTTTGATTGGATTATTCGAGTACGGTTGAATAGTTGTAACATTATTGACCTTTCTCAAAATCCAATACCTGCCTTCACTAAAGTTCTTTTTTCCTTGGCTAAACGTTACTTCTTTGTGGAAATATATATTGTGTGTGAGAATAAAAAGTTGTTTAATATCTAATCTATTCTCTTTGCAATCAAACATCAATTCCCTCACCAAACTGCTAACCATGAATAGAACCGTACTATCTAGACTTGATATTGGATCATCTATAACAACAACTTTTTTCGTCACAATCTCATTAATATCATTACTACCTTTCAATAGTTGATAAAAATACAAAAAAGTGATGAGTGTCTGTTCCCCTTCACTTAGTGTTTCACTGACCTCTTCCCCGTTCTCACGTACGATTTGATAATTCCCTTCTCCTGGAGCGGAAGCAAGTTTAAAATTATTGAATCCAAACGCTTTTAAAATACTATTTATTTGGTTGATGGAGTGCTCCACATTTGTAATCTGTTGCTGATAAATACCCAGTTCCTTTTCAAATCCATCTTTATATTGCTTCTTCTTCGCAATGGCCCCTTCTAGACCACGTACAGTTTTGTCTATGGCTGCTTTCTTTGAATTGTAATCATCTGAGCTTTCTCGATTCTCTTCTACGATATAACGCCACATGTCCCGAATTAAATTTTCCTTTTCCAAGCGACTATTCTCAATTAACCTATTAAACTCATCGATCTTTTTATTAGATTTCATAATCTCTTCATTGGTACTATCAACGAACGTAGATATTCCCGCCAGCTTTATACTTTTACTAGGTTCTTTCTTCTTCTGTTCAATTAACAGTTTGTTCTCGTCGACTTTTGATTGTATAAGAGTTAATAAGTTGTGCACTTTCACGTGATCAATAAACGTATTATTCTCATTCTTCAATGTACTTTCAATTTGCGAGACGATGTACCAAATGTGTTGAATATATCGATCAGATGTATCACTTAATTCTTTGACTTGCGATTCATATGTATGATCAAAATAATTATTCAGTTTTTCCTCAAAAAATTCAGGGAGCGTTTGTTGGCAAAATGGGCATATACCATCTGTCTTCTTTGTGATCATAACCCCTTGATTTACCCAGTCACTGATTTGCAAACTCGTGATTAGTCCAGCTAAATCAACGTCTTCTTTACCAATGATCCTTTTGGAGAAAATAGAATCCGATTCTAATACTGAATCAAATCTAATGATCGATGGTTTAGTAATAAACTCTTCCTTACGATCATACAAACTTTGCTTTTTAGATTTAATATCTTCTAATGATTTTAGTTCTCGTTTGTTCGACTTTGATTCTTCAATACACTTGGACATAAATTTTTCTTTAGAATTTCGAACTCCCTTGAGCATCTCGTTGAAATCGACTTCTACTTTTTTCATTAACTTCCAGCAAGCTTCTTTAAACTTTTGATCTAATTCTGATAATTCTCTCTTTTTATCTTCAACTAATGCTAATCGATTACTAATTTCTTCATCGTGCTTATTAATTTTTTCCTTCAAGTCACTAATCTTCGCCTGTGCTTCCACAGAGTCTTTACCTAGAGTGAAGATTCCCTTAATAGGGTTACCTTGAAGAAAGTTCTCCTTCACAAAATTACGGTTATACACATAGGTTGCTATCTTTTTATTGCCTTGCCAATCAATAGAGCAGCTTGGAAAGTCGTTCGAATTTCGAATTAGTTCTGATAATGTCGTTTTCCCTGAACCATTATTGCCATAAATAATATTGATCTTTTTCAAATTATCTAGAGTAACACCTGTGTGATTATATGAAGCTACGTCTTTTAACAGAATTTTCTCAATCAACTTAACCCCTCCTTACTTATTCAGAGTAATAATTGATCGTCTCATAAAGTTTTACTATACAACAACAATTTTCCACAGTTATACACATGATTCTACAGAACTATATATATCCCCTTCTAATGAACTATCTTTTCACCCAACTACAGTGATACATCCTTCTCAATAGGAAATATTATTCCTTTGTTAATCAACGAACAAAATGTCAATCAAACCTTTTCTTTTTTCCTTAAAAATCACTTGCGAATTTTAGACAATGTTTTCGGATTGTGGGATTCTGTAAGCGGTACCAACACTGCTACAATAAACATGCAACGAAAATGAACTCAGTTCAGGGGGAATAAAAAATGAAAAGGTTTTCTATGTTGCTGATAGCTTGCATGCTAGTTGTGGGGGCGCTGAGCGGTTGTGGAAATAGTGAGTCGGATTCAGCTTCATCAAATAAACTCGTCATCTACAGTCCGAATAGCGAAGAAATCATCAAGACCATCATTCCAATGTTTGAAAAGAAAACGGGGATTACGGTTGAGCTTGTAACGGCTGGAACGGGCGAGATTTTTAAGCGCTTACAGTCTGAAAAACAAAATCCCTATGCTGACGTGATGTTCGGTGGTTCGATGGCTGGTTTCCGTGAACATGCCGACCTGTACGAACCTTACGTATCACCTGAAGACCAATATTTAATTGAAGGTCATCGCAATACTACGGGCTTCGCTACTCCTTATATTTCAGATGGAAGCGTGCTCCTCGTGAACAAGAACTTGATCGGCGATATCAAAATTGAAAGCTATGAAGATTTGCTAAATCCAAAGCTAAAAGGAAAAATTGCTTCTGCTGACCCGGCAAGCTCAAGCTCTGCCTTCGCTCAGCTAACCAATATGCTGAAAGCAATGGGCGGCGACTACGAGAATCCGAAAGGCTGGGACTATGTTAGCAAATTGATTCAGAATCTAGATGGTAAAATTGCAAGCGGTTCCGGTGCGGTTCACAAGAGTGTCGCTGACGGTGAATATGTTGTTGGCTTAACTTACGAAGACCCTTCTAACACGTATGTCAGAAACGGTGCACCTGTAGAAGTCGTGTATCCGAAAGAAGGCGCCGTATTCCTGGATGCAGCATCCGCTGTTATTAAAGACGCACCGCACATGGACAATGCCAAGAAGTTCATCGACTTCATTCTTTCACAAGAAGCGCAAGATGCGTTCGGCACGCAATTAACGAACCGTCCGCTTCGTATAGATACGAAGCTTGGAGATTACATGACGCCATATGCCAACATCAACATGATTGATGAAGATACGGACTATGTAAGTGAGCATAAATCCGAAATCATCGAGCAATACATCTCTCTGTTCACAAGCATCAAATAATTTATAATAGCGTGTCAAAAAGTCCGGTTTTCAGCGAGTTACCTTCTGCCGTGCTTCGTGATCAAAAACGGACTTTTTGACTACCTCTAAAAGGTTAGGTGACAACAATGAGCGTGACAATAACGATAAAAGACCTAGTAAAAAAATATGGCGATACCACCGTCATTCCTGAGTTGTCCCTGGAGATTAAGAAGGGTGAATTTTTCACCCTTCTTGGTCCTTCGGGATGCGGCAAGACAACGCTGCTGCGCATGATTGCCGGCTTCAACAGCATTGAAGGCGGAACGATTAATTTTAACGAGCGTGTCATTAATCAAGTCGAACCGGGTAAGCGGAATATCGGGATGGTGTTCCAGAGCTATGCCATCTTCCCTCACCTCACCGTCAAAGGAAATATCGCATTTGGACTTGAGAATCGAAAATTATCCAAAGCGGAGATTAGCTCCAAAGTAGATGAAATCTTGAAGGTCGTTCAAATCGAACAATACAAGGATCGCATGCCGAAGAACCTGTCCGGCGGCCAGCAGCAGCGCGTTGCGCTAGCCAGAGCGATCGTCATCCGGCCGGATGTGCTGCTGATGGATGAGCCGCTATCCAACCTGGATGCCAAGCTGCGGGTCGACATGCGGAACGCGATCAAAGACATTCAACGAGAAGTCGGAATCACAACCGTCTACGTAACGCATGATCAGGAAGAAGCGATGGCCGTGTCCGATCGCATTGCAGTTATGAAATCAGGCATCATTCAGCATCTGGGCACGCCTCAAGAAATCTATCAACGTCCTGCGAATGTATTCGTTGCTACCTTTATCGGTCGCACGAACATTATCGAAGGAAGCTTAACGCGCCAAGCGAGCAGCTATAGCCTGCATTTCGGTTCAAGCTATTCGGAAGAAATCTCTAACATTCAACTTCCGGTATCGAATAAGCAAGCTGAACTTAACGTCAAAATTTCGGTTCGACCTGAGGAATTCATTATTACCGAGGATCAAACCGGCATGAAGGCGACCATTGTACACAGCGTATTTTTGGGACAGAACACGCATTACTTTGTCGATTTGGAATCCGGTCAACGCGTGGAAATTACGCAGGAATCGAAAACCGCACAAATACTAGAACCTGGTCAAATCATTTATCTGAAAGTGAAGACGGATAAAATCAATGTATACGATGCCACGGGTGAATTGAACTATACAAGGGGCGATCAGCTATGAAGGGGACGCGCAAACGATTTGACGTCTGGACTAACATTTCGTTCCTGATCTTTGCTTTCTATATTTTGTTCCTGGCCCTGCCTTTATTTACGATGCTGTTCAAAAGCTTTTACAACGGTACGACTGGTGACTTTTCACTCGCCTATTTCGTGAAGTTTTTCAGTAAACCTTACTATACCAATGCACTATTCAACAGTATAAAAGTAACCGTCTGTGTAACCGCCCTTGCGGCTATCATTGCAACACCGCTTGCCTATATCATGGCTACCGTTAAGATTAAAGGGAATTCAACCATTCGGATATTGATCCTGCTCTCGTCGATGTCGGCTCCGTTCATTGGAGCTTACTCCTGGATCTTGCTGTTAGGTAGAAGCGGCGTCATTACCAAATTCGTAAGCAACACATTTGGGATTACGATGCCTGATATATATGGCTTTACGGGTATTTTGGTGGTATTGACCCTGCAAATGGTCCCTCTTATCTTCATGTATGTATCAGGGGCACTTAAGAATGTGGATCAATCGCTAATGGAAGCAGCAGAAAGCATGGGCTATAGCGGCTTCAGCAAAATGCGCAAAGTGCTGCTCCCGCTCATTACGCCAACCTTGCTCGCTGGCGGTCTGCTCGTATTCATGCGCGCACTCGCCGATTTCGGTACGCCGATGCTGATTGGTGAAGGGTTCAAGACAGTCCCTGTATTGATCTTTAACGAATTCATCAGTGAGGTCGGCGGCGATGACGGCTTTGCTGCCGCAATCAGCGTCATTGTCGTATTGTTCGCAACCGCGATCTTCCTGCTGCAAAAATTCGTGGCCAATCGCAAAGCCTTCACGATGAGCGCGCTGCACCCGATTGAAGCCAAGAAAAAAAAAGGAATCGGCAACATAGCAGCACATGCAGTCATCTATCTGTATACGTTAATCGCGCTTTTGCCGCAGCTATATGTCATCTATACTTCATTCCTGAAATCGAACGGCCGAATCTTTGTTGACGGATTCTCGCTGCAAAGCTATCGGGATGCCTTCAATAATATCGGCGGCGTCATTACGAACACGTTCTTCCTAGCCATCGTGTCGCTGGTCGTCATTATCCTGCTCGCGATTCTGATCGCTTATGTAACTGTTCGTAGAAAGAATGCTTTAACGAACACACTTGATATTTTCACGATGTTCCCTTATATCGTGCCTGGCTCCATTCTAGGGATTGCCTTGTTGATTACGTTCAACAATAAGCCGCTGGCAATAAGCGGAACCGCACTCATCATGATCATCTCGTTCGTCATTCGGCGTCTTCCTTATACGATTCGATCGAGTGCAGCCATTCTGCATCAGATTAACGATGGGATTGAAGAAGCAGCCATCAGCCTGGGGGCTTCCCAGATGAAAACGTTCTTCAAGATTACCCTGCCGATGATGCTGGCAGGCGTGGTCTCCGGTGCAATTTTGAGCTGGATTACCATCATTACTGAATTAAGTACCTCTATCATCTTATATACAGGCAAGACGAAGACCGTTACGGTTGCCATTTATACCGAGGTCATTCGCGGGAACTATGGCGTTGCCGCAGCACTGTCCACGATTCTTACCGTCATTACGGTCGTATCGCTGCTCGTCTTCCTTCGATTATCCGGACAAAAAGAAGTCTCACTTTAAAAAGTTGCTTTTGAACCCGTATTTTTAATAGATTCATCTACATCCAAGTCGGTACCTGCAGCATGAGGGCCGGCTTGGTTGTATTTGGATTATCAGCTGTCAACTGCGAGTCAGTATAATAGTGTTGAAAGGGCTTATCATAGGTGGAGGGCGACATGGAACAAAAAAAGATTCGTAACTTCAAGGAGTCAACCCGTCACTTATTTCGACTCTACACGGTTATTCCGTTTTCCATTTTAATCGTATTATTTCTTATTTTCACCATTATTAATGGAAGAATGAACTTAACTCAAAAAACATCGGAGGCTGCCCAATCCATCAGTCATTCCATGGCAGAGGTATTTCAACAATATAACGAAGAAATCAATCGGATGGCCGTCTCTCCTGCTGTGATGAACTATATGACCACGCATTTGGGCAGTGATAAAGTGTACTCCGAATTCTATGAATTCAACAGTAACCAGAAGGTCAAGAGCATCTTCCATATCGTCGATACGAATGGCATCTTCCGGGCTAGCTCCGATTCGCCGGATGCGCTGTATTCCAACTTTGCCTTCAGCAATCTCATTAACCGGATCAATCAGAGACCGAACGAGACACTGACCGAAATGAACAGCTTCCGTTACTCGCATGATCGCGATACGAGCTATACATTCGGCAAAGCGATTGTCAAGGACAAGCGAACAATAGGATATATCGTCTATCAACTGTATGAATCCGACATGCAGAAGCTTATTTTTGAACAAAACAATGAAATTGCGATGATCACCGACGAACATAACACGATAATTGCCACAACCAGCAATGTCACCAAGGGCGTGCTGAACAAATTCAGCCCTAAGCTCGACGTTCAAGGGCATGTACTGTTGAACGACGGGACGTACTACATGTATTCCAAGCGCATACCGGGCACACCCATTCAAGTGATCACGCTCAATTCCTACAAGTCCGAGCAATACACCTACTACACGGTGTCTGTCTTTGTCCTTGCTGCCAGCCTGCTGTTATGGGTCATCATTCATTTCCTGTCGAACAAAATGTCTGCTCGCAATTCCGAATCGATCGATAAATTAGTTCTTGCTTTGGCACAGCTGCGCGAAGGGAATTTCAATGGCTATGTCGACATCCAGACGGATGACGAGTTCGAAATTCTCGGCGATGAGTATAATGCGATGCTTGATCGGTTAAAGGATTTGATGAAGAAAAATAAAGAGCTGTCCGAGCTCCGCACCATTATCGAAGTGAAGCAGCTGCAATCCCAATTCCATCCGCATTTTATATTCAACGTGCTGGAGACCTTGCGCTATGCGATTAAGATTGACGCGAATCAAGCGCAGGACATCGTCATGATTCTATCGAGACTGCTTCGATACAGTATCGGGAATGATCGCAGCGTCCAGCTGAAGGATGACATGAATTATGTGCGGGATTATTTGAAGCTGCAGCACATTCGATTCAATGAACGACTGGAGTACCGGATTTCAGTAGCGGAGGAAACCCAGGATATATATGTCCCTAAGCTTTTGCTTCAACCAATAATTGAAAACGCTATCAAATATGGCTATCAGAACCAAAGCAATGTGCTTATTGAAATCCGTATCTATCCTTCTGCCGGGAAGCTGATGCTGGAGGTTTGCGATAACGGGCAAGGCATGGATGAGGAAACGTTGCAGAACGTCAATCAACTCTTGCAAAGCCAAAATAACACGACACAGCATATCGGGTTATACAACGTTCATCGCCGTTTAGTGCTTCTCTATGGCGAGGACTCCGGCATCCACATCGACAGCACGCAAGGAAAAGGCACCTGTGTGACACTGACAATTCCTTACGAAGGGAGTGGAAATGATGTTTAAAGTTCTGCTTGTTGAAGACGAAGATATGATCCGCAGGGGAATACGGTTCAGCATTGATTGGCTGAAATACGACTGTATCGTGATTAAAGAAGCGCTTAATGGACAAGATGGCTATGAAAAAATCTGCGATCTTGAGCCGGATATTGTCATTACGGATATCAACATGCCGATTATGGATGGCATCTCCATGATTCGAGAGGGACTGCAGAAGCATACCTTCAGCAGCATTATCATCTCCGGCTATAATGAATTTCATCTCGCCAAGCAAGCATTACAGTTAGGCGTAACCGAGTTTCTAGTGAAGCCATTAGAGGATGACCAATTGATTGCAGCACTGGAATCTGCCAAGGCAAAAGTAGACTTAATACGCAAATATGAAATCATCTCCAATCATCCGCAAGAAAAAGAAGAGATTCTGAACAGCAAATTTTTGGAGAAAGAAACGAAGACATCGAAATATGTGTCCCGAATGATCACCTATGTGCAGGAGAACTATGCCAAGAAAATCAGCATTCACGACCTCGTGGAGCAGCTTGACTTAAGCGCCTATTACTTGAATCAAAAATTCAAGGCAGAGACAAGCTATACGTTCAATGAGTTCCTCAACCGCTATCGCATCCAAAAGTCGATCGATTTACTGAAATCAGGCGATAACAAAGTATATACGATCGCGCAGGATATCGGCTTCAGCGACTACAAGTACTTTATTAGCATCTTCAAAAAGTACGCCCACGTCACGCCAAGCCAGTATCAAGAATATTTCGGGGATAAGAACGGATAGCCTAGTAACTTATATAGAAGACACCTCTTCGGTAAGGCGGTGATTGCTTGACTCCTTCACGCGACGAAGAGGTGTTTTTCTATTGCGGTGATGTTGTCTCTAGTTGAACTCAACTTATTTCATCGCATTTGCATTTTCAACAATCCCATTCCAAAGAAAAAACACCCCCTACATCGCTGCCCATCACGATTTCTTGGAGGTGTTCATCACTGTTGCGTATTCAGGAGTATACTACTTTAAAAGCCTCTTCCACTTTTGGTAGAATCGTATCCCATTCCGCATCCGCTTTCTTGCTGATCGTGACAAAATCATTAATCCCGAAAATATTATCGATACCTTCGATGCTCAACAGAGCACGAGCCAAGGGATGATCTGTTTCAGCACCGCTTTTCAGAGATGTACTTGCGGGACCTTCAAATATTCGTTCACTCGTATTGAACTTGACTGCATTCGGATTCGGTGTTGCCTGAACATTGATTTCTATTGCCATGTAATCACTCCTTTCAGTGCTATTGTAGCATGACATTTTGAGTCATACTACTTTTTCGCTAACGATGCCCACGTGTTTTCAAGCCATTTATCGAAGTCAGCGCCCTTGTCACCTTCGTACGTATCATACACATCAATTCTCATCTTTTTTAACTTCTCTTTGAACTCTTCATACGTATGACCTTCTGGCAAACTCTTCTTAATTCTCAACAAGATTTTAGTAACTCCTTTAATCAAGTCGCCTTTTTTCCTTGATGGCAATTGGACATCTTCGCCAATTTCTTTGAGCTTACGAAAAGCAGCCTCTTGAACTTGATACACATCATCGCTAATCATTCTATACGTTAGTAGATTGATTGTTTGTTTGTTTTTCCACTGACCTAACTCTTCAACAGCATCTAAACGTTCTCTCCAATTAGACGTTCGATTCACAGATTTTTTTAATTCCTCATAATTTGAAGGTAATTCGCTTATCACATCTTGATTATCCAAACGATCCCATCTCCTTCTGCTTCAAATCCCGTTTTTTCTGATTCTGATTCAACTTTTGTTGTAAAGATGTCCTATATTTCGGATTTTTCACTTTTATCCTTTATTACTGCTGGGCTCTTTGCGCCATCCGCTTTTTTAACACCTTTGCTTTTATAAGGTTTTGGTTTGTTTTTTGCTCTCTTTTCACTAGCTTGCCATCTATTCCAACCCTTTTTGTCCGTTCCTCTACCTGTTCCACCTTTACCCTTAGCTTTACTCATATAATCACTCCATGATTGTTTGTATGTAGAGTTCCCCGTCCTTGGTTGGTTTTATCCATTTCACACGGTTATTTAACCAAACATAGTGAAATATACACCATCGTTAATCTGCGGCCCAATCATTTAAATTCCCACTAACCCCGTTAACTAGCTTACTATATCAAAGCTAGGTACTAAAATCAAAAGCCTAACCCCTCCATAAAATTTACCTCATTTAAATCATTTTTATCATCCATAACTTTCACATTCGCTCGTTTTAGAATAGTTTGCACCAGTAAGTTTTGATCCAACACATTGCTAGACATTCGCCGTAAGTCATTTAATACTGCCTCTTTCAATTCAATTTGATTGATGAAATGGGAAGTGCATTTTTCAACACCTGTTTTCTGATAAGTTCCGCAGACATAGCCTTTGCGGTCATACTTGTAGTTCATGCCTTTACCGCAATCTTCACAAAATGCCAATCTAGCGAATAACGACTTCTTCTCTCTGCCTCGATATATCCGATCAGCCATCTCTCGCCTCTTCTAATGAACGGCTTTAAACTGTTCTCTAGTAACTAGAGGTTCATGATGGTTAGGGACGATAATCCAATCGCCCTTGTCAATTTTCTTCCGTTTATTATATCCCTTCTTTTGAAGATGAATTTTATCCTTGCCATCAACCTTCGAACGCTCGTGGACTAGATCTCCTGTATAGTGCGGTCTCAGTATTTGGAACAAGCTTCCCAGGTTTTACTTTATCATAGCCTAAAGGTGCTGTTCCGTGAAAAATCCTTCGTTCCCAAGGATTCTTGCTTGGTTCAATTATCAGGACGATTGGGCTAGAACATAATGCAGTTACTTAAATAATTGACATAGATTTAACCTCCTTCTCTTCCTGCTGCGGATTCTTTTTTCACATGAAGGTGCCCTTGACTTTTGAAGCAAGCGCTTCTATACTATTACAGAACGATCATTACAAAACAGGAGGCGATTATCTTGCGCCCAAGAGAATTTGATCTTGACGATATAGTGGACGCAGCCATGCAAGTTTTTTGGCAACGCGGTTATTCCGCGACCTCGATTCAAGATTTGGTCGAAGGTACTAGCTTGGGCCGTAGCAGTATATACAATGCCTTTGGAAGCAAGCATGAACTTTATGAGCACTCGCTTCGCCGGTATCAGGAGTTAAAAGCCCGGAAGATTGCGGTGCTCTTTGAACCCGGTTCGGTTAAAGAGCGGGTCCGGCAGCTGTTGATGGACGTCGTTGACGAAGAACTCGGCGATGAAAAGGGGCTCGGCTGCATGACTGCGAACGCAGCGCTAGAGCTTGCAAGTCATGATGAGGCGATAGCTGTAATCGTGTCGCAAAATTATAATTATTTAGAGATGGTATTGTACGGGGTATTTTGTCACGCCCAAGAGAACGGTGAAATTGCTTCAAACAAGAACGCTCGCGCACTCGCTCGGTTTGTGCTGAGCACGATTCAAGGGCTGCGGGTATTAAGCAAAGGCTGTCTTGGTCAAAATCGGCGACAGCTCTTGCTTGATGTGGTCGATGTAACGATCGATGCACTTTAAAGAACGACCTTGACACAAAATCGTAATCCAGCTCTGATAACCTGCATCCAATGCAGGAATTTTTTTTCCTGTTTTGTAACGATTGTTCCAAATTAGACTGACGCAATGCATGTCCTGCGTGCAGATTCCATTCACCTATAGGAGGTTTTGAAATGTCAAATACTAAAAACTCAAAGCAATTAAAAACGATCGCGGTACTTGGCACCGGCATCATCGGTGCGCCTGTGGCGCGCAATTTGCAGAAAGATTTGTTTGCCGTGCGTGTTTGGAATCGGACACGTGCCAAGGCGGAGGCGCTTGCATTATGCGGTGTTGATGTGTTTGATACGCCCCGGGAAGCTGTTGATGGGGCGGACATTATTATTACGCTTCTCAAGGACGGACCGGTCGTATTGGACGCGATGGAATCCGCTGCGCCTGGTTTGTCCAAGGGGGCGATCTGGATTCAGATGAGTACGGTCGGAATCACGGCGATCGATGATCTGGCGGCCTTTGCGAAGCGGCGGGAACTGAAGTTTTACGACGCACCTCTCCAAGGTACACGTCAGCCTGCGGAACAGGGACAACTTGTCATTCTCGCATCTGGACCAACCGAAGAGCGAGACAACGTACAACCGATTTTTGACGCCATCGGCAAACGTACCATATGGGTTTCCGATCGGATCGGAGCGAGCAGCCGTCTCAAGTTGGCACTGAACAGTTGGGCTTTCGCACTGACGCATGGTGTCGCTGAAAGTCTTGCGATCGCAAAGGGGCTCGGCATCGATCCAGCACTTGTAGTGGATGTCGTTAAAGGTGGTCCGATGGATAGCGGATACTTTCAGCTTAAGGCCTCATCCATCCTCGCGGATGACTATACAACCAGCTTTTCTATCGCTAATGCGGTCAAAGATGCGCAGTTGGTTGTTGAAGCTGCTGAGCAGGCGGGTATCCAAGTGGATGCTACGGTTGCCGGGCTGCAGAGATTCCTGCGAGCTCTCGAAGCTGGGCATGGTGACAAGGATATGGCTGCATCCGGGTTAGTCAGAGTAGAGCGATGAGTACGTCCGAAAACAACAAATCGGTTGCATCTGACTTCCAAGATGCGCCTAAGGCAGATTCAGATCGACTTCCCATTTGGCGGCTGTTGGCGTTTACGATGGCAGGCTTCATCGCAATAATGACGGAAACGATGCCAGCAGGCTTGATGCCGCAAATCGGTCGAGGCCTCGGCGTCTCAGAGGCGCTGGTGGGCCAACTCGTGACGCTTTATGCCTTTGGCTCGGTGGTGGCAGCGATTCCGCTCATTGCCGTGACGCGCAGTTGGCGCAGAAAACAGGTGTTGCTGCTGGCGATTGGCGGACTGTTCCTCTTCAATACCGTAACCGCATTGTCCGCCAACTATGCGCTGACACTGGCAGCACGATTCGTTGCCGGCATGGCCGCAGGTTTGACATGGGGACTGCTTGCGGGCTATGCGCGGCGGATGGTGCCGCATCATCTGCAGGGGCGCGCTTTGGCGATTGTGGGGGTGGGCCAACCTGTCGCTTTGTCTTTAGGCGTGCCGCTGGGCACCTGGCTTGGAACCTTTTTCGATTGGCGAGGCGTTTTTGGGATCATGTCCGCATTCGCGCTTGTCCTGATCGTATGGGTGCTGGTAGCGGTTCCCAATCATCCTGGCCAAACGACGCACCAACGACAGCCTGTACGCAAAATTTTTATGACACCCGGGGTTCGCACGGTGTTGTTTGTAATCTTTGTTTGGATATTGGCGCACAACATCCTCTACACCTATATCGCGCCATTTATGGCCCATGTTGGACTCGCCAACCATTTAGACCTCGTCCTGTTGATCTTTGGCGTCTCATCCGTAGTCGGGATTTGGGTTACTGGCCTGTTCGTTGACGGCTGGCTTCGCGTACTGACGCTTATTAGCCTTGCTGCGTTCGCCGGGGCCTCAATGGTACTAGGAATCGCCAGTGAAGCGCCGTTAATCATCTATCTCGGCGTTTCTGCTTGGGGCCTTACTTTTGGTGGTGCACCAACGTTACTACAGATAGCTATAGGGGATGCCGCTGGAGAGGGAGCTGATGTGGCGCAGTCGATGCTGGTAACAATCTTCAACCTCGCGGTTGCCGGGGGAGGCGTTGTTGGCGGACTGTTGCTGGAACACATGGGGGCAGGAACCATCCCTTGGGCGCTTGCACTACTGAGCCTTATCGGCTTGTTCACTGCATGGAAGAGCAAGGCCCACGCTTTTAAGCCTGGTCGTCGCGACGCAAGATGACAACTCTGCTTTCAGCCCTAATTGCATCTGATTATCCACCGAATGGTACGGTATTGGGCTACATGTGAGATTGAGGTTCAGGGAAAGCTGCGCTTTACATCATGAGGAACCGAACTCACAATTGTCTGTTTCAGCTTTTTTCTTTTTCTGCTGCTCTTTCGTTAAGCGAACGGGCGCCCTGGTGAGTGGTTCATTTGCAGAGCAGAAAGATTCCCTGTTTCATCATCCTAGATGTAGCCTTTTACGGTTTTGACACTTCGATTCAGAATAGACGTAATCGGAGTAAGCATGTCTATTCAATGTTTCATGACTTATTCGACATGCAGGGATGAATTTCCTTACCACCTACTGAAATAACCTTATAGAAAGACATATGATTATCTTTAACTATCAAATAAGGGGTTTTAAAGTTGGCAACTAATAATAAGAAGTTAATTGAACTCCCCGCATTTGGAAGGGCTCTTCGGAAGATTCGAAAAGAGAACCAACTAACCCAAGACGAACTCAGTTTATATTCCCGTGTTGATCGGTCTTATATTAGTGAACTGGAGAATGGAGAAAAGGCTCCCTCTTTACTCACCATTATCTCGTTAGCCAAAGCATTACATATTAAACCATCCGTTCTCATAGAGAATTTCGAGATGGAGTTGGAAGAGTAATCATTTTATACTATGTTGTAACTAGCAAAAGGCTGATTGGGATTCCAATCAGCCTTTTTCAGTATTAATTATTCACATTCTCCAAGTATAAATATCTTCAAGAAATAACGTATATGCTCAACCAGAAAGATCCTCTACAGATTGCTATGGCAAAGAATGTGTTAAGAGAGATATTACCTGTAGAATGGTATCATGATGAATTATTGGTCAAATTACAATCAGAAAGCTTAAAGTCAAACCCAGGCGAATCTTCGGTATATTGTAATAATGGTTTTCAGCTGCTTGAAATCTTGATTGAACGAGTGAGCAGTTTAAGTTATAGCGAATTTCTTGAAACCTATATCAGCAAGCCTCTTCATTTAACCTCTACCATAACACCACGTGATTCATTTGATAGAGACAGGCTCACAAAAACTTATTTTCCTGGGATGGATCAGGCTTTACCCGTTGAGAATGCCAATCTCATTGGGACAGGAGGCATCTACTCCACGGCCGAAGAAGTAAGTAAGTTCACTGAAGTATTAATCGGGAATCGAACGGATATTTTATCTGAGAAGTCAGCAAAGACCATGCAAAGTCATGAGTATAGAAAGGGAGTGTGGGTTTCTGAAGAGACAAACACCATTAATTATGGTCTTGGTTGGGACGCCGTCCGTTTAGCACCGTTTAGTGATTACGGAATAACCGCATTATTTAAAGGTGGAGATACGTATATGTATCACGCTGCTTTGACTACCCTACCCGAACATGATATTTCTATAGCTGTGCTTTCATCGGGAGGGAGTTCTACCTACAATAGTATTTTTGCATCTAATATTTTATTGGAATATACAAGAACCAAAGGCATCATTAAAGAGATCCTACCTAAAAAAACATTTGAACCTCCATTGAAAGTGGACATGCCATCCGATTTGCTTGCTTACTCTGGATTATACGGCACCGTAGGTAAAACGGTATGGGAACATAGAAATGGAAAAAACTACTACGCTTTGGATGAAAAGATAACTTCAATCATGTATCTGACCAAAGCGCTGTTGGCCAAAAATATATCCGTTGATATCAACCATGGATACGCATCCGGCACTAAAATTGTTGATAACTCAACTTTCGCAGAGCCAAAATTAGCTTAACAGCACGTACTGCATGGATTTGAGAACGATTGGATTATCCACTTGACGAAAATAGAAAAACACCGCTTCGTTTGGTAAAGTGAGAGTGTCGAACA
>NZ_JAJNBZ010000020.1 GCF_021369635.1 Paenibacillus profundus | reverse complement strand
TCAAAAAAATGAAGAATGGTCTCTTTCAGGACTAAGGGACTTTTTCAGTGGCCTCCAATGATGCAGGTCGTATTATCCGTCTTCACCGGACAACGTGCCGTCACCTTGCCGACCGTTCTTGCCGACCATACATTTCGTTCCGCTCAGTACCTCGGCAGATGCGATATCGCTTTTATTCGAATAAGTTATCTGGCTTCACTTCTTGTTTTAGCGCATCCGACACTTCAAAGCCTTGCGCTGCCGCAGCCTTCAAGTTCAAGGCAAGATCAAGCGATTCAGGGAATTTGGCCGCGATATCCGACGCCTTCTTGCCATCCTTCAATATTTCTACTGCCATTTTGCCTGTCGTGTAACCAAGATCGAAATATTCAAAGCCATAGGATGCCACACCGCCGTTCTTGACCGAATCCTTCTCTGCCACAAACAGCGGAATTTTGTTGTCATTCGCTACGCCAACCGCAGCGCTTAATGCGCTGACCACCGTATTGTCGGAAGGCACATAGATTGCCTGCACCTTGCCAATAAGCGATTCGGCAGCCTGCTTCACTTCAGAGCTGTTCGTGACCGGCGCTTTATGAACGGTTAAGCCCAGCTTTGTCAGCGCCTCCTCCGCTTGCGTCACGTTCACGATCGTGTTTTGCTCGCCTTCGTTGGCTAATATGCCGACCGCCGTTACGTCCTTCACATTGTTCTTGATAAACTCCATCAGCTTCGAAATCGCTTCCGGGTGCAGGTCGGTCGTTCCCGTCACGTTACCGCCCGGACTCTCCATACTCTTCACCAAGCCTGCCCCAATCGGGTCCGTTACAGCAGTAAACAGAACCGGGATATCCTGCGCTTCCTTTGCCGCCGCTTGAGACACAGAGGTGCCGATGCCTAATATAAGGTCAACGCCACCCGTAGCAAATTTCTGCGCTATCGTTGCCGCATTCGAGTTGTCTCCCTGCGCGTTCTGATAATCGATTTCCAGATTGTCGCCTTCGACATATCCGTTATCCTTGAGCGCTTGAAGAAATCCTTTGTATGCTTCATCAAGCGACGTATGGTTTACGACCTGCGCTACGCCGATTTTCACTTTGCCTGCCGCTTCTTTTTTCGTGTCTGAACCAACTGCGGTAGACGAGTTCCCGGCTCCTGCATCCCCTCCGTTGGTTGCTTCACTGCCGCCGCAAGCTGCAGTGAACAGCATCATTACCGTAAGAATCCCCGCTAGAACGAAATGACGACTTGACTTCATAATTGCTTTCCCCTTTCTTCTCCCTCGATATGGGCTGAATTATAACCTGCACTAATGCGACGCACCGATGGTCAATTACCGCTTTTATGATTTAACGCACAAAAGCATGAACCCAGTAACGTGCCATTGACATAATTGTATATATTTATGCCGTCTCGTCAATATAAACGTTTGATATTTATGGTATTTTTCAGGTGAAAAATGGGTGTTTTTATAGCTTTCTTGTTCCATATATAAACAAAGCCATCTTTCTTCACTGCTGTCGAAAGATGGCTTGTTGGATGTATGTTTCACACGAATGTGAATTTTTCTTTATTGCGTTGTGTGATGAAGATGGCTGCCGCCCTGCTTCCTGCTCTCGATTTCAATGCGCAGCAGCTCTAGGAAAGAAGGCTCCAACTCCATGCGGAGCGCTTCTTGATAAGCTTCTAACAAAGATTCGTCTTTTAATAGCGCAAACATGATTGCTCTCTCTATACTCCTTTGTTCGTGCTGTCTCGATAATCACGCCGGCGAGCCACACCATCTGCATACGCGGCATCCACCACCGCGTCGCGAACCTTGGACACGACCTGCGTGTTAAAGACGCTCGGAATAATATATAGTTCACTTAATTCTTCAGGGGACACCACTTCCGCAATCGCATGGGCCGCCGCCAGCTTCATGCGCTCGGTCACTTTGGAGGCGCGGCAATCCAGCACGCCACGGAACAACCCTGGGAAGCAGAGCACATTGTTAATCTGATTCGGGTAATCCGAGCGGCCAGTCGCAATAATGCGGGCTATGCCTTCGATTTCCTCTGGATCGATTTCGGGTGTCGGGTTCGCCATCGCGAATATGATCGGATCCGACGCCATCGCAGATACGTCTTTCTTCTTCAACACACCTGGACCCGATACGCCGATGAACACGTCCGCCCCTTTAATGACATCAGACAGCATGCCGCGCTCACCATTCGGATTCGTCTTCGCCGCAAAACGGTTCCAAGCCTCGTTCGCGTACAATTCATCCCGATTAAGCGCTCCTTGCCGATCGACGCCGATAACGTTGACCGCTCCAGCAGACATTAGCATTTCCGTACATGCCATTCCAGCTGCGCCGATGCCGCACAATATGATCTTGCAATCTTCTATCCGCTTGCCGACGATGCGCAGCGAGTTCAAAATACCGGCAAGCAAGACGACAGCCGTACCGTGCTGATCGTCATGGAAGACCGGGATGTCAAGCAGCTCGTTCAGACGCTGTTCGATCTCGAAACAGCGCGGTGCTGAAATATCCTCCAGGTTGATGCCGCCGAAGGCTGGTGCGATCGCTTGAATCGTCCGGATAATCTCTTCCGTATCCTGCGTATCGAGACAGATCGGGAACGCGTCGACATTCGCGAATTGCTTGAACAGCATCGCCTTCCCTTCCATGACCGGCATCGCGGCCATCGCCCCGATATCGCCCAGTCCGAGCACGGCCGTTCCGTCTGAGACGACGGCAACCGTATCCCGCTTAATCGTCAGCGTATAGGCACGAGAAGGATCCTCGTGAATTGCCATACAGACACGTGCTACACCTGGGGTATAGACACGCGACAAATCATCGCGGTTCCGGATCGGAACCTTTGGCTGCATTTCAATTTTTCCGCCCAAATGAAGCAGGAACGTCTGGTCCGATACGTTAACGATTTTGACGCCTTCCACTTGCTTCAAATGTTGGACGATGCGATCGCCTACGCTGCCGTCATATACGTTCACCGTAATGTCGCGAACTGTTGATGCCGCTGTGCCGCGAATGACGTCAATCGCAACAATGTCACCGCCGCCTTCACCGATAGCTGCTGCAACTTGTGCAAATGTGCACTGATTTTTATCAATTTCCATACGAATAATAATATTCGTGCTTGACCCTAACGACTTGGCCATTGTCGTCACTCTCCCTTGGCGTAAGATCCTTTATAAGCGTTCTAAGATGCCAGCCAACAATGCGGCTCTGCGCGGAAGTTCTGTAAGCCATATATATTCTGACGATGAATGTGCTCCGTCTCCGCGGACTCCAAGCCCGTCCAATGTCGGCGTTCCGCATGCTGCAATAAAATTCCCATCACTGACTCCGCCCGTGCTCGTTTCACCGAGATCAAGGTTCAATTGATCCCAGGCAGCCCCGCGGGCGATATTGAACAGTCGTTCGATTTGCTTCGTTCTTTCCATCGGCGGGCGATTCATATCCCCAGTCATTTGCATACGAACTTCGGGATGAAAGGGCGTTAGATGGTTCATTCTCGCTGCAAAATGCCGAAAATCGTCCATCGTCTGCACGCGAACATCAATTTCCGCCGTCGCGCGATCTGCAATGACATTCGCACCGATGCCCCCGTTTACGACACCTACGTTGATATAAATGCCGCGGCTTGGTTCGGACCAAGTATGCAATCTTATAATCTGTCGCGCCAACTCCTCTACTGCGGACACGCCCGCCTCCGGGTTGACTCCGGCGTGGGCTGACCGTCCTTCCAAGGACAGCAGGAAGCGACCGCTGCCTTTGCGGGCGGTCTTTACCGCTCCATACGGTTCCATGGGAGGCTCCAACACGAAGGCGGCCTCGCTCTTGCGCGCATAAGATTCGATCCATTGCCGGGAGGTGGGACTCCCAATTTCTTCATCACTATTAATTAATAACACAATTGATAGCTGTTGGGAAAGTTTATTTGTCATTTGCAGCAATTTTAATGCAAATAATGCTTGAATAAGACCTGCCTTCATATCGTAGACGCCAGGACCGAAAGCGCGATCCCCATCAATTCGGAACGGCCTGAGCTTCGCCTCGCCAGCAGGCCATACCGTATCCGCATGGCCGACCAGCAGAACTTGCCTCGGACCATTGCCTACACGAACGGCCAACCGATCTCCGTATTGCCGGTTCGGAACGCGCTCTACCCGTGCTTGGAGAACTTCGCTGCAGCGTGCAGCATACCAACCGATCATCCGGTCCGTTAATAACTTGTCCGTGGACGGTGAATCCATGTTGACACTCTCCGCTAAGAGAGCGACCATGTCCGGCAACCAACTTTCGAGCTGCGATACAAAATTCATAGGTTCTCGACCTGCCTTAATGGGAATGCGAATTGGAACCGAATAAGCGGTCTAATCCATATACCCGTTCTAAGATGAAAATAAAAATAAGACTAAGTAAAATCATGATGGATGAAATCGAAGCGACAAGCGGAGTCAGCGACTCCTGCATATAGTTGAATATCGCCATCGGCAGCGTGGTCGTCGACGGCGAAATGAGAAAGAGCGATACCGTCACGTTATCGAATGAAGTTAAGAAGGCGAACACCATTCCGGAGAAGATCGCTGGCCGGATGACCGGGAGCGTAATGTCCCAGAAGGTGCGTATCGGGTGAGCGCCCAATATAGCAGCCGCTCGTTCCAATGTATAATCGAAGGAGCTGAGTCCAGTTAACACCAGCCGCACTACGTACGGCACCGAAATGAGTATATGAGATAAGAGAAGTCCTGTAAACGTTCCTGCGAGCCCGATCCGTGTAAAGAATAAGAGTGCTGAAATCCCGATAATGAGTGAAGGCACCGTTAGCGGCGACAGCAAGAGAGCGTTAATCGCACCGCTGCCGGGCGGCCTGTATTTGTGAAGCGCCAACGCAGCCAGCGTGCCGAAGAGCGTTGCAATGACAGCGGCCAGCACCGCCAGCTTCAAGCTGAACCAGAAGGAATCGACGAATTCGGGTCGATCGAATATTTTGATATACCATTGCAGTGAAAAGCCTTCCGGCGGAAATCTCAGCACACCTGTCGATGTGAACGAGGTAGGAACGATAATAAGCAGCGGTGAGATGACCATCAGCACGACAAAGAACGTAATTAGACCAAGCGGGGTGAGGCGGAAACGTCCTGACTCCCTCATCATGATGAGAACACCTCCTTATGGCGCTTCGTCTCGACCAGCTTCGTAAAGAACGCAACCAACCCCAGTGTCGAACCGAGCAGCAAGAAAGCAAGCGCCGCTCCAAGCGACCAATCGTAAGCAGCCATCATCTTCTCATACGCGATGACAGGCATGACCTTTACAGAAGTGCCTCCCATAAGGGCCGGTGTCACGAACGCGCTCATTGCCAGACTGAATACGAGCGTCGTGCCCGCAAAGATGCCAGGCATGCTGAGCGGCAAGGTCACGCTGAAGAACATGCGCGCCTTGGATGCCCCGAGGATTCCGGCCGCCTTATATAATGAAGCATCTACCGCATACAGGCTCGTGGCCACCGCCAGCACCATGTAGACAATAAGGGAATCCGTTAACCCGATAACGACGCCGAGCTCATTGTAAAGCAAGCGCAACGGCTTATCGATAAGCCCAAGCTTCAATAACGTATTGTTAATAAAGCCGTTATCGCTCAAAATGACGACCCAGCCGAAGTTGCGTATGACAACACTGATTAAGTGCGGCGATAAAATAAGAAAAGTAATGAAACCGCGCATCTTGGGCGTTGCTCTCGCCATATACATCGCCACAGGGTAACCAAGAATAAGGCAAGCCAGCACCGTCCACAAGCTAAGCCTGACCGTGCGCCATAACACTTCAATATAATAGGGGTCTTGAAAAAAGAGCTTATACTGAGCAGCTGTCCACGCTCCCGTTCCTCCGTCTTCACGAACGCTAATCATTAGCATGTATAGCATCGGCAGCACGAACACGCCGAAGATAATAATGAAGCTCGGGACGAGCAGCAGCAGCGCTGCCCACACTTTGTTGCGCGCAAGCTTGGACATCGCTTACTCCTCCTTCCACGAAAAGACGCTGACGTCATGGGCATCCCATATGAGCTTGATGCGCTCCCCTTCGCCAAACCCCGCCTGACGGCGCAGCGTATGCGTACGAACGGTAACCGGAGTTCCCTCCACGTCGACGATAAGCTCGCCATAGGATCCGAGGAAAGAGATGAGGCGAACCGTGCCAAAGACTGTATTGTCTTCACCAAGGCCAGCCTTGGCATCGCGTTCCTCATGAGCTGCAGCCATTCGGATATGCTCGGGGCGGATATAAGCCGACACCCGCTCCCCTTCCTGGAACGAATACATATGTTGCTCCGCCTTCAATGTGATGCCGTTTGTCGTCACGAGCGCCCCCATGCCGTTTGACTGGGAGGTGACGACCGCCTCAAATCGATTTGATTTCCCAATAAACTCGTGCACAAATGCGGACGCTGGGGAATGGTATATGTCCTCTGGCGCACCAATTTGCTCCACCTTCCCGTGGTCCAAGACGACGATACGGTCGGATAAGTACATTGCTTCTTCCTGATCATGCGTGACGAAAATAGTCGTTACCCCAATCTCCTGCTGCAGCCGCTTCAGCTCCTCGCGCAATTCTTCCCGCAGCTTCGCATCTAAGTTGCTGAGTGGCTCGTCAAGCAAGAGCAACGACGGTTCTGTCACCAGCGCCCGGGCAATCGCAATACGCTGACGCTGTCCGCCGGATAGCTGCTTCGGATAACGATCGGCTACATGCGGCAGCTTCACCAGTTCGAGCACCTTGCGCACGCGTACCTGCATATCACGCTTGGACGTCTTTCTCAGCTTCAGACCGTAAGCGACATTCTCTTCCACG
The DNA here is from genome assembly GCF_021369635.1 of Paenibacillus profundus. GTDB lineage: Bacteria > Bacillota > Bacilli > Paenibacillales > Paenibacillaceae > Paenibacillus_B > Paenibacillus_B profundus. Next base: position 116,119 of record NZ_JAJNBZ010000020.1, on the reverse strand, counting down.
GTCATATGCGGGAACAACGAATAGGTCTGGAACACCATGCCGAGATCGCGCTTGTTCGCAGGGACCCCATTCATCGATTTGCCTTTAATGCGCAGTTCCCCTCCATCCGGTTCTAGGAAGCCAGCGATCATATTTAAAGTCGTCGTCTTCCCGCAGCCTGAAGGACCGAGGAATGTGACACACTCTCCCCGTTCCACCTGCAAGTTGAAATTGTCAACGACGGCCGTTCCTCCAAAGCGCTTGTGCACGCCCTGCAGTTCTACGTCATATTGTGTCATGAACATGCCTCCGCTCCGATAAGTATTCGCCATGAATGGTTGCTCAAAAAAGTCTCTTTTGAACACGAATTATTGTTTGCCGACCTGAGGTGCTACTTCTTTATTAAACGTATCTAGCCATTCTTTCATTTTTTGGCTGATGACTTCATAATCAAGTGCGACAATTTTGCTCTTGTCGAAATCAAGCAGCTTCCCCGTGTCCTCCGGCAATTTCACATCGACGGCCGTATTATAATACAGCTTGGTCGCGTACAAAATCTGGACATCCTCCGTCAACAGGAAATCAATGAACGCTTTTGCAGCCTCCGGATGCTTGGCGCCTTTCACCAAAGAGGCAACGTTCGGCACGATATTTGCCCCTTCCTGCGGAATAACGAATTCAAGCTCCACACCTTGATCCTTCTGCACAACGCTGCGCGCCATCGTCCATGCTGTATATACGGATGTATGATTTTGCAAATTTTGCTGCAGCTGGGCGGCCGTCTTCGCAAAGGTCGGCATATACCCGGCAATCGTTTTCAGTTTATCGAACCCTGCGGTCATGTCTTTCTCGGATCCGCCATTGGCATAAGCAAGCATAATGGTAGCGGATCGTCCGAAATTGCTGGACATTTCCGTCAGCGTAATATTTCCCTTCATCTCCGGACGAGCCAGGTCATTCCATGATTCAGGGACAGGCAGCCCTTTTTCCCGTACAAGCTTGGCATTATACGAAATACCCATTGGGGTAAAGTTGACGGTTACGCCGCTGTTCTCGTTCACCTTTAATGATTCGTCAACCTTGGACATATTCGGAATTTGGCTCGAGTCAAGTGTTTCCCACAACCCTTTTGCGCGTCCCGCCTCTTGTTCACCTCCCTCGATGACGGCGACGTCTATTTGCGGCGAGCCTTGCTGGGCAGTGACTTTCGCTACAATATCAGTCGACACGCCCGACACATATGACAGCTTGACCTCTGGGTATTTGTCATTGAACTTCTTAAAAATTTCATCCTTCATCAAGGCTTCGACCGTCGCGCCATTTCCCGCAACAATCAGTTCGCCTGCAATCGCAGTTGAATTGGAATCGCTTCCATTAGTTTGGGTTGAAACCGATTCTCCGCAAGCTGCCAACAAAGTTCCTGCTAACGTCAAAGCCAATATCAAGGAAGCCCAACGACGTACCTTCATTATTTTCCTCCCTAATTCGTTCACATATAGTGAACACTGTTTATGAATGGTGAATATTGGTTTGATTTTAGCACAGCGATTTGGTATGTTCAATACAGATACCATGAATTTTGTCACATTTTAATCACTTATCAGGAAAAATATTGAACACATTCGTGAATTTTCGATGTCTTACGGAAAACATATTTGCAATCATCGTTTTGTTTGCATATTGGTGCGTGTTCGAAAAGGAACCTTTTTGAACAAACTCTATTGAGATGCAGGGTAGGGAGAGAGAGGGTATGGAACACTATCTGACTTCCGTACAGAAATGCTGTACGCTGCTTAAAGTATTTATTAACGGCAACAAAGAATGGGGCGTCACCGACCTAAGCAAGGAACTGCAGTGGTCCAAAGGGGCCGTGCATAAAATGCTGTCGACGCTTGAAAGCGAAGGATTCATCAAGCAGAATCCGCAAACGAAGCTGTACTCGCTCGGATATACCCTTCTGGAGCTGGGCAACAAAGTAAAGCATGATGATGATTGGGTCAGCTTCTCAAGGTCTTATTTGCAGCAGTTGGCTGAATTGACGAAAGAATCCGTCTGTCTTTGCATTCGTGACCATCGTGATGCCATCTATGTGGACAAGCTGGATTCTCCCTTGCCTATCCGCTTCATCATCGATGCGTACCGCCGCTTCCCGCTGTACGCGACAAGCGCATCGCGCGTTATTCTCGCCTTCAGTCCGGAGGAAATGTGGGATGCTGCACTCGAAGAGCCAATTACCGCGTTTACGGAACAATCGCTCACCGATCTTAGCGAAATACGAAGTCGTCTCGAACTCATTCGCAGCCGTGGCTATGAGATTAGCTCCAACATGCGCAATGTCGGTGTTACGGGTATCGCTGCCCCGATCTATCAAGCCGATGGCAGTGTAAATGCCTCCATCAGTCTCATCGGACCAAGTGACCGAATGGAACCGAATGTAGACCGCTGGCTCAGCGCGCTGCTGCAAATGACGAAGGAAATGTCCCGCTTAGTTGGTTATAAATAACGCCTGCTAGGCAATCTTCTTGTCAGAACCCTTCTACAAATGCAACAAGCCAAAGCCCGAACCATCCGGTTCAAGCTTTGGCTTCCTTTGTGCTGCGTCTATTTATTTGCGCTCAAGCATAATCCAACTGGCATACTCTGTCTCTTCGAACTTAATCGTAAAGTTGAGCATGTCGCCGAGCGAACGAAGTGGAGCGAAAATCATTCCGTCCTTCAGTTCCGGCGCAACCGGCAGTGTCATTGCCTGCCCGCCGGCTGTCGCTTCCTTGCTGCCCAGCTTCATTTCAATGCGGTTGCCTGTAATATCATCAATGATAGCGATTTGCTTCGTGCTGCTGTCATATTTCAAATCTGCATCGAATTGCTGCGCCACTTCACTAAGAGGTGCCATCATGCTGCCGTTTTTGTTGTAAGGAAGCGGATCGTCAGAGAACCAATCGTCGTATTCGCTGCTCTTCATAGGCAGCATTGCGATCTTGCTCGTAATGCCCATTCCCTTCAACCAGCTATATACAACCGAGTTGGAATCGAAATGATTCAGCCACTTTCCTGGCGTCATGTTCGGATCGTCCATCTTCACAGCATTCGCCGTATCGATAACATCCGCCTTCACGTTGCCATTGATGTTGCTCAATTCCGATGTGATCGAATATGTAATGCCTTTTAACGGGATTTCTTGGCCTGCAGGCAGTGCCACATTCAACTGTATGGAAGATTTGCGAACATTAGACTGTCCGTCTACATAATAGTCCAGCGTCAGCTTCGTATTCGGTCCTAACACCGTTGCCAGCTCTGGCGTTTCTTTTACGAGCTTGGCATAAGCGGCATCGAGTTCTTCCACCCATTTCGGAGCATTTTCCATGACCCACTTGTACGCCGTCAAGCCGAGCACTTCACCGTCTTTCAAGAAATCCAGCTGACCGGATTCATCCCCGAGAGACAGTCCCATGCCTGCCGTGATGATTGGCGCATACAATTTGCCCATCTCTTGGAACCATGCCTTCAATCCCGCTTCATCCTTCAAAAGTGATTGCAACGTTTCTTTCACCCAAGGAATCAATTCCTCCCCGGTAAATTCCATGTGCAGCTTCTTGAGCGACAAGGATTCGCCTGCAACTTGCTCGTTCACCGACGATACGTCCGCTTGCTTCGGATTCGGGGCATGCTTGACTAACAAATCCACCGTCGATTTCATGAAGGATTGCGCTTGCTTCGTCACTTCATCCGTCGGCAGCATGCCGATACCTGCAACCAAACCAGGATCGCTAATAATAAGTGGTGATTTCGCTCCTTCCACCCATAATGCCATAGCAGTATCCTGCTTGCCTAATTTGAACGGCACTTCCTGGCCCGCCAGCTTCAGCTTGCCCTCCATTGACACATGTGTGATGTCTTGTGTCTTCGCATCAATGGTAATCTGCGCATCATTCAACCATTGAATGATCTGCTTGTCTTCATCGCTCAATTTCGCATTGTCAGCGAGATCAAGCTTTAATGAAACGGTACTCTTGGATTCAGCCGATTTGACGTCAAGCTGCTGTTTCAGTACCTTCGCAACATCAAGCCCGCCGATCGATTGACAACCCGTCAGCACGACGAGCATGGCAACTAGTCCGAGTGCCAGCCACTTCCGAATACGCATAATATCTCTCCCTTCATTGGTGAGCAATGATTCCCACGGATTCATTATGACCGTCCTTCCATCCGCTTGTAAAGACCCTTTCGTATCAATTCCGGCAATTGAATGAGAAAATCTCTATCGAGGCCTTCCGAAGAGAACTTAAACATATCTCAGTGGTAAAAACATACCCTCTCCTCCCGGTATTTTCTTCGCATTAAAGCCGATTCAACGTTATCCGGATGGAGAGGGTGCTGCAATATTGCAAGCTTATTGGGCTGCCGATCTGAGGCGTATATAGTCGTCTGCATCTTGGCATGCGGTGAGACGCCAATATTCTGTATGGCTCGCCGTCTGTTCCGGCTGGATCGTGACCAACGGCCCCAATGTTTCCAGCTCCAGCATGTGAGCGTTCGTATATAGCTCGAACGAGCTGCCGAAATCCGGGTAATGGACGTCCTGCTGCGGCTCGTAACGCTTTTCAAACGCAACGCCGCTTCGGATATACGCCGCCCAGCCTTCCTCATTGTGCATCCCGAATTTAAAAGCCTGTTGGAATTCGGAGGATTGACGAACCGTTATCAACTCCTCGCCCCAAGTGACGCGCTCGTCGTTCATCTTCGCATACGGCCACAACGAGATCGAACGGTTCGGCAAGAAGCCGGTTTCACGTTTCGTCTGTGGAGCGACCGCAATGCCTCCCGGCGCCATGACCGATATCGCCCAAGGCGCAAGCTCGATTGGCCATGGCCCTTTGTTCGTGATGACGTGGCGAATTGTAATCTCTTCATCAGATAGAAGAAGTTCAATTTCTTTGCTGATATGGGTCCACGGCTCGATCGGTGAGATGAATTTGACTCCCGATTCGGTCAATACATACTCAATAGGCTTATCGTCTGGCGCATAGGTGCGTGGATATGCTTCCGGGCTTGCCCAGAGACGGTGCCCGCCGCGCAGCAGCCATCCATCGCTGCCCATTGCATGAAATTCAGGTCCCTCCTGACGGACGCTGCCTTCGATATCCTCAAAAAAGACATTTTCACCATCCGCTAAGCTTAGATGCATAATTCGAATGCCGTAGGTAAGCGGCACAATCATACAATAAGTTCCGTTCTCCAGCTTCAGACTTTCTCCAAAACGTTCATGCTGTATCTTATTGACACTTATGTGATTCAATCATTTCGCCTCCCAATAATTCAACTCTGAAATCCAGCTCTGGATACAAAACGCTGGAACGCTTCCTGCCCTTGCCCGTCCTGCTTGAACACACCTGCAGTCCCCAAAATTTCAACGAATTTCGTTCCAATTTCATTGCGGATGATGTCTATCGCTTCTGCTTGTGAATTCGTCGTGCCCGCATTCTCCAGCATCGCCTCAATCCAAGCGGCGTGCGGATATAGAGCGTCCTTCTCATCCAATTGGAGCCGCAGCGTCTGCCAATCATCCTGACCTGTCAGCACAGATGCCATTCGTTCGGTTTCCTGCTTCAGACGGCCCGGGAGTATTGCCAGCCCCATCACTTCGATCAGACCGATATTTTCTTTCTTGATGTGGTGGAGGTGGCGGTGCGGATGGAAGATGCCTTCCGGATGCTGCTCGTTGGTACGGTTGTTCCGCAGCACGAGATCCATCTCATACTGCGCCCCGCGGCGCCGCACGATCGGCGTCACCGTATTATGCCTTACTTCCCCGTCAGATCCGGATGTCGAAGCAAGCAGCTCTACACTAGGATCGCTGTAGCACTTCCACTGCTCGTACACCTCATCTGCACACTGCAGCAGCATCTCCTTATTATCGGATCGCAGACGCAACACCGACATCGGCCACTGCACGATGCCCGCCGTCACCCCCGGATAGGCAGAATGCGTAAATTCCGCGTCCATCGGCGCTCTCTCAATCGGAAACGTGTGTCTGCCCGCCTGAAAGTGGTCGTGACTCAGAATGGAGCCGCCTACAATCGGCAGGTCCGCATTCGATCCGATGAAGTAATGCGGAAATTGCTCCGTGAACGCCAGCAGACGGCTGAAGGTGCTGCGAGTCAACGTCATCGGAACATGTTCCTTGCGGAATATGATGCTGTGCTCGTTGTAATATACATACGGCGAGTATTGGAAGAACCACGGTTCCTCATTCAATTGCAGCGGTATGACGCGCAAATTTTGACGAGCCGGATGATTGAGCCGGCCCGCATATCCGACATTATCGGAGCAGAGCAGACACTTCGGATAGTCCGATACGGACGCCTGCCCTGCCTGCGCGATCTCCTGCGGACTTTTCTCCGGCTTAGACAGATTGATTGTCATTTCCATAGCGCCGAATTCGCTGTGATGAAGCCAGTATTCATTTTTCCGGACGCGGTCCACCCGAATGTAATTGCAGTTCCTGCTTAACTCGTAAAAGTCATCGGTCGCCCGCTCAATTCCGCTCTCCACACGCAGCTGCTCAAAGCGCGCATTCGTTTCCGATGGACGCGGCATTAGCAGTCCCATAATCTTCGCATCAAGCAAGTCGCGCCGGGTTGCCGTATTGTCCGGTATGATCCCGATGCCATAAGCATAATCGAGCAGGTCTTCAAGCATCGCTTGGGGCTCATCTGGAATATCGCTCCATGTGTCGCTTTCGTATCCTGCGCAAGGTTCGGCAATATGGAACAGATCGAGCAATTGATTGCGGACATATGGCAGATCGGATGTGGCAATCATATCTTTGTGCAGCGCGTAGCGAATCAACCTTTCGATTTGCAAGGCAACACGCTCGGTTAAGGCTGACTCTTGCATCGTCCTTCCCCTCCCTATTCCACGTATCCGTTCGGATGCGCTTGATGCCAGCGCCATGCGCTCTGAATAATAATCTCCATGTTCTCCCGCTTCGGCTTCCAGCCCAAAATCGACTTCGCTTTGTCGGCGGAGGCGATGAGCACGGCAGGGTCACCGGCACGACGCTCGCGAATGACCGTCGGAATCGACAGTCCCGTCACGCGTTCAGCCGTGTGAATGACATCCAAGACAGAGAAACCATTGCCGCTACCCAAATTGAACACGTCGCTCTCACCATCCTGCCGCAAGTAGTCCACTGCCAACAAGTGGGCATCCGCCAAATCGCTTACGTGAATGTAATCCCGTATGCAAGTGCCGTCCTCTGTCGGGTAATCGTTGCCGAAGACAGCAATTTCGTCTCGCTTGCCAAGCGCGGTCTGCAATACGATCGGCACCAGGTGCGTCTCTGGACAGTGGTCTTCGCCGATAAGCCCGCTCTCGTGCGCTCCCGCCGCATTAAAGTATCTAAGCGCCACGTACTTCAAGCTGTGCGTCTCGTCGAACCAACGCATCATCCGCTCCATCGTCAGCTTCGTCTCGCCGTATACGTTCGTCGGGTTCGTCTTGGCCGTCTCTTCAATCGGCGTCCGCTCCGGTTCGCCGTACGTCGCTGCTGTCGAAGAGAAGACGATGCGCTTCACGCCGAATTGCTGCATCACTTGCAGCAGCACGAGTGTGCCATGCACATTATTGTCATAATATTTGGCTGGGTTCTGCATGCTTTCTCCTACTAGAGAGTAAGCAGCAAAGTGTATGACCGCATCGATGTCATGCTGCCCGAAGACGCCTTCCAAGAAGGCTTTGTCACGGATATCTCCGACATGAAGCGCACCACCCAGCACCGATGTCCGATGCCCGGTCTCTAATGAATCAACAATAACAACCTCTTCCCCACGCGCAAGCAATTCCGCTACCGTGTGGGATCCGATATAGCCTGCACCGCCTGTTACTAATACAGCCATCGATTATGCCTCCCCCTTCATTGCAGCTATCTGTTCTGTTATCTCATGTACGCCGTCACCGACGTTGCATACATAGAACTCTGCTCTCAATCCGGTACGCTGCTCATATGCTTCACCGACCTGTGCGATAAAGCGTTCGACCGCCGCTTCGCTCACGAGGGATACGGTGCAGCCGCCGAAGCCGGCGCCTGTCATGCGCGAGCCAAGCGTCCCTTCCACCTGCAGCGCCTCCTCCACCATCACGTCAAGCTCGGCACAGCTGACCTCATACAGGTCGCGCAACGATTCATGCGAAGCAATCATCAGCTCGCCGAAGCGTTCCAGCTTGTTCGCTTTGAGAGCCTCCACCGACTGCAGCACACGGTCGTTCTCCGCGATGACATGTTCCGCCCGTCTGCGTACGGTCTCATCGACAATCGCTTGCTTATTCGCTTGATACTGTTCTGCGCTAAGCTGTGCCAGCAATTCAAGATCAGAGAACACGCTCTGTAACGCCTGAACCGCTTGATCGCACTGTGAACGGCGCTCGTTATACTTGGAATCGACCAGTCCACGGCGCTTGTTCGTATTGCCAATAACCAACTTATAACCGTCCGTACGGAACGGCACATGCGTAAATTCCAGCGTATCGCACATGAGCAGAATGGCGTGGCCTTCTTTGCCATTCGCTACGGCGAACTGGTCCATAATACCGCAATTGACGCCAACGAATCGATTCTCTGCCCGTTGGGACAATACGGCGATATCCGTACGGTCAATCCCATGCCTTTCCAGGATCAACAAGGCATAAGCGGTCACGACCTCCAATGAAGCAGACGATGACAGTCCTGCTCCGTTCGGAATTTCCCCGTGGAACAGCAAGTCATACCCGTTCGTCATGCCACGTCCGGACTCTTCCAGCTCGACCATGACACCGATCGGGTAATCCGTCCACTCTCCGCTCTTCGCATGATTGATATCCGCTATATTTACATTACGTTGAAAATCGAAATTGGTCGTGACCAAGCGAATCATGTCGTCATCACGCGGACGAATCAGCAATGTCGTCCCGAACTCCAAAGCAGCCGGAAGGACGAAGCCTCCGTTATAATCGATATGTTCACCAATCAGATTCACCCGACCTGGAGCATGGAAAAAACGAACCGGCAATTGACTTGTCCCAAATTCCTGTTCGAATCGTGAGAGCAATGCGTTTGCTTCCATCACAATTTACCTCCTAATAAGTTCGTGTTCAAAAAGGCAGCTTTTCAGCACCGAGAAGTACAAGATTTCGTAAGAAAACTACATCAGAAGCATCCCTCGAAGAAGGAGGAGCGCAGTTAAAAGTTTGCGCAAGCAAACTCGCTTCGGAAGCATCCACTGGCAAGACTGCATGAGCACCTGATAGGTTTCCGTAATTGCACTTCATACATTTATCATACTGAAATACGTGGGAGTCTGTAATATAGCGATGTGCACATCATATAGACAAATGTGACCTCGGTTCAATTCCATGATACAATAGACATCGATAGAACGGTTAGCGTAAGGGGGAGAGCATGACACACTCCATAGAAGACCTGAACAGGCCGAATGCTGCCGATGAACCGGCACAGACTGCATGGCAAAAGGAAGAAACTTATTCCGTAGCCTCCAATCCGATGTTGATCGAACGGGAAGGGATTCATGTCCTGTTCTCCGGCGAGAGTCAGACTCATCCGTCCCACAGACTCGGTCCCAAGCTGTATGACTACTTTTTGCTGCATCATATTATGGATGGTCACGGTACATTTATAACCGAGACGAAGTCCTATCCGCTCGGACCCGGGGACGCCTTTCTCATTGCGCCCAATGAACTGGTCAGTTACGCGTCCGATGCCCGTTCCCCATGGGAATACCGCTGGATCGCCTTCAAGGGAGAACGCGCCGCGTCCCTCGTGCGCGCTGCCGGCTTTACGCCACAGCGACCGGTCGTCAGCGCAGGCTTGCAATGTGAAGCTCCGCAATGGATGGACCGCATTCGGCATGCTTATCAGCAGCGCGACATGTCTGCCGATTTAATCGCGCACGGCTGTCTCCATCTCATTATGGCGGACTATGCGGATCATCAGCGCAGTGTTGGTGACGATGTTCGTCTCAGACCAGAATCCGAAATTCAACAGACGGTGCGACAAATGATTCAAATGATGTCAACGCAATATGCACATCCGCTTTCCATCGAGCAAATCGCGGACAGCTTAGGTTATAGCCGTGCCTATTTGTCTCGCATCTTTAAACGCGTCACTGAGATGACACCAGTCACCTTTCTCTTGAAGCTGCGCATCGACAAAGGAAGGCAGCTGCTGCGAGAACGTCCGAATCTGACCATAGAGCAAATCGCCGCCTCTGTCGGCATACCTGACGCACTTTATTTCTCACGGCAATTCCGGCGTTTCTATGGACAGTCGCCCACCATATACAGAAACAGCACACTGGAACTAAATCAACCCGGCAAACGCAACAAATAGGAACAGGCATTTTAGAGGATATTGGTCATGCTTATTATACACCCTGTACAATTCATTCGTAGGAGTGAGCAAGTCGCCGCGATATCCGAATTATCGCGCCGCGGAGTTGAGAAGCTGTCGTCCATGCTGAAAAAGAAAACTGAACAAGCACAAGCCGCCTGCAGCGCTAATCGGCCACAGGCGGCTTTATTGATCTTATGAACCTGTCATGATAAGCCTCTTAAATGTGCTGCCATCGGAACATAGCGCTCCTCGAATGCTTGACGGTAACGCTCATGGCGCACCGCATCCGGCGCATATTCCACGACACCGCGGCTCTGCATCGCCACCCGAACCTCTTCGGCATTGCCGTAATATCCAGCGCCAAGCGCGGCCGCACAAGCCGCCCCCAGCATCGTCGCTTCTTCAATCGGCGGCACGACGAGCGTAATGTTGGAAATGTCCGCCTTCATCTGCAGCCATGCCGGCAGTCTCGTACCGCCTCCAACCGCCCGCATGAAGCGAATGGCATGCTCCGAGTTCCGTTCGGCGCTCTGCCGGATCATTTCAAGCTGATAGGCCGTCCCTTCAAAGACGGCGCGCAGCAATTCCTTCTTGCCATGGGATTGCGCAAGCCCGATCAATGCCGCCCGTGTGCGTGAATTCGGGAACGGCGCGCCGCTGCCCGATAAGTACGGGAAGAACATCGCTTCGCCCGGCCCATCATTCACCTCAACCATCAGTTCTTTAATCTGCTCGTAGGATAAGGCCTCATCTGCCAACTGCCGTCGAATCCATTCCACGGCACCGCCGGAGGAAGCGTTGCCTCCCATCCAGAAATGGTACCCTGGGACGACATGAAAGCCATAGGATAATCCCGTTTCAAATTCAGCTTGGCCCAATGCCCTCTTCTCGATTGTCCCGACGAGCGTCTCCGCCGTCCCCATCGATACATACACATCACCGGGATCGACGGCGCCGACAGCCAGTGCGGCACATACATGATCGTGCCCGCCGATAGCTACCGCCGCCCCTTCCGGCAGGTGCAGCGCCGCAGCCGTGGCCGCAGTGACGGAGCCAAGCGGAACACCGCTCGGACGAACTTCCGGAAATACGTCCTCGTTCAAGCCGAAGTGGCGAATCCACTCCTTATCCCACGCCTGATTCGGGATGCTGTAAGCATATGTGCGCGTCGCGAGGGTCGGGTCGCACGCCATCACGCCCGTCAAGCGGTAAGCAATATAACCGGATACGGACAGCCACACGGCATCGTCGAACATGTCCGGATCACGTTCCTTCAGCCAGAGCAGCTTGGCTAAGCCATGCTTGAAGGATAAATGCAGCCCTGTCCGTTGGAACAGTTCTAGCGGTGTCCCTTCACGGCGAATCCGCTCGGCCTGCGGGGCCGAGCATGTCTCGAACCAAGGCAGAAACGGAGATTGCACGGCTCCGGTGCTGCGATTCACGAGCAATCCGCTCTCCGCCATGCTTGTAATGCCGATATAGGCGACAGGCTCTGTCCCGTAAGCTGCCATCAGCTCCCGAATCATCGTGGCCACGTCATTCCACAGCGCTTCCGGATCATATGTGACAAAGCCTTCATTCGAATCAACCGTTTCCGTCGGACGGCTCACTTGACCAATCAGCTCTCCGGTCTCGTCAAACAGGCCGACTTTGCGATTCGTCGTACCCAAGTCAATCCCCATCATCCGCATGCTCTTATTCCCCTTTTCCTCGTAGCTGCTTATAAGCTGCATCGAACAGCGCACCCATCGGTTCGCGATAGACTGCATCCGCATATGCGTCCACGCTCGTTGCCGACCGGTTCATCAAGATGAGCTTCGCCTTGGCCGCCAGCCTGATAAAGCTGGCGGCCGGCTGCACCGTGAGCGAAGTCCCGCCCACGATGAGCAAATCCGCTTCACGAATTCGCGCGACGGCATGCGCGATTACGTCATCATGCAGCTGCTCTTCGTACAGCACAACGTCCGGCTTCAGCATGCCGCCGCACTCGGAGCACGCCGGAATTGCGCTCTCGCTATGCAGCACGCTGTACAGTCCGTATTTCGCCCGGCAACTCGTACATTCGTTGCGATGGATGGAGCCATGCAGCTCCCACACCTCTTCGCTGCCTGCCGCTTGGTGCAAGCCGTCGATGTTCTGCGTGACCACGGCCTTGACGATGCCGTCTTGCTCCAGCTGAGCCAGAACACGGTGGGCCGCATTTGGCTTGGCCGCTGAATGAATCATTTTCGCTCGATAAAAACGATAAAACGTGTCCGGATCGTGTTCAAAAAAGGACCGGCTTAATATGACCTCCGGCGGGTGGCGGAATGTCTCATCATCCGCAAAAATACCGTCACTGGAGCGAAAGTCGGGAATTCCGCTCTCCGTCGAAGTGCCGGCGCCGCCGAAGAAGACGACGGAACGGCTGCGGCTTAGCCAGTCTGCCAGCTGATTCGCATGGGCTTGTAGTGTTGAATCGGAATGTCCGGTTGGCATCATGTTCGCTTTCCTCCCTTTTCTACATCGATTGCTATTTAATTAAGTATAGCGCAGGGTGACCTAATGAGAAAACCTCTGTCGAGGCCCCTTAATTCAGAAAAACGAGAACCCTATCAAGTCACCAGTCGGAAAAGTCAATTGCTCTCTACTACCGGGATCATATCAGACTTTCTTTTCATTTACAGGAATTTTTGAGAATGTGTTCCAAAAAAAAGAATATGAGCTCACCCGCATCTTATCATATAAGCCACTGCCTTCAGTTTCTAGGCTGTTCCTTGCTCAGTCTGAATCATGGGGAGAGTGAACAAAAGAGTACTTTAACGACTCTTGCCTTGCTCACAAAAAAAAACCTGCGCAGCATCATTCAGGAAATGAAGATGCCTCACAGGTTTGCCTTGTTCCTTATAAATCCGGATGCTCGTGCTTCGCTTTCAACGCGCTCCACCGGCGATCCACTTCATGCTCGAATCGATGAAGGGTGTCCGCATTTTCCGGCTTCGCCATATGTCGCGTCTTGCCCATCATATTAAGCCAATCCAAGAGCGGGATTTTCTTGTTCTTCTCTTCCGGATTGTACGTAATGTTCGTTACACCGCGCTCCACCTCATAGAGCGGGAAGAAGCAGGATTCTACGGCCGCATTTACGATTTGCGTGCCCATCTTATCCTCGGACAGCCAGTTCAGCGGACAAGTGATGAGTATTTTGCCGTACACCAGCCCTTCGTTCTGGGCATACCACTGCGCCTTCGCTGCCTTCTTGAGCAAATCCTGGGGATAAGCCTCGCTGCCCGTAAATACGTAAGGAATGTTCGTCGCAGCCATAATCTGCGCCGTATCCTTATGATGGAACATCTTGCCCGCCTGTACGGTGCCTACGTTGGAAGTCGAGGTGCGGTGCCCCAGCGGTGTCGAATAGGACAATTGGGCACCGGTATTCATATACCCTTCATTGTCATATTCCAAAATAATCATTTTATGATTGCGCAGAGCGGCTCCAATGGCCGGGCCCATACCGATATCCATGCCGCCGTCGCCCGTTATCATGACGAACGTGAAGTCGTCCGGCAAATTCAATGCGTCAAGCTCGCCTCTCCGTTTGCGCTCCCAGAACATTTCGACGACGCCGGACAAGGTTGCCGCTCCGTTCTGGAACAGGTTGTGAATATAAGTTGCTTTATGAGCGGAATACGGGTAGCCCGTCGTCACCACCATTGCGCAGCCCGTATGGAAGAGGGCCACGATATCCCCTTCAATCCCTTTGAAGAACAACTCCAAGCCTGAGAAAATGCCGCAGCCCGGACATGCGCCATGTCCCGGGGCGATGCGCTTCGGCTTCTTCGTCAATTGGCGCAAGGGCGGAATGCGGACATTCAGCTTGCCTGTCTCTTCATCCTGCTTGACCGTAATAAGCCCGGTCTTCAAATCCTCATATTTCATCGGCTCCAGCACCCGCTGAGGCGTTGTTGCCGCATCGCCTGGCGTGTGGCCGTAATAATCGAACGGCTTCTCCACGTGCCCCTTCTGCACAGCCTCCAAGGCGCATTCGAACAAAGCGTGACCGTCCTCGGAATAGAAATCTTTACCGCCCAAGCCGTAAATTCGGTTAATAATCATCGTGTCGCGGTTGCCGTGTGTCAAGAGCGCCGCCTTCACTTCATTCACCATATTTCCACCGTGTCCGCCATAGGAATCCGCACGGTCGCCGACCGTAACGGCTTTCACATGCGCCAACGCCTCGGCGATCTCCTTCGCCGGAAATGGACGGATGATGTTCGGCGATATAGCCCCTGCCTTAATTCCCATTGCCCGCAATTGATCGACAACGTCCTTAATAATCTCTCCCGCCGAATTCAACAAAAACACGGCGACCTCTGCATCTTCCATCCGGTACAGATCAAGAATCGGATAATCGCGTCCGGTCAGTTCGGCATATTCTTGGCGGATGCGGTCGAACACCTCGCCGGCTTTATACATGGCCATGGACTGCTGATAACAGTTGTTAATGTAATCCGGCTCATTCATGTAAGGCCCGACCGTAATCGGATTGTGCCGATCAAGCGTGTCGGCGAAGCCGCGCACCGGCTGCTCCCCGATGAACTGGTGAACGTCTTCCCGGTGAGCGAACGTCTGCACGCGGCGCTTCTGGTGCGATGTAAAATAGCCGTCGAACGCGACGAGCACCGGAAGACGGACCTCCGCATCCTCTGCCAGCTTAATTGCCATAATGTTCATGTCATATACCGCTTGCGGATCACGACAGAGCAAGATTGGCCAACCCGTATTGAGCGCAAAATATAAATCCGAATGATCACCGTGAATGTTGAGCGGTCCTGAGACTGAGCGGCATACCAAGTTCATGACCATCGGGAAGCGAGTGCCCGATTGCACCGGCATCTGCTCAAGCATGTACATATATCCGTTTGCGCTCGTCGCATTGAATACGCGTCCGCCTGCCGTCGATGCGCCGTAGCAAATTCCTGCCGAACCATGCTCTCCATCCGCCGGAATGAGCTTGACATCGTGCTGTCCGTTCGCTTTCATCAAGTCGAGAAATTGCGCAACTTCCGTCGACGGCGATATCGGATAGTAGCCCATAATATGATAATTAATTTGGTGGGCGGCGTAAGCGGCCATTTCGTTCCCCGATTCGTACACCATGCGCTGCTCTACTGTCCCGCTCTTCATTTCCTTTTCATACTCAATTGCCACAGGTCCTCATCCTCCTTAACCTCACTCTATTTACTGGCGCGCGGCTAAATCGAACAGATGCGGAACGCGATGCTCATCCGCATATCCGTCCTCTTCCCTCTCGCTGGACAACGCGTCCGTCGGACAAGCATAGACGCACTTCAAGCAGCCTTTGCAGTATTGGTAATCAATGCCTTGCAGGAACATCTGCGGCCGTCCCTTCTTATCCGGCTTCTCTTCCCATACGAAGCAATAATCAGGACAGACATTGTCGCACGCAGCGCAGTGGATACACTTGTCTGATAAGAAATGAGGCATCATTCCCGCACGCGAGATGCTCAAATCTTTGAGGATTGAATTACCCGGGTTCACGACCATCCCGCCGATAGGCTGTGTCTCATAGCCAAGCAGCGGCGTGTCCCAACGTACAGGCTCTGGCAGCTCAATGCCTTCCGGGAAGGCGAACGTCTGGAACTTCACTTCATCGTAGCCGCGCTGGAAGGTGTTCAACGCCGGCTGCACCGCGTTCGGATATTTCTTCTCCAGCGATTTGCGGATGACGCTCTTCATCTGCTCTACGTCCAAGAAATCACACAGACGGAACAAGGCGCCTAACATCGCCATATTGACACGGTTCTTCTCCTCCAAAGCGATGCCGATAGCGTCTACGACCGCAATTTTCCCTCCAGAGAGACACAGCTTCTCCTTCAATTCCTCCGGCGTTTTCGTCGAATTCACGAGAACGAGGCTGTCTTCGTAGATACCGCTTGTTACATGCGTTGTCTTATGAAGCGACTCATGGAATATACCTACGATGTGTGGACGTTCAACCGGCGTCGTATCGCGGATGAGCGTCTCAGGCATACAAAATCGGATATGCGCCTTCACCGGCGATCCTTTCTTCTCCGAACCGTAGGAAGAGAAGCTGACACCGTTCAATCCACTTCCATTTACTCCGGCTTCCGCCAACATTTTTCCAGCCAAATTCGCGCCGAGTCCTCCAATGGATTCCAACCGGATCTCAAAGAAACCAAGTGCGTTTACTTTTGGCAAAGTGACCATAAAGTTACTCCTTTCCTAACTCCTGATACCGAATGGTGATATGCACCGCGAGGCAGGACGATTGTCATTATGATAAGCTGTCATGAAGACAGGTCGAGCCAAATTGTAACGTTATGACAAAATGGTAAACTCGGAGCAGGTCATTCTGTATGATAATTGTCACTTGATTGTGTTTGTATCATGACCAACGTGTGAAATTTGAACTTTTTAAGTTTGAAAGAAAGGATCGTCTTGATGGATGGAATGACACGGTTCATATTAGGAAGGGTTAAGCATGCGCATAGGATGTCGCATGATGTCGTAGAAAGGGAGGAAGGGCATGATATCGGAAGACTTGCCCCTCTTCCGTTAAAGTTAGAGAGTGCATGGAGTGTAATATGTGTATGCTGGTATGAGTAAAATATACCGCTTACATGAGTTTCATTGCGTCGAAGAAGGAAATAACATATTTCGCTATATTATTCGACAGGAACGATAGAATTCCTGCTCATCTTCTCCTTAAAATGTGAAGGACTTTCACCGAACGTCTTGCGAAACAGCCGATTGAAGTAGAATGGGTCTTCGATGCCGACGATTGCCGCGACCTCCTTCACTTTCGCCTGCGGGTCCTTCAGCAGCACTTTCGCTTTCTCCATCCGGATGTCCGTCAAATACTGCATCATGTTGAGTCCGGTTTCCTGTTTGAACAGACGGGATAGATAGCTTTCATTCATTTTTACCTCGCTTGCGATCATGCCCAATGTAATTTTGTGCTGATAATTACGCTTCATAAATAAAATGGCATCCCGTATTTCCGGACGTTGTCTGGCCAAATCGTTATTGCGTGCTTCGGCGAGGGCGGAGATGGCCCGATACCAATTGTCACGCAGCTGATAGCAGGATTCGGACTGCTGCATGCGTGCCAGAAGCTGCTCATTCTCCAAGCTCATGTCCAGCCTCATCTCCCTCATCACATCTACCGCCAGACGCTTTAACTCGTTGGGCGGCATGCGATTTATTTTTGCCTCGTCCAACAAGTAATCAACAGAAGCCGTCAATGTTGCCCAGTCTCCGCCGCTTCCGCACTCCACCATTTTGGCAGAAGTCATCGCCTTGCTTTCACTCGTTTCACGCTGCACGGCCTCCATCTCTTCCGCCTGCAGACACGGGATATCTTCCAGCGATTCGGAATCTTCCATATAGAACACCAGCTCACCGGTATGATGACAGCGCTGCCATTCCCCGCGCCAGTTCGGAAAGGCCGAGAATGCGTCCGTGTATACGACGGTCACATTTACATTTAAATACATATGAAGCGTCTTCTGAATATGGCGTGCCAATGTGGGAATGAGCGCGCGTGTATACCCGTCTTCGGCAAGCAGCACCACGAAGTCCTTATGATTCAGCTCTATCCACTCGTAATGCTTATATTCGCTTAGTACGTCGCTTACGAAATTTTGAATAGAAAAGCGAAGCAAGTGCCTGTCCTTGATCTTGCCTGCCGTAATGGCCTGCTCATATCGATCTACGGTAATATGCAGCATGGCACATTGCTTCAGATGCTGGCCGATGCCAGCCCGCTCGGCTTTCTTCACCCAGGCCGCTTCATTCTGAGCGGCATCTCTGTCCGTAAGCCACTCCTTCCACAGCTCGTTGCGCGTTCTCGATTCCTTCTCTTTCAAGGCGACACGCAGCTGAACGTTCTCCCGTTCTCGCTCCCGCTCCTTCTCGATTCGCTCGCTCACCGTCCGCATCAGCTCAAGCAGATCGTCGGATTGAAGCGTTACTTTAAGCAAGTAATCTTCCGCTCCGAGCTTCATTGCTTCACGCACCATTTCATATTCGCCATAGTTGCTCAGCACGATAATGCGGCAGCGATGCGCTCGCTCCTTAATATTCTGGATTAGTTCAAGCCCGTCCATTTCCGGCATTTTCAAGTCGGTAATGACGATATCGGGCTCTTCTTCTTGAATGACCGCCATAGCCGCCCGGCCGTTCTCCGCTGTGCCAAGCAATTGAAAATGGTTCGCTTCCCAAGGTATCATCGTCTTCATCGCAATGCGTACGATGGACTCGTCATCAACAATAAGCACTTTATACATGTTCTGTCACCTTCTTCGTGTAGCTTATGTCTAATCCTGTTCCGCCGACGAAATGTAAAGGATGAGCGGCAAACAGAACGTCACCGTCGTTCCTTCGCCGAGCCTGCTCATGACCTGCATACCGTAAGGATCACCGTAATGAAGGCGAATGCGTTCAAGAACGTTATGAACGCCGATATTCGCAAGACGCTGGTGGGATTTTGGCTGCTTTGTGAAAAAGGAACGCAGCGTTTCTTCGTCCATTCCCTTTCCGTTATCACTCACTTGGATTTGCAGCACTGGCGAGTCCTTCATCGCCTTTGACGCTGCAGCCGTGTCAAACGCGCCCTGCGTATTCATATACTGAGACACTTTCACCTGGCGAACCGATATCCGTATTACCCGCTCCGCCTTCCCGGTATCGAGCCCGTGAATGATGGCGTTCTCCACGATCGGCTGCAGCAAAAATTTGATGACGTATATATCGTACAGCCCGGGATCAACATCGAAATTGATGCCAAATTCCCCGTACCTCATTTTTTGAATCGTGACGTAATTGCGCAGCTGTCGGAATTCATCGCGCAGCGTGACAAGCTCCTTCTTATCCACTATCGTATGTCGAAGCAGATCCGCCAAGGCGCCCAGTCCGTTGCTAACGCTATCCGCCTGACTTAAAGCTGCCGTCCATTTTAACGAGTTCAACGTGTTGAATAGAAAGTGCGGGTTAATTTGCGCTTGCAGCATTTGCAATTCTATCTCTCGCTTCAGCCGCTGCTCTTCCTCAGTCCGCACGATGAGATCTTTAATTTGAATGACCATGTCATTAAATTTGTGCGTGAGAAAGCCGAGCTCGTCATTTCCTTTGTCCACAATCCGATTGTCCAGCTGTCCCATCGATACCCTCTTGGTCTCGTCCGTCAGACGCTTCAAAGGCCCCGTAATGCTCGTGGAGATGACGAGCGTAATGACAAGCGACAGAGCAAGCAGCACGCCACAGATAATGATGAAATCACGCTGCAGCTTCCAAGCTTCCTCATTCAAATAGTTATAAGGTATGGAACCGACCAAAAACCAATCATTGAATACACTGTACGTATAAACAAATAAATAAGGTTCCTCGGTGGAATCAATCGACCGGTTCATCGTGAATACGCCGTTCAATCGTTCCGCGTCCACTTGCAGATGGTCCTTGAAGCTCGGATCGGGATAGAACTGTCCGACCTGTAGCCTGTAATCGCTCGTCGACATAACCTTGCCTGCCGTATTGATGATAAACAAGCTGGAACCTTGTCCCATCGTGACATCGCCATACGTAAAGGTCGAATATAAATATTCGTCCACTGCTACGACAATGTAGCCAATCCGCTGGCTCCAATCGTTCATGTTGTTGATGGGACGGGCGTATACTAAGCAATTATCCCCGTTTATCGTCTTCACGTGCGTCCACAATTCCCGGGAACGGTTCGAAGCCGTATGCGCTTCGAGTTGGCGGTACAGCGCCTGAAGATCGGATTCACGGAACCGGTTGTAGCCAATATCGTAAAATACTTGACCATCCGGGGTGAACAGCATCAGTGTCTTAATGTCCGCTAAAATTTCAAATTGCTTCTCCAGCATCTCATTGATATGCTCATTGACGACGCGCTGCGTCCAGCTCGTAATCTGATCCTTCTCTATGAGCGCTTTCTGCACCATACTGTCATACATAATGTAATCAGACAGCGATTCGAAGCGCTGATTGACGTAATAAATATTTTTCGCCACTTGATTCAGCAATTGGATGGACGCGTAACTGACCTTATCCCGCACATCCTTCGTCGTCTGCGTGAACGTGAATACCCCCATGATGGAGACGGGGACAATCGCCAAAATAACGAGTGTCGTCGTGAGTCTGCGGCGTATCGTAACCTGTCTGAGACATTGATGGATGAACGAAATCAACCGCTTCCACAGCAAGTGAATTCGCTTGTGCAAGCGTGGGGCAGGCTCCGGATAAGGCATGCTGATCATCGCTCCTTGAAAGCGCCTTCTTATTCTTCACCTTACCACGGGTTCATCTGTTCCTACAAGCAAACCATACCAAAACAGACAACCTCCTCTTTCCACAATGAATAGCTGCATGGTATCGCCGCTTCATGGAAATGAGGAGGTTGTGTGGTTCATCTAACAACTTAATAAACCTATGGTCATAAGAGCTGTTGTCGCTATTGCGGCTGCAGCGTCAGCTTCGATCTGGCCTGACGGTACGCATCCATATACTGCTCCGCCTTCTTGCGCACCAAGCTCATGTCGCCGGATGCTATCGCTTCCTTCGTCAAGTCTGAACCGATGCCTACGGCAACGGCGCCCGCTCTAATCCAATCCCCGAGATTCGCCACGTTGACCCCGCCAGTCGGCATAATGTTCGCTTGCGGCATTGGGCCCTTTATCGTCCCGATAATGGACGGCTCGTATAAATTGCCTGGGAACAGCTTGATGATATCCGCCCCCAGCTCAAGCGCTTCCTGCACTTCGCCAATTGTCATGACGCCAGGCATGACCGGAATACGGTACAGATTGCACATCTTGATTGTATCCGCATTCAACGACGGACCGACGATGAACTCGGATCCAGCCAAAATGCAGGCACGCGCGGTGGTAGGCTCAAGCACGGTGCCAGCACCAATAATCGCAAAGCGGTCCACATTGGAAGATTTCGAAGAGTACATCCGTCTTAATTGTTCAATTGCTTGCAGCGCATTTGGGACCGTCATCGTCACTTCAATGACGCGAATGCCTCCGGCAATGGCCTGTGCTGCCATTTCAACGACCTCTTCAGGCGAATTCCCACGCAGTACGGCAACAACACCTTGCTCGTGTATTTGTTGGATAACGCGAATTTTTTCCATGTTGACTCTCCTCCCCATACTTACACCTTTACTTTTACCTTGTGTTCGACAACCATGTGCATGACAACCACAACTAGACGAAATTCGAGCAGTCTGATATTCAGATCAAGCTCAAGCTTGCGGAATTAGCGCTCGATATGAACCGCATTCGTAAGCGATGCTTGCACCTGCTCCCATGTCGGCATGGCTTCCCAATCGCCGAAAGCTTGCACGACCATTGCTCCCATCACATTGCCGAACGAGACGGCTTCGACCGGTGTGCTGCCGCGCAATATTCCAGATAGAAATCCGGCGCAGAATGCATCTCCCGCACCTACCGTATCCACGACATGCTCGACCAGTTCATAAGAGACTTTCTCGATATGTGAACCTTGAACGACGTAATTTTCGCCTTGCCCGCCTTTGACGATGCTGATGCCCGGCAGAGCAGAGAGCCGCTTGAAGATCGCTGCTTCATCCTCTGTATCGTATAGCAGCTTCAGTTCGTCGAGTCCTGGCATAAAATAATCCGCTTCGAGAGACAGCGGAAGCAGACGTGCTCGCGCTTCTTCAATTGACCACAGCTTAAGCCGCAGATTCGGATCGAAGCATACCTTCACACCCGCTGCCTTCGCCGACCGAACCGCAGCCGCCACCGTATCCGCACTATTATCGCTCAAGGCGCATGTAATGCCGGTAACGTGCAGCATACGTGCGGAACTTATATATTCCATATCCAAATGCTCCGGCGCCATACGGCTTGCAGCGGAGCCTCTGCGATAGTAGTATACGGACGATTTGCCTGCCACAAGCTCTCTCATCATCAGGCCGGTCGGCGCATCGCCGACAAGTGCGGCCCGGGAGACATCAACGCCTTCCCCGCGAATCGCCTTCCAAATGTGAAGGCCAAGCGGGTCTTTCCCCAACCGGCCGCACCAACCGGCACGGTGACCTAAGCGTGCCAAGCCGATAGCCACATTGCTCTCGGCGCCACCGAATGATTTTCCTACCGTCTGCGCATACTCCAGCCCCCGTGTGTCGGCAGAACTAAAGAGCGCCATCGACTCGCCAAAAGTTACTACTTCTGGTTCGATCCCCCTTGATAACGCTTGCATGTTGCCGCAACCTCCTTCGCCCCACAACCCATTGGTTCACTATCGTTCATGTCCTTAATCATAATCCTATATTTGCCATAGCGTCAATTGATAAAAAGACAAGGCCCTTCCCCCAATTCAGGTAGAACAGCCTTGCCAATCAGAGCAATGCAATGAGTGAACAAGCGGTGACGGCACTGAATCCAATCTCCGAAATGCCGACCTGCTTCACCGTTACGGCTTGCTTCGGCATCCAGACCGCGCGGATGAACAGCAGCGCAAACGGCACTGCAATCCACGCTGGAAACAATAGTCCAACAATGGATGCCGCAATCAGGTGCACGATGATCGATAATGCATAATATACGGGATTTCCTTTTTCGCGAATCATCGTCTTGACATAAAAAACAGTACCGACAAAGTACAGCGCACAAGCGGCAAACAAGCGCCAAGCCAAGCTCCAGTCCGTGCCGCCGCCAATCTCGAACGAAATGATAAGCATCCAGCAAAATTGCAAAACGGCAACGAAATCATTTACTAGATGCCGCTCGTTCTTCTGCTTAGCAAACATCAAGTTAACAACGAACAACGGCAGCATCACCGCGCCCATCCACCAAATATCGGGGCGAAGCGCGACCACGACAACGGCCGATACCACAAAAGTAACTCCGTATACCAGCATAGGGCCTAGATAAACCGTTATCCGCCTCGTTTTTATCCACTGCATGCACGCAAAGGAACCGCAGTACACAGCCAGCCAGGCCACAAACAGCCATACATGTGTCATGTTAGGCCGGCTCGCAAACATACCGACTACAAAAGGCACGATCAGCATGGCCCATGCTCCGTGCTGATTCGGTATGTATGAACGCACACGCTTGAGCCGACGGCTGCGACTATCGGCAGACACGGTAGACATGTTCTGCATCCCCTTTCATTTCCCCTATGTTGATATGTTACTTCAAGGATGAGCTCCTGTCTAAGGCGACGGGGCAACGTTCGCAATTCTGTCAAAAGTGCGCAGCGCTTTCGCCTCAGTCTTTGTGACCTTAATCACAATATATGCCGATAAGCTATGATAACTTTAAATTGTAAATAACAAGAAATTTCGGCTAATATACAAAGAAGCCGATTGGTTGATGTTGTAGGGAGGGACATACACCATGTGGGAGCGTTGGTTGACACGAACCGCCCCCGAAAATGCATCGGTAACGTCACATGGGAGTGGAGAGACGTTTGCATTAAACTTGCGTTTTTTGTTAATCGTATGCGTATTTGTCGGCAATGCTATCGAGCCTCTTATTGGCGGCATGCCGGAAATCAAAGCTTTGTTTCTATGGATTTATGCGTTTCATATGCCTCTGTTCGTCTTTGTGACCGGTTATTTCGCGCGTCATAACTTGAACGGTATGGCTGGTATTCGCGTTCTGAAGCAGATCGCCCTGCAGTATGTCATTTTCCAATCGATATATTCGCTGCTCGATGTGTTCTTGTTCCGGGTTCCGGGCATTACGCATTCCTTCTTCATGCCCTATCTATTGCTGTGGTTCCTTGTCGGGCATATATTCTGGCGGCTTATGATGATGCTCTTCACACGCTATCAGGTCCGCCATCCGATCATCTTGTCGCTCATGCTCGGCGTGCTCGTCGGATTTCTTCCTGTAGAAGGCGCATGGCTTGGCATCTCGCGGTCTGTCATATACTTGCCGTTTTTCGTCATTGGCTACACTTTCAATTTCGATGCATTCCGTGCACGATTTACGCCGGCGCTCCGCCTGCTGGCGGCAGCCTTATCCGCTGGAATTCTCGTTACGTTGTACTTGATGGCGAATCGGATCAACCCAGTCTGGCTGATGAACAACATGACATTCCACGAGCTGGGATGGACGGGCAACATCTGGACGGCATCTGTTCTGCGGCTTAGCATTTATGCACTGGAAATCATCGCTTCCATCGCTTTCCTCGCATGGGTGCCCAAACGCAACAACGGCATCACCGCTCTCGGTCAACGCACACTTTACGTCTTTTTGATTCATGGAATCGTCATTCGCTTTGTCGTGTATTCCGGCATCTACAATCATATTTCCGCCGGGATTGAAACGGCTCTGTTAATTGCCGCTTCCGTTGCGGGCGCAATTATGCTGGCGCAGCCTCAAGTTCGGGAATGCTGCTCTCCGATTATTGAACCGAAATGGGACAAAATTGCCGCATGGACGCGCCGATCCGTGTTTTACCGCGGAATAACAAGAATGAGCCGGCAAGCGCAAAGAAAATAAAATCCATGTCGGTATAAAGACATGCTCGATAATATATATGAGCCGCCCTGTCAATGTTAGGGCGGCTCAGCTTGTTGTGAAGGGGATATCCGCTTCCGTCACTGTTGAATCCAAGTCATTAGGACGAGACTATGCAGGGATGACTCGGATTCAAAGGAGATCGAAGAAGGAGATCGCCAGTCACTCCCCCAACACCCGCCTGACGTAGCGGTTCATCAGGATGCCGTCCGGATCGCATTGCCCGCGAATCGTCATCGCCTGATCCCACTTCGGATAAAGAGGGCGCAATTGCTCCGCCGTAAGCGAATGCCACTTGCCCCAATGCGGCCTGCCTCCGTAATGAAGCAATATGCGCTCCATTTCCTGAAAATACGCTTGAAACGGCATCCCCTTATACATATGTACCGCAATATAGGCTGAATCGCGGCCATAGGCCGGAGACAACCATATATCGTCTCCCCGCACATAACGGCACTCCACCGGAAAGTGAACGGCGAAACGGTGCTTCTGCACCGCGCGCTGAATATCGAGGAGCGCCCCGCGCATCGCTTCCGCCGGGACACTGTACTCCATCTCATTGAACTTCACGAGCCTTGGAGTGACGAAGAGCCGATGCCCGTAACCGACCTCATCGAACACGGGCACGAAGCGCGCGGATACGCTGCTGACACGCTTGCTTAATGAAGGCATGAGACGGCATGCTTCCGACATGCCCCAGAACAGCCCGTTCTCCACAACGTATTTGCTCCACTCGTTCCAACGCCGGTTCGGCGTTACCTCCTCTTCCGTCGAATTCATCGTCTTCACCTGTGACCCCGACGTATGGGGAAACCAGAAAAATTCAAAGTGCTCATGTTGATCCCGCCACTCGTTAAGCTGGGCCAGCGTCTCTTCGAGCGTCGTGCGGAAGCTGGTCAGGCGCTTGCGCTTGGCCGGCACGACGCGCAACGTCACTTCCGTAATGATGCCGAAGGCGCCGAGCGATACTTGCATCGCTTTGAACCAATCGGGATGGCTGGCATCCACGTTCACGATGCTTCCATCCCCAAGCACGGCTCTGAACCGTACGGCCTGCGTCGCCAAGCTGCCGTATCTGGCTCCGGTCCCATGCGTGCCCGTGCCGATAGCGCCGCCAATGGTTTGACGGTTAATGTCGCCCAGATTCTCCTGCGCCCATCCGTTCGCAAAGAGCAGCTCTCCCAAATCCTTCAGCCTCGTGCCCGCATAGACGGTCGCGGTGCCTTCCGCTTCGTTCAGCTCGCGGATGCCCTGCATCCGGTCTAATTGAACCATCCATTCTGAGGTCTCGCCGAGCGGAGTGAACGAATGGCCCGATCCGATAATGCGCACTGTTTTTCCTTGGCGAGCAGCTGCTTGAACGAGTTCGGATACCTCCTCTTCTGTGTCCGGGCGCAACATTTGCTCTGGATCGCACTGCACGGTTCCCGACCAATTGCTCCAATGCAGCGGTTGTGAAGCTGATTTCATCCGAAGCACCACCCTTCTCCCCGATAAGTTGACCACGTTCCGATCCTGACGCCGCCTTTCACCACATGAAGCTCCCGAAATCGTTCGCATAGTTCGCCGGCCTTCGCATGCCTGAACCATATCCAATCCCCGGTCTGAAGCGATACGCCGCTGCCCGCCTCCGGATACTGCACAGGCGTCTGCACCTCGCCTGCTCCTTCGTTCGGCAGCAATATTCCGCATTCCGGCCATATTGGCCGGGGATATTTATCCTTGCCCGCCTTCCCTGATGCTACATAACCGCCGCCGAAGCATGTATAGATGCCTTGCTTCGGAATACGCACGACAGGCAGCGCGAACGAAGCGGCAGGGTACAGCCTCAAGCCTGCATAATGGTCGAACAAAGCCGGATTGAAAAAGGCAGAGCCTGCCGTTACTTCCGTAACGCTGGCATCCGCAGCGGTAAAGCCCAGACTCCCCGTGCCGCCGCCATTCACGAAGGCAAGCTCGTGCCCTTCGGCGGAGAGTGCCTGCACGATGCGGGAGCGGCGCTCCTGAATGTCCTTGCCCGAGCGCCGCTTCAGATGGCGAACGATGGTGTTCATCATGGTGGCGCCCGGCACGCGATCCGCCACTCCCGCCATCTGCGCTTCATAACCCATCACGCCTCTGAGCCTCAGCGACGGGGAGCGGCGGATGTACTCCGCCAGCCGCAGCGTCTCCTCAACGGTGCGGAGCGGCGAACGGCGGACACCGAAATGGATGCCGTATAAGGAGGAGGACATATCGACGTCGAGACATATCGCGAAGCAGGCGCCCTCCTGCCGCCCGATCGTCTCAGCCAGCTGCAACTGCTCTAGACCGTCCGCCATCAGTGTGACGTGATGCGCTCTCACTGAGTATTTGGCCAATTCTGATAATGCAGCGGCATCCATCGTAGGATATCCCAGAAGCACATCATCAAAGCCGGCCTGCGCCAGAGCGGCTGCCTCCCATGGTGAATAGCACATGAGGCCTTGAAACCGCGGACTCAGTCTCGATACATAGCGCAGCACCTCAAGCGAGCGAATCGATTTCGTGGCGATGCGTACCGGCTTGCCTCCTGCGCGTCTTAGCACTTCTTGCGCGTTCTGCTCCAACAAGTCCAGGTTGAGACAAGCGAGCGGCGCTTGCAGTCCGGCGCACTGTTCTGCGTATTGCCCATACGGATGGGGGGATTTTATCATCGCCATGCCTCCATGACAGAAATGAGGATAATGTCGTAGTATGTATACGTTTTCAGCTCTGAAATGATGCTGTCTTTTCCGGTTTTTCCCTGTCAGAATGCGGTGCAAAGCTTGTTTAAAGTTGGTAGAAAAAGCAGAGCAGTTATGATAGACTCTAAGAAATACCCATTGGCGTACTTTTGAAGAAAGCAAGCTTACATTCCATTCATCCCGCATAACGGGGAGCAAGAGAGACGGAGGTTCACCATTTATGACAGCCAAAAAGATGCGCTCAGACATGATTAAAAAGGGCTTTGATCGTGCGCCTCACCGCAGCTTGCTGCGTGCTGCAGGCGTTAAAGAAGAAGATTTTGATAAACCGTTTATTGCGGTGTGCAACTCTTATATCGATATCATTCCGGGCCATGTTCATTTGCAAGAGTTCGGTAAACTCGTCAAGGAAGCGATTCGCGAAGCGGGCGGCGTGCCGTTCGAGTTCAATACGATCGGTGTCGATGACGGCATCGCAATGGGACACATCGGTATGCGCTACTCCTTGCCAAGCCGCGAGCTTATTGCGGATTCGCTGGAAACGGTCGTATCTGCGCACTGGTTCGACGGCATGGTCTGCATCCCGAACTGCGACAAGATTACGCCCGGCATGATTATGGGCGCGCTTCGGGTCAACATACCGACCGTATTTGTAAGCGGCGGACCGATGAAGGCAGGCAAAGACTCGTCCGGACGCTCCATCTCCTTGTCAAGCGTATTCGAAGGCGTCGGTGCCTATCAAGCTGGCAAGCTCGATGATGAAGGCTTGCAGGAGCTGGAGCAATTCGGTTGTCCGACTTGCGGTTCCTGTTCAGGCATGTTCACAGCGAACTCGATGAACTGCTTGGCGGAAGCGCTCGGAATCGCCCTGCCGGGCAACGGGACCATACTCGCCGTGTCACCGGAACGCCGCGAATTCGTCAGACGTTCCGCGAAGCAATTGATGAATATTATTAAAGATGACATTAAGCCGCGTGATATCGTAACCGATCTGGCGATCGACAATGCCTTTGCGCTTGATATGGCTCTGGGCGGATCGACCAATACCGTTCTGCATACGCTGGCAATTGCAAGAGAAGCTGGCTTTGAGTATCCGATCGAGCGGATTAATGAGGTAGCTGCACGCGTGCCGCACTTGGCGAAGATCGCTCCAGCATCGGATTATCACATTGAAGATGTGCATGATGCCGGGGGCGTGAGCGCTGTCTTGAACGAGCTGTTCAAGAAGGATGGCGCACTGCATGGCGAATGCATTACGGTTACAGGCAAGACACTACGCGAGAACGTAGCCGGCTGCGACATTCAGAACACCGAAGTCCTTCATACGCTCGACCAGCCGCACAGCGAGCGCGGCGGACTCGCAGTCCTGTTCGGTAACTTAGCGCCGGAAGGCGCCATCGTGAAGGTGGGCGCAGTTGATCCATCCGTCGGCGGTCGTCACGTCGGTCCTGCCATTTGCTTCGATTCGCAAGATGAGGCGCTGTCTGGCATCGCGAACGGCAAAGTGAAGGAAGGCCATGTTGTCGTCATCCGTTACGAAGGTCCGAAGGGCGGTCCAGGTATGCCTGAAATGTTAGCGCCAACTTCGCAAATTGTCGGCATGGGCTTGGGAGCCAAGGTCGGTCTCATTACGGACGGACGTTTCTCGGGCGCATCCCGTGGCATCAGCATCGGCCACATCTCGCCAGAAGCGGCTGAAGGCGGGCCGATTGCTTTCGTGGAAGACGGAGATATTATCGAGTTGGACCTGAACAATCGCAAAATTGAGCTGCAAGTGTCCGATGAAGAGTTGGAACGCCGCCGGGCGAATTGGAAGGGCTTTGAACCGAAGGTGAAGACCGGTTACTTGGCGCGTTACTCCAAGCTGGTCACCAACGCCAGCCAAGGTGGAATTCTCAAGATTTAATAGGCGCTTCCCGATAAATGAAAGCCAGTTCTGCTGCAGTGCAGAACTGGCTTTCTTGTCTATGTTGTTTTCATGTAAATGGGACCGTGTGCATCATAATAGTTGAATTGTGAATCTACGACAACATGTTGCCGGTCTCCCCACTTAGACATGAATCGATTGCGGTTCATTTCGAACAGGTCCCCGTCCGTCAAGCCTTTCTTGCCAAGCCATGCCGCATACTCTGGCTGTGAGGCCGTCCGGCTCCCCGGGTGATCGATCGAGATGCCAATCGTAATTACTTTGTACCCTCGGTAAATGGCTTCCAGACAAATATCCATATCATAGTAATGATGGAACGAATAATGATTTACAAAGCCGCCAATCTGTTGTATCAGCTCTTTTCTTACAATTAAGCACATCCCGTCCAGAACGACCGAAGGAACGTAATCCTCGAGCAGTCTCGTGCCATGGCTCTCGGCATCAATCAGATTGCTTGTAAATGAAGTCCTTACTCCGACGCAATTTACAGAGTGTCCTCCCCCAAAACCGGCTGCCCCAACAAAAGGGACTTCCGTCAATATCCGGTTCACCCTCACATCAAACTCCGGTTCCAAAATGAACAAATCGTTATGAAGGTACATGATATAAGGGGTATCGAGCACCTGCCACGCTTGATCCATCGCTTGTATGACGCCGATATTCTCTTCATTGCGGATGTAGTAATCACTTAGCGAGCGAAGCTCATCCATATATTCGTTGCGCGAGCCGTTATCGACAATCAATATCGGAATTTGCCCGCTGGAATGGCTGCGAATGTAAGCGATACATTTTCTTGTCACTTCCATTTGATTCATGACGGGAATGGCGATCCCGAATGGAGACGCACTCATTAGTCGTTCCCACCTCCATAAGAACGCATCATCCGTTTTTTACTCCTGCGCTTTTATAATTGCGAGGCAGACAGAATCGTCTTGATTTGCTCATCGGAATACCTATTTTTTGTCGTAATGATTCCCAACCCACTGTGGGAATGAAGCTGGTGGAAGCTGAGATGCAGCCGGGTATGCTGCAAAAAGTCCTCGATCGCAGTCAGCACGCCGTTTCGCTCCCCATTTTCATAAATCGCATTGTTCAACATCCAGTTGACCCCGCCGGATTCCACCAATTCGGAACGGCCCTGCTCCATCCCTTTTTGCGCATACGGAATCGTGAAAGCCGGCGGTATCGACTCTGGAAAATAGTACATATCCCTTCTGCCATACGGCCATTGCGTATCATGAAGCAGAACGAGCGGAAATTTCCCTGTCTTCATAGCCATGGACTCGATGATTTTCAATTCATTGTACACGGTGTACCAATTGTGATCGCCGTCAATGAGCACGAAATCATACCCGTTCAAATGCGGCAACATCTCCAAGCTGTAATCCAGTATCATATGGAATTGTTTGAGATACATGCGCTTGTATTCATGCACATCATACTGTGGGGCAGGGTCAATGACAAATAATTCACCGTTCGTGGCACTGCAGTAATGGAGCAAATTGTAAGTGTTCCCGCCGAATTCGGATCCGATTTCGACGATTTTTTTTGCTCCGGCCCAATTCAAGAGGGGCAAAATCACCTTTTCCCAAAAAACAAGCATCCCGCTTCCACCTCCATATTTCACTCTATTCCATCACGGCATATTGGTATAAACGTTTATCCAGCAACAGAAAAAGAGGCGGGTTAAAACCCGGAAAATCCCCTCATCTCACAGCTTTAATGCTGCCTATAACACCAAAGGCGCACGAATTGAGCCATTGACGGCAACAATTACCTGCGCTATAGTAATAAATGTTTCCTTTACGCAACTTATTTGCGTTAAATCAATTTTCTTTCAGACTAGGAGAGGAGGTCAACATGAACATCACGATGAAGCCGGCTCAAGGACATCAGGAATCCGTCCCCCGGCGCAAACTGACCTTCAAGCGGTTGCGTATCACCGCATTGACTATCGCGGGGATGCTGACGCTGCTGTTGTCCGTCATTGCCAGCTGCTCCATCGGTCCGGTCTCGATACCCTTTGCGGATACGTTCGCGGCAATGCTCCATGCAGCAGGGTGGCTGGACCATGTCACTGTCTCAGAACGCAATCTGACGATTGTCGCCGATATCCGTCTGCCACGTGTTCTTGCCGGCGTATTTGTTGGAGCCGGACTGTCGATAGCAGGTGCCGCCATGCAAGGTGTATTTCGCAATCCTCTCGTTGAGCCAGGGTATCTCGGTGTATCATCCGGAGCGGCAGCCGGTGCCGTATTGTGCATCGCATTCGGCTTCGCTAGACACTCTCCATTCGCGCTCCCTCTGGCTGCCTTTGCTGGCGCATTGGGTGCGGTAGTGCTTATCCTTGCCATATGGCGGGCGAGCGGCAAGCCGAATGTGACGACGTTGCTCTTGCTTGGCATCGGTATGAATGCGCTCTTGTCAGCCGTCATCAACGTCATTATCGCCAGCGCACCCCATGAGCAGCAGTTGCGAAGCATCGTATTCTGGCTGCAGGGCGGGCTCGAGGCGAGAACTTGGGAGCATGTGCATATCATTGCCCTTCCGATTGCGCTCGCAGGCGCACTCTTATATATGTTCAGCCGTACGCTTAACTTGCTGCTCCTTGGTGATGAGCATGCGCAAGCATCCGGTGTTCCCGTACAGGGAGCACGCTATGCAATCCTTCTCTTAGCATCGTTCTTGACCGGGACGGCGGTATCTGTCAGCGGCATTATTGGTTTCGTCGGTTTGGTCATCCCGCATCTTGTCCGTTTGATCGCCGGCGCCGACCATCGATATTTGCTTCCGCTCAGCGCCATATTCGGAGCAGCGTTTCTTGTTCTTGCGGATCTCGCGTCAAGAATGGTGCTGCAGCCGATTACGCTACAAGTCGGAGTCGTCTGTGCTTGCATTGGCGCGCCGCTATTCATGATAATGCTGCTGCGCAAACGAAAGGAGGTATCCGTATGAGCATCAATCAGAGGACGGACATGCTGCTGGAAGCCGAGCGGTTAACCTGCTCCATCGACGGTCGACCGATTATTAACGGCGTTTCGCTGCACCTGCATCCCGGCTCCTTTCTCGGCATTATCGGTCCGAACGGGAGCGGCAAGTCCACCCTGCTCCGCATGCTGTGCGGTCTGCTGCAGCCGGAACAAGGGCGGCTCATGCTCTTGAGTCGGCCTTATTCCGCCTATTCTGCCAAGGAGCGTGCGCGAATCATCGGCTATGTCCCGCAAGACTGCTCTATCGATGCCGATTTCACGATCGAGCAGATTGTTACGATGGGACGCCATCCCTATCGGTCGCTATTCCGGAGCTTGTCCGCAGCGGATATCCAGTGCGCGGAACGGGCCATGCGCCAGTGCGGAATCGACGCATTGCGGGACCGTTACATCCACGCCTGCTCTGGCGGACAGCGACAGCTGGCGTTCATCGCCAAAGCGTTGGCGCAAGAGCCGCAGCTGCTGCTGCTGGATGAGCCGATATCCGCGCTCGACATCCGCCATCAACTGCGGACGCTGTCCCTGCTACGGCAACTTGCCGGGAAAAGCTTTACCGTGGTCGCTTCCTTGCACGACTTGTCGCTCGCTTCCAGGTATTGCGATCGGCTGCTGCTTTTAAACGATGGACGGGTTGAAGCTAGCGGCCGACCGGACGAAGTGCTGACGACGGCAGCATTGCATGCCGTATATGGTATTCACGCCGTCATACGCAAGGAGCCCGATACGAAGGGATTGTCTGTCATCGCCTTTGATCATGAAGAATCGATTGCCAATTATAACTTCAACTACTAAGAACAACATGGAGGAATTAACGAATGAACGCAAAAACACAAAGAAAACGGAAACGATATCTTTTATGCGCAGTACTCATCGTCATCATCGGTGCAGCAGCAGCTATAACTAACATTATATCTAACGATTCTCGCACGGCCTCATCCGAACCTTCCCCGCCAGAAACCGCTGCGGTCCAGAAGGCAGCCGTGTCAGCGGAAGCATTGAGAGTGGCTCCTGTTTCTCTGGATACTGCCGACGCTGTGCTGGAAATCGTCGCGCCGGAACAGGTGGTAACTGTGCCGAAGAGCATTACCAACCCTTTCTTGGCGTCCAACCATGAGAGCGGCAAGCAGGTTGCCGGCCAAGTTAGCGGAGCTACAGGCCTCGACCCGGAGGGCATCCTTTCCTTCAACCCGGATCTCGTACTCATTACGAAGCTGCATAATAGCGAGAGCGATGCCGAGCAATTGCTGCAGCAAGCCGGCGTTAAGGTGGTTACCTTTGAGCAATGGGGCACCTTTGATGAGTTGATCGCTAATTTCCACACGATTGGTGAAGCGGTAGGGGCGCCAGAGAAAGCCGACAGCATCGGGAAAGAAATCAAAGATAAATTAAATGAAGTCGCCGAACGCACGTCAGCACTCACCACTAAGCCAACCGTGCTCGTATTATCACCTGTTGGTCCGAATACCGGTCCATACGTCATCGGTCCAGGCAATATTGCCTATGAAATGATTCGCCTTGCCGGAGCTGAGCCAGCAGCCGCTGCCCTTGGAATCAATAAATCGACCAAAGCTTCTAGCGAAGACTTGATTAAAATCGATCCCGATTATATTGTGCTTGGAGATTGGGACGGCACGGGAGAAGAGTGGCTGTCTGAATTGAAATCGCAGCCGTCATGGAAGACGCTGACTGCAGTGAAGAATGGCCGCATCACAACGATGAAAGCCAAACATCTGCTAGCGCCTAACCGTTATACAGTAGATGGATTGATGGAAATGTCAGCGTGGCTTCATCCTGACTTATGGGATGAAGGCGAGAAGACACGATGAACGAGCAACATAGATTCGTCCATCAGGCGGAGCCTTCCCCATATCCCGTGCATGAAGAGGCTTCGACGAAGAGAGCAGAACGGGCGCAACGAGCCGTTCTATTGACAGCCTATGGCGCATGCTCGTCCATTGACGATGTGCCGGCACTGTACGAGCATATTCTTCACGGACATAAGCCTTCAGCGGACACCCTAATTCAAGGGGTCGAGCGATACAAGCAGACTGGCGTATGCGATCCGCTTCATGCGGTTTCCAGGAGGCAAGCGGATGCCCTATCACGGCTGATCGGAACGAAATGCGGAACCACAATCCCCGTCTATATCGGCTGTAAGCATTCGAACCCATTCGTTCCCGAAGCGGTAAACCAAGCCGTACATGATGGCATCAATCAGTTAGCCATGCTGCACCTCACGCCGTTCTGCACGCCGACTGGCACTGGTACGTATGTACAGGAAGCGAAAAAAGCAATTGCCGCCGCAGGCAGCTCCCTGCAGATTAGCGTCGTAGCCGATTGGCAAGAGCATCCGGCCTTCATCAGGCTAATTGCTCGACGTGTGCAGGATGCCTATCGCTGGCTGCCTTCGGCAAGCATGCCGACAGCACGGGTCATCTTCACGGTTCATAGCAAGCCCGGACTGCCAACCGCACATAAAGCCTTTATTGCGCAGTATTGCCGCTTAGCCCGCCTGATTGCGGAACAGGCAGAAATCGGCCACTGGGATATCGCCTATCGGAGCGGCATGCCAGCACCACAGCGATGGCTCGGTCCTGATATTAAGGATGTTATTCAGCAGGCAGCAGCCGACGGCTGTCAAGCGGTCGTAGTCTGCGAATTGACGTCGTTGACAGATAATATCGAAGTGTACCATGATATTGGCGAAGAAGCGAAGCAAGTGGCGGAGCAATGCGGCATGCAATTCGTACGGACGGAATATGCAAATGATGCATTTGATTTCATGGACTTCATGTCCGATATCGTCGCTGCTCATTTGCTGAAAGGAGATTATTGTTCACAGTAACGTAGTTCATACCTTGTCATTCCTATCCTCACGTCACTCTCCCAATCCATCAGGAACGTGCTGCAAACTATCCCTTCAGGCACTGCGGGAAAGTGGGATACGGATAGAATCTTTTGCGGACGGAGTAAGTCTGCTCCCTGCTATTTGAAATCTGAGACACGGGGAGAAAGGAGCTAAGCTATAATCAACAGACAGACGGCATCGGGCTTCTCATAGGAGCATTTCTTGTTAAGAAGGTTCTGAAATCCGATTTCGAGAAATCGAAGCTGTGGTACGGCCCATCAGCCAAGCATATCGCCTCATAGCAGCTCATACGCCACATAGAGATAAACCTAAAAAAAGACTGCAACGGCCTCAACCATTGCAGTCTTTCTTCTATCATCTGTCATATATATGATTATACCAAATGACAAGCAACGTAATGATTGCTGCCCACATCGCGATATTCCGGCACCGCTTGTTTGCAAATATCTGTGGCAAACGGACAACGGGTATGGAACTTACAGCCTGATGGCGGATTCGCCGGGCTCGGAATATCTCCCTGCAGCACAATCCGTTCCGGCTTCTTGGTTGGATCCGGCACTGGAATCGCCGACAGCAACGCTTGTGTATACGGATGGAGCGGCTGCTTGAACAACTCATCGCGCGGCGCCATCTCAACGAGCGATCCCAAGTACATGACACCGATCCGGTTGCACAGATGCTCGACAACTGATAAATCGTGCGAAATGAACAGATAGGTCAAATTCTTCTGCTCCTGCAGGTCGCTCAGCAGGTTGATAATTTGTGCTTGAATAGAGACGTCCAATGCAGATACCGGTTCGTCCGCCACGATAAACTCAGGGTTCATAATGAGTGCGCGCGCAATACCAATACGTTGACGCTGACCGCCAGAGAATTCGTGCGGATAACGGTCAATATGGTATGGTGCCAAGCCGCAAATCGTCAAAATTTCTTTGACACGGTCGCGGATATCGTTCTTCGATGCTATACCATGATCCACCAGCGCTTCTCCGATAGCATCTCCGATCTTAATCCGGGGATTCAACGAGCTATACGGATCCTGGAACACGAGCTGCATCTTCGGACGCATCTTGCGCAGGTCTTTACGGGACAAGTCATGAATCTCCGTTCCTTTAAAGAGCACTTTTCCGTCTGTTTTATCCAATAGTCGCAAAATCGTCCGTCCGGTCGTCGATTTACCGCAGCCGGACTCTCCGACGAGTCCGAGCGCCTCCCCTTTATTCAAGCTGAAGCTGACTCCGTCAACTGCTCGCACATGTCCTACCGTACGTGAAAAAATACCGCCTTGGATGGGGAAATATTTCTTAAGGTTGTCTACTTCAAGTAGCGGTTGTTGACTCATTGAGCTCCCCCCTCCTTCTCATACAGCCAGCATGCCGCCTTGTGCACCTTCTCATAAGTTTGCAGAGTTGGCTGCTTCTCCGTACAAATCGCCATGCAATGCTCGCAGCGGTCATTGAAATAGCAGTTGTTGCCCAGTTCAACTGGATTCGGAACTTGTCCCGGTATTGTATACAATCGCTTCATGCGTTCGTTGATAATCGGTTTCGCCCGCAGCAGTCCTTGTGTATACGGATGCTTAGGATTTTTGAACAATTCTATGACCGGCGCTTCTTCAATGACTTTGCCGGCATACATAACGACGACGTGATCTGCCATTTCCGCCACGACTCCAAGATCGTGTGTAATAAGCATAATCGCCGTGTTGAATTCGCTCTTAATATTGCGCATCAAGTCTAGAATTTGTGCCTGGATCGTTACATCCAGTGCAGTTGTCGGTTCGTCAGCGATGAGCAGCTTCGGATCGCAGGTCAGTGCCATCGCAATCATAATCCGCTGGCGCATCCCGCCGCTCAACTCATGCGGATAAGCGTCGAAGATTTGCGCTGCACGCGGAATACCTACAAGATCGATCAGATCAATCGCACGCTTCTTCGCTTCTTTCTTCGTCACGCCGCGATGAAGCAGAATCGGTTCGGTCAGCTGTTCGCCAATCGTAAATACTGGGTTCAAGGATGTCATTGGTTCTTGGAAAATCATTGCAATCTCGTTCCCGCGAATTTGACGCATTTCGCGTTCCTTAAGATCCAGCAGGTTTTTCCCTTTATAAATAATTTGTCCACCTTCGATTTTCCCCGGAGCTGCGACTAGGCGCATCAGCGACATGGCGGTAACGCTCTTGCCGCAGCCGGATTCACCGACGACGCACAGCGTTTCGCCTTCTTTAATCGAGAAGCTGACATCATTGACCGCTTTCACGACGCCGCCACCGGTATAGAAATTCGTCCGCAGATTGCGAAATTCGATCAAATTGTTTGCCATATCGTATCTC
The DNA here is from genome assembly GCF_021369635.1 of Paenibacillus profundus. Taxonomy (GTDB): domain Bacteria; phylum Bacillota; class Bacilli; order Paenibacillales; family Paenibacillaceae; genus Paenibacillus_B; species Paenibacillus_B profundus. The sequence continues at coordinate 78,384 of NZ_JAJNBZ010000020.1, read as the reverse complement.
CTACCTCTTCATTTTCGGATCGAGCACGTCGCGTAAACCATCACCAATTACGTTAATCGCAATTACTGTGAAGAAGATACAGACCCCAGGCGGAACCCACAGCCATGGACGCTTCTGGAAGTCGATTAAGTTATTCGCCGCGGTAATCATGTTGCCCCAGGACGGCGTCGGCGGGACAACCCCTAGACCTAAATAACTCAATACTGATTCTTGCAAAATAGCGCCAGCGACCATCAAAGTAGCCACGACGATAATAATTGGAATCGTATTCGGCAGCAAGTGACGGAAAATTTTACGGCGGTCGCGCAAACCAAGCACCTCAGCCGCTTGCATGAATTCTTGCTCGCGAAGCATCAGTATTTGACCGCGCACGAGCCGCGCCAAGCTTGGCCACGACATAAATCCGAGCAGGAACATGACAACATAAATACGTTTATCCGGCGGCACCTTCATATCGGACAGCACCGCACCGAGAATAATAAGCAATGGCAAGCTTGGAATCGACATCATAATATCTGCAAGGCGCATAATGATAGAGTCAACCCAGCCGCGGTAGTAACCTGCCAAGGCGCCGAGTGTGCTTCCGATGGCCACCGAGATCATCATCGCTACGAGACCTACAAGCAGAGATACCCGCCCTGCCAGCATGACACGCAGCAGGATGTCACGGCCCAAGTTGTCCGTTCCAAGCCAATGTGCCGCATTCGGCGGCTTGTTACCGTTACGGATATTCATCGTTTCTAGAGAATACGGCGAGAAAAATGGCCCAATAAAGCAAATGAGAAACATGAGTACGAGTACGACCAGTCCCCCGACCGCAAATTTATTTTTAAGCAGTTGCTTGAACGCCAACCTCCACGGGGAAGCCGGTTTGATCGTTTGCACTTTACTATCTTGTGCTGTGGATTCAGCTACCGTTTGAGACACAGATAACTCCCCTTTCTATTTCATCCGTACACGTGGGTCAGCGACTCGATACAGTAAATCAGCCAACAAATTACCCAACATCGTCAACAATGCCAAGAACATCGTAAAGCCCATCAATAAGAAATAGTCACGGGCGTTAATCGCGTCCAAGTTAATGCGTCCTATTCCCGGCCAGTTGAAGATTTTCTCCGTAATCATCGCACCGGAGAACAATCCCGGCAGCTCAATGCCTAGCAGCGTAATCGCAGGCAGCAGAGCGTTGCGCAGCGCATGCTTGAATATAACAGTCCGTTCTTTCAACCCTTTGGCGCGGGCCGTTCGAATGAAATCTTGACGGACGACGTCGAGCATGCTCGTCCGGAAATAGCGTGTCAGACCTCCGACGCTAATCGAGGTAAGCACGATGATCGGCAGCATCAAGTGTTCCACTAGGTCCCATATACGGGCCAAGCCGGTAGCGTTGCTTCCCGACGTATACATCCCGCCGACTGGGGTCCACTTTAAATCGATTGCAAACAGCTTAATCGCATACAATCCGACGAAGAAGGACGGCAGCGACATTAAAGCAAAGACGAGAAAGGTAATGAGTCCGTCATAGATGGAATGCTGCCTGACTGCAGAAAAAACGCCGACCAAAATCGCTATTGTCCAACTTAAGACAAGAACGATGGCCGCAATTAAGAATGAATTCCACATGTAACGGTTAAGCACCGTCGTAACCGGCTGTTTATGCTGCAATGACAACCCCAAGTCGCCCTTAATCGTATTCTCCGCCCAAGTAAAATAACGTTCGACAAGAGGCTTATCCAACCCATGAATGGCTTTCAATTCGGCCGCGCGCTCTTTGGAGATCGTCGGATTCGAATCAATGAAGTTCCCCGGCGCCATCGCAAATACGATAAAGAGCAGAACCGAAACGCCGATAATGGTCGGAATCATTTGCAACAGTCGCCGAATGGCGTATTGTTTCATAAATATTCCTCCTAGCTTTAGATAAACCCAAATGCTCAGCCGACAGGCTGAGCATTTGGTATGCAGCACATTTCCGTATTATTTAATTTCGATTTGACTCAAATCATTTGTAAATCTACGGTAAGGCGACATATCAAAACCTTGAATACGTGCGTTCGTTGCCCACATATCGCGGCGCTGGTACAAGTAGATGTAAGGCAAGTCCTCATTCAGCTCTTGATAGATTTCTTTGAAGATTGGCTTGCGCTTCTCGATGTCTACTTCTTTGCCAGCCTTCGTGAACAATTCATCCAATTTAGCATTCGAATAACCGGTATCGTTCTGGGAACCGCCTGTTTTAAAGACGTTCTCGGAAGATTGCGGGTCAGGTGTCAAGCCCCATGCCAAGAACATCATGTCGAAGTCACCTTTTTTACGTTTTTCGATAGCGGCGTTGAAGTCCATTTGCTCTGCAATGAACTCGATGCCGAGTTCCTTATAATTAGCTTGCGCTATCGGAATGATGGCATCATTAACCTCGTTAGGCGTTGTCGCCGTAAAGATGATTTTAAATTTCTTGCCATCTTTCTCCCGCATGCCGTCAGCGCCGACTGTCCAGCCTGCTTCATCCAGCAATTGCTTCGCTTTTTCTAAATCGAAGTTGTATTTCGTCACTTCATCCGTGTAGGACCAAGATTCCTTGGATTGTGGGATGTCAATAACGTCCGCATATCCTTGGTACACCGCGTCTACGATTTGTTGACGATCAAGCCCGTAAGTCAACGCTTGACGCACGCGCTTGTCTTTGAATTGATCGCGGTTATGGTTAAATGCAATATAGCCGTAACCATTCGTCGGGAACAAATTGACATCCAAGAAGCCCATTTCTTTCAACTGATCAACCTGGTCTTTGGATACCGTAATGAAGTCCATATCCGTCTCGCCTGTTTGCAGCAGTTGAACGTTCGTCTCATTCGTCGTGAATTTGAAAATCAGATTAGGAATTTTAGGTTTGCCTTTATAGTAATTCTCGTTGGCAGTCAATACCGCTTCTTGACCCGCAGCGAACTTTTCAAGCTTGTACGATCCGGAACCAAGCGGCTTCGTGAACAAATCTTTCATATAGCCCAAGTCGCCTTGCTTGTAATCTTTGCCATAGTAGGCTTTAGACAAAACGCCTGTCGTTCCGATTGCGGAGAATGCAAGCGCGCCCGGCTCGGTAGTCGTTACTTCAATCGTTCTAGGGTCGATAACTTTAACCCCTTCGACTGTAGATGCTTTACCGTCTTTATATTCTTGTCCGCCTTTAATGTGGGCGTCTTTGATGATGTCAGTAGGTCCATCATATGACTTGTCATGTAACATAGTAATCGAAAATGCTACGTCTTCTGCAGTCAATGCAGAGCCATCGCTGAACTTCAAGCCGTCCTTCAACTTGAACGTATAGACTAATTTGTCGTCCGAAATGGAGTAGCTTTCGGCCAGCCCTTCGGAATACGTGCCGTCCTTGTTCACTTGCAGCATCGTATCGAACAGCGTCTCAGATACATATATATCGTATGCTGTTTCAGCATACGCCGGGTTGAAGATACCGCTTGGAGCCGCAAAGCCGATAATTACCATATCTTTACGATTGTTTGCCGCTTCTGGAGATTTTGTCTGGTCGGTTGCTTTAAGAAGGCCGTCCGCCACCAATTCTCCTTCGCCGCTACCACTCGATTGCTCTGATGTTTGACCCGCAGATGATGTGTCTCCGCTGCCCTCTTTGGAACCGCCGCATGCCGACAGGACAAGCGTCAGGGACAAGAGCAGGCACATGATGATACTAAATCTCTTTTTCACTACATTTTCCCCCTACAATGATGTCATATTATATTTAGTTATAAAGTTGCATACATACTCATCGCGATTAAAATAAAAACATTCGTTAATGCTTTATAGAACATTGGTCAAATAATTTGTTAAGCAGGCCCGTTCCATGAGCAGGAAACGAATATTTTTTCATAATACTACTTTATAATTTCGGATTTGTAAATCCCTATGTCAGCTTTAGATTAAAACTTTTTCATTTTTGCACGATAAGTTTTTTTTATCGATATATGCCGAAATGTAGTGATATATGAAAGACTCTGAACTAAAAAGTTGGTTTCGACACCCTTTTTTGTCGTTTTGTCCACCATGAGAAACACATAACCCAAAAAAGTCCGCCTCTCATGTGCAACATTCAATAATTTCATAATCATGCATAAAACATGCATAATTCGGTTATTTCGCCCCTGCATAAAAAAAGCCCCAGAGATGTTAAACATTCACACTCTGAGGCTTTTCGTCTTATTTTATATAGTTAGGAAATATATTACAACGGATGCGGCACATTCTCTACACCTTGATCAAGCAAAATCATGCGCTCTGCAGTTCGTGACTCGTATGCATAATTTCTTGTCTTTCCGTATCGCTCAATTAACGTCTCTACCGACATAGCCATCATCTTGGGAACCATCTGTTCCGCATGTTGGCGCAGACGCCGCTGGCCCTGCGGATGAATGACCTTCATCAAAAGCCGCAAATATTTCTTGGTCATCCATGAGAACAAGCCGTTAGACAAGTCGCGAACCGTAAATCCAAATTGTTCGGGTCCGCGGTGTAACATGCTTACCCCGTACAAGGCCTTGACGTTCACCCTGAGATCGGGGTGATCCAGGACATATTCCGCCAACTCCGGCAACGTCTTCTCTACTGAACGTATCATTTGGATAGCAAGCTGCATGGAAGTTCGCGATCGCCGTCCGATATCATATAATCGCTTATTATCAAAGTGAAGTTCTAAAATAAGATCGTCATGCTTCAGCTCTACACCGTCATCCAACATCATCGATTTCCCGTGATAAGGGCGCACCCGGAAATGAAACACGGGATCGTCGCAATTCGTTGTCTTTAATCCAAATGCGAGATGGAACGCTCTTTCGTAAAGAAACCACGTGCGGACGATGATGTGTCTTAACCAAGAAGGATTGTTCGCCCGTTCCTGGTCGGTTTCCCGAATCAACTCATCAATGCGGACGCAGTGCAAATCTCGGGACGCCGCTTCCTCCAGAAACCGCTCCAAGGCGGCAAGCATATTGGCCGGCGCCTCGCGGTCAGCCCCCAAGGTCAATCCGCAGTCATGGAGCAGCAGCACTTCTCCGCCGCGGCAGCGCTTCATCATGCGCTTATGCAGTCTGTCTACACCGACTTTCTTGCGCCAATCACCGAATAGGACAGACCATAAAATAATTTGCAAGTAACCTAGATTGCCGTAATCAAATAGATTAACAATTCCCCATGGCGGGCGATAATAAGTCGTCCGCTTGCCTGTGACCGATTCAATAATATCCGACGTCTTGCTAATATGTCGCTTCACCGTCTTAGGGCGCATGAGCCAATTGGATTTATGAACATAGTTATGAATGCCGATCAAGTGACCTTCCTCGTGCATGCGCCTGAGCAATTCAGGATATTTCTCCGCATGAATGCCAACGACAAAGAACGTTGCCTTGGCATTGTATTTCTTCAATAAATCTAATAGCTGCGGCGTATACACAGGATCCGGACCGTCATCAAACGTCAGGGCGAGGTTGCGGTCAGATCGTCCTTTCTGAAACACTCTAAATCCGAACAGTCGGCTGATGATGCCTGGGAGAAACGCATAAAACGTCAGGATGTAAAAGCCCCATAACAAAATGAATTCCATCCCGTTTTCCTCGTTTCTTTCTTTATATCTTACTCATACGTGTGACTGTCATTATTGTATCATATTGCGTAAAGAAATAGGCACTGTAATTCATTTTCGTGTACAATGATAACTAGATATTTAAGGAAGAAAAGGAGTCGAATTCATGATCGCATTTTATCAAAAATATTGGAGGACCGCATTTGACATTGCCCTCTTGGCTTTGACGGTCTACCTAGTCATGTACACGTTCAGTTTCTTGTATTCGATTGCTGCGCCTATATTTTTAGCGTTCATCGTGTTCATGCTGATTGAACCTTTCGCTGCGTTTCTGAATCGGCGCGGCATCAAGAAGGCCATTGCCTCCGCCATTTCCGTGCTGCTGTTCGTGCTCATCATATTGGGCGCCATCTTTGGCCTTGGATTCATATTTTTGAAGCAAGCGGCGGAATTGCAGGAAAGACTTCCTCAATACGTTGGCGCCCTTCAGCGAGGGTTCGTGAACATTACGACATTCCTTACTCATAAATATGAAACTCTGCCGACTGAGGTGACAGGTCGTCTGAACGAATACGTCGGCATCATTACCAAAGAAGGATCGAAAATCGCAATCAATTTTTTGGCATGGCTCACCAATAATATTTCTTCCTTCTCCGCATTTACGCTCAACTTCGGCATCGCGATTATCCTCGCATATTTTCTGAGCATCGAGATCGATATGTGGCGCCGGATAGCCCGTGATAAGACACCGCGGACGTTTCAAAACGCGTATCACTTTTTAAAAGAAAACGTTTTACGGGGCATCGGAGCCTACCTGAAAGCTCAAATGAAGCTCATTTCCGTTACATTTTCGATCATTTTCGTATCATTGCTGCTTCTAGGTGTAGATCATGCATTCTTTATCGGACTGCTGTCCGCGCTTTTCGACTTGCTGCCTCTGCTTGGCATCCCGTTTATTTTTATACCGTGGATTGTCTATCTGTTCATCATTGGAAACAGCTCTCTTGCTATTTGGCTTACGGTCGTCTTAGGTCTTACGCTCCTTGTTCGTCAAATTCTGGACCCGAAGATAACAGGTAACACACTCGGCGTGTCTGGGTTTACCATGTTATCCTTCATGATACTATCGCTCTCCATGTTTGGCGTTATTGGCGTGGTGTTATCGCCAATTTTGCTCATCTTAGTGAAAGCCCTATACGATCAAGGTTATTTGAAAGAATGGATTCGTATGCCTAAAGAAGAATTCATCTCCAATCCGTTCGATGCTTCTCCAGACGTGGCGAAGGAACCCGAAGAACCTGCACAACCCACCAAATAAGCAATAACGCCGCTTCCCATTATCCCGGAGAAGCGGCGTTATTTATTTATGAAGCGAATACTCAGCCAACACATCCATCACTTCACCAAAGACGAGGGTAGCTCGATGGGATGGGCCCGCCGTTTCCTCTTCGCTTACTACTGCAACGGCAAATCGCGGCTTCTGAACTGGCCCGTATCCGACAAACCATGTATGGAGCCGATTCGTTCCAAAAGCATCTGCTTGTGCGGTCCCGCTCTTGCCAGCCAGCCGCCATGTCGCATGACGCAGCGCTTGCCCTGTTCCATATTGTATAGTATCTTCCATCCAGCGCTGGATATACCGAGCCGTAAACGGCTTTATTGCCTGTTCCACCTTCGGCCGTGCGGCGAATTGAGCGAGCGGCAGACCATGCGCATACTGAACTTCCTGCACAAGTCGGGGTTCTCCATTTACTCCGCCCTGCAATAAAGTAACGACGAAGTTCGCAGCCGCAAGCGGAGTAAGCCGCACATCCCGTTGACCGATACCCAGTTGCGCCTTTACACCACCGTCTACAGTATGCTCATCAGATGACGAATGAAAGACGCGGCTGTCTTCTTCCCCATCGAAATGGCGCAGTGCGGAATGACCTAACCTGTCATCAGATACCATCCCTACCTTGCCGCTCATCCCCAGCTTGGAGGCGTAGCTCGCAATCGTGCGGGCATCGAGCCGTTCACCCAATTCTGCGAAGACGACATTGCATGACTTCGCAAGCGCCTCCCGCAAGGTCAGTGCCCCATGTCCCTCAGGCAGCCAACAAGACAATCCGTACTTTCCATACTGCCCGTCACAATGGAACACCTCTTCCGGATCCGTCACCTTGGCATCCAGCGCTGCGGCAGCAATAAATAATTTGTATATGGATCCGGGGGCTAGTGCCTTAAGTGCACGATTGTTCCAGTCTCCCTTATGCGGATCGACATGATTCGGATTAAAAGCCGGACGGGACACCATGGCAACCACATCCCTTGTTCGCGCATCCAACACGGTAACCGATCCTTTTTTCATGCCGTTCCGGTCCATTACTTGTTCGATCTCCGCTTGCAGCTCCATGCTGGTCGTAGTCAGCAGCCGCAACGGATAGTATGGATTGTCGGGCCGCCGTATTCTGACATCCAACCCATAGAGCGGACGATGCAGCGCATCGGTATAATGCACGAAAGTCGTCGGACCAATTCCTTTAAGCAGCGGTTGAAAGGCGCGCTCCAAGCCAGACACTCCCTCGATTGAGCGTTCTGTAGGCTTGTCTGCGCCAGAAGGTTCCGCTACCGTTCCAACCCACTGGGGAGTATGCCCCTTCATCGGATAACGAATCGTGACGGGAAGCGCACGCACGCCATCCCAAGACAGCGTCTGCAGCCGCTCCACTTGTTCTTTCGTCAGCGGGTGAGGAAGCTTCGCATCAGCCGAATCAGGCCAAATATACGGCTCTCTCGCATTCTCCCACCGCTTCAGCAACTCCTGTTCGGTCACATGAAGCCATAGCGCCAACGTCCGCGTCACCTCAGCAGCCATCGCTTGCTTGTGAACAGGAAATAAAACGAGAGCATATTCGGACAGTCCCGTATATTGATGTCCATAACGGTCCAGAATGCGCCCTCTTCCATCGTCCAAAATAATGCCTCGTTCGCGCTGTATGACGGAACGCTGCAGCAGCGTATGGCTGCTTGTCTGAACCGAGCGCTTCGTTTCGATGAATTGCAGCCAGCCAAGCCGTATGACATATACAATAAGAATGGCGGTAAAGAGAATGACGATAACAGCGATTCGCTTCATCACCGTTGCTCTCCCCCATTGACGTATCCTTTCCACAGGCGGATTGACCCTCTTTCTAGCCTAATATCGTCCTTATAGAGGTTGTTCAAAAAGTCCCTTTTTGAACTCGCACTTATACACATTATCGACGATAATGCGGGCTATAATCCGTCTGCTGTAATATATAACTTAATCGTCATTATTCAATGCAAACTGGGACAGACATTCCGACAGGTGCTGCGACACCTGTTCGAGTTCGGAGGACAAGCCGACAAGCTGGTTAGAGACAGACACCTGTTCGTTGCTTAACGATGCGACCTCTTCCGAAGTGGCGGCGGCCTCTTCGGCTACCGTGCTGACGCTCGTCATTGCTTCTGTCATCACCTTCTGTGTCTCATCCAACTCGTTCAACGCCTCTGTTGCCCGATCCAGCTTATTCATGAATAAACCCATCTGACGCTTCACGTCATGGAAGATCGTATCCGTATCTTGTACGGCCTGCAATTGCTCTTGAAATACTGGGTATACTCGGTCCAGCATAGATACCGTTTCCTCCACATCCTGTCCGATCTTCTCCGTCATTTCTCCGACCACCCCGATCGAGCGTTGGGTTTCATCGGCCAATCCGCGGATTTCATCGGCCACGACACGGAAGCCCCTGCCAGACGCGCCCGCGCGAACAGCTTCAATCGCCGCATTCAGTGATAAAATATTCGTTTGCTTCGCAAGCTGGGTCAGCAGTTCAAGAATATGGCGTACGGATGCCGTACTGCTTTGTAACGCATCCACCTTCGACACGAGCGCTCGCACCATACTTTCCGATAGTTCGGTCTTACGGTTCAACTCGTTCATGTATCCCGTGCCGCGCTGGCTCGCTTGTTCCACTTCACTGGCGGCGCCATACATATCTACATTCAGTTCGATAACTTGCTGCATCTTTGCTGAAGTGAGTCCCGTCCATTCATTTCCGCGCTCCGCTTCCTCTGCAAGTGTAGTCGAGCCATGTGCAATTTCCTCGGTAGCCATAACAATTTCCTTCGCTGACAAGGCCGTATGCTGCGAAGCGACGCTCAGCTTGTTCGCCGTCTGCAGCACCGAATCTGACGCGTTCCCTGTCTGCTTCACCAATTCGCTAATGCGCGACATCATCGTGTTGAAGCTGGAAGCTACTTGTCCGATTTCATCCTGCGATCGCTCGGTCATTCGCACGCCGAGATGGCCATCTGCCCCCTCTTCCATCAAGTCCCGCATGTGCTGAAGCGGCAGTCCGATTCTGCGCATGACGTACCAACCGATAAAGAGTGCTACAACTAGCGCGATCACGATAGCCGTCCATGACGCGTTCCTTATTTTCAACGTATCCTGCAGCAAGGTATGTATCGGAGTGAATCCATTCAACGTCCAATTCGTTACAGGCGAACGATAATAAACGCCGAGCAGTTCATTTCCTGCTTGGTCCACCAATATATCCCGCCCGCTCTGCGCCGATGATTCAGTTGTCAACCGTATTTGAGGAGGCTGATCAATAAGTGTTGTGTCTTCAGCGTATACGATTTTGCCTTCGGAGCTTACCATCTGGACAAATGACCCGTCTGCGTCATTCCATACTAACTGATCCTTTAGAACGGATGACTTAATCTCCATAACCATCACATACATCGTGCCGCCGCGATTCACGCTTTTCACCGTTCGGGCGAGGGCAAAGGTTTCATTGGGACTTTGTCCAGAGACACCGTTCGGAGTCGTCGGCAGCCAGATTTTACTGCCGGATTGTTGCAGCAGCTCTTTGAACCAAGACTCATGCCGAAGCTCCCGCAGCCGTTCGGCGGACAAGCCCGACGTGAACAGCATTGCGCCATCTTCCTCCACAGGAATCAAGTACATGCCGTACAGCGCATCATTGCCAAATACATATGTTTTCAAATTATTTTCAATCGTTTTGGCTATTTGCAGCTTGCCATAGTCGTTGAGCTTCTGTCCTTGTGTCGCTAATGACAAGGCGGACTGTATGTCCTGATCGAACAAGATTTGCTGCGAGAGCTCAGCGTATTTGCTAAAGAATAAATCCAGCTTTTCTCCGGCCTGGATTACCGTTTGCTCTTGTGAATAAGAGAGTTGCTGTTCAATGATTTGGCGAGCCTGACTGTAAGAGAAAAGACCAACGGAACCAACAAGCAGTGTAATGCTCACAAAAAAGAGAAGAAACAGCTTCATTCCGACGGAACGCAGCGGTCTGAATGGTCGATTCTTGGAGTGGCTGCTTTGTTCGGTTACGGACGGTGAAGCCTTTGTGACAAGACGTTTTCCGGTATACATATGCTACACCTCACCCATATGAATGTATATTGTCCTAAGACATATGTCCTAGTTACTACACATTCGACGCCATACACTTTTTTCCTGTATCCAATTACAATAATCTCCCATTCATTCAAAATATAAGTTTCTAAGTCTCGTCTGGCATGGACTCTTCATCATGGACGACATGTTCCATTCGTACAGTGGCGAGTCCAGATTGACGGTGATTCGCTTCAACCGCCCCTTTTCATCATTCTCCCCTTTCATCAGGAGGCGGCATTCCCAAGGACGAGTCTGGTTCACTGCCACTATAATCGTCCGCTTCATGACATGCTATATGACACAGCATATGTCTTAACCTCGACATTATCACTCTCGAATGAAGGGGAGGGAGACCACTCCAAATTCTATAAGATCAAAAAAACGGCAATGCCATCCGCTGCGTCATGCAGGGCTGCATTGCCGATTATCTTCACGCTTTCGCGTTCTTTTTTCGCATCATATCGAAATAAGTGACAGGCTGTTCCACTTTGATCCGTACCAGCTGCAGCGGATGGCGCGCAGCATCAAGCTCATTGCCTTCGACATCCCATAGACGATCTACCTTCTGTTTGAAGAATGTTCCGTTCGGACCGAAAAACTCGATTTCCGCGCCCGCTTTAAAGTGGTTGCGCTGCTGAATGGTTGCCATGCCGGTCTCAGCATCATAATCCATGACGAGACCCGCGAAGTCGTAAGGCGCAGGCTTGTCTTCCGGCTCGTAGATATGATCTTCGTGGTCAGGCTCTTCATAGAAGAAGCCTGTATTCACCGGTCGGTTCGCCGCTTTATAGATTTCATCCAGCCATTCCTGCTTCAGAACATAATTGTCCGGATCCGCCATATAACTGTCAATGACTTGGCGGTATACGTTGACGACGGTAGCAACATAGTGGATCGATTTCATCCGTCCTTCAATCTTGAAGCTATCAACTCCGACATCGATCAGATCAGGCAAATGCTCAATCATGCACAGATCCTTCGAGCTCATCGCGAAGGCATTGTCTTCTTCGTCAAAGAGAGCCAGCTGATTCACGCCGAGACGGAATTGTTCAAGCACCGGGAATTGTGATGCTTCTTGAGCGCTAATAAGCTCGTCTCCATCCGGACGATTATCCTCGAACAAATCGTATTTCCAACGGCATGATTGACAGCAGCCGCCGCGGTTGGAGTCTCTATCCGTGAAATGGTTGGAGAGGACGCAGCGCCCCGAATACGAAGAACACATTGCGCCGTGTATGAACGCTTCGATTTCGATATCGACGTGCTGTTTCATCTCGGCGATTTCTTCCAAGCTCGTCTCACGCGCCAGCACAACGCGTGGTGCGCCTTCCTCCTTCCAGAATTGAACGGTCTGCCAGTTTGCTATCGATTGCTGCGTGCTCACGTGCACTTCCAAGCCCGGGGCAACGCGCTGCGCCGTTTCAATGATGAATGGATCGGCTGCAATGATCGCACTAATGCCGACCTCGTACAAATTGCGCAAATAGTCTTCCAATCCCTCGATATCTTCATTATGGGCGTAAATGTTCGTCGCGACGAACACCTTGGCGCCATATTTTTTTGCAAACTCCACGCCTTCGCGCATTTCTTCGAAGCTAAAATTGTCTGCATTCGAACGCAGACCGTATTTTTGCCCACCGATATAGACGGCGTCCGCGCCGTAATGGACGGCGAACTTCAGCTTCTCCAAGTTGCCGGCGGGAGCGAGCAATTCCGGCTTGTCGAGACGATACCGCTTACCTTTGTATTGCGGCTTCACTTGTGTTGTCATTACTGTTCGCTCCCTTTTAGTACATTTGCTCTTTATAGAAAAATCCAAACGATAGCTCGCGTTCAGGGTCCTGAACGGCACGAATGCGTTCAATCCACTCTTCTTGGAATCGATAATTGTCCGGATCCGCGACGTAAGTGTCAATTGCTTCGCGGTATACTTGGACGACTGTCTCATTATATACCGTAGGCTTCAATAGTCCTTCCACCTTAAAGCTATCGATGCGCGCATCAAGCAAATGCTTAAAGTCCTCGATGATGCACACGTCGTCCGAACTCATAATATGAGTGCCGTTCGAATCCTCATATAAGGGGAATTTCTCGTCCTGACGTTCTCGTTCAATCAGGAAGAGCTTGCGCTCCATGCCGACTTCGTTCACTTGCTCTTCTTTATCAATATGGCGGAAGTAATGCTGCAGCAGATGGCGCTTGGAATGATAAATATTCGTCATGCCGTGGACCTGAATTTGAACCTCCATGTCGGGAAGCTTCTGCTTCATCTCAACAACCTGTTCCATATTGAGCTCACGAGCGACGACAAACCGGCTCGAGCCACGCTTTTTCCAGTATTTTGCCGTAATATAGTTGGTGGATGTCATTTCCGCATTCCAGTGCAGATTAAGATTGGGCGCTGCTGTTCTTGCCGTCATCAGAACAGCAGGATCGCCGAATACGATCGCGTCTACACCGATCTGTTCCAGCCGCTGCAAGTAAGCAGATAGCCCATCTAAACGTTCGTTATGCAAAATATTATTGACCGCGACATACAGCTTCGCCTGATGATCGCGGACCGCATTCATGCTTTCTTCAATGTGTTCCAGCGTCATTTCGCCCGGCAGGCGCATGCCATATCGCTGCTCACCTACAAATACGGCATTGGCTCCGGCTTGGAGCATGCGCTCCACCTCGGCCACACTGCCAGCTGTAACGAGCAATTCGGGTTCATATGTCACCATGTTGTTTCACCACTTTCTATTCCCCTGCAGTTTGCTTGCTTTTCTCAATATTGCGTTGATGCTCGGCAAACGTCTTTGCAAACAAATGCGAGCCTGTACCATCTTTCTTCGTGACATAATAGAAATAGTCCGATTGTTTCGGATGAAGCGCCGCTTCAATCGAAGCTACACTCGGGCCTGCTATTGGTCCCGGCGGCAATCCCTCTATTTTATACGTATTGTACGGACTGTCAATTTCCAAATCCTTATAGTACAAACGTTCTTTAGGTTTGTCCAGCGCATATTGAACCGTAGCGTCGATCTGCAGTTTCATCCCTTCCCCGACTCGGTTATAGATTACTCCTGCAACAAGTCCCCGCTCGGCGTCTACGACAACTTCACGCTCGATTAACGAAGCAACCGTCATTAGCTCATGAAGTGTCAGACCCTGCTTCTTCATGTCCGTTTCCCAGCTCGGTGAAGCTTCCGTCAATCGTTTTTCGGTCTCTTGAATCATGCGTGTAATAATATCTTTGGCAGAACTGTCTTTTTTGAGCTCATACGTTTCTGGAAATAAATAACCTTCCAACTTATGCCGCAGCTTGTCGTTGTCCGGAATAGCCTGTACCATAGAAGATGTATCGGTTAACCAAGCCGTATCATCCGCAAGCTGCATGAATTCAGCTTTATCTACGATGCCGTCTTTGCTTAATGTGTCGGCAACTTGTTCAATCGTGAAGCCTTCCGGGATAGTAAAGCGAATCATTTCTTCAGGAACGACATCGCCTTGATTGAGTTTGGCTATAATTTCATCAAACGTTGTTCCCGCCTGGAACGCGTAGGTGCCTGCCTGGAATCGAGTTCCTTCCTTACTCCACTTCAAATATCCTTTAAATATAAGTGCATTGCGAATGACGCCTTCAGCTTCAAGCTGAGACGCAATCTTTGCCGTTCCGGTACCTTGATCAATCGTCACGGTAATATCCCGTTCTTCTTTGGGCAGCGGCTTCATGCCATTCCAAATATACCATGTTCCCCCGCCGGCCGCTAAGGCGACAACAAGGATAATGGCAAGCAGCACTTTGGAACCTGTCCTCATCCATTCACTCTCCTACATGGAAAAAGAGCGGTTTTCCGCTCTTTTCGCCGAGATCATGCTTACGTATCTCTATAACACGGGATTGCAATATCAGAATGCGTCGCGATAAGCAACTTCATCGTAACGCTCCATTACCTCTTCCCACTCGTCGTCGTCATTAATGCTCTCGAGCTGCCATTGTTCCGCATCGCCCTGTACGATACGGAACAAATCCGGCTCCGCATCTCGCTCGCCTTCCGGCAAGAGCACCGCATACGCGCGATTGCGGTATTCAAATTCTGCTGCCAAAGACAGCACGCGGATTTCTCCGCGATCATCGGTCATTTCAATGCTATCGCCGTAGACGCTCTTCAGACGGTCGATGAATTGAATGTCAAGCGATTCGTTCACCCTTCATTCTCCTCATCCATGCTTACAAGCGTATTAAATGTTTCTTCAACGATGTTCCATTCCTCTTCGTCTTCAATGACGTAGAGCTTCAGATCATCACCTTCTTCTTCATAGCGGAACGCGTACACTTCATCTGCTTCATCGTCTTCAGCATCCATAGGAACGACCATCATATATTTGTTATCCGAGCCATCCACTTCGAACTTCATAATGACCTCGAACTCTTCCTCGTTCCCCTCGTCGTCCGGAATATAAATGATCTCCGGTTCTTCTTGCAAATGGTTGTCTTGTGTCATGTTAACCCCTCACCTTCTTGATTGATAGTCAAGATATGTTTGTAAAATAATGGTTGCCGCCATTTTATCGACGACTTGTCTACGCTTCTTGCGGCTAACGTCAGCTTCGAGCAATGTGCGCTCCGCTGACACCGTACTCAAGCGTTCATCCCACAGGTGAACGGGTAATCCGAACGACTGCTGTAATTCTTCAGCAAATGACTTGCTTAATTCGCCACGCGGTCCAATCGTACCGTTCATGTTCTTCGGCAAGCCAAGAACAATTTCCTCGACGCCGTGCTCGCGCACGATCTCTCCGATTCGACGCATCGCGTCCCCGGGCTTGCGCTGCACAATGACTTCAAGTCCTTGTGCCGTCCATCCGAAAGCGTCACTAACCGCGACGCCAATCTTACGGTCTCCATAATCCAATCCAAGTATCTTCATCCGATATCTCCTGCACTCACTTCTAGAGGTTGTTTAATAAGTTCCTTTAGATCATGAAGCATCCCAAGAAGTTATTCGACACGTGCATTTTAAGTTGCGAACTCCGTTAATCCACGCGGCTTAACGGTGATGATTCAAGTAGAAGCGGACCAATTCTTCAATAAGTTCGTCCCGCTCCTTCTTGCGCACTAAGCTTCGAGCATTGTTATGCCGCGGGATATAAGCGGGATCCCCAGATAGCAGATAACCGACGATTTGGTTAATGGGGTTGTACTCCTTCTCCAAAAGCGCATCATAGACAGACAGAAGTATATCTTGATTGGATGCTTCCTGTTCTTCCGCCTTCACATTGAACTTCATCGTCTTATCCATGGAATTCATCGCCGTCACCTCGCTTTACTCTTATCATAACACATACCCGAACAAACTAGAAAATATTCCGCTTCATTGCACAATCAATTCACATAATTGACGAGAATGCTATGAAGCGGACCGTTTGTTCTCATTCTAACTCTTTCCCCTGAATTTGCAATGCTAACACTTATGCGCCAGCTTGATTGGACACTAATTGTTCCACCAGACCAAGCGCCTCATCCAGCTTGTCAGCATCCTTGCCGCCCGCTTGCGCCATGTCTGGTCGGCCGCCGCCGCCGCCGCCGCATACGGCTGCCAACTCTTTAATCAACTTGCCTGCATGCAGTCCCTGCTTCACGAGCACAGGCGATACAGCCACGACAAAGTTAACCTTATCTTCGTTCGCGGCACCCAGCACAATAACCGCTTCCGGCAGCTTCGCCTTCAACTCGTCTGCCGTCGTGCGCAGCGCGTCCATTCCACCGGCATTCACTTTTGCAGCGAGCACCTGGATACCAGCTACCGTGCGCACTTGATCAGTCAATTGACCGGCTTCAATGCTGCTCAGCTTCGCCTTTAACGATTCATTCTCGCGGGACAGTTCCTTCTCACGGATGAACATCCCATCAATGCGCTTCGGCACATCAGTCACATTGCATTTCAACAAGCCTGCTGCTTGCTTTAGAAGTTCCAATTGCTCTTCCATATATTGATACGCATGACGGCCAGAAACGGCTTCAATTCGTCGTGTACCCGATCCGATTCCGCTCTCGCTTACAATTTTGAACAATCCGATTTCAGACGTATTGCCGACGTGGCACCCGCCGCATAGCTCAATGCTGTAGTCGCCTACTTGAACGACACGAACGACATCGCCATACTTCTCGCCGAACAACGCCATCGCGCCCATCGCTTTCGCTTCGTCAATCGATTTCGATTGAATAACCACATCCGTACCCATCCAAATCTGCTCGTTAACGCGGCGTTCGATATCTTGCAGTTCTTCTTGGCTAATACCGCCCAGATGCGAAAAGTCAAAGCGCATGCGCTCCGCTTCTACAAGGGATCCCGCTTGGTTCACGTGCTCGCCGAGCACTTGCTTGAGTGCCTTATGGAGCAGGTGGGTAGCCGTATGGTTCTTAATAATATCTTCTCGTGCGTAACGAGCCACGGATGCCTGTACAGTCATGCCGACGCGCAGCGTTCCACCGTCCACTTGCACCAGATGGACATGCTGGCCGTGCGGCGCCTTCATCACATCTTCAACGCGCGCCTTCAAGTCCGAATCAACATCGCTTAACAGACCGAAGTCGCTCACTTGTCCACCGCTCTCCGCATAGAATGGCGTGCGGTCAAGCACGACTTGGCAAGTCATGCCGGCTTGCGCTTCTTCCGCTGTCTGATCTTCTACAATAATGGCCAGAACTTTGGCGTCAGTTACCAATTCATTATAACCAACGAACTCGCTTTTAGTCGTGTAATCAGCGAGCGGTCCGCCTTGCACCTTCATGCTTCCTGAATCTTGGCGCGCGGCACGCGCACGATCGCGCTGTTCCTGCATTGCCTGGTCAAAGCCATCTCGATCTACCGTCAAACCATGCTCAGCCGCATAGTCTTCCGTCAAATCAAATGGGAAGCCATACGTATCATACAGCTTGAACGCTTCGGCTCCAGTAATCTGAGAACGGGCTTCGGCTTTCGTCGCGGAAGCCATGTCCGCCAGAATAGCGAGTCCTTCCACCAATGTTTCATGGAAACGCTCCTCTTCGCTCTTTATCACTTTCTCAATAAATTCACGCTTCTCGAGCACTTCATTATAGTACACGCCCATCACATCGCCGACGGTCTTAACCAGATCGACCAGGAACGGACGATCGATGCCGAGCACTTTGCCATATCGCACGGCACGGCGCAGCAAGCGGCGGATGACGTACCCTCTTCCCTCATTGGACGGCAGCACGCCGTCGCCTACGGCAAACGCTACTGTACGAACATGGTCGGCAATAACTTTGAGCGCCACATCATATTCGGGATTTTCGTTATACTTCACACCAGCAATCTGACAAGTCGCTTGAATAATCGGCTGAAACAGATCGGTATCGAAATTCGAGTCCACGTCCTGCAAAATAGATGCAAAGCGTTCCAAGCCCGCGCCGGTATCAATGTTCTTATTCGGAAGCGATGTATAGCTGCCATCCTTGTTGTGGTTGAATTGAGAGAACACGAGGTTCCACACTTCGAGATAACGCTCGTTCTCACCGCTCGGGTAGCACTCTGGATCTGTTTCAAGATCCCCGTACTTCACGCCGCGATCATAAAAAATTTCCGTACATGGACCGCAGGGCCCTTCGCCGATATCCCAGAAGTTATCGTCGCCAGTCTTAATGATATGTTCAGGTGAAAGACCGATTTTCTCGTTCCACAGCTTGTATGCTTCCTCATCTTCGTTATATACGGTAACATACAGCCGATTCGGGTCGAAGCCAATCCACTTCTTGTCCGTCAGGAACTCCCATGCCCACGTAATCGTTTCTTCCTTGAAGTAGTCTCCAATCGAGAAGTTGCCCAGCATTTCAAAAAACGTCTGATGACGCCGCGTCCTGCCGACGTTTTCGATATCATTAGTGCGAATGCATTTCTGCGAGTTGGCGATACGCGGATTTTCCGGTTTTTCTCGTCCGTCAAAATACGGTTTGAGCGGAGCCATGCCTGCATTAATCCACAACAACGACGGATCGTTATGCGGCACGAGCGAGGCGCTCGGTTCGATATGATGTCCTTTGCTTTCGAAAAACTTCAGCCATTTTGTACGAATTTCACTTGCTTTCATGAATGGAAGCCCCCAGTTCAATAGGTTTGGTATCATACTGATTTTGTTCTGAAAATAAAAAAAATCGCCTCCTGTAAAACAGGGACGATTGTAAGTATCGCGGTACCACCCTGGTTATCGCTTATGCAGCGCACATAGCTGTCTCCCCCTATCATAGGAGCAGTTCAACCTGTCGTGCCGCGTCTGCGATCGCCTCGTCGTTGATAACGGGAACGTCCCGGTGAAGTTCATTCACACTCAGAAACTAGCCTTCAGCCGCTCTTCATGGTGAAGATTCTTCCAGCCTGGCGACGGAAGTCGCGCGGAATCTTCTCTCTGGTCCAAGGACTGCAGCTTACTCGGTTTCATCTTCGTTTTGCAATAGATATTTATCCAAGAGTATAAATAAATGTCGAACGCTTGTCAATCCTGAAGCTCGTGGCAAGTCGAGTTCGAAGTAAGACCATTGGAAAATATACAGTCACATGTACGGACTCGGCGGGATATACAGCATGTGGACTGTATTATATCCAGCGGATCCAGATGCTTTTCGGCGTTTGCTGCTGAATGAGCGTCAAATTATTGGACAAACTCCAATGAAACCAACCGTAAAGAGAATTACGAGCAATTTTCAATGTACGAAATCCAATGGATGAAGCAAACGAGAACAGACAAGTTAGCCAGTGCCTATACGGCAAAGCGCCTCTTCGTCGACGAAGAGGCGCTTCCTTCTGAATGGCCTTTTAAATGCGACCTATCCCAAATATTCAATCTGCTCCAGCATCCGCTTAAGCATGACCGCCGCTTGGGCGCGAGTTGCCGTCCCCTTCGGCTCAAATGTATTCACGGTCATCCCCTGTACAATGCCGGTCGAAATCGCCTTCGCAACACCTTGCTGGGCATATCCGCCGATGTTGTTGCGATCCTTGAATTTGTTCAGCGATGACGGTTCATACGATACGGTATGACCTGTATATTCCATCGCACGGACGAGCATAACCGCCATTTGCTCGCGGTTGATTGACTCATTCGGACGGAACGTGCGATCCTCAAAGCCTCCGATAATACCGGCTTCCGTCGCTGCTCCGATATAAGGCGCCATCATACTGTTCGAGCTGACATCACGATACACCGCAGCCGCCCCTGAGTTGGCCTGCAGTCCGAGCGAACGAGCAAGTAAAATGGCGAATTGACCGCGCGTAATGTTCGCATTCGGCGCGAACGAGGTGGAGCTGACACCTTCAATAATATATTTGGATGCCAGTTCGCGTATCGCTTCACGCCCCCAATGATTCGCTGCATCGGTGAAGTCTTTGCTGCGGTCCATCATGGCCATCGCTTGATTGCCCTTGAATGTGGAAGAGAAGACGGTAATCGAGCTGTTCTGTTTCACAACTGTCGGCACGTAACCCACCTTATTCAGTACGGAATCGTAACGTACCGCAGACGCATTGTGGCGTTGAACATATCCGGTCGTGCGCACTTTACTTTCAAGCTTCGCAGCAAGTGCTTTCGGGCTCGCAGAACCGGCAAAGGTGGAAGCATAGAAATCCAGCGGCTGCACACGCACGTTCGCCCCTGTCGAATTGAGGTCGCGCAGCATAGCATCCGCCGATGAGCTTGGCTGCTTCTCAACTTGCAGGAGCAGATAAGCCGTGCTGTTGCCCCATTCCCGCTCCAGATCACGGAAGTTCAACTCTTTCAGCGGCACGGAATAGAGCACGTCTCCGTATCTCACGGAAAAGACAGCATCATTGACCTGATTGTACACCTCTTTCAACGTTTGCAGCGGCACCGCAACCATGGCGGCACGTTCAGACGCCGGCACATCGAACGCGAGATGATTGCGCGTTCCGTTCTTAATAACATAGTCAAAGGATGATTTCAATTTACTTGACGGTAACGTATACCGCTTCACCGTTTCACCGAAGCGCGAACGCTCCGATTTCGTTTCTGCCGCGGAGCTCGCAAGCAAGTACCAGCCGTTATCCAAAAACCACTCATATGCCGCTGGTTGAATATTATCGGGTCTCGTCGTCGATCCGTCCGTCTGATTTGACACCGCCGCGTTTGAGAAAGCTTGCAGCGCATTGCCGCTCCGATCTTTAACTGGGTTGGCGCCTGGCAAGTATGCAAGCGTCACGTTAGAATACGTGCTGACCGCATCGGTGAGCGTCAACGTAATTTGATCGCCTTTGACGGACGCGCTTTTCACCTTCTGGCTGCTATTGTCAGCCTGCACGTAGAACTGCGACAGTGTCGGCGTTGGCGTTTCTCTTAATTTCTCCGAGAACGTGAGCGTCATCGTCGCGCCTTTAATAATGGCCGATCTCAATGTCGGCGCCTGATTGTCTGACTTGTTATCCACCCGCACTAACGTAAAGCTCGCAGCCGGATTGCCCGCCAAATCGGCCAAGCGCGGCTCGCCCGGCGCGTAGGACACCGTCACTTCGTCGTTGTCACCGACACTTGAATCCAAGGTAAGCTCAACGACATTGCTTTTGATATTCACTGCGCTGACATAGCGCGCCGATCGGTTCACGAGCACCGAATAATGGCTGCGCAGCGGAACCTGATCCGCCTTCAAGGCTTCATCATAGATAAGCTTCAAAGTGCTTCCGTTCACCTCTGCCGTTCTCAACACAGGCGCTTTCGTGTCTGACAAATTGCGTGCATATAAGTCCGAGAAGGCCTGCACCTGATTGCCGCCTCGGTCCTTTAACGGGTATTTGTCTGGTTTATAGCTTACCTTTACGACTTCACCGTTCGTAATGAGATGAATAATGCTCAATGTCACCTTGGATCCATTGTGGGAGATACGGCTAATTCTTCGTTCTTTACCGTCTGCCCACACCGTGAACTGGCCATCCGCCTTGGAAGATACGGCATCCAGCTCTTTCGTAAATTCGAGCTCCACCTTATTGCCTTGAGCCGTTACGTTACGAACGCTCGGCAGCGTATTGTCCACTGTGTTGGCGACTGTCCAACGGTCTATCGAAGCCGCCGCATTTCCGCTCGTGTCCCGAATCGGCTTGCGATCCGAGCCCGGACTATAAGACAGGCGCACCTCCTGACCATAGGCAATGCCGCTTTGCAGCTTCACGTCGACGTGTTCGCCGCTTACCGCTACACTCTTCACCCGGCGCGCATCGCCATTAACCGTCACCGTAAATCTGGACGCAGACGGAACGGACGCCTTATCCAGCGACTCGTCGTAAGTCAACCGAATCGTATCGGTGGCGGTCAGATCCGCAGACTTCAATACCGGTGCAGTTACGTCCTGCTTGCCTGTAGAGAAACGCCAATCCTTCAAGCCAGCATAGTCCTTGCTGCTTTCATTTTTAAGCGCCCCGGCTGATATTTCCACGACGTAGTCCGTATTGCCCTTTAAATCTTGCACAGGGTCAATCGAAATCGTCTTCGTCCCGTCACCTGTAATACGGCCTGACGACATTGGCAGCGCTTCGGCCACCTTGCCATCCTTTGCCGTTTTTATAATGACGCTGCCGTCTTTTTTCCAGACATTCTCGTTGAACGTAAGCTCAAGATTTGCATCCACACGGACATCTCGCTGTTCTTGTGCTGGAGACAGCTTCGACAGGACTGGCAATCCTTGCTCCGCCTTTGTGGCGAACGTCCACGCAACAGGGTCGTAAATGCCCAGGAACTCGCCGTTCTCGACCTTGAACGTACCGTAATCGACCTGTACGACATATTTCGTCCGATAATGAAGTGATTTGGAAGGCTTGATCGTCGCTGTCTTCTTCGCATCGTCAAGCTTTACTTGATCGCTTTGGATGGAAATGGATTCCACCACTTCCCCGTTCATCGTCTTAATAGTTACATTTCCCGTACCTATTTCAACCTGTTCTTGAAACTGTATGCTCAGCTCCGATTGCACATCCACATCATTCGTACCGGAACGAGGATAGGTTGCCTCCACCTTTACGTTATGCCAGGCTTTATTCGTCTGCTTCACCTCGTCGGGAGACAAGGCAAATGCGGTACTCATTGAAAGTTCCATCGCCATTGCAACGGTGAGTAGTATCGCGAGTGTTCTTTTCACGCTAGAACTCTCCTCCTTTGGTCTATTGACCTGCGTCTTTTTCCAGAAACAAAACATGCAGCACACAATATCATGTAACGCCGCATCCACATTTTTAAACGCGACTAAAGCATGTTTTGTTGTACCTATTTTTGAAATTACCAGAAAATACAACTTTGGAAGGAGGTAAAAAGTCGGATAGTCCCGAGTACTCATTAGGCTGACTTATATGAGCCTATTCGTAAGTCCGTTCGACGGTGAATGTAGTCATTGTGACTATGATCAATCTTATACGGAAAAATAAAAAACTCCAATTATTCAATATAATTAGAGTTAATTAGAGCTTACATGATTCAAAATGTACGATATACGCTGAACGAAATTGAGACAAGGGGGATACGGTCAAGCCTTCAGCCCTGCTTTTTTTCAAAAAAATAGAAGCCCGTCAACAGGCCTCCACTTATTCCGCATCACAAGGCGTCAAGGCGTCTTACGCCAAATGTAATAGGTGAACACGTGACTGAGCACCACTTTCAGCGCCGCAAAGAACGGAACCGCCAATATTAAGCCGACGACTCCAGCCAATTCGCCGCCTACCAACAGCGCGAATATAATGACGAGCGGATGCATGTGCAGCGTCCGTCCCACCACCTGTGGCGAAATGATATTGCCCTCAAGAATTTGGCAAATGGTATTGACTACCGCTACAAAAATGAGCATCTTGAGCGATATCGTAGAAGCAACGATCAGCGCCGGTGCTGCGCCGAAGTATGGCCCCAAGTATGGGATGATGTTAAAAATCGCCACACACAACGCTAGCAGCAGCGCGTAGGGCATACCGACAATCATATAGCCGATATATGCCAACACACCAATAATGACACAGACGAGGAATTGGCCGCGAATGTAGTTGCCAAGCGCCGTATCGATTTCTTTAAGCATCATAACCATATGCTTGCGGTGCGACTTCGGCACATAGGCGATAATCGTCCGTTCGAACACATCGAAATCCTTCAATATGTAAAAAATCAAAAACGGCACAATTAAGGCAATGAACAGCATATTGATGGTGGCACCGATATTGTCCATAAAGTTAGAAATTCCTTTGCCGAGCCGTTCCTCGAACGCATACAACCAATCGTTCAGCCCAGAACGTACGGAAGGCGGCATGATAGACGACTGACTCAAGCCGTCCATCAGCTTCTCCGCCTTCGCATTGAGATGCGGCATTTGATTGTTAAGTTCCTCGAGCTGCTTCATCAGCATCGGAATCATATTGATGAGAATGACGGTAAGCGAGGCAATGAATACGGCGTAGATGAGCAGCACCGCCATCGTGCGGGGCACCTTGCGCTCGTTCAACAGTGTCACGACGGGATTAAGCACATATGCGATAATCATCGCAATGAAGAACGGAGCCAGCACGGCCTTCATAAACCCGTACACATGCCCGATCAGCGGCTTCAACAAGAGTAGAATATATACAATAATAAGACCAAGCAGAATATAGACTCCGTATACGAACAACCGATTTTTCCAAAAACGTTCCACTGCATTCCACACTCCGTTCGGACGAGCATCATACAGTAGAGTATATGTAACTCAAGGAAAAATTAACCCGTCAGGTTGACCGCAATTCATTCGCCAAATGCGCTGGTTGTCGCTCCCGCAGAAACGAAGGCCGGGACGGCGCCGCTCCATTAGAAACGGACCGTCCACGAGCACATCGACATATTGCAGAAGCTCGCGCTGATCTGCCGTACCTCGCTGCAATAGATGCTCCACAGTATAACCGGTGTACGACCAAATATGGCGGCCGGCCTCCTTCAGCTTGCGCGCAAGCTGCTTCACTTCCTTGGCCTGCATGAACGGCTCTCCTCCAGACAAAGTGACATCGGTCAGCGGATTGGACAAAATTTCCACCGCGACCTCGTCCACAGTCATCTTCGTACCGTTCCTAATATTCCACGATTCAGGATTGTGACAGCCAGGGCATTGATGCGGACATCCGCTGAAGAAGACGACCGTTCGCAGCCCTTCGCCATCAACGACGCTGTCATGAAGGATCGAAAGCACCTGCAAGCTCATCCGTGCTTCACCCGCTCCGATTCTTCGGAACGCTTCGCCGAGTTCCATTTATTCATATCTCCGACCAAGTAGCCCGTAATGCGGCGGATGCGTTCAATCTGATCGCCGGGACTGCCGCATACCGGACAGTCCTCTTCTATCGTATCGTGATGACCGCATGCCCGACAGCGGTCCACAGGGTGGTTGATGGAGCCATAGCCGATTCCGTTCGCCGCCATGGCGCGAATGAGCTGATTGAGCGCTCGCGTGTTGGCTTTGGCACTTCCGTCCAGCTCTACATACGTAATATGTCCGGCATTGCATAGCTCATGGAACGGCCCCTCAATCACAATTTTGTCATATGCCTTGACGTCATAGTACACAGGCACATGAAAGGAATTCGTGTAATAATTTCGATCCGTAATTCCTTCCCTGCAGCCGAATTCAGCCCGATCCTTATGCGTAAACTTTCCAGACAAGCCTTCCGCTGGCGTAGCGATGAGCGTCATGTTCATGCCAGTAGCATCGGTCGCCTCGTCCATCCGCTTGCGCATGTGAGAGACGATGCGGAGGCCGAGCTTCCATGCTGCTTCCGATTGACCATGGTGCTCTCCGGTTAAGGCGACAAGCGCCTCCGCGAGCCCGATAAAGCCGACGCTGAGTGTCCCTTCCTTCAATACCTCGCGCAGCTCCTCTTCCGCTCGAAGCGCTTCGCTGCCCCGCCATACACCCTGCTTCATCAGAAACGCGAAATCCTGAACCTGCTTCTTGGCCTGATACTCATAGCGCTCCAGCAATTGCTTCACCGATAGCGACAATAGCTCGTCGAGCCGCTGGAAGAAATCGGACACATTGGCGGACAATAGGGCAAGCCGCACAAGATTAAGCGAGGTAAACGACAAATTCCCTCTCCCGAGCGCTGTCTCTTTTCCGTTAACATTGCCCATTACGCGCGTGCGGCACCCCATGTAGCACGCTTCACTCTCCGCAGTCCCGTCGTAATATTGCGCGTTGAAGGTTGCATCCAGAAACGCAAAGTTCGGGAAAAGACGCTGTGCCGTCGTCTCCAACGCGAGCAAATATATATCATAATTCGGGTCCTCAGGTTCGAAGTTGACACCTGTCTTCACCTTGAAAATTTGAATGGGGAAAATCGGCGTCTCTCCTTTGCCGAGTCCTGCCTGCGTCGCGAGCAGCAGCTGCCTCATCAGCATGCGCCCTTCGACAGAGGTATCCGTCCCATAGTTAATCGAGATAAATGGAACTTGGCCGCCTCCGCGCGAATGCATCGAGTTCGCATTATGAATGAATGCTTCACACGCTTGGTATACGTCTCGTTCCGCAAGACGCCATGCTTCGGCTTCCGTGTCGAAGCTTGGATCAAGCGGCAGGGTTGCTATGTAACGCATATGACGCTCATATGTCTTGCGCACATATGGAGCAAGATCATAGTCAAACATCGGATAGGCTTGCCCGCCATGCTGCTGATTCTGGTTCGCCTGCAGAATGATGGAAGCTAGTGCCAGTGCGCTCTTAATATCCTGCGGCTCGCGCATATGACCATGCCCGGTATTGAACCCGAGTCGAAGCAGCTTGCCGAGCGGAATTTGGCAGCAGGTCGTCGTGCCGGAAGCATAGAAGTCCAAATCGTGTGGGTACAACAAATTATTGTCCATCGCTTGTCTCACGTCCGGTGACAGCAAGCGCTCCACCGCGTACCAACGAGCGCTTTCACTTGCCATCTTCCCCATCATGCCCATTGGGGAGCGACCGTCCACGTTCGCGTTTTCCTGCATTAAATCCTTGTTGCCGCCGTCGATAATTTCATGCAGCGAGCAAGTCAGCTTATCCGAAGCGGATGCTATATCTAGAGATGTGTTCATCTTCATTTCACTTGTTCGGGGAAGCTGACTGTCCCAACCTGCCGCCACAGCGGTTCCTTCTTGATTTTTGTGCATTTCCCAAGCCGTGTTGCGGCGTTTCACAGGTATCATCGTCATCTTCGTCCAGTCCTTCCATTGCTATATTCCAGGTAAATCACTATATGTAGTGTATTTTTATGTTTTCAAACACAATATGTATTATGCCTCAATCATTATAAACACAATATGCGCTTTGTCATAGTCAACACAAAAAGCGCCCGTTCCCGTGTCAACGACCGAGTTCGAGCGCTTAGGCATTATTTTGAACCGTTCCTGTTCGCGTCCTCTAGGATGAAGCATGCGCTTCCGGATAAGGAGGTGTCACAAAATCATCACCGAAAAATAAATCGTCCAACGAGCTTAATGTACCGTCTTCTTCCACTTGAAATACAGACATTTTGTCGCCGTTTACCGTCAGCTCTATAAAACATCCCCAGCAATAAAATTGGTGGGAGCCAATTTTCCCGATATCTTTGGAATTGCAATTCGGGCAGCGCATCATTCTCACCATTCCGTCCATTGACTAATTTGTTCGTACTAAATGCTATTTCAGCTTTCTTCAACGACGATAACATCAGCGCCCCACTTCAAGCCGCTCATCCCATCTATCTGCCGTCTCCCTTCCAAAAGGTCAGAAAGCAAACCGTCTGATATTTCCAGACCTGTTATATGGTTACCCATATTTGGCTGAAAATAAACATCGGCGACCCATCCCAATTGTGATCCTTCCGTTGTTACGACAGGCAAATCTCTCATTGCCGCCTTTCCCGTAAGAAACGATCGTTCTATATGGATAGCCTCCGTCTGCCGGATGGCTTTATCGTTCGCTATCATGATGGCATCTTCGCCACAAGCCGTTACGTCCTCCCATCTTACGACAGATATGACGTTTGCTTTGCGGCCACTTCCTTCAAGCTCTATATGTGTAATACACCATTGTTCCGTGATACGGAAATCCTTCACTTTGGATACTTGCTTTCCTGTTTCAATTTCATATACAGGCAGACCTATCAATTCCAACAACTTCATGTCGGGGCCTCCTCAGCTTACGGCATAATCACTTTCTTGCACACACCCGCGACTTCGCCTGATGCTTGTCCAAGAAGTACGAGAACTCGCTTACCGCCGTATCTATGCTGCCCCTCCTTTCACGCCGTGGAATTGCCCTTACTTTCTAGTACGAACACGTGAAACGATGGTTGCAATTTGTTGAGCGACGAAAGCTGCCTCTTCCCTAGTATTGCCCAATCCGAAGCTGAAACGTACAGCCGTGCGCTTGCGTTCTTCCGGTAAATTCATTGCTTCCAGCACATGGGACACTTCCAATGATCCCGATGTGCAGGCCGAGCCGCTTGCTGCCATGATGCCTGCAATATCTAAATTCATCAGCATCGTTTCGGTAGGAACGTCGAGTATGCTCACATTCAAAATATGGGGCAGCTGCAAGGAAGAATGACCGTTCCACACCACGCGATCTCCCAAAGTATCCTTCAACCCTGTCCACAGCGCTTCCCGGATGCTGTTCAGTTGCTGAATCTTCTCATCTAACGAACTGACCGCCCGCTCCACCGCTTCGGCAAAGCCGGCAATTCCCGCAATATTTTCCGTGCCCGCTCTGCGTTTGCGTTCTTGGTTGCCTCCGAAAAGAAACGGATCCCAAACGGCGCCTGTACGAATGTACAGCGCGCCGACACCCTTCGGACCATTCACCTTATGGGCGGAGAAGCTTGCAAAGTCTACAGGCAGTTCATTCAACTGGATCGGTATCATGCCTAGAGCTTGTACGGCATCTGTATGCATCAGAATACCGTGTGAACGCACGATTCCGCCAATTTCCCGTATAGGCTGCATCGTGCCTACCTCATTATTGCCGTACATGACACTGACAAGGCACGTATTCGGCCGTAAAGCGGATTCAATCTTGTCCGCGCTAACGAAGCCTGTCTCATCAGGAGCCACATAAGTCACTTCAAAGCCAAGAGCCTCCAATCGTTCACAGGCATGGAGAACAGCATGATGTTCGACTTGAGTCGTCACAATATGAGGCTTCGTGTTGTGCTGGTGCTGGTGCGGCGACTGCCCGGATTGCAGCCATGCCGCCCAGGCGGCCCCGAACAATGCCGCATTATCACTTTCCGTACCTCCGCTCGTAAATACCAGCTCCTGAGGACGGCAGCCAAGCCGTGCCGCCATGCGATCGCGTGCTTGATTGACAGCAGATTTTGCCTCACGCCCGTATGCATGAACACTTGATGCGTTCCCGAATACGTCATGCATACTTGCCGCCATTACTGCTTGCACGTCCGGATGAAGCGGCGTAGTTGCAGCATGATCAAAATATATGCGTTCCATCGCATCTTCCCCCAACTACTAAATATGCGTAACCTAACCTCTAAATATAAAACATATAACTATCTTGACTGCCTTCTTCTTTATAGGTAATTAAATCGGCGAGCGTTGTCGAATCAAGCACTTGAGCAATGCTATCCCTTATGCGCAACCATAAATCACGCTTAGCAGGATCGTCTTCTTCCGTGAAGTCGACTGGTGAAATCGGACCTTCCAGCACGCGAATCACTTCTCCAGCCGTAACCTGCTCCGCATTGCGCGATAAAATATATCCACCGTATGCGCCGCGAATGCTCTTCACGAGTCCTGCATTGCGAAGTGGCGCGATCAGCTGCTCCAAGTAATGCTCAGATAGTTGATTTTTCTCCGCTATACTCTTCAAAGAAGTCGGACCTTCGCCAGTGCTCTTCGCGAGCTCCATCATAATCGTCAATCCGTAACGGCCTTTCGTAGATATTTTCATATTGTACACCTCGTTTATTCATTATCGTATCAATTCAATGTATTCCGATTAAGGCACCCCGTATATCGTATCATAACTATCCTCGTTATGGTCAATAATCTGTCTGCGTATTCATGAAATGATGGCAATCTCTTGACAAGCAACCTTATTTTCGATATAAAAGCGCCATATGTTACAATAGAAAAGAATAGTGAATCTTAGATCCATCATTCAACAGATCGCAGCAAAGACGGTGATAATATGACAAAATCCAATGCACAAACACGCGTCGTCGTCGGGATGTCAGGCGGCGTCGATTCGTCAGTAACCGCACTGCTCTTAAAGCAGCAGGGGTATGATGTTATCGGTATTTTCATGAAAAACTGGGATGACACTGATGAATTTGGGCACTGCACTGCCGAGGAAGATGCGGAAGACGTACGCCGCGTGTGTGAACAAATCGGCATTCCTTATTATACGGTTAACTTCGAGGAGCAATATTTCGATAAGGTATTCTCTTACTTTCTCGATGAATATCGCCGCGGTCGTACGCCTAATCCAGACGTCATGTGTAACCGCGAAATCAAATTCGGCGAATTTCTGCAGAAGGCGCTCGATCTGGGAGCTGATTATTTGGCTACCGGCCATTATGCCCGCGTCGTGCACGAAGACAGCGGTCATACACTGCTGCGCGGGATTGACAGCAACAAGGACCAGACGTATTTCCTGAATGCGCTCAGTCAGAAGCAGCTGGCAAAGGCGATGTTCCCTATCGGGCATTTGCCGAAGCCTGAGGTGCGGCGCCTTGCCGAAGCAGCTGGCCTTGCGACAGCGAAGAAGAAGGACAGCACTGGCGTATGCTTTATCGGGGAACGCAACTTCAAGCAGTTCCTCAGCCAATACTTGCCCGCACAGCCGGGTGAGATGGTCGATATCCGCACCAATGAAGTAATGGGCCGCCATGATGGGCTCATGTATTATACACTCGGTCAGCGCCAAGGCTTGGGCATCGGTGGATCCGGGACAGGGGAGCCGTGGTTCGTAGCGGAAAAGGATTTGCAGCATAACATCTTATATGTCGTTCAGGGCGATCACCACCCTAGCCTCTACTCCACTGGCCTGCTCGCTTCCCAAGTGAACTGGATTTCAGGGGACATGCCTGAAGGACCGATTCGTTGTACGGCTAAGTTCCGCTATCGTCAGCCAGATCAAGGCGTGACTCTTATGAAGAATGCCGACGGAACAGTAGAGGTGACGTTCGATGAACACCAACGCGCCGTTACACCAGGGCAAGCCGTCGTCTTCTATGATGGCGAAGTTTGTTTGGGCGGAGGCACGATCGATGCCATTCGCAAGCTTGAAGCGTAATGACTCCCACCCAATTCCCTTTTTAGGGGGTTGGGTGGTTTTTCCACCAATATTTTTTAATTTTTGTTATGAAAGCGCTAACAAAAAGGAGGCTGCTTGCCGATATATATAGTACAAGGAACATTACAGTTTCTTGGCTATCGTATCGGGAGTGATTAATATGACTATGTTCATAGCGATCTTGGAGTTCATTGGTAAAATCATACCTCCGTTAATTGAGTTGTTAGGTCACATCGCAGTACTGTATGGATAATCGGACTAACCTCCAAACCTACGCCCATGAATCGCGGCATGATCGCATCGGTTCATGGGCTTTCCTTGTTGTTTGGGACAAGAGCGGGCCGTGTTTTAGTGAATGAGGAAACCTCCGTCAGGCTTTTTGAGATGATCAGTCCCCGGTTTGTGCTTCAACAATCGTACGTATCCTCTCCCGTAAGAATGATGCTTCAAAAAGCCCTTTTGCCCACTCACCCTTTGATTCAGAAAAATCCGATCATGCCATCAGAAACAACCACCTCACGCTCCGAAAAGTACATGGATTGCTCCGTATCTCATCCCTCAAACCTTGTCGCCTTTTACCTGTCCATCAAGAACAGCGATTCCAGCATCGCTCAGGCGCTCTATGGTGTCGTCGAACGGTTAATGTAATAGGGGGAAATGTTACACAGGCTGAAGAGCAACGTTATTAGGGACATGTACACCGAAGGCAACCTCGCCCATTCGAGGGCTATAACTTTTTGGATGAAAGAGACATGTATACCAAAGTTTAACCTCACCCATACGGAGAGATGCCCCTTCTGAACAAGAGGGAGAGTGGAAAGAAGTACTTAGCAGCGTATCGGTATGGGCTGAAAGTTACTGCACGATCTGAATCATGGGGAGAATGGATAAAAGAACGATCTAGCGTCCCTTCCCTCGATCAATCTGAGCCTCATCGGGAAAACCCGCATAAAAAACCCTTCCCGGCATGTAGTCCGGAAAGGGCTTCGCTTGTAATATGTTATGAAGTTGCTGTATTTATGTTCACATCTAACTCGGGCAGTGTCAACCTTCTTACGTGCAGTCGGGAAATCCGGAGATGATCGGTTTCTTCCACGATAAATTCCAATTGTTGTTCCACCGTAATCCGCTGTCCTTTGCGGGGCGGAACCTCCACCTTGGAGTAAATCCATCCACCAATCGTATCGTAATCATCGGACACGATATCCGTGTCAAAATAGGCATTCACTTCTTCGATAAGCAATCGTCCATCAATGGAAAAGTTCATGTCATCCTTTTTTTCAATTTGAGGCCGTTCTTCATCGAATTCATCTTGAATTTCCCCGACGATTTCCTCCATAATATCTTCTAACGTGACCAAACCGGCCGTACCGCCGAATTCGTCGATAAGCAGCGCGATTTGCACCTTGTTTTTCTGCATCATTTTGAGAAGCGCACTGATGGACATCGATTCCGGCACGCTCATCATCGGCCGAATAATGTCACGAATGTCCTGTGTGTCCGCAGGCGCCTTCACCAAGTCTTTAATGTGAACGAAGCCGATAATATTATCCTTATCGTTATCGCATACCGGGTAACGAGTATGCATTTCGGTAATCGCTTTGCGTTTATTATCTTCAAATAAATCCTGTGCGTACAAACAAACCATGTCCGTGCGCGGAATCATAATTTCACGGGCATGCGTTTCCGTAAAATCAAAAATGTTATCCATTAACGTAAGTTCTGTATTATCGATCAAACCACTCTTATGACTTTCCTTCATGAGAATGCGAATCTCTTCTTCCGTATGGGCCGATTCATGCTCAGATGCCGGTTCAATACCGAACAGCTTCAGCACCAGATTGGCCGTTCCATTTAACAGCCAGATGAACGGATACATAATTTTGTAGAAAAAACGCAGCGGGCCGGCTGTCCACAGCGCAACTCCTTCCGCTTGGCGGATAGCCAATGTCTTAGGTGCCAGTTCACCCAATACGATATGAAGCACCGTAATGATGATAAACGCAATCACCGTTGCTATAGAATGCACGACTGCAGGTCCTGCACCTAAGGCCGTCAACGGGTCATGCAATAATTCGGCCACCGTTTTTTCCCCAATCCATCCTAATCCAAGTGAAGCTAACGTAATACCCAGCTGACATGCCGACAAATAAGCATCTAGGTGGTCTGTTACATGTCTTGCGAATTTGGCTTTCGCATTTCCTTCCTGCACCAGCGTGTCAATCCGGCTGCCGCGCACCTTCACCATCGCGAATTCCGCGGCTACGAAAAAACCATTTAAAAACACAAGAAACAAGACAAATAACAAACCCCAGCCTATCGGTAACGGATCATCCAATCGATTCCCCATCCTCCTCTATAAGAAGCGGACAGGTGCACCTCCCCATCGTCAAAAAATAAAATCATATAATTATATTATATAAGAAAATACATACAATTCAAATCGACGCACGGCCGAAATATTAAAATAATATGCATCTCCCTGCCATGCGTTGATTGACATTATATATATTCTATCTGTACGCCGTCCTATCACCTAATTCAGACAGGATGCTCACTTTTTATTGCTGTTCAGTCGCGTATCGGATGGCTTCATCAAGCAAGCCAATGATATAGGCATCGTCGCAAACGTATAAAATGTTCTGTCCCTCGCGGCGATAGCGGACAAATCGGTATGCCCGCAGCGTCTTCAATTGGTGGGACACGGCAGATTGAGATAACTGCAGCGCATCGGCAACCTGATTAACGGCACACTCCTCACGGGCAAGCAACGTTAAAATACGAATGCGCGTCGGGTCACCGAGCGCTTTAAACGTTTGCGAGAC
Source organism: Paenibacillus profundus (assembly GCF_021369635.1). GTDB lineage: Bacteria > Bacillota > Bacilli > Paenibacillales > Paenibacillaceae > Paenibacillus_B > Paenibacillus_B profundus. Next base: position 44,263 of record NZ_JAJNBZ010000020.1, on the reverse strand, counting down.
ACGTTCAAGCACCTCTGCATCCAAATCTTTTCCTAGGAAATAATCCATGTTCTTCGTCTCCTTTAATAAGCTCATTCATCCAAGTATCAGCAGTGTCCAATCGAAATGAACATATCCACATATGTACGGCACGCTAATGCCTGTAGGTTATGACAAAGGAAAACAAAATAAACATGGCGACACTAGGAAACGATTTCAAGTTTTTATAGTACATATAAGCGCGTGTTCAAAAAGACCGCTTTTCAGCGCCGAGAAGTACAAGTTTTCGCAAGAAAACTACATGAGAAGCATTCCTCGAAGGAAGCGCTGAGTGTATGCGAGACTACATATAATCGTGAACGTTTACACTGTCGGCAGAGGAGTGGGTGTCGGTTCTGCGTAGCCTTCCTTATACTTCTCATCGATCGCTTGGCGAATATCGCGCATCGATTTGCCTTCCCGCTGCATTTGGGATGCTTCGACCGCAATTTCAAGGCAGACGCCACAGCGTGTTCCGTGATCATCCCACTGCACAGCTCCGTCGTCTTCCATTTGCGCAACAAAGCAATTCAGATTGCTCTCATGTCCCGCAATCTCCCCACAACCGCAATAACAAGGAATGTGTTGCAGCAGCTCGTGGTTTTGCGCAGCTAACGTATAAATGAGCCGCATCTCCTCCTTTTTATCATCTAAAAAGGGCGGTAGATCATTCCGGGATGCTGTCGTTTGCTGCAGATCGCCATTCGGAAGCAGACGTTCATGCTGCTCCTGAGCATGTGAAGCAGACGGTTGACTATCCGTTTCAGCTGAGCTGCAGCCAGCAGCAACTAACGACAAACTCAATATTACGGTTGCGGACACGAGACGATACAAATTACGCTGCTTGCGTTTAGGTTGAATCTTCGTGAACAACCCATCCCCTCCTCTGATCCCTCGCAATTTTGAATGTATGAACCGTATTACCCCTTCGTTCAGCTAACGAAACCAGTCACTCCGTAACCTATCGCTGCTGCAAGCAAGCTGATTGCCCCGCATCCGCTTGACCATCAGTTCGGATTGCGGCGGCGTTCCTGATTGATGCGCATTTTTGCTTCCGTCCCCTGTTCGCTTGCCATGAAAAACACGCGATTTTTAATCGAATCGGGCAAATACTGCTGCTCCACATAATGCCCCGGATATTCGTGTGGATATTGATATCCTTTATGACCGAGCTTATCCGCTCCTTTATAATGCGTGTCCCGTAGATGCAGGGGCACGTCCGCGGATTTGATATCATCAAATGCCTGCATGACACGAGCAATGGCAAGCGGAATGGAGTTCGATTTCGGACTTTCCACCGCAAACAAAATCGCTTGGGAAATAATATACTTCGATTCCGGCCATCCAATTCGATGGTAAGCCTCAAGGGCGCTTACCGCCTGCACCATCGCTTGGGGATTGGCCAGTCCGATATCCTCGCTGCACGCTACCGTCAAGCGGCGGATGAACGTCATAGGGTCCATTCCGAGCTTCTCTACGGCGTAAAAGAACCAAAATAATGCGGCATCGCTCGACCCGCGTATGCTCTTATGAAAGGCGGACAGCACGTCATACTGTACCGACTCATCCGCTTGCACGGTCGGACGACGAACCGATTCTTCCGCCACCGGAACCGTAATATGGACTGTACCGTCCGCTTCGGGCGTCGTCGTCATAGCGGCGAGCTCCAGCGCATTCAATGCCCGCCGAATATCCCCGTTAGCCATGGAGGCGATATGTTCAAGCGCCTCCGGATCAGCCTCAATCGGCATGAACCCTAACCCCTGTTCCTTATCTGAGAGCGCCCGCTTCATCGCGATTAGCGAATGCTCCTTCGTGAGCGGCTTCAGCTGGAACAGTGTCGAACGGCTCATCAACGCGCCGTTGACATGATGGAACGGATTCTCTGTCGTCGCTCCGATAAAAATAATTGTGCCCTTCTCCACTGCCGGCAGCAGCGCATCCTGCTGAGAGCGATTGAAGCGATGCACTTCATCCAGGAACAATATCGTCTTCGTATTGTACATATGTTTATTCGTTTCCGCTTGCTCGATAACCGCACGCACGTCTTTGACCGAAGCGTCTACCGCATTCAAGCGGACGAACTCGCCCTGCGTCTGCTCGGAAATAATGTTGGCGAGCGTCGTTTTTCCACAGCCTGGCGGACCATACAGGATGATAGACGAGACACGATCCGCCTCAATAGCTCTGCGAAGCAACCGTCCCGGGCCAACGATATGCTCCTGTCCGATATATTGTTCGAGCGTCCGTGGGCGCAAGCGATCGGCTAACAGCCGCATGCCCGGTTCCCGGTCTTCCTGATACGAGAATAAATCCATGTTCATCACCGTTATTCTATCGTTTTGAGGAGGTCACGCACGACGGCACTTACCATAATAAGTCCGGCAACCGGTGGAACGAAGGAATTGCTTGCCGGAGGCTGCTTCGCCTTGCGGATGTCAGGCGCCGTTTCCGGTACAATTTTCTCCGTTACATCGCTGCGCGGCTTCATTGGCTCCTCCGTCGAGAAGACGACCTTCACGCCTTTCTTAATGCCTTCTTTCCGCAGCTTCTGGCGGACGACGCGTGCGATCGGATCGACCGACGTCTTCGAGATGTCAGCCACCTGGAATCGCGTCGGGTCCATCTTGTTCGCGGCGCCCATACAGGATATGATCGGGAGCTTACGCCGCAAGCATTCTTTAATGAGGTGAATCTTATATGAAATTGTGTCCGAGGCGTCGACGACATAGTCCAGTTCGTATTTGAACAGTTCCTCGCACGTTTCATCCGTATAGAACATATTTAACGCAATCGCATCACAGTCCGGATTGATAAGCTTAATCCGCTCTTGCATCAGTTCCGCCTTCTTCTGCCCTACCGTCGTCGTGAGCGCATGAATTTGGCGGTTCAGGTTCGTAATGTCGACAACATCCTTGTCGATTAGAATAATGCGGCCGACGCCGGTTCTGGCCAGCGCTTCTGCGGCAATCGAACCTACGCCTCCAATGCCGAGCACGGCGACCGTGCTATTCTTCAGCTTCTCCAGTCCTTCCGGGCCAATCGCTAATTCAGTACGCGAAAATTGATGTAACATCGTCTATTTACTCCTCCTGCCGCATAAGCCGCACATAGTCGGAACGCCCCTTGCCGCCGGATCCAGCAATAGGAATCGGACGGGGGGCGTCATATCAAGCTGCCGTCAAACAGCTGTGTGGCTTATTGCTCTTCTTTCTTTTCTTTCTTCTTATATGTCGATTTAATTTGCAGCAATTCCAATTGGCCTAAATCCACTTCATTCGGCGCATCCATCATGAGATCCACCGCGCTAGCTGTCTTCGGAAACGCGATCGTTTCACGCAAGTTGTTGCGGCCCGCAAGCAGCATGATGAGCCGGTCAAGTCCGAAGGCAATCCCGCCGTGCGGAGGCGTGCCGTACTCGAACGCGTTCAATAGGAAGCCGAATTTCTCTTGCGCTTCCTCTGGGGAGTGTCCCAACGCGTTGAACATTTTTTCCTGCACTTCACGCTTGTAAATCCGCATCGATCCGCCGCCGACTTCGTATCCGTTCAGGACAAGGTCATACGCTTCAGCGCGAATTTGTCCCGGATCCGTGTCGAACAGTTCCACATCCTCATCCTTCGGACGGGTGAACGGATGGTGTTCCGCTACATAACGCTTCGCTTCCTCATCATAGCCGAGAAGCGGGAAATCAACAACCCAAGCGAATTTATACACACTGTCGTCGATTAGGTTCAGTCTGCGTCCAATCAGAAGACGCAGGTTGCCAAGCACGTCATATACGACCTTGCGGTTGTCCGCAGAGAAGAGCAGCAAGTCCCCTTCTTCAGCGCCGGTCCGTTCACGAAGCGCGGCAATTTCCTCTTCACTCATGAACTTTACGATCGGTCCGCGGAATTCGCCGTCCTTCACTTGGATCCAAGCCAACCCTTTTGCTCCGTACCGAGCTGCATACGGTGCGAGGTCATCGATATCTTTGCGGCTCCACGTGCCGCAACCTTTCGCGTTCAGGACCTTCACGACGCCGCCCTTCTCAATGACGGAACCGAACACTTTAACGCCGCTGTTGGCCACGATGTCGCATACATCAACAAGCTCGAGACCGAAACGAAGGTCCGGCTTGTCAGAGCCGTATTTCTCCATCGCATCTTGATACGTAATGCGTTGGAACGGAGTCGGGATGTCCACGCCGATAGTCGTCTTGAACAGACGAACCATCAGTTGCTCCATCATATCGTGCAATTGGTCTTGAGAGACGAAAGACGTCTCGATGTCGACCTGAGTGAATTCAGGCTGACGATCCGCACGCAGATCCTCGTCGCGGAAGCAGCGCGCGATTTGATAATAGCGCTCCATCCCGGACACCATCAACAGTTGCTTGAACAGCTGCGGCGATTGCGGCAAGGCGAAGAATTCACCCGGATGCACCCGGCTCGGCACAAGATAATCACGTGCGCCTTCCGGCGTGCTCTTCGTCAAGATTGGCGTCTCAACCTCTACGAACTCATTCTCATCCAAGAAGTCACGGAACACCTTCGTCGCTTTTGAACGAAGCGCCAGCGTCTTCTGCATTTCTGGACGGCGCAGGTCCAAATAACGATACTTCAAGCGAAGCGATTCATCGATTTCGATGCCGTCTTCGATAAAGAACGGCGGGTTCTTCGCACCGTTCAAAATTTCGATCTCGGTTACGCGAACTTCTACCTCACCGGTAGGCATGTTCGGATTAACCGTTTCATCGTCACGCAGGACCACTTGTCCGCGAACGGCCAGCACGTATTCATTGCGCGCACGGTCCGCAATGTCATGCGCATCATGGGAGAATTCTGGGTTAAAGACGATTTGCACTATCCCGCTGCGATCGCGCAGGTCGATGAATAATACGCCGCCCAAGTCACGTCGGCGCTGCACCCAACCGTTTAAAGTAACTGTTTCTCCAATTTGAGCTTTTGTAATTTTTCCGCAATGATGCGTCTTGTACATCATGTGATGCACGCTCCTCACTATATAATGTTATGGCTGCGCCATGTAGAAGTTCGTTACTAGAATGACGGTAGCTGCAAAGTATTGTATCTGTCGTTGATCGTATTAGCCTTGCTTTAACACGTCAGCCAGTTCACTCAGCTTGACGAAACGCTGCTCTCCGGTAGCCAGTTCTTTCACGGCGATTTCGCCGCGGGAGAGCTCGTCATCACCAAGAATTCCGGCATAGCGTGCCTGCATCCGGTCTGCCGATTTCATCTGCGCCTTCATCTTGCGGCTCTGATAATCCTTCTCCGCCGCAATGCCTGCCTTGCGAAGGTCATACAGAAGCTTCGTTACCTCATCTTCTGCCTGTTCGCCGAGGCCGACCAGATAGATATCTAGCGGAGGAGCATCGTTGCATACGACGCCTTGCTTCTCAAGCAAGAGCGCAATCCGTTCCATTCCGATTCCGAAGCCAATGCCAGGCTGGTCCGGCCCGCCGATATCGGCGACAAGACCGTTGTATCGTCCGCCGCCGCCAACCGTGTCAATGGCACCGATGCCCTGCGCCTTATATTCGAACGCCGTGTGCGTATAATAATCGAGGCCTCGCACAAGGCGGTGATTCACTTCATAATCGACGCCCATCGCCGTTAAATATTCCTTCACCTTGGCAAAGTGTGTCGCACATTCTTCGTCCAAGCTGTCGAGGATGGATGGCGCTTCCTTGAATTTCTCCTGATCCACCTTGCAGTCCAGCACGCGAAGCGGATTGCGGTCCATTCGGGATTGGCAATCTTTGCACAGCGTCTCTTTCATCGGTGTCAAGAAATCAAGCAGGTGCTGGCGATAAGCCGCCCGGCTCGGCGCATTGCCGATCGAGTTAATCTCCACACGCACACCGCTTAATCCAACATCCTTCATGAATTGATATCCAAGTGCGATAATTTCCGCATCCAGACTCGGAGCAACGGAACCGAATGCTTCCACCCCGAATTGGTGGAACTGGCGGTAACGGCCTGCCTGCGGGCGTTCATAGCGGAACATCGGTCCCATATAATACAGCTTCGTAACATCTGGTTCGCCATAGAGCTTGTTCTCTACGTAGGAGCGAACGACACCCGCTGTATTTTCAGGGCGAAGCGTCATGCTGCGATCGCCTTTGTCCTTGAATGTATACATTTCTTTTTCCACAATATCGGTCGTCTCACCGACACCGCGCACAAACAGATCAGTCTGCTCGAAAACCGGCGTTCGAATTTCTTTGTAGTTAAAACGTTGACACAAGTCACGCGCTTTCCGCTCGATCGTCTGCCACGTCTCAACCGTGCCCGGCAGCAAATCCTGCGTGCCCGTCGGTTTCTGATAAGCCATAGTTTCAACCTCCTATATAAATAAAAAAATCTCCCGCCCCGCAAAAATCAATTTGCAAAGGGACGAGAGATGGTTGTGTTCCATTCACCCGTGGTGCCACCCACATTCCGCAAAACAGACGGTTCATTCTCAAGCGAATGTAAAGCTCCGTCTGACTGCGCTTCATTTACGTGTAACGTCCGTATCACGCCGAACGGCTACTTCATGTAATGGACAGTCTGCCGCAAGACATGCTGTCTGTTTCGCCGTTGGTTCTCGGGGATGTCATTCATTCGTCCATCATATAAGGTTCTTCCAGCCAAGGAACCTATCTCTGTATATGTGGGGGTGAACTACTTGTTCCCGTCATCAAATCGTTATTTATGAGGTCATCCAAATCAAATTGCGATTGTCGGAATATAAAGAACATTGTAAGGATGCAGCACGCTAAAGTCAAGAAAAAAACCTACATCGAATGTAGGTTTATCAAAAGATATATTTTTAAAAGGGGGTCATGTCTGTTATTATAGGCTGTCAATGTTAAAGGAAGATGAAACAAACATTACAAAACGATTACAAATAATAAAGCGTTTTATTTTTGACTACTGGAACAACTCTGCCATCATCTCGATTTTTTTGCGAGTCACTTCCACATAGTTATCATTATATACCTTCGGCTCCTTTGGATTGGCAAAGCGGCTTATAGCGCCCGTCTTCGGATGCACCCACTTCGAGCTCGCCCCGCAGCCGAGTCCGAGTATCGTTTGGATCTCTTCAATAATCAAGATGTTATACAAGCTTTCCGCTCCCGGCAAACAATAACCTACGTTTTCTAAATTGCCCAATATATTTTTCTGGCGGTATAAATAATAAGGCACGTAGCCGTGCTCTCTGGTCCAATCCCCAGCCAATTCCATCATACGACCAATTTCTGCACGATCGGCCACCTTAAATTTCTCTTCGCCCCGGTGCTTGGTCATCTCCGACGCCCGCTTGAACGATAACGTATGGACGGTAACCGATTCCGGCATCAGCTCCTTCGTCTTCGCAAGCGTACGCTCGAACTCAGGAACTCCTTCTCCCGGCAGGCCGATGATGAGGTCCATATTGATGTTGCTCATGCCCATCTCCCGAGCCAGCTTATATTTTTCCACCGTTTCTTCTACGCTGTGATGTCGGCCGATAATATCGAGCGTCTCCTGGATGTAAGACTGCGGATTGATGCTGATCCGGTCGATGTTCCACTTGTTCAGCACAGCCAATTTGTCCGGCGTAATCGTATCGGGCCGCCCTGCTTCCACCGTAATCTCACGCACGCGGTCCACATCCGGGAACGACGTCATCATTTCTTCGTAGAGCATATCCATCTCTTCCGCCGTAATGCTTGTCGGTGTGCCGCCCCCGTAATAAATCGTCGTAATGCGAATACCGCGTTCCTTCAAGAAACGTCCGGTTTCCCGCATCTCGTAATGAAGACCTCCTAGGAACGAATTCACCGATCCTTGCCGCCCATTAATGTCATAGGCCGGGAACGTGCAGTACGCGCATTTGGTCGGACAGAAGGGGATACCGATATAAATGCTGATCTCCTCCTGCAAACGATCCAAATCCGGCAGGGCTGTCAATTGCCGGTCGACGATGCGTTCCATCAGGCCAATCTTATCGTCCGTAATCAAATATTCCTCTTTCAGCATACGCTTCGCCTCATCCTGAGACAGTCCTTTGCGGCGGGCGTCGTGCATCAGCTTCGTCGGACGGATACCGGTCAGAATGCCCCACGGCTGTTCGATTCCGGTCCATTCCGTCAATACCTGCAGCAGCGCATGGGCAAACGCGTTCTTCACCTGCTTCCGATATTGCTCATACGTCACATCCGCCGGAAACGAGCGTTCGTTGAGGGCTTCCAGCGTTTTACCTTCGCCCAGCAGGCGCAACGTGGCCTTCACCCGCACCAGTCCCGCTTCCATTCGCGGAAATGCTTCGGGCGTCAATCTCTCAGGGCCGCATTGCATCAGTCCGATGACGGCATCCTCCCCGTCCGACGGCACTGAGTCGGGATCTAAGCTTACCTGATAGGTCACTTCAGGCTGTTCGACAAACAATTGGACAATATGGACAAGCGAGCGTTCAAACGCCGCTTCGTTGGCGATTAATGTAATGCGCATCGTTCCAAGATTCCTCCCAAGCAAGCAAAAAAGGCAAGCATTGCCGCCTTTTCTGTGCGTAAAAAAGCGCTCATATCCATGAGCGCATTATCGATATCCTAGCATATTTTAGACGGAAAATAAAGTATTCGACGTCAGTCCAACTTCTCGACGTACCCGCCATTTTCGCGTATAAGCCGCACGGCTTCATCATAACGCGATTGTTCCACCTTGGCCGCCACCACGTAACGTAAATCGTCCGGAGCCGCAGTCGGTTCGGATATCGACACCTGCGCAGGGCTGAAATCTGCTTCCTCGCCGATTGAATCCGCCGCCGGCGGTGCAGATGCGGCAATGTTGTCATCGTCACGCGCAAAGATTATGCCAGCCGGGGCGAAGCTGCCCACGCCGCCTGTATAGGTCGAGCCATTTAAGTTATTGGTCGCTATCGGAGCAAACAGCAGCGCTTTCCCGTCAACTGACGCCTCTAACTCGCCTACTTCAATATTCGTCGCATCCACAGTAACGAGTTGGGTACGCAAGGATTCCGCTTCGTTTTCTGTACGTGTGTAAGCTTGAATTTGTTTCATGTGCATCACCTCATTCTCCCTATTGTTTACTTCCCGTTTCATTTCATACTGGAAGCTTCCTTGTTTTCCATATACCCTGACGATTGCCGGGGTGAAACAATGACGCCCGAACCTCCATCATGTAAGACAGAGCGTCCGGGCGTCATTATAGGCATTATGCTAACGTTTCATATGTGCTCCGCTGCGGCGAAGCGCGTCCTGATGTTCTGCTTCGCCACGCAAAAGCTTAGCTGATTCCTTCAACGATTGCGCCGATGTTAATGAACTGTATTGTATCGCCAATTGATGTAAAGACTGCCGCACGATATAACTCCTTTTAGAGGTTGTTCAAAAAGTCCCTTTTGATCACGAAGATCATCCGGCAGCTTGAACACACACTTTTAGTAACAAGACTTATTTCATATCGCACTATTAGTATGGGCGGTTCCTTTGTTCATTAATCATGACACGTTCCCTTATCATTAAGCTCAGCCTTGGCTGTCGATAATAAGAGTAACTGGCCCCCAGTTAGTAAAGCTGACATCCATCATCGCGCCGAAACGGCCAGTCTCTACCGTCAGGCCTAAAGAACGCAGCCGTTCGTTAAATAGCTCGTAGAACCGTTCCGCTTGATCCGGTCTGGCCGCAGACATGAAATTCGGTCGTCTCCCTTTGCGGCAGTCCCCATATAACGTAAATTGGGAAACGGAAAGAATGGCGCCGTTCACATCTTGAACAGAGAAATTCATCTTCTCTGCTTCATCCTCAAAAATACGCAGGCCGGCCACCTTGTCCGCCATCCAGTTCACATCCTGTTCCGTATCCTCATGCGTTATGCCTACGAGCAGCATAAGTCCTTCTGCAATCTGACCTACCATTTCATCACCCACAGTGACGCGGGCTTCTTTGCACCGTTGTACAACGACTTTCATCTTTGTTCCTCCTGATTTGCTTATGAAAAAAAGCAGCGAATTATTGCATAATTCGCTGCACCGTGTATACATCCTTCACTCGTTTAATCTTCTCGACGACAGCTTGGAGATGATCTGTGTTCCGAATGAGAATCGTCATATGGATCATCGCCAGCTTGTTGCGGTCGGACCGACCAGATACTGCGGCGATATTCGTCTTGCTCTCTGATACAGCCTGCAGCACCTCATTTAGAAATCCGCGCCGATCCATCCCTGTAATCTCGATATCGACGCTATAATTCGCCTCGACTGATTCGCCCCAGGCCACGTCAATGATTCGTTCCGCTTCTTCCCCATCCGCTGTCGTAGGGATATTCAAGCAGTCAGCACGATGTACCGATACGCCGCGTCCACGCGTCACATACCCAACAATATCATCGCCGGGCACCGGATTGCAGCAACGGGCAAAGCGGACAAGCAAATTATCGATGCCTCTGACGCTGACGCCATGGGTCGGCCGGGATTTGCGTTCCGACTCTTTCTTGACTTCCTTCACTTCGTGCGTCAGTTCAATCTGATTCGCTTCCTCTGCTTCCTTGCGGAGCTTCTCCGTCAAGCGCGTACAGATTTGCGCTGCCGTAATGCCGCCGAAGCCGATGGCTGACATCATATCCTCAATATCGTTAAACGAGAATTTCTTCGCTGCTTCGAGCAATTTGTCATCGGACATCCAAGCAGGCGGCTCTAAGCCGAGTCGTTTTAACTCGCGCTCAATCATGTCCCGCCCTTTTTGCACATTTTCTTCACGCTTCTCTTTTTTGAACCATTGTTTAATTTTCGAGCGCGCATGCGAGGATTGAGCAATTTTGACCCAATCCGAACTTGGACCGTACGAATGCTTCGATGTCAAAATTTCAACGATATCTCCGGTCTTTAGCTTATGATCAAGCGGCACGATTCGACCATTCACCTTAGCGCCAATCGTGCGGTTCCCGACCTCGGTATGAATGCGGTAGGCGAAATCAAGCGGCACCGATCCAGTCGGAAGCTCGATAACCTCTCCCTTCGGTGTGAAGACGAATACCGAGTCCGAGAAGAAATCCATCTTGAGCGATTCGACAAATTCCTGCGCATCCTTCGTCTCCTGCTGTAAATCCAGGATTTCACGCAAAAACGTCATCTTCTCTTCGAAGCTGCCCCCTGTGGAAGTATTTCCTTCTTTATAGGCCCAGTGGGCGGCAATCCCGTATTCTGCCGTGCGATGCATTTCCCATGTACGAATCTGCACCTCTGTCGGCTCTCCTGTCGGGCCGATGACCGTCGTATGAAGCGACTGGTACATATTTGCCTTCGGCATTGCAATATAGTCCTTAAAGCGGCCAGGCATCGGCTTCCACAGTGTATGGATGATGCCAAGCGTCGCGTAACAGTCTTTAATGTTATCGACAATAATCCGAATCGCCAATAAATCATAAATTTCATTAAACTGCTTATTTTTTGCCGTCATTTTCTTATAAACGCTATAAATATGCTTCGGCCTTCCGGACAAATCAGCCGTAATTCCCATCTCATCCAGCTTCTCTTTGATGCGAGCGATAACGTCGGAAATGTACTGCTCTCGTTCGGCACGTTTCTTATGCATTAAATTCGCGATGCGGTAATACTGCTGCGGATTCAAGTAACGAAGCGCAATATCTTCCATTTCCCATTTGATCGCAGATATCCCGAGTCGGTGAGCGATCGGGCAGAAGATTTCCAATGTCTCATACGCGATACGGCGCTGGCTTTCTTCTGACTGATACTTCAACGTGCGCATATTGTGCAGCCGATCCGCCAGCTTGATGACAATAACGCGGATATCGTTCGCCATGGCGATGAACATTTTGCGATAGTTCTCGTTCTGCTGTTCCTCTTTGGATCGGAACTGAATGCGTTCCAGCTTCGTCAAACCGTCGACAAGCATCGCACAGGTTTCCCCGAACTTCGCATGCACTTCCTCCAGCGACACAGACGTATCCTCAACGACATCGTGCAACAGCGCTGCCACGGCGGAGGTTGGATCCATCTGCATGTTCACAACAATATCTGCGACCGCCAGTGGATGCAATATATAAGGTTCACCAGACTTCCGAACTTGTCCGGAATGCGCTCTGTCGGCAAATTCGTAAGCTTCGCGAATACGCTGCAGGTCCGGGTCTTTCATATAGGTCGAAGCCTTCATTAATAATTGCTCGATGCCCATTGGAGTCGTTTCGATTCCTTTCTACATCCGGGGCAGTACCCCTAGACTACAGATTATCCTATAATTATGCCTTTATTCGGTGTCTCCCGTCAATGGTCTCGAAATTGCTTTGTCAATGTCCGATGTCCGTTGCTGTCAAACTTTGATAAAGGAACGTATTTTTTTATATACATGTCACTTTTTTATCGATATCGTAAAATTTGTTGTTGAAATGAAACCCCAACAACATGTAAATTATATAGTTGGGTCTGAAACTTCATTGTGCGGCCAATTACAATTACATATTAAAGGAGTGCATTCGCCTTGCAACGCGAAATTCAAGTGCATGAGAAACCGGGCCTCGCCCCGGGACTGCTGCTTAGCATTCAACATCTGTTCGCCATGTTCGGCTCAACCGTTCTCGTACCCAACCTATTCCACATCGATCCGGGTATCGTACTGCTTATGAACGGCCTTGGCACCCTGTTCTATCTCGTCTTATGCCGCGGTCTCATCCCCGCTTATCTGGGATCGAGCTTCGCCTTCATCTCCCCGGTGACCGTCGTACTGGCCGGGAAGACTGAGAACTACGCACAGGCGCTCGGCGGATTTATCGTATCCGGAATCATCTTCATTCTCGTGGCGCTAATCGTCAAATGGGTTGGCACGCGCTGGCTGGATGTTCTGTTCCCTCCTGCAGCCATGGGCGCAATTGTAGCCGTTATCGGTCTGGAACTCGTGCCGGTCGCTGCTGGCATGTCGGGACTCATTCCGGCCAGTCCGGATGCGCCGCTAGATTCGACTGCTATCACCCTCGCGCTGATCACGCTCGGGACAACGATAATCGGGAACGTCATGTTCCGCGGCTTCTTTAAAATCATTCCTGTGCTCATTGGAATTATAACTGGATATGTCGTCGCGTACTTTATGGGAGAAGTCAAAATGAGCCTCGTTGCAGAAGCCGCCTTCTTTAAAACGCCGACATTTACGTTCCCTGAGTGGAATTTGACGGCAATTGCCATCATCATACCTGCCGCGCTCGTCGTCGTCGTCGAGCATATCGGTCACTTGATGGTGACAAGCAATATCGTAGGCAGAGACTTATCCAAGGATCCGGGATTGCACCGCTCCTTGCTTGGCAACGGGGTTTCCACCGTTATTTCCGGCTTCCTTGGCTCTACGCCTAATACGACGTATGGAGAGAACATTGGCGTCATGGCGCTGACACGTGTCTACTCGGTGTGGGTTATCGGTGGAGCGGCCGTATTTGCCGTGCTGATGTCGTTCTTCGGCAAGGTATCTGCGCTTATCGCCAACATTCCGGTTCCGGTCATGGGCGGCGTATCACTCTTGCTGTTCGGGGTCATCGCAGCTTCAGGCCTGCGTGTGCTGGTCGATTCCAAAGTTGACTTCAGCAAGCCTAAAAACCTGCTCTTGACGACGCTTGTTATCGTCATTGGCATTAGTGGTGCGAAGCTGCAGCTCGGTGCCGTCGAATTGAAAGGAATGGCGCTTGCGACCGTGCTCGCTATCTTCCTGAACTTGTTCTTCATCATCATCGACAAGCTTCGCCTGTCTAACGAATAGCGACAGCTGATAACTTGTTAGAACACACACTTAGAGAAAATCCCCTTGGAACATGGTTCCAAGGGGATTTTGTTTAGGTCGGATTAATACGTGAGAAGCGTGAACACATCGATATCCTTCAGCTTGTCCCGACCGTTCAAGTAGCTAAGCTCGATCAAGAACAATGCGCCTACGACTTCGCCGCCCAATTGGCGAACCAAGTCGATGGAAGTGGAAATCGTACCGCCGGTAGCAAGCAAATCATCGGCGATAAGCACTTTCTGACCCGGTTGAATCGCATCTTTGTGCATCGCCAGCTTGTCTTTGCCGTACTCCAGATTATATCCGGCTTCAATCGTGTCGCCTGGCAGCTTCCCGCTCTTGCGAATAGGCACAAAGCCAGCTCCGATGGACAAGGCGAGCGGCGCGCCTACAACGAACCCGCGCGCTTCTGGACCAGCAACCAGATCGATTTGCTTATCCTTGACCAATTCTTTCATCGCTGCGATCGAAGCTTGATAAGCTGGACCGTCCTTGAGCAGCGTTGTAATGTCCTTGAAGCTGATTCCCGGTTGTGAAAAGTCAGGGATGACACGAATGTACGATTTAAAATCCATACGAATTCCTCCTAAATTGGTTATACACCGCGCACACGGTCCCAGCATGACCAGAGCCAAGCCGCAAAAGCCTCTGTCGCTGGTTCATACCAACGACTTTCCCAGGCGGAGGCAATCATCCAATCCTGATAGCGCTGCGATTGTTCAAGTGAAGTCTTCTGAGGCTGCTCCACGATGCGATAGGTTACTTTGTCTTGAGATAATATACATGTTATAAAGTCCAAATCTTGAAATACAGCGAACAGGAGCAGCAGTTCTCTATCGCTCATGTTCAATCGAGAGGCAAGCGACTGTAATAGTGCCGGTTTAGTGTCCCATGTTGCCAATCGTCTCAATTCACTATAAGCGCGAGCGATGCGTTCCCGTTCAGGCGAGTGCAGCCGTCCTCCCTCCGGTTGCCGGGGCAGGATGACATATATTCTTTCGACGTCCGGCAGCTGCCGGGCCACTCGTTCGAATTCTTCCTCGCTTGGCGGCATGCCGCAGATGACTAGTTCTCGCACATGGCTTGACAGGTCGGCAACGAATGCATCGTCCGCTTTCCAGCCCCAGGCACCCGGAATAATGACAGGTCCCTTCTCTTCATCGCTGTACAGCCATACATACGGCTCGGCTGCATATACACCCGCCTGCTCCCGTGTCAAGACAAGAGCGCATGATTGCGGCGCGTCCTGTTCTAATATTCTAGCCAACTCAACTGCCTTATCCACAGCATTGGAGGTGGCTCGCATATCGAACAATTGCCGCTCTGCAATGCGAATATCCTGCATCATAAGTTGAGGCTTGCGCTGGCCGTTCCATTCGTTTACCGACAGTTCGCCAAGCACATCTGCCCTCACATCGGAGGCGATTCGATGCGACAAGCTGCCGCGATGAAAAGCTACCGCATCCAATGTAGCACGGTCTTTCGCCAACATCAACTTCAAATGTTGACCTTCTTTACCCATCGTCCGCTTATCGCGCACGATCGCATTGCGAATGACGACACGAGGGCTTGGATTGCCCATTCCGAATGGAGCGAGACGTTCCAACTGCTCAATCTCGGATAGCGGAACGTCTGACACTTCACATTCCGCGTCCACTTCCACGCTAGGCATGAAGTGTTCTTCCTTCAGCTTCGCTTGAGCTGACTCATTCAAGCATCGTTCCAGTTCCTCAAGCTTATCCTGATGGATCGTCATACCCGCTGCAGCCTTATGGCCTCCGTAATGCTCGAACAGCTCGGCGCAGTCGGTCATCGCTTCATACAGGTCAAATCCGGGGATCGATCGGGCTGAACCTTTACACATACCGCTCTCTGGATCAATACCTAACACGAACGTAGGCCGATAATATCGCTCTAATATTTTAGAAGCGACAATACCGATGACTCCAACATTCCATCCTGCGGCTGCAAGCACGATGACGTGAGGAACGCCTTCTCTCTGTTCTATCTTTTTTTCCAGTTGGGCTTCCGCTTCCTTCACGATACTTTCCACAATCTTTTGCCGCTCCCGATTCAGCCGATCGAGCTCTTCCGCGCACGCTTGGGCCGTCTCGTCATCATCCGTCGTCAAAAGCTGTACTGCCGTATCCGCATGATCGAGCCGTCCGCTGGCATTGATTCGCGGCGCCATCGAGAAGGCGATATCTGTCGATGTTACATGGTTCGGTTCAATACCGCCGATTCTCATTAAGGCTCGTATCCCCGTATAATCGGAACGACCCATACGTTTCAGCGCTTTTTGGACAATGATCCGGTTCTCATCGATAAGCGGCATCAGATCCGCCACCGTGCCGATGGCAGCCAGCTCCAGCCATTCCTCTGGCAAGCGTCCAAGCAGTGCGTGAGCGACTTTAAAGGCAACTCCTACGCCTGCTAATCCTTTGAACGGATACGTGCAGTATGGAAGCTTCGGATTAACGAGAACGTAAGCGTCAGGAAGTTGTTCCGGTGGCTCATGATGGTCCGTGACAACGACATCAATGCTTAACTCCTTGGCGTATGCAACTTCTTCGAGGGCGCTTATTCCCGTATCGACAGTGATGATGAGCGTACAGCCTGCCGCTTTCGCGTGATCGATCGCCGCCTTATTCAGGCCGTAACCTTCGTTGGCCCGATGCGGAATGTAGTAATCAAAGTTCGCCTGCAAATGACGCATCACATAAATCATCAATGAGGTGCTCGACACCCCGTCTGCATCGTAATCCCCATAAATGCGAATTCGTTCATTATTGGCAATCGCTTGTCGAATCCGTTCCACTGCCTGTTCCATACCGGCCATAAGGAACGGATTGTGCATAAGTTCAACATCAGCATTTAGAAAACGATGAATCTGCTCCGCATCTTCTACCCCGCGCACCATGAACATACGCGCCAGCAGCTTCGAAATATTGGCTTCGCGCGCCAACTGTTCAACGCGGGCTTCCGATGTTTCCGCACAGATCCACCGCGAGCGTGGATGAAGCATCCTTCCTCTCCTTTATCAACATCTATTGCAATAAGGTTGTCGTGTCCTCCCGGACTTGATCCTGCATTCGGTAAGGATACCCAGGATCGAACGGATTCACATGAACAAAGACATCGGCAACGTGTAAAAAGCGCTGCAGCAAATGATTTTTGACCCGCTTGGCGATCATATGTCCTTCAGCTACCGTCATGCGCGGATTTACGCTTATTTTAACATCTACGATGACGTAATGACCATGCTCCCGTGCGCGCAGCTCATCAACGGTAATAACACCATCAACCGTTTGCACCGCACGGATGAGCGGATTAGCTTCTTCGTCGTGAAGGACATGATCCATCGTCGAATGGATGGAATCCATGACAAGTTTATAGCCCATATGCAATACTAGTACAGCAACAGCGGCACCCGCAGCAGGGTCCATGTACAGCAGCCAACCAATGTTGAGCTGCCCCCCAATCATCGCTGCGCCGACTCCGATTAACGCCGCGATGGACGAATACACGTCCGAGCGATGCTCCCATGCATTCGCGATAAGAGCTTGGGAAGAGAGTCTTTTGCCTAAACGATATTTATACTGGAACATTCCTTCTTTGGCCACAATGGATAACATAATTGCCGCGAGTGCATACCATTTCGGTATTTCCACTTGTCCGTTCCAAATCGATTTGACCGCAGAAATCGCCAGCTCAAGTCCAACGACAAGGAGCAATACCGAGACGATAATGGCCGCAATCGATTCCGCTTTTCCATGTCCGTAGGGATGATCCTTATCCGGCGGACGCTTGGCAGCCTTTAACCCAATGAGCACGGCAAAGGAGCCTGCTACATCGGAGGCGGAGTGGAATGCATCAGCGATAAGTGCTTGACTTCCGGACAAAAAGCCGGCAGCTCCTTTCACTGCAGCAAGAACGACATTTCCGATGATCCCTATCCATGCACCTGTCTCAGCTTTGGCAAAACGGTCAGTAGACATTTACATCCCTCGTTTGTATCACATTATGTCTGTGGCGTTGGCAGCTTGATCTTCAACCGATGAGAGGCACGCTGCCGCACAACGCCAAAGCCGCGTCACAAACGGACGCGGCTTTATCGTATGTTTCTTTCCTCCCAAATATGAGAAGAAACGAAAATTTTTGCTATTTCACGCAAGTGAAATAGGCAGCATTGACTTCGCAATTATGCAATGCCAATTCGTCCTTATTGTGCTTGCTGTGTCTTGGTAGATGCCTTCGGTTTCTTTTTCTCCTTGCTCTTCAGTACAACCCAGAGCGGGCTCGCGATGAAGATGGAGGAGTACGCACCGAATCCCAAGCCGAACAGAATCGCTAGTGAGAACATGCGAATCGACTCACTGCCGAAGATGAACAAGCAGAGTGCCGCAACCAGCACGGTCAACACCGTATTAATAGAACGAGTCAGCGTCTGATAGATGCTGTCATTGACCAAGTGTGCCAGGTCATGAATGTTTTTAACTTTTGAAAACCGCAGATTTTCTCGTATACGGTCAAAAATAACGATCGTATCGTTGATGGAATAACCTATAATCGTCAGAATCGCAATGATGAACGGCAGGTTAACCTCAAGCCTGAGAATTGAGAACAAGCTGATAACCATGAATGCGTCATGCAGCAGGGCTACAACCGCCGAGACCGCAAAGCGCCATTCGAACCGGATGCTGACGTAAAGAATAATTCCTAAGCTGGCAATCCCGACAGCAAGCAGCGCGTTGCGCTGCAGCTCACGTGCGATCTCAACGTCAACTGTACTGATTTCGAAGGAAGCCCCGGGATCAATCTTGTTGAAATCAGCTTTAAACTGCTTCTCTTGCGGCTCGGTCAACACTTCGCTAAAGCGAATGGTCATCCGTTCGGCCCCCGTCGTAATAATGGGTTCCTTCTTGAAATCATACGATTTCAGCAAATCGTCAACCTGAGTCTTCTCTATCGTCTTCGTCGAAGTGATATCCACATTCGTGCCCGAACTGAAGTCAACGCCGTAATTCAAGCCAAATACGCCGAGTGCTACCGCCCCAAGAATCGTAATGACGATGGAAAAGATAAAGAAATACTTGCTGGAATGAACAAAGTTGAATGTTCCCTTAAAGCGCACGGATTTCACTCTCCTTTACGCCGAAATATCCCGGTTTGGTCAACACATGTGCTTTCACAAGCATGTGCAGGAAAATACGGGAGAGGAACACGTTCGTAAAGATACTGACGATAACAGTCATCATCAATATGAGCGCGAAGCCCTTAACTTGGCTTTCTCCAAGAACGTACATTACGACACCAGCAATAATCGTCGTGATGTTCGCATCCATAATCGTACGGAAGGAGTTCTTGGAACCGGCTTTCATGGAAGAGTTAATCGATTTGCCGCTGCGAAGCTCTTCCTTAATCCGTTCGTACGTAATAATATTGGCATCCACGGCCATCCCGAGCCCCAAAATAAATGCCGCAATCCCGGGCAATGTGAGCGTAATCTCGGATAGCCAGAACACGATGAGCAGCATCCACGTGAACAGAATAAGCGAGAAGCTTGCGATGACGCCAGGCAAGCGATACACGATCAGCATGAATAGAAGGATAAGCGCTGTGCCGATTAAGCCCGCTTTCACGGTCTGATCGAGTGACAATTTACCGAGTGTTGCAGCAACGCTTTGCGAGTATTTCTCGGTCAGCTTCAGCGGCAACGCCCCTAAATTAATCGTATCCCGAAGCTCGTTCGCTTCCTCGTTCGTGCGTTGACCCGTAATGGTTGCTTCCCCGCCTGAAATTTCGTAGCTGACTGCCGGATCGGAAATCAAATGCTCGTCCATGAAAATGGCAAGGCGATTCCGTTGTTCCGGTGCCAAGGAAGCCAACCGTTTCGTAATTTCCGAGAACTTGCTGGCATCCTTCAGTTTAATCGCTACGATCGGCTGCTGGAGATCATTGAACACAACGCTTGCTCCACCTTCTACAAAGTCCGTACCTTTCAACTCCACTTTGCAGTAATCCGTCGCTTCTTTACAACCGTCAGAGCTGCGGAATGTCAGCACGGAAGGTTCTTTCAATCTTTTGCGTACTTCCTCTTCGTTTTTTACGTCGGCAATTTTTACGCGGATACGATCCGAACCTTCAATCGTAATTTCCGGTTCACTAGTCCCTGTCGCGTTAATCCGCTTGTCTAAGCTTCTTGCCGTTTGTCTCAGCGCCTCAGATGTAATCTTCCCGCCCGGTTCAAGTGGCGATGCTTGATATAAAATCTCAAATCCGCCCTTCAAATCGAGTCCGAGACGTATGTTGTTGACTATCGAAGGGCTAGTCCAAACAATAACGCCTAGCGATACAACAACGATGAGCAGGAATGCGAGCACCCTTTTCATATCGTCCCAAGTCCCCTTTCATATTCAATATTCCTATTATATCGGCGGTCATTTTTCGAGTCAATTTTACGGATCATGGCGATAACGGGATTCACTGTGCTCTTGTGCCGTAGTACATACTGTTTCCACGCTATTTTCATGGAAAAAATTATTATTTTTGTTTGCAGAAGAAAAGCTCCTTATCGGAGCATGATGAGCTGCGTTTCTGTTTTACATGGTTAGCTTTCACCTATATTAGTTCGTGATAAAAGGTTTTTTGAACAACCTCCATTAAATGGTTCCCCCCGGAAAGCCGCCATGGTCATATAGTTCATAAATTGCGTTGATTTTAAAGACAGTATGTCATTCACGACGCGATGCAGCGCCGGCTTGTCATTATTTTTTTTATACTTTGCACTGACGCATTCCCATACATCTTCTCCCGTTACGTACTCATAGCCAAGCAGCCTTAGCTCTTCCGCCTTACTGATGCAGCACAGCTCGATAGCCTCAATGCGCTCTTGTTCGGTATACAGCTCAGACATGCCGCACATCCCCTTTCTAATTATGACAACATTCGACCTCACTGTGCCGAATTCCTGCTCCACATCTTTTCCATGCGTAAGAAAAAGAAAACTTGCCTGCAGCACGACATTCATAGGAACGAATCGGCATGGAATAGGGACAACCGCATATCTATGGATATAACAGGTAGACAAGTCCGCTTCGGAAGAGGGATGAACCGTGAAAAAGCAATCGTTTATACAAGGAACGTTAATCTTATTGGCCGCAGGCATTATTAATCGGATTCTCGGGTTTATACCTCGCATTACCCTTCCGCGCATTATCGGGGCAGAAGGAGTAGGCATTTATCAGCTAGGTTATCCGTTTCTTATCGTCATCATTACACTCATTACAGGCGGAGTTCCGCTAGCAGTGGCCAAGCTTATCGCTGAGGCGGATGCTACGGGGGACAAGCAGCGCGTTCGCAGAATTGTAGTGACCGCCATGCGGCTCACTGTTAGCGCTGGTATCATCTTCTCCGTCCTCTACGTCGTGCTGGCCCCATGGATTACGTCCAAGCTGCTGACGGACAGCCGGGTCTATTATACATTTCTCGTGATGACTCCGATCATTGTGTTCGTCGCCATCTCTTCCGTGCTGCGCGGTTATTTTCAAGGCATGCAGAACATGGTCCCCACCGCGATGTCGCAAGTCACGGAGACGCTCATCCGCATTGTCGCCGTCATCGTCTTTGCATATATGCTCCTGCCCTATGGCCTCGAGTGGGCTGCCGCAGGCGCCATGGCAGGCGTCGTTGTTGGTGAATTAGGGGGACTGCTCGTGTTAATGTTTCTCATGCGCTCTGCTCGGAAGCAGACCGCAGCGGACGATGAAGTCAAGACAGAGCAGCCTGCTGCAGACCAACGCAGCGAAATGTCACGCCTGCTCCATATTGCGCTGCCTGTGACCGGAGGAAGACTCATCGGCTCCTTGTCCTATTTATTGGAATCCATTACGATTGCGCGAAGCTTAGCCATGGCGGGTGTCGTTACCGCAGTTGCCACCGCTCAATATGGAGCCTTGCAAGGTATGATTATCCCTATACTTACCTTACCGGGCGCATTGACGTATTCTCTGGCTGTCTCCTTGGTCCCTTCTCTGTCTGAGGCATTAGGACGCAAAGATATGGAGACGATTCATAAGCGCATCCATCAAGCGCTGCGGCTCGCTCTAGTCAGCGGCGCTCCGTTTGCCGTCGCCATGTTCGTATTGGCGCTTCCATTATGTGCGCTGCTCTATAACGATGTGAGCGTCGCGCCTATGTTAAAATGGATGGCCCCCATCGCCGTCTTCATTTACTTGCAGGCTCCACTTCAAGCCGCCTTGCAAGCGCTTGAACGTCCCGGCACGGCATTGGTAAATACATTTATCGGAGCAGCGCTGAAGATCATTCTTATCGTCCAGCTTACTTCAAATCCAAGTCTTGGCATCTATGGTGCAGTCATCGCTATATGTATTAATACGGTTGTCGTCACTATGCTTCATGGGATAGGGGTCATTCATCATATAAAGCTCAAAATGCCTTGGATGGACTTTTTAAAAGTAGCTGCCGCGATGATTATTACTGCGGGGTGCATGCAGGCCGTATACACGCACTTTCCTGCAGCTTCGGGGCAATTTTTAGCCAAGTTTATCGTTTCATGCCTGGCTGGGGTGGTCGTTTATCTTCTATTGCTTATCCTGATGCGTCTCATTGATCGCGATGATTTGGCGCGGCTTCCTTTGCTCCGGCAGTGGTTCGCCCCGAAGCCGCACCATAAATAACCTATGCTCGTAGTCAAAAGGGGCTTTTTGGAGAACCTCTTATGGTTGTTTCCGATCGATGAACATATGCCCTTTATGATCAATTGAACAGAAAAATACTTGTTTAAATTCGTTTACACCTTTTAACTGAAGTTGATTTTTCAACCAAAATCGCGTCTTATTAATGCTTTGTAGATTATCATCCTGCACCTTACCGTCCATGATAAGGGGAAGAGGTAAGGTTGCAAACCGAAAGCGATCGGGCTGGGGCAGGGTAGGCTTCTTCTTCTGTTTAGTATTGCTTGAAGAATTTGCAGCGGACGCTTCCGAACTGTCATCACCTGATGTTGAGGAGCCGCTGGACATGCCCATTATATCCGGATAATCCGAATCATCGGCGCCGCTGGACTGCCCGTTGGAGCTGCTGGCATTCTCCATAAGGAACACGGTCAGCTTCCCCGTTGATTCCAGGATCGCATACTTCACGTCCTCGAAATTATCGATGCCTTGTTCACGCAACTGCTGCATTAAATCATCCAGGTTATACCGTTGCTTACTCATTTCTTTCCGATTTAAATTCCCATTCGCTATTACAATACTCGGGAACCCGTCAAAAAGAAGCCGCAGCCTTCTACTTTTCAACGACATAAAGGACAGACTGATTTGGATGATGATTAACACACCTATGGGCACAAATCCTTCCCAGTAAGGCCGATTCTTGTCCTCAATGACAAATACCGCAACATCAGCAATCATAATGGAAATGACGAGGTCAAATACGGACAGCTTGCCGATTTCCCGTTTTCCCATCAAACGAAGCACGATGAACACCGTAAAATACATGACGACCGTACGAACAACGACGGTCCAGATTTCCATATGTAACACCCTCCTCGCGTACCGATATTGTCGGATTGCGAAAGCCGCATTCATTGGTATTCTGACCGCCGTTTCGCTAAGGCATTCAGCATTTAGTTATTGAAATATTCCCATCCGCTTTCTTCCTGTTGCGCACATCCCTCGAAGAAGGAGGAGTGGAGTTAATACATATCGAGATCAAAAGTTACAGGATGAATAGTAGAATATACACGGTAGAAATGAGTAACGACACGATGGTAATCGGCGCCCCGATCTTCAGGAAATCCATGTAACTGAAGCCGTTGCCTTCGCGCTGCGCCATGCCTGCCACAATAACGTTGGCAGAGGCTCCGATAAGCGTTCCGTTTCCTCCTAAGCAGGCTCCCAGCGCCAATGACCACCAGAGCGGATTTAACTGGTTCGGGTCTGTAATGCCCATTTGTGTACCCACATCCTGAAGCAATGGAATCATCGTTGCGACGAACGGGATATTATCTATCGTTGCCGACGCAATACCCGACACCCACAGTACAAGCATTGAAGTGCTCGTCATATCTCCGTTTGTTATACTAAGCGTCATTTGGGCCAGCTGTTTGATAATGCCTGCTTCAATCAATCCGCCAACGAGGATGAACAAACCGATAAAGAACAGGATAGTGACCCACTCCACTTTGTGCAATGCTTCTTCGAGCTCCTCTTCGTTTTTCAGACCGATGAGCATTAACACTGTAGCTCCTGCCATGGCGACGACAGCTGCTTCTACATGAATGACCGAATGCAGGACGAAGCCAACGATCGTAAGGAGAAGAACCGTCACAGATTTACGCACCAACCGCTTATCAGAAATGTACGACGCCGCTGACAATTCCATTAAAGCATGTCGCTGGCTATCCGATACTTTTAGTTGCTTGCGATAAATAAGAATTAGCATTCCGATGACGGCGACAACGATGACCGCGATAATCGGTGCCAAGTTGGTCAAGAACATATTAAACGTCAAATGCTTATTGGCAGATCCAATCATAATGTTCGGCGGATCGCCGATAAGCGTTGCCGTTCCCCCAATATTTGAAGCAATGACTTCAGCTATCAGAAACGGAACCGGATTGATTTTCAGCATGCGGGTAATGGAGAACGTAATCGGCACCATCAATAAGACAGTCGTTACATTATCCAGAAAGGCTGAGCCCACAGAAGTGAGCAGAAATAAAATAATCAATATGCGAATCGGTCTTCCTTTCGCTTTCTGCGCAGCCTTCACGGCTGCATATTGAAATATCCCGCTCTTGTTCGTAATGCCGACGAGTATCATCATTCCGACAAGCAGGAAAATTGTATTCCACTCAATATAAGTTGTAAATGCTGTATGCACATCTACAATTTGGAGGATTAGCATAGCCACCGCACCGAGCAGAGCGATTATCGCTCGGTTTATTTTTTCCGAAATTATGATGGCATACGAAACCAAAAAAATGATGACCGCTGCGGTCACCTGCCAACTTGCTGCATCTTGTCCCACAAATTCCATCCCTCTCTAGTGAATTGCTTGTTCGAGTATTTCATACTCACTATGGACTTATCGATCACACATTATAACACCCGACTTTTTTTTCGTCTATGCCTTGTACTATTTCGTACAGCTTGCCCATACGATGATTACTAAACAGTTCCAATTTGGAAAGGGGTTATTGAAATTGAACATGAATGCGATTCAGCGCGTTTCCCACTGGAAAGTTAGTCATCCGTTATTGGCTGGTGTCGTCTATGCCTTTGTGTGGATGGCCTTAGGCGCTTTAGCTTTATCCGTCATGTTATATTCCAGTTCGGCCAGCGAAGATGATATGATAAGCTATACTTATATTGTCCACGCTATCGCTCTTTTTATCGGAGGATGGATTTCTGGACGGCGAAGCGGCAAGAAAGGCTGGTATTATGGCGGGATAACTGGCTTATGCTATTCTATGCTCGTTCTGCTTATTGGCTTTCTTGCTATGGATGCAGGGCTTAGCGGCACCAAGCTCCTGCTTGTACTCATTGCTTTTTGCATCGGAGCCTTGGGTGGAATTATCGGTGTAAATATGAGCAGAACGGGCAAATGACCAATTCATGTGATTGAATAGGAACATTCGATTCATGTAATCCCCCTCTATTTGTGATATACTATTGAAGTTTAACATTGCAATGTGACAATACTTAGGGGGATTATCATGGTTTTATTCCATTCCATGCAGTCCGTCACGCTCTGGACCGTCGCAGTCGTCATCTTGCTAATTTGGTTCGGTTCGCGCCGACAGCCGTTGGCTGTCGTTAGCGCTTTTGTGAAAGCACTGTGGACTTCTCGTTCGTTCTTGTTTGCCTTAATCGCACTTATTCTTATTCTGATGGTAAATGGATGGGAGCTTACGATTGAAAGTTGGCTTAACATTAATTGGGACTTCACAGCCAATATTCATCGCTTGGAAGGACAATTCGTATATAGCGTACAGCAAATATTCAATCACCCGCTTATTACACAAGTTGTGTCTTTTTTCTATATTGTTGTGTTTCAGGCGTTAATTGTAGGTTCGCTCGCCATTTATACAGCCAACGGGAATATGCGCATGGCGCATGCGGTCTGTTATGCAATTATGATTAATTATATTGTAGCCATACCTTTCTACTTGTTCTTTCCGGTTAACGAAGTATGGTCTTACCCGCCAGCAGGCGTCAAGTTCCGCATGTTGGATGTGTTCCCGAGCTTTGAAGAAAGTTACCGCTCCTTATCTGGACTCGATAACTGTTTCCCTAGCTTGCACACTTCCATCTCCGTGACTGTCGCTTTGCTCGCTTCACAGTCCCGTAACCGACGTTGGTCCATCTTTACGGCTATTAGTGCGATTATTATCGTATTCTCCATCTTCTATCTCGGCATTCATTGGCTGACCGATATGGTGGCTGGAACGATGCTCGCCGTCTTTGCTGCCTGGATGGGCATGAAGTTGGCTGGTGTTCAAATGTCTTGGGGAACGATGCTTCCAACACGACAGAAGCCCTATGCCAAGTCATACCCCAACTCCAAAGAATTGCTATAAGAGCTTTCAAAACGCCTCCCTTTGAACACGAAGGATAACGACTCAAGCAAGCCGGCAGCTTGCTAATGCATCAACAACAAAAAAGCGATGCTCCTATTCAACGGAGTATCGCTTCTTTGTTGATTGCTGCTAAATACCTTATTATGACGCGCTTGAAGTTTCCTCGCTTGTAACAATGTTGCTAATCGCACTGCGGTCAAAAGTCATCTTCGTTACGTCATTGACGCGAAGGACCACGATGTCGTCTGTAATCTCAACAATCGTACCGTGAAGTCCGCCGATCGTGACGATTTTGTCTCCCTTTTTCAATGCAGTAAGCATCGAATTCCGCTGTTTCTGTTTCTTCTGCTGCGGACGGATTAATAAGAAATAAAATACGGCAAACATAGCGATGAAAGGCAATAACATCGCCATAATTCCGCCGCCCCCTGCTGCATCTGCTCCAGCTAATAGCATATGTAATCCCCCTTTCCATAAAATATAAACATTATGTATAGACTCGCTGCTCCGTTACACAATACAAATAATGATACATAATAGGAGCAGTCGTGTCCATTAGAAGCCGCTCTCGTTGCGATCCATCCCATAAGCCTCGAAAAATTCATCCCTGAAGTCGCGGAGACGATCTTCCCGAATGGCTTCACGCACTTGTCGCATCAAATCCAACAAAAAGTGTAAATTATGATACGTTGTCAAGCGAAGTCCGAACGTTTCGTCCGCTTTGATGAGATGGCGTAAATACGCACGCGAGTAGTTGCGGCAGGTGTAACAATTGCACTTCGGATCAAGCGGCCCGAAGTCCCGCGCGAACTTAGCATTGCGTACGACGAGACGTCCTTGACTCGTCATCGTTGTTCCGTTACGAGCAATCCGTGTCGGCAGGACGCAATCGAACATGTCCACTCCGCGCATGGCACCTTCGACAAGCGCATCCGGTGAACCGACGCCCATCAAATATCGTGGTTTAAGAGCAGGCAATAGCGGCATCGTGTAATCAAGCACATCATACATAAGATGTTTTGGCTCTCCTACGCTCAATCCACCAATAGCATACCCCGGGAAATCCATCGAAGTCAAATCCATAGCGCTCTGACGACGCAAATCCTCAAACATGCCTCCTTGCACAATAGCGAACAGCGCTTGATCATGTGGACGAGAATGACTGTTCAAGCATCTTTCGGCCCAACGTGTCGTACGCTCCAATGATTGCTTCACATAGGCATGCTCGGCAGGATAAGGTGCGCACTCGTCAAAAGCCATCATAATATCTGAACCGAGTGCATTTTGAATTTCCATCGCTTTCTCCGGAGAAATAAATAGCTTGTCCCCGCTTAGATGAGAACGGAAATGTACACCCTCTTCTTCAATCTTACGCATGTCGCTCAGACTAAATACTTGAAATCCGCCGCTGTCCGTCAAAATGGCACGATCCCAGTTCATAAACGAATGGAGACCGCCCGCTTCCTTCACGATGTCGTGTCCCGGACGAAGGAACAGATGGTACGTATTGCTCAAAATAATCTTGGCATCCATATCCTTCAATTCTTCCGGGCTCATTGTCTTTACGGTTGCCTGAGTGCCAACTGGCATAAATATCGGGGTCTCGAACGAGCCGTGCGGCGTATGAACGCGTCCGAGGCGCGCCCCGGTTTGTTTGCATGTCTTAATTAACTCATACGTTACTGCTGCCATGTAATTATCTCATCCTTGTTTTTGGTTTAACGATCATCATAAATGAACATGGCGTCGCCAAAGCTAAAGAAACGGTATTCGCGTTCGATAGCTTCTTGATAGGCAGCCATAATTCGCTCACGTCCTGCCATTGCGCTTACTAGCATAACGAGTGTTGACTTCGGCAAGTGAAAGTTAGTAAGCAGCGCATCGACGAGCTGGAACGTATAGCCCGGATACATGAAAATATCCGTCCAGCCCGAGCATGAAGCTACAACTGCGCCTGCGCCTTCATACCGCTCAGCCACCGTCTCCAGCGTACGCGCGGATGTGGTGCCTACCGCCACAATTCGTCCGCCCTGACGCTTTGCATCATTGATAAGCGCAGCTGTCTCTTCGCTTAGTTCATAATACTCCGAATGCATCACATGCTCTTCCACGGTATCAGCAGACATGGGGCGGAACGTTCCCAGCCCGACATGCAGCGTAATATAAGCGATACGAACGCCCATACGTTCGATATCCTTCAATATTTCTTTCGTAAAATGCAAACCTGCTGTGGGAGCAGCTGCCGAACCTTCATGCTTCGCATAGACCGTCTGATATCGCTCCCGATCTTCCAACTGCTCTTTAATATAAGGCGGCAAGGGCATTTGACCGAGCTCGTCCAAGATTTCGTTGAAGATACCTTCATAGGAGAAGCGAAGAACTCTTGCCCCCATCTCACGCTCCTCTACGACCTCCGCTTGCAGCTTATCGCTGAAGTGAACGACAGCCCCTTCCTTCAACCTTTTCGCTGGCTTCACCAATGCTTCCCAGCAATCATCTTGCTCTTGCTTTAATAGCAATACCTCCACCTTAGCACCGGTATCCGGCTTGACGCCGAACAGCCGGGCAGGGATTACCCTTGTATCATTCAATACGAGCAAATCCCCGGCACGCAAAAATTGCAAAATGTCTGAAAATAGTTGATGTCCGATAGCTCCGGTACGGCGGTTCAACGTCAATAGACGCGAAGCCGTCCGGTCCTGCAACGGAGTCTGTGCAATTAAATGTTCAGGCAAATGAAAATCAAATAAGTCCACATTCATTGTTTGTCCGTCCTAACGCTTCACAAGCTCCACATTTTTGTAATAGTATTGCAAAATTTTCTTGTAGTCATACCCCTGATCAGACAAACCTTTGGCACCCCACTGCGACATTCCTACGCCGTGACCGTTGCCTTTGCCAACAAACAGGAATGATGGCTCTGAGTTGACGATGCCGCTCTTCTCATTCGCGCCTAGCTTAACTCCGTTCTCCGGCACTTTCGCATCGGATTGGTTCGTGCCGCTCACAGTCTGAGCACCGCCAACTCCGTTCAGTTCCTTCGTCTTTCCATCCACGCCTGCTGCCGTATATGCGTCAGTAGACACAATGTCGAACAGCGTGCTCGGAAGTCCCCCAAACGCATAGCGGAAGTTATCAGGATAGCTAACGTCCACTTGAACTCCGTTCGCTTCTATCTTGACGGCGCGGCCAGATGGTCCGCGTTCCGTAATCTCCAAGCTTGTAACCGAACCGTTCAGCGCGGTCTTCGTACGGCTCTTCAACCAACTCGTGATTTGCTCCGATGTATATGGACCGCGAACCCAATTCATTTCCGTTGATTCCGCAACCGTCTCAATCACTGCGAGTGATGTGCCCTTATTTACTTTAGCGATCGGGTTCACATCGGATTGAATGGCTGGATTAGGACGAATATTCGTGCCATCCTCCTGTACGGAGACGAGCGCAAAGCCTGCTTCATTATGCCGTTCGGTCATGTCGACTACATCTTCACGGATGTAACCCGATTTGCCGTCTGGCATAACGACATGATACCATGATTTCTTGCCTTCCTGCACGGCGTCATCAGGGCTGTCCACCACTTGGAAATAATCATAGGAACCGCCCCACACTTCGCTAGGATCGGCTGTCTTGCCTCCGGCATTGGAGTTGAAGATCGCTTCGATTAGTTTGCCGTTCTGCATCAATACTTCTCCAGCCGTGTCTTCAACAGCCTTCTTAATGTTGGGATGTTCCTTCTCGACACCATAATAGGCTTGGCTTAATGTCGTATCCACCACATTGGCGATTTCGAATTTTGTGCCCTGATACAGCGCGAACGTGCGCGCCGCCACCGCCTGAGCTTTCAGTGCTTCCTGCGGCCAACTGGAGTATACCTCTCCACCGACTACCGAAATTAAATATTGCTCCAGTGGCACTTCATTCACTAATGCAAGCTCCCCATTATGCAAGCTTACTTCCATCTCACCACGATAAGCACGTTCATATCGTTCCGAGATTTTAATATTCGTCGGCTCAGCCGGCTTCACCAACCATTTGACGGTTCCGTTAACACGTAAATGGGTCAAGCTTCCGGTTCCTGTCTCTTCTAACGTATGTATAAGGGCTCCTTGCGCTTGTGCAGGGCGTACAGATACGGATAGATTCTTTCGTTCAATGGAGGCTTTCGTCTGTTCGAGCTGCGCCTCCGATTCTGCTTGTCCGGCCCATACGGAGGTCAATAACTGCCCGTTCGATATCATAGAGACGACAAAGGCGTCCACATCCGCATCGAGCAACATCTTCTGGACCGCTTTTGCTTCATTGGATGAAGCGTACGTTCCCGTCTGCATATAATGTGGGCCAGCGACGGTTGGTTCGTAACCTTTCAGCAAAGAAACAACGCTTCCATCATTTTTCAGCCGGGTTAGGGCTTGGTTCGCTGCTTTGCCTGTCGGGTAGCTCCCTACATATATCGCATAGAAGGTCGTACCCCGGCGCTGCATCTCGCTCATAATTGCATCATCGCTTGCTTGCGCCTTCTTCAGCACCGCTGTAGCGACCGCTTTATCTTTCGTCTCGATCAGTTTCACCTTATAATCATCTGCGCTGAATCGAACCTGCTCGGTACCCGCATCGACAATGCCTATGCTCTCCGCATTGTGACGCGCTGCAATCTGAAGTTTCGATGTGGAAGACATCGTAATGCGCGCCGTCTCTCCTGGCGATCCCTTGGACAGATTCGCAAATAAAGCTACGCGGATGTCCTCGCTCTTCACATTCTGCGGAGGAACTGTGTCTTTATCAGCTGCAGCCTCCGCTGCATGCGCTATGAGCTGCGCACCGCTGCCAGGCAGCGGTGCGAGCGAAGCCCCGCTCACAAGCAAAGCCCCCGCCAGCATCCCCACTGCCGTTCTGCGGATAACGTTCCGGTTGTTTTTCATGTTACATTCCCCTTCCTGCACGTCTCTCCGTTGAAACAATTAGAGGTTGTGCAAAAAACCCCTTTTGATCACGAAGCATCCAAGATGTCATTTGACATCGAATCTTGCATTCACCCTTGAAGAGCATATGCTTCCGAAGTATGTATCCTCCGGAAACATTGCAGGCGCTCATGAGTCTTACCTACATTCCGCTCTTCATTCGAGGAATGCTTCCGATGTAGTTCTCTTGCTGAAACTTGTACTTCTCGGTGCTGAAAAGTGACTTTTTTTGAGCACGCACTATTATTTCAGTTATTTATTTTCTGGAATTGGCAATCCTAAATGAGTGTATGCCTGTGGCGTCACCATACGTCCGCGCGGCGTGCGTTGAAGAAAGCCGATCTGCAGCAAATATGGCTCATATACGTCTTCAATCGTCTGGCTCTCTTCACCGATTGTCGCTGCAATCGTGTCCAGTCCAACAGGTCCGCCACGAAAATGTGAAATCATCGCATGCAGCATCTTATGGTCAATCTGATCTAATCCGATCGGATCGACCTGAATGCTCTGCAGCGCTTCCTTCGCAATTTCCGGAGTAATGATGCCGTCTCCGCGAACTTGCGCAAAGTCGCGAACCCGCTTCAGCAGCCGATTGGCAATCCGTGGCGTCCCGCGGGATCGTACAGCGATCTCGTCGGAAGAATCTCCTACGACCTGCACTTCCAAAATATCGGCAGCCCGCGATACGATAAAGCTGAGCTCGTCCTTGTTGTAGTACTCTAGCCGGGTCATAACACCGAATCGGTCGCGCAGCGGTGCGGACAGTAGGCCTGCGCGCGTAGTCGCCCCGATCAGCGTGAACTTGGGCAGATCCAGACGGACTGACCGCGCGCTCGGACCTTTGCCGATAATAATATCCAGCGCAAAGTCCTCCATCGCGGGATACAGCACTTCCTCCACCGTACGGTGAAGGCGGTGAATCTCATCGATGAACAGCACGTCGCCTTCCTGCAAGTTCGTCAAGATCGCAGCCAAATCTCCTGGGCGCTCGATCGCAGGACCGGAAGTAGTGCGAATATTGACACCGAGCTCGTTCGCAATGATGTTGGAGAGCGTCGTCTTCCCAAGCCCTGGCGGCCCGTACAAGAGAACATGATCCAACGCTTCCTTCCGCATTTTCGCCGCTTCGATAAACACCTTCAAGTTGTCCTTCACTTGCGATTGCCCAATATACTCAGACAAATACCGCGGACGAAGGCTCAACTCGACGACTTGATCTTCCATCATGTAATTGGCTGATATGATGCGCTCTTCCATCTTAACCGCCTTTCTTAACCTTTAAACAACGATTGCAGCGCCTTCTTCATTAAAGAGTCGACGCTCTCGTCAGCATGGACTCGATGCTGCAGGTCATGCCATACCCGATCCAGCTCCGCGTCCGTATATCCGAGCGCCATCAAGGCTTCCCTCGCCTCTCCCCATGCGCTGTTCGCTACGTCATCTCCTGGCACCGCAATATCCATAAACAGCGCGCCGGCGCTCAAATTTATTCCGATGCTGTCGAGCTTGTCCTTCAAATCAAGAATAATACGCTGCGCCGTCTTCTTGCCGATGCCTGGCAGCTTCGTCAAAAAGGCTATATTCTCTTGCTGGATCGCCAACACAACGCTCTCCGGCTTCCCACCGGCCAATATGCCAAGGGCGACTTTCGGACCGACGCCATTCACATCGATCAAGCGGCGGAACAGCTTCTGCTCCTCTCGCGAACCGAAGCCGAACAACAGCATGGCGTCCTCCCGCACATGATGATGCGTATATACGGTAACAGGATCATCGTTCTTAGCAAAAGCATAAGGGTTCGGCGTATACACTCGGTAACCGATGCCTTGTACATCCATTACAATATAATCCGTTTCTAAATGGGCCACCTGCCCGCGCAAAAAATCGATCATGTCCGCGATACTCCGTTCAATTTGTCATTAAGCCCACTGGAATGCGCATGACATATAGCCACAGCAAGCGCATCCGCTACATCATCCGGCTTGGGAACTTCTTTCAGCTTCAAGAATATACGCACCATTTCCTGCACCTGCTTCTTCTCCGCCTTCCCGTATCCGACGACGGCCTGCTTTACCTGCATAGGAGTATATTCTGCAATCGAGATGCCGCGCTTAGCCGCAGCCAATATAGTGACTCCACGGGCTTGTCCCACAGAGAATGCAGTCGTGACATTGCGATTGAAGAACAGCTTCTCTACCGCCATCGCATCTGGTTTATATCTGTCCAGCAGCTCCTCGGCTGCTTCGAACACCTGCAGAAGCCGAGTCTCGGGCGCTGTCGTCGCTTCCGTCTGAATCGAGCCGTACTGTACGGGAACAATCTTGCTCCCTTGTTTATCAACGAACCCAAACCCGACAATAGCAATGCCAGGATCAATTCCTAAAATACGCAAAAAAAATCTCTCCCTCACCGATGTCCATGTAACAGTAAGCGAACATATGTGTTCACCCCATTATAACACAGATCGATAGGAAGAGAATGAATCAATAGATACATGTTTTTACGCTATAGATTCCGTTATTTTCCTGCTGTCATTGGTTTCGCACCCGCTTTCGGCTGGCGAAATGCAGCCTTCAGCATCGGAGGTGTGACTAACGTGGTTAGAATGATGACGATGACAATCGGTGTAAAGTACACCTTGTCAAAGAGCGCGCCTTCCAGACCGGTCGTAGCAATAATGAGCGCCACTTCTCCACGGGATACCATTCCTGCGCCGATACCAATGGCGCTCTTGCGATCGAAGCCAGTCATGCGAGCCCCGAAGCCACAGCCGAGCAGCTTGGTCAGTATGGCGATGACGGTAAATATAATAATGAAGACGATATGATCGCCAATCCCTTCGAAGGTTACATTAATACCGACGCTGACAAAAAATATCGGAACGAATATGCCATACGCAATCGGCTCCAGGCGATGCTCCACCTCGTGTTTGAATTTCGTCTGCGATATGGCGATGCCAGCGGCAAAGGCACCGATAATTCCCGCCACGCCTAGATAATCGGCAAAATAAGAAAACGCAAAGCATATTATAAGCGCTGCACTAATGACCGCTTCGGTCACTCGCAGCGGAGCTAGCCACTTCATAACGTGCGGCACCAAGTAAATGCCCGCTGCGATGGCGACTGCGAAGAACAACACCTTTTTACCGATAATTAGTCCAATCGATGCTTCACCGCCTGCTCCGAGCAAGCTCAGCATAAAGGCGAGCAAAATGACAACGAGAACATCATCCACCACGGCAGCTCCCAATATGGTCGTGCCTTCCCTCGTGCTTAGCTGTCCCAGATCCTTCAATGTTTGTACGGAAATACTTACGGATGTAGCACACAGCAACAGACCGAGGAACATCGATTGATTGTTATCCAGGCCGATCATCAAGCCTCCGCTGTAGCCTCCGATGAACGGCAGAATGACGCCGCCAATCGCTACGGCAAACGCCGCTTTCCAGTTCTTCTTCAACTGATCCAGATCGGTTTCCAGACCGGCGATAAACATAAGCAAAATGACACCGACTTCCGCCATTTCCTTAATGACCTCTCCGTCCATAATCCATCCGAGTACGGCAGGTCCAATGATAATACCGACGAGCAATTTACCAAGTACGGCTGGCTGTCCCAATCGTACGGTAAGATCCCCCGCAATCTTCGTCGACGCCAAAATAATGAGCAGCATGAGAATTAGTTCCATTGGCATTCCCCTTTCGGCTGTATATATATTATGACCGTAAACCGGTATTTCTCTTGAAACTGTTCAGGGCAATCCATTCCATTTTCACACTCTGATTTAATCCAGCCAACCCCGCCAGGATAAAAAAAGAAGGACTCCGGTTTACGGCGTCCTTCTTTCATTTCTTTTTTATAAGATTACGTCAATCGACTGGAGTTGGTTTCATCACTTTTTCGGTCTCTTCTACGGCATAATCGCTGAACGTGGACAGTACGCTATGATATTCATCCATGTCCGTAATGCGTATGCCTTGATACAACTGTTTGAGCACTTTAGGCGGAAGAGCGCTCTCCATCGACTCTACATCCAGTTGAAAAAAAGTTCGTATCGCCTTCTGCTTCTGCGGCGGTCCGTCATATAGAGTTAGGTTCCCGTCTTTATCCAATCCAATGTGCGCTTGTTCCTTACAAATTTCCGACATGTCGTCAACTTGCTCCTCTAAAATAACACGGCCGTCACTGTCCATCGAAGTCAGCCAATCCGGATGATTCAGCACGGTTTGAATAATGTCACGCGAGTTCTGTTTGCCTAGCGCTTTATCACTTTTTCCGCAAATGTATTGCTTCCGATGGACGACCTCTCGCTTCTCATCCTTGTTCATCAGCTGATTCAGGACAAGCTGTGTTGACCTATCTAACTTTGTGAATTCATCACCCTGAAGCATTGCAAATGTCTCCAGCGATGGCGTATTATCTTTACCTTCCACCAGATTGCGTATGTTATCCGACAATTGAATACCGATAGTCAAAATCGTAAGAAACAATAGAATGGCTGCCAATGACCAGAGCGGACGCTTCCATCGCCGCAGACGCTTTTTCCATTGCTTCACTCGAAAATAGAACCGTGTATAGGTACGAGGTTCCCGAGCCATAACAATCCCCTCTTACTCTTTTTTTCTTAGTTTGGCCAAATGAAGGGGATGTCTATACTTGCTTGTCTCATTTCATTTATTCGTGCGACGCCGGCAGCCACGTGCCGCGCCGGGCGTTGCGAATAACAGCTGTGGCCATAAAGGCTGCCATAAGAAGCAGAGTTGTCATAGCCGCAATTGGCCATGGGAATGGCAGTTCAATATTCATCAGCATCAGTTGGGCTCCCTGCAGCAGCTTGGAAGGCATCCATCCGCTTGACGCCGGAAGCAGGCCCGCTAGAATACTCGTCAACATAGCGGCAGCAAGCGCTGCAAAGGCTGAACCGCCCGCATTATTAATCAGCGCGCTCATAGCTACGGTTAAGCTGGAGATCCATATGAACCAGCCTAGTGCAAGGCAGGCTGCTGTCGCGCCATTTAATATATCCACATGTCCGATCAGCTGTTCCGTGTAATACCATGAGCATAAATAACCAAGCAGGACTGACGGAATCGTCAAGGAGATGGCTCCTGCCCATTTGGCCATCATATAGCTAACATGGGAGATCGGCTTGGTCAACAGTGCGGCAGCCGCTCCCGACTTCACTTCTCCCGATACACACCCCATCAATGCAAGCACAAGTACAAGTACTCCAACCGTGTTAAATTGACTCAGGGTCTGGCCGAGCACCTCTCCTGCCATAGGTGTCGGGATCTGCAGAATCGTGCCTTCCGGCAAGCTTCCTGCCATCGATAGTATATCGGGCATAAACTTCATCGTGACAGGCTGAGCAATACCTAAGACAGCAAATACTAGCGGCACCCAAATCCATTTATAATTACGCAGCATCTCCGTGCATTCTTTCCGGTAAAGGACGGACCATGCCTTCATCACTTCACCGCCTTCATAAATAGCTGTTCTAAGGTTGTCACGCCGGCCTCGAATCGTACAAGCGGTATTCTGCGTTCGCGAATCTGCTTCAACAGAAATTCCCTTGCGGCATCGTGATCGCTCACGACTAGCTCCGCTCGTGCGGAGCGTACACTCGCTTCCTTTACGAGCGGCATATCGGCTAACTCTCGCAGCCAAGCAAGAGCTGCCGCCGTATGCTCCACTTCAATCGTAAATAACGGTGATTCCGATTGTTTACGAAGCTCATCCCATTTGCCCTGCATCAATACTTTACCTTGCTTCATAATAATCAGCTCATCACATAAGTCCTCGGCATCGTGCAGCACATGAGTGGAGAATAGAATCGTCGTTCGCCGCTTCAACGATTCCAGCAATGCCATGACCTCACGCCTGCCGATCGGGTCGAGCGCAGACACCGGTTCGTCAAGCACTAGCAGCTCCGGACGCGCGATCATAGCTTGCGCCAAGCCGAGTCGCTGTTTCATACCTCCGGAATATCCGCCAATGCTGCGCTGCCCCGCATGCTCCAGACCGACAGTCTTCATCCATTCATCCGCCGTTACACGAGCTTGACGCTTGCTGCTGCCTGTTAATTCAGCCATCATTTGCAGCCACTCCCGGCCTGTCATCCAATAATGAAAGCTGGGCGACTGCGGCATAAATCCGATCCAGCGTCTCAGATCCCCGCGATGTTCCCGTCCCGCCCCATCGACCATCGCGACTGTCCCGGAGCTTGGCTTGGTCACTCCTGTCAGCATGTGCAGCGTCGTCGTCTTTCCCGCCCCGTTCGGACCGAGAAGGGCCGTGCAGCTTCCGCTTTGTATCGTAAAGTTAACGGCATCCACCGCCTTATGATTGCCATACTGCTTGCTCAATTGTGTAATAATGAACTGGCTCATCTTCTCTCCTTTCTGCCTATTAAGAAATAAGCGATGCAACCCGGAATATTTAACACGATAATAATGATAAGCCACAGCCATTTCGGCCCGTTGGTCCATTCTGTCTTGTTCAGCGATACCAGAGCAACTACCATCAAGATGAGCTGCACAACGATAAGCGGCATAATGATATTCCAAGGAATATCCGCCCAAGCCATCTCCATTCGTTATCCCCTCTATTCCATAAAGTAAGTTATTCGCTATCATCCGTATGTCTGTTCTTAGGTATTGTCCTTCTCCATGGCTGAGCTACAAAGAGCACGTACACTAGGGATGGCAGCGGAAAGCTAAGGAAGCCCCACAAGGCCCATAACCACGGATAATAGCCGTGCCTACGGGCATGCAGAAAAAGCCACGTCCCCTGCGTCACCAATATAGCTCCCAACAGGAACAATGCCCACAACGGAATTGAATTCAGATTATTCATGACGCGCACCTCTTCTGCGTCTTTTCATCACATATCCTCGCATGAGCAATCCCCCTAGGATGCCGACAAATAACACTAGCTGCATCATTACATATACGGAGATATCGGTCACTGCCAATGTAAATCCGCCAAGCAGCATAACTGCAGCTGCCAGCCACAGGACACTTAATTCGCGCCATAACGCGCGCTTCTGCCTTTGCTTGTGTTCCGTTAACATTCCGATAAGAAACGTCTGACTTGGCACGGGCTTCTGTTCGCTATACACATCCAGCTTGGTCCATTGTTCCTTGAGCATAGCTGACCATTCTTCTTCGGTCTCCGGCAATTTCTTATGCTCCATGTTTATTTCAGCTCCTTTCGAATGTGCTCGATGCCGTAAAATACGCGGGATTTTGCAGTGCCTTCGCTACAATTGAGCATTTCCGCTATTTCCGGATAGGTATAGCCGTAATAATGCTTTAATAAGATTGCGGCGCGCTGCTCCGGCGGAAGCTTGCCTAATGAATCAATCATATCCGTCCATTCTTCGTTATGAGCCTCCATCTGGTATCGGAGAGATCGTATCGCCTGTTCTTGCCAGCGCTTCTCCACCTTCTGTCGCCTCGTTAGATCCACATAGATTCGAGTGGCGATCGTAATAAGCCAAGACGAAAACTTGGATGCGCCGTTATACAAATGTAACTTTTCCATGCTTTTCAACATCGTGTCCTGCACAATATCATCCGTCAATGTTGGATTCATAGTTAGCTTCAGCACATAGCTGCGCACAAATGTGTAATGCTGCTGCAAAAGGAGCGCGAGCGCAGCCGTATCACCCGCTTGAGCACGATCAATGGTATCCTGTTCGGTCAATTACTCTCACGCTCCTTATAATTTATGTTCTAATGACTGCAGTCGCAATTAATACGAACAAGGCGGTTCAATCGTTCAACGCAGTGCAAAAAAATATGGAACCCTAGTGACCACACTGGAAGATGTATAGAAAAAAAAGGAATGTAAACGAACTGAAAAGACGGATATGAATAGAGGATGCAACCTAGTCAAGAAGTAGTCTATGCCGAATTATGCGAAGAGTAATCGAATACACAAAATAAAATGCAAAAACCGCCGGCATATAACCGACGGTTCTTCATGTTAGTGGTCGGGACGACACGATTTGAACATGCGACCCCTTGGTCCCAAACCAAGTGCTCTACCAAGCTGAGCTACGTCCCGAACATCTTATGGTGCCGGTGAGAGGACTCGAACCTCCACGGTTTCCCTCACGATTTTGAGTCGCGCGCGTCTGCCATTCCGCCACACCGGCTTATGAAGTTATATATGGCGCGCCCTGAGAGATTCGAACTCCCGGCCTTTTGATTCGTAGTCAAACGCTCTATCCAGCTGAGCTAAGGGCGCATATTCTGGAGCGGACAACGGGATTCGAACCCGCGACCCTCGCCTTGGCAAGGCGATACTCTACCACTGAGCTATGTCCGCATATTCATTAGCTAAAATTGTATTGCATCCTAGCGTTACATGTCATTTTAGCGAGGACATTTACTAATATATCAGACTGAATATTGAATTGCAAATCTTTTTTTTATAAAACTTTGTGGTATTTTTTTCTTGTTCCTTATATTTGAAAATAACCGCATATAGATGGAAAAAGCCTGATTTGAAGCTGACTAAACAACTTCTAAAACAGGCTTTCCGATACTTTTATCTTATTTTTTATCCCATTGTAATTGAAACTTAGGCTCGCGATATCCGACGACTCTATCGTTGTCGTTCTTCGTCTCCGCAGGACTCAATCGCTTCAAACGCTCGATCGTTTCCGCATTCGGATACTGAATTTCTGTTAATATATGAGCGACTATGAGCGGCCACTGGTCCTCCGAACCGTCCATCACTTTGAATGCGATCCCCATTCTCTGTTTGCGCAGCCCGAAGCAGTAAATCCCTTTAGCTCCGCCTTTCGCGACAATGTTGTCATCTTGTAAGAGCGTTGGGCAGATTAACTCTGTACCTGACACGTAGAATGGGTATTTGTTCATCAAAGTCGTCAATCGAATAACGGCGTTGCGCACTGCTTCATCCGCAATCAGATCCGGACAGGCAAGGCGTAAATATAAGAGTGCGATGTTGCGAATAGGTATGGCATACACGGGAAATCCGCAGCCGTCCGTACCCAACTTAATTTGATCCGCAGGCATATCCGACAATTGCGACATCAATTTCAATACGTGCTGCTGTACCGGATGATCCGGCTCCGCATAATTGTGCTCCGGCCAGCCCATCATTTTGCACAAGGCCAGCACGCCCAAATGCTTGCCTGAACAATTGTGATACAAGTAGCGCGGTGGCTCGCCATGCGCGATCCGCTCATCCTTGGCGGCACTGTTCAGCGGATAAGTAGGTTTGCATACGAACTTGTCTTCTGTAATTCCCGTCTTTTTCATAAAAGACTCAAGTGCATCAACATGGAACTTCTGAGCGCGGTGAGAGGCTGTCATCAGTACGATTTCTTCATCGCTTAAGCCGTAATGCTCTGGAACCCCCGCCAATATCGCAGGTAGAGCCTGTACCGGCTTGGAAGAAGAGCGCATAAAGCTCACATAGCCTTCGTCGCCGACATGAAACAACGTTTCCCCGTGCTCATTGACGCCTGCCACATGGCCCGTATACGCGCATTCCAACCAGTCTCCCCGAAACTCTTCTACTAACACTTTTCCCAAGTCAACCACGTTCGTTCCTCCCTCGTCATTCCCAAGGTGTCTTCTTGCTTATGTCCCCTTCAAAAGGTCGTGAACACGCATTTCGATGCGGCCGCTTGCCTCTATGAATGGTACGAGCTAATTATACTCCAGAACGACCATTTGATGACATTCCAATTGAGGAACAACATAGCGGATACCGCGTGCAGTCGCTTCATAGTCGATCTCCGTCATCTGTGGCGCCAAATAGACTCGCTTCACCTGCTGCTGTGGCAGCTGTACCTCTACTTCAATGTTGTGGAGCGGAATAATATCTTCGATAATTTCTACACGCTCGCCACGTTTCACCGGGGAAGCATACAGGAGATGATGGATAAAACGCTTCTCTTGCGCTTGATGCTGCAGCGTCGTTACGCCTTGAGCCGGCAGTGTCGTCTTCAAGGAAATTTGATCTCCCAGCAAGCGGCGCAGAGCATAGACTACCATTTCTCTTAATACAAGGCTTCCCTTTGTCGCATAATCTTCAAATACATTCCAAGCTATATAAATTCCGTGCTTCGTCTCTACCATTCCCGGACCGCCATATTGTTCGGAAGTCG
Source organism: Paenibacillus profundus (assembly GCF_021369635.1). GTDB lineage: Bacteria > Bacillota > Bacilli > Paenibacillales > Paenibacillaceae > Paenibacillus_B > Paenibacillus_B profundus. The sequence continues at coordinate 2,757 of NZ_JAJNBZ010000020.1, read as the reverse complement.
GTGTATGCTGGTGAGAGCAAAAACGGAAAGCTTGTCTGTTAAAGTACGGATCTTCACGGCGTCCAAGCTCCGTGCCGTCTGTCAGCTCAATACGACGGCCTTCGCCGTACATAATGTAAGCAGCCTCACCGAGGTTCGGCAATTCGAACGCCGGACGGAAATAATCCGGACGGAACGGATTGACGCCTGTGTCTTTAAAACCTAACGGCAGCAGGTTGTTCGTCATCTCCTCGTTCAAGCCAGAGCGTCCTGTTGCGAGCACTTTACCGCCCGCAGCAATAAACGCTTCCACCTTCTCGCGCACCTGCTCTGCCATGACGATCGCATCCGGCAAAATGAGCACGCGGTAAGGGCTCCAATCGGACTTCAAATCAACCACATCGAACAGGATTTTGCCTTCCAGCAGCATACGCCCGGCACCCATATCGATTTTTCCGGAATACATCGCACCACTATCCTGCTGTACACCTGCCGCTTCAACCGTAAGCAACGCAACGTCTGCAAGATTGACCGTGTCTACGCACCATGCTTCTTTTTGCTCCACTTCCGCGTAGGCTTTGCCGATCAGCTCATATGTCGCCTTATCCATCTCACCTTCCGGATGAAGCTGGTCGCCAATCGAACAGCGAGCGCCATGAGCCAGGTTCAACGATGTTTCGTACCGCAGCGCATTCGGATGCTTGTATCCGCCGAACTCGCCCCAGAACGTATGGAATTTACCGGTCATCCCGAGGAAATCCATTCCGATAGGCTGCGCATAACGTGCTGATAACGGGAAGTGATCGTATCCCCAGCCCCCGGTCGGAAGTGATTCCAATTCAAGGTGTGTATTCATATTCATTAAATCGCGGCGTCCCTGATGAATGTGCCCTGCATTATGGAACACAGGCAGACCAGGTTTGATTTCGTCGATGGCATCGCGCACACGCTTCGTATAGTTGGCATAAATACGGCGCCCATTTTCGATAACGTGTTCCTTGTTGCGCGGATTCAAGCCATCTTCCTGCATTTGCTTCAGACAGGTTGGGCAATAGCACGTCCGTTCACCGACAATATCTAAGAAAATGCCGTCCGCATCATATTTGCGCACAACCTCTTGAATTTGTTTAATGACGATATCGAGATACGGCGTGTTCAAGCAAAATTGATGATAGCCCGGCTTCATGAAGGAGTCGACCCAATTCGTGCGATCTTCCTCACTGCGGATCAGCCATTGGGAGTATTGCCATGCCAATCTTTCATCCAAGCCTACGGATAAGTAGACCGGTACGTTGACGCCGATTTCATGTGCAGCTTCAATTTGCGCCCCAAGCAGGTCATAGTCGAGCTCCGGGTGCATTTCGTTCGTTTCAGATGGAAAATAAGCCCACCCGTGATGGCATTTTGCAAAGATGGTAATCGAGTCGACATGACCAACACGGAGCATCTCCTGAAAATTACTTTTAGAAAATTTTCTCCCGATATGGGGAACATGTTCCGAAGTGTGAAAATCGAGATGTACTTGTCTAAAACGCATGATATTCCTCCTACGCATGACATTTTTATGGAATCATTGTATCATTTACGTAACGTTTCGTATTTAAGATAGCTTCCTTTCGTTTATACAATATTCCGATCATCGAGGAGGAAAAATGATGAAATCACTTGCGGACACACTTCCTCATATCCGGGCCGCTCATATGTACAATTATCGGGGAGCTCCAGAAGAACAGCGACGTAGAGGTTACAGCTATGCGTTTCATCTGTTCACGGAAGGGCATGGACATATGCTGGTGAACGATCAGCGCTATGCCGTCTCCAGCGGTACTTTAATCTTCGTCCGTCCTGGAGAGTGGCATTTCTTCGAGCATACTCCGAGCGAAACGATGGATGCATGCAATATATACTGTGATTTATGGAGTGTGCCGAAACCGAAACAACCAACCTTTGCCTATGAATGGGATGATTTTAATCCCCTGTGGCTGACGGCGACCGAGCCCTGTCCTGAATTGGAATCAATACCGACGTGCATGTCGCTGCGCCCATATCCGCATCTCATTGAGCTCATCAAGCATACCCTCGCGGTCTATAATCGTAACGGCAAATATACATCCCAAGCCGTCTCCGCCTGCTTCTATGCTTGGCTGCTGCAGTGGAGCGATGTTACTTCAGCGGATTATCCAATAGATTACCGCATCGCAAGGGTGCTGCAGCAGATGGACGAGCAACCAGAGCGCCGCTATACGCATGACCGCTGGTGCGAGCAGTGCGGGCTGGAGAAGTCTCAGTTCTACCGCTTGTTCAAGCAAGAGACCGGAATGTCGCCCAAGGCGTACGTCCTGCGCTCGCGCATGAAGAAAGCCGCTGTCCTCTTGATGGAAAGCCGTCAATCCATTACGGAAATTGCCCTCTTGCTCGGGTACGACTCCATTCATTATTTTTCGAATCAATTCGCTTCCGTGTACGGTGTGAGTCCGTCGGCCTATCGTATGGGGAAAGGGCACAACGATGTGGAACGCTGGTGAAGTACGCGGAGTGAACTGCTGCCAACAATAAATAAAGAACCGGAAGGGTATGCCTCCGGTTCTTATTATTTTCATAATAACAACGGACAGAATGGAGAAACATAGATTGAGATTGCACGATTCTTTCAATATTGGAAGTAAAAACGGAGGAAAACAAAAAAAAATCTGCGTTAAAAACACAGACTTGGTTTGTATGTTCTGGTGAGCCATGAAGGACTCGAACCTTCGACACCCTGATTAAAAGTCAGGTGCT
>NZ_JAJNBZ010000001.1 GCF_021369635.1 Paenibacillus profundus | reverse complement strand
CGGTTGTTGTCGTTCTTCTATATTCTTGTCCCATACACCGATTGTATTAGTTTAAATACAAGACTGCAACAAAAACATGGAAAACTGTAGGACAATTAAGCTGTCTGAAGACAGCCCTTGTCCTAAGCCAATTCATCCCAAGCCTAAAGGCAAGGGCTTTCTTAGCTAATTTCTGTAATAAGTACTAATCTTTTCTAAATAATAAATGCATATTCCTACATTGCCATGTATACAGTGATCGTTATTATATGAAGTGAGGTCGCTTTTTCTTCAAGTTTGAGGAATTCTTTGATGGAGGGTAGGTTACTTAAAACAGTCTGTAAAGTCTTCTTCCAAGACCTTTTACACATTTCTACAATATCTTCGAATAGTAAGTTGAAGGCATGCACGCCAAGCTTAATTAGTTTGGTCTCCATTCGGGATTTCCACCTGAATACGTGGTGACATCCGATGATTCAGCATTAACCGAAATTGGAGATAAAATCAAATACAAAGAGAAGAAAAGAACAACCATAGAATACAACTTTTTTTTCATACCTTATTACTCCTCCCTTTTAGTCTTAACTCATCATAAAGCAAATCAATTTTACTGATGGTTTCAACGTTAATGAGACTGGTATTATTCAGAAGTTCTTTGGACACGAGACTTAGGCTCTCAAAGGCTTCATCAAATTTTGATATACTAGCATATTCTAGTGAGCTCTTATAAAAGCTATCAAAAGAACCCTCGATATCATCTCCAATAAGCGTTTTCCCTTTGAGCCGGTAATAGTAAGCTATATTTAATTGTGTGATAGGAGTTGTCACTGGAATATTCTTGATTTTATCCTCATATGCAAAAAGTTGCCGAGCAGCATGAACATCATTGTATTGGAGATATATTTCGAATAGCCTAGTTATGATAATGATGAAATTTCTGTCAGTTACATTTGGTATTAATTGCTTTAGCTGTTCAATTGCCAAATTCATGTTTCCTGTCCTGCTATTGACTAACGCATTTGTAACTTTTTTATTTTCTTCAACACCAGGTATGTTATAGCTGCCGTAATCTTTTAAATAGGCCTCCCACTTTTCATGATCACCAAGACAATCATATGCAAGACCTGTTAAATAGAGAGCGTTTGCTTTTATTTTACTCTGAGTGTTTTCATTTTTAATGACGTATTTGCATAAGTCAACACATTCCTCGTACTTCATTAAATTGTATGCATGGACACCAAGTTTATAATGAAGTGTAAGGGCTTCTTCATTCGACAGAAAGGTTGTGTAATGCACAATATGTAGCCCCGCCTGATATATAGCCTCTAATTTGCTGAAGTCGTCTCGTTTGATCAAATAGGCTTGCAATAGACCTTTTGCAAGAAATCGCATGATTCCATGGTCACGAGAGTAACTAATGATTAGCATGTACAAAGATAATTTAATCCTTTGATCTTCTAGTCCGTTAACTAAACTGTAAAGACGCTCAATAAGAGTTTGGCTGTCTTCATTTGGGGATTCTAAGAACTTTAACCCAACCTTATTGATAAGTTCTTCATTTCCTGTTTCTTGAATGACACCTTGCAACATGCTTAGTAGGGCGTCCGCCCTATTTTCAATTTCAATGTAAAGTTCGGTTAGCTTTTCAAAGGGAATTTTTAACGCTGTCGCTAATGGGCGGACTGTTGCAAATTCCGGTCTCTTGACGTCTTCATTTTCAATCCTTGAAATGGTTCCTTTGTGGATGCCTGTTAGTTCCGATAATTGCGATAACGTCATGCCAGCTTCACGCCTGTACTGATGAATCAATCCCCCGATGGTCTGAATCACGTCATTCATTCATACCCGCACCTTCCTCTTGGTTTCCGAATAATCGAACACCTATATTTTACCATGCCTATCACAAAATACAATCAATCCTCAGCATATCAATCATATTGTATAATTGAAAATTAATCATTGGCGTGTCTTCCACGAGCAAAAAGCGATTATTCGCCAGCTCATTCTTGATCAATGCCTTAGTAACCTTCTAAGTCGCGCGTAGGAGCGGTGCGCCGCTCGGCCAGCGACCGATGACAATTCCCGCGTCCGGAGCAATGCCGGACGCGGGAATCACTGCTTACTTCATTTTCCAGTTGGTGACTTTAACAATCGCGGCATCGGCGTTCTTTAGATCAGTCTCCCCCATATCCAAAAGTTGGCTCCATTGCTTCACACGGTTCTTGCCATTGGGCGGTTGGTTGTACTCATTGGTATCCACGATCAGGGTGCGCTGGGCATAAAATTTCTTCATGAAAGTCTTCTCGTCGGTACTTTTGCCTGAGCGGGACAGGACGCCTTCGAGAGTGCCGGAGTCACCGGTAGCGCCTTGATTCAAGGCTGTATCGACAAATGATCCGATGGTCAGAGCAGAATTGAAGCCGCGCTGACGCGCTTGCTGTACGCTGTACTTGATGTATACTTTGTAGAAGGTCTGCCAGATGGCCTCTCTCCAAGCGTCATTGTTTTGCAGTCCTTTGATTTTGCCGCAGAACACTTTTTCGCTATCCTTTATTTTTAAAATCGAACCATTCATCGACCCGCGAACGCCTATGCGATTCAGACCACCTTCAACCGAAGGATTGCTCGCTCCGCTGGCAGCGTCGAATTCCTTGAACAGAGCCGGACCATCCGGATGTTTGTCGTTGGATCCCCCTGTCGTAGCGCCGAATATGCCGATGGTATAGCCGCGATCATCGCCAATGTCCTCGCAGTAACCATAGTATTTGGTCCAATCGAGCGAGTCCTGCTCGGGTTTATTGACGAGCTTCATAATATTGTCCCACTGCTCGCCATCTAGACCTGTATTCGCACGCAGGAACTGAAGTGTCGCAGGTGAAAAATTTTTGTCGTGAGGGGTTGCGGCATAAGCCTTCGATTGAAATGGAGCACTTATCCCAGATAATGAAGCAAGAAGAGTAAAAGAAAGTAGAACAACCAATAATTTCGTCATTTTTTTGGCTGGTTTAGCATTTGTCATACCAAGAATTCCTCCTAGATAATGGGATCATTGCGAAGCTTCGTCTCCTTTCCACATAGATAAATGAATCCGTGTGAATGTTAACTGCAGCTAAGCGTATGGCATGCCGTCCCGCAGTTCATGAAACTACGGCGGAATTAATTGGCGTCTTAAATACACAAGCAAGAAAGAGGAGCGTAGGCCGAGAGAAAACAATCCCCCCGGCTTCCCCGTTAGCATAAATAAGAACCCGTATTTAGTAAATAATGGTCGTTATTCATTTTCACTGCACCTCTTCTTTGAATATAGCTCTTACAATAGCGCCGTTCTTTTTTGCATCTTCGCTTTCAAGCATATGTTCGTGCTTCCCGCTGCCTTGATAGAGTATCTGATTTCCCTTAGTCCATGGTTTCCAGAATTGTTGCTCTGGCTGCTCTCCAACATTCTCCGATTGAATCAGATGGATGTGGGCTTGAATCCGACCATCCGTCGCCATGCGGTCAACCCAAGATTTATACCTGGTGATGTTCCGAAGCACTTCCTCTATATTCATATCTGGCACATGGGCGATAAATCGCGAGATTTCCTCTTGCAGCGACTCGGCATACGCTTTTTGATCGGCGGCTTGGAGCGCGGTTTTTCTCGGATAGGAATCCAGCAAAATGAGATGAGCCACTTCCCGTCCTTCGCTCTCTAGTTTTTTGGCTACTTCAAATGCGAGATTTCCTCCTGCCGAGTAACCCAGCAGTTGAAGTACTCCTTGAGGCTGCAGAGTCTGGATGCTGTTCGTATAATGCTGGATCACATCTTCCGCTTCGATGAAGTCGAATGCGTAAATCGCGGCAACCTCTTGCAGCTCCTCCGCCATTCTCGTGAACACATGCCCATACCCTACAATCGGCGGGAAGCAGAACAAGGATACTCCGTTGTCCGGATTCCATACGGATAATTCACTGTCTTCATGCACACTTCCCCGGGCCTCAAAATATTGCGCCAATTCCGACACCGTCGTATAGGCAAAAGCGTCGCGAAGGGAGATGTCCAAGTTCAATCTTCGCCGAATCTCGCCGATCACCTGAATTAGCTTGATTGAATGCCCGCCTATGTCGAAGAAATTATCATCAATGCCGACGCGCTCTATACCCAGCACCTCCTGCCATAGGTCGGCGAGTGCTTGTTCCAACGCATTCCTTGGCGCTGTATAACTAGCTTGAACAGGCATCATTATCTGCAGCTTTGCAAGAGCCGTGCGGTCCACCTTGCCGTTGGCCGTCAGCGGCAGCTTCTCTAGCTGCTGGAAGCGGGCCGGGATCATGTAGACCGGCAGTTGCGAACGCAAATGTTCCCGCAAGCCTGTCAGGTCCATTTGCCCCTCAACCACTACGAAAGCGCACAGATCCAGCACACCCTTGGCATCCGGTATGGCCAGGACGGCCGCTTCCATGATCTTATCGATTTGCCTCAAGCGCATCTCGATTTCTCCCAGTTCAATCCGGTAACCCCGGATCTTCACTTGATGGTCGCTGCGGCCCAAGTACTCTATGGTCCCATCCGCCAGATAGCGGCCGCGGTCTCTTGTCAGATACAACTGATGGTTGGCAGCACACGGGTGGCTCGTGAATTTTTCCGCCGTCTCTTCAGGCAGGTTCATATAACCCCGGCTCACTCCGTGTCCGCCAATCGCGATCTCTCCTACGACGCCAGTTGGAACCGGCCTTGCTGCAGAGTCTACGATGTAGACCTGCTCTCCCGCTATCGGCCAGCCTAATACCGGTCGGCTCTGGAAGACGCGGAACCGTTCACGGTCCATCCTCATCGCAATGGATCCAATCGTTGTCTCCGTCGGTCCATAGTGCTGCATTACTTGGGACCGCTCATACTTGGAAAAGTAAAGCTCCACATCTGCGCAAATGATAGATTCGCCGCCGAGCACGACCAGCCGCAGACTCTCACTGCCGGCATGTTCGGCAAAGCCGGGACTTCTCACGAGTATGCCAAGCAAGGACGGCGTCATCTTGACATAAGTAATTCTCTCCCGGATAAGGTACTCCAACAGACACTCCGGATCCATGTAGATTTCTTTGTCTGGCAAGTGCAGCGCCGCACCGGATAGCAACGCTGAAAATACGGCCGTATACCCCAGGTCAAAGGCGAAGGAGGAAACAAGGGCGGTGCGGTCCTCCTCCACAATAGCCGCTTCACCGACAAACCATTCCACATAGGCCGCCGCATTACGGTGCATGACTTTGACACCCTTGGGCTTCCCGGTGCTACCTGATGTATAAATCACATAAGCCAGACTGTCTAAGCTGTGGCTTGGTTCTACCCGGACCACACCGACATCCTCCAGTCTTACAGGAAGCCGGTCCAGACTAAGACATTCCACCGGAAGATGCAGACGGGTCTCCCGCTCGCTCATGGTCAGCAGCAGGGAAGCTTCCGAATTCTCCAGCATGTATGCCATCCGATCCGCATCCGTGTCGGGATCGATCGGAAGATAGGCGCCTCCCGCTTTCCATATCCCGAGCATGGCGACGATCATTTCCGGCGACGGCGGTATGAAGAGCCCAACAATCCGGTCTGGGCCTATGCCTCTGTCTCTTAACAACTCAGCGAGGCGGCCTGCCCGCTCGTCCAACTCTCTATAAGTCAATCGTCGATCCCCGGAGAAGACTGCGTACCGATCAGGTGTTCTAGCAGCCTGCTCCGCAAACCATCGATCCAAGGTGCGCCCTGCTCTATTATCCACAGAGGCGCCTTGCGAGCAGGCATGCATCCGCTGCCGTTCCTCTTCGTTCATCAAAGGCAGATCCGCGAGCCGCTGCTTCGGATCCGAGACAACCGACTCTAGAAGCACCTTGAAATAGGCGGCCCATCTTTCTATCGTTGCGCGGGCAAACAAGTCTGCGGCGTATCCGAAGGTGAAGTTCATACCTCCCCCGTGCTCGATGGCGGTTAGAGTGAGATCGAATTTCGCCGAGTGCTGCTCATATGGATAAGCAGACAACCGGATATGTTTCATCTCCATTTGCTCCTGCTCTGTATTTTGCAGGACGAGCATGACGTCAAAGAGAGGGCTGCGGCTCATGTCCCGGCGGCTGACGACCTTCTCCACCAGATCTTCGAAAGGATAGTCTTGGTATACGAACGCGTCGAGTGCGCTCTCCTTCACTTCCAGCAAATAGCTGAAAAATTCTTTTCCTCCGGCCGGGTTGGTGCGCAGTGCCAGTGTATTGACGAACATGCCTAGCATATCTGCGAGGTCTGCATGCGGTCTGCCGGCGGCAGGGGAGCCGATAATGATGTCGTCTTGACCGCTAAGTCGCGATAGCAGCGTGCTGTACGCCGCCAATAGCACCATATACAAGGTAGTCCCCGTATGCTGCGCCAACTTGGTTATTCCTTCAGTCAGACAGGAGTCTAGTTCCAGGTGCACCCTGTCTCCGGCAAAGCTGCGTACCGGAGGTCTTGGGTAATCCAGCGGCAAGTCCAACACCGGATGCTCTCCGGCATATCGATCCAGCCAATACGCTTCCTGTTTTCTGTAAGCCTCCGTCGTCACATAGCGGCTTTGCCAACTACTATAATCTTTATATTGCAGTCGCAGGGGCGGCAATGTCCCTCCGGCATACAGCTCCCCGAACTCCTTGATCAATACACTCATCGATACGCCATCCGAAATAATGTGATGCATATCGAACAGCAATAGATGGTGCTCCTCTTGCACGCATATCAGTCCTGCGCGAAGCAGCGGAGCGCAGGTGAGATCGAACGGGAAGTAGAACTCGCGGATCGCTTTGCTCGTATCTCCTTCGTCCGTCTCCGTATAAGAAATGGCGAATTCCACCGCATCATGTATGATCTGCACGGGACTGCCTTCCACCATCTCAAAAGACGTACGCAGCACCTCATGCCGCCTAATCAACGCCTGGAGTGCTTCATTTATGCGCTCCCGGTCCAATGGTCCTTCCAGCCGGAAGACGTTCGGCATGTTGTAGGTCTGTTCCGCGCCTTGAAGCTGCTGCAGCACATACATCCGCTTTTGGGCAGAGGACAAAGGATAGTAATTCTGAGTCGGTGCAGGGAGCAATCCTTCATACGGCGATCCCGCCGATGATTCTACCACTTGGCTCATCCGTTCGAGTGTAGGTGACTGGAACACATCGTGCAGCTTGATCTGCGCATTCAGCTTTTGGTGAATCTGCGAAACCAGTGACATCGCTCGTAGGGAATGGCCGCCGAGTTCAAAGAAATTGTCATTCAGACCTACACGCTCGACCCCTAACACCTCCCGCCACAACAGTGCAAGCCTGACTTCCGTTAAAGTTCGGGGTGCTGCGAACTCGGTCCCCGATACATCGTTTCCTTCAGGCTCCGGCAGTGCGCGACGGTCCAGCTTGCCATTTCTTGTAAGCGGCAGTTCCGGCAGATGGACGAAATACGCAGGAACCATATATTCAGGTAAAGCGATGCTCAGGTGATTTCTCATTTCGACCGGTTCCAGGCGCTTGCTGGCGACATAATAAGCGCACAAAACCTCACTTCCCGGACGTTCTGTCCAAGTCACTACAGCCGCTTGGCCAATGTCGGCATGAAGCATCAGGCGTGCTTCGATCTCACCGAGTTCAATCCGATAGCCCCGAATTTTGACCTGCTGATCGATTCTCCCCAAATATTCAAGGTTTCCATCCGGCAGCCAGCGGGCCAAATCCCCTGTTTTATACATTCTTCCGCCTTCAATAAAGGGATCTGGTTTGAACTTTTCCAGTGTAAGTTCAGGCAGATTCCAGTATCCTTTGGCTACCCCGGCGCCTCCAAGGCACAATTCGCCGGGAACACCGACAGGAAGCAGCTGGCCCTGAGCGCTCAGCACGTAGGCTGTCGTTCCATCGATCGGTCGGCCAATCGGGATGCTGTTTTTGCTGTTTGTTTCTTTGACCATGAATGAAGTCGAGAAAGTCGTGTTTTCGGTAGGGCCATATCCGTTCCAGATCGTAAGTCCCGGACATGCGTCCCTCACTGCGTAAGCAGGCTTCGGCGACAGAACCTCTCCGCCCATAATCAAATGCTCTACACCAGCAAACATTCCCGCATCCTCATCGGCCAGATGGTGAAAGAGCGATGTGGTCAAGAACATGACCGTAATGCCGTGCTCCGTGAGAAATTGCCCCATCCGGCGCGCGTCCAGCAGCACGTCTTTCTCAACCGGATGCAAGGCCCCTCCGTGCAGAAGGGCTCCGAATATTTCGAACGTAGCCGCATCAAAGCTTACCGAACCGGTCTGAGCGAAGCGGTGATTCGCATGGAACGGCACGTATCCGTTGTTTTTCACTAAGTTGATTACATTTCCATGCGTCACCAGCACTCCTTTAGGTCTTCCCGTGGTGCCCGAGGTATACAGGATATAAGCCGGATCATCGGAACTGCATGCCTGTGTTTCTTCATACTCTAACGCTTCATCCGGAAGAGTTCGGTCATCAAGCATGATGACCGTCCCCTGGTAGGACTCCGGCACTTTGAACTTCTGTACAGCCAACAGGAACTCCGCGCCGCAGTCGCCCAGTATATACAGGTGACGCTCCTCGGGAGCTTCCGGATCCAGAGGCACATAGGCTCCACCCGCCTGCAGAATTCCCAGGACCGCAACGACAAATTCGCTCGAGCGGTCAGCCAGAATTCCAACAGCTGACCGTGGCCGCATTCCTTCCCTCAGCAGTCTGTTGGCCACAAGATCCGCTTGGTGCTTTAAGTCCGCATACGTGAGGTGCCGATCGCCACACACAAGGGCCGTCCGGTCCGGATAGAGACCGGCAATGTCCTCGAAACATTGATGAATCGTTGTTTGAGGCATGCCTTGGGCAGGCAAACCGCTGTATTTCATAAGCTCGCTAAGCTGCTCTCTCCCGCTTATTAATCTGGCTTCTGCAAGGGTCGTATCGGGCTCCGAGATCACATGATCCAGCAGTTCCGTAAAATGGCCGGCCCACCGTTCGATGGTTTCCCGTGTGAACAAGGCGGTAGCGAACTCCAGCGAACAGTGATAGCCCTCCGCACTCTCTGTTACCATCAAGGTAAGGTCGAACTTAGCCTGTGTATCGACAAATGGACAAGACTCTACCTTCAAGTCAGGGAGATCCAACTGCGAGCTTTCCGTGTTTTGAAGCACGAATACAGCATCGAACAGTGGATTTCGGCTCATGTCCCGCTGGCTGACAACACGTTCAACCAGTTCCTCAAAAGGATACTCTCCATGCTCAAAGGCATCCAGCGCCGTTTGTTTAATTTCCTCAAGGTATTCGGCAAAGGCTTTTGGTCCGGAAGGAAACATGCGTAAAGCCAGCGTGTTGACAAACATCCCCATCATGTCCGTCAGATCCGTATGCGGACGCCCCGCTACCGGCGAGCCGACAATAATCTCATCATGGCCGGACAGACGAGACAGCAAGGTGCTGTACACGGCCAAGAACACCATATATACGGTGACCCCTCTGTCTAGCGCCAGTTGCTGCACGGCCTCCGACAGCGTTCTTCCCAGCTTGAAATCTACCCGGTCACCTGCAAAACTGCGCAAGGTTGGGCGTGCGAAATCGGCGGGCAGGTTTAATACCGGCAGTTCGCCTGCAAAATGCTGGAGCCAATACCGCTCCTGCTGCCGATAAGCATCGCTGAGCACGTATTCCTGCTGCCACACCGCATAATCTTTATACTGCAGCTGCAGCGGCTCCAATGCTTCGCCAGCGTACAGCTTCACAAATTCGTCTACCAAAATACCCATCGATGTGCCGTCTGAGATGATATGGTGCATATCGAACAGCAGCAAGTGTCGCGCTTCCCTGAGACGTATAACCGCCGTGCGCAGCAGAGGAGCCTCGCTAAGGTCAAACGGGCGGATGAATGTCCGGATTCGCTCCTCGACTTCCCTTTCCTCCGCTTCCTCATAGAAAACTTCCAAAATAGCCTGGTCTATCACTCGCTGCACTGGCTCACCGTCCACGACGGCAAACGAAGTGCGCAACGATTCATGGCGGGCGATGAGCGCCTGCAGCGCCGATTCCAGCCGGACTTGCTCCAGTGCTCCTTCGAGCCGCAGCACCACCGGCATGTTGTAGCTCAGCTCGGCGCCCTCCAACTGCTGCAAGAAGTACAGCCGTTTTTGGGCCGAAGACAGCGGGTAATGTGCCTGCTCGCCTGCTGGGGCCAGCTCTTTATACGTGCTGCCATCCGCCGCTTTCAGCGCAGCCGCCAGCCCTTCGACCGTCGGCGAGAGGAACAGCTGTCTCAGCGGCAGCTCTACATCCAGTGCCTGGTGAATCCTCGATACGAGCGTCATGGCCTTCAGAGAATGGCCGCCCAGCTCAAAGAAATTGTCGTGGATGCCTACGCGATCAACTCCCAGCACCTCCTGCCACATTAGCGCTAGCTTCGCCTCCGCTTCGTTACGCGGCGCTGTATATCCGGCTGCCGCTCCGCTTCCCGACGGCTTCGGCAGCGCCCGCCGGTCCACTTTGCCATTCGGCGTCAGCGGCAGCTCTTCCAGCTGCATGAAGTGCGTCGGCAGCATGTACGACGGCAGCGAGGCAGTCAGGGCGGCACGCAGCTCAGCCGCCGCAAGCGGACGGTCGCCTGTCACATAAGCGCGCAATTCCTGTGTCTGGTCACCCATTTCTGCTGCAGTCACAACGGCTTCGCCTACGCCCGGAATTTGGAGCAGCCGGGCTTCGATCTCGCCCAGTTCAATCCGGTACCCCCGAATCTTCACCTGATGGTCTCTCCGCCCCAGATGCTCCAGCCGGCCGTCAGGCAGCCAGCGCGCCAAATCCCCGGTCCGATACAGACGCTCGCCTGGGGCAAACGGGCTGTCCACAAATTTCTCAGCCGTCAGCTCTGGACGCTCCCAGTATCCGCGGGCGACCCCGGCGCCGCCGATGCACAGTTCGCCGGCCACGCCAATCGGCTGCGGCTGCAACGCATCATTCACCATATACACCTGCGTATTCGCCATCGGCCGACCGATGCCGATCCGTTCTTCGCCGCCGAGGCGGTCAAACGTGGACCAGACGGTCGTTTCCGTTGGCCCGTACATGTTGTACAGCGCCGCATCCGTATGTTCCCTCAGCTGCCCGTACAGGGAGGAAGGGAAGACTTCCCCGCCGACCAACAGCGTCTGGACGTTCCGCAGCTGCGCCGCGCTCCGCGCATCGCCGAGCAGCAGCATCAACCGCGAAGGCGTCGTCTGCATCATGTGCACCGGATGCTGCGATAACAGTTCCACCAGCATGACCGAATCCTGCTGCGCTTCTTCGCTTGCGAGGACGATCTGCATGCCGCAGCTGAGCGGCACCCAGCTCTCCGTGACGAAAATGTCGAAGGACACCGTCGTTACGCACAGCATCGAAGAACAAGTCCCAAAAGGAAGCTCACGAATCATCCCCGAGATGAAGTTCACCACGTTCCGGTGCTCCACGACTACCCCTTTCGGCGTACCGGTCGTTCCGGAGGTGTAGATGACGTACGCGCTGCCAGATGGGTCTATCTTGACGCCAACGGGCGCGGAAGAATACCCTGCCAGCTCCTCAGCGGAGGAGAAGAAGATGGTATTGCCGCCGAGGTTTATTTCGTCACTTATTTCGTCACTTACTTGGTCTGCCTGGTCTTCTGTTTGCCCTGGATGCTCTATCAGCTCTTTCACCAACGAATCATCCAGACACAATACATGACACAGCGATGTCTCTCGGAAGCTGAATAGGGTATCCGTGTACGCCGCATCCGTCAGCAGAACCTGGATTCCAGCATCCCGGATCATCCCCCCGATGCGCTCCTCCGGCAGAACCGGGTCTATCGGAACATAAGCTGCCCCGGCCTTCAGGATACCGAGAAGTCCGGCGATCAGTTGCGGCGAACGACTCATCAGGACGCCTACACAGTCTTCGGCCGTTACGCCGTGCGCCCGCAGCCATTGAGCGATACGATTGGCCTGTTCCTCAAGCTCCCGGTAGGTGAGCTGCCGCTCTGCGCAGACAATTGCCAGACTATCCGGCGTCTTCTCCGCTTGTTTCTCGAACAGGGAAGGTATGCTTGCCTCTTCAGGAATCTTCACCTTCGTGTCGTTGAACTGCACGAGCAATTGCTCCCTCTCGGCCGTCGTAAGCAACTCGAGCTCTTGTACCGGGATGTTCGTATCCGCTACGATCTGCTCCACGATTCGCAACAGGTGCCTTTGCAGACGCTCCATCATTTCGCGTTCATACACCTGCGCATTGTAGTCAAAATGAATGGTCATTTCTTCTCCTGGCATAATCATCACATTCAGGTCATAGTTGGTCTGCTCTTCCGCTTGAACTCCGGTAATTTCTAGCCCTGCCGTATCTCCCAACAGACCTGCGTGCTCCTCCACCGGGTAATTTTCGAACACCAAGATGTGGTTAAACAATTCCCGGTTTTTTGTGCTTTGGGCCTGGATTTCATGCAGCGGATAATAGTCGTAGGCTTGGGAAGCCAGCGCTTGCTCCTGCGCTTGTTGCAGCACACGGGCTGCGGTTTCTCCAGCCTCGCACTTCACCCGGACCGGAATCGTATTGATGAACAGCCCGATCATCCCCTCCACACCGGGAAGGGCTGCCGGTCTTCCGGACACCACGCTGCCGAATACCGCATCGGTTGTCCCGCTGTATTTGTGCAGCAGCAGTCCCCATGCCGTCTGCAGCAAGGTGTTCACCGTTACCCCCTGCTCTCTTGCCGCTTGGCTGATCCGTTCGGTCTGCTTCCGGTCCAGCGAGCAGGTCACACGCATCGCTTCATATCCCTGCGCCTGACGCTGACGTCTCGGGAGCTCCGCCGCTTGTTCGAAGCCTTCCAGCCTATCTGCCCAGTATCGGGACGCCACTTGCCCGTCCTGTTCAGCTAGCCAGCGAATATACTCGCTGTACTCGCTCACGCGCGGCAATTGCGGCTCCTCTTCCTTGCACAAGGCCGTGTATACTTCGAGGACTTCCTTGACCACCAGCGGCAGGCACCATCCATCCATCAGAATATGGTGGAAACTCCACAGCATATGGTGCTCCTCTTTCCCGGTACGCACCACCGCCACGCGCATCAGGCTGTCCGACTCCAACACAAAGCCCTTTTTACGGTCTTCTTCCGTGATAAAGGCCAGTTCCAGCTCCTGCTCGGCTGCGCTCTTCATCGACAGATCCGCATATTCAATTCGCAAGGTGCGGCGGCGGTAGACCACCTGCAGCGGCCGGTCGCGCCAACCGCTGTCGACGCTCGTCCGCAGTACCGCATGCCGCTGGATGACCGTATTCCAACTGCGTTCCAACGCGGCTAGATCCAGCCTTCCCTGCAGCGAAATGTGCATTTGGTTCACGTAAGCACCCGACTGAGGGTCCAGCCGGCTGTGGAACAGCATCCCCTGCTGCATTGGCGTCAGGGCATAGACGTTCTCGATGTCCCCGAGAGGCCGAGTCCGCTGAACCAACGCCTCCAGCTCCTCAAGCGTCATGCCCTGCTGCAGCACATCGCTTGGCGTCAGCTCTGCACTTTCTTTCGCCACGCAGTGGCGAATGAGTTCCTGCAGATGATGCTTCAGCCGCTGTGCCAACTGCTCCATGGTTTCCTTGCGGTACTGGTCGGCGCTGTAGCTCAGGTTCAGGCTCAACGTTCCTCCGGCGATCATGCCGTTGAAATCGAGCGTGGCTGCTCTTTTTTGCTTGTGGCTTACCGCATCCCCAGACGCAAGCGGCGAGATCTGAAGCGCGCTGCGCTGCAAATCCTGGTCGAACTGCCCCAAATAGTTAAACGAAATTTCGGGGGAAAACGTCCGGATAGCCTCCATGCACGGCGAAGCCAAATAGCGCAAAATTCCGTAGCCGATGCCTTTGTGCGGGATGCTCCGCAGCGTTTCCTTGACCAGCTTGATGCGCCGCGGCAGGTCCAGGCCCGCCTTCATG
Source organism: Paenibacillus profundus (assembly GCF_021369635.1). Classification (GTDB taxonomy): domain Bacteria; phylum Bacillota; class Bacilli; order Paenibacillales; family Paenibacillaceae; genus Paenibacillus_B; species Paenibacillus_B profundus. Next base: position 657,310 of record NZ_JAJNBZ010000001.1, on the reverse strand, counting down.
TCAAGCATGACCGGGTACGCACTCGTGAACCAGCCAATAGTCCGGCTGACATCCATATCCGGCAAGATGGATTCCCTGCCGTGCCCTTCCAGCATGACGGCCACCTGCTCGATTCCGGTCCACTCCTGAACCGCCATTCCCAGCGCGGTCAGCAGCAGGTCGTTCATGTCCGTTCCATATGCCCGGTGCGCTTCGGTTAACAACTGCTGCGTCTCATGTTGGGACCATTGCAGCGTTAGCGTTTCGCTGTTTTCGATCGCGTCTCCGCCTTGCTCGTTATCCTTCGGTAATGGCATTTGTTCCCGACTCGCCATCTGGCTCCAATATTCACGTTCCGCCTCCACAGCCGAGCTTGAAGCATAAGCAGACAGCTGTTGTGACCAGAGTTGGAACGAATCGGTTTTCAGCGGCAACCGAATGTCCTGCCCTTGCGCAGCCTGCTCGTACGCTGAGGCGAAATCCTCCAGTAAGATCCGCCAAGAGATGCCATCCACGACGAGGTGATGAATCACCATTAGCAAATGATCGCCGTCACCGCATTGGAATAAGCCCAGCTTCACGAGCGGCCCTGTCTCTAACGAGATGCCAGCCTGCAGCTCGCGAGCCTTCGCTTCGACTAACCGGCTCCACGCCTGCTCTTCCCGCAAGTCGAATACTTCCAAGCCGTACCGTTCCCCTTCATTCACGGCCCGGTTCCAAGCGGCATAACCACCGTCCGCTGAAGGCACAAACACCATGCGCAGCGCGTCGTGATGAACCGTGATCCGTTTCATCGCAAGGCGCAGCGCTTGCACGTCAAACCGTTCTTCCCGGTACAGCATCACGGCTTGGTTGAAGTGATGCGCATCGGCCAGATCCCGCTCTACAAACCAGTGTTGAATCGGCGTGAGCGGCACCAGGCCGCGGATCTCTCCCTGTTCCGCGATGCGGCTAACCGGGGCGATATGATCGCTGAGCTGGGCCGCAGCCGGATAACGGAACAGGTCCTTCATCTCCAGCTTATAGCCAGCTTGCAGCAGCCGGGAAGCAGCTTGAATCGCCTTGATCGAGTCGCCTCCCAGGTCGAAGAAGCTGTCATGGATGCCGACCTGTGGCACACCGAGCACCTGCTGCCATACCGTCACCAGCGCCTGCTCCACCGGCGTGCGGGGGGCGGCATATGGGGTAAGGGCCGCGGCTGCATCCGGCTTCGGCAGCGCTTTGAGATCGATTTTTCCGTTAGTAGTCAGCGGCAATTGCTCCAGCTGCACGAAGGAGGCGGGAACCATATACGCCGGCAGCGCGGAGGACAGCAAGCTGCGCAGCTCAGGAAGATCCAACTCGCCGCCAACGACATAGGCACACAGCTGGAGACTGCCCGAAGCATCCGGCAGCGCGGCCACGACGGCTTCGCTTACCTCAGCCAACTGCAGCAGTTGGGCTTCGATCTCGCCCGGTTCGATCCGGTATCCCCGGATCTTCACTTGTCCGTCCATCCGGCCCATATACTCGAGATTGCCGTCCGGCAGCCAGCGTACCAAGTCCCCGGTCCGGTAGAAGCGCTCACCGGGCGCGAACGGACTGGCGACGAACCGCTCAGCCGTCAGCTCCGGCTGATTCAGATACCCCCGGGCCAACCCCGGCCCGCTGATGCACAGCTCGCCCGGTACGCCGATCGGCTGCAGTTGTCCATCCGCTGCCAGCACATGGACTTTCGTCTGGCCAATGGATCTGCCGAGCGTATGAGACTGCACCGTATCGGTCACCGGCAAAGCGGTCGTCACCACGCTGTTCTCCGTCGGTCCATACTCGCTGACAAACTCAATCTGGCTGTAAACAAGCATCTTTTCAATCAGCGCCGCGCTGATTTTCTCCCCGCCGGTGACCACGCTCCGTACGGTAGCCAGCTGTTCCGGCCGGATCATCTCCAGCAGCGCCGCGAGCAGACCCGTTGGGAATTGCGCGTGGGTAATCTTCTGCTCGGCAAGCGTGCGGATAATGGCCTCCGGATCGCTTAGCTCTTCATCGCGCAGCATCACGACGGTGGCGCCCGCAACGAGGGGGCCAAAGAAGTGCGTGATGAACGCATCGAATATGAACGGGCTGGCATGCAGCACCCGCCCGCCGTCGAAGCGGTAGGTCGCTGCCTTCCACTGAAGCGTATGAACGATGCTGCGATGCTCCACCATGACGCCTTTCGGCTGACCCGAGGTTCCGGAGGTGTAGATCACATACGCCAGGTTGTTGGGATTTACAGAGCTCGCGAGATCTTCCGGCGTTTCCGAATGGATACAATCATCATCCAAGCGCAGCACCGGGCAGGCAGTCTCCTGTGCCGAGGAAGACAGCAGTACGGTCGCGCCGCTGTTCTCCAATAGGAACTGCACCCGCTCTGCGGGCTCTTGCGGCGATATCGGCAGATAGGCAGCTCCCGCTTTGAGCACACCGAGCAGCGCCATAGCCATATCCACGGATCGTTCGCACTGCACCGCAACAAGGCTTTCGGGCCCTGCACCGTAACTGAGCACGACTCTGGCAAGCCGGTTCGCCCGTTCGTTCAGTTCCCGGTAGGTCAGGGTATCCTCACCGCATACAACGGCCACGCGCTCCGGCGTCTTCGCCGCCTGCTCCTCGAACATCGCGTGCAGCGTGATATGCGGCATTGGCACCCCTGCGCCGGTGTCGTTGAACTGCGCCAACAATTGCTCCTGCTCCGTAGCCGTGAGCAAGCTGACGCTTCCCAGCGTCATCCGCGGATCCCGGGTAACCTGGCGCAGAAGCTCTACAAAGTGACCGGCCCAACGCTCTATCGTGGCCCGTTCAAACAATACGGCAGCGAATTCCCAAGAGCAGCGCATGCCGTTCTCCTGTTCACTCACCGAAAGCGTCAGATCGAACTTGGCCGCGTCGGAATCGAACGGATACGGGGTGAACTGCAGATCGGGGAGCTCAAGCTCTGCCTGATCCATGTTCTGCAGCACGAGCATCGCATCGAAGAGCGGGTTGCGGCTCGTGTCGCGCTGCCGCACCACCCGCTCCACCAGTTCCTCGAACGGATAGTCCCCATGGTCGAAGGCTTCGAGCGCCGTTTCCCTCACTTCCTGTAGATAGGAGGCAAAGCTCTTCTCCCCGGCCGGGTACGTCTGCAGTGCCAGTGTATTTACGAACATCCCCAGCATGCCTTCCAGATCTGCATGCGGCCGTCCCGCCACCGGCGAACCGACAATGACTTCTTCTTGCCCGCCAAGCCGCGCCAGCAGCGTGCTGTAGGCGGCCAGCAACACCATGTATACCGTAGCGCCGCTCTCGCGGGCCAGCCCGCGCAAGGCCGCCGCAAGCTCGCCGTCCAGCTCAACGTCCACCCGGCCGCCCTCGAAGCTGCGTACGGCCGGACGCGGATGATCAGCCGGCAGGCTCAGCACCGGCAGTTCGCCCGCAAACTGGTCCACCCAGTATGCTTCCAACTGCTCGTACGCCCGGCTGTCGGCGTAGTGTTCCCGCTGCCATACCGCATAATCTTTGTACTGTAAACGGAGCGGTTCCAATGCTTCCCCGGCGTACAGCTTCACAAATTCGTCTACCAAAATGCTCATCGATATGCCGTCCGAGACAATATGGTGCATATCGAACAACAGCAAGTGCCGCGCTTCGCCGAGACGTAGGACGGCCGTACGAAGCAGCGGGGCCTCGCCAAGGTCAAACGGACGGAGGAATGCCCGGATGCGCTCCTCGGCTTTCCCTTCCTCCGCTTCCTCATAGGAAACTTCGAACATCGCCTGCTCCGCCACCCGCTGCACCGGTTCGCCGTCCACGACGGCAAACGAAGTGCGCAGCGATTCATGGCGGGCGATGAGCGCTTGCAGCGCCGCTTCCAGCCGTGCCCGATCCAGCGATTCTTCGAGCCGCAGCGCCACCGGCATGTTGTAGCTCAGCTCGGCTCCCTCCAGCTGCTGCAGAACGTACAACCGTTTTTGGGCCGAGGACAGCGGGTAATACGCCCGCTCGTCTGCCGGGGCCAACGCTTTATATGCCGTGCTGCCATCCGCCGCGCCCAGCGCAGCCGCCAGCCCTTCGACCGTCGGCGCGAGGAACAGCTGCCTCAGCGGCAGCTCTACGTCCAACGCCTGGTGAATCCGCGATACGAGCGTCATGGCCTTCAAGGAATGGCCGCCCAGCTCGAAGAAGTTATCGTGGATGCCTACGCGCGAGGCACCCAACACCTCCTGCCACAATAACACCAGCTTCGCTTCCGCTTCGGTTCGCGGCGCTGCATATCCGGTAGCGGCTCCGCTTCCCGACGGCTTCGGCAGCACCCGGCGGTCCACTTTCCCATTCGGCGTCAGCGGAAGCTCTTCCAGCTGCATAAAGTGCGTCGGCAGCATGTACGACGGCAGCGAGGCAGTCAGGGCGGCACGCAGCTCAGCCGCCGCAAGCGGACGGTTGCCTGTCACATAAGCACACAATTCATGGTGAATATCCGTGCCCATCTCAATAGCCGCTGCAGTCACGACGGCTTCGCTTACGCCCGGGATTTGGAGCAACCGGGTTTCGATTTCGCCGAGTTCAATCCGGTGCCCCCGGATCTTCACCTGATGGTCGATCCGCCCCAGATGCTCCAGCCGGCCGTCAGGCAGCCAGCGTGCCAAATCTCCGGTCCGGTACAGCCGCTCGCCGGAAACAAACGGGCTGTCCACAAATTTCTCAGACGTCAGCTCCGGACGCGCCCAGTATCCGCGGGCGACTCCGGCGCCGCCGATGCACAGTTCGCCGGCCACGCCAACGGGCTGCGGCTGCAGCGTTTCGTTCACCACATACACCTGCGTGTTCGCCATCGGCCGTCCGATGCCGATCCGTTCGTCTCCGCCGAGGCGGTCGAACGTGGACCAGACGGTCGTTTCCGTTGGCCCGTACATGTTGTACAGTTCCGCATCCGTATGTTCCCTCAGCTGCCCATATAGGGAGGAAGGGAATGCTTCCCCGCCGACCAGCAGCGTCTGGACGTTCCGCAACTGCGCCGCGCTCCGCGCATCGCCGAGCAGCAGCATCAACCGCGAAGGCGTCGTCTGCATCATGTGCACCGGATGCTCGCTCAACAGTTCCGCCAGCAGAACCGGATCCTGCTGCGCTTCCTCGCTTGCGAGGACGATCTGCATTCCGCAGCTGAGCGGCACCCAGCTCTCCGTGACGAAGATGTCGAAGGATACCGTCGTAACGCACAGCATCGAAGCATGCGTCCCGAAAGGAAGCTCGCGGATCATCCCCGAGATGAAATTCACCACGTTCCGGTGCTCTACGACCACCCCTTTAGGCGTGCCAGTCGTTCCTGAGGTATAAATGACGTACGCGCTGCCGGAAGGTCTGATCTCCACGCCAACAGGCATGGAAGAATACCCTGCCAGCTCCTTGGCGGAGGAGAACGAGACGGTATGGCCGCCGTGACTTGTCCGGTCTGCTCGCTCCGGCTGCCCCTTCAGTTCTTCCATCAACATATCGTCCAGACACAATACATGGCGCAGCGCTGTCTCCTGCAAGCCTGTCACAATCCCAAGCTGTCCCGCATCCGTCAGCATAAACTGCATTCCTGCATCCTGGATCATCCCTTCCATGCGCTCTTCAGGCAGAAGGGGGTCGATCGGCACGTAAGCGGCACCGGCTTTCAGAATCCCCAGAAGCCCGGCGAGCAGCTGCGGCGAGCGGTTCATCAGGACGCCTACACGGTCTTCCGCTGTCACGCCATGCGCCCGCAACCATTGGGCGATACGGTTGGCCTGTTCCTCAAGATCCCGGTAGGTCAGGCTCTGCTCTGCGCACACGACCGCCAGACGATCCGGCGTTGTCGCCGCCTGCTGCTCGAACAAGGAATGCACGGCCGCTCCCCTTGGAATATCCATCGCCGTGTCGTTGAACTGCACGAGCAATTGCTCCCTCTCGGCCGTTGTCAGCAGCTCCAGCTCTTGTACCGGTATGTTCGAATCCGCTACGATCTGCTCTATAATTCGCATCAGGTGTCTTTGCAGACGCTCCATCACTTCCCGTTCATACACCTGCGCATTGTAGTCAAAATGAATGCTCATTTCTTCGCCTGGCATAATCATCACATTCAGGTCATAGTTGGTCTGCTCCTCCGCCTGAACTCCGGTAATTTCTAGCCCAGCCGTCTCTCCCAATGAACCCGCTTGCTCCTCCACCGGGTAGTTCTCGAACACCAGAATGTGGTTGAACAGCTCCCTGTGCCTTGTGATTTGGGCTTGGATTTCATGCAGCGGATAATAGTCATAGGCTTGGGACGCCAGCGCTTGCTCCTGGACCTGCTGCAGCACGCGGGCTACGGTTTCTTCTGCCTCGCACTTCACCCGGACCGGAATCGTATTGATGAACAGTCCGATCATCCCCTCTACGCCGGGAAGATCCGCCGGTCTGCCGGACACCACGCTGCCGAATACCGCGTCGTTTGTCCCGCTGTATTTGTGCAGCAGCAGTCCCCATGCCGTCTGCAGCAAGGTGTTCACCGTTACCCCCTGCTCTCTTGCCGCTTGGCTGATCCGTTCGGTCCGCTTCCGGTCCAGCGAGCAGGTCACTCGCATCGCCTCATATCCCTGCACCTGGCGCTGCCGTCTCGGAAGATCTGCCGCTTGTTCGAAGCCCGCAAGCATGTCCGCCCAATATTTCGAGGCCGCTTGCCCGTCCTTCTCGGATAGCCAGCGAATATACTCGCTATACTCGCTCACGCGCGGCAATTGCGGCTCCTCTTCCTTGCACAAGGCCGTGTATACTTCGAGGACTTCCTTGACCACCAGCGGCAGGCACCATCCATCCATCAGAATATGGTGGAAGCTCCACAGCAGTTGGTGCTCCTCTTTCCCCGTACGAACCACCACCACGCGCATCAGGCTGTCCGATTCTACCGCGAAGCCTTTCTTACGATCTTCTTCCTTGATAAAGGCCAGTTCCAGCTCCTGCTCGGCTGGGCTCTTCATCGACAGATCCGTATAGGCAATTCGTAAGGTGCGGCGGGAGCAAACCACCTGCAACGGCTGATTCCGCCAACCGCTGTCGATGCTCGTCCGCAGTACCGCATGCCGCTGGATGACCATATTCCAGCTGCGTTCCAACACGGCTAGATCCAGCCTTCCCTGCAGCGAAATGATCATTTGGTTCACGTAAGCGCCCGACTGAGGATCCAGGCGGCTATGGAACAGCATCCCCTGCTGCATTGGCGTCAGGGCATATACGTTCTCGATGTCCCCGAGAGGCCGGGTCCGCTGAATCAGCGCTTCCAGTTCCTCAATCGTTATGCCCTGCTGCAGCACATCGCTTGGCGTCAGCTCCACGCTTTCTTTCGCCACGCAGTGGCGAATGAGTTCCTGCAGGTGGTGCTTCATCCATTGGGCCAGCTGCTGCATGGTTTCCTTGCGGTACTGTTCGGCGCTGTAGCTTAGGTTCAGGCTCAACGCTCCTCCGGCGATCATGCCGCTGAAATCGAGCGTGGCTGCTCTTTTTTGCCTGCGGCTTACCGCATCTCCAGACGGCAGCGGCGAGATCTGAAGCTCGCTGCGCTGCAAATCCTGATCGAACTGCCCCAAATAGTTAAACGAAATTTCAGGGGCGGCCGCTTGAATATTAGGCGAAGACAAATAGCGCAATATGCCGTAGCCGATGCCTTTGTGCGGGATGCTCCGCAGCGTTTCCTTGACCAGCTTGATGCGCCGCGGCAGGTCCAGGCCCGCCTTCATGTCAAGCATGACCGGGTACGCGCTGGTGAACCAGCCTACCGTCCGGCTGACATCCACATCCGGCACAATGGATTCCCTGCCGTGCCCTTCCAGCATGACGGCCACCTGCTCGATTCCGCTCCACTCCTGAACCGCCAATCCCAGCGCGGTCAGCAGCAGGTCGTTGATCTCCGTCCCGTATGCCCGGTGCGCTTCGGTTAACAACTGCTGTGTCTCGTGCCGGGACCATTGCAGCGCCAGCGTTTCGCTGTTTTCGACCGCATCGGCGCCTTGCTCGTTATCCTTCGGTAACGGCGCTTGTTCGACCTTGGCCAGCCGGCTCCAATATTCCCGTTCCGCCTCTATAGCCGGGCTTGAGGAGTAAGCTTCCAGCTGCTGCGCCCAAGCTTGGAACGAATCGGTTTTCTGCGGCAGCCGGATGTCCCGCCCTTGCGTGGCCTGCCCATACGCTGCAGCGATATCCTCCAGCAAGATCCGCCAGGAGACGCCATCAATGACGAGATGGTGAATGACGATGAGCAGATGATCGCCGTCACCGCACTGGAATAAGCCCAGCTTCACGAGCGGACCTGTATCTAAGGAGATACCGGCTTGCAGCTCGCGGGCCTTCGCTTCGACTAACCGGCCCCACACCTGCTCTTGCCGGAAGTCGAATACTTCCAATCCGTACAGTTCCCCTTCCTTCACAGCCCGGTTCCAAGCGGCATAACCTCCGTCCTCTGACGGCACAAATACCATACGCAGCGCGTCATGGTGAACCGTGATCTGCTTCATCGCAAGGCGCAGCGCCTGCACGTTAAAGCGTTCTTCCCGGTACAGCATCACGGCTTGGTTGAAGTGATGCGCATCGGCAAGGTCCCGCTCTACAAACCAGTGTTGAATCGGCGTGAGCGGCACCGGTCCGCGAATCTCCCCCTGTTCCGCGATGCGGCTAACCGGGGCGATATGATCGCTGAGCTGGGCCGCAGCCGGATAACGGAACAGGTCCTTCATCTCCAGCTTATAGCCAGCTTGCAGCAGCCGGGAAGCAGCTTGAATCGCCTTGATCGAGTCGCCTCCCAGGTCGAAGAAGCTATCATGGATGCCGATCCGGGTCACACCGAGCACCTGCTGCCATACCGTCACCAGCGCCTGCTCCACCGGCGTGCGGGGAGCGGCATACGGCGTATGAGCCAGGGCTGCATCCGGCTTCGGCAGCGCTTTGAGATCGATTTTGCCGTTAGTAGTCAGCGGCAATTGCTCCAGCTGCACGAAGGAGGCGGGAATCATATACGCCGGCAGCGCAGAGGACAGCAAGCTCCGCAGCTCAGGAAGATCCAGCTCGCCGCCAACGACATAGGCACACAGCTGGAGACTGCCCGAAGCATCCGGCAGCGCGGCCACGACGGCTTCGCTTACCCCAGCCAACTGCAGCAGTTGGGCTTCGATCTCGCCCGGTTCGATCCGGTATCCCCGGATCTTCACTTGTCCGTCCATCCGGCCCATATACTCGAGATTGCCGTCCGGCAGCCAGCGTACCAAGTCCCCGGTCCGGTAGAGGCGCTCACCGGGCGCGAACGGACTGGCGACGAACCGCTCAGCCGTCAGCTCCGGCTGATTCAGATACCCCCGGGCCAACCCCGGCCCGCTGATGCACAGCTCGCCCGGTACGCCGATCGGCTGCAGTTGTCCATCCGCTTCCAGTACATGGACTTTCGTCTGGCCAATGGAGCTGCCGAGCGTATGAGACTGCCGCGGGTCGGTCACTGGCAAAGCGGTCGTCACCACGCTGTTCTCCGTCGGTCCATACTCGCTGACAAACTCAATCTGGCTGTAAACAAGCATCTTTTCAATCAGCGCCGCGCTGATTTTCTCCCCGCCGGTGACCACGCTCCGTACGGTGGCCAGCTGTTCCAGCCGAATCATCTCCAGCAGCGCCGCGAGCAGACCTGTTGGGAATTGTGCGTGGGTAATCTTCTGCTCGACGAGCGTGCGGATAATGACCTCCGGATCTTTGAGCTCTTCATCGCGGAGCATCACGACGGTGGCGCCCGCAACGAGGGGGCCAAAGAAGTGCGAGATGAACGCATCGAATATGAACGGGCTGGCATGCAGCACCCGTCCGCCGTCGAAGCGGTAGGCCGCTGCCTTCCATTGAAGCGTATGAACGATGCTGCGATGCTCCACCATGACGCCTTTGGGCTGACCAGAAGTTCCGGAGGTGTAGATCACATACGCCAGGTTGTTGGGATTCGCAGAGCTCGCGAAATCTTCCGGCGCCTCCAACCGAATCCGGTCATCATCCAAGCGCAGCACCGGGCAGGAAGCCTCCTGTGCCCAGGAAGACAGCAGTACGGTCGCGCCGCTGTTCTCCAACAGGAACTGCACCCGCTCTGCGGGCTCTTGCGGCGATATTGGCAGATAGGCAGCTCCGGATTTGAGCACGGCGAGCAGTGCAATAGCCATATCCACGGAGCGTTCGCACTGCACCGCAACAAGGCTTTCGGGCCCTGCACCGTAGCGGAGCACGACTCTGGCAAGCCGGTTCGCCCGTTCGTTCAGCTCCCGGTAGGTCAGGGCATCGTCGCCGCATACAACGGCCAACCGATCCGGCGTCTTCGCCGCCTGCTCCTCGAACATCGCATGCAGCGTGGTGTCCCGCGGCGCCTCTCCGAGGGTGTCATTGAACTGCGCCAACAATTGATTCTGTTCCTCAGCCGTCAGTAAGCTGACGCTTCCCAGCGTCACCTGCGGATCCCGAGTAACCTGACGCAGGAGTTCTCCAAAGTGACCGGCCCAACGTTCTATCGTGGCCCGCTCAAACAATGCGGCGGCGTATTCCCAAGAGCAGCGCATGCCATTTTCCTGTTCGCTGACCGAAAACGTCAGATCGAACTTGGCCGCGTAGGATTCGAACGGATACGAGGTGAACTGCAGATCGGGGAGCTCAAGCTCCGCCTGATCCATGTTCTGCAGCACGAGCATCGCATCGAAGAGCGGGTTGCGGCTCGTATCGCGCTGCCGCACCACCCGTTCCACCAGTTCCTCGAACGGATAGTCCCCGTGCTCGAAGGCTCCGAGCGCCGTCTGCTTCACTTCCTGCAGGTAGGCGGCAAAGCTCTTCTCCCCGGCCGGGTACGTCCGCAGCGCCAAAGTGTTCACGAACATCCCCAGCATGCCTTCCAGATCTGCATGCGGCCGTCCCGCCACCGGCGAACCGACAATAACTTCTTCTTGCCCACTAAGCCGCGCCAGCAGTGTGCTGTAGGCGGCTAGCAGCACCATGTACACCGTAGCACCGCTCGTGCGGGCCAGCTCACGCACGGCCGCCGCAAGCTCGCCGTCCAGCTCAACGTCCACCCGGCCGCCCTCGAAGCTGCGTACGGCCGGACGCGGATGATCGGCCGGCAGGCTCAGCACTGGCAGTTCGCCCGCAAACTGGTCCACCCAGTACGCTTCCAACTGCTCGTACGCCCGGCTGTCGGCGTAGTGTTCCCGCTGCCATACCGCATAATCTTTGTACTGAAGCTGCAGCGGCTCCACCGCTTCGCCGGCGTACAGCTTCACAAATTCGTCTACCAAAATGCTGATCGACGTGCCGTCCGAGATAATATGGTGCATATCGAACAGCAGCAAGTGCCGCTCTTCTCCGAGACGCACGACGGTTGTACGCAGCAGCGGGGCCTCGCTAAGGTCAAACGGGCGGAGGAATGCCCGGATGCGCTCCTCGGCTTCCCCTTCCACCGCTTCCTCATAGGACACGCAAAAGGTCCACTCCTCCTGCACCCGCTGCACCGGTTCGCCGTCCACGACGGCAAACGAAGTGCGCAGCGATTCATGGCGGGCGATGAGCGCTTGCAGCGCCGCTTCCAGCCGTGCCCGATCCAGCGTTCCTTCGAGCCGCAGCGCCACCGGCATGTTGTAGCTCAGCTCGGCTCCCTCCAGCTGCTGCAGGACATACAGCCGTTTTTGGGCTGAGGACAGCGGGTAATGCGCCCGAGCGCCTGCCGGGGCCAGCGCTTCGTACGTGCAGCCACCCGCCGCTTCCAGCGCAGCCGCCAATCCTTCAACCGTCGGCGCGAGGAACAGCTGCCTCAGCGGCAGCTCTACGTCCAACGCCTGGTGAATCCGCGATACGAGCGTCATGGCCTTCAAGGAATGGCCTCCCAGCTCGAAGAAGTTATCGTGGATGCCTACGCGCCCGACACCCAGCACATCCTGCCACAACAGCGCCAGCTTCGCTTCTGCTTCGGTTCGCGGCGCTGTATATCCAGCAGCGGATCCGCTTCCCGACGGCTTCGGCAGCGCCCGGCGGTCCACTTTCCCATTCGGTGTCAGCGGAAGCTCTTCCAGCTGTACGAAGCGCGATGGAACCATGAAGCCCGGAAGCCGTGCAGACAGGGCCTTACGCAGGGATGAAACCTCCGTTTCTTCGCTCGTGACCACATAGGCGCACAATTCGAGGTCCCCCTGCTCCAACTCCCAAGCGGCGACTGCCGATTCCGTAACCCCTTCAAGCTCGGCAAGGTGTTGTTCAATCTCTCCCAGTTCGATCCGGTATCCGCGAATTTTTACTTGGTGGTCATTGCGTCCGGCAAATTCGAGACTGCCATCTGGCAACCAGCGCACCAGATCCCCGGTTCTATACAACCGTTCTCCTTCCATAAAGGAACTCGGAATAAACCTTTCCTCGGACAGCTGCGGTCTGTTCACATATCCGCGTCCTACGCCTGCACCGCCGATGAACAGCTCTCCATATACTCCGACTGGCTGCAGCTTGCCATGTTGAGGATCTACGACATAAAGCCTCACATTCTGAAACGGTTTTCCGATCGGTACGTGCCCCGATGGTGTTAACGGATACTGTTCCGGTGCCCCTGTCCACTCATAGAAGGAAGAGTCAACGGTCGCTTCGGTTACCCCATAGCAGTTGATAATCCGTATCCTCTGTCCGAACCGTTCAAGCAGCCAGTGAAAATCAGGATTGAGACAACGGTCGCCGCCCAAAATCAGCAGTCGCAGAGACGGTACGTCCACCTGTCGCTCATCGATGTATTTCATAATGGACATCACTAAGGACGGTGTCGAGTTAAGCAGCGTAATCGCATGCGTGCGGATCAATCCAGCTATGGCCGCGGGCTGCAGACGCAGCTCGCTTGGACAAATGACCATCGACCCTCCGAAAGGAAGTGTCCGGGCCATATCTTCGACAAACACATCGAAGGAGAAACTCGCCATCTGCAGCAGCCGGACTTCCTGTGAGTTCAGACTATAAGCTTGGTTCCATGCAAAAATTCTCTCCATTAGATGTCCATGTTCGATCATGACACCCTTCGGTTTGCCCGTCGTGCCCGATGTAAAAATAACATAGGCCAAATGTTGGGGCATGGGCAGTTGCAGTGAAATACCTTCTGTAACTGCTGCAGCATCGACTTCCAAGTATAAAACGTCATATGCTGCCTCCCATTCCTCGCCGTACTCCCGCTCTGTCAGAAGCAGGCGGGCCCCGCTTTCTTCGAGCATATACGCAATCCGTTCGGCTGGATAATCGGCATCCAGCGGCAAATAGGCACCGCCCGATTTCCAGACTGCCAATACAGCCACAACCATCCAGGCAGAGCGGGTCACGAGAACGCCGACAATGTCCTCGGGTCTGGCGCCTCGCTGCTTCAGCGTCTGAGCAAGACGGCTGGCACGATCATTCAGTTCGGCATAACTCATTTCATGGTTGTCGAAAACGACTGCCGTACGGTCCGGATGCCGCAGCACTTGTTCTTCGAATAACTCGAGTAGTGTCTTGCTGCTGACAAGATCTATCCGGGCCGGATTAAACTCCTGCATCAATTGACGCTCCTGCGCTGCTGTCAGCAGAAGGACTGCTCCCAATGCCGCTTCAGGCTGGCTCGACACATGGCGCAGAAGCTCTGTAAAATGTTCCGCCCAACGTCTGATAGTCTCTTTTGTAAATAAAGCGGCTGAATATTCCCAGCTGCAGGAAAAGCCCTCCCGCTGCTCGGTTACGATGAGCGTCAAGTCAAACTTGGCTATCGTGTCCTCCATAAGATACGGAGTCAACTGGAGATCGGGGAGCTCAAGCTCCGCCTGATCCATGTTCTGCAGCACGAGCATCGCATCGAAGATCGGATTGCGGCTCGTGTCGCGCTGCCGCACCACCCGTTCCACCAGTTCCTCGAACGGATAGTTCCCATGCTCGAAGGCTCCAAGCGCCGTCTGCCTCACTTCCTGCAGATAGGCGGCAAAGCTCTTATCCCCGGCCGGGTACGTCCGCAGCGCCAACGTGTTTACGAACATCCCCAGCATGCCCTCTAGATCCGCATGCGGCCGGCCCGCCACCGGCGAACCGACAATGACTTCTTCCTGCCCGCTAAGCCGCGCCAGCAGCGTGCTGTAGGCGGCCAGCAGCACCATGTATACCGTAGCGCCGCTCGTGCGGGCCAGCTCGCGCAAGGCCGCCGCAAGATCGCCATCCAGCTCAACGTCCACCCGGCCGCCTTCGAAGCTGCGTGCGGCCGGACGGGAACGATCGGCCGGCAGGCTCAGCACAGGCAGTTCACCCGCAAACTGGTCCACCCAGTACTTTTCCAATTGCTCGTACGCCCGGCTGTCGGCGTAGTGTTCCTGCTGCCATACCGCATAATCTTTGTACTGAAGCTGCAGCGGCTCCAATGCCTCGCCCGCGTACAGCTTCACAAATTGGTCTACCATAATGCCTATCGACGTGCCGTCCGAAATAATATGGTGCATATCCAGCAGCAGCAAGTGCCGCGCTTCGCCGAGACGTATGACGGTCGTACGCAGCAGCGGAGCCTCTCCAAGGTCAAACGGGCGGAGGAATGCCCGGATTCGCTCCTCGGCTTCCCCTTCCTCCGCTTCCTCATAGGACACGCAGAAGGTCCACTCCTCTTGCACCCGCTGCACCGGCTCGCCGTCCACGACGGCAAACGAAGTGCGCAGCGATTCATGGCGGGCGATGAGCGCTTGCAGCGCCGCTTCCAGCCGTACCCGATCCAGCGCTCCTTCGAGACGCAGCGCCACCGGCATGTTGTAGCTCAGCTCAGCCCCCTCCAGCTGCTGCAAGACGTACAGCCGTTTTTGGGCCGAGGACAGCGGGTAATGCGCCCGCTCGTCTGCCGGGGCCAACGCTTTATATGCCGTGCTGCCATCCGCCGCGCCCAGCGCAGCCGCCAGCCCTTCGACCGTCGGCGAGAGGAACAGCTGCCTCAGCGCCAGCTCTGCGTCCAACGCCTGGTGAATCCGCGATACGAGCGTCATGGCCTTCAAGGAATGGCCGCCCAGCTCGAAGAAGTTATCGTGGATGCCTACACGATCGACGCCCAGCACCTCCTGCCACATTAGCGCCAGCTGCGCTTCCGCTTCGGTTCGCGGCGCTGTGTATCCGGCTGCCGCTCCGCTTCCCAACGGCTTCGGCAGCGCCCGGCGGTCCACTTTGCCATTCGGCGTCAGCGGCAGCTCTTCCAGCTGCATGAAGTGCGTCGGAAGCATATACGATGGCAGCGATACGGTCAGGGCGGTACGCAGCTCGGCCGCCGCAAGCGGACGGTCGCCTGTCACATAAGCGCACAGTTCCTGCGTGTCCGCACCCATTTCTGCTGCAGTCACAACGGCTTCGATTACGCCCGGGATTTGCAGCAGCCGGGCTTCGATCTCACTGAGTTCAATCCGGTGCCCCCGGATCTTCACCTGATGGTCGATCCGCCCCAGATGCTCCAGCCGGCCGTCAGGCAGCCAGCGTGCCAAATCTCCGGTCCGGTACAGCCTCTCTCCAGACACAAACGGGCTGTCCACAAATTTCTCAGCCGTCAGTTCCGGACGCGCCCAGTATCCGCGGGCGACTCCGGCGCCGCCGATGCACAGTTCGCCGACTACGCCAACGGGCTGCAGCTGCAGTGCTTCATTCACCACATACACCTGTGTGTTCGCCATCGGCCGTCCGATGCCGATCCGTTCTTCCCCTTCAAGGGATTCAAACGTAGACCAGACAGTCGTTTCCGTCGGCCCGTACATGTTGTACAGCGCCGCATCCGTACGTTCCTTCAGCTGCCCATACAGGGAGGAAGGGAAAGCTTCCCCGCCGACCAGCAGCGTCTGGACGTTCCGCAGCTGCGCCGCGCTTTGCGCATCGCCGAGCAGCAGCATCAGCCGCGAAGGCGTCGTCTGCATCATATGCACCGGATGCTGACTCAACAGTTCCGCCAGCAGGACCGGATCCTGCTGCGCTTCTTCGCTTGCGAGGACGATCTGCATGCCGCAGCTGAGCGGCACCCAGCTCTCCGTGACGAAGATGTCAAAGGACGCGGTCGTAACGCACAGCATCGAAGCATGCGTCCCGAAAGGAAGCTCGCGAATCATCCCCGAGATGAAATTCACCACGTTCCGGTGCTCCACGACCACTCCTTTCGGCGTGCCGGTCGTTCCGGAGGTGTAGATGACATACGCGCTGCCGGATGGTTTTATCTCCACGCCAACGGGCGCGGAAGAATACCCTGCCAGCTCCTCTGCAGAGGAGAACGAGATGGTTTCTCCGCAGAGGCTTATTTTGTCTCCTTCTCCATTGTCTCTTGCCTGATCAGCTTGCTCCGTCCGCCCGGCCAATTCTTCCGTCAATGTATCATCCAGACACAATACATGGCGCAGCTCTGTCTCCTGCAAGCCTGTCACAATCCCAAGCTGTGCCGAATCCGTCAGCATAACCTGCATTCCGGCATCCCGGATCATCCCCTTCATGCGCTCTTCAGGCAGAATGGGATCGATCGGCACATAAGCGGCACCGACTTTCAGGATACCCAGAAGTCCGGCGATCAGCTGCGGCGAACGGTTCATCAGGACGCCGACACGGTCTTCGGCCGTCACGCCGTGCGCCCGCAGCCATTGGGCGACACGGTTGGACTGTTCCCCCAGCTCCCGGTAGGTCAGACGCTGTTCTGCGCATACGACCGCCAGACGGTCCGGTGTCTTCGCCACCTGCAGTTCGAACAAGGAAGGTATGCTTGCCTCTTCAGGAATCGTCACCTTCGTGTCGTTGAACTGAACCAATAGCTGTTCTTGTTCGGCAGCCGCCAGCAAGCTGACGCTGCCCAGCATTACCTGCGGATTGGTAGTAACCTGACGTAGAAGCTCCGTAAAGTGATTCGCCCAACGTTCGATCGTCTCGCGTTCAAACAACATGGCACCATATTCGAGTGAGCAGCGCATCCCATTCTCGTGTTCGCTCACCGATAGCGTCAGATCGAATTTAGCCGCGCTGTAGTCGAACGGATAGGAAGATAAGCGCACGCCGGGAAGCTCCAGCTTCACTTGCTCTGTATTCTGCAGCACGAGCATCGCGTCGAAGAGCGGATTGCGGCTCGTGTCGCGCCGGCGCACGACCCGCTCCACCAGCTCCTCGAACGGATAGTCCCCGTGCTCGAAGGCTCCGAGCGCCGTCTGCTTCACTTCCTGTAAATAGACTGCGAAGCTTTTGCTTCTTGCCGGATACATGCGCAGCGCCAATGTATTCACGAACATCCCGAGCATGCCTTCCAGATCGGCGTGCGGCCGTCCCGCCACCGGCGAACCGACGATAAGCTCCTCCTGCCCGCTAAGACGCGACAGCAGCGTGCTATATACTGCCAGCAGCACCATGTACACCGTAGCGCCGCTCGCGCGGGCCAACTCGCGCACCGCCGCCGCAAGTTCGCTGTCCAATTCGAAGTCCACCTGGCCGCCTTCAAAGCTGCGCACTACCTGGCGCGGATGATCGGCCGGCAGGCTCAGCACTGGCAATTCGCCCGCAAACTGTTCCAGCCAGTAAGCTTCCAGCTCGTGGTACGCCGGCATCTGAGTATATTCCCGCTGCCAGACGGCGTAGTCTTTGTACTGCAGCCGCAGCGGCTCTAATTCTTCGCCGGCGTACAGCTTCATAAATTCTTCGATAAAAATGTTCATCGACATGCCGTCCGAGATAATATGATGCATATCGAACAGCAGCAGGTGCCGCTCTTCGCCGAGACTTACTACGGTCGTGCGCAGCAGTGGGGCTTGGCCGAGATCGAACGGGCAGATGAATGCCCGGATTCGCTTCTCGGCTTCCTCTTCCTCCGACTCCTCATAGAACACATGGAAGGCCGGTTCCTCCTCCACCTGCTGCACCGGCTCGCCATCCACGACGATGAACGAAGTGCGCAGCGACTCATGGCGGCCGATTAGCGCCTGCAGCGCGCCTTCCAGCCGGACCTTATCCAGCGTTCCTTCGAGCTGCAGTGCCACCGGCATATTGTAGCTGAGTCCCGCACCCTCCAATTGCTGAAGCAAGTACAGCCGTTTTTGAGCAGAGGACAGCGGATAATATGCCTGCTTCTCCACAGGCAGCAGCGCTTCATACACTTGACGCGTTACGGCTTCCAGAGCCGCTGCCAAGCCTTCGATCGTAGGCGACTGGAATAACAGCCGCAATGGAACTTCCACATCCAGAGTCTGGTGAATACGCGACGCAAGGGTCATCGCCCTCAGAGAATGGCCGCCTAACTCGAAGAAGTTGTCATGGATGCCTACGCGCCCCACACCCAGCACATCCTGCCACAACAGCGCGAGCTGGGCTTCCATATTTGTTCGCGGAGCCTCATACCCTTTGCCTGCTCTGGCCCCGTCCGGCTTCGGCAGTGCCCGGCGGTCCACTTTTCCATTCTGTGTAACAGGCAGTTGGCCGAGCTGGACGAAGTATGAAGGTATCATATAGTCCGGCATTACCGTCCCTAGAGCCTCCCGCAGTTCAACAAACGCAAACTCGCGTTCACCTGCGATATAGGCGCACAGCTCATTATTACCGTACTCGTCCCGAAGAACGAGAACGGCCGCTTCCCGAATCCCTTTCACCCCGAGAAGCCGCGTTTCGATCTCGCCCAGCTCAATCCTGTATCCCCTTATCTTCACTTGATGATCCATGCGGCCCAGATACTCGATGTTCCCATCTGCCAGCCAGCGGGCCAAATCCCCTGTCCTGTACATCCGCTCGCCGGGAGAGAACGGATCGGGGACGAACTTCTCGCGAGTCCGTTCAGGCTGCTGCAAATAACCTTCGCCGACACACGCTCCCCCGATGTACAACTCGCCTGCGACACCTATCGGTTGCGGGCAACCCAGCTGATCCAAAATATAAATCGAAGAGTTGCTGATAGGTCTGCCGATTGGAGGAAGCTCGGTCATGATGTCCTTCGGTATAATCGTGTACGTAGTGGCAACATGCGTCTCTGAAGGTCCGTAGTGATTATGGAGAGTCACCCCTCGCTCGCGCAAATATCGCTGCAGTGACTTTCCGACGACCAGAGCCTCGCCTGCTGTTATCATGTGACGCACGCTCTTAGGCCACACAGGCTCGTAGGCTGGGTCATTCCACACGAACTTTACAAAAGAAGTAGGCAGCCAAATCGTCTCGATGCCCTGATCCTCGATATAACGGAAAAGCGCAAAGGGATCCTGACGCATCTCCTCATCGACCACATGAAGCGTCCCGCCCGCAAGCAGCGTAGTGAAAATCTCCTGATAGCTGGCATCAAAGCTGTAGGAAGCATACTGAAGCACGCTCTTGTGAAAGGGGATGGAGGTATGCTTATGCTGATAAAGCGCCAGGTTGATAAGATTGCTATGCTTCAGCATGACTCCTTTGGGATTGCCGGTAGTTCCTGAAGTATAAATAACGTAAACCAGCAGCCCGTTCTCTTCGGCCAACGTGACCTCATCTGGATCCGGTTCGCGGGGAACCCCGACATCATGATTCGCGGCAAGCATATCGCTGATAAGTATCGTTTCACCGTCATACGCAAGGCGCTTGTCCGTCTGAGCTGAATCGACGAGCAGGCATGATACCTGAGAATCCTCCAGCATATAAGCAATCCGGTCCGCGGGATAAGACGGATCCACAGGAAGCAAGGCTGCCCCTGCTTTAAGAATTCCTAGCAAACTGATAATCATATAAGGAGATCGGCGTGCCATGATGCCGACAATGCTGCCGATGCCTATATTTCGATGTTGCAAAGCAAGCGAGACTTGATCGGATAGCTGATCCAACTCTTGATAGGTCAGCATGGTTTCACCAAATACCAAAGCTATGCCGTCCGGAGTCTTTACCGCCTGTTCTCTGAATAACTGATGCAGGGTTGTATTTGGCAGCTCCATGGCAGGTCCGTCATGCCATGTTGCCAGCGTATTCCGTTCTTGTTCACTCAACAAATTTACTTTACCGAGTGCAATCCCCGGTTCAGCAACCGCATGCTGCAGCAATTGGATGAAAGTTTCTTGCCAACGTTCTATGGTGCCAAGTTCAAACAGAGCTGTGGTGTACTCCAGACTGCAATGCAGCTGATCTCCCCGTTCGCTGATTAACAAGGACAAGTCGAATTTCGAAGTGGGATTCTCCAGTTCATAGGGAGATACCTCGACATCCTGCATCTGCAGCTCGGATTGTTCCATGTTCTGCAAAGCGAACATGACGTCAAAGATCGGGTTGCGGCTGATATCCCGGTGCTGGACCACCTGCTCGACGAGTTCTTCAAACGGGTAATCCGCGTGTTCAAACGCTGCAATGGAAATCTCTTTGACTTCTTCAAGATAATCCGCAAATGTTTTCTCCCTGGAAGGCATCGATCTGATGGCCAATGTGTTCACGAACATACCCAAAAGATTGGACAGATCGGCATGAGGACGGCCTGCAACAGGCGTTCCAACAATGATATCATCCTGTCCGGATGTTCTTGCCAGAAACAAGCTATAAGCTGAAAGCAGCACCATGAATAAGGTAGTCCCTGTGTTCTGCGCGAGCTTGCGCAATTTGCCGGTCAACTCCGCATCAATGATGAAATCCAGGTGGCTTCCCTCAAAGCTTTGTACCGGCGGACGAGTAAAATCAAACGGCAAGGAGAGGATTGGAAGTTCGCCGCCAAGCTGTTCCAGCCAGTATTCTTTGTGTCGGTTGTACGCCTCGGAATGTTCATTTGTGTTCTGCCACACTGCATAATCCTTATATTGAAGGGATAGCGGCGGCAAACTCTCGCCCATATACAGCCTTGTCATTTCCTTAATGAAAATCCCCATGGATGTGCCGTCGGAAATGATATGATGCATATCAAACAACAACAGATGCCGTACATCCGTCAGCTTGACCAATTGGATGCGCAGAAGCGGCGCTTGGCTCAGATCGAAAGGACGAATGAAATTCTGGATGATTTCTTCAAGCTGCATCTCCCCGGAATTGCGGAAAGACAGCGCAAAATCAACCTCCGGGCAAATTTTCTGTACCGGTTCGCCATTTACAAGCTCAAAACGTGTTCGAAGGACTTCATGGCGTGCTCCCAGTTCCTTCAAGGCAAATTCCAATCTTGCAAGGTCCAATTGTCCCTCAAGGAGCATCGCTGCGGGTATATTGTAGCTTCGCTCCGCTCCTTCGAGCTGCTGCAGAACATATAGTCTCCTCTGTGCAGAGGACAGGGGGTAGTATTCCCGCTGCCCGGCAGGTTGCAGGCCTTCATACACGTCTGCAGCTCTCCCGTCCACGGTCAGCGCCATGGCTTCAACGGTCGGGAACCGGAATACGTCCCGGATGGCGATGTGTATACTCATCGCCTGATGTATGCGCGATACTAATATCATCGCTCTCAGAGAATGGCCTCCGAGTTCAAAGAAGTTGTCACGGATCCCTACTTGCGCTACGTGCAATACCTCCTGCCAAAGCTTGGCAAGCAGAGCTTCCGTGGCTGTTCGAGGAGCTATATATTGGGAAGCCGCTGCCATGTCGTCTTTAGGCTCCGGCAACGCCATCCGATCCAGCTTGCCATTTCTCGTAAGCGGCAGTTCCGGCAGATGGACGAAATACGCAGGAACCATATATTCGGGTAAAGCGATGCTCAGGTGATTTCTCAATTCGACCGCTTCCAGGCGCTTGCCGCCGACATAGTAAGCGCACAAAACCTCGCTTCCCGGCCGCTCTGTCCAAGTCACTACAGCCGCTTGGCGAATGTCCGCATGAAGCTGCAGGCGCGCTTCGATCTCACCGAGTTCAATCCGATAGCCCCGAATTTTGACCTGCTGATCGATTCTCCCCCAATATTCAAGTGTTCCATCTGGCAGCCAGCGTGCCAAATCTCCTGTTTTATACATCCTCCCGCCTTCAATAAAGGGATCCGGTTTGAACTTTTCCAGCGTAAGCTCAGGCAGATTCCAGTAGCCTGCGGCTACCCCGGCGCCCCCAAGGCACAATTCGCCCGGCACACCGACCGGAAGCAGCTGTCCCTGAGCGCTCAGCACGTAGGCTGTCGTTCCATCGATCGGCCGGCCAATCGGGATGCGATTGTCGCCGTATGTCGTGTGGACCGCGAATGAGGTCGAGAAAGTCGTGTTTTCGGTAGGGCCATATCCGTTCCAGATCGTAAGCCCCGGACATGCGTCCCTCACTGCGTAAGCATGCTTCGGCGACAGAACCTCTCCGCCCATAATCAAATGCTCTACACCGGCAAACAGGCCCGCATCCTCATCGGCCAGATGATGAAAGAGCGATGTGGTCAAGAACATGACCGTAATGCCGTGCTCTACCAGAAACGGCCCCATCCGGCGCGCGTCCAGCAGCACGTCTTTCTCAACCGGATGCAAGGACCCTCCATGCAGAAGGGCTCCGAATATTTCGAACGTAGCCGCATCAAAGCTTACCGAACCGGTCTGAGCGAAGCGGTGATTGGCATGAAACGGCACGTACGCCTTGTTTTTCACCAAGTTGATTACATTTCCATGCGTCACCAGCACTCCTTTAGGTCTTCCCGTGGTGCCCGAGGTATACAGGATATAAGCCGGATCATCGAAACTGCACGCCTGTACTTCTTCGCGCCCCAACACCTCTAACGCTTCATCTGGAAGAGTCCCGTCATCAAGCATGATGACCGTCCCCGGGTAAGACTCCGGCACTTTGAACTTCTGTACAGCCAGCAGGAACTCCGCGCCGCAGTCGCCCAGTATATACAGGTGACGCTCCTCGGGAGCTTCCGGATCCAGAGGCACATAGGCTCCGCCCGCCTGCAGAATTCCCAGGACAGCAACGATAAATTCGATCGAGCGCTCCGCCAGAATGGCAACAGCTGCCCGTGGCCGCATTCCTTCCCTCAGCAGTCTGCCGGTCACATGACTCGCTTGAAGCTGTAACTCCGCATAAGTGAGTTGTCGATCGCCACACACGATGGCCGTCCGATCCGGATAGAGACAAGCCATTTCTTCGAAACGCTGATGAATCGTCGTTCGAGGCAGGAGCAGGCCTTCGACAGGCAAACCGCTGTATTTCATCAGCTGGCTAAGCTGTTCTCCCCCGCTTATTAATCTGGCTTCTGCAAGGGGCGTATCCGGTTCAGAAGCCACATGATCCAGCAGTTCCGTCAAATGGCCGGCCCACCGTTCGATGGTTACCCGTGTGAATAAGGCTGTAGTGAACTCCAACGAGCCGTGATAGCCCTCCGCACTCTCGGTTACCATCAAGGTAAGGTCAAACTTGGCCTGCGTATCGGCAAATGGACAAGACTCTACCTTCAAGCCAGGGAGATCCAACTGCAAGTTTTCCGTGTTTTGAAGCACGAATACAGCATCGAACAGAGGGTTCCGGCTCATGTCCCGCTGGCTGACAACACGGTCTACCAGTTCCTCGAAAGGATACTCTCCATGCTCAAAGGCATCCAGCGCCGTTTGCTTGATTTCCTCAAGATATTCGGCAAAGGATTTTAGTCCGGAAGGGAAGGTGCGTAAAGCAAGAGTGTTGACAAACATCCCCATCATGTCCGTCAGATCCGCATGCGGACGCGCGGCTACCGGCGAGCCGACAATTATTTCATCGTTGCCGGACAGACGGGACAGCAAGGTGCTGTACGCGGCCAAGAACACCATAAATACGGTGACCCCTTTGTCCAGCGCCAGTTGCTGCACGGCTTCCGACAGTGTTCTTCCCAGCTTGAAATCAACCCGGTCGCCTGCAAAACTGCGCAAGGCTGGGCGCGCGAAATCGGTTGGCAGCTGCAATACCGGCAGCTCCCCTGCAAAATGCTGGAGCCAATACCTCTCCTGCATCTGATAAGCATCGCTGAGCACATATTCCTGCTGCCACACCGCATAATCTTTGTACTGCAGTCTCAGCGGGGCAAGCTCTTTCCCGGCATAAAGCTTCGTAAATTCCTCTACGAAAATGTTCATCGACACGCCGTCCGAGATGATATGATGCATGTCCAACAGGACATAATGAAGCTGGCTCTCCACACGTACGACCTTCACACGCAGCAGAGGCGCCTGACTGAGATCGAATGGGCGTATAAAGTCCGCGATAATCGGGTGAAGCTGCGCTTCTTCCGCTTCACAATAGACCGCTGCAAGCTTCACTTTTTCGTGTACTCTCTGCACTGGCTCTCCGTCTGCTTTGGCGAAGGAAGTGCGCAGCGATTCATGACGTGTGACCAGCTGCTGCAGGGACGCTTCCAAGAGCATCCGGTTCAGCACACCCTCCATTCGAAGAACGGCAGGCATGTTGTAACTGATCTCCGCTCCCTCAAGCTGCTGGAGCACATACAACCGCTTCTGTGCGGAGGTAAGCGGATAATGCTCCTGCGAATCAGCCGGCTCAAGTCCCTGAAATGCCTTATTCTGTCGGGAAGCTATAACTTCAGTCAATGTCTCCACGGTTGGATACTGGAATAGATCCCGTAGCGTGACGTCGGCCTGCAGTTGCTTTTGGATGCGCGAAACCAAGACGGTTGCTTTCAACGAATGTCCGCCTCGTTCAAAAAAATCATCCCGCACGCCTAACGGACGGACGCCCAGCACCTCCTGCCACACCTCTGCCATCTTCTGTTCGGCAAGGTTCCGCGGGGCGATGTAGCTGCTGTCTTTCTCCAATTGGCCGTCAGGCAAAGGCAACGCCCGCCGGTTCAATTTTCCGTTGGCTGTCAGAGGCATCTGCTCCATCGGAATGAAGTAGGCGGGAATCATGTAAGGCGGCAGCGTTCTGCCAAGCGCCGTCCGCAGCTCTTTTACTGAATAATCCCGGTCCGCTACAAAGTAAGCGCACAGACTAAGGTTATTCTCCGCTTCTTCCACAACCGCAACGGCTGCCTCTCTAATGTCGGGAAGCGTCAATAGATGGGCCTCAATCTCCCCTAGCTCAATCCGGTTGCCGCGAATTTTGACCTGGTGATCGATTCTTCCCCAATATTCCAAAGTTCCATCCGGCAACCAACGGGCCCAGTCTCCGGTTCGGTACATTCGCTCGCCCGATACGAACGGATCCGAAGTGAACTTGCCTGCCGTTAGCTGCGGCTGGTTTACATAACCGCGCGCCACACCGGAGCCGGCAATGCACAGCTCGCCCGGTACGCCGAGCGGAGTGAGCAGCCCTTGAGGGGTAAGAATATATACCCGTGTATTGGGGATCGGCCGCCCGATGGTAACAGCCTTCTCTTCCTCGAGCTCAACTGCAGTCGTCACCACGGTATTTTCGGTCGGGCCGTACTCATTCATCAGTTCCATGTTGGGATTCATCGTCTTCAAACGGCGGATTAGCGGCATTCCAACGGCTTCGCCAGCCAATACCGCGCTGCGCACCGTACGCCAATCCTCGGGATTCATGCTCTCCAGCAAGGCCGAGTAGAAGCTCGGCGGGCTCTGCATATGGGTGATTCGGCGCTTCACGATGGCCTCGCGAATGGCCGACGGATCTTTGCTGTCTTGAGCGTTCAACAGGACAACCGCCGCTCCCGAAACGATGGGACCAAAAAAGTGGGTCACGAACGAGTCAAAAATAAAAGGATTCAACATCAACGCCTTGTCACCAGCGCTAAACTGATAGTGGTTCGCTTTCCACTGAATGGTATTGGCAAGGCTTCCATGTTCGATCATAACGCCCTTGGACGCCCCCGTAGTGCCTGATGTATAAATAACGTATGCCAAATGCGCGGGTGCGACTGTTCTCTCCAGGCTCTCAGCGGGCACCTCCCGGAGCGGGTTGTCTTCGAAGTAAAGGACGGAAATCTGGTTGGCTACCTCCGCTGCGAGAGGCTGGTGCTCTATCGAAGTCAGCAGAACTTGGGGATGACTATCGCCCAGCATATAACGAATCCGTTCCATCGGGAATTCCGGATCGATAGGGAGGTAGGCCCCTCCTGCCTTCAAGACGGCGAGGATGCCCGCCGCCATTGCGCAAGATCGGTGGATCATGACGGCGGCAATCGTCTCCGCCCCTACCCCTTGCGCGCGAAGCACAGCTCCCAGCTGCTCCGCCCACTCGTTCAGTTCACGGTAACTTAGCTCCTCATCTCCACAAATAACCGCCGGCAGATCAGGGGTGCGGGCAACCTGCTCTTCGAACAAGGTGAGCACCGTTACCTCCGGGCGGTAGTCTGCTCTAGTTCCGGCAAATTGCTCCAGCAGCAGCTGTCTTTCCTTATCGGTTACCCAATTATACTCACCCAATTGGGAGTCTGGAGAATCAATGGCCTGACGCAGTAGCTCCAGGAAACAGCCAGTCCACCGCTCTATCGTGCTGCGAGTGAACAAGGCTGCGGCATATTCCCAACTGAAGGAGAAGCCCCCGGCCTGCTCTGTAACGGTGAGTGTCAGGTCGAATTTAGACGCAGTGTAGTCAAATGGGTATGGAGAAAGACCTACACCTGGGAGCTCTAACACCGCGTGTTCGGTATTTTGCAGCACGAGCATCGCGTCGAAGATCGGATTGCGGCTTGTGTCGCGCTGCCGCACGACTTGTTCCACCAGTTCCTCAAACGGAAAATCCCCATGTTCAAAAGCAGACAGCGCCGTCTGGCGGACCTCCTGCAGATAGACGGAAAAACGTTTTTCCCCGGCTGGATGCGTGCGCAGCGCCACCGTATTTACAAACATGCCGAGCATGCTTGCGAGGTCGGCATGCGGGCGGCCCGCCACCGGCGTGCCAATGATGAGCTCCTCTTGCCCGCTAAGTCGCGACAGCAGCGTGCTATATACTGCCAGCAGCACCATGTACACCGTACTGCCGCTCTCCTGTGCCAACTTGCGGACACCCTCCGCCAACCCGCCTTCCAGTTCGAAGTCCGCCCGGCCGCCCTCGATGCTGCGCATCGCAGGGCGCGGATAATCAGCCGGAAGGCTCAGCACCGGCAGCTCGCCGGCCAGTTCCTTAAGCCAATACGCTTCCTGCTTCGCATAGGCCTGCGACTGCCTGTATCCCTGCTGCCATACCGCATAGTCTTTATACTGCAGCCGCAGCGGGTTCAGCTCTTCTCCGGCATACAAGGCGGCCATTTCTTCCGTTAGGATTTGAACGGAAATTCCGTCCGAGATAATATGATGCATATCGAACAAGAGCAGATGGCGTTCTTCTCCGAGTTGAATCACCTTCGTGCGCAGCAGCGGGGCCACGCCGAGATCAAACGGGCGGATGAATGCCCGGATCTGCTTATCCGCTTGCCCTTCTTCCGCTTCCTCGCAGGATACGGAAAATGAAACCTGGTGCTGGACCTGCTGCATGGGCTCGCCGCCCACGACCGTAAACGAGGTGCGCAGCGCCTCATGACGGGTGATCAGCGACTGCAATGCCGCTTCGAGACGCGCCTTATCCAATCGACCTTCCAGTTGGAACACGGCCGGCATATTGTAACTAAGACCTGCCTCATCCAGCTGTTGCAGCACATACAACCGCTTCTGCGCCGACGACAGCGGATAATAAGCCTGCTCCGATGCAGGAAGGAGAGCCTCATAGGCACGTCCGGCTGCCGAAGTGACTGCTTGGGTCAGTGTCTTCAGATTGGTTGTCTGAAATATGTCGCGCAAGCCGATCTCGGACTGGAACTCCTGATGTATGCGCGTCAGCAGCGTCATCGCTTTAAGCGAATGGCCCCCGAGCTCAAAGAAATTGTCATGGAGTCCCACGGAGCCCTTGTTCAAGACCCCTTGCCACAGTGACGCCATTCTCTGCTCGGCGTCTGTTGTTGGACGAATGTATTCTTTGCGGGATGCAATTGCATCGGGTTTCGGCAAAGCTTTACGGTCCACCTTGCTATTCGACGTCAAGGGTAGCCGCTCCAGCTTCATATATACGGATGGCACCATGTAGTCTGGCAGCATCGAAGATAGGTATGCCCGCATCTCCGCGATCTCCAATTCGGCCTCGCCCGTGTAATATGCACAAAGCACAGGCTCTCCCTGCAGATCGGGCATTACGGCAACCACTGCCTCACGGATGCCTACGAACTGCAACAACTGCGCTTCAATCTCGCCCGGCTCGACCCGGTATCCGCGGATACTGAGTTGATCGTCCAGCCGTCCGAGAAATTGCAAATTTCCATCCGGCAGCCAGCGGGCCTGGTCTCCGGTGCGATAGATCCGTCCGCCAGCCGCATAAGGGTCTTCGGCAAAGCGCTCACTCGACAGATCAGGCCTATTCAGGTAGCCCCGGGCTACTCCTTCTCCTCCGATACACAGTTCCCCGGGCACGCCTACCGGCTGGAGGGTTCCGCCCCGTCCCAGCACGTACAGCTTGACATGGGGAAGCGGCCTGCCGATTGGCACATTCCCTTCCTTAGGCGGCTGACTCCCCTGTTCCACTTCATAATAAGACGCATCGATGCATGCCTCCGTCACCCCATAGCTGTTGAGGATGCGCATGACGGAGCCAAACCGCCGGTACACCCGCCGGAAGTCTTCAGCTGCAAGACGGTCCGAGCCCAAGATCAGCAGTTCCAGCCGGCCGGTGCTCAAACGGTGTTCATAAATGTAATCCATGAGCGGCACTAGCAGTGCAGGCGTCGACTCCAACAGCGTAATGCCGCATTCGACGATCATCTGCTGGAGCCGGGGCAGCTGAAGCCGGACCTCGTCCGGGCAGAAGACCATCATTCCCCCGTTTGGCAGTGTTCTGGCCAGATCGCCGGCAAACACGTCAAAAGAGAAGCTGGCTAATTGCAGCAGCCGCACCTCCATCTCTTCCAGCCTATACTCTTGACGCCATGAGCAGGCAGTCTGAATCCAGCTCTGGTGTTCCACCATAACCCCTTTGGGCTTCCCAGTCGTCCCTGACGTATAGATGAGATAAGCGAGCTGTTCCGGTCGGCAGTGAAGGTGTAGATTCGTAGCGTCATCGGCGTAGCATTCCTCCTGACGCAAATCGATGACCCCGCACGCATCAGGCACAGGAAAGGCAACAGAATCAGCCGTCAACAAAATGCCGGCTCCGCTATCCGCCAGCATATAAGCCAGCCGATCGGAAGGCAAAGAGTGATCCAAAGGTACGAACGCCCCTCCCGCCTTAAGGACAGCAAGAACAGCCGTTACAATTCTCGGCGACCGTTCCCCGAGAATCGCCACGGGTTGGCCCATCCCAATCCCCAGATTGATCAGGGTGCGGGCCAGCTTGTTGGCGCGTTCATTCAATTGGCCGTAGGTCAGTGATGAGCCGTCCAGTCCTGATAGAACAGCCATCCGCTCCGGCGTCTTCGCAGCCTGCTCCTCGAACAGCTCGTGCAGCAGACCGTCAGGCTGTTGCACCATATGGTGTCCCGGGCTAAAGGCTTGTAGGATCTCATGGCGTTCCTCCGGCGGTAATACTTGTAGTCGTTCTACCGCCTGCAAAGGTGCAGCCATTCCTTCCCGAAGGACATGCATCAATCTGGAAAATAAGCGGTCCATGTCTTCCGCCGCGAATAAATCGGTCAAATAATCGATTTGAATAGCCATCTCACCGGTTTTTACATTTTCACGTATATGGACGGTTAATTCATTATCCTGGTGACCATTTCCGAGAGGTAACGTGTCATACTGAATGGGAGCATCCTCCGGAAGAGTATCCCATGCCAACGGATGATAATTAAAAAAAATGGGCAGCAAGGATTCCGTAAAGCTAAATCGTTCACGGAGTTCAGGCACAATCCGATTGAAGGGGTATTTCTGATGCCGGATCAGCTCACCCTGCTTCATTTTCACCTGCTTTAAGAGATCAGCGAATGACAAAGAAGCATCCACGCTCAAGCGAAAAGGAGTTGTACTGACGAGCATGCCTACCATCGTTTTTTGCTCCATGGACGTTCTATTGGCATACATGGTTCCCAGCACAACTTCTTCTTCTCCACAAATCCGGGCGAGATACAGGCATAATGCCGTTACAAACAAGTTGAAGGCAGAAACTTGCTGTTGTTCACAAAATTGGTGAATTTCTTGGCATGCGGATGAGGGGATCCGGTATTGGCTATATGCGGCTAAACTGCTGGCAGTCTGGGCTTCGCGTTCGGAACTAACCAACCGTGTGATTGGAGGCAGCGAACTGAATTCTTTGTCCCAGTATGCTTTGTCTTTGAGAAAGCGGGAAGATGTAAGATAAGTCTCCTCACTAGAAAGCAGTTCTGTAAAAGAGGGCGCTTTTTCCGCCGTGAGCTCCTCGTTGCGTAACAAGGACATATAATTTTGGATGATTTCGTTCCCTAACAGGTTCAAGGAATAACCGTCTGCAATCACGTGGTGAATTTTCAAAAACAATTTGGCCTCCATCTCTCCT
Source organism: Paenibacillus profundus (assembly GCF_021369635.1). Classification (GTDB taxonomy): domain Bacteria; phylum Bacillota; class Bacilli; order Paenibacillales; family Paenibacillaceae; genus Paenibacillus_B; species Paenibacillus_B profundus. The sequence continues at coordinate 627,049 of NZ_JAJNBZ010000001.1, read as the reverse complement.
GTCCGGAACAACGTAAATTCAAATAATGGCGCATCAAATAGAGTGAAGGGCAGACGTGAACGAAAATCGACGACCTCCTGCCATGCTGCGGACTCTTCCTCTCTCACATCCATCTTATCGACATGGAAGGGTTCGAAGGGAACAACATAGATTTGCGGCTCCTGACCATCCATCTGTTTTAAGCGCATCCGCAGGGAATCATGCCGAAGAGCCAGCATCTGCAATGCTTGTATGATCATGTCTTCGATAATCGTTCCCTTTAAGGTAAGCAAACTGTTCAAAGTGGCAACCGTCGTATTGGGATTGAGCAGTTCCATGTACCATACTCTTCGTTGCGCTTCTGTCAATGTCCAAGTATGTTGCATAGTTAATTGTGCTTCTTTTCCGATATTTGACATTCAAATCCTTCTCCCTATTTAAATTAAGTGTGTAAGTGAGCTCTTGGATAGACTCTGTACAACCTAGTGGGGTTCTTGGGATGTCAATAGCAGTTCGGCATGACGAGGGACGTATAACCCATTGCTTATTTCATGATTCAGTTCGTGACCTTCAATAGATGGATACCATTCGTGTACGGAATCACCCGTGAGGTTCTATCTTATCCGAAACGGTACGTTTGGCTTGAGCGACGACGTCAATTCGCTCCTGTAAAAAGGTATCAAACGCAAATCCTCCCGTACCTCTGGCAACGGAAGCATCTTGGTTGCGGATATATCTGCTGACTAGCCCCTGATGAACATTACGAAATTTGATGATCTCGTTGTAAATATCGACAAGAAGGTTGAGTTCGGAAGAACGATCTCTCCCAGATTGCAAATCGGCCGAATAGATTTGCTTTAAGGAAGGGGCAGCCAACGCATTTTTAATGCGGAATTGCTCACATGGCTCCAAATATGGCAAAAGATCATGAGTCGTTTCAATATAGGCATCATCTGCGGTGCCCGTAATGAGATCGGTTAGGATCACGCCCGCAATGTGCACGCCGCTAGGCGCATTGTAGCTTATCCCATTCACTTCAATGGGGAAAAAATAATCTCTGAAAAAGGTAATAAAAAAGACGGGATCCACCCCTTTGTGTACCTCGGCATTTTCCTTGCGTACCTGCCTCATCGCCGCTCTTACGGCACTAAGAATTTCCAGGCGTTCCGGCATATTCGGCTCAAGCTGAAGCTTCAGCAATTCCTCAACCGCTGGCTTAAGCGCTAGCTCCGATTGCTGGTGCCGGGTGATAAAAGCGACTTCACTGGCATCCCCAGTAAACGTTCGCAAAGAATCGGCAGGGTTGTATGCAATATACGAAGCATAGGTATCCCGTGGAATTAAACCGGTAGCCAAGGAAAAAAGATCTAAAATGGAGTACACCCTGCGTAGTTCAGAAGCAAGAATCCCTCGTTTCAAGCACGAAACTAGGAAGATCCCCAACTCTCCCATTGCCAATACCTTTTCATTGTAAGGACGGTGATATACGAAATCGATAAGTTGCTGCTGATCATCTGGTAGAAGAGACAGGCCGCGCCTCAGGAGGTCAGCCGGGGACCCCGTCTTATTCAGGGGGGGAAGTTCGTTTACCACAAAACGGCTAAAGTTACCCAATGGATAGTGCATGTCTTCACATATACAATTCACCATAGTCATAAAAACTCTCTCCTTATATCCGAAGTTATTAACGAGAAAGATTTCAACCTATTACTCTTGCGGGAAGATACACTACATATGAAGTAGATTTGCAAACAGCTTCACTGGGAGGAAATATACAATTTAAACTATCACAATAAGGTTATTGTGTCAATTTTATCCTTTTGAACATTTTGTGACATGTATTTCTAACGGGTGAACCACATCAACATCAAATCAACACGAACTTACGTACTGTTGTGCTGTGCATAATGCTCTCGTTTCTAATCTTCCACGAACAAAAAGAGATTATTCGCTAGTTTGTTCTCGGCCAATGCCTTATCATCCTTCTATGACGCGCGCAGGATCGGTGCGCCATTCGTCCAGCGACCGACCAGCAGCACAGCGAATCGTCCCCGACTCCTGCGCTACCTGCTGCACAAACTTCCAGAATGCCGCCACATCCTGCCGTAGCCGCCCAACGGCGCTTATTTTTATGTTTTATACCTTAGACATTCGCTTTATTCACACTCTCAGAAATATATGGTAAATTGGGATTGTTGACGTTTTATAAGAAGGATAGCTCGTACCGGGAGCTTAGTTATCGGAGCAGACATTGCCAGTAAATACACGTGGCTCAAACTATGGATTTCAAGGAAACAACAATGACGAGAAAATAACCCCTTCCTCACGCCAACAACTTTTCTAACTTAATTTCCAGTTCACAAGTTGGAATAATAAAAATTTTACCCAAGAAGGTGGGATGAAAGTAAGTATACAAGAAATCCCATGCTCCATCTGCCTTGGCGAATGCCCAGAGGCTATTTTATAGTGGGAGGTAAGGGATTAACGTGATTCAGTTTATCATTGATTATCGCTGGAATTTGTTGATTATCGCTGAAATTTTTTTTTGGGTTTCCTTATTTATTGCAACCACATTGCGGTATTGGTTCGATAAGCCCAAGGCTGCGCTTCTTGTGTTTATTCTGACTCTTGTCAATGAGCTGTGGATTCTATATCTAGGGGTATTGGATTTAAGGCAAACCGGCAAGCTATCGATCTTTCAAATCGTCATCGTCATTATCATTCTGTATACGCTCGTCCTTGGAAAGTATGATTTGAAAAAGGTAGACCGATTCATTTATAGAACGATTGCAAGAATAAAAGGAAAACCGATCATGGATTCACAGGAAAATAAACGGTATGGAATGGCGAAAGCCAAGGAAGAATTAAAAGTTTTTAGTCTTCACGTAATCCTGTTTTTAGGGGTACATGCAGTATTCTACCTCATGTTGTATGCGGTCAATCAGGAGTCTCATCCGATTTCGTCAGCAGAGTTGATCCCGTGGCTGCAAGAACAATTTCAGAACAATTATGCTTTAGTTCAAGTCAATAAAATTTGGTTGGCTTTCTTGCTTCTGGATGGGATCATTAGTTTCTCTTATTTGCTTTTTCCCAAGAATGAGAGCAACAAGCCCGTTAATCGGTAATTCCATCGGAATGTGATTCTCTTTACAATAATCGGTGATCAGCCCGAGGCGCCTAGCAAAATGTTTGGGTTTGGCAGCTCCTCATGTGGAATAGAGATACACTTTATCGTCAAGATAGAAAGTCTGCTGCTCTATGGTTATTCTAACTCCTAAAAAAATGGTTGTTCCCTGACAGAATATAGGGAACAACCATTATTTAAACAAAAATCTTTTAAATAAACTTTTTATAAGATCGTCTTTTCTGCGTGTTAAACAATCAAGTACTTCAAGTATCTTGAGCACAGCCGCAACCTTAGACTGATCGTCAACAGAGCTGAAACACCATCAACAGAATCCGCTTTCCTCACGATGTCAAGTATGCTGTATAACCCGAATCAGATCATATTTTTTCAACAGACGATCGAGCTCCACCTTCTTCTCCTGCGACAGCGAGCGTGCCGGTGGCAACACATCGGTCGGAATATCCACGCCAGTGGCTCGGACCGCTTCCTTCAACACATTGAAAAACGGCGTATCCACCGCATACACCTCGGTCACGACGCGGAACAGCTTCCGCTGCAGATCCTGAACCATCGCAAAATCGCTGCGCCGATAAGCGTCATACAGCCCGCACGTCAGATGCGGCGCGAAGTTAGCGCTCGCCGGAACAACTCCGTCGCCGCCCGCAATCAGCGTTTCCAGCAAATGATGATCATAACCAGCGAACACCTGGAAATCCGGGCGCACGCTCTTTACCTTCGCGATGGCTTCCAGAACCGGCTCCACACGGTCGACCGTCTCCTTAATGCCGACGATGTTCGGGTACGTCAAGGCCAAATCCTTGACCAGATCCACCTTCACATCCTGCCCCGTCAACGCCGGAAAATTATATATGTAGATTGGCACACTGACGGCCTCCGCTATATCCGCATAATGGCGGAACAACAGCTCGTCGCTCAGCTTCGCAAAATACGGGTTGATGACAACCACCCCGTCCGCCCCCATGGCTTCCGCGTGCTTGCCGTAATCCACCGCTTCCGCCGTGCTCGTCGAACCGATGCCGATCAGCACCGGCAGGCGCCCATTCACATACGACACGGCGAACTCCGCAACCTCTTGTCTGAGCTCCTTCGATAGATGGAAGCATTCCCCCGCCGAACCGAGGAAAAACAACCCGTGCACGCCGGAGGCGATCAAATGATCGATCATGCGGCCCATGCCCGGCCGATCCAAAGCTCCGGATGAATTAACTACCGTAATGACTGGAGGGACGATGCCATGTAACCTGTAGTGTTGCATATCTACTCGCTCCTTTGCCAATGCTTCAAATTTTATATTGTGAAAAAACTTACAATCCAAGCAATACAAAATGAGATACCGATAACTCACTCTGCAACTTAAAGATATCACGGCTCCCCGGCATTTACAATCTTCCTTTATGGAGATATTGTAACAAATTGCACAAGCTACTGCCTACCTGAACATTTGGGAGAGTGGCCAAAAGCACGAATCGGCGGATACGTTTCGCCACAAGCATATTCCCTATTCTCCGCCCCCTTGTCACAAAACTCCCTCACTCCTCGTTATATGTGCAAACCATAACAAGGAGATGTTTACGATGAAAGAAATAACCTGTATTGTCATCGGGGGCGGCTACGCTGGCATCAACGCTGTCAAAGCGCTGCAGCAAGCTTTCGCGAACAAAGCGAACGGCAAGTCCCTGCGTCTCATCTTAATCAACAAAGAGCCGCATCATTTTCGCAAAGTGCTGCTGTTCAAGCCCCCCGCTGGAGAAGCGGACATCGCCCTCTGCCTTTGACAAGCCTGTTTCCGGAAGGCGTGCAGGTCGTCCAAGGTACGTAACGGCGATTGAAGGCCAGAAGCGGCGGCTTCCATCCGTGAGAGTATGGTGAAATAACGAATAAGAGGGCAACAAAAAAACGCATGTCGCAGCAACATGCATTTTTTTTCAGACCGTGACTGACATATATGTGATTTACAAATCGGGCTCTTGCTTTGAAAGCTCTTGAAGCATCCCGCTTATCTGTTCTACCAATGGCGCCGGTGCTTTCTTAGTTGAACCCGTATCAAATGGAGGCTTAGGATCGTATTCCAAAATCAACTGGACTCCTTTGCTCTTATCTTCCCCCAATTCCCATGCTACTAATTGGAGTGCCATGTCGATACCGGAGGAGACACCGGCTGCTGTTATGATTTTGCCATGGCGAACCACTCTGTCATCTGTTGGAATGGCTCCAAGAGAATGGAGCAGGTCGAAGGAGCTCCAATGAGTGGTAGCCTTCGCTCCATTCAACAAGCCTGCGGCGCTCAAGATCAGAGAGCCGGTACAAACCGAAGTAGTCCATTTCGTGGTCTCATGTAATTGGCGAATCCAATTCAGAGTTTCTTCGTCATTCATCGGAGTTTTATAATTAGGCGGACTACAGCCAGGAACGACGAGAATATCAGCTGAAGTAACTTCAGAAAAGCTGTAATCAGCATGCAAACAACCCATTTTTGAATCCAGTTTAATTAACCCTTTTTTCTTGGCGACAAATTTCACGTTACTTTTCATTGTAGCAGCAAATACTTCATATGGACCAATTGTATCTAATGCTGTGATTCCATCATAAAGCATGACTGCGATATCCATGATCATCTCTCCCTAAAGCATGATGTTTAATTCGTCTTCAAGCAAACTATACCACACCCCCCTATAGTATATAGGTGTCAATATTGTGAAATTCACTACGCGGTGTTAGGGTCATTCCTCTCTTATTAACAAAAAAAGCCGCAAATGAACAAAGCGTTTTCCTGTTAGCGCACTTCAGATTTGATATTCATCGGCGTGTCCCGATGAATCAAACAAGCCGCAAGCAAGCCAATGCCTAGCACGAGCGCAAGCAAAAGAAAAGTGATCGCAAAACTGCCTGTCTTCATGAATTGAATAGACAAAATTGGGCCTAAGCTCGTTCCTGCAAACAGGACAAAAGTATACACCGACACCGCTATACCGCGCGATTTCCCGCCCAATTGGCCAACGAGCGCAACCAATGAAGGAACGGTAAGCGCAATCCCCGTTACAAAGATTAGGCTCATTACCAGCAGCAGCGGCAGGTTAGATATGAAGCCCAATGAAGAGAGTCCAAGTATAGCTAGGGCCAAGCCGCCCCGCAACACGGATCGTACACCAAACCGCTTGGCGAGCCGCCCTGCAAACGGTGAAATCATCATGCCAAGTACTCCAAAGGAACGAACGTATAGAATTTCCTGCTTGCCCAGCCCGAACGCTGGACCGCTCAGATAAGTGCCTAGCACAGTATACATACTCACAAAAGACATTAGCAGCACAAGCGCCACCAGATAACTCAGTACTAGATTTTTCTGGCTAAATACCTTTCCGATGTGCTTGATGGGTTCCCACACGTTGGCATGCGCCTGATGGATTTCTCCCTTTGGCAACAGCCACAGTACTAGAAGCGAAGTAATTGCATACACTGCTGCAAGCAGATAGAAGATAGCGTTCCATCCATATTGCTGACTGATGAGACCGCTGATGACCTGGCCAACAATTCCCGCAACCAGGAATCCAGTGCTGATAAATCCGATGGTGGTTACCCGCTTCTCTGCTGGAAACATCTCTACCGCATAGGCCAAAGCAACAGGAGAAAATGTCGCCGCAGCCGCCCCCTGCAGTCCTCTCAGAACAATAAGCCATGTTAAGCTGTGAACCATTCCGAGCAGCAATGAGATAATGGTTAATGCGATAAGTCCGATAAATATTACTCTTTTGCGGCCATATTTATCAGACAGCGCGCCATAAATCAGGCATCCCACGGCAAAGCCGAGTGAAAAAATACTGCCTGTCGCCGCCGCATGTGTAGTGGTAATGCCAAATGTGGTGGCAAACACGGAAATCAGGGGAATGGTTACGTACAAGCTGCACATGACCACCATTCCCGACCAGCACAGCACCGCTGTCATCAGTGAGTAGTTCCGGCGCACAGCGGATTGATTGCTTAACTGAGTCATTATAAACACCTCTTATTTTCAAGTTTTCAAATGATCGTTGTTCTGACTTGCGGAAATTGCATCTCATATAATGCCTTGTAGTGGCCAGAGCGGCGAAGCAAGGCTTCATGTGTCCCCGTTTCCACAATTCTCCCTTTCTCCAGCACAATAATCTGATACAGCCTTTTTGTACATCATATAGGCGGGCGATCAGATGAGCGATCGTTGATTTCCCTGATCCTGAGGAGCCAACAAGCGCCGTTGATTGACCCGGATACAGTCGTAAATAGAAGTTATGCAGAACCGGCTTTTGCGGTTCATAGGCAAAATCCACATCCTCGAAGACAATATCCCCTTCATCGACGCTAAGCGGACAGCATTTTCCTTATCGCGAATCTCCGGTACAATTTTCATCACTTCCTGAATACGTTCATACGCCGCAGCCGATTGTTGAATTTTATTTACCAATCGGCTAAAAGAACGAATTGGGCCCTGCAGCAGACGCAAATAAGCCAGATATGCTACAATGTCTCCAATCGAAATCAATTGATTGATCGCCTGCCAAGCTCCAAACAACAAAACGATGGCCATGCCGATGTAATTCAGCCCTGTAATGAATAAGGCCCGCAAGTCTTGATTCGGAATCATCTCATCAATGATTGCTTTCGTCATTTGAGGAATGGAAAATTCAAGAATTGAAATGGACAGGATGGATACTGCCGTTAATATAATAAGTTTCCACTCCGCCCGTACTTCCGAAAATGTATAACGAAACATCCCCCATGCCACAAAATGCTCCTCAACCATCCCCTTCGTTTTCTTTTCTGTAAGTTGCTTGGATTTCTCCTTTCTCCAACGTATGTTTCCATTCACCACTCATTTCAAGCTCGACATATAGTTAGATAATCTAATTATAATGCTAAAAAAATTTATCTTCCCACTCCCAATCTTCTCTCTAAGCTTCCATTCAGCTTCATCAATATTTTCTTCAGCACCACTTGCTCCTCAACCTCCAAATCACTGATGAATGAGTCGCAAGTTGACCAAAATGTTGGCAGTATCTGATCAACCAGATTACGGCCTTCTGGCGTAATGTGGACATGAACCATACGACGATTGTTTTCATTCGTCTTACGTTCAATCCAGTTTCTTTTCTCTAGCCAATCGAGCAGAGCTGTTGCTGAAGCGCGCCGGATTCCAAGCCGACCTGCGATAGATGAAGGGGTAATCCCCTCTTTATCTTGATGCAGAATCAGCAACAGCAACAGGTCCAGCTTGCTTTCTGTAATTCCGAATGAAGACAGGTTTAAATCCATCATATCCTGGATGTTATCGCCAATCCATAGCAGCAGTAAACCCATATGAGCTGATGCTTGATTGGTATCCTTAGAAGCGGTTTTCCCCATAAGCTCCAAGTAAGGAGCAACGCCCAATCTGGGCAGCTGCTGTTCACCCACATGCTCCTTCTCAATCTTCTTTCTCATTCCATCACCCTGATTACAATTAGATTATCTAACTATAAGCTAATATAATCGATTTTTCTTTTTATTGCAACCCTTGTGTTTATTGAACTATTTTTTCCGTTATTCCCCTCTATCTCTATTTCCAGCCTATGAAAAGCGGCCAATAATATCGTACAAGACCCCATTCTCCTATCTTGTAGAAGAATATAATGAACCAACACCTGAATGGTACATCCCATCATTTTTTACTCAAGCGCAGAACCATCTCTTTACGAAAGGATGATAGAATGAAAAATGATGAAATGCCCGTGAGTAAGACAAGCAAGGGGAATGGAACTATTAAGCCGAGGCAAGCTTGCTTGATTGGGCCGTTAAATAGTTGCGAACGCCGCCGTAAGGCATTGCGAATTCGTACAACAGTAGCCCAACTGCAAGATAGACTCCCTTCCCCTGATCACCCGTGCAATGGTGACGAAAGCAGGTATCCGAATAAAATCGGCAGCTTTACGAAGGGGTTGCCGCATAATGGCCTTGGCGAGGTAGATCTTAATGCGTATCATGCATTCATTGCCGCTCTGAAGACAGGTAAGGATTTTGAATCCATTCCGCTAGGCGGGGTTGTAAAGATCGTCAACCCTCAAGCCTCATACGCATTTGATTTGGTGGGACCTGATAGTCATCATTTAGGGATAGCTTCACCACCGGCTTTCAGCAGTTCCTGGGAGGCCAGTGAGATGGCGGAAGTTTACTGGCAGGCGCTGACCCGCGATGTGCCCTTTACAGACTATGATACCCATCCGTTAACCCTGGGGGCCGCTTCGGATCTGACCGTATTTTCCGATTTTCGCGGGCCGAAAGTAAATGGAGCCGTCACCACTGGCAGCCTGTTCAGAGGGGATACCCCCGGTGACATAGCAGGACCGTATATCTCTCAGTTCCTATGGAAGGACATTCCCTTCGGAGCCACAACTGTTGTTCAGAGATATCGTACGACTATTGCCGGCGATGACCATATGACGTCGTATGAAGAGTGGCTGCGAATTCAAAACGGATCCTCTCCGAATGCGCCAAATGTACACGATCCCATTTCCCGTTATATCCGCAACGGCCGCGATTTAGGGGAATATGTTCATGTGGATTTTTCCTACCAATCGGTTCTTAGCGCTTGTCTCATTCTGCTCAGTTACGGAAAGAACGCATTAGATCCAGCCAATCCCTATTTTAACTCTGCAACCCAGAGCGGTTTCTCCACATTCGGTGCGCCATATGTGCTAGATTGGGTAGCCCGGACGGCGAGATCGGCGCTAGATGCCGCTTGGTTCCAAAAGTTCCTCGTCCATCGCCGGCTCCGCCCTGAGGAATTCGGGGGATGTGTGCACAACCAGTTGACGGGAGCCGCTAATTACGAAATCAATTCGGAACTGCTCGACTCACAGGCGGTTTCCGAGACCTTCAACAAGTTTGGATCCTACCTGCTGCCTGCAGCTTATGCGGAAGGCTCTCCGATCCATCCAGCTTATCCCTCTGGTCACGCCTGCTTAGCTGGGGCTGGGGTTACTGTGCTGAAGGCGTTTTTTAACGAATCGTTCCCTATCCCCCATCCCGTCGCGGCCAGTTCGGATGGACTCTCATTGCTCCCCTACTTAGGTTCTCTGTTAACAATAGGAGGGGAATTAAACAAATTTGCCGCAAATATTGCTCTTGGCCGCGATGCGGCTGGTATCCACTGGCGATCGGACGGCATCGAGGGACTAAAGTTAGGCGAAGCAGTCGCTATAGGAATGCTTCAGGATTACAAAAAAACCTATCATGAGGACTTTTGTGGCTTTTCCCTCACCAGATTTGATGGGACTACGATTACAATCGGTTAGCCGGCAGAAGCCAGACCTAATCTCGGAGAGTGTTCGATCAAAATAATGTATTAGACTGAAAAATATTTTATCTGATGTACAATAATTGTATGAACCTTCCTTAATCATGGGATTTTATATGAGGTAGTACTTTTAATAAGATATTATCGAGTATTGGTACAGTGGAGGTCATTATTTGTCCTCCACTGATAGACCCTTGACATACCATAATTATTAATTTATATTTATATTTCCTTTTTTACTTAAATCCATCTAAATCAACTGTTATATCAGATAAATCACTGTCAGCAGTAAGCGTTAATGAAGTGGGAGCTTCTATATAAGACACAGCAATATCTCCTGACTTTGTTTCTACAAGTAATGACTTTCCTTCTTTTGTATCTTTGATTTATACTTCACCATCTGTTGGAGTAATTTTCCAAAGCTGAATCCTGCAATAAAACCTCCCTTCTGGTCTTGCTGATTAACGGCAATTTTCTTCCCATCATTTTAATTGTTACAGGATCGTTCTTCTTGTCTATCCATTACACGGGGGAATCAATCATGAGTTAAATTGTGCGAAACGAACATCTCCTTTTATTTTTTCTTACTCAACCCTTACAAATTCCTTAAGCTCAAAAAAGCTTGTAGAACCCATATATCAATGCACACAACACACACAACCTTTCATCACTTCTTAAAGTCATGCCCAGTGTTTTTCCATCATCCCCATACGTAATCGCGTTCGAGATGCTGATCTAAAGGGACAGTTTTGTGAAGGGAGGGTATTCGTGTATTGTATAGAAATTCAAGTTAATAAATCATATTTTTATAGATTAGAGAATGGAATTAAGGAGGATTGTTTATGTCTTATATTCCAGAATTTCCCAAGCGTAATGGAGTGAATAATTTTTATGATACAAAAAAATTGGAAGATAAACTACAAACACTTCTCCAACAAGACATTTGTTCTGTTTCTGAATTAGAGAGGTGGCTAGTTGAGGAACGCCTATTATGTGCTGAAGTTGAAGAACTAATAACTAGTCATCAAATCAATTTTTATAGGGATACTAAAAACACAAATAAACGCGAATTGTATTTGTATTACCAAACCGATATCCAACCACTTCTTACCAAATATAATGCAGAGTTTGATAAGAAATTTAGCAATTGTCCGTTCTCAAAATTACTGGAAGATGAAAAATATGGTTATATGTGTAAAGTAAGGCTAGAAAAGAGTAAGATGTTTAATAAAAAAAACATCTCGCTTACTGTGAGGGAACAAGAGTTAATAACCAAATACAGAGAAATTTTGGCTGGTATAACAATGGAATGGGATGGCGAAACAAAATCTTATTCCTACATAAAAGCAATGTTAGAAAGTCCAAAAAGGCAAATTCGGGAACGAGCATGGCGCGCTTTATCTGAGTCGCATATGCTTGTAAAACCTGCTGTAGACCGTATTATGAATGAACTTGTAAAATTACGTCATCAAATGGCACTTAATGCTGGATTTAGCAATTATCGCGACTATGTATTTACACTAAAAAATAGAGAATACAGTATTCAAGATTGTTACACTTTTCATGAATCTGTTGAAAGGTATGCTATTCCAGTATGGAAACGTTTGGCGAAGCTCTTTGAAACAGAACTTGGTATAGAAAAGTATCGTCCATGGGATCTTAGTCCTTGTACATTACAAAAATCTCCATTCAACAATTTAATTGATTTATTGGATGGAGTTGAAAAAATGCTAGGTAAGACTGACCTATATTTCCAGGAGAGATTTCAGTACATTCGAAAGCAAGGATTAATTGATGTGGAGGAGCGAAAGAATAAAGCGCCAGGAGCTGTTTGTTTTACCTTACCAAAAGCAAAAAATGTATTCATTTATTCCAACTTTAGCCCATCGTTTAATGCTCTTATACATGAATTAGGTCATGCAATCCATTTTTATAAGCAGTTTGCTAACGAGAGTGGTGTACAAGAACAATATCTTCGTGAAGAAGTAGCTGAGCTTTACTCCCATAGTTTAGAACTAATGTTGATGGACAAACTTGATATTTTTTACCCTGAACACAATGAATATAAGAAAGCTCAGCGTGAACAAATGCATCGTGCATTTTCCATGCTCATTTCTCCACTAGCAGGAGACTTATTCCAACATTGGCTCTATACTAATCCATACCATTCACCCGAAGAACGGGATGCAAAATATCTTGAAATCAGCAAAAGATTCCAGTATTCATCAGTTGATATTGCAGGTTTTGAGACACAAATCGGAGCAAGTTGGATCGAGTCTTTCCACTATTTTCAGTATCCTTTCTATAAAATAGAATATGCAATATCACAACTAGGAGCGTTACAACTGTTTCAAATCTATCGCGAGAATCCAGAAAAAGCTATCACTTTATTTAAAGAAGGCGCAAGTATGGATTGGAATCTACCGATCGCGGATATCTATCGAAATACAGGTGTTAATTTTGACTTTTCTGAACAAACCATAAAAAATATCTCCGAATTCATTATTAATATTATTGAAGATTTAAATTAAATGTACGTTGTAGACTGAGTTCATTCGAGCATCGTTAAGAGAGGAAGAGGATAGTTAGTTCATTATATGAGCTAATCTCCTCTATTTTTTAATTTTAATAGGAGACGGATTGTAATATGTTGGCTTGACAATCCGTCAAATGAAAAAGAGTTCCCTGTAAAAGAGAACTCCTTAAGTAAGGATTATATGATCCCATACTTTTTTAATGCAAACTCGATTCCATTTTCACTTGACTTTTTAGTTACGAAATCAGCTACTTTTTTTAATTTTTCATTCCCATTCCCCATGGCTATACCAAGTCCTACTAATTCCAACATGTCTATGTCGTTCTCGCCATCACCAAACGCAATAGCTAGATGCGGAAATTTATACTATTTTCCTAGAAATCCGCCTTCAGATTTTATCACTTGTCCAGTAATCCACTGTGATTCATCGCTAGCTAAGAAGCTAATCGTTCTGGCAGCATCTTCCGGCAATCCGATCCGTCCCATAGGAAACATCGGCAGAAAAAGTGCTTTCATCTCTTCATTTATCCATCCTGAATCGGTTGGCCCTGGATCGAACCCATTCACTGTAATTTGGAGCGGAGCCAAAGCTACAGAGAGAGGCTCGATTAACCCAATCAGAGCTCCCTTCGTTGCAATATATGCCAAGTTGTCAGGGTCGGGGCCTTTGGAAACCATGAAGACAATTCTCCCTGGAGTCCCTTTTGCATGGTTCTTTTCAAATCTTCTTGCAAATTCTGTGCTAAGTATAATCGTTCCACGATTGTTCACGACATAGTGTTGATCGAACGAAGCGATATTCAGGTTCCGAAAATTGGTTGACACGCAATAGGCTGCATTATTAATCAAAATCGAAGCGTTGCCTAGCGATTTTTCTACCTGATCCATAATAAGTGACGGCATCTCCGGGTTGGCATAATCCGCCTCCATATGACTTGCCCTCACGCCCAAACTTTCCAGTTCCTTGCGTAAATGTTCAGGCCACTCCTTGTCTCCGCCATTGCCTTCCGTTTCATCAAAAGGATGCCAATGAGTAAAGAATATATCTGCTCCAAAACTTGCAAGGGAACGGCATATCGCTGTTCCAATCCCCGTTGATCTGCTTGCGCCAGTAACGATTGCTATTTTCTTTTTCAATGAGAACATATATTGTTCCTCCATTCATGATTTGGAGGGTAAGCAGTCAGAGATCAATAGAGATGCAATTTCCCGTAAAACTAAAAACGGATACCAATAGGCATCCGCAACATGGGTTTATGATACACTCATCCCTGCGTACCCGTAAGGTTAAAGATATGAACACCAAATAGAATAGTGAAATCACTATAATTGGTATTCTATCTATTTGTTAATCCTTACAGAGTTGTACACACGATAGGTTCTATGCTCCTTCTCAACGCATCTCTGCTCTAATAATAGCAATGATGAGAGCTAAAGGCAAAGATTTAAAGACAATTCCTGCAATTACGGGAATCATTGTTTCTGACCGAAGGGGAGAGTGAGTAAAAGCGTGGAAAGAGATAGTATCGCCTCTCACCTAACCTCGTTATTTACCTGTTTTTCAAGAATTGTTCCCATTGAGTGATGTTTTCAAAACGATAAGTGTCAACACCTTGGGCTACTAAGGTGGTTTTCAGAAGAAATCAAGACGATCTCCCCCTTTGTTGTTCAAAAGGCACGTCAGTACTTCGGCTGACCCTTGATTTAATTGTATTCTTTATCCATAATTGAATGGGGGCATAAAATACAAATCACCTTAGAGCTTAATCCTCTAATACGTTTAAAGGAGTGATGGTGTTTGGATACGAACAAACAAATCGAGAAGCATATGAGAGGTCTATATTTATAGTTGAATAAAAACCTCTCATTTGCTCATGGGAGGAAAAAAACGGACATGATGTATTCCAAGAACATGGTTCAGGGAATGGAACTCACGAGCGAAAACTTTTATAAAGCAGCAGGTCTTTTTGAAGCTTTGCAGCAACATTTATCCATTAAAGGTGTCATTACAGGTGCTGTACCCGGCAGAGTTTTTCTGTCTAATGACTGTGTAACAGCTGTGTTGACAAGTCCTCAAGGCATTTTTCTAGGCGGCAGTCCAGAGAGCAACCTGTTTTTCGAAGAAGCTAATAAGTTGCTCAAAGAGGAGCTGTTACCGAAGCTCGCGTCTGATGGAGAGTTAGATTATGTACTGTTCTATCCATTGGATACGAAGTGGGAAGATGCTCTCGAGGTGGTTATGAAAGATATATTGCCTATGAGAAGCGGGCGAATGACTTTTACTCACGATTTGAGTAGTATAGATGCCCCCTTTGAAGATGGTATTGTCCCGGTAAATAGCAACTTATTGAAGCGTCAAGATTTAGTCGGGCTCGATGATGTAATACAAGAAATTTTAGAAGGCTGGCCTTCATTAGAAGTTTACGAGGACAAGGGCTTTGGATGTGTTGCCATTCAAGACACGGATGAGGGTCCAACCATTATTAGCTGGTGCCTTACGGACTGGGTAGTTGAAAACGAATGTGAACTTGGTATTCAAACGGATGAAAGGTACCGCGGAAACGGGTGGGCGCGAAAGGCAGCATTAGGCGCGCTCTCACTCGCAAAACAGCGGGGCATAACAAGAGTCGGTTGGCAATGCTGGTCCAACAATATAGGCTCGCAGAGAACAGCCTTATCTGTAGGCTTCAAGCTGCTTGCAGATTTCCCGGTCCTGTTCGGGTGGAACCTTCCCTTGAACAACCTCCTTGTCAACGGAAACCATTATATGCGCGGTGATATGAAGTATGGCGTGGAAAAAGACTACGCCCGCGCAGCATGGTGTTACGCCCAAGCGCTAGATAAAGGTTGGGACTGGAATGGAGATGTGGCATTGTATTGGAACGCAGCCTGCTTGTTTTATTTGATCGGTGAAAAAGAACGCGCCAAACACTATTATAAACAGGCTGTCGACAAAGGATGGATAGACATCCACCAACCCCATTACCATGAATATGTCTACAGAGAAGAGGACAGCGAACAGATCGCACGTATTCTTGCTGGCTCACATTAAGAAAGCACCTTGTTCGCAGGGTTCTTCGGATTCTATAATCAACATATATATTGTTTACCTGCCGCCGCATTATTGGCGGCTTTTTTGTTTAGTAGAGACTGCCGATCCATTCCCCCATCGAATAATTCAAACGCAATTGCCCCCCATTATGAATACATTGGTCTGAGCATCAATTGGCGCACCATTTTATCTCTTCAATTGCTTCTGTCTCGTCCGCAGCGTAATCATTTGATTTCATTGATGCACGGCATTCTATTATGCGAAGGACGCAAAACAATCACTTTAATTTTAAGATTATCTAGCCTCAACTATTAACCGCCCCCGCTGCATTCCCTTCCCTGAGCATCTGGGAGAGTGGCCAAAAGAACGAATTCCCCCTTACGCTTCCTCTGACAACAGCACCTTGAACTATCGCTTTCCGTTTAGCGGAATGACCCGGCTCTTTGGCACCATATAACTAAAAAAATAACCATCCGCTAACGGATGGCTATTCCTCTCTGCCTGTATTTACGTGTTCCAATTCGCAAGCATGCCTCTAGCCATCTCCATATCGGCTTCCTGGCCTGTAATAAGCGCAAACTTGGCCACCAACACCGGATAAGCGGCCCATTGCTCGACGATATGCTCATGCATGCGCGGCCATAACTTGCCCCCGGCTTTCTCATACCGTACGAGCAGATCCCGAAGTCCTTCTTCGCCAAAGAGAGCATAGTAAATGACAAAATCCTTGCCTGGATCGGCAACCTCCGCCTCCGTCCAATCCAGAAATCCGGTCACGCGCTGCCAACGCCCCCGCGAACGAATCGAAAAAGACATCCGAAAGCGCCTCCTGCTCGAACTGCCATAGGTACCCGCCGCCCCCTGAATCTACCGTCGCGATCGGTTTTCCGCGGAGCAGCGGATACGCGATAAGCTCGGGCGTAAAAATACGCCAGTCCGGTACCTCGATCGGCAGCTGCTCCCGCACAAGCTGCAGCACCTTATGCTCATTCTCAGCCCGCTCCAATACGTCCGATCGTCTTGGCTTGCGAAGCACCCACGGCTCGCCTGCATCATCGGTCGCGAAGGCCACAAGGAAATCCATCCCGGATTCGTTTAGTTCCACTTGATTGGCGTTTATGCGCAGTCCATTATAATTTGCGGCGGTTACTATCTCTTCAATCCTATTTTGACGATTTGATTGTGCCGATGTCATTGAACATCTACTCCTCACGTCCATGGCTAATTGGGTTACAGCTTGCTTGCATGCCTGGCGGCATTCCATGCGGTCAGCAATTCATCTACTCTTTCTTCACGAACCGCGCGCAATGCAACTCCGACGCCCCTATGCTAATTTTCCTATATTTTACCATCAATCACTTGTTACAGTAAACAACAAATGAAACAGTTAGCTAATGTACCAACGGTATCACATGACTCCGAACTATTTTGGAGAATAGGAACATATAATTACGATGTTGGCTCTAAGCTTTTCAGAGTCAGCAATACATTCCAGATTTTAATTCCTCTGCACTACCTTCTAAGTTGGCATTACGCACAGATAAGTTGTAAAGTGAAATTAATAATTCGTAAAGGAGCGAAAAATGGTGAAAGGTACGCATGAAGATTGGATTTTGTTTAATGGGAGAATTGTGAATATAAAGGAAGAGCAGCCGATGGTTGCATTAGAAGAACGGGGCTTGCAATTTGGTGATGGAATCTATGAAGTGTTTCGTTTATATAATGGGAAACCGCACTTGCTAGATTTACATTTAGAAAGATTTTTTACATCTATGAAGGAAATTCATCTTAATCCGCCTTTTACCAAGGAGGAATTGATTGGACAGCTTCAGCAATTAATTGAAAAAAATCATTTTCTAGAAGATGGAAATGTATATATGCAAATATCAAGAGGTGCTCAGCCACGAAATCATGTATACGAATCGAATCTGAAACCAACCTATTTTGCAAACATTGTACCGTTTCCAAGACCGACTACCGCTATGAAAGAGGGAATAAAAGCAACTGTGGAAGAGGACATCCGCTGGAAATTTTGCCATATAAAATCCTTAAATCTACTTCCGAATATTATGATTAAAAATAAAATTAGTGAAGAAGGATACCAAGAAGCAATATTAGTTCGAGATGGAATTGTAACAGAAGGGTGCCATTCCAATTTCTTTATTGTAAAAAATAATAAAGTGATTACGCACCCAGCCGATCACTTTATTTTACATGGAATTACTCGTCATCATGTTATTTCGTTAGCACAAGCTCTACATATTGAAGTAGAAGAGAGAGAGTTTCCATTACAAGAAGTATATGAGGCGGATGAATGCTTCTTTACGGCGACGCCCCTTGAAATATTCCCAGTTATTCACATTGGAGATGAGCAATTTGGTAATGGAGAAAGCGGCCCAGTTACGAAGAAACTACAAGCTGCTTATGAGGAAAGTATTGCACCTTTAAAAGCAACAAATTGAATGCATAAGGAAAGAGAAGCTGGTATTTCACCAACTAAAGAAGTAAATCACGTGGTACATCTTTAGCATCATCGATTATCATGTTCATGGCTCTTTTCTTATTCGGTTCTATAACCACAAGAACCAATAATTTCATTGGATTCTGATTCAATTATAGCGAAACGAGCAGCTTTGTTATCCTGAGCAAGTTCATCAAGAAGTTTGATCATATTTATTGCTTGATCTTCACCCGTGAAACAACTAATATTCATGAACCTAGTAACATCTGGATCAGACCAAATTTTAAACAAGCTAGACGAATCAGACACTTTCAATTGTCTTAAAAATAATCTTTCTGTGTGTAATTCTGTAATCAATACTTTTACCTCCATTATGTTATGCTTTTAAAGTCGGGTTAAAAATATTGATATCTGCGCATAGTTCAGTCCCTTCATTATTTGAGATGGCTTTATTATACAATAAAAATTTATAGTTCGGATAAGCTCGGAAAGCCCATGTAAAAACAAGAACTTATTTATTTTGAATACGATAATTTCGGGTTAGTTCAGGTACAAATATGGTCACGAATGAGTTAAGGAACAGGGCGTGTGTTGAATCGAATAATAGCTTGATTTTGCTTGGGCCTCGGATTACTCCGGGGCTTTAACTAACGCATCATATAGGTGCTTATTACTCTATTGGGTTCATGTCGATTTTCCTTTCTTTTTTAGCTCCCGTTCGTTTTTAATGTACTGAGCAACGATACGTAACTTTTTCAGACCATCCCCTCCTCTCATATTTTGTAATAGGTTAATACGCTGCTTGCGGTGAATACTGCGGTTTTCTCCAACCATTCATATAGTGACCACCTTAATAATATCCTCGACCTTCACCCACTGCTTTTCACCATCGAGCAATAACTTGATACGTTTCCCAAGCTTGTCAATATCTATAACCATTCCTATCAATTCGCAGCGTTCAAATGGATCGAACATATCCAATGTGACGCATTCCTGCCATTCCATTGATTGGGCAAGCATGTAAAATATTCGTTCTAATTCCTGCTCGTCGATAGTTGGCCGGCTACGGCGTCCAAACTCATATCTATGTTGTATAATGGTTTCCTTATGTTCGGGGAGCATCATACGCGATGACTCCCATAGCCCATTGCCCTGTAACTTCTAACTCATTTGTAATGGCCTTCAATTTTTATGTGGATTGTCGATTGTGTAATCTTAAAAATTTTCTTCCTAGAAAAGACATAAATAAAATTACACCTAGATTTCTGTATAATCTGCCCCTTACAAAAGATGGTCAAAAAAGCAGGAAGATCGGGGTGCTCTTTTGCTAAGAAGCATTTAATCTTATAACAAGCAAGCCTATGATGATCATCCAACTACCTGATGTCAATCCGAACGTGCCAAACAAAAATAAATATTCATGTCAGTGATCGGATAATGGGTCATAGAAAGTGGATCTACAAAAGAAAGGCAGCCCTGATGTAGAAAGAAAATAAAGTATTTTCTTAGTGCTTAGGTTAAGATAAGTCCCCTGTTTAAGCACTACATGCTACCCGCGTACGTTCTTTAATTAGTAATTGGAAATGGAATATAATGAGGAGGACGTAGCCCAAGCGAAGGTGTGGGAGCGTCCTCTTTATTGAACTAAAGGGCAGGATTGTTGAAGATCAATCGCGCTGAACCGTATCACAAATAGTACGAATTTTTTTAGTAAAGAGCGTGAATAGATATAAATTGGATTGCAGACACATCTCAAAGAGATGTGTCTTTTCGTGTTACTTGTATAAACGCATCCAATACACAAACCTCATTCCTCAGACGGAGAAGGTATCCATCCGAAGCCAGTTAATTAGATCGAGATACTGCAATAGAATAAATATATCAATCTAATCGCTTTTTGTACGGGAGAGGAAGATTATGAAGTGGAGGAAATTATTGAAGTACGGGGCGCTGGGAAAATATCAACGTGTCCCTTTAACTGTAAATGAAACAGCTTCTTAATCAAACGATCATCTTATAGCACTTTAGATAACTATCAACTTTCAGATTCATCCGATACTTGGGAATACACTAATGTAAATTATGGATTGTTGGGAATGTCTCTGGATCTTTGACAAGGTTTGAAATCGATTTTTCCGCTTTACCACTACTTGTGATACGGTTCGTCTTAACGGGAATAATTATTGAATTAACTGGAGGGAGTAAAGAATGCACAAAAAGGATAACAAGCTTAATAGAGATTCAGAGAATAATCTCTGCCATATTGATACTATTGAAGCAATCGAAATTGGTGACACTCAACAATGGATTGCTTTAAGGTCAGAAAACACTTCCAATCCAATTATACTGTTTTTACACGGTGGCCCCGGTACGGCGCAGATTGCTTTTTCCCGAAAAGCACAACAAACGCTGGAAAAAGACTTTATTGTTGCAAACTGGGATCAGCGAGGAGCAGGCAGGTCGTATTCATCCAAAATAAAAAAAGATGATATGCTGATTGAACGGTTCGTTTTAGACGCAGAGGAGCTTGTGGAGAGCTTATTGAAGCGATTCAAGCAAAAACAACTGTTTCTTGTAGGCCATTCATGGGGTAGCATCATCGGCGCGCATCTTGCGGCCAAACGCCCTGATTTGTTGTGGGCGTATGTCGGTATCGGACAAGTTGCAGATATGGCACGTGGAGAATTGCTGTCCTATAAATTCACAATAGACGAAGCAAGGCGTATCGGCAATAAAAAGGCTGTCCGAGAATTGGAACACATAGGCGAACCTCCTTATGTAAATCTGAAAGCGGGCGGCATACAGCGAAAATGGCTTGGAAAATTCGGCGGTCAGACAGTGAACGGAACGGCAATCGGTATGGTCATCAAGAATATAACCGCCCGCGACCTTGGCCTGTTAGGGTTAATTAGTTTTGCCAAAGGCGCTGCATTTTCTCTGAAAAACCTGGAGGAACAAGTGAACTCTGTAAATCTCTTTCAGGAAGTTCGTGAGATAAAAGTTCCAGTTTTCTTTTGCTGTGGCCGCCGGGACTATAATGTTCCATTTGAGCTTGCTGTCGAATATTTGGAACAGCTGAGTGCCCCGCATAAGGAGGTCATCTGGTTTGAACATTCAGCCCATTCGCCTAACTTTGAAGAGCCAAATGTGTTTCATGAGTTCTGTTTAACAAAACTGAAAAGATGCATAGTATAAGGATTATGGACTAAGCACCTTTTCCATAAGGATAAAAATGGATACCGCCATAACAGGAATTTGTTTATTACATTGCCGTCTTAGGGCGCCCCATCAGGCGTCCTTCAATTTCGCTCTATTTGTGTTACGGTGAACCGTATCATAAATAGGACGAAATTTTGAGTATTTAAATACCGTTCTAAGGGAGTTTTTGACTCTGCAAAAATGGAAGGTAATTACTCCTTTAGTAGTTTTGAAAACAAAGATTGCGATATCGCCAATCGAAGAGCAATTTCTTAAGTCCATGGATTTCCTTGGTACAATTTGATAAGTCAACTTGGTTCAACTCCTAGGAAAATAATATCATTGATATCAATAATATTGTTAAAATGAGAGAGAGCTGTCAAGCTGTATAGTGATGAACCCTCCTGAGATAGTAGAAATACGATATGTACCTCTATTTTCTTTTGGCCATAGAAAAGCCACTCTTCCCTTTAAATAGGAAAGGGTGGCTTGTTCTGATAATTATATTCCTTTTCCGAAGAGATTAGTCTCTTGGAACCACATATTCGGAGAGTTTTATTCCTTTACTTACTTCAGTAGCGTAAGACGGGCTGATCCCAGAAGCAGTTACAATTTCTTTTACACTAAAATCATTTCTGAGAATAACATCAGCATACTTAACACCGCCGTCTTCCCTTTACGCCGCTTCTCAGCCCAGTTTTCGTACTGGTTATAGCGAATCTTGCCCACGAACATCGGATTATCTAAAATATCGTGAATGGCGCAGGTAGAGAATGGGTTTCCTATTTTGGTCTTGTAGCCTTTTTCCGGTCATTTCATTGGATACACGTGATGTTGTCAGGTCAAAAAGTGACATTCACAATCGCCCATTTTTTTGCTTCCGCTTGATGGATCAACCCAAAACCGTGGTGAGGGTCGGTAGTGGCGTTGTCGGCGGTGTTCACTTTATTTTAGCGAGTGATGTGGGTGTTGATTTGGTAAAGTTGGCAGGGGGGCACGATCGACCCTGTTTCTAGCCTCCCCTCAACATATTGTAGAAGTTTTTGTCCAATATTTCTGTTCCTATGATTTTCATGAACAATCACATTCTCTACCACTCCATATGGTCTAAAACCATGCAAAGCCTGCAAACATATGTTTAATGTAACCGTTCCTAATATTTGTCCATACTCCTCGTATACAAGTAAAAAATTGTTTGAATCCCTTCTAATAGTCTCAATTTGTGCTCCGAAAACATTCATTTTCTTACTATTTGGTACTAACATTCTATAGAGCTCGAATATTTGATCTTTATCTGATATTTCATCTTCTCGAATCATAAGATTTCGACTCCTTTTTAACTGGATCAATACATGGTATTCGCCTTCTATAGTTTATTTCCTTTATTTGTAACCTCCCTACCCGTTACCCCAATAATATTAGGAGGGCAATTGCTACAATAAACTTCTATTTTTAAACGACTGACGATCGGGTTGAAACATTCATTGGCGAGCTAATCAATATCGATTTCTGCGTTCCCGTTGCAACCGATCCTCTAATACAGATCAATGATCTGGCGATTGATGGCTGGCCATCTGCGACCAACCCTAATATTATCTGGATCTCATGCATCGCGGTCAAAGGCGAGAACAAGATAAGTATTAAGGTTGATGATTCAACTTACAACTATTTCTTTCATGCTGAAAAATAATATCCAATGATTTGATAAAGAATGGCCTGCAGTTGTGCATTTTTTCTATGACACAAATGTTCCTAGATAAAAAAAGAAAGGAACGATTTCTCTGGGATGCGAAACATCTCTAAATGTTGATTCGTATATATTGATGTTAAAGATTAGATATGAATGGAGGAACTATGGTGAGAAAATGTTATTCGTTGCTTATTTCCGCATTTCTACTGTCGGTTCTTGTAGTTGCGCCCACAACGATATTCGCCGCAGCACCGGCAACATCGTTTAACGTCTATATGAATGGGAAGCAACTGGAGGATGTGCTAATGTTGCAGGGGCGCACACTTGTGCCGTTGACTGCCTTCGATGATCCGGCTCGGCTTAGTTATACCTATGATGCCAATTCGAAGACGGTCAACATTACAAACAAGGTCAACAAAGTGAGCATCCAATTAAGTGGCGGGGCGCAGGAAGCAATTATGAACGGGAAGAAAGTAAAGCTTGATGCGCAAGTAACCTTTAAGGGTGGCCGTACCTTTGTGCCGTTGCGTTTCTTGTCTGAGAATCTGGGAGGGAGTGCTAGTTATGACAAAGAGGGCAAAAAAGTCGTGGTTCGCACCCCTTCAGAGCAAGAACGATTCAAAACATTGATGAGCGGAGACTTGACGGAGGCACGCAAAATTGCCATTAGACTTCCTCTCATATACGGGAAGGACGCTCTTCAACCACAGGGCGAAGGATTTTCAATCCAATATACGTTTCCTAAGGGAGAAACTCTTCGTTATTATCAACAATATAAAGGGCTAGTTAATTATGTCGAAATTAATGCTGATGGACTTGCAGAAGTAAAATGGCAAGGGGATGAACCTCAATCGGGTATAGAACACCGCGAGAAAGGGAACAAACCAGCCGATCTAGGGGAAGCCGTCTATTTCGTTGATTCCGTCATGTCCGATTACACGTACTATGGTACGATCGACAAATTGGGAAAGTCGACCGAACTAGGGCAATTTGGCCGATTGGAGGAAAACAATAAAGGCAAAGTAATTGTCCCAATCGACGAAGAAAAAAGAATCGATGCAAGTAAAGACTAGATTACATATTTCATCTGTCAGCATGCCAGCCCCCGACTGTAAGAGTCGAGGGTTTTTCTTATTGTCTGTTCATTATACAGCTATAAGGAAACTTGTGATGGACATAGATGATTGAAGTATAACCTCAAAACCTACCTGGTTTGTTTCAACCTGTCCGTAGATCAATGAAGTGTGACTAAATTTTTGCATAAATATAATTGTTTATTACATAAACAACATCCGCGATAATGCCTGGTCTATCAAGCTTTTCATCGTTAAGTCATGTTGCATCACCGAAGGCTCCCAAATTTTCAGGAAAGACTCATTTTCTTATCATACTACTTATCCAACAACTGATAATATTTTTCGATATGCCCTCTAGGTGGTTACCATGAATGACTATATCTGCAAAATTTTTAGTGCGCAGTACAAATTCTATTTCTCTATGTTTTGCAGCATCTAGGTAATATGTTGCAACTTCCTCAAAACCCACGCCCCAATTTTTCATATTTCTACTTATCCTTCGATACATGCGTTCATCTAAATCAAGGTCAACAAAGATCTTTACATCTAACATTTTTCTTAACTCTTCAAAGTAAAGTGTGAAAATGCCTTCTAAGATAACTACTTCAGGAGGAATTTCAGCACTCAGTAAGTTGTTTAAGTATTCCATTAATTTGTTATAGTCTAATGCATCTGGATGATTAAAATCGTCATATTCCACATTTGATACAGGCGATATCATCTTTGGCAAATCCTTTTTATAGAAATCGTCCGTTGAGACAACATCTACTTGATAATCTTTAAGTTCTTTAGCTATAATATCGCAGTAAGTTGACTTTCCGCTGCCAGAACCGCCTGCAATTCCCACAATAATAGGTTTCAATTGTGCCAGCTCCTCTTTTTGTATTTGAAACTTTCCTTAGCATAGGAATAATATTCCACTAACTGCAGGGAAATCCTTGTTACACCATTATCCTGTCCGTTAGCTTAAAAAAATGAGCAGACTGCGGTAGCCTGCTCAACAATAAATTTTATGCAACTATCGTTTCCCGTTAGCATTCCTGTAGATGGACTAATTTCGTCTTTGAAAAAAGAAAAGCGCCTCGGTACGATGGGAGTACGCAACGGGTCATAGCCCTTAAAATCCCATCATCCAGGAGGACGCTCTACTATGAAGTTTAAATCGCAGGACAAACAAAATCAACTCATTGAAAAAATTACTGCTCAGCATCTGGTCGTCGGGATCGACATCGCTCAGCAAATGCATGTCGCACGTGCTGTTAACTTTCGTGGAATTGTTGTCGGTAATCCTCTATCCTTCTCAAATGATGAAGAAGGCTTTCACAACTTTCTCCAGTGGATCCTTTCGCTGCAAGCCGCGCATGGACTAACGGCAGCCATTGTTGGCATGGAACCTACCGGGCATTACTGGCTCAACCTCTCCAGGTGGCTCTCCGAGCGTCAGTTTGAAGTCGTTCTTGTTAATCCACACCTGGTTAAGAAAAATAAAGAAAACCGCGACAATACGCCATCCAAAAGCGACAAGAAAGATGCGCTAGTCATAGCCGACATGGTTAAGAACGGCTACTACTCATTCACTCGTACACGCCCGAAGCCTTTGAAGAGCTTCGAGTCTTTCTCTCAAATCGGGACTCTGTCGTAACGAGACTCGTTAGTGCCAAAAACCAAATCCATCGTTGGGTTGACGTTGTTTTCCCGGAGCTGCGTCAGGTCTTTAAGAGCTGATGTGCACCGGTTCGTTGGCCACCCTTCGTCTTTTCCCTACGCCCGAAGAAATTCGTAAACTACAGCCTAAAGACATCATTGAAGGGTGGAAATCGCTGATGAAGCGTCATTCTGGTGAGCGAAAAGCTCGTGCTCTCATCGCGCTTGCTAGCTGTTCCGTTGGTTCTAAACAAGCCACGAATGCCTACAAACCTCATAAAATAATACCAATTCAACTAGCAGCTTAAGCAATATCCTACCGTTTCGTCGTACGAATTTTGGCTTATTCGCGGGATTTCAAAAAGAAAGCACAGAGTACTGGATGTATTCAACCAAAGGGCACCGACCCGTACCGTTAGCTAGACCGGCCTCCACCCCTTGGACAGGTGTAACGAAGGAATGAGAGGGCATAGACCCGTTGAGACATGGGAGTGATAACCTCCAGGGGCGGCGTGGAGAATGCGTGCAGTATATGGAAGGATATGGGATTGCGACCTCCCTCTCTATTTCCTCGCGCCTTCATGTTATCCTGGTCTTCTATGGTCTTCCATTTACTATCTTTCTGGATTTCTGGAAAGGGTGAAATCCTGCGAATAAGCGAGCATTCGTGAGAAAATTAAATCGTACCGAGGGAGTTGAACAAACTCAAGATTATTATTCGTTGTATAGCCTAGACAATAAGTTAAATGTTGGACTTACTTCCCAGGTTTCATACGGAATAAAACATTTTGCACTCATCGCATCTAGTGTACGAGATTTTTGGTTTGGGCGGGTTATATATTGGTCTATATTAGATTCGTTTAACTCAACATATCTGGCTTCTTGAATTTCTTCTGGTTGAATTTTTATTTCTCCACTCACATACTCTGCCTTAAAAACTACTGATAAAACATGCTTCGTTGCATTATAATACACGCCCGTAATACCTAGAGGGCGGATTACAATCCCAGTCTCCTCTAGAAACTCCCTATAAATAGCCACATCTAAAGGTTCGCCGACCTCAACATTACCCCCTGGCATTTCCCAAGTATCCGAACGCCAATGTGTCCTTAGTAATAAAACCTCACCTTTCTCGTTCATAACGAAAGCGGAAACAGAAACAGTATGTTTTGGCTGTTCGTGTGTCATTTGTAGTATCACCATCCCCAAATAAATATACGGTTCTTACCGTTTTAAATACTAAATGACATCTAAGTATTTTAGGTATTGAATTACAGAAATAATTGGTTGGTCATTCAGGTCTAGCAACATATATCTAACCTTTTGTTCATTCGTCTTTTCCACTATTACAATTTCTTGAACTCTCATTATGTAACTCCTTTATCTTTTCATGCTCTACAAAAGAGATTTACGCTAAAGCAACCTCCTATCTTAAATAAACTATATTTACATTAATTTCAAAGTTCTATTAATCATTCTTCAACAAATAAAAAAGAAGTAGTTAATAACGATAAATACGTTATTAACTACTTCTTATTATAGTCTTGATAAGTCAACGAACATTACTACCCGTTCGCGCTTCTTTTCCATCGACATCATCCTCACATCGAACATTGTTCTTATCATGTGCGAATATACGTTCGATTATCAATAGAAAAACTTACTACAACATATAAGGTTTATCTACTGATAAAATGGTTAAAGGTGATGACAAATGTTTATATCCCCAATGCTGCTGGAAACGAGCGATAAAGCTTTTAACAATCCAGACTTTATATTTGAATTAAAAGTATCTCCATTAACGTTCATGTACATTATTTAATAGTTGGGTTTGAGGAATTTCTCTGAACGACATAATTTTTATTTTAGGAGGGAACAACATGGAAGTTTTTGCAGAATATTTAGCGCATATTGATAACCCGCAACATCGGTCCCGAACGGAAGAAGTTTTGGCTTGGGTAACTAAGAAATTTCCAAATTTAATGCCAAAAATTGCGTGGAATCAGCCTATGTTTACCGATCACGGCACATTTATTATTGGCTTTAGCGTAGCCAAACATCATTTGGCTGTTGCCCCTGAAACGGCAGGGATTAATCATTTTTCTGATGAAATTGTGCAGGCTGGCTATGATCACACCAAGCAGTTGGTACGTATCCAGTGGGATAGTCCGGTTGATTTCTCATTACTTGAGAAAATGATCGAGTTTAATATTTTGGATAAGGCAGACTGTTCAACTTTTTGGCGGAAATAATTATGAGCGTATAAGCAACCACTTTTTTGGTTGCTTTGGTTTTAGGATTTGATTTTAAAAGCGTTCCCGAAGCAAATGAAATTTATCGGGAATCGGATTATTAAGGGTGGCGATCGCTACCCTTTTTTATTTTCTTTTGGCAAAAGTCAAATGTGCAGCAGAAAGAAAAACGTGGCATTCGTCAACGGTAAATGTCTGACCGAAGGGAATTTAAGAAGTTGATGAATTCGCTCATCCCGAACCCTCTTACACATTAGTTCCGTGGGATGGTAGTAATACAAACTGGATTGAACACCATTTATACGTGTGTGATAAGGATAGTGAAGAATTAGCTAAACATATAGCATTTCGAAATTATTTACGTACCAATTCAGAGGCGGTCGCTGAGTATAAATGTCAACGTAAACATGTACACTTTCGCTTGTTTAAGTATGTACAAAATCACTTGTCCTCATGGTCAAAATGATCCTTCAACCGGTAAGATTCACCTACAATAGTAACGACAGTTGCATGATGCAGAATCCGATCTAAAATAGCATTAGCCCGTTTCGGCTCACGAAACACTTCATCCCATGATATGAAGTTAACATTGGTCGTGAAGATGGTGCTTCGCTTCTCATAGCGCATATCAATGGGCTGGAAGAATAGTTTGGCATCTTCAGGCTCAATTGGAAGATAGCCTATCTCATCAATAATGAGCAGCTTGTATTTCGTATAATGCTTCAATCTTGCTTCTAGTCGGTTTTCTAACATGGCACGCTTAAGATTCTGGATCAGATCGTGACACTTAATAAAGTAGGTGCTCGTTCGTTTCTTTGCTGCTGCAATCCCAATCGATGTCGCTAAGTGAGTTTTCCCTACCCCACTTGGGCCTAAGAACACAATGTTCTCGTTGCCTTCAATAAAGCGTAGGCTTATAAAGTCCAGTATTTGCTCTCTATTCACGGAAGACTGGAAGCTAAAGTCAAAATCTGAGAGTTCCTTAAGATGGGGAAAGGCACCGACCTTGACCATGGCATGAATCATGTTCTGCTCACGCACGTCTATCTCATAGCTTGTAAGCTTCACAAGTGTGTCCATGAATGGCATCTGGTTGCGGATACTAAAGTCCACCACTTCATTTAAATGTGCCTGCATCTGCTTCAGTTTCAGGTATTCTAAGTTACGAACAGCTTGCTGGTAGGAGGTTAAAGTCATTCAAACGCACCTCCAATCGCTTGAAGATTCTTTTTCGCTAAGTCATCAATGTCGGGATATCTTGGCATAGACTGCCTTAAGTTCTCTCTGTAATGCTCCTCGGTATCATTTAATTTTGCTTCACCAATAGGATGGCGAACCAAAAGTTCCGTGTTATAATAAGCATATAAATGGTTGTCATAAACTTGTATTCCCACCGTTTTTCCTTGATACCCAGCAGGAACTGAGTATTGTCTGGATTGGTAGGAGATCATGTTCGATGCATTGATCTTTACAAGCTTATGATGTATGCGATAGGAACTTCTTGTACGCTCCGCTGGTAACGGGTGTAAGGAGTTCTTTTCCTTTTCCAGGGCTAGAACTGGCACTTTTCCCGTTCCTTGATGGAACGATTGGTTTACTCGATCACATAGCGTTTGAATGTAGGTTTGAAGCTCCGGTAAGCTTAACTGGCCTTGGTAGGCATGGATCTCATCTAAGATTTTCATTTGAGCTTCTACTTTGCCCTTAGTACGAGGTCGCCCTGCGATACAAGGTCTAACTTTAAACCCAAAGTCTGCTGCGTACCCGGCAAACTTAGCATTCACTTTACCACCGGTATATTCCGTTCTCGCTTCGTCCATGACGGTCTTCATGTTGTCTGTAAGAATCTCATGAGGCACGCCACCAAGGGTTTCAAAGGCCTCCGTTAAGAAAGATAGCAGCACGCTTTGTGATTTAGATACGCTCATGTGATACACCCTGAACCGAGAATACGAGAGCAGCAGTACAGCTACATTCACTTCAACTTTCTCTCCGTCCTTCGTTTCAAAGGGAATGCTTTCTTTCCAGTCTAACTGGGCCTGCACACCTGGATCTGTCTCGAACCGAATCGTTCCCTGTGGTGATGGCATTCGCTGTCCATGCTTAAAGTAGGCTTCAAATTCAGGTTTACGGGCAATGTAAGCTCTGAATGCAGACGCTGAACATTGCAGTCCATGGTTGTCCGTAAGGTATTGCCATAATACTCGCTTGTAGTAAAACACTTGCTTGCTGTCTGTGGATAGAAGTGCAGCAATGATTTCATAATACTCATCAATCTTAGAGCCTTTGTCTCGTGATCTTCTTCTCGTATACCCATCTAGGTATTTCTGAATGGTTCGACGATCCACACCCAGTTCTCTAGCTAACTGACTTTTATTGATTTTCATATTGAGACTCTTGAGTTTTGGTAAGTCTAGTAAACTGCGGATTTCCATATTCGATTGAACATTCAACGTGATATACATACTCATCTCCCTTGAGACAAGTATGGTTCATCTCGTCAAATCTGAACATTCTTATTCAAGCATTTCTGTACATGTCAATATGGTCAACCTTGATAAAGCATACTCATCAAGAGAAATCATCAAGATAATAAAAGCAGATGGTTGTGTACATAAAAATACAGAAGGTGACCACTGGCACTTCAAACATCCAACCAAATCGGGTAAAGTAACTGTTGCACACCCCAAGAAAAATCTTAAACGTAAGACAATAAAAAGTATCTTTGAGCAGGCGGGACTAATTTAAGCCCTGCCTCTCCCAAGGAGGTTAACATATATGAAGTACATTTACCCAGCTGTATTCTCTCCCGGCGAGCCAGACGAAGGCGGCTTCACTGTCACATTTCCTGACCTTCCGGGCTGTGTAACCGAGGGTGACACTCTCGACGAAGCCCTATACATGGCGAAGGATGCCCTTGGTGGACACCTTTACCTCATGGAAGATGACAACGATGATATTCCTCAGCCGTCGAAACCAGACGTTATCCAATTGGAAGCCGGTGAATTTGTGTCTCTCATCCAAGCTAATACAGATTTCGTCCGCGAGCGTATTTGCAATAAGGCCGTGAACAAAACACTCACGATCCCGAAATGGCTGAACGATGCAGCTGCAGAGGAAGGGATTAATTTCTCCCAGACGCTGCAGGATGCACTTAAGCAGAAACTCGGTGTTAAAGACTTCTCTTCATGAGGAGTCTTTTTCTTTTATAGATAACAAAAAAAGCACCCCTGCAGGTGCTTAATTCAATCGTTATGTTAGCTGCTTAATTTCCCTTGGCAGTACAAATCGTATTTGCTTATGAAGTCTGGCCAATGTGATTCATCCCCTAAAACTGATTGGTCGTTCATCCAGATTGTATAATAAAACGGTTATCCTGACTAGCAAAATGGTTGCTGAATAAATTATTATTCAAGAAATCGATGTAATTCCTAGAAAATCCGTTCATGCGGCTGCATTCGGCGCGTGGGCTTATCGCTTGAACTCTCTTTTCTCATATCCCTATTAACAATGGCAGGAACACTTTTTTCATAGCCGATTTTTTGTAGAGCAGCGAAATGAATTCCCCGGTTCCCGTGTATGCGGAGGGCATTTTCACACGGTAACCCGAATGGGGACCATACAGGATGAATCTCGCAGGAAAATTCCTGACTGTTATCTTCTGTATGTCCGAGAATTGAATCTTCTGTATCCCGAACATGGTATGGACCCGAATCGTCGTTTCATCGACAACTGCTTTGGTACGTTTCATAAACAGCGCACAGAATCCGGTAAGTAGAACTGTAGCCGCCGCGCCATATGGCAGAGATGGCTCGATTGGTTCTGCAGTGAACTGATCCACAATAACAATAGCCACAAAAATCTTGACAGACCCATCCACACCGTTCAGGCAAGTCCACGGTTCGGAAGAAGCACCATTTCACCTTGACTATTACGACTGGCAGGCTTCCATATACTCTTCTCAATTTTAGTGACAAGTGCTTCTGTTAACGCTTTTTCCATGCGGTAATCGAATTGATGATTCATCTATCCTATCTCCCTTCACAAGCAATCACATACAAATATCGGAAGATAACTCCTTTTTCTGAATATTTCATCGTTCAACTTTCGTGCATCCGCAGGAATGACGGCTTGATAAGTAATAAACATTTGCGACTGCTAGACTGAGACCGAGCCGCTTACTTGATTATTTGTACTCCTAATAAAGTTATATGTACCAGTTGTGCCAGTAAGTTTTTCACATCCAATCCTGTTTCTTCTTTTACTTCCCTACAAGCAGCATAGAGAATGTTTTCTTTGTGATCAATACGTCCAGGCGGATGTTTTTTTAAGTTGCCTTTTTCACATATGCTCCCCAAGTTTTATATTTTAAAATTTCTCTGCTACCTTCTTCTATTCATAGTACCTAAGCCCTTTCAAATATTGATTTTTAGCAGTCATTTAGTGTGTCATCGATAATAAGCGGTCGCGCAGCTCTACGTAAGCATGATCCCAGCCCATTTTCGCAAAGAAGCGTAATCCGTCCAGTCCTTTGAAGTAACGCGCACCAATCAACCGTTCGTTAAAATAAGAAATCGGTGATTCCTTCTTTTCATAGTGAATGCGGAAAGCTTGCGCGACATCCCTATCCGGAATTGCACCCTCAACCGTGGCGATATCAATAAGAAAATCACCGTACATGCAGTTGCCGTCAATGATCCCGGTTATGCTTCGGCCATCGGATAGAATGTTCCATTCATGGCAATCACCATGTACAAAATAGCGATGAGGAGAGTTATATTATCTAAAAGTTAGTAGACGGGCATAAATTTCGTTAAAGACATCCCTTTCCAAGCAGCTTGTCCGGAACAGCTCATGCCAATTTTCCCAGAAGGTCCCCGTTTGATTTTCCTCATAAAATGCCGTTAAAAAGCTCTCCCAAGCATCATACGCTCCATTGCCCGAGGGTATCAGAGGACCAAAGCCGGTCGTCGTGCTATCCAGTTGAATCTGGTTCATATCGGTAATGACGCGGACCAGATCGGGGAGCAGTTCAATCTTCTGCTTTGCCTGCAGGTCAGCCACGACACTGCCCTTAATCCGCTCTGAGATGCAATACTTAAATGGCCCCTCTTCTCCTCGTCCGAATGTCTTCGGATAAAGCACATCCTGAGAAGAGAGTATATCGGCAACATAATGCTCCGTTTGAAACGCATCCACTGCATCGCTGAAGCGGATGACATAATCGCGATGTTCGATCTTAAATGAAAAGACACTGCTGAAATTTCCGCCTTCGATTGCACTGACATTCTCAGCAGATTGTCTCCAGTGACGCTCTAGTACCGCGTGGACATCCGTAATTGTTAAACTTGGCTTGGCTTGGCTCATTTCGCTTCAACCCCTATTAGTTAGTCATATTAATGAAATAAAAGAGAAGCGCACACCTTGATGAGAATAGAAAAAAGCCGTGGAATGAACATAGTTCACCCACGGCCTTTCGTAAACGATCACCACAAATAGACGCATGTCTATCGCAGCAATGTAAACAATAGCAATGATGATAATATGGTTCATGACAAGTAAGGATGAACCGTGACATTACAAAATTACCTCACCGTAATACAGAGTAAGGTTCGCAGTCCAGTTCATGTGCTATTCAGTTAAAAGATTAACCGATAACCATTGTCAGAAACGTGCTCATCATCAAAGTACTAATCCCGCCATTTCTTTTATTTGTTTCCATTATAAATGGTTTACAGGATATTACAACCTCTTTTATTGTAAAACGCTCATTTACAAATATCAGTACTCTCATTGAGATTGAGGCAACTTAAACCGCAGCGCGAACAATGTAATGTTCAAATGTTGTCGGCAAGCCTCTTTCGGTGGCATGTTCATGAAATATCCTTTCTATTTCAGACATGCATTCATTGATTACCATCTCAAATACGGAAGGCGTTTGACCAAAGCAACGAACTTTAACAACATCCATAGGCTCATGTAAATATTGAATACTTGTCACGGTTTCAACCTCAGCGTGCTCCAGCGCACCTGCTTCAAGCTTATTTTTGATTTTATCTAAAATGGGAGTTCCTTCAGAATGCGGTTCGAAAAGATTGGGGAATAGTTGCGGCAGCTCAGCCGATAATCGATCGCCTGGGTGGAGACCAAGTATTTGTCCGCCCTTCTTCACAACCCTGCTTATATCTACATAAGCTGAAGTTGGGCCTCTGCGATTGTAAACGCAATCAAATTCCCCAGCATCAAACGGTAGTCTGTCTCTTGTATTGCCTGTAACAAATGACACATTTGAAAGGGTGCGATTGCTACCCGCTATGATGAAGTCGCTTGTAACATCCAAACCTATGATTCTGTTAACTATCGGACTCCATTGAATAGTGAAGTCTCCATGACCGCATCCAACGTCCAGCACAATTTTATTCCGAACCATTTGCGACACTTCATTTGTAAATAGAGCCTCACCATTAGGCTCCGTAATCATGGAATTCCATGAATAAGAATACTTCCCTGTCAATTTGCCGATCTGAGCGTACCACGCAAAAGAGTGGGGCGATAACCAATCCTTGTGGGTCTTTGGATCTGACAACTTCGGGTACAATAAAACACCTCCTATGAGTCATGAGTTTACATTATAAGACATACCAACATGGATACACAATATATTCCTCAATCATGCCGATTAACTCACATACATTCCCTTCTCTGAGCATTTGGGAGAGTGGCCAAAAGCACCAAGTGACGGATACATTCGCCAGACCCGTACGTAAATCATTCCCCCTAGAAAACAGTTCACTGCACAACTAATCTCTTCTCCCACTAACGCCCTCCCTTGAAGGCCATATCCCTGTATCATTATCCCCGATCAAAAAAAGACAGCCCGCCATCAAGACAAGCCATCTCTGCATCCATATCTGCCAACCCACCATCAAAGAACAGCATTCCATCTCCCATGCCCTAGCGGCGCATCAGGAGAGGATTGCAGGCATCCTCTGCAACATTCGTCACGATACGAAGCAGCACTCACTGCCCCTGTTCATGCCGATGTATTATCCATAGCGAAATGTCGGCATCCCCTGAACATCCGTTACGATGCGGAACAAGCTGCCTGCATGAGGCTCGGCTTGCAGCTGCGCTTCGCTTAAGCCTTCCCGTGCTGTCGTTATATACAGTTCGTTCAGATCCAGCCCGCCAAAAGCGCACGAGGTTACGTGCGACGCTGGCACCGCTACGAAACCTATCTGGCGTCCCGTATGCGGATCCCAACGCGACACGCCGCCACCGCCCCAATGCGCGATCCAGAGCATGCCTTCGGTATCGATGGTCATGCCGTCCGGGTACCCTTGCTCTGGCGCAAAGGTGATGACCGCTCGCGGATTGCTAATGTTGCCTGACTCCACCTCATAATCCCATGCCCTCACCTGCAGCGTCGGCGTATCGATATAATAAAAAGTGCGGTGATCTTGACTCCAAGCAAGGCCGTTCGATGTCGACACCCCGTCAAGCAGCGTGCTCAGTTGTCCATTCCGCTCGAGCTGGTACAGCTTGCCCGCCTGCGGCTTCCCAATCTTACTCATCGTGCCAGCCAGAAAACGACCTGCCGGATCGCATTTTCCGTCGTTGAAGCGGATGGATTCATCTTGCGTCTCCTCAGGACGAGCGCACAGCTCCGTTTGTCCCGTCTCCATATGGTAGACGTACAACCCGTTCCGCAGCGCAAGCAGCAGCATATCATCCACCTCCGTCAAGGCAACGGCGCCGACCATCTGCTCCATTTGAATCGCCTGCACCTCTTCCTCGCGCGGGCTCCAGTGAAACACGAATTGACCAGTAATATCGACCCAATACAGCCGCTGCAGCCGCTCGTCCCATACGGGCCCTTCTCCTAATATCGCTTGGCGGTCAACGACCAGTTCCGCTTGCATCCCCATCTCTCCTTTTTTGCCAACTATTATTCGACTATAACATGCAATGCTGCACAGCGTCACCCGTCGGGCCAGCTCTTCCTCCGGCACGTCTAGATGCAGCCGGCGCGCAGCGATATCTAGCTCGATGACGTCGCCGTCGCGCACGAGCGCCAGCGGTCCGCCGAGCAGCGCTGACGCTGTACATCATTTCACCCGCCTGCTCTATCAACTAAATAACAGGTTAATTGGACAAGGAATAGATAATGTTAGGCTTTGAAGGAGAACAGCTTGTTTCGTTTGCAACAGGACACTACTTCGCTGAAGTAAATTCAGGATTTATAGTTTACATAGTTACTAATCCTTTTGTACGAAGTAGAGGGCTTGGGGCGAAAACATTATCGAAATTAGAAGAATTATTACATAAAGACGCTGCTGCAGCTGGATATGCTTCGTTAAGTGCAATAATCTTGGAAATAGAAACACAAGAAATAGCACATACAGAAGCAGAAAAAGAAGACTGTATGAAAAGAAATCAGTGAAATAATCCGAGCAATTTACCAAGAGAAATATTACTTTGTGAATAGAATAGATGAAAAAGTTCTTATTAATTGTTTAGAGAAAATGGGATTAATGGAAAAAGCCCGCATCCTCCGATGCGAGCTTCGCAGCCAGTGAACATCATCCGCGGCTGTCCCTCTGCCTCTATACCAACTGTACCGTTAGATTAAATAGACCGCTATACGAACAGGTTCAGGTTGGCGTCTTCTGCCTTGCCCAAATATGTGGCGACTCCGCCGATCGTGACACCGTCGATCATCTCTTCCGCCTGGATGCCCATCACATCCATCGACATGGAGCATGCCACCAGCTCCACGCCGAGATCCATCGCATTGCGCATTAGCGTCTCAAGACTATCCACGTTCTTCTTTTTCATAACACGCTTAATCATTTGTGCGCCCATTCCTGCCATATTCATATTAGAGATCGGCAGCGCGTCCGGTCCTTGCGGCATCATTTTCCCGAACATCCGATCCATAAAGTCTTTATCCAATCGTGGCGCATTCGCCTTGCGCAATATATTCAGCCCCCAGAAGGTGAAAAACATCGTTACCTTCTTCCCCATCGATGCAGCTCCGGTTGCAATAATGAAGGAAGCAATCGCTTTGTCCAAATCTTGATTGAATACGACGAGCGTCGCGCCTTTCTCCCCCTCCGGTTCGCTGCTAGAGGCCGCAGCCTGACTCTCGGCGGACCGGCCCTTCTGCAGCCAGACGCGGATGTTGTCTTTCTCCATCACTTGCTTCAGCAGCATGTTCCCTGTCTTGCCGCACCAAGCCGCAATATCCTGTGGAAACGCCGGATCGGTAACGGACACCTCGATTACGTCTCCTTCCTCCGCCTTCTGCATCACTTGATATACTTGGCTAATCGGGCCCGGGCACTGCAGCCCGCACACATCTAATTGATAACGGGATTGCAGCTCGCCGCTGAATTCAAGCTGCGGAGGCTCTGTATCGGAAGCAGCCTGCGACGTGGATGAGCCGGGCCCGTGCTGTCCCTGTGCCTCTTCCGGCGATTGCTTCCCGAAGTACATCGAGTACGTCTTATATCCGCCGCTCAAATTGATCGCCTTGAAGCCATTCTGCTCCAAAATTCGCGCAGCCAAGTAACCGCGCAGCCCGACTTGGCAGCTGACATAGATCGGCTCGCTGCCCGGCAGATCGTGCAGACGAGAGCGCAGCTCCCCGAGCGGAATGTTGATCGAGCCCGCAATGAATCCGGACTCGCGTTCGACCGGCTCGCGCACATCGACCAATGTCGCGCCATTTCGAATGAGCTCGTCGATGTGGTCGTAATGAACGACGTCCAGCACGCCGTCCGCCACATTGGAAGCGACATAGCCGAGCATATTCACCGGATCTTTCGCCGAAGAATATGGCGGCGCATAAGCAAGCTCCAGATCCGGCAGATCATGCACCGTCAGCTTGCCTTTAATAGCGGTCGCGATCACGTCAATCCGCTTCTCCACACCGTTCATGCCGACGCCCTGCACACCGTAGATTTCCCCCGTCTCCTTGTTGAACGTCATCTTTAGCGATACCGGAAATCCGCCTGGATAGTAGCTGGCGTGAGAAGCCGGATGGATGTGTACCGCTTCGTATGCAGCCTCAAGCCGCTTCAATGTCTTCTCATTATTGCCCGTCACCGCTACGGTCAAGTCGAACACTTTCGCGACGGACGTGCCCAATGTCCCCCGATAAGGCCGCCCCTTCCCGTAGATATGATCCGCTACCAGTCTCCCCTGCCGATTGGCCGGCCACGCCAGTGGAATCATTGCCGGCGTCTGTTGAATATAATCCTTCACTTCGATCGCATCGCCAATGGCCCAAATATGCGGATCTTCCGTACGCAGCTGCTCATTGACCATAATGCCGCCGCGGCTGCCAAGCGCCAATCCCGCAGCTTTCGCCAACTCATTTTCGGGACGCACGCCAATCGACAGAATCGTCATGTCTGTCTCCAATGTTCTGCCGCTCCCCAGCTTAATCTTGCGGCCTTCCTCCATAAAAGACGACAGTCCGTCGTTCAAAATGAGCCGAACTCCTTTGTCCCGCAAATGCTGGTGCACGATCGCCGCCATTTCCGGATCCAGCGGCGCCATCACCTGGTCCGCCATCTCAACGATGGTGACTTGAATACCGCGCAGGTGCAAATTCTCAGCCATCTCCAAGCCGATAAAGCCGCCGCCTACGATAAGGGCTTGCTTCGGTCCTGCTTCATCCACGAATTGTTTGATTCGATCGGTATCCGGAATATTGCGCAGCGTAAATACATACTTCGCCTCGCTCAAGCCTTCAACTGGCGGCACAATCGGCTTTGCTCCCGGTGATAGAATTAACTCGTCATACGATTCCTCGTAGTTCTCCCCTGTCTTCACATTGCGTACAGTGACAACCTTGCGCTCGCGATCGATACCTGTTACCTCGTTCAATGGCCGGATATCGAGATTGAACTTCTTCGACATCCCTTCCGCCGTCTGCACGAGCAGCGATTCACGCTTCGGAATGACATTGCCTATATGGTAAGGCAGTCCGCAGTTCGCGAATGAAATATGTTCACCCCGCTCGAACAGCACAATATGGGACGTTTCATCCAAGCGCCGCAATCTCGCTGCAGCGGTTGCACCTCCGGCGACACCGCCAACGATAACAATTTTCTTCTGGTTCGACATTAAGATCATCCTCTCCATTTATATACCCATAGGGGTATATTATAACATCATTGATGATCCGTCAAATCGGGAATGGCGGCGTAAAAACAGCAGCATACTCCACACATAAAAAAACACCGCCTTCCTAAGAAAGCGGTGCAGCCCACACATTTGCCGTGCAGTATAGTCTGTATGTATGTTAATAAGTACAGCATGAATATTGATTATGCTTTTTCCTTCGGCTCCATTAATCTCTCGGAGTCCACCGTCGGATCGAGCCAATTCTCGATCAACTGCCGTGCATATTGCAGGTCTTCATCATCGAGCATGTAGTACCATATTCCATTAATCATCGCGCCTTCGCCATCCAGCATATAGCTGCTGAATGCAGGGAGGCTGTCTTTCGCAATAATCGATTTCGCCAGATCAATCATATCCTTGGGGAGCATATCGGTCGTGAAGTTGTCGCCCGCAATTTCCATGAGCTCAGGAATTCGGCCGATTTTGTCGAGCTCAACCGCACGCTCCATGACGGCCTGCAAAAAGATGCGGTTCCGCATCGTTCGATTCATATCCGAATCCTCGCGATATCGCACATAATTCAATGCCTCCAGCCCGTTGTAAATCGGCTTGTTCGCTTCGATTCTGAATTTATCATGGCTCCAATGTTTATTGACAATGTCTTGTGTTATCGGCAATTTAACACCATCGAGCGCGTCAACCACATCTTTGAACCCTGTGAAGTTGATTGCTGCATAATGATTTACCGGCTGCTGAAGCAAGTTCTCTACACTCTCCACGCTCATTTTCGCCTCTCCGAACGCATATGCGTGTGCGATTTTATCCTGTATGTCTTTTCCGACGAGCTCCGCATAGGCATCCCTCGGGATAGACAAGAGCAGAATTCGATTCTCTTTGGGCCGCACGATGGAGTAGATGATTGAATCTGAACGGCCTGCCTCTTTGTCACGTTGATCAATACCCAGCAGCAGTAGGGAGAATGGAGTGTTCTCTTCGCGGATGACTTCTATTTTTCCGATAATCGGTTTGTACGTTTGTTCCAGCGTCTTCTCTACCCGCTCGGACAGGAACATGTCGAATGCAAGAACCGCAAGCTGCTTGCGAAAGAGAAAGCCTCCAATTGCAAGAATGACCACTGCCAGCAGTACGATTCCCCATTTTTTATATTTTCTCATAGCCGCTCCTTCCTTCAAATTTTTAAAATCTCATTACACTTTACTTGAAGAAGGAACGCTTTTCCACATCCTAATTGTCATATATGGTATTTTATAGTTAGTTTCGACATTGTTTTTGCTCTCCTTTATAAGTTTTCTCCATTAAATCCTCGCTCTTCCATGGATGAAGCAGTCGATCTGCTCTACTCCGACCTCAACTGCGGACCGTAGAGCATGAAAAGAAAAACCAGTCATAGGGCATGCCCTACGACCGGCTTAATTGATATCTAACGCTATCGAACGGCATCCCGTTCATTTCACCCAACAACCGTTCACCGATGAATGCCCCCTTCTTATCACAACCAGCTTGCGATGTCCTGCTTCAAGCGTTCGATCGGCTCCAGACCAGTATCGCCCAGATTGCTCAGCGCAATCAACACAGCATCTTTATCCGTATTCCGGTATAACGTAGAGCGGAATCCCGCCAAGCTTCCATTATGATAAGCCGTATTCCGGCGCTCGGAATATATCATCCAGCCATATCCGTATCCCCGCTCGTTATCAATGGCGACATGGGGCGTGAACATCGCGCGTACTCCTTCGCTTCCGATTAGCTGCGTGGCATGAAACGCTCTCTCCCACCGATATAAATCCTTTACCGTGGAATAGAGAATGCTGCCGGCGCTGTTGTAGCTGGGGATATCCTGCTTCCATGCCGCTTTGCCCTCCGCATATCCGATTGCCCGATTTTTTTCCGCAAGGTAGGAAGCGAGATGTCCTCCCGTCCGCTCCATATGAAGGGGCAGGAATAGCTCCTCGTGAATAAAAGTTTCATATTTTCGACCTGATGCTCTTTCAACGATGAGTCCGAGCAAGGCGTAACCGAAATTGCTGTAATGAAAGCTGCCTACCTTATAGGTTGGGGCTATCCTATCCATCGCCTCAAGACGAAGAGGTTCCAAATCTTCATCGACATCCCAATTTACATGAACATCCTCGTCCAATCCAGCCGCATGAGTCAGAAGCTGATGAAGCGTCACATAACCGAGTCCCGGCAGTTCTGGAACGTAATGCGCCAACGCATCCTGTACGTCAAGCTGGCCCCGCTGCTGCAGGAGCATGATGGCGGCTGCCGTGAACTGTTTCCCAATCGAAGCGATTTTAAATATGGTATGCTTATCGTTCGGCCGCTTCTGCTCCATATCCGCCCAGCCATAGCCTTTGCACAGGCGAACACTGCCTTCATAGGCAAATAAGAACGAACCGTTAAAGCCTTGCTCGATTAGAAATTGATCG
Source organism: Paenibacillus profundus (assembly GCF_021369635.1). Classification (GTDB taxonomy): domain Bacteria; phylum Bacillota; class Bacilli; order Paenibacillales; family Paenibacillaceae; genus Paenibacillus_B; species Paenibacillus_B profundus. Next base: position 585,124 of record NZ_JAJNBZ010000001.1, on the reverse strand, counting down.
ATATGAGTATGGATCTCCATTTTATAGAGCACCTCTTTTGCGATTGATGACAACGAGTCGTTTATTTCCTACCATTTCGCTTACAACTTGCGATTTTCCTTCAACGTATCGTCATGCAGCAGAGAAAAGCGCCCCGAACGATTAGCGTTGCGGAGCGCTTTGATTTCATCATATTCATATAATTGCTTAAGATACTAGCTTCAGGCCGATAGCCGCGCTGAGCACCATGCCGATGAATAGCAGCCGCAAACACTTTTAACCACTGAACATTCATCTGTTTCCCACTCCCTTGCTGTACCCATGCCTCTAATGTCTTATGGGGTCAAGCTCAGCCAATATATTTTCCAGGATGCATCCAAACGTTTCTTGAAACGGACCGGTCCGCCCAATAGCATCTCTACGAGCACGCCATCGAGCAGGCACATGAATGACGCCGTGACCGTCCCCACGTCCAGCTGCGCCACTTCTGCCCGTTCCATCCCCCGTTCGAACACCGTCACGAGCATTTGCTCCATTTTGTCCAAATAAGCGTTGATATGCTCCATCACCAATGCCTGCAAGGACACGGGCGGGAAAAACATCATCCGCAGCAAAAATTTCACGCTATTGTCGTTATCATACCTATCTTTGTATTGCGCAATGAGCTCAAATAGCTGATGCTGGACCGTGTTATCCCGGCTCCGTTCGCAAAATTCCCGCAGCAGCTTCAGCTCATCATGAATCGCTTGCTCGATAACTCTCAAGAACAAATCATCCTTGCTCTTGAAATGAGCGTAAATGGACGGTGTTTTGATGCCAACCTGCTCTGCGATGTGAGCCAATGAGGCGCCCTCATACCCATTCTCCGCAAAATGATCCAAAGCAATCTCTATAATCCGATTCGCGGTCATAATCCCCCTCCTGCTGCCTAACTAACATTAGTTATATACGAAATTTTTACATAGCTTTTAGGCGTTTGTCAAGCAAAAAATCCCCTGGCAGCAATGTCGAACTCTTCATGAGCATCGCTTGCCGGCAGGGGATGCTTGCAACTACATCCGTTGAGAAAATAGTGTCTTCAATTATGATACCAATTTCAAGCCCACAGCTGCGCCGAGCACCATGCCGATGAACAAAATGCGTTTCCATTCCCGCGATTCCCCGTACAGAATCATGCCGAGAATGGCCCCCCCAGAAGCGCCGATTCCCGTCCATATCGCATACGCGGTTCCCATCGGCAGCGTCTCCATCGCCAGCGCCAAGAACACAAAGCTAGCGCCAAAGCCTGCCATCATATAGACAACCGATTGCCATGTGTGTTCCTTATGGAATTTATTAATCATGGCAACACCTGCCATCTCAAACACACCGGCCAACAGTAAACTAACCCATGCCATCAGGATTCAGCTCCTTTCTCTGCTTTCTCCTTCGTAACCAGCTTCAAGCCGATAACGCCGCACAAAAGCAGCAGAATAAGGAGCACCTTGGCCATGTTAAACGGTTCGCCGAAGAACACGATATCCGCAAAGACAGTACCTGCCGTCCCCAACCCTACGAATACCGCATAGACCGTTCCGACGGGAAGATTCCTCCCAGCCATAATCATGACATAGAAGCTTATGACAATTGCAATAATTGTACCGCTCCAAGTCCACACATCATACGCGTGCTTCAGACCGATAACCCAGAACACTTCAAAGAATGCGGCAATAAACACTTTAATCCAATGAATATTCATGATTCCTTCTCTCCTCTTCGCTGCCCTTTCTGTCTACACTTATGGAACAAATCAACCTTCACTCATTGTGCGCTACAATAAGGCGATATTATGCCTGCAATAACTTATTTCCTTCCTCCGTTCAAAAGTAAACAACTCCCTTCTAAGCCAACCTAACTAACATTAGTTAATTGGATTTTTTCACACAAAGAACTTACTGTCAAGAGGTTACATTCGTTTTCCAATAAAAATGGTTTAGATTCAACCATTATCATTATGAGTGTTCCACAAAGTCCTTTTGTCCACTATCCCCTTAATTCAGTAAACAAAAATCTATCGAACCACCAGTTGATAGAGTGAATCGCTCTTCACTGCTAGGATCAGATCCGCTCTAAAAAGAACAGAATTCCATCCTATCTCACCAAATAAACCGATACCTTCAATTCCTGAGCTGTTCCTTCCACAATCTGAATGGTGGGGAGAGTGAACAAAAGAACACTTCGACGACCCTCGCCTTACTCAATCTGAGTTATTGGGATAAAACCGATTGATCGCCACATGATGCTTGAACCCTACTCAGGCAATTTCATAGATAGACCCTATCTTACTTTTTACCAAAAGAAAAAAGCAGACCTATTCTCAGATCTGCTCCATACGCTTATTTATATTTATTTGCCTGATACGCTTGCAGCCTAGGCTCTCAGATCGAGCCAAGCCACTTCTTCCGGAGTCAGCGAAATTGCAGCAGCATCTTTGCACGATTCCATTTCCGACCGGTTTTGCGGTCCGATAATCGCGGCAGTAGGGAATGGCTGATTAAGCACATATGCAAGTGCTATCTGAATCGTCGTGACCCCTTTTTTATCCGCCAGTTGAGCAGCGCGATCGTAGCGTTCCCAGTTCGCATCATTATAAAATACGCGCACGAGGTCCTCGTTCGAGCGATCGTCACGCGTAAAGCGACCTGTGAAGAAACCGCGAGCTTGCGATGACCAGGACATTATCGGAAGCCCTGAGCGCTTATGCCAGGAGAGTGTTTCATCATCTGCACTGATGCAATCGGTCCAATAGGGCTCCTGCGCCTTCGCCAAGCTCAGGTTCGGACTGCTGAACGAGAAGCCGCGCAGCCCGTGCGATTCAGCATACGCATTAGCTTCCTCCAGACGCTGCCACGTCCAATTGGAGCCGCCGAAAGTACGAATTTTACCCTCTTCCACCAGCTCGTTCAACATTTCAAGGATGGCTCCGACCTCCACGTCCGGATCGTCCCGATGCAACGCATACAAATCAATATAGTCCGTGCGCAGCCGCTCCAGACTTATCTCCAACTCCGCCCGAATAGCAACACGATTCACCTGCGGTCCGTGCTGGTTCGGATGGCCGCCCTTGGTCCAGACACGGATCTGATCCCGATTGCCCCGCTCCTCCATCCACATTCCGATCGCTTGCTCGCTCTTGCCCCCGCAATAAATGAATGCTGTGTCAATCGTGTTCCCGCCGATGTCCGTAAAGGAATCTAAGTTGTTACTGACTAATTCATATACTTCAGGCGAAAAATAATCCGAGCCCATAATGAGCTGCGATACCGGCTTTGGCAGACCGTCAATGGACAGCATCTTCATCAGATTCACCCTTCCCCACGCATTTTTAGGTTATAGCTACACGTCTGCGCTCATAAGCGGAAGCAAGACATGCGTCAATGACTTGCATATTCAAAATAGCATCATCCGGATTCAGCAAAAGCGGCTGCTCTCCCCAGATGGCTTGCGCCATATTATCCGCTTGCAGCGCATACGCATTCAGCTTCGGCATTTCTTCCTCGCGCTGTCCTTCTTGCGTATGTACGATAAAGTTCGGATCGCCGATAAATGCGGAGGGCACCTCGATCCGGCCGTCGGTTCCCAATATTTCCAATGTGTTGCGGAACGCCGCCCACATGGCGCAATCAAATGTAAGCGCAACCGAATCCGGAAATTCAATCAATCCCGAAGCCATCATATCGACATTGTCATGCTCCGGCGACAAAAAAGCATGGACGGTAGCCGCTTCCGGTTCCGAGCCCAAAATATATCGGGCAGCGCTTATCGGATAACAGCCGACATCATAGATGGAGCCTCCGCCCCAGTCGCGGCGATAACGGACATTGTTTTTGTCACCCGCGTTATTGAAGGAGAACGTGCCGTGTATACCGCGAACGGTTCCGATTTCACCGGACTGGACAATCTCACGGATACGCTCGTAGCGGGGATGATGGCGGTACATATATGCTTCGGCCAGCTTCACGCCAGCCTTGGCGCACGCCTCGACCATACGCCGAGCCTGATCGGCATTTAACGCAATCGGCTTCTCGCAGAGCACGTGCTTGCCTGCTTCCGCCGCGCGAATCGTCCATTCCAAATGCAAATGATTCGGCAGCGGAATGTAGACCGCATCGATATCCGGATCATGCAGCAGCTCCTCATAGCTGCCGTATGCCTTCGGTATCTCCAACTGCTCCGCTTTCTCTTGCGCTTTATGAACATCCCTGCTCGCAATCGCGGCGACTTCACCCGTCTTTGATGCCCGAATTCCAGGAATAACCGAGTGAATCGCAATAGTAGCACAGCCGAGCACACCCCAACGCAGCTTCTGTTCCATAGCGTCTTCCCCTCCTGCCAATGTTTGGATTCCCTAATCACCAGCTATTATAGAGGATGGCATCTTCAAAATCTATAGAAGCGTTTTCATATGAATATAACGATTTGAAACTAAAAGACAATGCCCCGCTCCGATGATTGGGGCATACCCTGACTATTCCGGAATATTGCTCACAGTTGGATCAGGCACATAGCTTTTTTTGTAATCCAAATAATGCACGTCCGTGACCATTCCGTCTGCCGCATGATGCAGATCATGGCAATGGAACATCCAGTCGCCCGGGTTATCGGCTTCGAAGGCGACGACTATCGTTTCTCCCGGCTTGACGTTTAGCGTATCCTTCATAATGGGTGCTCCTGCAATCGGCTTGCCATTCTTGCTCAGCACTTGGAAGAAGTGCCCGTGCAAATGCATCGGATGATCTTCGCTCTTGGACTGATTTACGAAAGTCACCTTCACCCGCTCCCCTTTGTTGACCTTGATCTTGTCCGTATCCGGGAACACTTTGCCATTAATCGTATACACCGTTTTGCCTGCGCGCACCTCGGTATTCAAGTCCATCTTGACATCTTGATCATACGCTTCATTCAAACTGAACTTCGCATTCGCCATCTCACCGTATTTCGCCAAATCCAATGTCGGGTGCATGACAGAGGAATCAGACACGTCTTTGGATGCAGCGGCTGTCTCTCCTTCATATTCGATAAAGGTTCGCATTTGCTTCATTCGCTGTTCCGAGCCATGCTCTTCTATCAGCCACTTGCCCGGGTTGTCCGCTATGAATTCCACATCATATCGCTCGCCTGGGGCAATAGACAACAGCTGATTTTGAATGAGGGCCGGACTGTTAATCGGCTGCCCGTCCGATGCCACCACCTTGAATTCATGTCCGTGAATATGAATCTGGTGGGACAGGAATCCGGCATTCACGAAGCGCAAACGCACCTTCTCACCTTTTTTCACCTTAAGAGGCTGTATCGAGCCCCCCATTTTCCCATTGATCGTGTACATATCGTACATGCTCATATCGTGTCCTGCCATCGGTTGGACGGATGAGGCATCCGATGAAGCTGCTGCACCATGAGTATCGTGGCCATCCCCTTGCTGCTCCTTCTCCCTATGCTCCATTCCTTTCATTTCTCCATCCATACTATCCGTCGCATCCATGGAATGACTCATCTCCATGTTCATCCACTCATCCAACACCAATGTATAGTCGCGATCAGCCTTATCCTTCGGGTCCTCGACCACAAGCGATCCATACAAGCCTTTATCGACCTGATTCACGCTGTCCTGATGCGAGTGATACCAATAGGTGCCCGGAATGGTCGCCTTGAATTCATAGGTGAACGATTTCCCCGGCAGCACCGCATCCTGCGTCACTCCAGGAATGCCATCCATTTCATTCGGCACCGGGTATCCATGCCAATGAATCGATACGGGCTCCTCCAACTCATTCTTCAAAGTAACCTTGATCGTCTCTCCCACCCGTGCGCGAATTTGCGGTCCCGGCACGCTGTTATTGAACGTCCACACCGGCAGCTTCTTCCCGGACGCGATCTCCAATTCGCCTGCTTGTGCGGTAAGCGTCGCATTGCTTCCATCCAACACCTCAATTGCGCCGGTGAGCCGTCCGTTCGTGTCTTCGATCGAGCCAGATACCGCGGCGTCCGCCCCATGATTCATCCCTTCATGCCCGCTTGCTTGTCTTGCCTTCCCATCTGTTCTACTTCCTTCATCGCTCCCAGCGAAACATCCAGATAAGGCGATCACTCCCGCAAGAGCGGTTATGACGACAAAAATATTCAACCATGTGCGTTTGTTCATTGACCCACATCCTTTCATCTGTTCTGCACAATTGATTATAAGAAGCAATTTTGTACAAATGTTGTAGATGGCATACCTGTTAAGCAATAACAACACACTTTGGCGCATTACAAGTACTTCTCCTTCATCACAGCACATTGCTGCGCCAATAAGGCAGCATTCCCTATACAATTTATACAACCTTTTGCGTTACAATAAGGAGGAGCGGATAAGGAGGTTGCTATGAAGGGCACACGGATTCTCGTCGTCGATGACGAGCGAAATATGCGCAATTTAATTCGAATTTATTTGAAAAAGAATGGCTATGACGTCATTGAAACCGATAATGGCATACAGGCGTTGGAGATCATGGAAAGAGAAGCGGCGGATCTCGTCATTTTGGATATCATGATGCCGGGCATGGACGGATGGAGTGTCTGTGAACGGATTCGCGAACGCTGGCCCATCCCGATTCTGATGCTTACGGCACGGACGGATACGAAGGATAAAGTGCACGGGCTGAATATGGGGGCAGATGACTATGTGGTCAAGCCGTTTGATGGGGAGGAACTGGTTGCGAGAGTCGGAGCTTTGCTGCGCAGAGCGCAGGTGAGCCATGCTAACACTGCGTCGACGCCCGCCATTCATGTTCCCGATATGGATATATATCCGGACAGCCGGGAAATTCGCATCAAGGGGGAAGCCGTCGATTTCACACCGAAGGAATTCGAGCTGCTGCTGCTGTTGGCTTCCAATGCGCAGCGAGTATACTCCCGCGATCGGATCGTCGAACAGCTGTGGGACTATGATTATGAGGGCGATATCCGTTCGGTCGATAATCATGTAAAAAACATTCGGGATAAAGTACAAAAGGCACAATTAAGCTACGATCCGATTCAAACCGTATGGGGCGTCGGCTATAAGTTCAACCAGAAAGGGACGTCATCATGAAATGGAATCGCGTCGACGTCAAGATTGGCGCCTCCATGATGTCGTTGTTCCTCATCGTGCTCATCCCGCTCGGCATCGTAACCGATCGGATTTTCACTTCATTTTATTACCAAAAGGCCCATCAGGAAGTCATGGAGCTGTCCGCTCATTTCGTCAAAATGGCCGAAGCGCAGCACGGCTTGACCTCGGACGCGGTCTCGACGATGGCGGAATTTTCGAAGGTCGGCATCCATATTTTCGATCGGGATGGCAACGCCACGGGCAGCTCGAATCGCCATTCCCAGAACATAAGCGAGCTGCTGACCCCTGAGGAATGGAACCGGCTCAAAGCAGGACAGCTTATCGATAAAGAATTCGAATCGCCGGATCAAGAGCCATGCATCGTATCGGGACGAGCCTTCATAAATGACGGACAATTTATGGGCGGCGTCATCATTACATCGTCATTGGACAGCGTGCGCAGCTTTGTCGGGCAGGTACGGCACATGATCGCCATCTCAGGTGTCATCGGCGTCCTGATTGCGCTGGGCTTCTCGCTCGTCTTGTCCCGCCGCATGTCTAAGCCGCTGCTGCATATGGTGCAGGCGACTCGACAGATTGCGGTCGGACAATTGGGAACGAGAGTCCCGGTCACGTCCCAAGACGAGATCGGCTCACTCGCCCATGCCATTAACGACCTAGCCCGGGATCTGCAGCGGCTGCGCGAATCACGCAATGAATTTTTCGCCAATATTTCACATGAACTGAAAACGCCCATAACCTACTTGGAAGGCTATGCGAAGGTCATTTCAGAGGAGCTGTATGAATCGGAGGAAGAGAAGAACGCTTACTTGCAGATTATCTCGTCGGAAGCAGTGCGGCTGAATCGATTAATCAATGATCTGTTCGAATTATCCAAGATGGAAGAAGGGCGCATAGAGCTGATTCCAGAAGCGATCGATCTTATCCCGCTCGTTGAAAGCGCCGTGGCCAAGGTCGAACGCGCTGCCGCACAGAAAGGGCTTGAATTGGAATTCCATACCGAACTGCGGCAAGCATTCGTGTGGGGAGACGGGATGAGGCTGGAGCAAATATGGATCAACCTGCTCGACAATGCCATCCGCTACACGCAAGCAGGCTCCATTCGGGTAAGCATTGTCCCGTTGCAGCAGCAGTATGAAGTATGCGTCCAAGATACGGGCATCGGCATCCCGGAAGAAGAGCTCCCCTATCTATTCGAGCGGATGTATCGAGTGGAGAAATCCCGTTCGCGCGATTACGGCGGAACAGGACTTGGGCTCGCTATCGTCTCCAAGCTCGTCGAGCTGCATCAAGGCCGCATCGATGTGCAGAGTGAACACGGCAAGGGAACGGTCTTCTCCGTCAAGCTGGCCAAGCATGAATCCGATTAGAAACATCTTTTCTTCCTGCGCATAAAAAGAAGATTGTTGTACCACAATAAGGCAGGGAATATGAACATACAAGAAAAGGTGGTTTCAGCATGTACAACCAACAAATGTCCTCGCAGCTCAATCAGTGCGAACAAGTTATTCAGCAATTGATGCAGCAGACACAGCGGGCATCTCAAATGTATCAGCAACTGCTGCAGCAAGAGCAGCAAAACGTATCGCGCCTCGAAGAGTTGGCTCAGCGCGAACGCCAAGCATCGCAGATCATCCAGACCGCGCTGCAAGGACATCAAGTGGCAATGCAGCAAATGCAGCAGGTATCGCAAGTGTGCCGCGAGCTGGAGCATTCGATTCAAACATCGGCCAATGTCGCATACGCGCAGCCGCAATACACGACGGCTTCGTATACGAACCGGGTATAAATGTAGAAGCTGTTCGGGCGGTTGCCGGCAATAGCTGCGCAACCGCCCGTTCGCGCTGCTCGCTATACCCGCTTCGGCGTCTTCATGCCGAGCAAGTGCAGGCCGTGCTGTAAGATGCGCGATACAGCCGCGACGAGCAGCAACTTGGCCGACTTCTCCGCTTCGTTCTCTACGAGAATCGATTCATGATTATAGAAGCGGTTGAAGTGCTTGGCGACATCGAGCAAATATCTGGCGAGGATAGACGGCTCGTTGGATGCGATAGCAGATGCGATGATCTGCTCGTATTGACTCAACGACTTCATACTGGCCCAAGCTTCCTTCCCGGCCAAATACGGATTTGCGGCAGCCTTCGCTTGATCTGCTGCGTATTTCTCCAAGCCGGATTCCCCCATCGTTTCCAAGCCTTTCTCCAATAGGCGCACCGTTCTGGCATAGGTGTATTGCACGTATGGCCCGGTTTCTCCCTCAAAGCGCAATGCTTCGTCGAGACTGAAATCAACGGATAACGTGCGGCTGTTCTTCAAGTCGCCGAAGACGATTGAACCTACCCCAATCGCTTCCGCAATCTGTTCCTTATCATGTAACGTCGGATTTTTCTCCTCAACAATTGCTAGTGCTTTCCCCTTCGCTTCATCCAGCACTTCATTCAGGAAGACGACCTTCCCTCTGCGAGTCGACATTTTCTTGCCGTCCACCGTCATCAGGCCGAACGCCACATGCTCGCAGTCACGCGCCCACTCATACCCCATCTTGCCCAGCACGGTGAACACCTGCTGGAAATGCAGCCGCTGCTCCGCGCCGACGACATACAGGAGCTTATCTGCCTTCATCACTTCCTTGCGGTAAATGGCCGTAGCCAGATCACGAGTCGGATAAATGGTCGTGCCGTTCGATTTCAGAATGAGACACGGCGGCATCCCTTTCTCATCCAAGCGCACGACCATCGCGCCATCGCTTTCCTCCAACAGGCCTTTTTCCTGCAGCTGCTTCACGACTGCATCCATCTTATCGTTGTAGAAGCTTTCGCCCAATACGTAATCGAATCCAACGCCAAGTCTTTCATAGACGCGCTCGAATTCCTTCATGCTGACGTCCACGAAATACGTCCACAGGCGCACGGTCTCTTCATCACCGCCCTCCAGCTTGCGGAACCACTCTCTCGCTTCATCCTCCAGCTCCGGATGACGCTCTGCTTCTTCATGGAACTGCACGTATAGCCTCAAGCTTTCCTCAATCGGCTTTTGCTGGAGTAAATCATCATTTCCCCAATGCTTATAAGCGGCTATCAGCTTGCCGAACTGAGTTCCCCAATCCCCCAGGTGGTTGACGTTCATTACCTCGTAACCAGCAGTGCGGTACAAGTTCATCAGCGCATTGCCGATCATCGTCGAACGCAAATGACCGATCCCGAACGGCTTCGCGATATTCGGCGATGACATATCAATAACGATCCGCTTCCCATTTCCGAGAGCGGGCTGCCCATACGTGGGTTGAAGCATGTCATGGATCAATGCGCCCGACAGCACAGCCGGATCGAAAAACATATTCACATAGCCTCCCGCCGCCTCTGCGCGCATGCCTTCTCCACCATCCTGCTCATTCACCTGCTTGACAACGTCCGCGGCAATTTGCTGCGGGGCACGCTTCCACGCCTTCGCTAAAGGGAAGCATGGGAAGGCGAGATCGCCCATGTCCGCTTTGGGCGGCTCCTCCAACGATTCGATGATGTCTTCCTGCGACATGTTCAGCATCGGCGCTAACACCTTTGCCGCAATTACTTTCAACATTCATAACCCTCCAATATGCTTGAAAATGCAAAAAGCCCCCGTCTGCAAGAGACGGAGGCTGAACCTGTCCGTGGTACCACTCTAATTGAATTCAAATCGATCACTGTCTGCATGCAACACGCAACGATTCGAAATCCACTTCCTGATTGTAACGGCTGTGCCGGATTTCCCTACTTCCATTCTGGCGTCAGAACAAGTTCAAGAAATCAACTCCCGGGTCCGCTTCCTCCGCACACCGTGCCGGCTTCCACCATCCCGGCTCGCTGCTTCACGGCTTTGTGCTAAGTACTCTCCCGTTCATCGTCATTGTACATTTGATTTTTTCACATTATATCCTTAGTCGCCTGCAAAAATCAACCGTCCGTTTCAAATCGGTTTCCGAATCAACGTTTTTACGAATTCCATCTGCGTATCTGTCCCGGCCACCCGATCGTCTACATTGTCGGGTACAAGCAAGTCGGGATAGCAAGCGTCCTCTACATCGCGTGCCGAGTCTGGCCGCTCAAATATTTTGTAGGACAGTTGGAATTTCACCTTCGAATGCGGCATCGTAAATAAAATCACATCGCCATAGCGACTCGGCTTGCCGCCTGTCGGCTCCCCGATAACGGGTGCCGAGCTGATTGTCTTGGATGATCGTTGCGATCCACATGGCAGAGCTCATTGTGGGCTTGGACGTAAGCACATGCAATTTGCCCTGAAACAACAGCCCTTGCTTTCGCTTATTTTGAAGCTCTTGACTCGGAAAAGCGGTGACCCCGAAAGGCGGACGGCTCTCTCCCGGAGCAGCCACCTCTACCGAATGGCGCACCGTTGCGCCAAAGCCGGTATATTCGGCAACCGGCAAGTACTCCAACAGCATGTCGCCAGCCCGGGAGTTTCCTCCTCTATTATTGCGTAAATCAATGACGACATGCTCGATCCCTTTTTGCTTCACTTCGGTAAAAAAAGACTGCAGCATTTGCATATAACTCTCGTCCGCGGCACATCCATTAATCGTCAAAATGCCGAGCTTGTCCTTCGCTTCGATCTGGTAGCCCCAACACTCCAGTGTGGTCTTCGCGATATGCAATGAATAATAATCCAGCTTAAGCGAAGCGGAATAGATCTGCCCATCACGTTCTGCGTCAATCTCCACGGCACCTTGCTCCACCACGCCAAAGGTGGACAAATACAGCTCATTCACAAACATATTGCGGCGCTCCACTACGGCTTTTACATAATATAGACTTTCAGCGGGAACAAGCTTCTTCGCGTCCTCCAACAATTGAGAAATGGATTGGCCGCCGATGCGAACCAGCCTGTCCTTGACTTGAATCCGGTCATCGGCACTGTCCACGACGTACAACTCGTCGCCGAGCCACTGCACCCGAATCGGAAGCGTTTTCTTATTATTGACCAACGGATATCCGGCAATCGAATGACCGTCCTTCAACTCTGCCAGCAGGCGCAGCGCATACAAATACGTATCGTAATTCGTCAGCAGCCGATTCGTCTGGTTCACTTGCGCGATAAGGTGATCATAAGTTCGTTGGACGGATTCGGGTACGCCATCGAGTGTCGCGGGATGCACATTTTTTATTTTGCTCATCACGAATGCCAGATCTTCCTTGACCTGCTGCTTCTGCCTATCGATTTGCTGCAGTTGCTTCGTATCGATCTTGACCTGCTCCGCAACGGGAGGCACGGGGTATGGCTGCTCTTCTTCGATAATATACAACACATAGATGAGAAGAGATATGACCATGAGCGCAAGCGCATAAAACGTATATTTGACATAGCGCATTCCCATAACCTCCGATAAATATCCATTATAGTAAATATTGTTATATCAGTATAAAGGAAATGAAAACATAATGGTATCCCCTTTTCGAAGTAGAGATGCATGGATTTTCAAGAAAAAGAAGACGCTTTATGCTCTGCCGTCTGATCCTTTGGCTCAACTGCGACCAAAGGTTTAATCGTGATTCACTCCCGATTGGGAAGCATTCAGCTTGTGCAGCAAACGAAGCAATGTCATCTGTTCATCTGTAGTCAAAGGCTGCAGCATAGAGCTTACCGTTGTCTCATAAATGGACCATGCCTGATTTAAGATATCCTCCCCTGCCGGAGTAAAATAAACCAGCACGCGTCTTCGATCTGCTTTATCAAGCGCGCGGCGGACCATTCCATCCCGTTCCAACCCTCTCAGCAATCCGCTAATATTGGCCCGCGTGACGGCCAAATCATCCCCCAACTCGGAGGGCAGCGCCGGACTCCCATGCTGCTGCAGAGCATACAACAGACATAGCCGTCCTAACGTAAGACCAAGCGGGGCCAATTGTTCTTCGAGCTGGCGAACCAGCGACACATTTGTCTTATATGAGGTTAGAAACAATTTTACGGGTATGATCGGTTCTTTGAACGGGTCATATTTTATGATGGAAAATCAGTCCCTTCACACATAATTAAGCACTTAATTATTTGCCGATTAATATTAAACCTCTAACTCACTCTTGTCAACAACGTGGAGTGACCTTGTGCAGTATCCAATAGGCAAGAAAATCACTGCGCTCGACGAGAAACCCAGTCACTTAAAGTTTATTATGATGATTTATTTCATTAAAATGTTGATTCTCCTTCAGTTAATCCATACCATTTTAGTGTGTACCCGTCTCGATAACGCTGATAGGCTCTCTCAATCAGTAAGTCGTCTTCAAATTGAATATATCCCGCTAAATATAACGCCTTCAAATAATCTTCGAACTCTTCATTTCCAAGTTTCATGTTTTCTTCTTCTATCCCGCAAAATATGCTTGTTTCAAGAGCCAATAAGAATGACATCCCTTGCATTGTACCCCCGGACATATAGATATTATCCTCTGAGTTAATAATAGAGTTGATTCCATTGGGTTTATAACATTCTAAATATTCATCAGGATTAAGCTTAAGAAGTTCCTTAATTCCTCGTTCGTCTCGGAATATATAGGCTTTCACAACCGTGTCAAAATTAGCATGCAGATCTCTTCTTAATCCAGCAAAACATTCAATACTAACTTCCTTAGCAAAATATTTTTGTTTGTACAAGCATTCAATGTCTTTTAGAGTGAAAGGATTCGGGATATTTAATGTTAAATATTTTTCGTATAACTTATGAATATCAATCATGTATTGACTCCTCTTCAGTCATATCGTATTGTTCTAAAATTAGGTGAGAAGGTTCTAGAACACTTTATATTTTCCACATTTTATTGAGGGCTTAGTCAAAATTTTCTCATTTCTTTTATCTTTTTTATCCTAAAAAAGAATTTGTTCCGTAAAAGATATAACTTGTTCGGTATGTGCTGTAGTCGTCCCCACTATGATAATGATCATAATATAGAGTGTCGTTAGTTCCAGTTTGCCAATGATTTTCAGGTCCTACAAATTTCCCTTGCCCTACTCTCATGGCAAGACCTTTCGCATCCTTATCGCTTACTGCCCATACTTCGTTATGAATACTCGCTTTTAACCATAATTCAGCTTCGCCTTCCCCTAATGGTTTTCCGATAAGCAAAGGTTCTTTGTTTCCATTTCGAGATTTGGCTACATAAAATCTAGGTTTGTCTTCTTTTTTACTTTTGCTGATTGCTTCCGCCATTTCATTGACAAAAGCATATGTTTCTCCAGCCAATTCAATCGTGACAATTGTGACGGCCGCTCCTGCTGTTAACCAACCTATTAATTGTCCAATTCCCCAACCTATCCATGGAAGCGCTGGAACAACAAACATACTATCATTTCCATGCGAATCAGGGTAATCTGAAATATCCGTTCGTGATGAGTTATCGTCCTTTAATTCTATCTGACTGTGATTAAATTGCAAATCGGCTTGCGCATTTAATGCATATGTGTGCGTAGCAGTTAAGAAAAAGATAAGGAATGCAGCAACCATTGCAGTCTTGCGAATTAGAGATTGAAAGAAAGATTTTTTTCTCATCGTTTTACGCTCCTACATTTTATTAGCTCTAGTACCCTCTCAAACAATTTCAAAATTCAGCCTCCCTAACGCCTAACATAATGAGGTAAATTTATCTTTTTATTACACAATATATATAATATAACCAAAACTTGTTAATGAAGCAAGATATTTTTTTCATCTCTAGATTTTCTAAAATATATATTCACTCTCCTTTTATAGATTTTTTTTGCTTTTATCCGCTACAAAGATGGCTTGGCTATCCTCACTTAAGTCCACTAAAGAAGCAATTTATTCGGAGTATCTGATTTACACAACAAAAAAGACGACTTTTATTCATTTTTTGAATGAGAAGCCGCCTTTTTTTCATCGTTTGTCGGTTTTGAATCATCGGACTCACCCGTTTTGATACCTTATTATGCAAAAAAAAGGTACAGCCTCCTCATAAATTGAGAAGCTATACCTTTTTCTGGTTCTGGAAAAGATGATGATGCCATTTTTTCCAGGCAGTTCAAAACGATTAGTGTGTTGCTTCAATATTGCCGCGTACCGACTTACCTTTGTTGGTGATCAGGAAATAATACTTATTATTTTTTTCGACATTAAATGTTTTTACATACTCGTCTCTAGTGTTGCCATCTACAACGACAGAGCCATACGTTTCCCAACCGTCATCGTTTACTTGCACTAAAGTATATTTGACTTCGGTGGCGCTACTTCTGTCGCCTTTTTGCGTAACATATAATTTCACCTTATTGCTAGCTGCATAGAAAGTTCCGCTTTTATCCTTTTCATCTCTGCTTAGTTCGAATCCGTAACCATAGGATGCCAGCGTCCCAAATTCACTTGCTTGATTTTGCGGAGCGGCACTTGCGTTGTGGGCGAATACCGGACTGGCCGAAACCAACATGCACAGTGCGGAAATGGTAAGAATCATCTTTTTCATAAGCTATCATTCTCCTTTATTGTTTATAGTTAGTGAAGTGTACACTTCCTTGTACTATTGTAATAAATTAGTTTAACAATTTTAACTAGACTGTTATTACATTTCCCGGTGGTTTAATGACGTCTTTTGTTAACATCGTCTGATAATGCCGATATTTTTCTGCAATATTTCCAAATAAATTCCAGTCTCAATCTAGCGTGAAAGGCATTTGGGAGATGGTTCGAACTTCGTCTTAACCTATGGCAAAAGACGGCCAATGGCCGTCTTCACTCGTTTTCGCTCACCTTGACTTTATGATGCGTCAATCCGTTCCTGAGCTGCATTGAAACACTTTTTGCACACCTTCAGCGCCGTGCCGTTCCCCTTCGTTCGCGTGTAGAGCAGCTTGATGCGGGTGCTGCTGCAGACCGGACATGTTCCTCGTCCGTGCGACGGCATGTTCCACAATGCTTTGCCGCGTTTGTTCTTCGCCATGAACTTCTCTCTCCCTTTTGCACTAGATCGTAATATGAATGCAGACTTGCATCCTTTCTCTACTTGTATGAGCGCTGCCTTCGTAATATTCATACACTGATGAACGGCTTCCGTCAGTCCGTACGACAAGGTCAAAGTGCATACAATCAGCTGTACAATTCTTCATGGAAGTTGCAGCATCTCATGTTATGATAGAAGAAACAATCCGTATGAGGAGCGTAGATCAGATGACTATTCATATTCTTACAGACAGCGCAATCGACATGCCTCATTCCATCGTTGAACAGTTGGGCATTACGGTAATGCCGATCGTTGTGACCATAGATAGCGATCAATTCGAGGACGGCGTCACCATACTGCCGAAACAGATGTTCGATGGCATGCGGAATGGTCTCGTATATAAGACATCTCAAGTGCCGCTGGAACGGTTCAAAGAAACGTTCGAGGCGCTCGCGAAGGCAGGAGATGAGGCGGTATACATCGCTTTTTCTTCCGAGCTTTCCGGGACGTATGCTTCCTCGCGCATGATGCTTGAAATGGTGCAGGAAGAATATCCTTCCTTCGCCTGCGATATTATCGACACTAAATGCGCATCGCTAGGCTTCGGGCTCGTCGTGCATCAAGCGGCGCTCTGGGTGCGCGAAGGTCTGTCCAGAGCAGAGATCACGTCTCGAACCGAACTGCTCGCGAAGCAGATGGAGCACGTGTTCACCGTTGACGACCTGGAATATTTGTACCGCGGCGGGCGGGTCAGCAAGTCGTCCGCAGTAATCGGCGGACTGTTGAACATTAAGCCGGTATTGGATGTGGAGGATGGCAAGCTAATCCCAATCGATAAAGTGCGAGGCAGAAAAAAATCGATTATACGCCTTGCCGACCTGTTGGGAGAGCGTGCTAATTTGGAGGATAAAGAGCAGCTTATCGGCATCGCTCATGGTGACGACGAGGAAGCGTTGGAATCGTTGAAGCAGATGATTCAAGAACGCTTTGGCCTGAACAATTTCATTACCAGCTCCATCGGATGCGCCATCGGCGCTCACTCGGGACCAGGTACGCTGGCGTTATTTTTCAGAAACAAATCATACAAATAAATGGTACGCAGGCTGCTACATATGAACTGAACATCCCCCCGCAGACGAAGGAGCGGCCTCACCATAGGCCGCTCCTCATCTTACACTCCCACCTTCGCTATCGCAAAGGGCTTCCTGACGTCGTTTCATCCGTATATATCCGTACGGAATGCGGGCGGTCGTGCGCTTGGGCCCAATAATACGAGGCAGCCGCGATCCGATCTGGCTTGAACCCCACCAGCAGACCGGGAGCCAATGCTTCGGAAGTGGCGGTGTAGAAGCCGGCTGCATCCGTTGCCCCTTGCTGGTACTTGCCAGAAGCGAATTCGAAGCGTCCGTATACCGCCGCAGTCACCGGCACGTTAGTCTCCGCATCGACCACTTGAAGCGTCACCTTCACTTTGCCGTTATTTACCGCAGCCGCCATGCTGCCGATAACCATCGGCTTTAAATCCGTCGCTCCCGTCATTGCGCAGCTCTCACCGGACATCGGGCCGACATTGCCTGCAAGGTCGACGGCGGCGACGCGATAACAGTACGTCGTATTCGGGAGCAATCCGACATCCTTGTACGACAACCCTCGTACTTGAGCCTCGTATCCGTCAGGATCGGGTATGAAGCCAGCTTCCGTTCCGCGATAAATCAAATACCCGCTCACTTCCTGATTGTCGGACGCTCTATCGAAGCGGAGCGTAATCTGCTCGTAATCGAGCTCCTCAGCTTGAAGATTTCCAGGCTGAGCAGGCGGCTCCGAGTCCGGCGGCGGATTCCAAGCATAACGGTTCCGGCTCCAATCGGATGGCAGCTCCCTGTACGAGTCGTAATGATGCACGGCAACGCCTGCAAAAGAGGAATACGCCGCAAAGGCGTCGTACACCAGAGCCAACTCCGCTTCCATCGCCACACGCCCCTCTTCCCGGAACGTTATCGTTTCAGGGTCACCGCTGCTGGCGACATCGAGCGTTTCGACCCCGATGACGACCGAATTCACCTTCCCGATGGACTCCGCATAATCCAGCTCGTTCTGCGCCCCTGCGATAATGCCCGCACTGCCGGATGCTGTATCGCGGTAATCCATAATACTAATATAATCGCTTATATCCTGGATGTGCTCGGATAACGGCTTCACCGTTCCCTTCCACTCCACCGCCTTCGTGTTGACATTCGTATCGTACCACCGGGGAATGGCTGGTCCGAAGGCGATTTTCGTTTTGGACACATCCACCCTGCTCTTCATCGTATCCATGAGCATTAAATATTGCTGCTGCAAAAAAGGGGCTCTGTCTGCGAAATCAGGCAATATATAAGGCTCGATATCAATATTGACGCCGTCGAACCGAGCGGCCTCATCTGCTGCCAAGTTATAATTGATGACGCTTTCAATTTCGCGGACCGCATCGTCATGATACTGCGGATAGACGGCAATATAAGGCGGTGATGTCCCGCCGGCAATTAACGCATGAACCTGAAATCCCTGTTCATGCGACCACTCTACGAATTCCTCCACCTGTGCCGACTCATCCTCGAGCATTTCCATACCGGCATATTTGCCAGTCGCGTAATAGAGCGTCGTCACGGGCTGAGAGGGGAACGTAGTCGTATCGTTCGCAAATTGCTCCAGCACGTCGCGGGAGCCCGGATTGAGCAGCAAGGTGTACGACGACGGCTCCCAGATCCACATGGCGCGGTCCTGACGCGGCAAGACGGCATGCTCTTCTTCCGCACCATTGTCCTCCTCTTCGGACTCGGTCTTCACGTACGTGGTTAAGCTCATCCCGATATTTCCGACACTGTCTGTTGCCCTTGCTTGGATGGCGTAGACGAGACGTTCATCATTGGGTGGATTCCAGTGAAATTCATATCCGCCATCCGTCTGCTGGGCCGTCTGCCACGGCTGTCCAGTCACTCTCACTTCGACACTCGCCACCGGATTCTTGCTGTCTACCGACACCCGTACCTTCACCTGTCCGCTTACGACTTCTCCATCCGCTGGTCCGGTTACCCTCACCTTCGGCTTGCTGAGGGGCGGATTGTCTACCGAGACGGTTATGAACGGTGACCATACACCATATCGAGTTGCAGCATCATTGCCGCGAGCCACGATTTCCATATCCCCGTCATAAGCGGAAGCGTCCCATGTCGCTGTCCATGTTCCCGCATGCGGGCCAAGGGTCGGGATCATTTGCGTACCGACTGTCTCACGGCCCGCCACGGACAGCACGACGTTATACACACCGTCATAACTCCCGGTGATGATGAAGCGCTTGCCCTCCGTTTCCTGAACCTGATCGATGGTGATGAAGGATTTCCCTGCGCTCAGACCCGCACTAGGCATCGCAGACACCACCGTTGTCAACAATAGAACCGCACAGCACATTACCTGCACAACAACGCTAAGGCATTTTACGGTACTACGCTTCATCTGAATCACGCTCCACGTTATAGAGGTTGTTAACACTCAATTAATGAGGTTGTTTACCACTTCCCCATTGCATAACGAGGCAGGACGGGAGCAAATTCGGCTGCTTTGTTAAACTCGTGATTATAAATGCACGATCCTGCCTGTTTGTCGGCTCTCATTAGCCGCTTCAATAAAACGGATAATTTCCAGCGTTTCACTCAGCTCGACGGGAACGGCTCCCGTTCGGAACATGGCCATTACCTGCTCCAGCATGCTGGCGTAATACGGTTTGGCGTGTGCGTACACATCGACGTACACCGTCGCTTTCTTCGTATGGACAGTGCCGCCGAACTTGCGGTTCCCTACACGGTTGCCGCGCAGTGTGCCGATTCGGCCGTCTGCCCATTCGCCGATGACCATGTCATACCCTTCGCTGGATGCGGCACGGACACTGCGGCAGCCTCGGCCCAGCAAAGCATACAGCATATCCGCCGTATGAATGCCGTACCAGAACAAGCCCGGCTGAGTAGGCTCCAGGTCCATCGGGCCGAAGCAATCCGCCCCGACGATCCCGTCCGGCGCTACATCCCGCAAGCACTGCGCAATGCCTTCCGCGAAGCGGACCGCCGAACAGCTCATAACGGTCACGCCCGCCCGTTCCGCCGTCTCCGCAATCATCTCCGCATCCGCCCTGCATACCGCGAGCGGCTTGTCGATGAACACCGGCTTGCCGTAATCGGCGATGCGCGCGAACAGCTCGCTATGAACGCGCCCGTCCACGGCTTCCAGCAGAATCGCGTCACAGCGCTCAGCCACCGCTTCGGGTGAAGACGCAATCTCAACGCCGTACGATTCGGCCAGCTTCTCCGCAAAGCCTCTGACCCGGTTGATGCTCATGCCGAAATCGGGCGAGCCGCCCGGATACGCGATGGTCACCGCACCGCCCTGAACATGATGCGGATGCTCCTTATTGTTCAATAGCTCCGTGAAGTCGACCGCATGAGAGGTGTCGGTGCCGACAATACCGATGCGCAACCACTCCCGAGAATGCACCGAATCGAACACCGCCTTCTTATTTGCACTACTGTGGTTCATCATGACAATAAGCCCCCCCTGTTCTCCTGTTCGTATCAATTGGTCCTGATCTATCTGTCATTTGAGCTGCAACTCAGCAGCACGCGCATACGCCTGCTTATAAATATCGAGCAGCTTCTGCAGTCCGAGATTTTCCGCCTCCTTTACATATTGATCCCAATCGGATAGGGGGCGCGTGCCCAGAATAAACTTGGCGATATTTTCGCTCCGATGCTTCTTGACCGCTTCGCCGGTCAAAGCGAGCACCTCCGTCTCCTGCTCATTGAACGCTGGCTTCGGCTGCAGCTTCGCATCGAACTTGCGCGCTTGTTCGTAAGCCTTCTGCAAATCCTCCGATGCGAGGGCGAGCTGGGAATCATAATCGATCCATGTATAAGCGCCGTTCGTCGCGATGCCCGTCTTTGACCGCAAATCAACCGCATCGGCGAAGTCAGCCTTGAACTTGCGCGTGCCGCCCTCCGTCGTGAACGTTTCGCCTTCTTTCCCCCAGCTCGCGATGACACGAGCTTCCTCGGAATAGAAGAAATCCATATACTTCATGACATCTGTGATGTGAGATGAAGTGGAGGCAACAGTCAGCCCAGTCTCCAGCGTGTGCAAGTACGGATTGAATTGCTTCGCGCCCGCCCAGCCGGCAGGCGGCTCCATGAAGGCCAGATTGAATGACGGGTCGTCCTTGCGCAGCGGGATATTGAAGAAATCAATCCGGCTGATGTAATCGACCGTGATGAACGCTTTGTTCGTCGACACGATATCCTGCCACTGCTTCGTCTGGATGGACAGCCAATCCGGCGGAATGAGACCGTCCTTGTACATCCGATGCATTGCTTCTACCAATTTTTTATAATTATCTTGAATCGGACCGTATTCCCACTCCTTCGAGCCGAAATGGTAATAGATGTCGCCGCCCGTCTCAAAGTTCTCCGCCAAGTTGACGAAAATACCCAATTCTTCGCCGAACCGGAAGCTGAACGGGTAACTGTCCGGATATAGCGTCTTCAATTGTTTTGCCGCTTCGTACAGCTCGTCGAATGTGGCCGGCGGCTTCAGACCGTGCTTCGCGAACACGTCCTCCCGGTACATCCATATCATCCGGTTCGTCTCCCCGAAGCCTTCATTCGGGAACATGAACAGCTTGCCGTCCGCAGACAACGCCTGCCGCACCATTTCCGGATACTTCTCCATCCACTTCTTGAAGTTCGGCATATCGTCCGTATAATCCAAAATGTTCGCCAACGCCCCCTGCTGACCATACTTGTTGGCAGTCCGGCGATCGGTCATGAACATCAAATCCGGCAAATTGTTCGAGGCGATGACCAGATTTAACGTATCGGCCAGCTTCCCCGACGGGAGCTGCACGCGAAGGGATACTCCGGTCTTCTCTTCAATCCATTTCCATATCGGCCAATCCTTCTTATACGGGAAGGTTGGATTCGAATCGATAAGCATCGTAAATATCTTTTTATCAGGCGGATCCCCGCCCTTCTGTGCCATATCCGCGCCGCTCTTCCCGCCTTCCTTCGCACAGCCTGCGAGTGCCAAGGCAAGCAGGCAGCCTGCCATCACTATAGCCGTCCACTTCCGAATGCGTGCCGAACTCTTCTTCATCTGTCTCACCCTTTTACCGCGCCAATGAGCGCGCCCTTCACAAAATATTTTTGCAAGAACGGATATACGAGCAATATCGGCAGTGTCGACACCATAATCGTCGCGTATTTCAACGACTCCTCCACGATGAGTTGATCGCCCCCGATTTGCGTGACGTCCCCCGACATCACTTGACCCGCCAGCACCAGATTACGCAGCAGCACCTGCAGCGGAAACAGCTCTGGATCGCGCAAATACAGCAACGGAAAATAGAAGTTGTTCCAGAGTGATACCGCGTAGAACAAGCCGATCGTGGCGAACGAGGCTTTGGACAGCGGAACCGCGATACGGAAGAACAGGCCGAGGTCGTTCAGACCGTCCATCTTGCCCGACTCTTCAAGCTCCTTCGGAATGTTCGCAAAAAAAGTTCGCATGATGATCAAATTCCACGTGCTTACCGCGCCAGGCAGCACCATCGCCCAGACCGTATCGATGATGCCCAACTCCTTGACGACGAGAAAGGAGGGAATCATGCCGCCGCTGAAGAACATCGTAAATATAATCATTAACGTGAACCCTTTGTTGAACAGCATATCGCTGCGAGATAACGCATATGCCCCCGCTGACGTTATGACAAGCGCGATGCCTGTTCCGAACACGGTGTATATAATCGTATTCAAATAGGACTGCAAAATGGACAGATCGCCTAAAACGAGACTGTACATTTTTAGGTTGAAGCCTTTTGGCCAGAGAAACACTTCGCCTCTCATGACGTATACATCCCCGCTCACGGAGATGACAGCCATATAAATAAACGGATACACTGTAACAACGACGACGATTGCCAGGATGAGCGCATTGATGCATTGAAACAGACTGATTTTTTGGGAAAATTGCCTCATGACGCATGCCACCTCCTTCACCAGATGCTTGTATTGCCGACCCTGCGGCTAATCGTATTGGCTGCTATGACGAAGATAAGGCTAATAATGCCCATGAACAGATCAATCGCCGTCGCGTAGCTGTAGTTGCCTTGCACGAGTCCGACCCGGTACACATAGGTGCCGATAATGTCAGCGGTTTCATAAGTGGCCGGGTTGTAGAGCAGAAACACCTTCTCGAACCCGATCTCAAGCACCTTGCCAATATTCAAAATGAGCAAAATGATAATCGTCGGGCGAATCCCAGGCAAAGTGACATGCCACAGCTTGCGGAATCTTCCCGCTCCGTCCATGTCGGCCGCTTCGTACAGCACCGGGTCGATCGTCGTGAGCGCCGCCAAATAAATGATCGTCTCCCACCCGGCATGCTGCCAAATTTCCGAAGCGACATATACAGTCCGGAACCATTCGGGCTCCATCATCACATTCGCATTGGCCGCGCCGAACCATTTCAGCAGCTCGTGGAGAATGCCCCCAGTCGGCGACAAGAACATCACTACCATCGATGCGACGACCACGTTGGAAATAAAGTGCGGCAAATAGCTGACGGTTTGCACGAAGCGCTTGAAGAACGAATGCTTCACCTCGTTCAACAGCACGGCCAACACAATCGGGGCTGGGAACCCGAACGCCAAATTGTACACACCGAGCAGCAAGGTGTTGCGCATCAGCTTCATGAAATCGGGATTCTCAAAAAACATCCGGTAATACTTCCATCCGACCCAAGCGCTTTCCTGAATGCCTTTGAACAAATTGTAGTCCTTGAACGAGATGACGATACCGAACATCGGGGCGTACTTGAACACGACATAATATAGCAAACAAGGCAGAAACAACAGCCATAAATATTTGGTCTGATTGAGCTTGCGCAGCAGGTTCTTGTCAGACCGGACGCGGATGTGTCTGATTTCGCATATCCTCCTCTCGTGATCATCTCGTAACAACGACATCGTATTCGGAACGGTGCACACTGCCTATCGGCAAAGTTTCGGCTCCATCTGCGAATTTGTTAAAATCCGAACATCGGCATATAAATGAGGAAAAAAGAATATTGTGGAGAACTGCGATCACACCTACCATTATAGTGCGATTCACTTATCGCTCATTGAAAAGGAGGAGCTCATGCCGCGCGCGCTATCGTTCAAATCGATTAAGCCCCAGAGACGTTCCCTGTTCATGCAATTGCTCGCCAGCTTTTTAGTCATCATTTTGCTGCTGCTGTCATTCCACGTGCTGTCGTTTGCATTCTTCCGCTCCCTCATGCAGGAGGAAATCATCCGTTATAATGAAGCTGGCCTGCAGCATGCCGTTGATAACTATGAGCGGCAGCTCGGCATGTTGACAACATCGATGTTAAGTTTATACATGGACGATGCCGTCTCCTCATTTACGCTGAACAACGACCGCATCCGGTACGACATTGCCGACCAGATCCGGATTCAGCTCAAAAAAATGTCAGGCAGCTTCTATCCTTACGTGGACAACATTGCCATTGCGTTCCGCGAACCGAAGCTTGTCATTGAGAAGGACGGAATCAACACACCGGAACAGATGTATGGAAAGTTCTACGCCAGTGCCGACTACTCCCCTTCCTTCTGGATGGAACAGTTCAACCAATCGGAGTCCACTAAGCTGTTCCCAGCAAGAGAATTCTCGGAGAAAGGTATAAGCCAAGCGCTGCGCAAAGGAAATCTTATTCCGCTCGTCGTCAAGAACAAGCTGCAGCGTCATTTTTATGTAAGCGCCTTTCTGAATGCGGACGCGTTCCTTCGCGCCTATCAGCCTCCGGTATCGGATGGATTCGGTATTCTGTCCCCGGATACTAGCTCCCTGTTGTTCGGCACTGCAGAGCATTTCAATACTGCTCAGGCGATGGCCGCTTATCAGAGGGACAAAGAATATGTACACGATGGAGACCTGTTTTTCTTCTACTTAAAAGGACCAGTTACCGGCTCCGTATATGTGAATGTCATCTCTGCATCCAGTCTCTCGGCTCAAATCGCCAAGCTTAATTGGATGCTGATCGGCATTCTAGCGCTTGTTCTCGTTATCGGATTGGCGGCTTCCATCTGGTTCAGCATGCGTATTCATCAACCGATTCGCAGTCTCCTGCGGACAATCCAATTGAAACGCGCGGACGCTCTCAAATACAAAGGGATTATGGAGTTAGAGGAAATCGGTTCAAACGTACAACAGCTGCTCATGAGCAATCAGAGCATGAATCGCGATCTGATGCGGAAAAACTCCCTGCTGCGCCACTATTTCTATACGAACAAGCTGAAAATGATACATACGCGAAGCGCTGATTTTCAGGAACTGCTGCAGGAAGAACGCCCATACCGTCTGGCACTGTTCAAGCTGTATCGGAAGCAGAGCCACGACTGGACGTCCGAAGCTTCCACAGGACGCACTGCCTATTTCGTGATGGAATTCATCCAATCGTCTTTATCCGCCAAATACGAGGAAGCGCTCGTTTTTCAGATGGAACGAGATCAGATTATCGCACTGGTTATGCTGCGCGAAGAGGAAGAGCCACTTGAGGAGGCCGTCCACACACTTAAGCAGGTTTTCGACCACGATAAAGAATATTTGTTCTTTACGATCGCCATCAGCTCCGCATATGCCTCATCCGCCGAATTCAACGCTGCTTACGAGGAAACGATCTGCATGGAGCGGCAGCGCCTGTTTCATGAGGAAACAGAGCTCATCCGCGTGTCATTGCCGCAGAGTGAGATATCCATGACGGGTCAGGAGGAGCAACAGCTGAACGCCGTGCTGGTGAGCGGGAACGAGGATGCGCTGAAGTCTTGGTTAGATAAAATAATGCGCAGATTCCATGAGATGCGTGCGACGGGAGAAGACGTACAACGGTTCACGGATGATTGCATTCAAGCCGTGTACAAAGGTCTCTCTGCCCTCAATTTGCCGACGGAAGCGCTAAAGGCGAAGTTTGCTGACTGGGACCATGTAAAAAGAGGATACCACTTGGGCAGGCTGCATGACTATCTGCTCGCCTTTCTGCATGATGCCGCCGCTCTGATTGCCCAGAGCCTGCATGAGGAGGACGCGGTGACGAAGTTCGTGAAGCAATATATTGAAGAGCATTACGGGGAGGACATTTCGCTCGATACCATCGCCGATGAACTGCAGTTGACCAGCGGGTACGTATCCACGTACTTTAAAGAAAAGACCGGCATGAAATTCAGCCAATATGTGAACGACATGCGAATCAGACAGGCGAAGCGGCTGCTGCGGCAGCCAGAACTGAAAATCCTTGATGTGGCGGCGCGTGTCGGTTACCACAACGTGAATTCATTTATACGCATGTTCAAAAACACAACCGGCCTCAGCCCCGGTGAATACCGCAAAAAAATCGACGCGATGCCCGACTGATCGAACGCTATCCTGTTCACCAGCTGCCATGCCCCTGTTGTTTCCAGGACCGCTGCCCGCGGTTCTTTTTTTCGTTTCACAACATGACTCATGTTGCTTGGCAGCACAACCACCTCATCATCTCAATATCTCAACATCTCAGTATCCCGCACCTAAGCACCTAAGCACCAAAGCATCCCTGCACCTTACCGCCCCCCTCCAATACTACTTTGATACGCTCTGCCCTTTCCTCAGAATCCCCCACGCCTCGCACATTGAAATCATGCAACCATTTCTCAGTTTATCAACTTAGCTCCACACTCCCTTTACCTCAGGAACACTCCACTTCCGGGCCAATGAATGCAACCTGTTCCTTGTTCATCATCCTAGCTACACTCTACCGTCACCTCAGAAACTCCAACTTCCCATACGCTGGATGCACCCTTTCTCAGCTCATCATCTTTGATTCTAGCTTCACCCTGCCCTTTACCTCACTCAGAATTATCCTTTCTATGTGCAGAGCTGTTTCCCTGTGATTCACTACCCCCATTTGGCAGAATCCAACTCGTTGATTAAAGCTTCTGAGCTACAGGGAGATTGGGCAAAGACTAAATAGACACGATAATTGTCTTTTACACGAATCTATATACGGGGTAAAATGTCGAGAAAATGGTCCAGATAGAGAAAGCTTGTGTGGTTCTTTAAAGCTTGAAAAAATCGGTTTCTTTCCGAGGAAATTCACGCACATCCTGTCGGCCATTGGAAAATATACAGTGTTAACACCATTTCAAGCAGAGGTATTATCATTCCACTGGAAATCATCCAGTCAAATCACGCCTTTTTTCCTAATATAGTGGTTTAAGGCTGTTTCTGTTGGATCATTTCCAATGAAAAACGCCGCCACGGTAATTGAATCAAATTACATTGGACAGATTCCAACGGACGGGATGAGTGCTGAGCAATACAAATATAGCCCGTCCTCCTCAGAGGTACGGGCTGTCCTATACATGTTCCATTCTTATGCTACGTGCGGCTCTTCGTCATGATGAGGTTCCGCATTAGTTGACGGTTGTTTCAATCCGTTAAATAGCAGGTTCAGTATGAGCGCCGTAAACGTACCGGCCACGATGCCGTTGTCTGTCAGTATGCGCATTGTTTCTGGCAAGCTCTCGAATATTTCGGGGACGACCGTAACGCCGAGTCCCATACCGACCGAGCAAGCGATAATGATTAAGTTCTCGTGGCGGTTCATATCGACCTGCGAACCGAGCATTCGGAGACCGCTCGAGACGACCATGCCGAACATGGCGACCATAGCCCCGCCCAATACAGAGTGCGGGATAAGCTGCGCTAAGGCTGCGAACTTCGGCACGAAACCCAGCAACACGAGCAGGCCGCCGGCCACGACGATAACATCGCGCGTCTTCACACGGCTCATCTGGATGAGGCCGACGTTCTGCGAGTATGTCGTGTAAGGGAAGGCATTGAACACGCCGCCGATCATGATCGCGAGCCCTTCCGCACGATAGCCGCGCGCCAAATCCTTGCCGTCCAGATCCCGGTTTAATATTTTGCCGAGCGCCATGAATACGCCGGTCGATTCAGCGATATTGACCATTGCGACGATAATCATCGTCAGTACGGCAGTGACATTGAATTTCGGCGCGCCGAAGTAGAATGGCTGCACGGCATGGAACCAGCCCGCTTCCATTACAGGCGTAAAATCAACTTTCCCCATAAACCCTGCAGCGATCGTTCCGACGGCCAATCCGACTAGAATCGATATCGCACGTAGGAAGCCTGTCGATACTTTATTCATAATGACGATGAAAATAAGCACTCCGAAGCCGAGCAGCAAATTTTCCGGACTGCCAAAATCGGGGCTTCCCTGACCGCCCCCCAGATCATTAAAAGCGACCGGTATAAGCGTCACCCCGATAATCGTAACGACCGAACCCGTGACAACCGGAGGGAACAGGCGAATCAGCTTGCCGAACAGACCACCGAACAGAACGACGAACAGGCCCATTGCAATGATGGAGCCGTATATATACGGAATTCCAAAATCACTGCCGATTGCAATCATGGGCGTAACAGCCTGAAACGCGCAGCCGAGTACGACGGGCAGGCCGATGCCCGTGAAGCGATTCGTGAACACCTGCAGCAATGTCGCGATGCCGCACATTAACAGGTCGATTCCAATGAGATAAGTAAGCTGCTCTGATGTGAAACCGAGCGCGCTCCCGACAATAATGGGAACGATGACCGCACCCGCATACATCGCAAGCACGTGCTGCAGACCAAGCGAGAACGTCTGCAGCGGATGGCGGTTGCGCTGGAAGACATGGTTGTCGACCTTGCTCATCGAGCCGGCACCTCCTGCTCCTCTTCCACAAAGCTTACTTTGCCGTCTTGAAGAGAAGCGACGCGTACAAGAGATTCGACCCGGTAGCCAGCGTCAAGCAGCATGCTGCGTCCTGGCTGGAACGACTTCTCGATCACGATGCCGAACCCGACTACGGTAGCGCCGACTTGTTCCACGATGCGCGCCAAACCGGAAGCAGCCTCCCCGTTCGCCAGGAAATCGTCAATAATAAGTACACGATCGTCCGCAGACAAATATTTTTTCGATACGGTTACTTCATTGCTCTCCTGCTTCGTAAAGGAATAGATCTTCTCAACGATAATATCATCACGCAAGGTCAATGATTTCTGCTTGCGGGCAAAGATGAGTGGTACGTTCAGCTCCAAGGCAGCCATAACGCCCGGCGCAATGCCCGAGGATTCTATCGTAAGTACTTTCGTAATCTTTTCTCCCGCATAACGACGAACGAATTCTTTCCCCACTTCGTACATCAACACTGGATCCATCTGATGATTCAAAAAAGAGTCTACTTTCAATACTTGGTTGCTTAGAACTAATCCTTCTTGCATCACTTTATCTTGTAGTTGTTTCACAGAAGGCTCCCCCTTATGTCTTATGTTTGATCTTAAAAGTCTGATTGCGTTCTGCACATCGCGATATACATCCATGCTGCCGGACTCTCATAAATGCACAAAAACCCGATCTATTGATTTCCAAAGTGGAAATAACTAGACCGGGCTAATGAGAAGTCGGAAGCCCCGTTATAAGTATGCGTCACTAAAATCAGCGGGCGCTGTCTCAAACAAGGGCATTCACATTTCCATTAATAATGAACCATATCTCTTGCTAATGAGAGTCAAGAGAAGGATCGTGAATGATGCCGGATGACACGAGCCAATCAGCTCTCTCGTTCAATGTGGCATTCACGTTCAGGTTCCCCGTAGTCCAATCATTTCCGGTGATCGGGTAGAGACGTGCAGGCCTATTCCTGCACATATACGAGAAAAACATCGATATATTGCTCGTTGTTTAATAAAGGCGCCAATTCCTCCTTATTAAACATGCGTGCTATTAATATGTTGTTTGTGTAGTATACATCAAGATATGGTTGAAAGAAAGTAGAAATTTCTGAAAAGAGTCCAGCTTTCTTTCACTTTCCATATCCTTACTGATTCATCGACCACTGTTCGACGTCCCACACCTTTGA
Source organism: Paenibacillus profundus (assembly GCF_021369635.1). Classification (GTDB taxonomy): domain Bacteria; phylum Bacillota; class Bacilli; order Paenibacillales; family Paenibacillaceae; genus Paenibacillus_B; species Paenibacillus_B profundus. Next base: position 555,039 of record NZ_JAJNBZ010000001.1, on the reverse strand, counting down.
TATCCATCCTTCATAGAAATCAGGCTCATGGCATACGAGCAGAATGGTGCCTTTATATTCCTTCAATGCACGCTTCAGCTCTTCTTTCGCGACAACGTCTAGATGGTTCGTCGGTTCGTCGAAGACGATCCAGTTGCTTTCGTTCATGAGCAGCGTGCACAGACGCACCTTCGCCTGCTCTCCCCCGCTCAGCATGCGGAGCTGACGGGTAATATGCTCGTTCTTCAATCCACAGCGCGCAAGCGCGGCCCGCACTTCATGCTGGTTCATATGCGGGAAGGCATTCCACACTTCATCAATAGGTGTGCCTGCTGGCGCTTTAACTTCTTGTTCAAAATAGGACGGGTACAAGAAGTCACCCAAGTACACCTCTCCGCCATACGGCTTAATGACGCCCAACATCGTCTTCAGAAGCGTCGATTTACCGACCCCGTTGCAACCGACGATCGCAATTTTGTCACCGCGCTCAATCGAAAAGTTAAGTTCCGGCAGCAGCGCACGATCGTAACCTACCTGTAAGCCCTTCGCCTCTACGACAAGTCGGCCGCTGGCGCGGGATTCCTTGAACACAAACGTCGGCTTGACCGCTTCCTCTGGCCGATCGATTCGTTCCAGCCGATCCAGCTGCTTCTCGCGGCTCTTGGCACGACCGGAAGTCGAATAGCGCGCTTTGTTGCGCTGGATGAAGTCTTCCTGCTTCTTGATAAACTCTTGCTGCTTTTCATAAGCACTAATATGTTGACTTTTATTCATTTCCGCCATATCTAGGAATTTCTCGTAGTTAGCCGTATAACGCGTCAATTTGGCGAATTCCAAATGGTAGATCACGTTCACGACCTTGTTCATAAATTCCGTATCATGGGAAATAAGCACAAAGGCATAGGGATAATTCTGCAAATAACTTGTCAGCCAACCGATATGCTCTACATCCAAATAGTTGGTCGGCTCATCCAAGAGCAGTACATTCGGCTGCTCCAGAAGCAGCTTCGCAAGCAATACCTTCGTCCGCTGTCCGCCGCTTAAGCTCGCTACATCCCGCTCGATGCCGATTGCACCGAGACCGAGGCCGTTCGCCGTTTCTTCCACCTTCACATCCAGCATATAGAAGCCGCTATGATCCAATTCCTCTTGTATCTCGCCCATCCGTTCAAGCAACTGCTCGAGCGTATCCGGATCGGCATCCGCCATCTGATCGGCGATTCCCATCATTTCTTTTTCCATTTCATACAACGGAAGGAATGCGTCCTGCAGCACTTCACGAATCGTCTTGCCCGGCGTAAGCTTCGTATGCTGATCCAAGTAGCCATAACGAACCTTCGGGGTCCACTCGACTTTCCCGTTGTCCTTCAATACTTGTCCTGTCAAAATATTCATTAATGTCGATTTGCCCGCACCATTCGCGCCCACCAGACCGACATGCTCTCCCGGCAGAAGACGGAAGGATACATCATTAAACAGTTCGCGTCCGCCATAGCTGTGACCTAGCTCTTCAACCGTCAATAAACTCATAACGTGTTCAGTTCTCCTATCACAATCATCTAATCTTATTCGTTCCCGTGATGCGTACAACAGGCTGTCCGGAAACGAACACAACTTCCCCGATCCTCCTTTAGAATTGTCAAATTGTCAAGAAAAAGATAAAACAAATAATTATATTTTATATAGTAACTATATTTATTATAGTGTATACTGTCAGTATCAATCCTTTGAAGTAACGATACACTATTTGAATATGGAGGGACGATAACAAATGAATACACATTCTACAGACACTCATATTGGCCATGTTCATTTATATGTTGCCGATCTGACACGCTCCTTATCTTTTTATCGCGAAGTGATAGGGCTGCAATTGCTCCGCCAGCAAGATCGTGTCGCTGAGCTGACCACCGACGGCAAACGGCCCATACTGATCATTGAGCAGCAAGCACAGCCATTGCCTAAGCAGCCGCGCACCACTGGCTTGTATCATTTTGCCATTTTGGTACCCAGCCGCCAAGATTTAGCGCACACGCTCACCCATTTGCTGCACACGGGCTATCCGTTGCAGGGCGCGGCAGACCACCAATTCAGCGAAGCGATTTATTTATCCGACCCTGACGGAAATGGAATCGAGCTGTATGCCGATCGTCCGCGATCGGAATGGGTGTGGAGTGACGGTGAGCTGCCCTTCGTCAGCGATCCGCTAGATGGAGACGGGTTGTTGGCCGCGGCGGACGATACGCCGTGGACCGGTCTTCCATCTGGTGCGATCATCGGTCATGTCCACCTGCACGTCGCAGATTTGCAAGCGGCGAAGACGTTCTACTGTGATGGACTAGGATTGGACATTACGATCCCATTCCGCAACCGGGCGCTGTTCGTCTCGGCCGGAGGATATCACCACCATATCGGACTTAACACTTGGAATGGCGAAGGGGCCCCTGCACCCGCACCAGAAAGCATCGGGTTGAAATGGTTCTCCCTCGTCTTTCCTGACGACGCAGAACGCCAGCAAGTGCTGCAGCGGTTAGCGGAGATTGGAGCACCTGTGAAGACAGATAACGAGATTCCGTTCACGTGCGACCCTTCAGGCAATCACATACAATTGATCACATCCCGCTGATGAATTGGCAGTACGCCATTAACGTTGAATTTCACCATTAACAATAAATATCAGTATCACAAAATGGAATTATATAATAAAAGCCTTCCCTGCATATACGGGAAGGCTGTCCAAGTCATATGTGTTCTATATTATTCAAACAGAGTCATCTGCTCCAGCGGCATTGGCGGAACATTCATATGAAGCAACTTCATAAGCTGCTTCGCATTGGATGCTGCGTCGCCGCCTGAGTTGTTGTTGAAGATAACCCAGCATTGCTTGGTGGATTGCAGCAAGATGTGCAGATGCTGCTTCCATTCTGTCAGTTCTTGTTCCGAATACCGGTACAAATAGCGGACTTCCCGCCAGTTCGGCTGGCTGGACGATTGCCAACCGGAATCGTTGCGTCCATGCAAGCGTACCATCGTGGCTCCGTCATGCGTTGGCTCAAGCACGGTAGGCACCGAGCCTTCGCCTACCTGCGGTTCGTCGCACACGCTGTGAATCCAGCCTTCCTCACGCATAAAGGCGAGTGTTCGCTCGCGCATATCAGGAGCAAACCAGCTTTGATGGCGAAATTCCAATGCCAGCGGCAAGCCATCCATCCATTCTCTCGTCCGGCGCAATATCTCCACATGCTTGCGCGCACAGTTGAACCATGGCGGGTATTGGAATAGAACCGCCTTCAGTTTCCCCTCAGCGCAAAGCGTCTCCGCGGCATCCCGGAACACCATGAACATCGTCTTCGCGTCATCGAATGGAATCTTCCCCCGTGAATGTCCGGTCATGCCTTGATAAGCCTTAACGATGAAGCCGAACTGCTCCGGCGTTTGTTCGCTCCAGCTTATCATGCGCTCTGGGGTCGGTACCGCATAGAACGAGCTGTCGAGCTCCACCAACGGGAAATGCGAACCGTACACGCCAAGCTTCTCGTTAGCTTTCGTTCCGGGCTCATATATGGCATCATGATCTCCCCATCCGGCCAGACCAATCTGAATTCGCTGCTCCGTATTGAGCTCATTTTCATTAAAAGGCATACCTATCGTCTCCGCTATCTTTTTCTCCCGCCCTTATCTCCTCTGCCCTCGACTGAATTCAAACATTAGAGGCAGGTCGTTACTGATATTATCGTCATTTCCAGAGTACAATGCAATCTTCTCCAGTCGTGGCGGCGGGTTACAAACCGGGGTAACACTTTTGCGCAAATGAATAGCAATCTATACTTCTCATTCAAATGATATGGCTATGAGTCTAATCATAAAGCGTGCAACTAGTCTTGTATCAGCCAGGTTAGGGCATAACAATTTCGCTGAATTGGGAACCTGACAATGCGACATACAATGGTTGCAATTTACACATTGTAGCAATAATATTATTCGTGTTACTATATATAAGTTAGTTCTAATTCAAATTAAAATTATAATGACTACTATACCTATTCAGCAAAATGAATCGAAAGGATGATCCCTTCGCATGAACAACAAACAGACGTTAACATCAGATGAAACGATGCGTTCCCGCCATTCAGTTCGCAAATATGTGCCCAATGTCCGTATCCCTGAAGCCGAACTGAACGAAATATTGGAGCTTGCCGGAACGGCGCCCTCTTCTTGGAACTTGCAGCACTGGCGCTTTCTCGTCATTCAAGAAGAAGAGAACAAGCAGCGCATGCTCCCGATTGCCTATAACCAACAACAGATCGTTGACAGCTCTGCCGTTATCGTCGTCCTTGGCGATACGCAAGCCAACCTTGTGGCGGATGAAATCTATGGAGCGGCTTTGAACGCTGGCGCGATTACGCAGCAGGTGTACGATACGCTTCTGGGCAATATTCAACGCGCATACGCATCCTCCGCGACGGTTGGCGTCGAGGAAGCCATTCGCAACGGCTCCTTGGCCGCGATGCAGCTGATGCTGGCTGCCAAAGCAAAAGGCTACGATACGTGTCCTATCGGCGGATTTAACCGCGTTGAACTTGTCAAGGCATTCCAGGTTCCTGACCGTTATGTGCCTGTCATGCTGATTACATTGGGACAGGCGGCTGCCCCAGCTCATGGCTCAGGACGCTTCCCGATTGAACGCACCGTCATTCTTGAGACATTTGCTGCGTCTTCGAACGAATAAGAACAACTTCTCTGTTCCAAGCGTCTGATCGATAACTGATCAGGCGCTTGTTTGTTACAGAGTTACCTATGCACTCCGACAGCCTTTGCAAGTCGGCATCATCATTGCAGCAGACGAAGCATGGCGTACACCTTGCGCTCATCGCCATGTATGTGTTGCTCACGCACATAGAGCTGCGCCGAGCCATCTCCGTCCAGAAAGATTCCATCTCCGATAATATTTTTTATGCTCATGTATTCATATATGGCCTGCCGAAATTGCTCTGCGGTAACGCGGTCCGGAGTTACAGTCGCATAGACATTTGCTGCTTCATCATACAGAATGCCAGAACGCAAGCGGGCCTCATACATAGCTGGCAGCGCTTCTTTCTCTGCCCGCTCCTTCCAGCGCAGATCGTTCAAGCTCATGCTAATGCCTCCTACCGCCCAATAGCTCCCCCGGTTCATGACCTGAATGTCCGCTGCACTTTGTACGGCCTGAATCGAAGTTTTCTTTGCAACTTTGTCGAAGACGAATGTTCCTCGTTCATATTTGACATTGCTGCCGCCCGAGCCGAAATCCGCAGGCGATCCATTTGCAGGGTCATCATTCACAATCGCGACGCTCAACAGATTACCTTCGTAAAAGAAGCCTGCATTGATTCCCATATAGCCGCTGTCCTTCACGTTCGTCGCTATCGAGATCGGTTCAAAATTATCTGCTGCAGTTTTTACGATATGAAGCTGGATCTGTTCTTTGCTTGTAAAGGTCTCGTACTGATACAAGTTAGGGCTGGGACCTTGCCGGAGATGAAAAAATCCAAAAATGACGATGATAAAAAGAGCCAAGATAATAGAGAGCGATACGTATGTTCTGATATCGATTTGGCGATCGTCCATTCAACTTCAACTCCAACGCATCTTCACGACGAGCTCACAGCAACTCTGCGATTCTTCTTCTGTTTTAAAAATCAGCTGTATGCCTTCGGGGGAAAATTTGACCGCCAAGGCGGAGCTTGCGCCCGCACCGCGGATGATTCGGAGCACTTCCTGATCATTGCCGCGCTGCGCAGCATCCATAATGTTGCTCGCCAATTCCTTGGACTGCCGAATCCGTTCCAGTACTTTGGCAGCTTGCTGAGCAAGTTGATGAGAATTCGCCGCGGATGTGATAAATAGCGACGGATTGACAGGCGGGTATTCATCCGGCCGAAACGGAGGCTGAGTCACAGGACGCACAGGTTGTACGGAACCGATACGTTGTACGGGTCCGATACGTTGAATCGAGCCGATGCGGTAAGTAGCTCCTGGCACATAAGGTGACATGGATTCACTCCTTTATTGTTAAAGATTATTATCGTTCCTAATTTAATATATATGACAGCCTATGAGTAGTGAGAAAAAGATGTGCCCTTTTTAAAAAATACTCCAATCATAGCGTTCGGACAACGCTGCCAGCAATTGTACGCCTGCGACACTGTTCCCCTTTTCATTTAGAGAGGGACCGACGAGACCGATGCCCATTTGTCCCGGAATAAGCGCAAGAATTCCGCCCGACACCCCGCTCTTCGCCGGAATGCCCACATGAATTGCGAATTCGCCTGAAGCATTGTACATGCCGCACGTCACCATGAACGAATTGACGATTTGTACATAATGTCTTGGGATGAAGCATCTTCCCGTCACCGGATCACAGCCATGATTGGCCAGCACGAGCGCCATCCGAGCCAACTGCGTCGTGTTCACTTCAATGGCACATTGGCGAAAATATACGTCCAGCGTAGGCTCCACGTCATCCTCTAGAATGCCGTTATCCTTCAAAAAATAAGCGAGCGAGCGATTGCGATGCGCAGTCGCCTTCTCGGACTCATACACGTGCTCATTCCACGTCAACGTGTCATCGTCAGCCAACGTACGCACAAATTCCAGCATGCGTTCTGCCTTCTCGCGCGGGCTCTGGCCTTCGATGAGCGAGGCAATCGCAATGGCACCCGCATTGATGAACGGATTGAACGGCTTGCCGGGATCCACTAGCTCCAGCTTCAGGATCGAATTGAAGTCATCGCCGGTAGGCTCCATGCCTACCTTCTCGAACACCTTAGCCTCTCCGCTATCCAATAGAGCCAGCAGCAGAGAGAACACCTTAGATATGCTCTGCATCGTAAACTTAAAGCCGCAATCACCTGCATGAGCCTGCTCACCTTGCGTTCCTAACAGGGAAATGCAAAGCGCATCGCGCGGAGCATTTGCCAAGCCGGGAATATACGTGGCGACTGCACCTTTTGCTGCTGTCTTCCTGCTCTCCTCCAACAATTGGGGAAGCTCCTGTTCTAGCTGCTGCCAATAGGTAGACATATGTGCTGCGCTCCATTCCTTCCGATAATATGCTTCTCTGTTCTCAGCCGTTCACGGTTTGAACATGCATTTATAGAGTGTCATTTACGATGTGGAACCATTCATTGAGGGCATTTCTCCAACCCACGACAGTCACTGCGCTTCCTTCTTCACTTCTTGAATATCTGTTCTGCAATCCAGCCGATGATGTCCATGATCTCTATTAGCATATCATTTCCAAGCGCAAAAAAGGACCCTATTTCCACTTCAGGAAAAAGAGTCCTTCGCACGTTATTGAATTATTCCGGGACGATGCCAATCCGGTTCATGTGTAAGCAGGAACTGCTCTGTCGTGAGATAGAGCGGGATCGGGGGCACTTCCTTCAAATAATGCCGCTGCATTAACAAATCGTAGTGCACCTGCCGGTTCCGGGTACCGGTCATGACGGGCAAATCTTTATGCTCATCCATATAATCGTCAACCGCGGTCTGAACTATATCCAAATAAAGAGGGATGAGCATATCATTCTCCTCGAAAATTTCATACGTATAACGGGACATATAGAACTTCTGATCCGATACGCCGCCTAAATAACGGCTGATACGCTTCAGATCAATACTTTGGTCCTCTTTCAGCAAAGTCGTGCGTTGAATTTGTTCAGGCATGTCGTTCTCGAACTGAAGCACTGCTCTTTTTACGTCTTGCAAGGACACATGTACAGGAGCATTCTCTTGTTTCTGTTGTTGTTTCCGACGTTTAAACCAGAGCATGTCTGAACCCACCTCTCTGTTTTCCTATGTCATGCAGATGGAAACAGGAATAATGTATTCGCTTACATATTCATTATAACATAGATTCAATATGGTTCACATGACGCATGACAGGTAGGTTTAACCAAATCCACAATCAGTGGATCAATATCAACATGAATCATCAAAAATATTGATATGACGAAAGGGGCAACGCGATATATGAACACGCAGCAATCCACAACTACTCATCAGATGACAGGAACAGCCATCGTAACCGGAGCAGGCTCGGGAATTGGCCGGGCGGCTGCGATACGTCTGGCGGAGGCAGGCATGACTGTCGCGCTGTTCGACCTGAAGGACGAACGTACACAACAGACGGAAGAATACATTGCCAAGCGATTCCCTGGACAAGCATACGCTTACGATGTGGATTTGAAAGTTCCAAAACGGGTAGAAGACGCCGTCAAGCAGGTTGCCGAGCAATGCGGAGACATTAAGGCGGTATTCGCGAACGCGGGCATTAACGGCGTGCTCTCTTCCATTGAAGAGTTGAAAGTCGAGGACTGGGAGGAGACGATGAAGGTCAACCTGACTGGAACATTCGTCACCGTGAAGTATGCTCTGCCCTATTTGAAAAAACAAGGCGGCAGCATCATCATAACAAGCTCTATTAACGGCAGCAGAAAGTTCTCCGGATTCGGCATGAGTGCGTACAGTTCTTCCAAGGCAGCTCAAGTGGCATTTGCCAAAATGGCTGCGCTGGAGCTCGCTCGTTATAAAATACGAGTCAACGTCATTTGTCCGGGATCCATTGAGACCCACATTGAAGAGAATACGAACCGGAAACCGTCCGTGAAGGACATCGAAATCCCGATGACTTACCCGGAAGGCAGTCAGCCGCTTGAGCATGGGCCAGGGTCTTCCGAACAGGTCGCTGATCTGGTTGCCTTTCTGGCATCCGATGCCGCAAGCCATATCACCGGCGCGCAAATTATGATTGACGGCGCCGAATCACTTCTCTAGCTCGATACTAAAACACGTCCATCCTTAGCGCAGTCACAGAAAGTAAAATTTCCGTGCCTTGTCATCCGGATGGACGTGTCTTATTCTTTCGTGTCTTATTTACTCATCTCTTGCGTTGCATGCCCCGCTTAGCTGAGCGGCTGCACTTCCGCAACTTTTCGTTGCTGGCGGACTCGTTTCGTTGCCTCTACCATGTGGCGAAGGGCCGCGACCGTTTCTGGCTCATGACGCGTCTTTAAGCCGCAATCTGGATTAATCCAGAACGATTCCACAGGAAGCACGGCCAGTGCTTGCTCAATCAGCTGCTCCATCTCTTCCACGGAGGGAACGCGCGGACTGTGAATGTCATACACTCCAAGTCCGATTCCGAGCTCGTAATGCTGCTTCTCCAGTGTGGCAATCATATCTCCGCCGCTGCGCGCTGTCTCCAACGAGATGACGTCCGCATCCATCTTGCGAATCGTGTCCACCATGTCGGAGAAATCGCAATAGCACATATGCGTATGAATTTGCGTCTTAGGTTCCGCGCCGCATGTGGCCAAGCGGAATGCAAGCACGGCCCACTCCGTGTAATAGGACGCATCCTCCGCTTTGAGCGGCATGCCTTCCTTCACCGCCGGTTCATCCACTTGAATCATTCCGATGCCGGCTTGCTCCAAGGCGGCAATTTCTTGACGCAGCGCATAAGCCAGCTGGAATGCCGCTTGTTCGCGCGGGACATCATTACGGACGAACGACCAGTTCAGAATCGTCACTGGACCAGTGAGCATGCCTTTAACCGGCTGCGCAGTCAAAGACTGGGCGAACGCCGTCTCTTTCACGGTCATCGGTTCTGTGAACGCGACATCGCCGTAGAGAACCGGCGGCTTAACGCAGCGGGAGCCGTAAGATTGCACCCAGCCGAATTTGGTAAAGGCGAAGCCGTCCAATTTTTCGCCAAAGTATTCAACCATGTCCGTACGCTCGAACTCGCCATGCACGAGCACATCGATGCCGATGTCTTCCTGGATGCGAATCCAACGCGTCATTTCTTCTTCCAGGAAAGCTTCATACGTTCTGGCATCCCACTCTCCCTTGCGGTAACGCAATCTCGCCCGGCGAATGTCCGCCGTTTGCGGCATGCTACCGATTGTCGTCGTCGGCAAGAGCGGGAGCTCCGGCCAGCGCTTCGAATGCAGCACTCGGCGCTCCTCATAAGGCGTGCGTTTAATTCCTTTCGCCTTCTCCTCCTCCAGCAGCTCGTGCAATGCTTCGACGATATCTGCACGCTGGCGGGAAGGCTCGTTGCGCCATGAAAGGACGCGCGCGGCACTGTCATTCAGAGCGGCGCGCGTTGCTTCACTAGGCTGCGCGATATGACGGGCTAATTGCACCGTCTCCTCCAGCTTCTCATCCGCGAAGGCCAACGCCTCACGAATTACCTCCGGAAGCTCTGTCTCGCGCGTCGCCGTCAACGGCACATGCAGCAGGCTGCAGGATGGCTGTACGATCCAGCGTTCCTTCGGCACGATGCTCGCAACGGATTCCAGCCACTCCGCCACTTCTTGCAGATCAGTACGCCATATGTTTCGGCCGTCGATAACGCCGAGCGCTAACGTTTTATCTTGAGGGAAGCCCGACTTGCGAAGCGCGGCTTCGTTGCTTGCTTTGCCATGCACGAAATCCAACCCCAGCGTATTGACCGGCAGTTGAACGAATGCTTCGTAATCCGATACCGCATCGAAATAAGTTTGCACCCATAACGGAAGTGTCGGAGCCGCTATCCGCAGCTGTTCGTATACGGATTGCACAGCCTGCCAATCTTCTGGCTTCATTGCCAAGACGAACGCCGGCTCATCCAGCTGTACGCACGGAACGCCCTCCGCTTCAAGCTCGCGAAGAATGTCGCTGTACACACCGATGAACTGCTTCAGAACCTGCAGACGTTCTCCTGCGGGAACCCCCTTCAAGGAGCGCACATACGTATAAGGACCAATGATGACCGGCTTGCCTTCGATGCCCAACTGAAGCTTCGCTTTGCGATAAGCTTGCAGCGGTCGGTTGGAAGTAAGCTGTGGCGCGCGACCTTCCCATTCTGGCACAATATAGTGATAGTTCGTGTTGAACCATTTCGTCATTTCACAAGCAACTGCATCTTGGGTTCCACGTGCAAGAGCAAACATGAGATCAGGCGATACTTCCCCGCCTTCATACGAATAACGTGAAGGGATGAGTCCGAACATCGTAGTCATGTCGAGCACATGGTCGTACCAAGAATAGTCGTTTACAGGAATGTAATCGAGACCGGCTTGTTGCATTTTGGTCAATCGCTGCAATTCAATCTTGTCTAATTCCTGCTCCAGCTCCTGAGCCGAAATCTTTTTCGCCCAATACTGCTCCAACGCTTTCTTCCATTCGCGATCATAGCCGATACGCGGATATCCTGCTGCACTTGTCTTTACTGATGATGCTGTCATTATCCTTGCTCCTCTCCATATGCGATTCCCCCGCGGGACAAATAGGGACAATTTCTATCTGTTAACACGGAATTAGCATATAACATTATCCGCCATAAGGAAACCACAAAAAAGGACATCCTGCCAACTGACAGAGATGTCCCGTAAACGTCCATGACGGAATAATGGCTCATCGCTTTCCTATCATCGTGCCATCCGGCTGTGCCGGACATCGACATGCGATTTCCATGTTTACGAACACTTCCCTATCTCCCGTAGGTACAATCAGTGCTGCCAGAACAGGCAGGTCTCCTGGCTTCAGCGTCATCGGTGTTAGCGGCCTTCCCGGTTGCATAAGCGAAACCAGTGGCCTGAAGGCTACACCTCTTCTGATACAGTGGCGGGACCGCGTCGGACTTGAACCGAACTTCCCTATTAAGCTTTGACATGTTCGCAAAGCGCCTGTTCCCTAAATATTCAGTTGTGTTGGAACGTGATGGACACCCTTCCAATTGAGAACGATTATAAACTGTCTTGCAGCGGATGACAAGTGCTTTTTCCAAATGGACGAGCAGTAAAGTATGGGGTTGGGGAAAATTCATCCTCCTCATCAAACCGGACGTGAGGTTTTCCCTCATCCGGCTTTCCGATGTTCTTCTTTCTTGTGCATTATGGTACTTTCCTTACACGACGAGTTTCTTAAGTCCCGCAAGCTGTGCCGCTGCGGCCGCCTGTCGGGGATTGCTGTGTTTGTAACGACGATTTTTCTTTTGGTTCCAGAAAAGGGTTAACCTTTTCCTGATGTACCAGTCAATTTTGATTAAGAATAGGTTTACCTTCTCCCATGTCTTCCGGTAATGCATCCCCAGAAAAGTCAAACCCATACTCATCTTCCCAGTGTGCCTAGCTTGGCTAGGCGCGCAAGATTGCAAAAAGGCGAGCCAGCAGGCTCGCCTTAGCTTGTCGAGAAACGCCAAATCAAGTGAACTAGGAAACATAAGTATTCAACCTTAAAGAGTGTTACTCTCCTTATCTTCGCTCATCAATGAAAATACACGCTATATGGACATTCCTTCATTCAGGAACACGATGTCTTCCCCGTTCTCATCCAAGGTCAGCTCACGATCGTCCAAGAACCACAGATCGTTCTGCTCCATGTAGAATGTAATGCCGTCCACGACTTCGGTTACGCCAGGGTATTGCGGGCTGTCTTTCATGATGCCGAAAGAGTAAGGTCCCGAAGCGCTGAATCCACTGTAGCGCACGAATACGCGCACCGTATCTCCTGCTATAAATCCCCAATCGGTCTGAAACCGCTGTGCCGCCTTTGGTGTCACTCGTAATTGCATCAACGGACCTCCTTTATTCAATCTGTTCCCTTCTAAGCTCGATCATACCATGTGGAGAAACCGATGAAAATACCAACTTTTCACCTTGCATCATTCATTTACGATCACATCGAAACCTTGATCCTCGATCGCTTCGCGAATCTGATCCGGCTTTACTGCCGTCTCGTCATAAGTGACACTCACTTGCTTCGCCGCCAGGTCCACCTGTGCTTGTCCGCCGATATCAGCAACGGCCCGTTCGACCGATTGCTTGCAATGTCCGCAAGTCATTCCTTCCACTTTCAACGTCAAATTCGCCATCATAACTGCCTCCTTCAATTTCATATCGTTAGTTCTGAATTGTCATCCATATCTCCTAACTCCTTCCTCATTTTCCTGCAAACGTTTCGGGGCCACTCACATATAAACGAGCTCTCCATGCACGATTTACAACCACAGAACACATTTCACAGGACACATTATATTGCGAGAAAAATGGTTATAGTCGAACTAATAATCTTGGGCGCATTACCACTCAAAAATAGAGCCTCCTCATATCGAGAGGAAAGCTTTAATTTAATTGCATTTTACACCTCTCGATAACGTCGTAATGCCTCCTTTCATGAAATTTTCATTTTAGGTTGGCTATATGTATGAATATTGGTTAAAATTTAATTGTTACATATTTTGAACAAGCTGTCTCATGCTTCATTGAGCACAAAGGAGGCAATACACATTATGACCCAAATATCCAAAGTATCCCGCATTGCATTGATCGGTTCGGGATTCGTCGGCTCCAGCTATGCATTCGCCTTGTTCAATCAGGGCTTAGCTTCCGAATTAGTTATTATCGACGCCAACCATAAAAAAGCGGAGGGCGACGCGATGGATCTAAACCACGGCCTTCCATTCGCATCCAATATGCGAATTTGGGCTGGGGACTACAGCGATTGTAAAGACGCCGATTTGGTTGTCATCACAGCCGGTGCGAACCAAGCTCCTGGCGAAACACGTCTCGATCTCATCGAAAAAAATGCGAAAATATTCAAGTCTATCGTTGAATCAGTCATGAACAGCGGCTTCAACGGACTGTTCCTGGTTGCCACCAATCCGGTAGACGTGCTTACATACGCGACATGGAAATATTCCGGCTTGCCAGCAAATCGCGTCATCGGATCCGGTACGATACTGGACACGGCACGCCTTCGCTATCTGCTTGGAGAGCAGATCGAGGTCGATCCGCGCAACGTCCACGCCTACATTATAGGCGAACACGGAGACACCGAGCTTCCGGCATGGAGCAACGTCAGCATCGGGGGTCAACCGCTCGAAGATTACCGGAAGACGCACGGGAAGCCAACGGATGAAGATTTAAACAATATTTTCATCAACGTGCGCGACGCCGCGTATCATATCATTGAACGCAAAGGCGCCACTTACTACGGCATCGCGATGGGACTCGCGCGTCTGACTAAGGCGATTCTCCGCAATGAGAATTCCGTACTGTCGGTATCCACTTTGTTAACCGGCAAATACGGGTTGGACGATGTCTACATCGGTGTTCCAGCTGTCGTTAACCGCCAAGGGATTAGAGATGTGTACGAGCTTCACCTGTCAGAAGATGAGAAGCAGAAGCTGCACCATTCGGCCGGCGTACTGAAGCAGGCGATTTCTTCTATTTTCCCTAAATAATTGAATGATGTCAGCAAACCCCGAGGCTTAGTCTCGGGGTTTATTTACCATTAAGGAAAGTTAAAGTTCTGTGAAGCGGTAAAGCGAATCAAACATTCCTTATGGCGATAAACCCTGCCTCTACATGCGGTCGCTCATCTATGAAAGCCTCGGCAGAGGTTTTCTCATGTCGCACGGACATTTTACGTGCTTCCCAAGCTCAAGCAGCCATGTACAGCACTAGACGCTTCGATAGTGACAAGCTCGAGTATGCTTGATCGCGAGAAAGGTTGAGGTTGTTATAAATCGCCCTAGCTCCACTATCCCCTCGCATCAGTAAGGTTAGTGTGGCTCATATTTCGCTTTTTCCAATTCTTTGCATGCTCCGCGAATTACGACGAAGCACCCCCTGTGTTGCAGCCTCCAGCATCGCGTCCGTCGAACAACAAGCCGACAACTGCTCGTCGTTGTTGTCCTGAGCATATGGGAGAATGAACATAAGCATGACAAAATGGCTCCAAAGTCTCCAGCAGGTACGGCGACAAGAGGAACGCTGGAGAAATGAGCAGACACAAACAGAAAAGCGCACTGGAAACTGTTCCAGTGCGCTTCTTCTTCAAGAATGGGGCTGCCAATCGCGCCAAGCCGGCACGCCTCCAGCCGACTCCGCTGCAATGATCGCATTGTGCACCGCATAGCCGAGCACTTCCGCCGCCCATATGCCGATCAGATCTACCGAAGCAGCAATACCTCCCGTCGTCATGGCGAAGACCGTGTCCCCATCGTACATCGTATGGACCGGGTATATTGTACGTGCAAGGCCGTTATGCGCCATTTGCGCAACCTTGCTCATCTCCGTCTTCGTCAGATCGCCGTTGCAGGCAATCGCCGCAATCGTCGTATTCGTTCCTGGGCGCGTATGCCCGAATGGGTTCGCCATTTGTGTCAGAAAGCTTAACGGATCAATGAAGCTCCCCGCATCCTCCTGCCTCGCCCCTGCCAACGTCGTTCCTGTCTTCGGATCACGCACCTCGCCGATCGCATTGACCGCGACGGCCGCTCCGACGACAAGACCACCTGGCAGCTGCACCGATGCAGTGCCGAAGCCGCCCTTCATCACCCGATCAGGTCCTGCATATTTCCCGACCGTTGCCCCCATGCCAGCTCCGATATTGCCTTGCGGGCACGCGGTAGCGATTGCATTACGCGCAGCGGCATAGCCCATCGCAGCGTTCGGTGTAACATGCGGATCGCCTAAGCCCAAGTCGAATAGGATCGCAGACGGAACGATAGGCACTACACCTACCCCGACATCCATACCAATCCCCTGCTCCTTCAAATAACGCATCACGCCGTGTGATGCTTCCAGTCCGAACGCGCTGCCGCCGCTCAGGCAAAGAGCGTGAATATGCTGTACGAGCGCAGTCGGGTGAAGCAGCTCCGTTTCGCGGGTGCCTGGTGCGGAACCGCGCACATCGACGCCGCACACTGCCCCTTCCTCCGCAATGATGACCGTGCAGCCCGTTAAGGCTGCGTCATCCTGTGCATTACCCAGTTTGATGCCAGGCACATCAGTTATACAGCCCGGATAGAACTCCTTGCCGCCCACGTGATGCAAAGCGGAATCCGAATGCTTCATATTCTCACTCCCTTAACTATTATTAATAATAAGATTCGATTAAGAAGCCCGCTTTCCTTTTTTCAGGATATATCTTGCTCTGTCTTTACTTCTGCCTCATAATGGGAGAGATTACTAAGCCATCATTTGGAGGTGTCACAATGAAAATGCGCGTATCTGCCGTACAATACCATTTGCATTCGATTAGCAGCTTTGAACAATTCGCTCACCAAGTCGAACATTATGTGAAGACAGCAGCGGAATTCGAAGCTGAATTTGTGCTCTTCCCCGAGTTTATGACGACACAATTAATGTCCATCGGTGACGAACAGGGAGAAGCGCTGACGATACAGGATTTGCCGCAGTATACCGAAGCCTATCACACTTTGTTCAACCGGTTGGCGAAGCAATACAACATGCATCTTATCGGGGGCACGCATGTCATTGCGCGTAACGATAAGCTATATAACGTCGCTCATCTGTTCTACCCTGACGGCAAGGTGGAAGAGCAAGCGAAGCTGCATATTACTCCTTTCGAAGTGAAGGACTGGAATATGGCTGCCGGAGAAGGCGTACGCGTCTTTCATACGGAAAAAGGGACGATCGCCATTTTAACCTGCTACGATATCGAGTTTCCGGAAATTGTGCGTATGGTGCGCGCGCAAGGCGCGGACGTCATCTTTTGTCCTTCCTGCACGGACGATCGCCAAGCATTTTATCGCGTGCGCTACTGCTGCCATGCCCGGGCCATCGAGAATCAAGTGTACGTCGTGGCTACCGGCACAGTCGGCTCACTGCCTACTGTTGACCTTATGCGTTTGAATTACGGCCAAGCAGCAGTCATCACGCCGAACGACATTCCGTTTCCGCCACGCGGCATCATGATTGAAGGTGAAATCAACAACGACATGATCGTAACCGCCGACTTAGATGTCACCTTGCTGCACCAAGTGCGTGAACGCGGTTCGGTCACGACTTGGCGTGATCGCCGCACCGATTTATATACGGATTGGTAAGGAGGGTGTGCATGTTCCGCCAATCGCTATATGTCATACTCGATGGCAAGCCGCGACTTGTTACGCTGCGCAACTATACAATAGAGGATACAGAAGCGCTCATCGATATCCAACGCGACTGCTTCCCTCCTCCATTCCCATCAGAGTTGTGGTGGAATGCAGAGCAGATTGCCAATCATGCGCGCATCTTTCCCGAAGGGGCACTGTGTGCCGAAATGGAGGGCGTGCTCATCGGTTCAATGACCGCCCTTATCATTCAGACTGATGCATATGAGAAGCACCTGCCTTGGGACAAGGCAACAGATAACGGCTATATCCGAACGCATCATCCGGATGGCGATACGCTGTACGTCGTCGATATTAGCGTGCGACCGGATTATCGCAAGTGCGGCATCGGCAAAGTGATGATGCAGGCCATGTACGCCGTGGTCGTTCATCTCGGATTGAAGCGCCTTCTCGGCGGTGCGCGCATGCCCGGCTACGGACGGGCCGCGGCTCAGTATTCAATCGAACAATATGTGGAAGGCATCATGGAAGGGAAATGGCATGATCCCGTCGTAAGCTTTCTGCTGCGCTGCGGGCGGACGCCGGTCGCCATCGTCCCGGATTATCTTGAGGATGAAGAGTCAAGGAATAACGGGCTGCTCATGGAGTGGCGCAATCCGTTCATCACGAATTGCCGGCGATAACAGTTCCAGTATGAGCAGTCTGACTATGCAATAGGAAAAGGTGGCAATGATATACAATTACGTTCGAGGAAAGGATGTTATGCCATGACAGCATTGCGATATATTCGCATCCAATCTATAGCAGATCCTTTATTTTCCCAAATGCACGCGTTAATGGGCCGCATTTTTCCGAAAGAGGAAGTGCTGGAATTCGATTTATGGAAAGAACCATTGGAGGACCCGGATATTCGCGTATTCGTCGCGGTGCATGGCGAAGAAGTCGTCGGCGCGACCGAATATCGCTTCGTGGAGCCGCTGAACGTAGCGATGACCGACTTTACCATTATCGGCCAACCCAGACTCGGCATTGGACGCTTCTTGTATAAAGAGCGCGAACGCGACCTGCTGCAAGCTGCTAAAGAAGCAGGCACATCGCTCATCGGCATGTTTGCCGAAATCTACGACCCTTATCGTGTAGGTGATTTCTCGTTCGGGGGCGTGCGCCCGATGGATCCGGTCGTACGGCGCGAGGTGCTGTCGCACCTCGGCTACGAAAGATTGGATTTCCCCTATGTTCATCCTTCTTGGTCCAACGATGGAGAAGCGGTGAGCGGACTCGATTTCTGCTTCATGCCGTTGCAAGAAAATAGGCAAGACGTACCGGCAGAGCTTGTCGTTGCATTCCTGCAATGGTATTACGCCGTACTGCCGAACAAGCCTGAAGCTTGGTACAACATGATCGAGCAATTGAAGCAGCGGGATAACATTGCTTTACTTCCGCTCTAATGGAATTGCCTAGCGGCTTTTTGATGAGTTATGGCGTGTCCTGTCATTTTCTTACGAAACGACAGACAAAATGCAGGCGGATATCAGCCCTCGGTACATATCGGCATCGACATCCGTCACGGCAAGCCGGATGCTGCAGCATAGTACGATTTCCCGAGAAATAATCCGTTCGTCGCGGCGGCATCGCGGCACTCATAGACGTGAAAGGGACTGTCTCAAAAGGTCTGCAGGACTTAAAGGACAGTCCCCGCTTTTTATTAGCCGCTCTCCTCAACTGCATCCATCGCGTCCAAGCAGCATGCGCAGTCGTCCAACAACGCAAAATGGTGGAGCAGGAATAATCTCTGCCCCACCATTTTTTAATTCGCATGCTGCAATTCTAATAAACTGAGCTATCCCTCAAGTGTTTCTATCTGCTTTTTGGATAGCTCTTTTGCTTCATATAGCACGGAGTTTCACATGTCACACTGTACAGTGTAACCACCGTAGAGCATTCTATTACACAAGGCCGCACAGTCTCCGGCATCGTCCCGGCCGTTCTGCCCGGAACGTCTCCACGTTGCCTTGATCCATCATCGTTACGTATACCGTTCGTCCATCTTCTCCGCCGAACGTAACGTTCGTGCAATTGCTGCCATGCAGACGCACTTCCTCGACGAGCTCGCCTTCCGGCGAGAAGATGGCCACGGTCCCTTTGCCGAAACGGCTCACGTACAAATAGCCTTCCGTATCACAACGCATGCCATCTAGTCCGTAATCCGGAAACTCGTGGAACAATCTTTTATTGGAAACATTCCCTTGTTCATCAAGGTCATATGCCCATATCCGGCGTTGAATGGATTCATTGACGTATAACGATGCTTCGTCCGGGCTGACCTCTATCCCATTGGTCGTCCCCATCCCCGTCTCCAACAGCGTCATCTCTCCGTCCGGAAGGATACGCCACAATTGGCCGGTATCATTGCTCCAATTCGGATCGCTGGCGAAGACGATGTCATTTGCCATAATGGCAATATCGTTCGGTTGATTCATATCCGGATTATGCGCCAGCACATCAAGCCGCCTCGTATCGAATGAATACCGGTATACGTTGTGGCCGGCATAATCGGCGATCAGCATATCACCGTTACGGTTAAACCGAATTCCGTTCCCAACACTTCCTTCCGGAAGTTCAAGGAAGACGGAGCACTCGGCTTCAGGCGTAACTTGTCCAATCGTGCCTTCACGCTCATAATTGACCGCATACAAATTGCCGTCCTTGTCGCACGATGGTCCTTCTACGCCATTGGTAAAGCCGTGTGGAGTTGTGAACACCTCGCTTGTGCGGCATTGTGCCTTACGTTCAACCTGACTCATACCTTCCGCTCCCCCCTATACATTATCCTTACTCCTTATTCGGCAGCCGCATGAGCATAATTAACCACATTAATCAATGTGCCGAATATAATGAATGCCGTTAATTATAAATGGATTGGAACAGTTGAGTGCCGGTATCCTGACGCATCAGCGGGCATTTCCGTTGTTATGATCGTCCGCGCCGTCTTCTCCACCGTCGCCGGTATCCGTCTGAAATACGCGCCGCGCTTCTTTTTCCTGCACATACGCTTCGATCATATCGCGCTTCAGTTCCCAAGCCTTCATGCTTATATCGACATGGTATCGCTCTGGATTCGTCTTGCGCAAGTATTCCGGCCAGAATAGCTGCAGCTGCTGCTTGTGATAGTCGCGAATCTCTTCCAGCGACGGTCGGCTGTATAGCAGTTCACCGTCACGGTACACCGGTTGCAGCAGTCGTTCCGCATCATATTGATCTACATATTTGTGCATATACGGGTGAATCGGATCGAACAATTTAATTTTGGAACGGCGTTCCACATCATCTTCTTCCGATAAGCAGATGTAATCGGCGATAGCCTTCTTCTTTTTCTTATGAATAATGCGGTATACATCCTTCTTGCCTGGTGTCGTCACCTTTTCGGGATTCGCCGATATTTTGATCGTCGGGTGCATTTCTCCTCTGACTTCCCGGGAGACCAGCTTATACACCCCGCCCAACGAAGGCTGATCCGATGCTGTAATCAACTGCGTGCCGACGCCCCACAAATCAACGCGCGCGCCCTGCAGCTTCAAGTCAGAGATCGTATACTCGTCCAAATCATTGGAAGCGCAAATTTGCACATCCGTCAGACCGGCTTCGTCGAGCATATTCCGCGCCTGGATCGACAAATACGCGATGTCGCCGCTATCCAGACGAATCGCTTGCAGTTCTTTGCCACGCTTCTTCAGCTCAAGGCCGATTTGAATGGCATTCGGAATGCCGCTATGCAGCGTATCGTACGTATCGACCAGGAGCGTCACTTGGTTAGGCAGCGCCTCGGAGAACACTTCGAATGCCTCTCGCTCGTCCTCGAAGCTCTGTACCCAAGCGTGCGCATGCGTGCCTTTCGTCGGAATGCCGAAGCGTCGGCCCGCCAGCATGTTCGAAGTGGCATGGAACCCTGCAAGGTAAGCCGCCCGCGCTCCCCACAAAGCCGCATCCGCTTCCTGGGCCCGTCTTGTTCCGAATTCCATCAAAATATCGTTGTGCGCCACCTGCTTAATTCGCGATGCTTTTGTCGCAATCAACGTTTGGAAATTCATGAAGTTCAAAAGTGCGGTTTCAATTAATTGTGTCTCAAAGACGCGTCCTTCCACACGAATAAGCGGTTCATTCGCGAAGACGAGCGTGCCTTCACGGACCGCATCAATATGTCCGGTAAACCGGAAATTCCGCAGTTCCTCGAGGAATTCTGCATCGTACTGCTCTTCCTGTTCACTTAAATATTCGATATCCTCTTCCATAAAGCGAAGCTGTTCGATATACTCCACAATACGTTCAAGTCCAGCGAACACCGCGTAACCGTTGTGGAATGGCAGCTTGCGGAAAAAAGCCTCAAATACCGTATGCTGGTTGTGCGTACCGTGCTTCCAGTGTGCATACATCATATTGATTTGATATTTATCCGTGTGTAACGCCATAGACGTATTCATCTGTTCATCCTTCTTTCTGAGGTCCCTACTGTCGAGCGGAGCTTCTATCGTTAATAGCCGCGAACGATTTGAGCTCCTAATGTATTGCGGAAATGCTGCAAGGCCCATTCATGTGCTTGTCCATTAAACGTGGCGACAGCATCCTCATGAATGACAGTCTTGTAGCCTAGATTATAGGCTTCGATCGCCGTATGCAGCACGCAAATGTCTGTGCACACGCCAACCAGATGTACTTCTTGAATGCCTCGGGTACGAAGCCGCAGGTCCAAGTCCGTTCCGCAAAACGAGTTGTAGCGTGTCTTATCCATCCAGTAAATGCGAGCTTCGTTCTGCTTGTATACCTCTTGCACTCGGCCATACAAATGCCGTCCATCCGTACCTTTAATGTTATGCGGCGGGAACAGCGCCGCTTCCGGATGATAAGGATCCTGCTCTTCATGCATATCGACCGCCATCGTGACAAAATCGTCTGCAGCCGCAAACTTCTCCACCAGATCCGCAATGCGGTCTTCAATATCAATAGCCGGCTGTCCGCACGGAAGCCGGCCGATAACGAAATCATTCGTATAATCAATTACGACCAACGCCTTCATGGCAGTTCGTCCCCCCTCTTCACCCTTGCCGAGCAATAGGCAGCTTAACGTCATTATGACAAAATGGCGCTAAAAGTCAACCGATAAGCTACCCCTTAGCGACAAAAGTGCCGGTTCCCATCGTTCCCAATCTGCCTTGTTCGTCGGTAACCGTTCCATATAATGTAAGCATGCGTTTCGTGGCGCTCACGACATGGGCGCGCACTTCCAGCGTCCCGCTCTTCAACGGGTGCACGAAATGGACATTCAAGTTGCTTGTCACGACGTTCTCGTGCGGCCTGACTGCAGCGGCGGCAATCCCCATCGTATTGTCGAGCAAAGAACTTAATACGCCTCCATGGACGATGCCCATCATATTCAGGTGATGCTGTTCCACCTTCAGCCTTACGACAGCCTCATGTTCATCCACTCGCACCAGTTCGCAGCCCAAATATCCCCAAAAGGAAGCTTGGGCCTGTTCGGCCAACTCGCTCCAGCGCTTCATCTGATCATCATTCTCTTTACTCATGTGCGCACCTCACAATTGTTCAAGCTATTTATTGTAGTTAACCGCGATGGTATATATGCATTTCTTCTTACTAGTATATACGACGCCTATCTACAGATCATCCCAAAGATTACATCTCCTATCCTTTATGTTGTCTATAAAAAAATCGGCCGATCGCCAGTGCCAACGATCGGCCATTGATTAGATGTAATTTACGATGTCCTATATGGATGCCACTCTATTCAGAATGAGCGGATTCGCTTCGTCCCCCTTCTACTCATCCGGTTTTTCATTCGGCTCTTCACCCTGCTGCCTGCGCAGCCCCTCCTCCTCAATCAATTTACGCCGCAGAACTTTGCCGACGATCGTCTTCGGCAACTCGCTGCGGAATTCATAAATGCGCGGCACCTTGAAGGCCGCCAGTCTTGCGCGGCACCATTCCTCCAACTTCTCCTCGCTCACGTCCAAGCCTTCGGCCCGGACGATAAAGGCTTTGACCGTCTCGCCGCGATACGGATCGGGCACGCCGATGACGACAGCTTCCTTGACCGACGGATGCTCGAACAGCACCTCTTCCACGTCGCGCGGGTACACTTTGAAGCCGCTGGCATTGATCATGTCTTTTTTCCGGTCTACGAGCGTAAAGAATCCGTCTTCATCCAGCTTCGCCATGTCTCCCGTCAGCAGCCATCCCTCGTTGAGCACTGCTTTCGTCTCTTCCGGCCGATTCCAGTACCCTATCATCACCTGTGGTCCGCGTACGGCGAGCTCTCCGATCTCACCGACAGACAGCGGCTCTCTTGTATCTGGATGAACAACCATCGCCTCCGTATCTGGAAATGGGATACCGATCGTTCCGTTCTTGCGCAGGCCCTTCAGCGGATTCGCATGCGTGACCGGCGAAGCCTCGGTCAACCCATAACCTTCAATGAGCCGGCCGCCCGTGATGGATTCGAAGCGCTCCTGCACTTCCAATGGCAGCGGCGCGGATCCGCTTACGCATGCTTTGATAGAGGAGAGGTCGTACTTATGAACCTCCTTATGGTGATTGATTGCAATGTACATCGTCGGCGCTCCCGGAAAGACGGTTGGCCGTTTCTTCTGAATCGTCTCCAGCACTTGCTTCGTCTCAAAGCGCGGCAGCAGCACGAGAATGCCTGCCAGATGCATCGCGTAGTTCAACAGCACCGTCAGACCGAACACATGGAAGCAGGGCAAAGCCGCCAGAAAGATTTCCTTTCCCCTGTGGGCGTCAATGAACCAATTCGCGGTTTGCAGCGTGTTGGAGACCAGATTGTAATGCGTCAACATGACGCCTTTTGCCATGCCTGTCGTCCCGCCCGTATATTGCAGCATCGCGATATCGCGCTCCGCATCGACCGGATAGCTGACCGGCTCCGCAGGACACGACTTCAGCCAAGACTTGAAGCGGAACACGCCCGGCACATCCGGTATGTCCAGCGATTGACCATCTCTTTTCGCTTTCAACGGATAGAGCAAGTTTTTCGGAAACGGCAAATATTCTTGAATGGACCCGACAATGAATTGCTGCAGCGGAGTGCTGCGCTTCACATGGTGTACGCGCGGGAACAAAATGTCCAACGTCACGATGACTTTTGCTCCGGAATCATTTAATTGAAACGTCAGCTCACCCTCCATATACAGCGGGTTCGTCATCACGACGATGCCTCCGACGAGCAGCGTGCCGTAGTATGCGATAACCATCTGCGGACAGTTCGGCATCATTAGGGCAACGCGGTCGCCAGTCTTCACGCCTAACGACTGCAATCCATTCGCAAATCGGTAAGCCGATTCAAGCAGCTCCCGATACGTTAGCGACACACCCAAAAATTCAACGGCGGGCCGCTCCGGATAATCTGCGACGGCCTGAATCAGCAGCTGCGCGACGTTGTGCTTGGGATAGTCGAAGGACGGTGCCACTTCTGCAGGATAATGGCGAAGCCAAGTCCGTTCGCCGAGCATTGCTACCCTCCCCTTCCTCTCTCAGTATGAGAAATGTTGTTGCGGCAGTTCATCGTGCTCATTAATAGACGATATAGCGCTCAGATTTAATCACGCTTGCCGCGATGTCCCGCTTAAGTGCAAGGGTGGACAGGGAGGATGCGCGCGTAAATTTCTTCAAGAGGGACAGCTGCGTGCGAAGCACGTCGCCGCTCGCCGCTTCCTGCAGCGTTTCTTTGGCACGTTGCTCCATCACCTGCAGCGCTTCGCGCAAATAGACGCGCGTCATCTGAATCGCAAGATCCGCCTTCTCCTCTCCGAAGCGCTCAACGATCTTTTTCGTGCGCAGCAAGGCGCTTTCTCCCGCATACAATTGAATGATCATGTCAGCGAGATGGGACAGAACCTCTTGCTTCTCTTCGATGCGGGTGCCGAACTTCTGGACTGCGGAGCCTCCCACGATAAGGAATAGCGTCTTCATCTGCGACAGCAGCTGTTCTTCTTCCACAAGCGGACCGTCGCCTTCCGCAACACTATACGAGAGCACTTCCTCCTGAAGCTGCTCAAGCCGCTCCATTAGCGGAAGCTCGCCTTTCATTGCTTTTTTGAGCAGCGTGCCCGGAATGAGCAGACGGTTAATCTCATTCGTCCCTTCAAAAATCCGATTAATGCGCGCATCGCGGTAAATTCGCTCGACCTTGTATTCCTGGACGTAACCGTATCCGCCGTGAATTTGCACCCCTTCATCAGCGATGGTATGCAGCGCTTCGCTGGCGAACACTTTATTGATGGAGCACTCCATCGCATATTCAGCAATGGCCTTAGCCGATTGCTTGCCGGCCTCCGCATCCGCATGATCCAGATTCTTCAGCATGTCATCGATATAGCCGGATGTCCGATATACCATGCTCTCCAGCACATAGGTCAGGATATTCATCTCGGCCAGCTTCTTCCCGATGAGTGGAAACTGGCTTATCGGCTTCCCGAATTGCTCGCGTGTATTGGCATATGCCGCAGCGAGGGCCACTGTCTCCTTCGCACCGCCGAGGCAGCCCGCGCCGAGCTTGAAGCGGCCGATATTCAGGATGTTGAATGCGATGAGATGGCCTTTACCGATCTCCCCGAGCACGTTCTCGATCGGGACGTGCACGTCCTCGAAGTATAGCGGGCAGGTAGATGAGCCCTTGATTCCCATTTTCTTCTCTTCCGGACCGATACTGAAGCCTTCCATCTCGCGTTCCAATATAAAGGCCGAAAACTGCGTGCCATCCACCTTCGCATACACGATGAAAATATCGGCGAATCCGGCGTTTGTAATGTAAATTTTCGAGCCGTTCAATATATAATGCTTGCCGTCCTCCGATAGCTTGGCGGTGGTGCGCGCTCCAAGCGCATCCGAGCCCGAAGTCGGCTCCGTCAAGCAATACGCCGCGATCTTCGCGCCGGATGCCAAGTCAGGCAGATACTTCTGCTTCTGCGCCTCCGTACCGAAGAACACGATAGGCAAGGTGCCGATGCCAACGTGTGCCCCTATGGACAGGGCGAACGATGATGCTTGGGCGAGCGTTTCGTTAATAAGTGTCGAGCTTACCTTATCCAGTCCGAGTCCGCCGTAGGCTTCGGGCACATCTGCCGCCAACAGTCCGAGCTCGCCTGCCTTCCGCATCAGGCGAATCGTCAATTCATAATCCAACCGCTCGATGTGCTCATCTTGAGGCAGAACGTCCCCTTCCAAAAAAGCGCGTGTCGTCTCCGCGAACATGCGCTGCTCTTCTGTAAAGTCTTCCGGTGTAACGACCAGCGCCGGATCCGAATCAAAGATTAGAAAGCCGCCTCCAACCTGTCTCGCTTCGGAAGTTGCACCCATATGCAATTCCTCCTTCATTACTGGATTGCTGCTTTATACCGAGGCCGGGGCAAGCACCTCGAATACCCCGGCCGCCCCCATTCCGCCTCCAATGCACATAGACACTACGCCATAGCCGCCGCCGCGCCGGCGCAGCTCATAGAGCAGGCTCGTCGTCAGCTTGGCTCCGGTGCAGCCGAGCGGATGCCCGAGCGCAATGGCGCCGCCATTCACGTTCACCCGCTCCAGGTTCAAGCGCAATTGCTGTATGACGGCCAAGCATTGCGCGGCGAACGCCTCGTTCAACTCGTACAGCGCCACGTCATCAGCCTGCAGCCCAGCCTGACGGAGCGCCTTCGGAATCGCTTCTGTCGGGCCGATGCCCATTACTTCCGGCGGAACGCCCGCAACGGCGAACGTCCGGTACACGGCAAGCGGCTCCAGACCAAGCGCTTCCGCCCGCTCCCGGCTCATGAGGAGCAAGGCTGCTGCGCCGTCGCTGAACGGCGAGGAGTTGCCGGCCGTCACCGTTCCCCCCATGCTGAAGGACGGCTTCAACATGCCGAGCGCTTCGAGGCTCGTATCCGGGCGCACACATTCATCATGCGCGAACGGCTCCGTCACGGTGCGCAAGCGGCCATTCGCTTCCGCGCGCGTACGCGCCGCCTGCACCGGGACGAGCTCGGCATCGAATGCGCCCGCCGCCTGCGCCGCGGCCGCCCGCTCATGGCTCTGCAGCGCAAAGGCGTCCTGCATCTCTCTGGAGATGCCATACGCCTGCGCCACCCGTTCCGCGGTATGTCCCATGCTCATGTACAATTCCGGCATCGTGTCCGCTATCTCGGGATGCGGAGCCAGCTTGAAGCCGGTCATCGGCACATGCGACATGCTCTCCACTCCGCCCGCGATAATGACATCTGCCGCTCCCGCCATGATGCGCTCCGCCGCGAAGGCAATCGCCTGCAGCCCCGATGAGCAGAAGCGGTTGATCGTGACTCCGGGCACCGAATACGGCAACCCGGCATGCAATGCAATCACCCGCGCTACATTTAAGCCTTGTTCGCCTTCCGGCATGGCACAGCCAAGGATAACGTCCTCTACCTCGGCCATTTGCAAGGCTGGCGCGCGTTCCAATACCGCCCTTATTACAGCGCGGCCCAAATCTTCCGCTCTCGTCTCCGCCAAGGCGCCGCGCTTGCCTTTTCCTACGGGAGTTCGCACGGCGGCAACAATAACCGCCTCGCGCCCTGAACGGGAGGAAGCGCTTGCTTCCATATAAGCCCCTCCTTTTCACATCGCATCCATATTCCTTCCTGATAACCTGGGCATATGCAGGGCTGCCTTTAATTCCGCAGCGGCTTGCCTTTGCTTAACATGTGCTGCATCCGCTGCTGCGTCTTCGGTTCTCCGCACAGCGACAGGAACGCTTCGCGCTCCAGATCCAGCATGTGCGCTTCAGAGACGAGACGATTGGCCGGAACGTCACCTCCCGTCAATACGCGGGCCAGCTTGCGCGCAATTTTGGCATCATGCTCGCTAATATATCGGCCTTCGAGCATGGACGAGACCGCCAGCTGCAGCACAGCTCGCCCTTCTCGGCCTGCTGCGCGAATCGTAGGCTTGCCTGCATCCGCCGCCGTTCTCCAATACCCGGCAGCATCAAGTGACAGCACCGCCTGCTTCGCCTCGAACACTCTGCGTGCGCTTGGGATGAGTACCCTATCCTGCGGACTCATATATCCAAGCCGTTCCACATCATGCCCGCTGCCAGATACTTTGGCCATCGCAATCGTTTCGAAGGCGCGCAGCAGCGGCTGCGTGACATCATCCTCCGGGTGCGGGAAGCGCTTGGACAGCCTCAAGGCGATTTCCTTGCAACCGCCTCCTCCCGGAATGAGGCCGACTCCCGTCTCGACGAGGCCGAAATACGTCTCCGCGCTGAACAAAATCATATCGGCCGGCAGACACGCCTCCACGCCGCCGCCGAGCGTCATCTGGTGTGGTGCGGCCACGACGGGACGATTCAGCGCCTTCAGCTTCATCATCGTATTCTGGAACTGACGGATGATCAGATCGATTTCATCCCATTCTTCGGCCTGCGCCTCTGCTAGAAGCAGCATAATATTGGCGCCGACACAGAAATTGCGGCCTTCATTGGCAATGACCATACCTCTGTAATCGCGGGAAACAATATCCACGCTTTTCTGAATCATCGACAATATATCTTCGCCGATCGCGTTGTTCGGCGAATGGAATTCAAGGCAGGCCACATCGTCCCCAATATCAATCAGACTCGCTCCCGAATTGCGCGTAATGGTCTTCCCCTGCTCCTTGCATTCACGGAGCGATACCAATTCTGGGTCTGTCTCCACCAGCTTCCATTCTCCGCGCGAAACATGGAACACCCCTTCCGGTCGACGTTCATAGAACTGTTCATGGCCCGCTGCGAGCCAATCCGTCACCCATGAAGGGACCGTTGTTCCCTCCCTTTCCATCCGTTCCACGCTGGCGCGCACGCCTATCGCATCCCAATATTCAAACGGACCGAGCTCCCAGTTGAATCCCCAGCGCATCGCCTTGTCGATGACGCGAATATCGTCGGCAATCTCCCCTAGCTTAGCAGCGGAATAGCAGAGCACATGCTTGAGCACATTCCAGACGAACTGCGCATGAGCATCGCTTAGCTTCAATATGGCCTGCAGCTTTGCCTCCGTTCCTTTGGCGCGCTTCGCCTGCTCCAGCGAAGCAGACTTCACCGGCTTGCGCGGTTCATAGCTCCAATCCGACCATCTCACGGCTCGAATTGGATCGGCGCTAGCTCCTGTCCGCTCTTTGCGGTAAAATCCTTGCCCGCTTTTCTCCCCGATCCAGCCGCGCTGAACCATTTCCTGAAACCAGGCAGGGAGCTGGAACGCGGCGCGCTCTTCATCGCACTGCACCTGTTCAGCCACATTGTTCGCCACATGCTGGAACGTATCAAGCCCGACCAGATCCAGCGTGCGGAAGGTGGCGCTCTTCGGGCGTCCCATGACAGGTCCAGTGAGCGTATCGACCTCCTCGATGCTTAAGCCGAGTCTTTCCATTTCCTTCAATGTCATGAGCAATCCATACGTTCCGATGCGGTTGGCAATGAAATTCGGCGTATCCTTCGCTACAACGACTCCTTTGCCGAGCCGGCGTTCACACCATTCTCTTGCCTGTGCCAGTGTTTCCGTCTTCGTATCGGTTCCAGGAATCAGCTCTACCAGATGCATGTAGCGCGGCGGATTGAAGAAGTGAGTGCCGACAAAAGAGCCTTTAAACGCTTCTGTCCTGCCTTCCAGCATGAGGTCGACGGAAATGCCCGACGTATTCGTGCTGACCAACGTTCCTTCCTGCCATTGCCGTTCCACTGCTTCCAATACGGCACATTTAATGTCCAGCCGTTCGGTCACCGCTTCAATAATCCAATCCACGCGCTGCAGCTCCGCCATATGGTCGGTCGTATTGCCGGGAGTAATCCGCTCTGCGAACGCTTCCACATATAATGATGCCGGATTGCTTCGCTTCAGCCGCTCCACCGCAGACCTCGCCAGCCGATTGCGAACGCGGAAGTCTTCCAGGCTCAGACCCGCTTTCTCTTCTTCCACCGTTAACGCTGGCGGAATCATATCAAGCAGCAAGCAGGAGATGCCCGCATTCGCCAATTGCCCCGCGATGGCGGCTCCCATGACGCCCGATCCGATCACGGCCGCCCGCTCCACCTCGTTCCATTTCTTCACCTTCGTCCCTCCTCAATCATGCACTCGCAACCATCATCAACTTGCGTATTGCCCCCTTGGCCCGTACCAACCACTTTATCGTGGTCACTTGACATGCGGTCTCCGCCCGCACCGCAGCACATGACATTCATGCGTGCCGTTCCAGTCCGAGCAGATCTAGGCCGGGAATCGCTTTCAGCAATTGTCTCGGCGCTACCAGCACTCCGTTGGAGCGCGCCAGGTAACAGGAGTCATGCCATGCTACCTGCTTCTGGAGCGAGTGAACGGGACGCAGCCTGCCGGCCAGCCACAGCTTATGTAACCATTCCGTGTGATGAAATACTTGGATTTTCCTTGGATGTCCGGTTGCAGTCCACAGTCCGGATATTCTTCTTTCAACGTATGATACGTGTGGGGTCAGGCCGTCACAATAGTGGAGTGCCTCATGCAGCAGACGGACCAGCGCTTGCGTCACGCGCTGCGTACGTTACGCCCCCATCAAGTCGATTGGCAAGTAGATAAACCCATAGAACAACACTGCGTGCATAAGACCACTTGGAAAATCTCGTCACAGCTTGCCTTCGCTGAGTTTCTGTCCGAGCGCCTGCATCGTCCGAACCGACCGCTTCGATACCGGGTCGCCTGCTTGACCGTGACGCATATAGAGCACACGCCTGCAAATCAAATTTCGACAAACATGCCGACACCGATGGAAGCAACGATAATAAAGACAAGCCATTTAACATAAATTAGCATTCTATCCCCCTCCACCGATGTCTGATATGAACAAATGCATCCCCTGCTGTGACACAACAACCAGAGGATTGCCCTTGCTTGATGGATATGTAGGCTTAATAGAAAAAATGCAATTCATATCCCCGAGTTGACAATGGGTTAAACAGGAGATATCTTGCTCGTCCGAGCATATCATGTATTAAAGAAGCCATAACTCGAGGTGATTTTATGAGCATTTTTGTCCTCATCAAGCAAACATTCGATACCGAAGAAAAAGTCGTCCTCACAGACGGAGTGCTTTCGGAAGATGGGGTAAAGTGGGTCATTAATCCTTACGACGAATACGCGCTAGAAGAAGCTATGCGCTGGAAAGAAGCGCATGGCGGCACCGTAACGGTACTAACCGCAGGTCCAGAACGTTCACAGGAAGCGTTGCGCACCGCCCTAGCCATGGGTGCCGATGATGCTATCCATATCGTTCCTCCAGAGGGCCGGGGAACGTCAGATGATGAATATATCGTGTCATCCTGGATTGCATCCATTCTGCAGGAGCAGCAGCCGGACATCATCTTTGGCGGTCATTTCAGCGTGGATCAAGGCAGCGCCCAGGTTGCGGTTCGCGTCGCGACTCTGCTCAATATGCCGCACGTATCCGCGATTACCGGACTAGAAAGGACGGGAGACAGCTTAGTTCAAGTTCAACGCGATGCCGAAGGGAACGCGGAACTTCTCGATGTATCGTTGCCCGCCCTGTTCA
The DNA here is from genome assembly GCF_021369635.1 of Paenibacillus profundus. Classification (GTDB taxonomy): domain Bacteria; phylum Bacillota; class Bacilli; order Paenibacillales; family Paenibacillaceae; genus Paenibacillus_B; species Paenibacillus_B profundus. The sequence goes on along the minus strand of NZ_JAJNBZ010000001.1, from coordinate 523,571 downwards.
CAGCGCAGCAAGGGCTGAATGAACCACGTTACCCCTCTCTTCCCGGAATTATGAAAGCAAAGCGCAAGCCAATTCGCGTAGTCTCTGCAGCTGAGCTGTCTCAAGAAGCGGCGCTGGAGCCCCGAACAGAACGTCTAGCGTTAGAGCCGCCGCCGCCGCGTCAAGCAGGCAGAATGATTGCAGGCGATGCTGCTGCTCAAGTACAAGAGCTAATTCGCTTGCTGCATGAGGAAGCAAAATGTCTCTGACATCTGTTTCCATTTAAAGAGCATTCAAACATGTATTTTTGAGCATGAAATGTACGTTGAAGCAACTTCTTAAGAGACCAACAACATGGATGATTATAAGAAAGGAGTGCTGCGATATGAGCTGCACTTATGCTGTCATCGCCGAAATGCGGGGAAACCAACTGCGTCAGGTAACGTTCGAGGCGCTTGACGCCGTTCAGCAGATGGCCTCTTCCGACGATCGGATTATTGTTCTTGCGATTGGATATGGACTGCAGGAAGCGGTACTAAGTTTATCTATCCCTGGAATCGCTCATGTGTATTGCGCCGAGGATGAGCGATATAAATATTACGACTCGGAGGCGTACTTCTCTGCGTTGCGCGCTTTCGTGGAACAAGAGTCGCCAGAGGTCGTCCTCTTCGGACATACTGCGATGGGACGCGATCTCGCCCCAATGTTGGCTGCACACCTTCGCACCGGGCAAATCTCCGATGTCATCTCGATTTCGCAAGACACGGACGGATTCGCCTTCCGGCGTCCGGTGTATGCAGGCAAAGCATTTGAGACCCGACGATTTACGACTCAATCGAACCCGTGGATTATTACGATTCGGCCGAATAACTTTCCAGCATTTACACCGGAAAACGGTACGCTGCCTACACATGCGACGGTATCTTCCCCTGCTGTCGTTGCGCTTCCCGCTCCTGCACCTTCGCTGCGGACCGTAGTTCGTGATGTCGTCACGAAGATGAGCGGTTCGATTGATTTGGCCGAAGCCAAAATTATTGTTTCCGGTGGCCGTGGCGTCAAAAGCGCGGGGGGCTTTAAGCCGCTTGAACAGCTGGCCCTCGTGTTGAACGGAGCAGTCGGCGCATCACGCGGGGCTTGCGATGCCGGTTATTGTGACTACGCTTTACAAATCGGTCAGACCGGGAAGGTCGTCACACCTGAAATTTATTTTGCTTGCGGCATCAGTGGCGCAATTCAGCATTTGGCGGGAATGAGCCAATCACGTGTCATCATTGCGATCAACATCGATCCGGAAGCTCCCATCTTCCAAGTGGCGGATTACGGCATCGTCGGGGATTTGTTCGAAGTCGTGCCACTATTAACTACGGAATTCCGCAAAATGCTCGTTTAAGACATCCAGACGTGTAGCTCTCGATTTCTGCTCCATACAGACCCTATCATCCTTACATCGTCTCTTGTCGAATTGGACCGGACGATGTAAGGATATTCGTCGTTATTGTAGAGGTTGTTCAAAAAGCCCCCTTTTGAACACGATCTTGTAATCATATTTTCACAGAATCAACTGTCAAATTACGGAATAAGTGGTATAATGGTCTCACCTATCATTCTCAAGTCCTATTGGATCACTTCATAAAGGAAGGTGTTCCCGCATGTTTGCCCGCTTAATGTTAAAGCGCTTTTCTTTTAAGCTGTATCGCAGAGACGGCCTGACGCTGATCGAAGTGCTGGCTGCTACCGCCATATTTAGCATGCTGCTTATCGTTTTTATCACCATGAGCGGCTTTGTGCAGCAGACGGACAAGTCAATGGGCCGCTCTCACGAAGCTGTCACGATCGCGGAATCATTCATACATAAATATCGTTCCCAACCGCAATCGATCGGGCCGAGCGGCATCACCCGTGACGATGTGCGCGCCCATCCTGGCCAAGCCAACACATACCAAGTGACCATCCATCCGCTACAGTCATATGTAGACGGCGCCGCCCCCGCACCCATATCTGCTGACCATCAAGCTGTCGTACAATCGATCGTCTACATGAACGAACCATCCTATCACAATCGGCCGATGCTGCTGACGGTCTCGGTCTCATGGGAGGGATCATGATGCACATACCGTCCCGCATCCGCAATGAACGCGGGTTGACGCTGCTGGAGCTGATGGCGGCATTGCTCATCACTTCCGTCATTCTGGGCGGAGCCCTGACCTTCTGGTGGAGCTTGCAAACGAACAGCAATATGGTTACTGCCGCACAAATGCAAGAGACATCCGTCCGCTGGACAAGCAAGCAATTCCATCATCTCATATCGGAAGCTTCTCTCGCCGCACTCTCGTCTCCGCAGGAGATTAGACTTCGAGTTGGCAAGGACTACCGGGCCATCATCCATCATTCATCGACAGAGGAGTGGAATGTGTACTCATTCTCTGTTCCCTCCGCCTCCGACCTAACTGACGAAGAAGTGATGGTCAAGCTTGCCGATACTTCCGTAACCTTGAAGTCGCATCCTGATCGCTATCGTTACCTGTATTCGCTTGCCCATAGCATGCCGGCCGCTCCGCTAATCCGCATCATTCAATTGCCGGATGGAACGTCGGTGAATACGGCGGAGTTTCCCGCCATCGCTCAGGCAGGCAGCCTTCTGGAAGCAGTGCTGGAATTCCAGAGCATCAGCAGAGACTCGATGGGGCGGCCCGAGCTAACGTCCGGCAATGCCAATTCACGCTACACGATTACGGCAAAGTTGATGAAGGATCGGTAATGCAGCTGGACATCATTGCTTGTTATTATGCTGAATCTGGTGGAACATGCTGCCGCGGATGATGACCCTCCGCCCGCGGGGTATGCCGCAAGCTGCCCGTAACGTTCCGTTGAGCTCGGCAGGAGTTATCTGAAGGAAAGGAACTGATATCGTGAACAAGTTGCATTTGTGCTTGAACATACTGCGCCGTGAACGCGGCAGCGCTATGATGATTGTCTTTTTGTGCATGATCCTATTATTTCTTACCGTCCCGCTCTTGCTCCAGGTCGTCGGCACCGGTGTGGTGCAGCAGCATTTAAGCTCGGAGCAGCGCATTGCCCAGGAAATAACGGTAGGCAATATGGAAAGCTACATTAGCTATTTAAACCAATACCAACGCAAGATAGGCGGCTCGCCAGTCGCTTCGGAGCATTATCGCAACACTTACGCGGGAATGGGGAATAAAACCGTACAGACGGGAAGCGGCTGGTCGACGACCGTGTGCATGAACGATGTAACCGATGTATTTCCCGACGCACAATCTGACCGCTTCTATATGAAGAGCGAAGCCTCCTTGCAGAAAGGCAAGAAAGAAATGGTCTATTCCTTTTTAAAGGCGCCGCGCTTCGGAGAAACGGTCGTATCCCCGAATCCGGACGATCGTGACTGTACGCTGGATAAGCTGCTGCTGCAGGGAAAATTCAAGGATCCGCACCACAATGATTGGCAAGACCCGCCCATATATCTCAAACAAAGCGACGATGAAGAGAACGAAGCTGAGGATGTTGTTATTCGCAAGCATTCTGACTTGCAGACGCCTATCGGAAAATTTTTAGAGGAAAAGCAAAAGGAAAGTTCGGCAATGACAGCCCCCTCCCCTGATCGCAGCTGCGGAAGCAAGTGCCAATATGATTTGTCTGAAGTAGACAAGCCGGAAGCCTTGGCTGGAGAAACGATTGCTCTGGGTAATGCTGTTATCGATCGAAATGGGGAGCGAAGCTCCTATACTATCGGCGCTCCCAATCGACTAGTGAATATCGTTGGGGGCAGCCTTACATACGACTCTTACGTTAACGTAGAGATTTACGGGAACATGCATCTCTCATCGCTAACGTTGCATAATGGCGGACATTTGACGATTCATGGCGATCTCATTATTGACGGTCCGCTTGTTGCAAGCGACTGGAAAAATGAGTACAGAGCTACGATCGAACGCACTGTTATCAAGGCGAATCGTATCATAGTAAAAAACAAGCTGGAGGTAAACGACAATGCCCAACTGCTGGCAACCGAACTGCTATACGCTGAAAACATCACCACCAGCGGGAATTCTACAGTGGGAGGAGACCGCATTGTCGTTGTCAACAACCTGATTGCCCATAACCTCATCTTTATCGATTCCGCTCATACTCGTGATATTATAGCAGGAAATATTCTACTTCAAGCCAAATCCGACCCTAGTACAATTTCAAAAATAGAGGTGCGTGGGGATATTCTCGTGAAGGATAAGCTAACTGTGAATAACAACGTTATATTTGACTTTGGCGGCACGCTCGCTATAGGCGGCAATATGGATTTGCAAGGGTCCCAAAATCGGCTCCTGCCGCGGAACAATAGCGATCGTTCCACGTCGATCATCATTGATGGCGGCATCTGCATCGGCATTCCCGATTGGGAGCCGCGCCGCGAACAGTAAGGAACATAGGGAGCATAGGGAGCAAAAGGAACAACCGGAGGTTTGCCGCCTCCGGTTGCTTTTACGTTCTACGATGTATAATTAGATGTGGCCTTCACGACAATCAATGATTACCACCGTCACGCCACTTACCGTTGATGATTGACATGCGCAACCAGCGCTTCTTTTACTAGTAGCATGTCTCTAGAAGTCTGGTGAATAACGGCCAGAAGTCTGTAGATACCGTCGAGTCCTGCTATCGGCAACTTGAGGAACTGCAAATATGCATGCAAATTTGTAAAAACAGACGATATTCGGGGCATAGGATGTAATTGTACATGTAAACGACGCTCAATACCCCATTGACACGCACTTTTGCAGTTTGTCTAACTTTTCACCGGACTTCTAATAGAGCTGTCAACTTGTCGCCAGTGCGTCAGTACCAGGGGATGTATACACATGAATGGTCAGCTGCACATTGTACAGCTCCTTACTGTGGCTGTCTGTAGCAGCCATATCAATACTGTACGAATGCTGCATGGTCCATTTCTCCAGTCGATGCAGCCGCTCCTGCCGCTGTATATCTGACAGCCACGACAACCAGCTTTCGTAATCAGCCGCTCCTTCCAGCTCATACGTCCACTGTTCAATCGCAGGAGTTCCTTCGTTTGCCAACTGCGCCCTCTCCTCCACTAAGGGAGGTGCACCTTCATCGCCGAATTCATTCTCGGCGCCTGATGCCGCTCCTGCCGCATTCGCATCGGCTTCTTCCAGCCTCTGCTCGGACGGGGCAAGCAGAAGCTGACGCTCTACGAAGCGCAGCTTCTTCACGTTAATCCCTGTTCTGCGCGATAGCTCCCGCACCTGCTGCAGCCATGCGCTCTCGTCATGCTGCCCGGGGACAGCCCGATGCCACCTGAGCCAATCTGCTGCAGTTGTTTGGATCGGATCAGGTTGACTGCTTATGCTTGCAAGCCGTTTTTCAAGCATCTCCACATCTTCTAATGCAGTGAGTTGTTGACGCGCTTCTTGGACAGGCAGCCATCCGAACAGAAAGATGGCAAGCAGAAGCAAGAGCCCGCCTACCCATATGAGAATTAACCAGAGCTTCTTGCTCTTTAATGAGGACTGCGTTCGTCTGCCTATCGTGTCCGCCATATCACTTCGTCGCCTCCCTCATGCCGCGCGGCCGTAACGTGACGATATAATCCACTTCCAATAACGGCGGCTCCACATTGGTTCCTTGCTCGGTATTGCCTGACCATTGCTGGAATTGTACGGACTGCACCTCATCCATTGACTGCAAAAGAGATAGATAAGCCGCGACAGCATCCGCATCGCGAGCAATGAATGACATGTTGATGATATCAGTCCTGCCATCTGCGGTGGATTCCGCGTCAGCTCGCTTCCAGTTCATCATATCTGGCATCGCATCAGTCAACCGATTCCACATGCTTCCCCAGTCGAGCCGCTCTGCTTTCAATGCATTAGATTGACCTGTCAATTGTGTGAAAAATACTGTAGCAGGGGCCGGCTCCTTCTGCAGTCGCGCCTCGGCAATCTGACTGCTCAGCCGGTTCATATCCGCCTTCATGCGTTCGGTCCCTTGGCTATATTGAATGGAGGCGAACGTCAGCAACGCAGCTGCAACGACCATCACACCGATGCCGGACCATAAATAGAGCAGGAAACGCTGTTCGAGACGCGGACGAATCGGCAGCAAGTTAATATGCTCTGGATGAATGGGCGCCGTATTGTGCATCAGGTTCATACGCCCCCTCCTCTACACGCCAAGCTAACTGGAACTGCAAATGGATAAAGAGGATCATCCAGCTCCGTCGTTAACGCGTCCGTTTCCTCCATCATCCTGACTGGCATGTCCAGCTTCCGTTCCAGCACTGAATATATTGCTTTTAAGCCGTCCGTATCCCCGCAAATGAACACGAACTGGATCGATTCACTCTCCTGCTGGGATGAATAACGGTAAAAATCTATTAACCGCTCCAATTCCATTGCCAACTCATCGCACACCGATTCATATATCTCCGTTTCATTCATCATCGTCCCAGACAAGTACGATACTCTGCTTCCGCTCATCGATATGGAGGCGGATATGTTAATGGATAAGCTCCTCGTCAGACGCAGCTGCCCGCGATGGAAGAGAAAGATATCCGTATGCATCGCATGTATGCTAGCCGTAACATATGTACGGGCATCGTCTACCTGCGGGAGGCGCGGCAGCAATCGATGCAACGCCAATGGCTTGATGTCGAAGACGCGCGGCACTAGCTTGGCAGCTTCCATCGCATCGCGGTACCGAATCATCTCCGATTTCGGCACAGCTACCAACAATACATCGCTGCGCACCGTTAATTCGACATGAGGCTGATCACGGTGCGAGGGCCTGCGCAACCCGCTTCGGAGCCTGCTCCATAACGTGGTCATGCGCCGTTCTGTTACGACTGCAGCCGCAGCTTCATCGTGAGCATTGCCGACTGCCAGAACTGGATCCAACTCCAATTCATCCTCTTCTTTTTTTCGTTCAATCGGAGATTGCGGATAAGACACAATATCATAAATCGGATCGGCGAACGGCAACCGAGTTCGCAGCTCAAGCTCCATATCAATCATTTTTTTCAGCTCCGATTTCACGACAGACGGCAGCTGATAATGCCGAATCAACACAAAAGCGCTTGGAATGCCGAAAATTACCTCGCGCGACTGAAAACCAGCTTCCTCCCATAGCTCTAAGATGGCTGCCGTCAAGAGCTCCGGATGAATGACGCGTCCTTCCACGACGATCCCTGCTGACAGCGGCATCCGTTTTGCCTGCACAACTTGGATTTCCGACGGCTGTTCAATAATTTCAGCAGCCTGCAGCCACGTATCGTTAATCTCCAGCCCTACTCTTCTATTGCTGTTCCTACGCAGCTTCATACGCACACCTCCTATGCAGCAACGATATATTGAAGCATCGCATGCAGAAACTCTTCCCCGTACAAATAGGCCCACCATGCGCCTACAGCAATGAATGGCGCGAACGGCAAAGAACGGTCTTTGCCGAAGGCAGGCTTGAAGCATAGAAGTACACAGCCGTACAATAGCCCCAGCACACTCGCTGTAAACAGCGACAACAGCGCTGAAGCTAGACCGAGCACCATCCCAATGAATAGATATAGCTTAATATCCCCTCCGCCCATTCCACCGTTGCTTGCGATAGCAAGCACAAGAAGCAGCCCCGAGCATACAACGGCAGCGAGCGCATAATTCCACCATGGCAGCGGGTGAATGAAGCAGCGCATGAATACCCCGAGTCCCATCCCCCATATAAGAATGCGGTTCGGGATGATACGCCAATCCATATCGGTCACCGCGACTGCAATTAGGACCGAACTAAGCAGTGCTCCGACAATGGCTTCCCCGCTCCACGGCATGTTCCAGGCTACGACGGCGAAGGCGGCACCCGTCAACAGCTCCACCAACGGATAGCGCGCCGCGATCGGCATACCGCAAGAGCGGCAGCGTCCCCGTAGGATAATGTAGCTGATGACCGGGATCAGATCGTACGGCCGCACCTGCTCCCCACAGTGGGGGCAACGCGAAGGCGGAGCCACGACAGATTCCCCACGCGGCACCCGGTAAGCGACGACGTTAAGAAAGCTGCCGATGCAGAGCCCAAGCAGGGCGAAGCTAACGACCCACAATGCCATTTCCATCATCGTTCCCCCTAAGGAAAAGGTAACTCTTGCGAGTTACCTTTTGTCATTTTGATGACTTTTGGGACAGCCCTTTTCTTTTTTTGTAAAATTCATGTTTACTCTACTGTGAAATTGAGCTTAGCTGTGTTTCCCGATTCTCGCGAAATTACAACTTTTGTATATGGCTTATTCTCTTTGGATTTTTTAGGTTCTGTTTTTAAATATCCTGCATTAAGCATTTCTTTAACTTGAACTTCAAGCGTGCCTGTGTCAGGAACATTCAAATTCTTTTCCAATACGTATCGTTCAGCAGCTTCAATTAAAATTTTCTCTGATGTTGCGTCTGAACCATCTCTTGCCTTATCGAACTGACCGATAATAACGACTGATGCAATCCCGATGATAATCCCCAGAATAACGATAACCGCCAGCAGCTCGATCAGCGTCATCCCCTTTTCGTTCCGAGCGGCCTTCACCCGCTCCTGTACCCATGTCATACTCATGATTTACCTTTCCCCTCTCTAGAAAAATGATATATGTTTTACTTCCGTAAAACCGCTATAATTTTTGTGGAAGGTCCCCTGTTTGAACTTGCACCTTTAGGAATACTGATTACCTCAGATTGTCCATCAGCTTGAACGACGGCAGCATAACCGCCAGCACGATGAAGCCGACAACTACAGCAAGCACGACAATCATGAGCGGCTCAAGCATTGCCTTCAAGCGATCCGACATCGTTTCCACGTCGCGCTCGTAAAAATCGGCGACCTTCTCCATCATCTCATCCAAATTACCTGTCCGTTCCCCGACAGCCATCATCTGCACCAGCATCGGGGGAAACCAAGCATGCTCACTGAACGTTTCCGTCAACGACTGCCCGCTCTTGATATCTTCTCGCGCATCACGTATGATGCGGCCGTACACTTCATTGCCAGTGACACGAGCCGCAATGGTCAGCGTGTCGACAATCGGTATCGCTGCGCCGAAGAGCGAAGCGAACGTTCGGGTGAACCGCGCCAGCGCTTGCTTCTGCTGTAGCGTGCCGAACACCGGCATGCGCAGCTTTGCCATGTCCCAAGGGTACTTCAAGCGCGGCAGCTTCTTCAGGAACATCCATAAAAACGGAAGCAGCGCCATGACCGGAATGACAATATAACTGTAGTGCTGCATGAACTCGCTCACTGCCATCACAATCCGGGTCGGCAGCGGCAGCTCGATGTCCATCGTCGTGAAGCTGTATACGAGCTTCGGAATGACGAATATCATTAATACCGTAACGACGACGATGGTCATGATGAGCATAATGATCGGATATATCATGGCTGATTTTACTTTTTCGCGTGTTTGGTGCTCCTTCTCATAGAAGACGGCCAATCGCTCCAACATCTCGTCCAGCTTTCCCGATGCTTCGCCAGCCTTTACCATGTTAACGAACATTTGGCTAAATACGCCTGGGTATCGTTCGGCAGCTTGTGACAACGACGTGCCCGACTCCAAATCCTCGAGCACTTGCTGCAGCACCTCGCCGAACGGCTTATTGCCCGTCTGCTCAGCAAGGATGCGAATGGATTCCGCCAGCGGGATACCGGCACGCACCATCGTGGCGAACTGCCGGCAGAATACAGTCATCTCCCCTACCTTCACACGCGGTCCACCAAGAGCAATATCGCGATGCAGCCAATGACCTTTGCGATCCTCAAGCTTCGTAACCCACCAGTTCCTTGCTTGCAGCTGCTCCGCAGCTTGCTTCTTCGTCGACGTCTTCACGACGCCGCGCCGGAACACACCGTATTCATCAATCGCCTGGAAATGAAAATCAGGCATCGTTAACAACCTCATTTCACCCAAATATATAAGCGCTTTAATTTAGTGTTCGCCTCGAACCGCTTCTCCAAGTTCTGCGCCTCTATCGATATCCGGCTGCACCGCATCATAAGCTATGAGTCCGCTGGCCGCCGCGTCTGCAAACGCTTGGGAAAAGGTAATCATACCGTTGGCTCGGCTCGTCAGCATAATACCGGGCAATTGATGTGTCCTGCCCGAGCGGATGCAGTGCGCCACTGCTGGAATATTGACCAGCAATTCGAATATGCCTGTCATCCCCTTCTCATACTGTCTTCGCACCAGACGCTGCGCCACTACGCCAACGAGCACCGACGCCAATTGCGAGCGGATATGCTGCTGCGTCTCGCCTGGAAAGCTGTCGATGAGCCGATCGATAGCCATGGCGGCATTGGACGTATGCAGAGTTCCGAATACGAGATGCCCCGTCTCTGCAGCACTCAGGGCTGTCGAGATAGTGTCATTGTCCCTCATTTCTCCTATGACGATAATGTCTGGATCCTGCCGTAGCGCAGCACGCAAGCCATCATAAAACGTAGGCGTGTCAATTCCAATTTCCCTTTGATGAACAAGACCTTTTTGGGAGCGATGCACCTTTTCCACCGGATCCTCCAGCGTCACAATATGGAGCGGCTTCGTCCGATTCAATTCGTTCACAAAAGCACCCAGCGTAGTCGACTTCCCGCTGCCCGTCGGACCAACGACAAGCACAAGTCCTTGCTTCTGTTGAATAAGCTGTCGCGTGATTTCTGGCAGTCCCAACGAATCGATGGAGGCCGCCTTGCTATGAACGATCCGGGCCGCAAGACATGGATTTCCTTGCATGCGATACACATGCAGACGGATGCGAACAGCCTCGCTGTGCTGGATTGCGGCATCCACATCCCCCCGGATGACGAATTGCTTCCATTGCTGCTGCGACAATAACCCTTCACACAGCTCGGTACAGTCCGTTCCAGTCAGAATGCGGTTCCCCATCACCTGCAATTCGCCCATCACGCGCATCATCGGGGGCATATCAGGTGACAGATGCATGTCGGACGCTTCCTTGGCCACTGCGATTGCAAGCCACTCGGACCAATGCTTTAAAATGCTCATTTAGTTCTGCATACCCCTTTCCTGCCGTTCTTCATCCGTCGGGCTCGCTACGCGGAACACCTCGCTAATCGTCGTTAGACCATCTGCCGCTTTGCGCAGACCATCCTCGAATAGAGAGGCAAAGTTCTGCTCGGCAGCCGCCGCACGGTATTCACTATCCGGACGTTTATTCATGGTGAGCATCCGCAGCTTATCATCCATCGTCAGCACCTCATGAATGGCCAGTCTTCCCCGATATCCGGTCCGTGAGCATGTTTCGCACCCTTCGCCGCGTCGCAACCCATCGACTGGCAAGTTATATCGTCCTAACCACTCGCACTCTTCCAATGCAGGTCTATATGGCCGCGCACAGTGCGGGCAGACCTTCCGCACGAGCCTTTGCCCGGCGACACAGAGCAGAGATGAGGAGACAAGATACGGCTCTACCCCCATATCCATCAATCGTGTCATCGTATTAACAGCGCTGTTCGTATGTAAGGTGCTCAGTACAAGATGCCCGGTCATCGCCGCTCGAATGGCGATTTCTGCCGTTTCCAGATCGCGAATCTCTCCGACCATAATAATATTCGGATCTTGACGCAACATCGCCCTTAACCCGCGGGCAAAGGTCATCCCAATTGCCGCGTTGACTTGCACCTGATTGATTCCCGGCAGCTGATATTCGACCGGATCTTCAATCGTCATAACATTGATGCCCTCGTGATAAAGCTGAGATAGCGCCGCATATAAAGTTGTTGATTTGCCGCTGCCGGTCGGTCCGGTCAGCAGTACAATGCCATATGTCGATTGTATTGCTTGCTGAAATTGAGTTAAATTATGTGGGGTGAAACCGAGCTGTTCCAACCCGGTCAGGCCGTGGTGCTGATTGAGCAACCGCATGACGACTTTCTCGCCATGGATCGTAGGAAGAGTAGAGACGCGAACGTCCCATTGAGCATGATCGTGGAGCCATTCGAACCGGCCGTCCTGAGGCAAACGGCGTTCAGTCAAGTTCAAGTCGGCCAAAATTTTGATTCGGGCTACAATAACATTCTGCATATGCTTAGGAAGCGTCCGCTCGGTACGAAGCACGCCATCTACACGATAACGAATTACTAGTTCATCATCTTGAGAATCGAGGTGAATATCGCTCGCCCGCATATTAACTGCCTGTGTAATTAATTGATTTACCGTTCTGACAACTGGGGATTGCTCGTCTTCGAGTTGGGCGGATAATGATTCTTCCTCATGCATCTGCAGCTGCTGCAGCATTTCGTCCACCGATTCCTGCATTCCGTAATAACGCCGAATCGTGCGCGCAAGCTCCTCTCGCGAGGCAATTGTCGGTTCAATCCGGTATCCGGTGGCAAGACGCAACTCTTCAAGAGCATAATAATCCAACGGATCCTCCATAGCTACGATGAGCTTCGACCCGTCAATTCGCAAAGGAAGAACCCGGTATTGTTCGGCAAGACGCTGCGAAATGAGATCAATGGCTTGCTGATCGATCTGTTGGCGGTATAGCTGGATGTGAGGAATCCCTAATTGGAATTCCAACACTTCGATTAACTGCTGCTCATTAATGAAACCTTCCGACAGCAAAATATCTCCTAAACGACCTTTCCGCTTCGCTTGCTCCGCCAAAGCATGTTGCAATTGGGTAGGTGTAATGAGACCGACGTCGACCAATAATTCTCCGATTCGCTTGCGCTGCTTCATGAGTCACCTCGTACAGAGTATTGATGACTATTTCCTGCCTCAAATATGTAATACTATATACCTATAACGATAAGCGCTTAAACTTTTTCTTAGTGCTATATAACCATACCCTATTCCCATTGTCAATATATCCCACATATATATTTTAAATTTGTCTCACATTTGACAACTGTTATCCATAACACTGTCGATTTCGTTCAATAAATTGTCATTATCTCTTTCCTATGTTCATAAATCGACTACTTGCTCTGGATAACTGCCAGTATAATCAGTCGTTTCATGGTATGGCATACGAAAAAGCAGGGCTTTTCTTTATCCTAGACGTTTTCCTTCCTGACAGTATGGGAGAATGGAGCTAAGGGCATTGTACGAAAGACTGGCAGTATGTTTCGTTTGAATGAAAGCGTAATGCTATCAGTCTGAATGAAGGGGAGAGTACGGCAAGGGATGAAACAGGCATATCTTCTCCGCGATGGGGAAAGGGACGACTCCCAGATGAAAAGATCTTCCGCTATGACTTTTATATATTCTATATTGCAAAATAAAAAACAAAAAAACCAGCACCGCTCTGGTGCTGGTTCCTACATTGTGCAGACCTTAGTCACTGCATGTCTCCGGATCCTCTGGTGTTGCCGCCTCTACATTAATTTTATCCGACACCGTATCTCGAATGACGGACATAATGAGCTGCAACAAGTAGTTTACATCGCTCTGACTCTGTTGAAATTCAACAACGAGCGGAATGTTATCCAGCTCATCTTGAAGCGAATTGATCTCCGTTTCAATTTTGTCTACCATTTGCTCGTTCTTGAACGATTTGAAAGCGACGATTTCCTTCTGCTTCTTCTTGATGAGGGGGATGAGCTCCTGCACACGCTTATGCTGTTGAACCAGCTTCTCTGCCTGCTGATAATGCTGCACTTCGTCAGTTGTGCATATCAATTCGGCCATTTGTTTGGCCTTTGCCATAATATCATCGCGCACGAGTAAATCGCGCGTATTGAACGAAGGTATACCGCAGCCCGTCTGATGGGCTTGATGCGAGTCTTGCGGCGAAGATTGTGATTGTTGCGACAATGAGAACCTCTCCCATCTATTCGAACTAGTGTATTGGAAAATGTATCAAGCATCCTCTGTTCATTGTAACCTAAAAAGAGGAAAATTTTAAGAACTTATTTGCATCGGTTCTGTGACAAGCTCGCCTTTAATGTAAAATGTCATGACATCATACACCTTGACGTTGACGAATTGGCCAATCAATTCCTTCGATCCTGCGAAATGAACGAGCTTGTTCGTGCGCGTACGGCCGGATAAAATGTCCGAATTGTTCTTGCTTTCGCCTTCGACGAGCACTTCCACCGTTTCGCCAAGCAGCTTTTCATTGCTCTTGCGGCTAAGCTGTTTCATCAATTCATTTAATCGCTGCAATCTGGCCTTCTTCACATCCATCGGAACGTTATCTTCCATTCCGGCTGCTGGTGTTCCTTCACGCGGGGAATAGATGAACGTAAAGGCAAAGTCGAATTCCACTTCCTTCACCAGCGACATGGTCTCTTCAAATTGCTCGTCGCTTTCTCCAGGGAAACCGACGATAATATCCGTCGACAGCACAACGTCAGGAATGGCCTTTTTAATTTTCCCGGCCAGATCCAAAAACAGTTCACGATCATACTTGCGGCTCATTTTCTTCAATATTTCGCTGCTCCCGGACTGTACCGGCAGATGGATATGTTCCACCAAATTGCCGCGTTTCGCCAACACTTCCACCAGATGATCATCGAAATCTCGTGGATGGGAAGTCGTGAATCGAATCCGTGGAATGTCAACCTTGCGAATGTCATCCATCAGATCCCCGAACGTATATTTCATATCTGTAAAATCTTTGCCGTATGCATTGACGTTCTGTCCCAGCAAAGTAATCTCTTTAAAGCCTTGACGGGCAAGCTCACGCACTTCCGCGATCACGTCCTCAGGACGGCGGCTGCGCTCCTTCCCCCGGGTATAGGGAACGATGCAGTATGTGCAGAACTTATCACATCCGTACATAATGTTCACCCAGCCGCGCATGCCTTCGCGCTTCTTCGGAAGATTCTCGATGATGTCGCCTTCTTTCGACCACACTTCGACAACCATTTCCTTATTGAACAAAGCGTCGCGCACTAAATAAGGAAGACGGTGTATATTGTGCGTGCCGAAAATAATATCGACAAAATGATGCTTTTGCATGATGCGGTTGACTACATTTTCTTCCTGCGACATGCAGCCGCATACCCCAAGCACGAGGCCCGGCTTTTCCAGCTTCAATGTCTTTAAATGTCCCAGCTCACCGAATACTTTATCCTCCGCATTTTCTCGAATCGCGCAGGTGTTCAGCAAAATGATATCCGCTCGCTTTCTTTCATCGGTCTTCTCATACCCCATCTGTTCGAGCAATCCGCTCATCGTTTCGGAGTCGTGCTCGTTCATCTGACAGCCGAACGTATAGATTAGATATTTCTTCCCGTTCCCGAGACCTTGCAACTCTTCCGCGACTGCATTGTCGTAATGAACTTGAATATCTTGCTTGCCGCGCTGCTTCTCTTCACGTTGGTTTGGCTCCGAAATAATGTTGATTTCACGACCATTTATACGGATGCGTTTACCGTGTTCATCTTCGGAAATAACTTTTGCGTTCGAGAAATCAAAATATTTGGAGTAATCCTTCGACTTTTTGCTCATGTCGGCCACTCCCTCTTCTTGGTTTGTGATAGTATATTCCTCTTATTCATTCTCTGTATAATTCGTAATTTTGTAAGGTAGTAGCTAAAAAAGCATTACTTCAAATTATACCATTAGGGGAATTGAACATCAATTCTGTGATATGCAGAATCTCTTTTTGACAGCAATGTCGTTAAGCATTGAACGCTCCCGATATCATCATATTAAAAAAAATGCAGCAAGTCCGGAGTGGACATGCTGCATTCTCTGATGTGACCTATTGTAAAGTTATGCGTGAATTAGTCAATGATCTCCGCAGTGTCGCCGTTCTTGACGCCCGCTGCGTTTGCTTCATCCGTATCGATGTGCATATCAAGCGCGAAGTTCGCAGATACGCGTGCGACAACGTTATCGAATACGACACCACGTTCGCCACCTACAGCAACGCGGAGCTTCTGTTTGTCTTGAATGCCATATTTTTCAGCGTCTGATGTATGAAAGTGAATATGACGAGCTGCGACGATAACGCCATCTTGCAATTCCACTTCTCCTGCAGGCCCTTTGACCAAGATGCCTGGAGTTCCATTAATATCGCCGGATTCGCGCACAGGAGCTTTCACACCGATAGCGAAGGAATCCGTACGGGAAATTTCCAATTGAGAAGCCGGGCGTGCCGGTCCCAAAATACGTACTTTATTAAAGGATCCTTTCGGTCCGATAACTTCAACGGTTTCATTTGCAGCAAATTGTCCCGGTTGAGACAACGGCTTAAATTCCGTCAATTGATACCCAGGTCCAAATAATGCTTCAACATGTTCTTGGGTTAAATGAATATGGCGAGCAGATACGCCAACGGGTACAGTTTTCATTTCTCATCCACCTCACGTATGTGTTCTCTCTAGCTAGTACCAACTCATATTATACTACTTATACTAGAAAAATAAACAAGACATGCGTCAATTGACGCATGTCTTTTTCAACAATTATTTGAATTCTGCCACCAATTTCTCGAAATCGGTAGGCGAAATTTGCAAATTTTGCTTGGCGAGCGGTTCCGGACGGAAGCCCACCACCTGGTTCTCATAACTCTTTCTTGTCTTATCCTGATATATAAGTCCTGTAATCATCCCGCCGGATTCCATCAGCTTCGTCATGGCCATGATGCGGTTCGAAGAGTCATAGTTCTCTACCGTATTCAGGTTGATGATATTCTCCTTGAACCAATCATACGTATTAATTTTGTTGAAGGTAACACATGGGCTAAATACGTTAATAAATGAGAAGCCTTCATGCTTGATCCCTTCTTCAATCAGTGACGTTAGTTGTTTCAAATCGCTGGAGAACGACTGGGCAACGAAGGTTGCTCCGGATGCCATCGCAATTTCTAATGGTGAAAGCGTCGATTCGATAGCGCCTTCCGGCGTACTCTTTGTCTTGAAGCCCACTGCGCTCCGCGGAGACGTCTGTCCTTTGGTCAAGCCGTAAATCTGGTTGTCCATTACGATGTACGTAATATTCACGTTTCGACGAATCGCATGCACCGTATGCCCCATCCCGATGGCGAAGCCGTCTCCGTCACCGCCGGAAGCGATAACCGTCAAATCACGGTTGGCCAGCTTCAAGCCTTGAGCTATTGGAAGTGCGCGGCCATGGATGCTATGAAAGCCGTATGCGTTAATATATCCAGATATCCGTCCGGAGCATCCGATACCGGATACGACCGCTAATTGTTCAGGCTCTAAGCCGACGTTGGCCGCTGCGCGTTGAATGGCCGCTTGTATCGAGAAATCACCGCAGCCCGGGCACCAATTCGGCTTCACATTGTTGCGGAACTCTTTAAACGTAGCCATTCTAGACCAACTCCTTGCTTTGTTTGTACAATTCCGAAGGCAGGAACGGCGTGCCATCGTATTTGTTAATACGGCGCGTCTTCTCGCCGAACCCGACATTCAGCTTGATTTGATCCGCCAATTGACCGGTCGCATTGTTCTCGATAACGACGATTGCTTGCGCTCGTTCCGCGTGCGGTGCGAACAAATCCGCTGGGAACGGATAGATTTGACGGACCGTAATATGATTCGTCTTGATGCCCTCGGCTTCAAGCTTTGTCCGCGCTTCATCAATCGTTCCTCCTGTGGAACCCATGCCAACCAAGAGCAAATCTGGCTGTTCATGGGGTGCGTCTACATGGATTGCATTCGTGATGTGCAGACCGTTCAATTTATTCAGCCGTTTGTCCATCATATTTTTGCGGTTAACCGAACTTTCCGACGGACGTCCCGTTTCGTCATGCTCAACGCCTGTTACGTGATGCAGTCCGCCCTTCTCTCCTGGGATTACGCGAGGAGAAATGCCGTCTTCGGTGAGCTCGTAACGCTTGAATTGTTTATGCTCTTCTAACGGAGGCAAGTCATTGACCAGCTTGCCGCGGTCGATGACGATTTGCTCGTAGTCCAGCATTTCACAGGACTGCTTGCCGAGAGAGAGCTGAAGATCCGTCAAGACGATGACCGGAACTTGATATTTCTCAGTTAAATTAAACGCTTCGATCATATCGTAGAAACATTCTTCAATCGAACTCGGTGCGATTACAATCTTCGGAATTTCACCGTGTGTCGCATAGATCATAGCGTTCAAGTCGCTCTGTTCTTGCTTCGTCGGAAGACCTGTGCTTGGACCCCCGCGCTGGGTGTTGACAATTACGATTGGCGTTTCCGTCATGCCAGCTAAGCCGATAGCTTCCGTCTTCAACGATAACCCCGGTCCGGCAGACGCTGTCATAGCCCGCACACCGCCATAGTTCGCCCCAATTGCCATCGTTATAGCAGCAATCTCATCCTCTGTCTGAATGACTGTACCACCGAACTTCGGCAGACGTTTAATCAAATATTCCATTATTTCAGACGCTGGCGTAATCGGATAGGCCGCCATAATCCGGCAACCGGCAGCCAACGCGCCCAAACCCATTGCATCGTTGCCGATCATGAACAGCTTCTGCTTACCATCTGCCGGCCCCAATTGGAACTCGTTCAGCGGTCCGCCTGCTTGCTCCAGCACAAATTCTGCGCCACGGCGCGCCGCTTCCACGTTCTTCTCGACGACAGCCGGACCTTTCCGTCCGAATTCTTCTTCAAGCGCTTGGTTAAATACTTCGAGCGGCAACCCAAGCAATCCCCACGAAGCGCCGGAAGCGACCATATTTTTCATCAGTGAGGCGCCCAGTTCTTCTGCGATCGCCGTAATCGGAACCGCGAACAACCGCGCATCGTTTCCTTCTGGAACGACCGGGTTAAATTTCGCGTCCGCTACAATGACGCCTCCAGAACGCAGCTCATGAACGTTCAAATCGATTGATTCTTGGTCGAATGCGACCAAAATATCCAAGTCGTCCGAAATCGCTCTAATCGGCTTCGTGCTGATGCGGATTTTATTGTTCGTATGTCCACCCTTAATACGGGAAGAAAAATGACGATAGCCGTACAAATAATAACCAAGACGATTTAATGCCGTCGAGAAAATACGGTCCGTACTTTCTACGCCTTCCCCTTGCTGACCCCCGATTTTCCAAGACAATTGACTAATCAAGCTCGCCCACTCCTTTTGAAAGGTGACTCGCGCTTGCATCCTCATAGATGCACACCAAAGTTCGATAAAATGTAACAAGTAAAAAAATAGTAATGGTTGAGTCATTCTCATTCTATGTCCGAGTGTAGGAAAAAGCAAGCGTTTTCCCCGTTGTCCACGATAGCAACTTTCGATGGATATGATACCTTTGCGAGATGAATATTTGTCTTATTCATCTCGCAAAGGTAGATTTGTCTTCAAAAATTGCAATGCATTAGTGTGAGCGATCTGCTTGACAAATGTCGACGAATATCTTTTATCCAATTGTTCCAGCAGATGAGCGTATTGTCCTGAATGCTCCAATTTGTCAATTTTCCGGTCAATACCGTCAAAGTCAGACCCGAACATCACGTGTTTTTCGCCACCTAGCTCACAGATGTGGTCAATATGCCGAATTAAATCATCAATCGTTACCGTTTCTCCATCCTTAATAAAATAAGGCACGAACGTTATGCCGATACGCCCGTTACGTTCAATAATTGCTTGAATCTGCTTGTCTTTCAAATTACGAGGATGCTCGAGTATATGTGCTGCATTAGAATGAGAGGCAAATATCGGCCGTTCCGTCAGATCAAGCAGCTCCCAAAATCCGTTCTCATTCAAGTGCGACACATCAATCATCAGCCCCAGCCGGTCGCATTCACGAATGAACTGCCGTCCTTTGCTCGTAAACCCGCCCTGACGCGGCTCAAGCGTCCCGTCAACCGCCCAATTGGCATGGTTCCACGTTAACCCGACAAAACGCGCACCCAGCTCGTAGGCCGTACGCACGTAGACCATATCCCCTTCCAAGCCCTCTACACCTTCTAGCGACAAGAGCGTCCCAATACTATCGGCATCTTGCTCCCATCGTTCAACATCTTCACGATAACGTATGTATTCAACTCCTGGCAAAGCATTGATTCGTTCACGCAGCAAATCAATGCAGCGCAGCACCTGTGAAAAGCGAGGCGGACCGGATAGAAGCGAATCTTCCAGAAACAGCGCAAACGCCTGCATACCTACTCCGCCCTGGCGCATTCGCGGCAACGTTACATCCAGCCCCTCCTCACGGTCAAAATGAATGCTGCCTTGGTAGAGCATTTTGTACAGTACGTCACAATGAAAATCGATAACTCGGTGATTCATCCATCTCTCATCCTTTCATAGGCATGTGCAGCTCTTATCGGTGGACAATGCCTCGTTACGCCCGTCCGACTAAGCGCCGAGTTTATTACAGGCTGGCTCGTCTCATTCAGCAAAGTAAAAAAACCTGCTTACATCGTAAACAGGCTAAGAAAGTCCCCCGGTCATTTCCATGTCTTCACACTATCTAGGCTCTACAATTAACTTAATTGCCGTCCGATCTTCACCGTCAATGACAATATCCGTGAATGCAGGTATGCAAATCAAATCCACACCACTTGGTGCGACGAATCCCCGTGCAATCGCGACCGCTTTAATCGCTTGATTCAAGGCCCCGGCACCGATTGCCTGCAGTTCGGCTGCTCCCCGTTCGCGCAAAACCCCTGCTAACGCTCCAGCTACCGAATTTGGATTGGACTTTGCTGAAACCTTTAATACTTCCATGGAAAGTACCTCCTCGGGAATGTTAGGGTTAGACTCCAATACTACAACATATTCGAGAAACTCCCAAAAATTCCTTCTATCTCATCCTTCACTCCCATTCCTCTGTAAACAAAAAAAAGACGTCCGAAAAACGAACGTCTAGCTCATAATCCAATCGTCCTCGCGAACGCGCACCTTTTCCATTTTAACGGCTTGCCCCGTCGCTTCGTCGATGTCCACAACTACTGCATGGAACTGCCATTTACCTTCATCGACGACGAACCGAACCGGCAGCTGCGTCTTGAACTTGCGCAGCACCGCTTCTCGCTCCATGCCAAGCACGCCTTCCTTGGAACCGACCATGCCCACATCCGTCAAGTATGCTGTGCCTTGCGGCAGAATGGTGTCATCATTCGTCTGCACATGCGTGTGCGTGCCGACGACGAGCGATGCGCGCCCGTCCAAATGCCAGCCCATCGCAATCTTCTCGGACGTAGCTTCCGCATGGAAATCTACGAGCACTGCTTTGCGCTTTTTGCCAAGCGACTCGATAATCTCATCCGCTTTCCGGAAGGGACAATCGATGGCCGGCAGGAATGTGCGTCCTTGCAGGTTGATGATGACTAATTCTTTGCCGTTCACTTTGATGGATGCATACCCCCGCCCCGGCGTACCCGGTGGGAAGTTGGCTGGCCGCACCAAGCGCTTCTCGTCATCGATCCATTCGAAAATATCTTTGTTATCCCACGTATGGTTGCCCATCGTAAATCCATGAATGCCTAGATCGGCGAACTCTTTAATTATTGCAGCTGTTACGCCGCGTCCGCCTGCAGCATTTTCCGCATTGGCGATAATGATGTGAGGATTATATTTCTGTTTGAGTGACGGAAGGAGCAGCTTGACCGCTTTACGTCCCGTATTCCCTACAATATCACCAATAAACATCACTTTCATGTTGAACAAGGTCCTCCTTAAAAGGGAGAAGTGGCCACTAGGGCCACTTCTCCTAATCCCATATATCCATGTTATTTCGCATATTCCACAGCGCGGGTTTCACGAATAACCGTTACTTTAATATGACCCGGATAGTCTAACTCGCCCTCAATCTTCTTCGTAATATCTCGAGCGAGGCGGTAGGCTTCCGCATCATCGATCTTATCCGGCTGGACCATGACACGAACTTCGCGTCCGGCTTGGATAGCGTACGATTTCTCCACGCCTTCGAACGACTCTGAAATATCTTCCAATTTCTCCAGACGTTTGATGTACGTTTCGAGTGTTTCCCTACGCGCGCCCGGTCTTGCTGCTGAGAGGGCATCCGCCGCTCCGACCAGCATGGCAATGACGGAAGTTGCTTCACAATCGCCGTGATGAGATGCGATGCTGTTGATGACTACTGGATGTTCTTTATACTTTTTCGCCAACTCTACGCCGATTTCGACGTGAGATCCTTCCACTTCGTGATCCAACGCTTTTCCGATGTCATGCAACAATCCGGCACGTTTCGCCAATGTCACATCTTCGCCGAGCTCTCCTGCCATCAAACCAGCAAGATAAGCTACTTCCATGGAATGCTTGAGCACGTTCTGACCGTAGCTCGTACGGAATTTCAGACGGCCCAAAATCTTGATTAAATCAGGATGCAAGCCGTGTACGCCAACTTCGAACGTTGCCTGTTCCCCATATTCGCGTATCCGTTCGTCCACTTCCTTGCGCGATTTTTCCACCATCTCTTCGATACGCGCTGGATGAATACGTCCGTCGGCAACGAGCTTTTCAAGCGAAGTCCGTGCGATTTCACGACGGATTGGGTCAAACCCGGACAAAATGACTGCTTCTGGCGTATCGTCAATAATGAGATCGATACCCGTCAACGTTTCGAGCGCACGGATATTGCGTCCTTCCCGTCCGATGATGCGTCCCTTCATCTCTTCGTTCGGCAACGCAACAACGGAAACGGTCGTTTCCGCCACATGATCCGCGGCACAGCGTTGAATAGCCAGCGTAATAATTTCGCGTGAACGCTTGTCCGCTTCTTCTCGCGCTTGCTGCTCGATTTCTTTAATCATTTGTGCCGTTTCATGACGCACTTCCTGTTCCACATTCGTCAAGATGATGCTTCTTGCATCTTCCATGCTCAGGTTCGAAATGCGTTCCAATTCAGAAACTTGCTGCTGACAAATACGATCGATCTGCTCTTGTGTCTCTTCGATTCGTTTCTCTTTGTTAGCCACTTGTTCTTCTTTACGTTCCAGCGATTCTAACTTTTTATCCAACGACTCTTCTTTTTGAAGTAAGCGTCTCTCCAGACGTTGAATTTCGTTCCGACGTTCGCGGATATCTTTCTCCGCTTCGGTGCGAAGTTTATGGATGTCGTCTTTTGCTTCAAGCACCGTTTCTTTCTTCAGTGCCTCAGCTTCTTTGCGCGCGCTATCCATAATTTGCTCCGCGGCGTGCTCGGCACTCGTTATTTTCGCTTCCGCAAGCGATTTGCGAATCAGGTATCCGATTCCAAACCCCAAGAACAATGCAGCCACAACGAGAACGATCGCGAGCCAAATGTTAATCTCCATTGCCTCACCTCCCCGTTGGTTGCTCCAAGCACTGCTTGGGTCAGGTTTCATTTTCGATTGTTCACATGTTCCATATTCTTAATTAAGCTAGGTGACCGGCGTCTTTACGCCGGCGAAGGTGATGCTTCCGCATACACCGGCGCCGCCCAAAGGCGACAATCGGAAATCTTCAAAATTGGCGAAATGAATCATTAGAAATCAATTTTTGGAAGGGGAAATTGATTTCGTGATAATAAAGATACATGTTCATTTTATTATTCATGAAAAGATATTGTCAAGCAAATGCCGCAAGCTGACACTTTACTCTCCTTCTTCCCCATCCCAGACTTCGTTTTCTGCTTCCTGTTCATCCGCTGCTTGGTAAGCGGCACGCCTGGCTATATCCATTGGGTATCCTCTTCTGGCCAAAAAAGCCGCCACCTTCTGTTTGCGAAGATGAAGTTCACCCTTGGTTTGCCGCCATTTCTTGCGGGCAGCCTGCATAGCGCTCTCCCATTCCTGTTCGGGCTCTATCGCCTCTATTGCGGAACTGATATGCTGCTCGTGAACGCCCTTCTGCTTCAACTCGTGCTGTATCCAGCGACGACCCTTCATATGACGGGTGACCCGTTGATTCGTCCATTGGTGCGCATAAGCCTGATCATCGACCAGCCACTCCTGCTCCAGCCGATCCAGCACCTCTTGGATGATACCCTCTTCATAGCCCTTCTGAGCCAGGTTACGGGCCAGTTCCATCCGGGTTCTAGGTTTGCGTTGCAAATACTTGATCGATTGAACGTAGGCCTTATTCCCTTCGTCTGCACGCAATATCTCGTCCAAGGAGTCCAGAGATAGCTCCGTACCTTTCAACAGGCGATATTTAATCATCACTGCCTCATGTACGTTGAGCGGTGAAGCTTGATCCAAATGAATAATATATCGTCCTGCCTGCTTCTCGTCACGCTCGACCCGCACGATGGATACGATACGTTCCTTATCGCTCACAGTACTCTCCTCCATCCGTGTTCATTTCGCTCTTTCTTCCCCCAATGAATACACGGTATCTTTACTATACCGCAGCAGTGCCGTTATGACCAAACAAAATAAATAAGCATCGCAAAGTATGTACAAAAACAAGCACCTTCAACAAACTTGAAGGTGCTTGTCCATAACAGTTATGATTACTCTTCTACTTCCAGTTCAAGTGCTTCATCTTCTTCTTCGTTCGAAGCATTCTGTGGAATTGTCGTCGATAAATTGCTGGCATCACGAATCTTTTTCTCAATGACTTCTGAAATGTCGCGATGCTCCTTCAAGAATTGCTTCGCATTCTCGCGGCCCTGGCCTAAGCGCTCACTGTCATAGGAGTACCACGCACCGCTCTTCTGAATAATATCCAATTCCGTACCGATATCGACGATGCTGCCTTCGCGGGAAATACCCTCTCCATACATAATATCGATATCCGCTTGCTTAAACGGAGGCGCAACTTTATTCTTCACAACCTTAATGCGCGTACGGTTACCGATCATATCATTCCCTTGCTTGATCGTCTCTACACGGCGCACATCCAGACGCACACTAGAATAGAACTTCAGCGCGCGACCACCCGGAGTCGTCTCTGGGTTACCGAACATTACGCCGACCTTCTCGCGCAACTGGTTAATGAATATAGCAATCGTCTTGGACTTACTGATGGCACCGGATAATTTACGCAAAGCTTGAGACATCAAGCGTGCTTGCAAGCCGACATGAGAGTCCCCCATCTCGCCTTCGATCTCTGCCTTCGGTACGAGTGCAGCAACAGAGTCAATAACGACAATATCGACAGCACCGCTGCGCACGAGCGCTTCGGCGATTTCAAGTGCTTGCTCTCCTGTATCCGGCTGAGACAGAAGCAACTCATCAATGTTAACGCCCAACTTACTTGCATACAACGGGTCCAAAGCATGTTCCGCATCGATGAATGCAGCTTGTCCACCTGACTTCTGCACTTCAGCAATAGCATGTAGTGCAACCGTCGTCTTACCAGAAGATTCTGGTCCGTATACTTCAACAACACGGCCTCGTGGCAGTCCACCTATACCTAATGCTATATCTAATGCTAACGATCCGCTCGAAACGATCTCAACTTGCATATGAGTGGATTCGCCGAGTTTCATAATCGAACCTTTACCGAATTGTTTCTCAATTTGACGCAATGCCATTTCTAATGCAGCGCGGCGATCTGACACAAACTCACTTCCTTCATTCGTTTGTTTGATAAATATATCATACCGTGTTTTGATCGGTTTGCCAAGCATTTTTTCGAACATACATTCGTTTATTTTGCGAAAAACCACCCCCAAATCCCTTTTATTAACATTTTGTACAACGTGAAATAGTAGCAATGCGCAAAAAAAAACCGCAACAAAGTAAGATGACTTTGTTACGGTTCCTCCGTTAACTATTAATTTAATTATAAGCTATGCCACAACGAAAGTAAAGTTTATCCATGTCCTTGCAATTTCCGCCATAAGCGGTACATTACGGCGTTCACCGTTCTAATTCGGATCGTGTCGCGATCCCCGCTCAAGCGGAGCTCTTCGACATGCGTATCCTTGCCCTTTTCTCCGATTGCAATATAGACAAGACCTACCGGTTTACGTTCTGAATGGCCTGGCCCGGCAACCCCTGTAATTGCAACCGTGAAATCCGTGTCCGCAATGTCCTGCATGCCCTCAACCATCGCTTTGGCCGCTTCAGAACTAACCGCTCCCGGAGCGCTTTCCCCTTCTAACAGCTCATGGGGCACACCGAGAATCCGTTCCTTCATTTCGTTGGAATACGTTACGGCTCCACCAAGAAACACTTGTGAGCTTCCCGGAACTGACGTCATCATCTCCGCAAATAAGCCTCCTGTACAGCTTTCCGCAGCAGACAACGTCATTTGATGCTGAATGAGATGGTTGACGAGCACCTCGTTCATCGATACGTCTTCTGCTGCATACAGATGCTGACCGAGACGATTCGTGATTTCCGTTTCTACTTCTCCAAGCTTGCTTGCAGCCAGAGCTGCATCATCGCTCTTCGTCGCAAGACGAACGAGCACTTCACCTTCTTTGGCGTACGTCGCAATCGTTGTATCCCCCTGCGCCTCAATTAGATCACGAAGCGCATCCTCCAAGCTGGATTCACCGACGCCTGCAAATTTCAGCATACGCGTATACAGCGTCGATGCATCAAGCAATCCATTGTCTTTCATCCAAGGAATGACCTGTTCTGCAAACATCGGTTTCATTTCACGCGGAGGCCCGGGAAGCACAATATATGCCACACCTTCATGAACGATCGCATTCCCGATCGCCAAGCCAGTTCTGTTCGGAAGCACGTCCGCCCCTTCAATAACGAGCGCTTGGCGCTTATTGCTTTCTACCATCGGAGTACCGCGTCCGGCAAACATTTTCTCCATCTGGGTCAATGCATCCTCGTCATGATACAACTCGCTCCCCAGCAATTCAGCCAACACATCTTTCGTTATATCGTCCATCGTAGGTCCGAGTCCGCCTGTAAACAAAATGACATTCGAACGGCTTCGCGCCACTTCGATTGTGTGACGGAGCCGATCGGCATTATCGCCAACTACCGTCTGATAATAGACATCAACCCCAAGAAGAGCCAACTGCTGAGATAAATATTGTGCATTGGTGTTTACAATTTGCCCTAATAGCAGTTCCGTACCGACAGCAATCATTTCGGCTTTCATATAAGACACCATCCTTCATCTATATCTGTACCGCCATGCTTTCAATGTATGTAAATGCTAAATCCAACCTGTAAAGCCGCTGCAAGCTGCTTCATCATCCTGTCCGCGCCTTTCGTGTATCAATGAGTCATTTTATTCATGAAAAAACAATAGGCCTTCTTTCCTCGATCCACTCTACAGTCGATGTCGTAGAAAAAAGCGCCTATTGTTTAAAAGGCTGTCTCGCAAAGGTTGTTTAAAAAGTTCCCTTTTGATCACGATGTATCTCGAGAGGATAATTCGACATCGAATCTGTATTTAAACACGCACTTTACATTTTGCCGTTACGAAAAGTGAAGCACCTTTTTATTTTTCACGAAATAATCAATACCCGAATACACCGTGATCAACGCCGCAAGCCAAGTTGAGATGACATCGAACGGGAAATTAATAAACGCGAACGGGAAATTGTTCAATAACATAGCTACAATGGCTGTAATTTGTATGGCTGTCTTCCATTTGCCCCATTTGCTAGCCGCTACCACGGTCCCTTCCAACAGAGCAACCTGGCGCAAGCCCGTAACCGCAAATTCACGGCTAATAATGACGACGGCAATCCAAGCCTGACATTTGCCCATTTCCACGAGAGAAATCAGGACGGCAGCTACCAGAAGTTTGTCTGCTAGCGGATCTAGCAGCTTGCCGAGATTCGTAACCATCTTGCGTTTGCGCGCAATATAGCCGTCTAATCCATCCGTACTGGCTGCAATAATGAAGATTAACGCCGCAAATATCTGGTTGTATGTGATATAGAAGTCCTCAATTCGTATCGGTGGCAAGTAATCAAAGTTCACCAATAGAAAGAACATCATTATCGGCACGAGAAAAATGCGTGCTAACGTTATCTTATTCGCCAGATTCACGAGACACCCTCCCCGGCTAAATCGAATTCAAGAGCATGCGTAATCTTTACTTTCGTAATATCCCCAATGCTCAGTTGCGAATTGGAAATAAACACTTCACCGTCAATTTCAGGCGCGTCAAATTGCGAACGGCCGATATATACATCGTTGCGTCCGTCGTATCGTTCAACGAGCACCTCCACGATTTCGCCAATTCGCTTCTCACTCACCTGCTTCGACACTTCACGTTGAATTTCCATCAGCGTGTTCGCGCGCCACTCTTTGACTTCATCCGGCACATGATCCGGCAAGCGAGTCGCCGGCGTTGATTCTTCCGAAGAATAGGTGAACACGCCGAGACGGTCGAATTTCATTTCTCGGACGAAATTGCACAGTCCTTCAAAATCTTCATCGGTCTCTCCTGGGAAGCCGACAATAATCGATGTGCGCAAGGCAGCACTTGGAATGCGCTCGCGGATTTTGCGAACCAATTCACGTGAATCGCGTTGACGACCTGGACGGCGCATCCGTTTCAAAATATTGTCTTCACTATGCTGCAGCGGCATGTCGATATATTTGCAAATCTTCGGATTGCTCGCGATCGCTTCAATCAGTTCATCCGAGAAGAAGCCAGGGTAAGCATAATGCAGGCGGACCCATTCCACACCTGGAACTTCACTCACTTTATGCATTAATTCAGGCAGTTTAAACCCATCATACAAATCTACGCCGTAGTTTGTTGAATCCTGCGCAATTAGACTGAATTCTTTGACGCCTTGA
Source organism: Paenibacillus profundus (assembly GCF_021369635.1). GTDB lineage: Bacteria > Bacillota > Bacilli > Paenibacillales > Paenibacillaceae > Paenibacillus_B > Paenibacillus_B profundus. Next base: position 495,017 of record NZ_JAJNBZ010000001.1, on the reverse strand, counting down.
TCGGCCAACAGCTTCACTTCGGCTAAGATCGAATCCATCGTGCGGCTGCGGAATTTACCGCGCATAATCGGAATGCTGCAGAACGTGCAGTTATTGTCACAGCCTTCTGCAATCTTCACATAAGCCGTATATCTAGGCGTGGCTACCTTACGCGGCAAAATCCGATCATAATCAAATACCGGATTGCCAACTCGCACAGGCTTGCTTCCTTGGAGCGCTTCATCTACAATATCATTAATTTTATCGAAATCACCCGTTCCGACGATTCCGTCAATTTCCGGCATTTCTTCGAGCAGCTGCTCTTTATACCGCTGCGTTAAACAGCCAGACACGATGAGAGCTTTTAAATCAGCCGTCTCTTTCAAATCAGCCAAACTTAAAATGGTGTTTACCGATTCTTCCTTAGCGGCATCGATAAATCCACACGTATTTACGATAATGACGGTTGCGTCCTCTTCCTTCTCCACTAGCTCATATCCACGTTCGTGAATCAAACCGGACATAATTTCCGAGTCAACCAAGTTTTTGTCGCAGCCCAAAGTCACGATTTTAATCTTTTCTGTCATTTATACATCCCCCATAGCAAATTGCAGCTCATCCTGTTCGTTACGGCAACGAGTCGCTTTAATAACCATTGCTTCCCCATACGATTCTTTATATTTCTAGTCTAGCAACAATCACGCTTCTTTAAACCTATTTCTATCTCATCAAGTATAATACAGGGCTATCTTTCTAGTCAAAAACCAAAAAAAAGCCCAGCATCCTCTAAAAGCTCTGCTTGAGAGGTGGCGGGCTATAAGAGGCTGTTCAAAAAGCCCCTTTTGTACACTCATTATAAGTTTAACGATAATTCGTAAATTGCAAGTCTAACGGTAAATCAGCTCCTCTGAGCAGCTGCATTACCTCCTGCAGATCATCTTTATTTTTGCCGGTTACCCGAATTTGGTCCCCCAAAATTTGACTCTTCACTTTCAATTTCGAGTCCCGAATTAAAATGTTGATTTTTTTGGCGATATCCTGTTCAATCCCTTGTTTCAGCTTGATGCGTTGCCGCACAGAACCTCCCGATGCAGGCTCCAATTTGCCGTATTCGACATTTTTGAGAGATATGCCGCGTTTGACCATTTTGGATTGTAAAATATCAATAACGCTCTTAAGCTTATATTCATCTTCGGAGGCAATGACCAGATCCTCTTTTTCTAATGAAATACTGCTCTTGCTCCCCTTAAAATCATACCTGGTTTCAATTTCACGTTCCGCCTGCTTAACTGAGTTGTTCAACTCCTGCATATCCATGTTAGATACAATATCGAATGAACAGTCTGCCATATATTGACCTCTCCCTTCCGTTCTTCCTCATTACTGAAACATTATGTAATACAACACAAAGGCATTCCTCTGCAGACTGCGTCAGCAAAAGAATGCCTGTGCGTTACACGTCTACTAGTAACGGCTGCGCTCCGGCATGCGGAACATATCCAGCACACCAAGCACAATATGCGCCAAGCCGAATCCTAATATGCCGTAACCCCATGCACTTGGCGATAAATAATAACCCAACAAGCTGACGACTACACCAAGACCTGTGACCACCCAGCTTACTGCCATGCTCGACACCTCACTTGTGAAGAGATATAATGATCGCCGCAACGATTATTCTCCCCTGCAGAGATGGCATTATGCTGGTCACCTTGCTAGATGATTTATCCATAAGCCGCGCGTATCGGTTTAGGGCGTGCTTGTTCCGTTCGCCCCCGAATTACCGGTATTTCCTGCGCCTCCGGCTTCTTGCTGGAGCTTCTGCGCTTCTTCATATGGAACCAGCTTCAGATTCATGTTTTTCAAGCCAGCCACATCACCGTCAGGGATTACTTCCCCAGCGATTTTGACGGTAATAAAATCGGCCCGCCCCATTCGAATCGCCATTCCTTTGTCTGGCATCTCGTATTTCACAGTTTTACCATCGTCCAAGTTCTCGTAATACAGCCGTTCGCCCTGACGATTACCTACGAACACGCCCAACCAACTGTAACCGCCTGTCGACGTTATTTCGACTTCCAATTTCCCGTTGTCCGGAGCGGCAACCACAAAATTGTCCTCGCTTCGACTTGACTTCTCAAGCACAACAATCGGTTTTGGTTCAGGCTCTGGCTCTGGTGTAACCGGCGGCTCTGTGCTCGTGTTGCCTCCGTTGCCGCCTGCAGTATCGCCTTTATTCCCCTCACCCGCAACTGGGGACGGCGACTCCGAATCGGTAATCTTCGTATCATCCGCAGTCTGATTGTTCGGGGTATCCGACGTTTTTACTAAAAAGAAATATAGGATCACAAAAATAAGAATAACGAACGCCCACATCAGCAGCGTCGTCGCCCATCTCCCGAATCGGTCCGAATGCTGAACACTGCGTTTCTTCCGAATTATTGGCTCGCTATTGGTCTCCGGCTCGGTAGCAGGAATATCATTGCGGTAATATTGCAATATTTCATCCGGGTTTAAGCCCACCGTCTCTGCGTACGTTTTTACGAAGGCGCGTACGTAGAACGAGCCCGGCAGCACTTTGTAATCCCCTTCTTCAATTGCTTCCAAATAACGCTTCCGAATCTTCGTAGCTTCCTGGACATCATCCAACGAGAGGCCTTTCTCCAGCCTGGCTTTCTTCAACAGCTGTCCTAATTCTGACACAACCTCACCTCCTGTCTGGAATATCATGCTGCAAAGTATGTTCAAAAAGTCCCCTTTTGATCACCAAGATCATCTAGGAAGCGGTTCGACATCGAATCTTGCACTCACCCTCTAAGTCCGGTGCTCATGTAGTCTCGCCTACACTTCGCTCCTCCTTATAAGTTTTGCGGAGCAAAACTCGCTTCGGAAGCATACGCTTCAGGTTCTTGCAACCTTCTCGGTGCTGAAAAGTTCACTTTTTGAACACGTACTTGTATATAACCCGCAACTCCCAATCCTATAGATCATGATAATTGGTCGTAAACGTCTCATATGTAATTTCTTCATCTGGCGTATTGCGCAATTCAATAATGTAATCAAATAAATCGTAATTATATCGGGTCTCCTGAACAAAAATGTCCGGATGTTCAATCACTTTGGTGGAAGGCATATTCATAATTTCGTAAAGAAGCGATTCATGCTTCTCATTGGAGCGTATCGTGCTGACAATGCCATCGATAATGAAAATGTTGTTCGAACTCATTTCTTCCTCAGACATTTGACTGCGGACAGTCTGACGCAGCAGGGTAGACGAGACAAAAGACCATCGCTTCATCGCACAGACGCTACCGGCGATAATCGATTCCGTCTTGCCGACACGAGGCATTCCACGAAGACCAATCACTTGGTGTCCATCGCGTTTGAATATTTCCCCCAAGAAATCAACAAGCAGACCAAGCTCATCCCGAGTAAACCGAAATGTCTTCCGATCATCGGAATCCCTTTCAATATATCTCCCATGACGAACTGCCAAAATATCGACCAATTTGGGCTGACGAAGGGCGGAAACTGTAATATTGTCGACCTTCTTCAACATCTGCCCCATAATCTCAATTTTCTCGTCATCATCCGTCTGCAGTAGCATTCCCCGAGTCTTATCCTCGACACCATTTATTGTAAGAATATTCACCTCAAGCATACCGAGAAGTGATGCGATATCCCCGAGCAGCCCTGGGCGATTTTTATGTATTTTATATTCCATATACCACTGTTTATATTCCATGACACACACCTCATCCGCGGTAATCCGCCGCTTTTCATTCTACAATAACTGGCACGTAAATTCCACCGGACAAAGTGAAAAATGAAAGAAAAAAACGGCAAGCTTTAACCGTAAGGCGAATAGTATTATTATAGCAGATTGTGAGCATGTATTCATGTGACAACAATGAGATGAAGATGACAGAAAAGAAAGAAAGTTCTTTGTAGAACTCCCTTTCTTTTTGACCAATAAGGAATGTTTAAATTCTGGTAAAGCGGTAAAGCGCAGCCAAACATTCCTTATGGCAATAAACCCTACCTCTACACGCGGTCGCTCATCTTCCGAAAGGCCTCGGTAGAGGGTTTCTCATGCTGCTCTGCCATGTGTCAATTAGCCGTTGCGCTCAGCCAATTTCACCATCAAGCGGGCAATCGTCTTCCGATCTTCATCGGATCCGACCTCCCACAACTCTTTCAGCGTGCGCTCCTGCTGATTCTGAGGATCCACTTTCTCATCCAAGAACGAGCCGATTTCATAAGCTAATTTGGAAATGGTTTCTTCTGTCATACCAATTCCTTTTGCTTGCTTGACGCGCTCGCCAAGAAATTTTTTCCATGAGTCGAAACTTTTAAGTACAGATGACATGAGAACGCCTCCTTGTCGCTTTAGTTAATGCGTCAACAGTCGTAATATGTACGATTGAGGCCAGAATTATGCGTTCTCATCATAGATAAAACCTGCCTCGGGAGTATGATTGACATGAATGGATTGCGCCCTGGCTATGTTTGCCATCCTCCGTTGGGGCTGATGACCTGTCCCGTAATGTAGCTCGACTCCGGTAAAGCCAAGAAGTAGACAAGCGATGCTACTTCTTCTGGAGTGCCAAGGCGGCCTAGCGGAATATCGTCCTGAAGAGCAACCCGCTCCTCATTATCCAAATGTTTGACCATATCCGTGTCCACTGCACCTGGAGCAACCGCATTGACTGTCACACCGGATGGGGCAAGCTCTTTGGCCAACGCCTTCGTAAACGCATTTACCCCGCCCTTTGCCGTGGAATACATCACTTCACAAGAAGCCCCCGTAATGCCCCAGATCGATGATACATTAATGATGCGACCGTATTTCTGCGAAATCATATGGGGCACAAATCGTTGGGCGCATAGAAACATCCCCTTTAAATTAATGCTCATGCATTCATCCCATTCTTCTTCCGTCACATCGGTAAACAGACCGTAATACGCGACACCTGCATTATTTACAACAATATCCGGTGTGAACCCGAGCTCGTCCAGCTTCGTTTTCATCCGATCGATCTGTTCCCCTGAACGTAAATCAGCTGCGATCGTCATCACTTCGCCGCCATATGCCAAGCACCGTCTCGCCACTTCATTGGCGGATTCATGGGACTGCAAATAATGGATGATGACCTTCATCCCCACGGAAGCGAATCGTTCAGCGATGGCAGCCCCAATCCCCCGGCTTGCTCCTGTAATCAACACGGAAGTTTCCGCTAAAGCCTTCATTCCCTGTTCTCCCCTTTACATGCTGTAACCTTGGACTAATACCGAAATACAAAGAAGGCGTACCCGTTAGTCAGGCACGCCTTCATATACTACGGCTGTTCCACGATTGAAACCGCTAATCGATTCCAATCGAAATGTTCTTGAAGCCGCTGATGAACCTGTTCTAACTTTAGTGATTCGTATACGGAAATTATATCAAATAAATCCGTATCCCGGAACTTGAACTTCGTGAATTCATTAGCAATTGCTTCTGGCGAATTAAGCATTCGCAAATAAGAACCGATCGCTTTATTGCGAATACGTTCGAACGAAGCCATTTCGAAGCCTTTCTGCTTCGCTTGTTCAATTAGTTCCTGTACACGCTGCACTAAGCGATCCGGCTCCTTGGTTTCTCCGCCCATAATCGAGAACGCATAATCCGGACTGCAGTTGAACTCGCTGCCGAATGAATCGGTTGTCAGTCCTTCTTCATATAGGATCTGGTTCAGTGGCGAGCTGCTGCCCAGCAGCAAATCCATCATGACGCGCGTTGCAATTTCATACTCCAAGAGCGCTCTGCCTTCCAGTCCTGTTCGGGGTTCTTTGCATCCGAACAAGCAGCGCGGGATGGAAACGGGCAGCTTCGAGACACGTCTGGCCTCTTGTACCGCATCAGGTTCTGCTTCGAAAATACGATCGATTTGTCCTTGTGGCTCGAACTGCTTCTGCGATTGATTGCGCCGCACTAATTCAAAAATAGCTTGTTCATCTACACCGCCGACGACGAACAGCAGCATATTGGTCGGATGGTAAAAGGTGTGGTAACACGTATACAGTGTCTCCTTCGTAATCGTGCCGATCGATTCAACCGTTCCGGCAATATCGATGTGTACTGGGTGACGCTGGTACATCGCCTCGATTAATCCGAAGTAGGAACGCCATGCCGGATTGTCTCGATACATGTTGATTTCCTGCGCAATAATTCCCTTTTCCTTCTCTACGTTCTCATCCGTAAAGTATGGTCTTTGCACGAAATCAATTAATGTCTCCAAACTTTCCTCAACTCGGGCGGTGGAAGAGAACAAGTATACGGTACGGTCAAAGGTTGTGAATGCGTTCGCAGAAGCGCCCTGTTGGGCAAAGGTTGCAAAAATATCACCCTCAGGCTCTTCAAACATTTTATGCTCGAGAAAATGTGCGATACCGTCAGGGACTTGAATCGCGTTCTGGCCCTCAACCTTAAAATGATTGTCTATAGAACCATACTTCGTCGAAAACGTTGCATACGTCTTCTGAAAGCCTGGCTTCGGCAAGACGTAGACATCTAAACCGTTGTCCATTCGTTCGTAATATAACGTTTCTTGCAACTGGGAATATTGACGTTGCTCCATCGTTAAACCTCCTCCCGATTACGCAAGAAGTATATCGTGTCCAAATGAAAGGTTTGTGCCGCTTCTTGTATGCGCGTTTCATCCGTTTGTATAATCTCATCTATTAATTGGGCTGTAGAGCGTTCGCGGCCAGATAAGACACGGTTAAAATCAAAACCGATCATTTCAAAAGCTGAGTCGTCAATTTCCCGAAGCTGATTGGCTATCATCGCCTTCGTCTGGTTCAGCTCCAATGATTCAATCTGTCCGGCCTTCATTGCTTCCAGCTGATCTTTAATAATAAGCTGCGCTTTATCAAAGTTTTGGAACTCAATCCCCGATTGGATCGTGCAAATTCCTTTATGGCCGTCAAAGCGCGATGATGCATAATAGGCAAGGCTGTTCTTTTCCCGGACATGAATAAATAGCTTCGAATGTGGATAACCGCCTAGCACACCATTGAATAACAGTGCTGCCGGATACCCATTGTCCGCGTAAGTGATGGTGGAGCGAAGCCCCATGTTAAGCTTCCCTTGACTGACGTCCAGACGTTCGACGACCGTGTTCGGTTCTCCGGTCCGAGGAACGGGCATAGAACGTGCATAAGGCGTTTCGCCCATCCGGCTCAAGACGAAGGACTCGTTAATGTATCGTTCCACCTCTTCGAGTGTCGTGTCGCCTACGACATACACATCGATCGCGGCATGCTCCAGCCACCAACGATATTTCTCGTGCAGCGATTGTGCGTCGATACCATCCAAATCTTGACGATCGCCAAGTGCATGGAGCCGGTATGGCTCATCTTTGCACATTTCCTCAATGCAGCGCTCTGCCGCGTATCGTATCTTATCGTTCACAATCGATTCAATGCGCTGGCGCAGCGTCTCTTTCTCCTCTGTCACATACTTGTTGCGGAAGACTCCTTCTTCCGTGACAGGCGAAGTAATGACATCGCCCATAAATTGAAACGCCTGACCGAGCAAGGAGTCTGCAGAACGGACGAACGTATCGTTAATTACGTCCATACGGAACTGTATAATTTGATAATCTCCCCGCTTGTATACGTCGAACCCAAATCCTGCACCATACATTTCGTCCAGCCGCTCGCGAAAGCGAATCGTTTCCGGATAAGAAGCCGTCCCTCGCCGAAGCACAAATGGCGTCAATGCGATCGGGGTAACCGTTTCTTCCTGAAGCGGTATCCCTACGTATACGGAGATGGCGAACGTTTTGAAGCGATTCGTCGGCATAACGTGAACCCGTATGCCTTTGACATTGCCTCGTTCAAAAGTAGGTTTGCTCACGAGTGTTTACCTCTCTTCTTCCGTGTCCCCTACACGGCTATTGTCATGCATCTTGCATCTTATATTCGATATTTATCCATAGTATACTTGCCACATACCGAATATAGAAATTGCACTTCCATTTAAAAACAAAGAAGCGAACGGTCGAGCCCTGACCATTGCTTCTTCGTTCCGAATGCTACATACAGAATATATGCTTGCCGATCGTTTTCACTTGAGTCCGGGTCCAAATCCACTTGGACGTGGCGGTAACCGGGTTGAAATAATACAGGCAGCCGCCGCTTGGATCCCATCCTTCGATCGCATCCTGTACAGCTTGGCGTGCCTTTTCATTGGGCGTCAACCAGATTTGGCCGTCTGCTACGGCAGTGAATGCCCCTGGTTGGAATATAACGCCCGATACTGTGTTCGGGAAGCTAGGTGATTTTACCCGGTTAAGAATGACAGCGGCCACAGCTACCTGGCCTTCGTATGGTTCGCCGCGAGACTCGCCATATACGGCATTGGCCATTAGTTTCAAATCATTTTCGGAAAATCCAAGATTGTTGGAGCCGCTGACGTTGTTTTTGGGCTTTGAAGCGCTTGGCGCAGTCTCTGCCGCTCCCGGCTTCCAATTTTTCGTAGCGTTATACAGCTTCAATTTCGTCTTCGGACCAGCTACACCATCTGCCTTCATACCGAACTTCCACTGGAACCACTTTACAGATTCAAGCGTGGAGCTACCGAACACACCATCCACTTTACCGTCATAATAGCCTAAAAACTTCAGCCGTCCTTGCAGCTCATTTACGTCTTGTCCCGTTGATCCATACTTTATGGTTGCATTGCTGAAAGTGGCAGCGGACTGTGTCATATGCTTGTACTGATATGCGCCGAACAGCACGAACACCATACACATCGTAATCCAAATCATGCGTTTTCTCATGGCCTAACGTCTACCTCTCTCTTGTGAATTTGACAGGATTGGCAACTTTATTATGAGAAAACGCAGCAAGTTCTATTCATTTGGATTAAGATTTTGACCATAGCTATGCTTCATCATTAACGAAATGCTCCATTCGTGCAGCAGCATGTTTAGGCTGACGGCGATTTGCTTTAATCGCTCTTTTGCTTCACTCTCCCCTATCTTCAGAAGACGTTACGGTTTAGATTTATTGCCATCATAATCGGCCGCTTCATGCCATGGTATATTGAAACGAAGCGTGCCTTATCCTCGGCGTGCTCCACCTGACTATATGGGAGAATGGACAAAAGAACCCGTCAACATGTTTCCGATTTGAAAGGGAGAGGGGCTCTCATTCTGAATGAAGGGGAGAGTGAGGCAACGCATGGAACAGGCACACCCATCTCGCGGCACTACCACCTGCTCCCCCGCCCTCATGACAGCTATTGCCCAGAACATGAAAAAGATTGCCAACCATCTGGCCAGAAGGGCCGAATAGGAGGCAATCTTTTATCCTTCATGTATGTTCTTACGCAAACTAACTTTCAAAAATAGTTAGTATCTATTTCCTTAGAAATACAAGGGGATGTCGACACTTTAAGGGCGTCGGAGCATCCCTTTCTTACGTTATGAAGATATTTTATTTTGTTGATATTGCTCTAATGTCAAGAGCACTTCTCGCGGTCGGCTCCCTTCATGAGGTCCGATAATGCCCTGCATATGCATATGATCGATCAACCGGCTCGCCCGGTTGTATCCGATTCTCATGCGCCGCTGAAGCAAGGACGCTGAAGCCTGCTGCGCTTCAAGCACCATCTGAATGGCTTGCTCATACAGTTCATCGATCGGCTCGTCCGCTGCAAGTCCGTTCTCGTCAATTTCCGGAACTAAGTCTTCGTTGTATTCGGCCTGACCTTGTCCACTGACGAAGGAAACGACCGATTCTACCTCCTGGTCAGACAAGAACGCTCCCTGTACCCGAATTGGCTTCGAGGAGCCCATCGGCAGGAAGAGCATATCTCCCCGGCCCAGCAACTTCTCCGCGCCCACCATATCGAGAATGGTGCGAGAATCCACTTGAGAGGACACACCAAATGCTATCCGTGAAGGGATGTTCGCCTTAATGACACCCGTAATAACGTCAACCGAAGGACGTTGTGTCGCAATAATTAAATGAATGCCTGCAGCACGGGCCATTTGCGCCAATCGGCAGATCGCGTCTTCGACATCATTGGCAGCGACCATCATCAAGTCCGCCAACTCGTCGACGATAATGACAATGTATGGCAGAACCTTATCCGGTTCTTCAGCGACAAGCTTGTTATATCCTTCAATATTCCGTGTGCCCGACTTCGAGAACAGCTCGTATCGCTTCTCCATCTCTACTACGATCTTCTTCAGCGCAAGCGATGCACGACGTGGATCCGTCACGACCGGCGCCAGCAGATGTGGAATGCCGTTATACACATTTAACTCGACCATTTTCGGATCTACCATTAAAAATTTGACTTCATCCGGCTTGGCCTTGTACAGAATGCTCGTAATGATACCATTAATACATACCGACTTTCCTGAACCTGTAGCGCCCGCCACGAGCAAGTGAGGCATGCGGGCCAAGTTGCCTACGATCGGAGTGCCCGAGATGTCGCGTCCAAGAGCGATTGACAATCGTGATGCGGCCTCTAGGAATGTCGGCGTCTCCATCACTTCACGCATCGTGACCGTCGAGACCTCATTGTTCGGCACCTCGATACCAATGGCAGATTTCCCCGGTATCGGCGCCTCCATCCGAATGTCCTTCGCAGCAAGCGCAAGGGCGATGTCATCGGACAAACTTACAATCCGACTTACCTTAACGCCGATGTCAGGCTGAATCTCATACCGTGTCACCGCTGGTCCGCGAACCACTTCCAATACTTTAGCCCGTACCCCGAAGCTTTCCAGCGTCGCCTCAAGCTTGCGGGCTGTCTGCATGAAATCAGCTTGATCCCCGCCTTTGGCACTGTTCGGCTGCTTGGCCAACAAATTGAACGACGGCATTTTGTACGGCTTAACCGGAGGGGGTGGCGGCTTAATCATTGCCGCTTCCGCTGCTCCTTCCGCATTCGCACCGTCAGCATCATGGAGTAATTCGGCAGCTGATCCGGTGTCACCCGAATTGCCACCACTTTGTTGAGCAATAGCTTGAGGGGCTGCTTCCTCCCAATTATCCTCCGTATCGTCGTGCTTCCACGGCGCTTGGCCAGCGGCGGCATTGGGCTCTATCAATTCGCCTTCCTGAGCAGCCCAATCCGGTTCATCCGCTTGTGCTGAGAAATCTCGGAACTTGGGAGCTTCGTTGGAACCGGAATCCAGATCACCATGCTGATTGAGCATCCCACTCGAAGCGTTCGCGGCTGCCGCTGTCCCTGCCGCATTTATAATTAGACTATCTTCCTCATCATCGGCGTCACTCAAGCGCGCCGCTTTCGATCGCCCCTTGAAGACTGCTCTTTCGCCGTATTCTTCATCCTCATCTGTATATTCGGCTGCACGTTTACGGCTGAACAATTGCATAAATATTGGGATCTTGGCACTCCGGCGCGGAGGTCCTTCTTCATCTTCCTCGTCATCGAGCGAATCCGGCAGCATATATTCCTCCGAGGGACGCTTAGCCGCGACCCGCTGTTTGCCTTCCTGCAGCTTGCGTTCATTCAAGCGCGCCTTGCGCTTCTTCTTCAGCACATTGGTCAACTTCTTCACCTGAGTACGCAGGAGACGAACGAGTTCGACATAAGAAAGCTGGGTGGCCAGCATAAATCCGATAAATAGCAACACAATGGTAAGAAGCTTGCTTCCAAGGCTGCCGAACAGCATGAACAAAGCGCAATAAAGCACAGCGCCAACGTATCCGCCGCTTATATCCTTTTGCAGCATCGTTCCTGCTGTTCCTGTCTCTTGAGCTTGCAGTAATTCTAGTTTTAATGTCTTATGTATGTCTTGAAATATGAATCCCGCTCTAACATCTTCGGCAACAGGCAAAATACGCTGCTCAACAGTATGAACGGTACTAATCATCGTTAGAGCCAACATGATGCATACCATCCCTGTCTTGCGCGGATTCCACCCTGACGGCCAATTTCGTTTAATCATGACCGCCAAGCCAATATATATGAACATAAGCGGAATAATGAAATACCATTTTCCTAATAGCAACCCTGAAATTTTGGATAATGATCGCCCGAAAGCCGCCCCGCCAGACAACGCGATGACGGAACACGTAATAAGCAAAATACCGTATATTTCGTATTTCAGGCTTTTGCTAAAGGATTGCTTTTTTTTCTTCCTGCGGGCCAAATACAGTCACCTCCATTTGTACATTATAGCACAGAACAGCCGTTCTTCCTATTGTCATTCCATGAAGACAAAAAAGCACGCTTACCTCCTGAACAGAGGCGCGTGCTCACACATCAAGCCATATGTTAACGCAACGATAAGACAGTGCCTGGAGCAAAACACGGGAGTAAAAAGTCCTGGAGTCCGCGGCCTTGCAGCAACCGTTCGATTCGGACGGTTGTCAAATCCAGTTGCTCCACCAGCAAAGTGCGTCCCTGCCATTCCATTTCCATAAATTTCGGCTCTTTATCATATCCATTCAACACCTGTTCCATTGGCATAACGGTATATAACATTATGCTTGTCCTCCTCCAATCGGCGGAGCAGCCGGAGGGGCTTGGACTGGCTTCGCACCGGGATTCATACTCGGATTTACATTATTCACATTCGGGCTCATATTCGGATTCCCAATCGGATTGGATCTTTTCTCATCAATCATTCGATTCAAGTGCTGTAATGCCAAGCCGATTCCACCCACCTCATCGATGAGACCGTATCGAACCGCGTCAACTCCGATTACGGTCGTTCCGATATCCCGTGTAAGCTCGCCAGTCGTAAACATGAGTTCTTTAAATTTCTGTTCAGACACACGCGAATGAGTCGTAACAAAGCGTACCACCCGTTCTTGCATTTTGTCTAAATATTCGAACGTTTGCGGCACGCCGATTACAAGACCCGTCAGACGTATCGGGTGTATCGTCATAGTGGCCGTCTCCGCGATTATACTGACAGCGGATGATACGGCTATCGGTACGCCGATGCTATGCCCGCCTCCCAACACTAGCGTCACGGTAGGTTTAGACATCGATGAGACCATCTCGGCAATAGCCAGACCCGCTTCCACATCGCCGCCGACTGTATTTAAAATGATGAGCACTCCTTCAATCTTGGCGTTCTGTTCAGCCGCAACCAGTTGGGGAATAACATGCTCATATTTCGTAGTCTTGTTCTGGGGGGGAAGCACGATATGACCTTCGATTTGTCCGATAATATTTAAGCAGTAAATGTTGGATTCACCCGGAGAAGGAGTTGAAGCGGTCCCCAATTGTTGAATCGTCTCCACGGTAGGCGGACCTTTCGGTGCTTGAGCGTCTGGGGGAGCCTCATTTTGTTGCTGTGTAAACGAAAACGGAGACCCATTCTGATCTGACATCACTATTCCCTCCGATCTATCTTGTGCCATGCTGTCATAGGTTGCACATCTAAGGGAATCGTTATGCTTCTAGAACATGATTTCACTTTATCGCTTTACAGAACACTTTCCTTAATGTTAAAAAGGCTGTTATTCCTTGCCCTAGGGCAGGAATAACAGCCTTAACTATTACTTACACGGTTCGTGTGGGCAGGACGAGAATAACTGGTGACTGGGATTCTCGCCCCACACTTCTACACTTCCATGATAATCGGAAGAATCATCGGACGTCGGCGCGTCTGCTCGTACAAGAATCGACCAAGCGCATCCTTCACGTTCGTCTTAAGCGATGCCCACTCATTCACTTTCTCACTCATCAACTTGTGCAATGTCGATGTCACGATGCGATTAGCTTCATCAAGCAACCCTTCCGATTCACGTACATATACGAATCCGCGTGAAATGATATCCGGTCCGGACAAAATCGTGCCGTCTTGCTTACTGAGCGTAACGACCACGACCAAAATCCCGTCCTGCGACAACAGCTTGCGGTCGCGCAAGACGATATTCCCGACATCTCCGACACCAAGACCATCGATGAGCACATAACCAGAAGGAACTTTTGAACCTCGGCGTGCAACACCGTTCTGAATTTCTACCGTATCTCCGATATCGGTAATGAAAATATTCTCAGATTCAATTCCGACCGCTTCAGCTAGCGCAGCATGTTGACGAAGCATGCGATATTCACCATGGATCGGAATAAAGTATTTCGGGCGAATCAAGTTCAGCATCAGCTTTAGTTCTTCCTGACTGCCGTGTCCAGATACGTGAACACCCGATTTCATGCCGCCGTAGATTACATGTGCTCCGAGACGGGACAATTCATCTACGGTACGACCGACATATTTCTCATTACCTGGAATTGGCGTTGCTGCAATTACAACTGTATCTCCCGGCAAAATATCTACCTTGCGGTGTGTAGAACGAGCCATGCGCGTCAGCGCAGACATTGGTTCCCCTTGCGAACCAGTAGACAAAATAACGACACGGTCTGCCGCCATCTTATTCACTTCTTCGGGTTCAATCAGCATGCCATCCGGGATATGTAAATATCCTAATTCCGATGCGATAGTGACGACGTTCACCATGCTTCGGCCGATAACCGTCAGCTTGCGATTGGTAGCATGAGCCGCTTCAATGACTTGTTGTATGCGGTGAATGTTTGAAGCGAATGTGGCAATCACCACACGCTGTTCCGCTTTTCTAAAAATATCTTCCAATGCAATGCCTACACTGCTTTCCGATGGTGTAAAGCCAGGGCGTTCTGCGTTCGTGCTGTCAGAGAGCAAAGCAAGTACGCCACGCTGTCCAATTTCCGCCATCCGATGCAAGTCCGCATATTGTGCATTTACTGGCGAGTGATCAAATTTAAAGTCTCCTGTATGAACCACGCTGCCTTCCGGTGTGTCTAAGCAGACACCAACCGAATCCGGAATGGAGTGATTCGTTCTAAAGAAGCTGGCACGGATGGATCCGAGCTGAACTTCCGAATCCGCTGTGATAAGAATACGCTTCGTCTCACCAAGCAGATTGGCTTCACGTAGTTTGCTCTCTATCAATCCGAGCGTAAGTCGCGTTCCATAAACAGGAACGTTCAAATGTTTCAATACGTAAGGTAAACCACCAATGTGGTCTTCATGTCCGTGCGTAATCAGAATACCTCTTACTTTATCTCGGTTCTCCGTCAGGTATGAAATATCCGGGATGACAATATCTATTCCGAGCATGTCTTCTTCTGGAAACTTCAACCCTGCGTCAATGACGACGATATCGTTACCATATTGAACGACGTACATATTTTTTCCGATTTCGCCTACGCCGCCCAATGCGAAGATGGACAATTTATCAACGTTGTTTTTCTTCGACAAGTGGATCCTAACCTCCTATATTCAGTTGGCCGTCGTACCAATGAATTTCTTTCTTTTTGAATAAAAAATATACCGCACCCAGTCACTTGATTCTCATTATACATGAACAAAAGTAAAAAACACAAGTCGGCGTTTGTTACGTATATTGTTGCCGAAAACAAAGAAACCGATGCTTCGAAATCGCATCGGTTCTTAAATATGTTCGATTGCATAGCTTATTTTGCATAAAAATGCATGTTCAAAACGTAAGCTTTTAGCCTTGCTGCGCTTCAATGGACTGAACTAGCTGACGTATAGATGCCGCTTCACTATCTGTAGGTTCCACTAACGGCAAGCGTACGCCACCAACGTCAAAACCTTTGAGCTGCATGGCATATTTGACGGGTACCGGACTAGGAAATTCGAACAATCCTTTAAATACGGGATATAGCTCTTGATGGAGACGTGCAGCTTCAGCCGGCTGGCCAGCCAAATACGATTCGATCATCTTCTTCATCTGTGCGCCAATCAAATGACTCGCAACGCTAATAATTCCATAGCCCCCTATCGCAAGCAAAGGCAAGGTCATCGGATCATCACCGCTGTACACCCGGAACGATTCCGGCGCGCGCGCTGCGAGTTGAGACATCTGATCGACACTGGCGCATTCTTTCGTCGCCACGATATTCGGTATTTCTGCAAGACGCAGCGTCGTCTCTACTGACAAGCTTGCCACTGTGCGACCCGGCACATTGTATACAATGACCGGAAGCGACGTGGAGTCCGCGATTGTTTTGAAGTGACGATATAGTCCTTCTTGACTCGGCTTGTTGTAATACGGTACGACCGCAAGTATTCCGTCGACACCAGCCTCTTCAGCCAGCTTAGTCATATGAACGGAATGCGCGGTGTTGTTGCTGCCGGTACCTGCGATGATGCGAGCACGTCCGTTCGCTTTTTCCATGGAAAAACGAAACAACGCCAGCTTCTCCTCATCGGTTAACGTGGGAGATTCTCCTGTCGTGCCGCACACGACGAGGCTGTCGCTCTGTTGTTCTTCGATTAAGTAATCGAGTAGTCGTTCTACTTCATACCAATGGATTTCTTCGTTCTCGTCGAACGGTGTCACCATGGCTGTAATCATTCTTCCGAAGTCCACATTGATTCCTCCTCTGGCGTGTTTAACGCTGAAAGTTCGGGATTCATATACAATGCCGGCTTATCGATGAAGCTCAAATTTAGCATGCAGCGCACGTAATGCACGAACCATATCTTCTTTACGTACGAGCACCCATATCGTCGTATTGGAGTCAGCCGATTGAAGGATCTGAATTTCTTGTTCCGTTAAGGCTTCAACGATGCGGGCCATAATACCTGGGACCCCATTGATGCCGCCTCCGATAACCGAAACCTTTGCACAACCTGACAACGACCTTGGAGCATACCCCATCTCATCCAACACATGAAGCGCGCGAGGCGCATCATTGTCGAACACCGTATAAACTGCTCCCGAAGGGGTAACATTAATAAAATCAACGCTAATTTGATTTTGGGCCATTGCTTTGAACACTTGCAGCTGTAAATCATAGGCGCCTTCCCGGGCTTCTACTGTTATTTGCGTTACGTTGCTTACGTAAGCGATTCCGGTCACAAAGCGATCAACGATACCCGTCTCGATATCGCGAAAGCCTTCCGGATGTGTGACAAGCGTCCCCTCGTCGTCACTAAAGGTGGATCGTACGCGAACAGGCACTTGCGCTTGCATTGCAATCTCGACCGCTCGTGGATGAATAACCTTCGCCCCATGATGCGCCATATTGCATATTTCGGCATAACTCACCACCGTAAGCGGCTTTGCGTCTTCCACCAGCCGTGGGTCAGCCGTTAGAATACCGTTCACATCTGTATAAATGTCGACAATTTCTGCATGCAATGCCGCACCCAGCGCAGTGGCCGAAGTATCGCTGCCACCACGTCCAAGCGTTGTGAAGTCACCGTTTTCCGTCTGTCCTTGGAAACCAGTCACGATAACAACCTCAGCATCCTTCCACGCGCTAATGACGCGTTCCGGACGAACATCCACGATCCGGGCATTGCCATAATGGTTGTCAGTCTTAAATCCAGCTTGTGCCCCCGTAAGGACAGTTGCCGTAATTCCTTCATTCTGCAGCAAGCTGCAAAGCGTTGTCGCGGATATAATTTCACCGCAGCACAGCAGTAAATCCTTCTCGCGAACAGGCAGATTGTCTCCGTTCTGACCAATCCAATCAAGCAACGTATCGGTTGCGTAAGGCTCTCCCCGTCTGCCCATAGCAGATACGACAACCGCCAGACGGTATCCCTGATCCAATTCACGACGTATATGGTGGATGACGCGAACTCTGGCTTCTGCTGATGACAAGGAAGTTCCACCAAATTTTTGAACTAAAATGCGCATGTGTAATTCCTCCAACTTATGAAGACTGAACGGCAGAAACATCGATAGCCAAAGAAAACCAAGCTTGCTTAACAGCCTAGTATGAGAAAACCTCTATCGCGGCCTATCGAAGATGAGCGACCGCGTGTAGAGGTAGGTTGTATCGCCATAAGGAAGGTTTGGTTTTGCTTTAGCGCTTCACAGAACTTGAACATTCCTTAATGGTAAAGCAGGAGCGGCCGGCTGGATTACTGCCGCTCCGAAGCGATGTATTCTGCGATTTGTACCGCGTTCCATGCAGCGCCTTTCATTAAGTTGTCTGATACGACCCACATGTTAAGAGCACGTGGCTCATATAAGTCACGGCGCAAGCGTCCGACAAATACGTCTGGTTTGCCGGCCGAGTCTGCAGCCAACGGGTATTGCTGAGATTCAGGATCATCCACCAAAGTCAAACCAGGAGCGTTCGCGAGCAGTTGACGGACTTCATCCATCTGGAAATCCTCTTTCAATTCAACATATAAGGATTCAGAGTGTCCGTATACGACCGGAATTCGCACGCAAGTAGCCGTTACTTGAATGTCCTCATCGTTCATAATCTTCTTCGTCTCACGGATCATTTTCATTTCTTCCAACGTAAAGCCGTTATCTTGGAATTTATCAATTTGCGGGATGGCGTTAAATGCGATCTGATGCTTGACTGGAAGTGAACCTACCGGCAAAATATCCGGATTCACATCAGTTCCTTCAAGCGCCGCTTTCGTCTGACGAAGCAGTTCGTCAATCGCGCGGCTTCCCGCTCCCGATACCGCTTGATAAGTGGATACAATCACTTTGGAGATTCCATAACGATCATAAAGCGGCTTCAATGCTGCCACCATTTGAATTGTAGAGCAATTCGGGTTCGCAATAATACCTTGATGTTCTTTGACCTTCTCGATGTTAACTTCAGGTACGACAAGCGGTGTATTCGGATCCATACGGAAGGCGTTGGTATTATCTATGCAGACCGTGCCCCGTTCAACTGCTGCCGCAGCTAACGCTTTACTAACGTCGCCGCCAGCGCTGAACAAAGCGATGTCCACTCCTTCAAAGCTTTCCGGCTTCGCTTCCTCAACGGTAAACTCTTGACCGTTAAACGGAATCTTTGTGCCGGCGGAACGAGCCGATGACAACAATTTCAATGTATTTATCGGAAATTGGCGTTGTTCCAGCAGCTTGACAATCTGTCCCCCTACTGCACCTGTTGCGCCAACTACAGCAACGTTAAACCGCTTCTGATTCGTCATATGACTTTCTCCCCTCTGTCCCATCAATCTAAGCCCCCTTCAATCACGAAGCATTCCAAGAGGTCATTCGACATCGAGTCTTGCATTCACTCTCGAAGAGCCTATGCTCCCGAAGCAGGTTTCCTGCGGAAACTTTTACTTCTCGGTGCTGAAAAGGGGCTTTTTGTATAAACACTTATATTAATATTATGCGTGATAAGCTATATTGTCTATTGAAATCGCTCAATAAGGACCGGCTGGAGCTGTCTTCCTTCCAACGCCGCAAAACACGCTTCAGGAACTAATTCCATGCGTGCCACTAGGGAATTCGGCTTTTGTGCTGGATTGTCTTGACCAAACGGCACGAAATAAATGTATTTCGCGACTAATAATTTAGCGATATTGGCTGCGTTCAATCCGAGTCCGTCATTCGTTGAGATCGCCAAAACTAGCGGACGCTGATTGCGCATCTGCGCCTTGGCTGCCATCAAGACGGGACTGTCTGTCATCGCATTGGCGAGTTTGCTTGTCGTATTGCCAGTGCACGGTGCAATGACCATCACATCAAGCAGCTTGGACGGGCCAAGCGGCTCGGCTTCTACAATTGTAGAAATAATATCATTCCCAGTAATTTCTTTCAACTGCTTTTGCCAATTTTCTGACGTTCCAAAGCGCGTATCCGTCGTCATCACCGTCTGTGACGCAATGGGGATGACGCGCGCTCCCGCGTCGACAAACCGCTGTATTTGTGGCATGACTTCCGCAAATGTACAATGAGAACCCGTTAATGCATAACCGACCGTCTTCCCCTGATAGTTCATTGCCCATTCCCCCGATTCCGCATAAACTCAAGAAGCAGCTTCGTTATGCAGTGCGCCAAGATGCGCCCCGCTGACTTCGGAGCAACGATGCCTGGCAATCCGGGAGCTAACATCGCCTTGACGCCGCGCTTCTCTGCAAAGCGAAAATCAACGCCGCCAGGGAACGAGGCCAAGTCAATAATAACCGCACGGTTAGGTATTTGGGCAATGACCTGTGCTGTGACTATCATAGTCGGTATCGTATTAAAAAGCAAGTCGATATTTGACACCTGATGGGCCAATTCGCTTAGGAAAAACGGCCTGAATCCCATCTCCGTCGCACGAGCAAAATGCTCATCTTTGCGCACACCGATACGAACATTCGCTCCCAATCCGAGCAAGGTACGAGCCAACGTGAATCCGGTCCGCCCCATGCCGAGCACGACCGACTCCGAACCGTGCAGCGTAATATCGGTATGCTGGATCGCCATCATCACCGCTCCTTCAGCGGTAGGGATGGAGTTGTAAATCGCTACGTCGTCCCGATCGAACAATTCAATGAGTGAAATCCGGTATTTCGTGCATAGCTTGCTTAAGTACGGCTTTGACATCCCGGTAAAAATGACGCAATGCTCCGGTACAACCGCCATATGTTCTTCGGTAAGCATCAGTTCGTCCGAAGTAAATATCGCATGCACCTTGCCGTTATCGTCTGTGCCTACGGCTGGCAGCATTATGGCATCGGCATCCTTCAACAGCTCCGGTGTCAACGGTTGACGTTGAACGCCATGGAACGGGTTCTGCAGCTGGTCAAATCCGACTAGCGTGATACTGGCGTCGAGTTCGATGAATTTATGAATAATTTCAAGCTGACGGGCGTCCCCACCTATGAACACGACTTGAACTCCGGTTAACATAGTCGCTGTCCACTCCTTTCTGAGCCCAAACGTATAGAATATCTTATGCGGGAGCCCATAAAGGGGTGCAGCCACGATCTGATAGCTGGCATCGAAATCTTCGAACAAGGTAGCTTCTCAGCAACCTCTTATAGCAAAAAACGCAGCCGCTCCCGGTACAGGAGCAGACTGCGTTATTATGCCGATTATTTCGTGCCCGTATGTCCGAACCCACCTTCTCCACGAACGGTGTCAGATAATTCGTCTACTTCAATTAACCGGATTTGCGGTACGAATTGAAATACCATTTGGGCAATCCGTTCTTTGCGTTCAATAGTGAAATGCTGCTGCCCCACATTCACGAGCAGCACCTTGACTTCACCGCGGTAATCCGCATCAATCGTACCGGGAGAATTCAAGCACGTGATGCCTTGCTTATAGGCAAGACCGCTGCGCGGTCGGATTTGGGCCTCCAAATGGGCGGGCATCGCCATCGAGAAGCCTGTAGGAATCAATGCGCGATGACCCGGCGCCAATGTTATCGGCTCTTGCACAGCTGCATATAAGTCAAAGCCAGCAGCAAGGTCAGACATTTTCTGCGGCAAAGAAATATCTTCATTTCCGGGTAATCTTTTAATTTGTACTTGATGATCCTGCTGTAACAAGACAATCCCTCCTGAAAGCCGATATTGCACGGTCATTCGAACCGACCATCGAAACCGCGAATGGTTGCGACAGCATGCGCTGCAGCACAAACGAAACGTCTTCCATCGTTATCGCTTCAATTCGTGCTATGATTTCATCTAATGTATAGTGTTTGCCGAGCATCAATTCATTCTTCCCTAATCGGTTCATGCGGCTTCCGGTACTTTCCAAGCCCAGAATCAAATTCCCCTTTAGTTGTTCCTTCCCCTTGCGCAGCTCTTCATTCGACAACCCTTGTACGGCTAAATCCCCCAATACTTGCAGCGTCAAATCAAGCACTTCCTGCGTCTGCTTCGGAGCAGTTCCCGCGTAGATCGTGAACAGGCCGGTATCCGCATGTGATGAGTGATAGGAATAAACAGCATATGCCAAGCCTCGCTTCTCACGAATTTCCTGGAACAGATGCGAGCTCATGCCGCCGCCGATGACATTATTGAGCAGTATCATCGCGTACAGACGCGGGTCGGTCATCGAGCAGCCCGGAAGGCTCAAGCATATGTGATTCTGCTCGGTCTTCTTCTTATGATAGATCAATTCGCTGTGAAAGCTCGGTGGCGTAATCGATGATGACTGCTTCGTATTTTCGAAATGACCAAAATGCTTCTCAAGCAGTTCGACAATCGAATCATCGAAATTGCCAGCTACGGCAATGACCGTATTTGCGATCGTATAATGCTCCCGCATATATTGACGCAAGTGATCCGGTCCCATCAGGGACAGCCGCTCTTTCGTCCCTAGAATCGGGTAAGCAAGCGGATGCGATCCGTAAGCCGCCCGCGTGACGAGATCATGAACCGTGTCATCCGGCGTATCCTCGTACATCGCGATTTCTTCCAAAATGACGTTTTTCTCTTTCATAAGTTCATCTTCTTGCATCGTTGAGCGAAAAAACATATCCGAAAGCACGTCGACCGCGAGCGGCAAATGTTCATCAAGCACCTTCGCGTAATAGCAAGTATATTCTTTGGAGGTAAACGCGTTTACGTTCCCTCCAATCGCATCGAACGAATCCGCTATCGCTTTCGCATCGAATCGCTCTGTTCCTTTGAACATCATATGTTCAATAAAATGAGAAATACCGTTGGTCGTTTCATCCTCATGTCGTGAACCCGTCTTCACCCATATACCGAAAGAAACGGAACGGCAGGTCGGTATTTTTTCCATAACGACACGTAGTCCGTTACGTAACTGCACTTTCTCCACCGGCAATCCTCCTCATCCGTAATTCTATCCATGCATGCCTATCTAATCCTACCAAAAAACTTACCGTCTCTCAACTGGAACCAACGGAACGCGCTGTTCGGACAGCGTGTCGCTCACCGTTCCCGGATGAAACCCTTTATCTTTGATAATACGTATCATATCCTGTAATGCACGGCTGGATGAGGAGGTTGGATGCATCAAAATAAGCGTACCCGGTTCGACCTTCTTCCTTATTTTCTGCAATATAGTGGAAGGTTCAGGCTTCTTCCAATCCACCGTATCAAGCGTCCATAAGACGGTTGATAAGCCATGTGCATGCGCAGTGGTTACCGTCAACGCATTAAAGTCGCCGGACGGCGGAGCAAACCATTTGTTTTCGACACCTAACGTTTCTTTTAGAAGCCGTTTTGTCTTCTCGATTTGCTGCGACTGCAGTCCTGCGCTAAGCTCGCTCATATTGGGATGCGTATACGCATGATTTTCCAATTCGTGTCCCTCGGCTTGAATTTGTTTTGCCACATCGGGATTTTTACTCAACCAGCTTCCATCCAGAAAAAAACTTGCCTTCACCTTCTCCTCCTGCAGCACCTTCAACATCGGAGTAATAAACTCATTTCCCCATGCGACGTTAATCATAAGCGCCACCATCGGCTTATTCGGGTTCCCTCTATATATCGGCTGCGGTTCCAAATCACGCAACGAAACTTCTGGCTTCACCTCTCGCAGTATCCATTTCAGTTTATCCTGCTCTAATTTCCCCTTATTTGCCTTGTAGGTCCGTTCTATATCGGCCTCGACTCCGTTATACCCGGGAATTGCTTTCCATACTCGATCAATACGAGCATTTATCGGCGCAACCTCGTGCTGCTTCGCTTCCGCCATAATCCGCTGCATGAGCGGATTATGCTCCAACGCCTCGATCGAATCCGTCTGAAACGCTTCACTCATCACAAGATCTGCCTTGCGTTCCTGAATAAATGTTCCCACCTCGGTCTCAGAAGCGATGAGCAGAACTCCGAGTACGCTCGCCGCAATTACAATCCATTTCCATATGATAGGCCGCATGGCGTCCATTCCCTTCCAAAGTTTGTCCTTCTGATTCTATGCCATTTCGGCGCAGCTTATGCGGACAAGGATGATTAGAAAGGAGAACAAAGAAAATAGACGCAAAAAAAGAGCCAGAAACCAGTCTGCCTCTTTCCTTGAATCCTATAATCGCCATCCGGCGTTTCAAGTGTGCAACGGAATCGAAGTCCGTTACAATATGAATACACCCAAGTGCAGCCTATGCTTGCGGCTTCGGCGGGCGCGGTCCTCGCGGCGGACGTTGTCCACCTTGATTGTGGCGGCTGCCATTATTCCGCGGGCGATCTGCAGTTATTGCTTCGGTTGCAGCGCCATCCGTCGGTTGAGCGGGCTCGAGCAACACTTTGCGCGACAGATTGATGCGGCCTTGCTGGTCGATTTCAACGACCTTCACTTCAATCTTATCACCGATGGACACGACATCCTCTACTTTGGCGACACGCTCGGTAGACAACTGCGAAACGTGCACAAGACCTTCTTTACCCGGAAGAATCTCTGCAAAGGCACCAAACTTCTCAATGCGCTTCACCGTCGCAGTATAGGTTTCACCGACAACCACTTCTTTCACAATGCCCTCGATCATCTCGCGAGCGCGATCATTCGCTTCTTCGCTAGGGGAAGCGATGAAGATGCGCCCATCCTGTTCGATGTCCACCTTAACGCCGGTTTCTTCAATAATTTTATTGACGACTTTACCACCAGCTCCGATAACATCGCGGATTTTATCTGGATTAATCTGCATGATAAGAATTTTCGGCGCATATTTAGACAACGATTCACGCGGCTGTTGAATCACTTCGAGCATTTTTCCCAAAATGAACATCCGGCCTTCACGAGCTTGCGCGAGCGCTTGCGTCAAAATATCACGGTCAATGCCGTCAATTTTGATGTCCATTTGAATGGCCGTTACGCCTTCTGCCGTACCTGCCACTTTGAAGTCCATATCACCGAGATGGTCTTCCATCCCCTGAATATCCGACAAAATAGAAAAATGCTCGCCATCTTTAATCAGTCCCATTGCGATTCCGGCAACCGGTGCTTTAATCGGTACGCCTGCGTCCATCATAGCTAATGTGCTTGCGCAAATACTAGCTTGCGACGTAGAACCGTTCGATTCCAGCACTTCGGATACGAGACGAATCGTGTAAGGGAATTCCGTTTCCGGTGGAATGACTTTGGACAACGCACGCTCACCAAGCGCACCATGACCGATTTCACGACGTCCTGGCGCACGAAGCGGACGTGCTTCACCTACAGAGAACGGCGGGAAATTGTAATGATGCATGAAGCGTTTCGATTCTTCCAGACCGAGGCCATCCAAGATTTGCACATCGCCAAGCGCACCTAACGTACAAATGCTGAGCGCTTGTGTCTGGCCACGCGTGAATAGACCTGAACCGTGCGTGCGCGGAAGCAGCCCTGTATCGCATTCGATGTGCCGGATTTCATCCAGATTCCGGCCATCCGGACGCACTTTGTCATGCGTAATCAGACGACGAACTTCTTCTTTCACGATATCATACAGCGTCTCTTTGACATCGTCCAGCTTCTCTGGCGTTTCCATATAGATCTCTTCGAAATGGGCCACCGTTTCTTGATTGATGGTGTCGATTGCTTCTTGACGTGCGTGCTTCTCAGGAATGCGGATCGCTTCGACGAGACGTTCCAGAGCAAATGCGCGCACAGCTTGATTCACATCGGCTTCAACGGCATGCAGCTTGACTTCCATCTTCGCCACGCCTGACATTTCGGCAAACTTCTCAATGGAAGCGACAATTTTTTTAATCTCTTCATGACCGAACATAATCGCTTCGAGCATTACATTTTCTGGCACTTCGTCTGCTTCAGCTTCAACCATCATAATGGCGTCCTTCGTGCCGGCCACAGTAAGATGAATGTCGCTCTTCTCTTCTTGCTCTACTGTCGGATTAATAATAAACTGTCCGTCGATGCGCCCGACAATGACGCCGCCAATCGGTCCATTAAACGGTACGTCCGATATGGTCAATGCAGCGGATGTACCGATCATCGCTGCGATTTCTGGAGGACAGTCTTGGTCTACGCTCATGACCAGGTCAACGATTTGAATGTCATTGCGGAACCCTTCCGGGAACAACGGACGAATTGGACGATCAATCAGGCGGCTAGCAAGAATCGCCTTCTCGCTTGGTCGACCTTCACGTTTGATGAATCCTCCAGGTATTTTACCAACAGCATACAAACGTTCTTCATAATTGACGGTTAACGGAAAGAAATCTAAATCCTTCGGTTCCTTCGATGCCGTAACGGTACAAAGCACAACCGTGTCGCCATATTGAACCTTAACCGCCGCATTAGCTTGCTTGGCCAGAAGGCCTGTCTCCATTACGAGCGTTCTTCCGCCAAGTTCCATCTCGATGCGGTTCATCGGATCCCTCCTTAAGTTTAAACAGTAATCATTTCGGCACTACTCCCAGTATTTCCTGCATTTTATTCAAAATACCGTTTAAAGAGGTTGCACAAAAATTCCCTTTTGAACTCCCACTTTAAAGAGGAGCTTGTCCCATATAATTATGTATGAGCTTTCTTAATCACTAAAAAGCAACCCAGTTGCATGCCGCATTATCAGGCGGCGGTGAACAACCAGGCTGCTTGGGGTCGTGCTATTATCGGCGAAGACCGAGTTTTTCGATCAATGCGCTGTAACGCTTAACGTCTTTCTGCTTCAAGTAAGCCAACAACTTACGGCGTTGACCAACCATTTTCAACAAACCACGACGGGAATGATGGTCTTTCTTGTGCGTACGCAAGTGATCCGTCAAATTAATAATGTTTTGCGTAAGGATAGCGATTTGCACTTCCGGAGAACCCGTGTCCGATGCGTGCGTCTTGTGTTCTTCAATAAGCTGATGTTTGCGCTCTTGAGTTAATGCCATCCTATTCACCTCCTAATATGTGTAAATTGATGTACGCCATTAGCCTCGTTACCGTCGGTGAGATCGTGTAACCAAGCTAAGGACAAGTGTCGCAAATACGACAACGTTATTAGTATAGCATCATCAATCGCAAAAGTAAAACGATGTTTCGCTTTATCTATCTGCAGCTTATCGCTCTTGAGCCGCGCAGGAGAACATCGATTCTGCATCCATAGCAGCTAATCGTTGGCGTGCTTCTTCCGCATCCGCTGTTATTTGCGCAATTAAATCTTGAATCGAGTTAAACTTCTGTTCAGAACGGATATAATCCATCACGGCTATAGCAATTGTTTCCCCATAAATATCGGCATCAAAATCAAATAGATGCGCTTCAATGGTCGGTACGGTTTCTCCGGACTTGAACGTAGGCTTCAGACCGATGCTCAGCACGCCGTCATACCATGTCCCGCCAACCTTCACCTTCGCGGCGTATACTCCGATTGCAGGAATAATGTACGGCTCCTCAGGATTTACGTTGGCTGTCGGAAAGCCGATAGTCCGGCCGCGTGCGTCTCCATGAATGACCTCGCCCTGAATCAGATATGGCCGGCCTAAGAGTTGATTGGCCTTCGTAATGTCACCTTGAGCCAAGCATTGACGAATCCGTGTGCTGCTCACTTTCGTACCGTCTTCGCTGTGCGCAGGCACAATATCTACGGTAAAGCAGTCATTTCCCCAATCTTTCAACATCTCAGCCGTTCCCTCCCCGCGATGACCAAATCGATAGTCAAAGCCGATGACTACATGCTTCACTCCAAGCGCGCATACGGCCTCGGCGAATTTCTGCGCCGATACTTGGGCGAACGACATGTCAAACTGAACAACGTACAAGCGATCCAGACCCATTCGGGACAAAATTCGTTCCTTTTCCATTGGCGGCGTCACATAACGGTGATATTCAGATCTGCCGAATACTCCTTTCGGATGCGGATGAAATGTCATCAATCCGACCGGCAAGCCGTGTTCTGCTCCATAGTCCAACGCACGCTGAATCACTTGTGCGTGTCCTGTATGAATTCCATCAAAATGACCTAGTACCAACACTTGCGGTTGTCGGCATGAAGTCCAGCTCGTGTCATCGAGCGGTGCGTGTAAAGGTATCGTTTCCATCGTAATCAGAGCCCCTGCATTCTATCGTTTTGCGGTTGCAACTAACCGTTTATGTTACTTCTAGAAGTTGTTCAAAAAGTCCCCTTTTTTCACGAAGCATCCCAAGATGTCATTCAACGTCGAATCTTGCATTCACTCTAGAAGAGCCTATGCTTCCGATGCAGTTTTCTTACGAAAAGTTGTATACTTCTCAGTGCTCAAAAGTGACCTTTTTGAATACGCACTTCTAGTATGTTCTCCCTTTCACAATATAAGACGAAAAGGTGGCGCAAAAAGAGTACCAGATAACTCCATTTGCGCTGTCTCTCTCTAACAGCTTCATTCGGGTAGAAATACTTTGATGGGGCGCAACTCCGACTGCCCCTCAGGTACATGAAAGATTCCAAAGAACGTTCCCTGTTCATCATACAACCGAACGATGGTGTTCGTCAAAGGTTGCGGAGACAAAGCATGAACCGGAATGCCCCGTCCTTGAGTGGCATACGTCGTATATCGCTCCATAACGCACGTCTTCGGCATAAAAGAAATTGCTTCATCCACAGGAACGAGCATCGATGTGAAGGAATCTTCGGCGATGGCTTGTTCGATCTGCTCGAACGTCACACATTGATCTTCAGTGAAGTTGGCAGATATTGTCCGCTTCAGATTGGACATCGTCGCCGGAACACCAAGCTTGCGCCCGATATCCACACATAATGTACGAATGTAAGTCCCTTTGGAGCACAATACGCGAAACCGTATTTCAGGCTCGGCTTGACCAAGCTGCATTTCCTGAAGCTCAATATTGTAAATCGTCACCTGACGAGGCGTTCGTTCAACAGACTTTCCTTCTCTTGCCAGCTCATATAATCGCTTGCCGTTCACTTTGACGGCCGAGAACATCGGCGGCACTTGCTCGATGTTGCCCACGAACGCTAGTATGGCGTCCCTTACCATTTCTTCAGTAAGATGAGAAGCATCGCTTCGTTCTATCACTTCTCCGCTCATATCTTCCGTATTCGTAGATACACCACAGCGCAGCGTCGCTTCATATTCTTTAGGCATTTCCTGCAAATATTCCACCAAGCGGGTCGCCTTCCCGATGCATAGCGGCAATACGCCAACCACCTGTGGATCCAATGTGCCTGTATGACCGATTCGTTTCTCCCAAATCAATCGGCGAACCTTCGCTACGACATCATGCGATGTCCAATCGGTCGGCTTCCATACCGGCAGCACACCATGATACTTTGTCATAAAGACTGATTCACCCGTTCTACAACCATAGTAATGACATCATGCAATTGTCCGTTAATTTTGCACCCGGCAGCAACAACATGTCCTCCGCCACCGAAATGCTGAGCAATCTCAGCGACATTCACCGTCCCGGCAGAACGCATGCTGACCTTGACTCCGGTCTCATCCACCTGCTTGAACAACAGGCCGACTTCCACCCCTTCAATATTGCGCGGATAATTGACGAGCCCTTCCAAATCCTCGCTCAACGCTCCCGTATCAATCATATCTTCCGGTGAAATATACAACCAGCCAATCTTCTGATCGGGAGTGAAGGACAGGCGCGAGAGCCCTCGCTTAATGAGTTGAACTTGCGGCATCGACATTTTCTCTAGCAGCCGATCGGCAATATCGTTGCCATCTACTCCGTGCTTCAGCAGCTGTGACGCAATCGCCATAACATGCGGGGTCGTATTGCTGTACCGGAATCCCCCAGTGTCAGTCAAAATCCCGGTATACAGCATCGTCGCCACTTCCGAATCGAGTTCCTCGCCAGACACTTGCAGCATATCGAACAGAATCTCTGCTGTAGCTGCAGCATCTTCTCGAATTAACGCGACTTCGCCATAGTGATCGTTGGTCGGGTGATGGTCGATGTTCAAGATGCGGGCATCTTGAGCCACCCACTGCGCAATTTTGCCGATACGAGAATAATCCGCACAGTCCACACAGATGACCATGTCATACGTAAGTTGCGAATGTCTCTCCTCTTCATCTGCATAGGAGCGTACGACCTCGGACATCGACAAGTAGCGCAGCCGATGCGGCACTCCGTTCTCATTCACCATCTTGAAGGTCTTGTTCCATCTGCGGAGCAGCCAACCAATAACGAGGGTTGAGCTTATTGCATCTCCATCAGGCTGGACATGAGATACGACAAGCACGTTGTTGCAAGCACGAACAAAATCGCAAGCTTTTTGCAATTCAACAACGTATGACGGAGAAAACTGCTCAGCCATGCAATTCTCTGTTGAGACAAGTGAATCGAGCCGTAAGCTCGATTCCACTTGTTCCTGCTTGTTGCGCTGCATCATGGTGTATCGTTCTCCTCGCGAATATCACCAAGCAGCTTTTCAATTCGACTTCCATATTCAATCGAAGCATCTATCTTGAACGACAGCTCTGGAGTATGGCGAAGACGGATTCGTTTTCCGACCTCGGAACGGAGAAATCCACTTGCTTTATCCAGCGCTTTAATAGTTTGCTCTTTCTGTTCTTCATCGCCCATGACACTGAGATAGACTCTCGCAAGCGACAAGTCATTAGTCACGTCTACTCCCGTCACCGTAACAAAGCCGATGCGAGGATCTTTTAATTCCAGTTGTATAAGTTGACTCAATTCCTTTTTCATTTGTTCGCCAACCCGTCCAGCACGAATGTTCGCCATGGGAAACACCTCATTTCATTAGTTGCTGTGGAAGCTGCTGCCGTACAGGTGTGTTTATTTGCGTTCAACCGTCTCCATGACAAACGCTTCGATGACGTCGCCTTCTCTGAGATCGTTGTACTTATCCAGCATAATTCCACACTCATATCCTTGTGCGACTTCTTTTGCATCATCCTTGAAGCGCTTAAGCGAGTCGATTTTCCCTTCGAAAATGACGATGCCATCGCGAATCAAGCGAGCTTCTGCCGCGCGGGAAATCTTGCCTTGCGTAATCATACAGCCCGCAATCGTACCGATCTTGCTGATTTTGAACGTATTCCGTACTTCAGCATGACCAATAACGACTTCTTTATACTCCGGATCAAGCATCCCTTTCATCGCTTGCTCGATTTCTTCTACGATAGTGTAGATGACTCGATGCAGACGAATGTCCACTTTCTCTTCATCCGCCGTTGCTTTCGCTTGCGCGTCCGGACGAACGTTGAATCCGACGACAATGGCGTTGGAAGCCGTCGCCAGGATGATATCGGATTCGGTAATGGCGCCGACACCGGAATGCAAAATCTTGACGCGAACACCTTCAACGTCGATTTTCTGAAGCGAACCGCGCAGCGCTTCGACCGAACCTTGCACGTCCCCTTTAATGATGACGTTCAGTTCTTTCATTTCGCCTTCTTTAATGTGCTTGAACAGGTCGTCAAGCGTTACGCGCGTATTGGCGCCCAACTGGCTTTGTCTGTATGTCGTTGCACGCTTCTCCGCAATGGAACGCGCTTTGCGCTCGTCCTCGAACGCCATGAACGGATCGCCTGCTTGCGGAACATCAGTCAAACCTGTAATTTCTACTGGAGTAGATGGACCTGCTTCTTTCAAGCGGCGTCCACGATCATTAACCATCGCGCGTACACGCCCGAAGCATGTGCCGGCTACGAAGGCATCTCCGACTTTGAGCGTTCCGTGCTGCACGAGAATACGCACGACCGGTCCGCGGCCTTTATCAAGCTCTGCTTCGATAACCGTACCGCGAGCTCGTTTGTCAGGGTTCGCCTTGTACTCATTTACTTCTGACACGAGCAAAATCATTTCAAGCAGTTCATCAAGCCCCATGCCCTGTTTCGCAGACACGTTGACGAAAATCGTATCTCCGCCCCATTCTTCTGGAACGAGTTCATATTCCGTCAATTCTTGCTTCACGCGATCCGGGTTAGCTTCTGGCTTATCAACCTTGTTCACGGCAACAATAATCGGGCAATTTGCTGCTTTTGCATGGCTAATCGCTTCTACGGTTTGCGGCATGACACCGTCATCTGCCGCTACGACGATAATCGTAATGTCCGTAACTTGCGCACCACGGGAACGCATCAATGTAAATGCCTCGTGACCCGGTGTATCCAGGAACGTAACCTTCTTATTGTTGTATTCGACTTGGTATGCTCCGATATGCTGCGTAATACCGCCCGCTTCAGCACTTGTTACATTTGTTTTGCGGATAGCATCAAGCAGAGTCGTCTTCCCGTGGTCGACGTGACCCATAATTGTAACGACAGCCGGACGCTCTTGCAGGTCAGCTTCTTCGTCTTTTTCTTCTGTTTCTTCGAACGGATCTTCGGAAACCGGAAGTTTCAAGTCCACTTCAACCTTGAACTCATCCGCAATCAGCTGAATCGTTTCCAAATCGACCTCTTGGTTGATGGTCGCCATCACACCGAGGAATAAGAGCTTCTTGATGACTTCGGAAGCATCCTTGTGGAGCAGCTTCGCGAGTTCTCCTACCGTCATCTCTCCGCGCACAATAATCTTTTTCGGTGTATTGTCAATTTTTTCACGATGCACTTGCTGTTGATTGTTCCCTCTGCCGCGGTTCTTGCCGCCGCGACCGCCACGACCGTTGCGCATGCCGCCGCCCGTTCTGTTGTCATCAAAGCGCTTAGTCGTGGAGTTCGGCTTTCTGCTTTGATTTTTGTTGCCGCCTGGCTTCTGAGAGAAGCTGTCGTTATTCGTCGAATCGAAGCTGCGTGCAGGCTGCTGTTGACGCTGAGGCTGTTGCGATTTGCCTTGGTCGTTACGCTGCTGCTGCTGCGGTGCAGTTCTCTGCTGTCCGCCCCGATTCATATTATTGGATTGGCCGCCTTGCTGCGGTCTGCGTTGTTCACCTTGTCCCGTCGGTTTCCCCTGATTGTTACCTTGTCTTGTATTCATAGAAGTTTGTCTATCGCCGCCCTGTCTCTGTTGTTCTCTTTGACCATCACGAGCTCCACCACGATTAGCGTTGCGATCCGAAGAAGCCGCTGGGCTCGACGGACGTCCATCACGCGAACCACTGCGATTTCCATCACGCTGTCCTTCACGCTGCGGATGACGCTGTCCTTCACGCTGTCCTTCACGCTGTCCTTGACGCGGCTTATTCTCGTTGCCTTCTTTACCGCTGTTGTCCGTTCTCTTTGGCGCTTCGGCAGGTTTGCTGCTCACTTGACTGACTTGCGCTTGCGTTTGCGGTTTAGATTGCGGTCCGCCCTCACGCTTCGCTTGTGCATTTGCTTTTACATCCTTAAAAAACTGTTCTACTTTTACCACTGCATCATTCTCCATTACACTCATATGGTTGTTTACTGGAATGTTAATACGCTTGAGAATCGTAATAATTTCTTTGCTGCTCATATTGAGCGATTTGGCATATTCATACACTCTCAATTTGTCTTTATTGTCCTTCTCTTGTTTAGTCAATATACTCCACCTCCGACATAGTTTTCAGTCCGTTCTGCATCATGTTCGCAAACCCATGATCCGTAACCGCCAAGACCACCTGTTCCGCTTTGCCGAGGCTTTCCCCAAGCATCATTCGGTCAAACCCGATGACAAGCGGCACGCTGTAGCTATGGCATTTATCCCGAAACTTCTTTTTCGTGTTCTCCGATGCATCCCCCGCAACGAATACGAGCCGCGCTTGCTTGCTTCGAATCGCCTTCATCACATTCTCGTCCCCTGTAACGAGCTTGCCTGCCCGGCGCGAGAGGCCTAGCTGCGACATCAGCTTACTCATCATCGTCCTCCCGCTCTTGCAAAGCGCGAAATTCATCTTCCACTTTCACGAAATCGTTAGCAAGCTGTTCATATATTTCGGAATGCACCTGATGCTTCAACGCCCGATCCAAAGCACGCGATTTATGAGCCAGCTTAAAGCAGGATAGCTTTCCGCACAAATATGCGCCGCGACCTGATTTTTTCCCTGTCAAATCGATTAGCACTTCATCCTGGGGCGTCTTCACAACACGAATAAGTTCTTTCTTCGGCATCATTTCCTGACATGCGACACATTTGCGCAGCGGCACTTTTCTTTGTCTCATGACTCATACCCCCTTACGATCCGATCGCACCGTCCAGAGAAGGCTGCGACCGTTTCATATGGCGTTGGTCGCGCCTTCGGTGTTATTCGCTTATTTCTACGTTTTCTTCCGGATCCGCAAGCGATTCATTTTCTTCGGCCGCCGGTTCTTGTTCCGCTTGAGATTCACTCTTAATGTCTATCTTCCATCCGGTCAATTTTGCTGCAAGACGAGCATTTTGACCTTTAATACCGATAGCAAGCGACAATTGATAGTCAGGGACGATAACGCGCGCCATCTTCTCTGCTTCACGCACATCCACCTCAACGACCTTGGACGGGCTGAGTGCGTTCGCTACATACTCTTGCACATCTTCCGACCAACGGACGATATCAATCTTTTCACCACGCAGTTCATTTACAATCGTCTGGACGCGCATTCCTTTCGGACCAACACAGGAGCCGACCGGGTCAACTTCTTCATTGCGGGAATATACCGCAATTTTCGAACGCTGCCCAGCTTCGCGAGCAACGGATTTAATCTCGACGACACCGTCAAAAATTTCCGGAACTTCAAGCTCGAATAGACGCTTCAGAAGCCCTGGGTGCGTGCGGGATAAAATAATTTGCGGGCCCTTTGTCGTATTTTCCACTTTCGTAATGTATGCTTTCACGCGATCGCCGTGCTTAAATTTCTCACTCGGCATCACTTCATTCAGAGGAAGTACCGCTTCTACCTTACCAAGATCCACATACACATTACGCATGTCTTGACGCTGCACGATACCAGTTACGATATCATCAGCTTTGTCAATAAAAGCGTTGTAGATGAGCCCGCGTTCCGCCTCGCGGATGCGCTGGGTCACAACCTGCTTCGCAGTTTGCGCCGCAATGCGTCCGAAATCGCGTGGAGTTACCTCGATTTCGCACACATCATCCAATTGATAATTAGGATTCAGTTCGCGTGAAGCGTGGAGCGAAATTTCCATGCGCGGATCAAGTACCTCGTCCACAACCGTCTTGCGTGCAAATACTTTAATGACACCGGTTGCCCGGTTAATATCGACACGCACATTTTGCGCTGTATTAAAATTACGTTTGTAACTCGAAATGAGTGCTGCTTCGATCGCATCGATCAGCACATCCTTGCTAATCCCTTTCTCTCTTTCGATCTCCGTCAAAGCTTCAATAAAATCCATACTCATTTGGTTAGTTCCCCCTTTCAGCCGATACCGGCTTGATTCCATTCATATTAGAAGACTATCGCAAGTCGTGCGCTAGCTACTTTGTCGTAAGGAAGCGCGTGCTCTTTGTTACCGACTTGAACCACCACGGTCTGTTCATCAAACGAAACGAGCTGACCCTCAAACTCCTTCAGCCCGCCAATCGGTTCGTATGTAGTCACATACACGTGTTTGCCCACCGCTTTGACGAAGTCTTGTGCTTTCTTCAGCGGCCGCTCGGCACCCGGTGAGGATACCTCTAAGAAATAAGCATCCGAAATCGGATCTTCCTCATCCAACTTCAGACTCAAATATTCACTGACGCGGCCACAATCCTCAATATCGATGCCGCCATCCTTGTCCACAAATACGCGTAAGAACCAGCTGCTGCCTTCCTTCACATATTCCACGTCGACAAGTTCAATGCCGTTCTCTTCCAAAAACGGCATAACCATGTTCTCCACTACCGATTTGATATTCGGTGAACTCAATGCAAAGGACCTCCTACAATGTAAGGAATATAGACTGTATATGTCAGAATCCGTAGCAAATATGAAAGAGTGGGTTTCCCCACTCTTTACGTTAACGGATTTATCCACATGATTACCAAAAAAATTATATCATAGCCGTCTATGGAATGGCAAGGGTATTCCATTGCCCCTGCGGCCCCAGCAGGCGCTTCCTCATGCTTGCACTTAGAATAGCGACAACTGGTTGCTTTCCGGCAGTCCACGGAAGCAGCCCATTTGATTGAGCAGTTCCACTATCGTCTTCGTCGCCTTTGAACGCATCTGGAAATCTTCCACGGACAAATATTCTCCGCCCTCGCGCGATGCCGCAATGTTGCGTGCCGCGTTCTCGCCGATGCCTTGAACGGCGGAGAACGGTGGAATGAGCGCCTCTCCGTCCACCAAGAACTTCGTCGCATCCGAGCGGTACAAGTCAATTGGTTTAAACGAGAAACCGCGTGCTGTCATTTCAACCGCCATTTCCAATATCGCAATCATGCTTTTCTCTTTCGTGGTTGCTTGGAACCCTTTCGCTTCGATCTCATCAATCTTGCGATTGATAGCGTCGTAGCCTTGGCAGCACAGCTCAATGTCGAAATCCTCCGCTCTTACCGTAAAGTACGTCGCGTAAAATTCAATCGGATGATACAGCTTGAAATAAGCAGTACGCACCGCGGAAATGACATACGCCGCAGCGTGCGCTTTCGGGAACATGTATTGGATTTTGAGACAGGAGTCAATGTACCATTGCGGCACATTGCAACGCTTCATCTCCTCGATCCATTCCGGCGTCAATCCCTTTCCTTTACGCACGCTTTCCGTAATTTTAAAGGCAAGCCCCGCATCCATACCTGCTTTATAAATCAAATAGAGCATAATTTCGTCACGACAACCGATAACCGTTTTGATCGTACAGACACCATTCTTAATCAACTCTTGCGCATTACCGAGCCATACCCCCGTACCATGCGACAATCCCGAGATTTGCAGCAAATCAGCAAACGAAGTCGGCTGCGATTCCATAAGCATCTGACGGACAAAACGCGTCCCCATTTCCGGAATGCCGAAGGTTGCAACCGGCGAGCGTATTTGATCTGGCCTTACGCCAAGCGAATCAGTCGAGTTGAACATGCTCATGACCTTCGGATCATTCATCGGAATCGTCGTCGGATCGACTCCGGTCAAATCTTGAAGCATGCGCATCATCGTCGGATCATCGTGCCCGAGAATATCGAGCTTGAGCAGATTCATTTCGAACGCGTGATAATCGAAGTGCGTCGTCTTCCACTCCGCGCTCGTATCATCCGCAGGGAATTGGACCGGTGTAACGTCTTCGACTTCAATGTAATCCGGTACGACGACGATACCGCCCGGGTGCTGCCCCGTGCTTCGCTTGACGCCGGTGCACCCAGCCGCCAGTCGGTTCAATTCGGCTCCACGCCATTTCTTCCCATAGTCCTCCTCATACTTCTTCGTGTACCCATACGCCGTCTTCTCCGCGACTGTGCCGATCGTCCCCGCACGGAACACGCTCTTCTCGCCGAACAGCACCTTCGTATAGTTATGGGCAATCGGCTGATATTCTCCGGAGAAGTTCAAATCGATATCGGGAACTTTGTCTCCCTTGAAGCCGAGGAACGTTTCGAATGGGATATCTTGGCCTTCGCCTTTCATCGGTTGTCCACACTCCGGACAATTTTTGTCCGGCAAGTCAAAGCCGCTCGGCACACTGCCGTCTGTGAACCATTCACTATGCTTGCAATCCGAATTGCGGCAAGTGTAATGCGGCGGAAGCGGGTTAACTTCCGAGATGCCGAGGAATGTCGCAACGACAGAGGATCCGACCGAACCCCGCGAGCCGACCAAATAGCCATCCTCGTTCGATTTTTTTACGAGCCGTTCCGAAATTAAATAGTTGGCCGAAAATCCGTATTTAATAATCGGATCCAGCTCCTTCTCGAGACGCTTCACGACGATTTCCGGTATCGGTTCCCCATATATCTGCTTCGCCGTATCGTAGCATTTCGAACGCATCTCTTCGTCGGCACCGTCAATAATCGGCGTGAACAGCTTATCGGGGAATAGTTCGAATTCCTCAATCCGTTCCGCCAGCTCGTTCGTGTTCTTCACGACGACCTTGTAGGCAAGGTCTTTGCCGAGAAATTCGAATTCCTGCAGCATTTCGTTCGTCGTGCGGAAATGCGCATCTGGCTTCCGGAGATCCTTAAGCGGACTGAATCCCGTAATGCCGTGAATTGTAATGTCACGGAACAGCTTGTCGCGCGGACTCAAATAATGAACGTTGCCAGTCGCCACGACCAGCTTATTCAGCTTGTCTCCTATCTGGATAACCTTGCGCAGCGCATCTTGGATTTGGGCGGTTGAGCCCACCAGTCCTTTCTCCACCAAGTGCATGTACATCGTCAACGGTTGAATCTCCAGCACGTCATAGAACTCGGCGATCTGTTCTGCTTCTTCCAGCGATTTATTTAAGACCGTCTCGAAAAATTCACCTTTCTCGCAGCCGGACATGACGAGCAATCCCTCTCTCATTTCCACGAGCTTGCTCTTCGGAATGCAAGCGACACGCTTGAAATACTCGGTATGAGACATCGATATAAGCTTGAACAGATTTTTCTTCCCTACCGAATTCATGGCATAAATATTGCAATGGAAAGGCCGGGCATTTTGCAGGTTTTGCCCGACATAATCGTTTAACCGTTCCAGCATTTCAATACCGCGAATCTGATATACATCGTTCAAGAGCCCGTTCAATATGCCGGCGAGCGCGATCGTATCGTCAATCGCGCGGTGATGATTCTCAAGTGATACTTTATATTTATCCGCGAGCGTATTGAGGCGGTGATTTTTCATGCTGGGATGCAATAGCCGCGCCAGTTCCAACGTATCCAGCACCGGATTCGTCAGCTCCGGCAATCCGAGCTTTTTCAAGTTATTCTGTACGAAGCCCATATCAAAGCGGGCGTTATGCGCCACCAGAATTGCGTCGCCTGCAAAATCGGCGAATTCGGGCAAGACCTTATCGACCTCAGGCGCATCCTGAACCATTTCATCCGTAATATTCGTTAGCTGTTGAATGTTGTATGGAATGCGCTCGTGTGGATTGACGAACGAGGTATAACGGTCGATTTCCTCCCCGTCCTGGATCTTCACGCCCGCAATTTCGATGATTTTGTTGTTGGTTACGGACAGTCCGGTCGTCTCGATATCAAATACGACGTATGTCGCCTCTTTCAAGTTGCGCGAATCTGAGTTCATGACCACTTCCAAATTATCATTGACGACGTTCGCTTCCAAGCCATAGATCATCTTGATGCCGTGCTTCTTAGCCGCCTTCGCAGCTTCCGGATAGCACTGCACATTTCCATGGTCCGTCACCGCGATCGCCGGATGTCCCCACTTCGCCGCTTGCTTGATGTAGTCGCTAATCGAGGTGACTGCATCCATTGCACTCATTGACGAATGTAAATGGAACTCAATCCGCTTCTCTTCCGCCGTATCCTTGCGTTCGGCGGGCGGCGTCACTTCGTTCACATCAGACGGCATCATGACAAGCTCGGGCACCTGCATGAAGCGATCGTATTCCACGCGTCCTCGCGCCCTCAGCCATTTCCCGTTCGAAATGAGGCTCAGCATCTTCACGTCTTCCTTCGTCTTCGCGAACATTTTGAGCATGATAGAATCCGAGAAATCGGTCAAATTGAACGTAAAGAGCGTGCTGCCGTTGCGCAACTCCTTCATCTCGAGACCAAATACGGCGCCTTGGACGGTCACCCGCTTCTCCTCTTCCTGGATGTCCATAATAGGAGTCGGGTTATCTTTAATATCATAACCGACCTGCAGCCGTTCAGGAGCTTCGCCCTCCGCTTCCGCTACCTCGCGCTCCGCGCTCTCCATAATTTGCTGAACCGCATGCCGCTCTTCCTGCACGACCTTCGCCTGGAACGCTTCATACGCACTGCTATCGAAGCTGCCTGCCTGAATCGTCACACGGAGCGTCCGCATGAAATAAGTCTCGAAGAATTTGACTACATAATCATCAATTTTCTTCTTCTTCGCAAGCTCAAGCGTTGTCGTTTCTGATAATGTCAATTTAACATGATCTTGTTCGGTTTCAACCTTGGCTCGATGAAGCCACCCATTTACTGAGGCAACCTCGCGCTTCACCCATTCAACGAACAGCCCCCAATATGCCTCAACGATATCTCCGCTGGCAACTTGCTCGTCATAGTGAAAAATAATGCGAATCTTCGCAATATGAGACATTTTATCTTGAACCTTCAGACAGAAGGAACGATAGGCCTCCGCTGGGACAACTGATGATTTACCGATGTGTATCGTCCATTCCCGATTGGAACGGCTGCACTCCACCTGTTCAATCCGGCCATCCAGAAAAAAACTGTCTACCAGTTCCCCCGGTAAATCCGCCTGTTTCATTAATAGCTCAAATCGTTGTCTTTTGTCCGACATGCCGTTTCTTCCACCTCCTCTATTTCCTGCAGTCTCAGGACTGCGTACAGCCGACGAGAAACAATGAAAGAGAAGCCTCTCTCAGGCGAGTCATCTTCCGGTGTTCCGTTGGATGTTCACGTGATGGAAGCTTCCCTTCATCCTGTCTGCAAGCAGGCTTATTTCAGTAAAACGTATCTAAGGCAATCTAGTACGCACGAGCAAACACAACCGTATGCTTCGCAGCCTCGCCGCACACTAAGCAAGTTGTCTTCTTCTCCTGCGGATCGAACGGAATATTACGGCTCGTTGCACCGGTTTCGTCCTTCACGTGCTTCTCGCACGCTTCTGAACCGCACCATCCGGCAAGCGTAAAGCCGCGCTTCTCTTCCATCTCCGCTTTCATCTCATCAATCGAATCGACCGTGTAGAAATGCTCGTCGCGGAATTGCTTGGCGCGATCATACATTTCCTGATGGACATCCGCAAGCATTTTGCGCACTTCTTCCACCAAGTTTGCTTGTTCCACCACACGCTTCTCACCGGTGATACGGGATACTAATATGCATACGCCGTTCTCCATATCACGCGGGCCGATCTCGAGACGCACCGGCACACCGCGCATTTCATATTCATTAAATTTCCAGCCTGGACTAATGTCCGAACGGTCGTCCATACGGACGCGTACGCCAGCTTGCTTCAATTCACCGAACAGTTCGTTGGCGCGGCCAACGACTTGATCGCGAAGTTTCGCTGGTCCGATAGGAATCATAATGACTTGGGTTGGAGCCACCTTCGGCGGCAATGCAAGACCGCGGTCATCTCCATGTACCATAATAAGGGACCCGATCAGACGAGTGCTCACGCCCCAGGACGTCGTATGCACGAATTCCTGCTCGTTCTCGCGACCCAAAAACTTAATATCGAAAGCAACCGCAAAGTTGGTTCCTAAATAATGAGATGTCCCGGCTTGAACAGCTCGTCCATCCTTCATCATCGCTTCGATAGAGAATGTGTCGACAGCACCCGCAAATTTCTCCGAAGGCGTCTTCTGGCCTTCGATGACCGGAATGGCCAAATAATCTTCAACGAACTCGCGGTATGTCTTCAGCATAAGCATCGTCTCTTGACGTGCTTCCTCTTCCGTTTCATGTGCAGTGTGACCTTCTTGCCACAAAAATTCGCTCGTTCGCAGGAACGGAAGCGTGCGCTTCTCCCAACGAACGACGTTCGCCCATTGATTAATCAGTACCGGCAAGTCACGGTATGATTGGATCCATTTCGAATACATATGACCAATCATCGTCTCTGATGTCGGACGAATCGCCAGCTTCTCCTCAAGCACTTCACCGCCGGCTTCCGTTACCCATGGCAGCTCCGGATTGAAGCCTTCCACGTGCTCCTTCTCTTTTTGGAAGAAGCTCTCTGGAATGAACAATGGGAAATAGGCGTTGCGGTGACCCGTCTCTTTGAAACGGCGGTCCAACTCTTCGCGAATATGCTCCCAAATTTCATAGCCGTCCGGGCGGAAGACGATACAGCCGCGAACCGGCGAATAATCCATTAATTCCGCCTTCTTGATGACGTCAATGTACCAGCGCGAGAAATCCTCTTGCTGAGGTGTAATTTCCGTAACAAATTGTTTTTCTTTCGACATAACGGTTAAAATCCTCCCGAAGACACAATCCGCATCATCATTTATTCCGTACAGCTGTGTCATATAAATGCTTCATTAAAAGGGCATTCTTTGATCAAATCTCCGTTTCTATTACCCTTTAACTAAACGAAGTATATCGTTGTAGGTGACAGCCAGCATCAACAACATCAGCATGGCGAATCCTACGAAATGAACCATACTCTCCCGATTCGGATCAACCGGCTTGCCGCGAACTCCTTCGATACCCAGGAAGACAAGGCGACTCCCGTCTAAAGCAGGTATAGGCAACAGGTTAAAAATCCCCAAATACAAACTAAGAATCGCTGTCCAGAAAGTCAATTGCGCGATTCCCTGCTTGGCAAATTGTCCGGTTACTTCAAATGTTCTTACTGGTCCGCCAAGATCATCCAGACTGAACTGACCGAATATAAGCATGCGGAAGCCTTCAAAGATGCGTTCTGTCGTATCGACCAT
Organism: Paenibacillus profundus; assembly: GCF_021369635.1. Lineage (GTDB taxonomy): Bacteria > Bacillota > Bacilli > Paenibacillales > Paenibacillaceae > Paenibacillus_B > Paenibacillus_B profundus. Next base: position 453,020 of record NZ_JAJNBZ010000001.1, on the reverse strand, counting down.
CGTGACGCCAGCGAACTTGATCGTCTCTCCGAACGAAGCCGTTCGAGTCGGCAGCATAGGCACAATTCCAACTTTTCCGCCTTCCTGACCTTCCACTTTTTGCGGGGTAAGTGTTACCTTGATGACTTCATCACCCCGTCGGATGACGAAGTCCATCGGCTTCCCTTCAGACTTCGAAATGAGCTCGATCATTTTCTCACGATCTCCGCCAACAACCATGTCATTGACCTTTTCAATGATGTCACCTTTTTGCAATTGTGCTTGAGCAGCGGGCAGATCTGCTGTTACATCACCGATTTTTACAAAGGTCGGATTGTCTACCGGTATCCCTGCGAATTGAATGTATGCGCCGAACAAGATGAAGGCAAGGATGAAATTCATCAGCGGTCCCGCAAAAATAGACATTGCGCGCTGTCCGACCGTCTTGCTGCCGAATTGGCGGTTGTATGGAGCGATTTGGGTTTCATCGCCTTTCACGACCATCATCGCTTGCGGATGTATATCGTAAGTGATCGTTTCACCGTCAACGTCCATAGTCACTTTCAATTCGCGCTCCAAATCAATCTTGCTCACTTCGCCGCGGATGACTTGTTTACGCATGTCCAATTGATCGAGATACATCTTCGTCACTTGGTTATCCGCAATACGAACAGCAATGGTCTGCCCAGGCTGTATTTCTACAATCTCGGGATCTTCCCCCGCCATGCGCACATATCCGCCGACCGGAAGCAGCCGTAGCGTAAAACGCGTCTCCTCTCGAGTATAAGAGAATATTTTCGGACCAAACCCGATTGCAAACTCTCGCACGAGAATGCCTGCGCGTTTCGCAAAAAAGAAGTGTCCCCACTCGTGGATCGTCACGATGACGAAAAAGACGAGTATCGTTAAAAATACTATTTGCACCATCTGCACTGCGTTGCATCCTCCTTCACGATTTCGGGTCGCCGTTTATCTATATAGATTATCATTATTCTCCGATTCCGCACAAGAGAATCCGCTAAAACCAATTGGTGCTATAAAATCGCTGCGGCTTCCGCTCTCGCAAGTCCATCCGCCTCTTGTATTTCCTCCAGGGATGGGACAGGGATGATATCATGCTTCGAAATCATCTGATATACAATTCGTTCAATGTCCAAGAACCCAATCGCTCCTTGCAGAAAACGGGCAACCGCAACTTCATTGGCTGCGTTAAATACGGTCGTCGCCGTCCCCCCTGCTATGCCGCATTCACAAGCATAACGAACCATCGGATAACGATCATAGTCCATTTCACGGAAATGCAGCTTGGCCACTTGCGCCAAATTCAACGAAGGAGCTTGGTTATGGATCCGTTGCGGATAAGTAAGCGCATATTGAATGGGCACGCGCATATCCGGCACACCCATTTGCGCGATAATGCTGCCATCCTGATACTCCACGAAGGAATGGATAATGCTTTCTGGATGTATAAGTACATTAATGCGTTCATACGGCATATCAAATAGCCAATGGGCTTCAATAATTTCAAGTCCTTTATTGGCCATTGTCGCCGAATCAATCGTTATTTTGGCGCCCATGGACCAATTGGGATGGTTCAACGCTTGCTCTATCGTCACATGTTCCAGCTCTTCCCGCTTCTTATCGCGAAAGCTTCCTCCGGATCCTGTGAGCGTAATGGAACGAACCGCTTCAGCCGCTTCCCCGTTCAGACATTGGAATATAGCGGAGTGCTCGCTGTCGATAGGCATCAGCATAACGCCATTCTCCTTGGCGCGTGCTGTCACTAGATGTCCCGCTGTCACTAGTGTCTCTTTATTAGCGAGCCCTATCGTCTTGCCCGCTTCGATGGCCGCCAGCGTCGATTGCAGCCCTACACTGCCTACTACAGCTGTTATAACCATATCTGCCTCATGATTCGCCGCAACTTCGATCAAGCCTTCCGCACCATAAAACAATTCGACACCGGCCGGAAGCTGATGGCGGATGCGGTCTGCAACCTCTTTATCCTGAACAGATACTTTCCGTGGCCGGAACTCGTGCACTTGTTCTAAAACTAATGCAGCATTGCGTCCTGCTGCCATTGCCTCAATCTTGAAATGTTCTGGATGATGTCTCACAACGTCCAACGTTTGCGTGCCGATGGAACCTGTCGAGCCTAATACGGCAATCCGTTTCATCCTTCCACCTCTTTTTTATTTATATCTATTCGGTAATAACTTCAGAACTGAAGTTCAATTTACAACGTTAAAAGTCCGATCAGATGGACGAAAGGAAATACGATAAGCCAACTGTCGCACCGATCCAGCACACCACCGTGACCTGGAAGCAATGTTCCGGAATCTTTTACTCCGCGAACCCGTTTATAGGCAGACTGTATTAAATCTCCGATTTGTCCGATGACTGCTGCCGAGATTCCTAAGCCAAGAGCTAATGTCAAGCTTACGAGATCCGGTCGAATGAAATGGAACATAAAGGCGATGATGATGGAGGTCATGACGCCTCCTATCGCTCCTTCAACCGTCTTGTTCGGACTGATTGCAGGCCATAGCTTATGCTTGCCGACAGCCCGTCCAACGAAATAAGCGCCAATATCCGACGCCCAAATGGCAGAAAATAGCATCAAAGTCCAAAACAGACCTTCATCTCCCATGGACGTACGTGTCAACATCATATATTTAAAACCAATTCCAATGTAAAATGCGCCAAGCCACAGTTGGGATACGATCTCAATCGACACTTTATTTTTGGTGATGACCGTCATACACAGCATTACGAACATGCTTAACCACACGACCGTCTCCATCGACATCGACCACGGTAGAGACCATTGCGCCCAAGGAATCGCGATTAGGGCTAAAGTTACATAGCCGGCGATGGACGTTGCATCGAATCGCTTCACATGATGCATACGGGCAAACTCATAGTACCCCACAAAGGCTAACGCGAGGAGCAGCAATTCATAAGGCATACCGCCGATGACGCACAATACACCGAATAACGAGCCGGCTATTAGTCCCGTAACGATTCGCTGTTTCATAAAGACTGTTCCTCCAACTTAGTGTAATCCACCGTATCTGCGAGAACGGCGTTGATATTCCAGAACCGCCTCCATGAGATGCCGTTCCGTAAACTCAGGCCAATACACATCGGTGAACCACAATTCACTGTAAGCAAGCTGCCATAACATAAAGTTACTTAACCGCATTTCCCCGCTAGTCCGTATGAGCAAATCCGGATCTGGTAAATTGTGTGACAGCAAATGATTATGAATCGTGTCTTCATCAATATCATCGACATGAAGCGTTCCTTCCTCAATCTTTCGCGTAATGTCGCGAAAGCCTTCTATCAGTTCACGCTGGCTGCCATAGTTCATCGCAAAATTCAGGATGAGCCCTGTATTGTGTTTCGTTTTTTCAATTGCTTCTTCAAGCGCCTGAACTGTATGCTGCGGCAAGCGATCGCGGTACCCCATCATACGAACTTGAACATTTTTCTCAATCAGCTCATTCAGCTCAATAGACAGAAATTCCTGAGGAAGCTTCATAAGAAAATCAACTTCATCTTTCGGGCGTTTCCAGTTTTCAGTGGAAAATGCATACATCGTCAACACCTTGATGCCGATGTCGTTTGCGGCGATGGTGACACGTTTCACAGCTTTCATTCCTGTATGATGGCCTGCGACACGCGGCAATCCACGGTTCTTCGCCCAACGCCCGTTGCCGTCCATAATAATCGCCACGTGCTGTGGGATATTTTCGGGCATCAGTTCCGGCGGTTTGCGGCTTCCCCTTTGCTGCAACCACGCTTGGAATCGCTTAATCATTCGGTCTCCTCCAACCCGGTGATGAAAAAAAGACAATAAACCCCACCGTGCGGAGGGGCATGAAGAACAAATCGCTAATCTCGTTCCCGTATATTACACTTCCATAATTTCCTTTTCTTTTATCGCCAATACTTTATCGACTTCGGCAATATATTTGTCCGTCGACTTCTGAATGTCTTCCTGATGACGACGAGATTCATCTTCAGAAATCGTCGTTTTTTCCAATTTCTTAATATCATCGTTCGCATCACGACGAACATTACGAATGGCAACTTTTGCTTCTTCACCGTATTTTTTTGTTTGCTTAACAAGGTCCGAACGGCGTTCTTCCGTCAATGGCGGAATGGACAGGCGAATAATTGTGCCGTCATTTGCTGGCGTCAAGCCGAGATCTGATTTCATAATCGCTCTCTCAATTTCGGACATGGACGATTTGTCCCACGGCTGAATGATTAGCGTTCGAGAATCAGGCGTGCTGATGTTAGCCAACTGATTCACTGGAGTCATCGCACCGTAGTATTCAACTTGCACACGATCAAGCAAAGCAGGTGTAGCGCGTCCTGCACGCAGGGTAGCAAGTTCGCGTTTCAAGGCGGAAATAGCTTTTTCCATACGTTCTTCTGCGTTCTTTTTCACTGCTTGTGGCACTAGTTTACACTCCCTTTTACTATGGTTCCAATCTTCTCGCCGAGTACGACGCGTTTAATATTGCCTTGTTCCGTAATGGCAAAAACGATAAGCGGAATGTTGTTATCCATACAAAGCGAAGATGCGGTAGAATCCATAACTCCCAGGTTGCGGTTTAGCACTTCCATGTAAGTCAGTTGTTCGAATTTCTCTGCAGTCTCGTCCTTGAATGGGTCGGCAGAGTAAACCCCGTCGACTTTATTTTTTGCCATCAAGATGACATCGGCTTCGATTTCTGCAGCGCGCAGTGCTGCCGTCGTGTCCGTCGAGAAGAACGGATTCCCTGTTCCAGCCGCGAAGATGACGACGCGTCCCTTCTCCAAATGACGGATAGCGCGGCGGCGAATATAAGGTTCAGCGATTTGCTGCATCGCAATCGAAGTTTGCACGCGTGTCGGCACGCCGATTTGTTCGAGCGCATCTTGTAATGCAAGTGAGTTCATTACGGTTGCAAGCATCCCCATATAATCGGCTGTACCGCGGTCGATGCCTTTTTCGCTGCCTGCGATACCGCGCCAGATGTTGCCGCCACCACACACAATCGCGACTTCAACACCAAGCTCTACGACCTCTTGGACTTGTTCGGCAATAGAATTAATAACTCCAGATTCGATGCCGTAGCCGGCTTGACCTGATAATGATTCCCCGCTTACTTTTAATACGATGCGTTTATAAACCGGTTGTTTCAATGTTTACCCTCCACTTTTCCTAACGGCCGCTAAAAAAGAAGGAACACAATGTGTTCCAACTTTTTAGCGCGTCTGTTGATTACGTATCAGCCGCGTATCCCTATGAGAACCTGTAATGAAAGGTTAGTTCATATTTGCTTGGGCCATGACTTCTTCAACAAAATTATCCACTTTTTTCTCCAAGCCTTCGCCCAGCTCGTAACGAACAAAACGACGGATCGAGATGTTTTCACCGATTGTGGCGATTTTTTCATTCACCAATGTTTCGATTGTTTTGTCCGGATCTTTAATGAAGGACTGCTCCAACAAGCAGAACTCTTCATAGTATTTACTGATGCGGCCTTCAACCATTTTTTCAACGATCTTCTCAGGCTTGCCTTCGTTCAAAGCTTGAGCTTTCAAAATTTCCTTCTCTTTTTCGATTTCGTCTTGAGGGACTTCGTCACGACGAACGTATTTTGGAGAAGCTGCTGCAATTTGCATTGCGATATCGCGTGCAAAATCTTTAAATTGATCTGTTTTTGCAACGAAGTCGGTTTCACAGTTGATTTCAACCAATACGCCGATTCGTCCGCCAGCGTGGATGTAGGACTCAACAACGCCTTCTGTTGCTACGCGCCCTGCTTTACTTGCTGCGGCTGCCAGACCTTTCTCGCGAAGAAGTTCAATCGCTTTTTCCAAATCACCGTTCGTTGCATCCAATGCTTTTTTGCAATCAAGCATCCCTGCGCCTGTTTTTTCGCGCAATTCTTTTACTGCACTTGCACTTACTGCCATGTCGTGTTCCCTCCATTAATGATTTGGCCGCCTCTCGTATGTATCGCCGGAGGCATGCTGCCGGATAGTGTATACGCCTTAAAAAAAGGGCGGTGAGAGGTGAACCACCTGCCAACCACCCTTTGTTCATCCAATTATAATTTCAAACTTAAGCTGTTGTTTCTTCGCCTTGATGAGCTTCAACGATTGCATCAGCCATCTTGGAAGTCAACAATTTCACTGCACGGATAGCATCGTCGTTACCAGGGATAACATGATCGATTTCATCCGGGTCACAGTTCGTATCAACGATACCAACGATTGGGATACCCAATTTGCGAGCTTCTGCAACTGCAATACGCTCTTTGCGAGGATCGATGACGAACAATGCGCTAGGCAGGCCCTTCATATTTTTAATACCGCCCAAGAATTTTTCAAGACGATCTTTCTCTTTGCGGAGCAAGATGACTTCTTTCTTAGGCAATACTTCGAATGTCCCGTCTTCTTCCATCGATTCAAGCAACTTCAAGCGATCAATACGCTTTTGAATCGTTTGGAAGTTAGTCAACGTACCACCCAACCAACGTTGGTTGATATAGTACATTCCACAACGCTCTGCTTCTTCCTTAACGGAATCTTGAGCTTGTTTCTTTGTACCAACGAACAATACTGTTCCGTTGTCTCCTGCGAGGGATTTTACAAAATTGTAAGCTTCCTCAACTTTTTTCACTGTCTTTTGCAAGTCAATGATGTAAATACCGTTACGTTCTGTGAAGATATATTTGTCCATCTTAGGGTTCCAACGACGAGTCTGGTGACCGAAGTGTACCCCAGCTTCCAACAGCTGTTTCATGGAGATAACTGCCATCTTCACTACACCTCCCAATATGGTTATTTATCCGCCGCCGATATCATCTTTCCCCAAGACTTTCCGCACTTGTCGCGACAGAAAGCACCCTTGTAGAAATTAATCGACGTGTGTTCTTAACACCGTCAATTAATATACCATAACGCCATGCGAGTTGCAACCGTTTTGTCGGGCTAACCAACCACTGGATAAGGTCCAACAGAATCTGGCGTGCCGTTCATCGGAAATAATCCAATGCAGTCCAGCCAGACCTCCATCCCCGCTATCTCTTTAGCAAGAGAAGTTGGACCGGATCAACGCCGGCAAAAACAACTCACTTATTATCCTTATTCACTGGCTTCGGTTGTCCTTGGTCGGTGCTTTCGTTCACCTGGTTATTCCGGGGCACCAGCTCTAGTCCAGCCCGTTCCGCCGCCTCACGCAGCTCCTGCTCCGACACGGGCACCGCATATTTTTGCCCGATGAATATCATTTGAAGCAGCAGTCCGCCTATAATAATTCCCGCTCCAAGTCCGATTAAAAAACGACGATCTTTAAACACGGCGAACCTCCTGCTGCTCCAGCTTAATAATTAATTGCGCTTCACCTCTCGGCATCGCTAACTGCTGTGCTGCCTCTTCTTCCGAGTAACCTTGTTCCAACAAGGCGAACAGCTCCGGGTATCGGGCGCGCAGCGGCACGGCGGCCGGCGCCTCAGGCAAGTCATCCAGGAATGTCTCTACGAAGTCGTCCACTTCACTCGTCTCAAATAATACTTCCTCTACGATCGCTTGCGGCATCGAAGGGGGTTCTGGCGGTGCCTTCTGTTCCTGCTTGCCGCTCTCATCCTTCACATCTTCATTCGCGGATGCAAGTCGTTCTTCGAAGCTGCTCCAATTGTGCTCCAGCTTGTCCATTCTTCTTCTCAACGCGTCATCGCGCAAATCACTCTCTTTCTTCATACGCTCGATTACTGTAATGAGCTTCTCATTTTCCACTTCCAACTCTCTCATGTAATGCTCGAGCGTTTCCTCCATATTGCGGCGCAGTTCGGTTGAATTGCCCTCTGGCACAACCTTCGGCCGCAGCATTCCGACAACTACGATTGCTGCTCCAAGCAGCAAAATGTACATCCACGGTTCCATCTCAGTCCTCCTCGCGCACAAACCATTATATATTGAAAATGAAAACGCCGCGAACCTCATTACCACGGGCACCCGGCGTCATAACTATCAACCTCTAACACATGAAATCAATATGCTTACCTTTATAGGGATGTTCCGCAGGCTTGGAAACTATAAGCGTTTCGCTATTTTCCGCTGCCTCGAGCTGTTCTTCGGCAGTTTCCCGTTCCGAATCCGGTCTGTCCTCTTTCTCCTGATCACGAATGCGGCTTTCCTGTGATGATTGCACTTCTTCGTTGCGTTGACTTGATTTCCTAATCATCTTCTCCGCTTGATCATTCAACAGCGATTGTTCTGTAATCGGGCGCTGCTGCAGCTGTTGATGAATTGCCGAAGCATCCTGAGTGCGCGGAATTGCGATCTGCATTTCCACCGGCTTAACATTCATCTTATCACCTCATCTGATTCGATTGAATCATGTCAAATTAATAATAAGGCGACATCACGATCTCCCCTTCTGACATTCGGAGAGAGATTCGCTGTACTGCATCCTTAATAAAGCGCGTATTGCGGCCGATCACGATCTTTGCGCCACCATATATCACATTTATCACATCGACCGAAGCCAATGCGGTTTCTTCCAACGTCTTCTCAATTTCCAGCATGCGTTCCCTAATTTCTGTTTGCTCTTGCGTTACTTTCTTCTTCGTCGAGTTCAGCTTAATACGCATTCCTAGCTTTTCTCCGGTTAACTGACCTGCTGCAGCCATCTGATCTAAGATGCGCAAGGCCTTCTCTGTCTTCTCTAAGCTATCGATGCTGCTGCGCAGCTTTAAACGCAGTTCTGTTAATTCGTTTCGTAAATCCGGCAGTACGCCAACCTCAATCGTTGTCCCCGTTGACATTGTATTACCAATCGTACGAGCGATGACACGATCGCCAGCCTGTATGATTCCTCCGACAATGAGTCCTTTCGTTCCTTTACAAATCACCTGTCTACTTGCGCGAATATTGGCATGCATGATGCTTTGCGTCACGATGACGTCCGTTGCCGCGCTTACATTCGCTTCTTGTATAAAAGAACACTTTACATGTTGTCCCGCTTTGACATACCCTTTGTTGCCAGCAATGATCCCCCCGCTAATTTCAACGCAGCCGGCAGCTTCCATCTCCGCGCCTTCAACGCCTCCGTATACGCGGATATCACCGGCAGCTTGAACACGGAATCCAGTCAACACATTGCCGCGAATGACAATCGTGCCAATGAAATTAATATTTCCGGTCCGATAATCGACATCCCCGTTCACTTCATATACCGGGAACACATGAATGCGATCCTTATCCATTTTGGAGACCAGCCCGTCAATGGCTGCATACATCGCCCGCTCTTCCGGATCAACGACGACGTTTTTTCCCACTTTAAATCGGGCCTCGCGTACTTTATTCGCCGGAATCGTCTCGCCTGTAACCGCCATGCCGGGTATTCCTTCTTTGCTCGGAATTCGCTCCGCAATGATTTGGCCCTTTTTCACATTATCTAACTGTTTGACCTCTTTAAAATTAACCGTACCATCCTCAAGCTCAGCTGGTTTTGTCTCCCGCTCTCTCTTTGGCAACAAAACATTAATTCGTCCGTCCTCACCCGCTATGGGCGCTTTTCCATGAGCAATCATCGTTGCACCGCGTGCAAAGGCTTTGGGATTAGAAGCAATTTCTTGAAGCACTCTCGCCTGAATTCCGAATCGAACGCCATTGCTGTGGAGCAAAGTTTCCAACTTATCTGCCGTACATTGAAATGCTGCATCGAACTTAACAAACTGCACATAGGCATGAAGCTTGTCCTCAGAAATCGTCACTTCCAAATATTGTTCCAAGGCCAACGTCATACTCATGAAAAATCCCCCTTTCCACCTACTCGATTTAAAACCTTGCCAGCCAGTGCTTGATTACGCTTCCAGCAGCATACTCTTATGTTTCTCTAATGTAGTTCGCAAGCGTATAATCGCCTTAGAATGCAGCTGGGAAATGCGGGATGGAGATAAGGACATGACTTCAGCAATTTCACTTAATGACAAATCTTCGTAATAGAACAGTGAGATAACAGTGCGCTCTTTCTCTGTCAGCTTATCAATTCCATGCACCAAGGATTCTTTTAAGTAATGCTCGTTTACTTTGCTTTCCGGATTTTTGGCCTTTTCATCGATTAACAATGAAATACGCGTCTCCGACTCATCTTCCCGTATCGGGTCCTCCAAAGAGCATACGGACATGATGGATACATCCTGAACCATGCTTTGAAATTCTTTCTCGCCTATGTTTAAATACGTACTCATCTCCTCATCGGTTGCAGTACGCAAATAACGCTGTTCCAAATGTTGATACGCTTCTTCGATCTTCTTCGCCTTCTCACGTACCGAGCGTGGAACCCAGTCTCCTTGACGGAGCCCATCTAGGATGGCTCCGCGGACGCGCCAAGAAGCATACGTTTCGAACTGCAATCCTCTGCGATGATCGAATTTCTCGATAGCATCGATCAGGCCCATCGCCCCATGACTGGCGAGATCATCTTTACTAACGTTGCGGGGCAAACCGGCGGCAAGCCGATTCGAGACAAAGTCAACGATGGGCAAATGAATTTCGATTAATTGTTTCCTCGCGTCAAGGTCTCCATGTTCTTTCCAACGTTCCCATAGCTCAACATGCGAGCATGGGTTTAATTTCTGTACGCTCACCGACAGTCAGCCTCCTTACTTTTGTGTCAGGTGACGAACAGCTTGCGCCAATTGTTCCGCGTCCATCTGCGGATTGGTCACGAGCTTGGGCGGGTTTAACGGCTGAAAGGCGTTTCCGTTATCGTCTTCCCGATCGGCATGCTTCTCTTCGCTCGGCTTCGTCCTTAACAAATCATGCAGCATATCACTTTCATCTGGTGTTGTCATATCCACCGTCTGTCCTTTGTCCGCCATCTCGTGGTCGGAGCCTTTATCTTGCTGTGGCTGCTGCAATAGACCGGCGATAAATCTGAGCGCAAATCCAAGCGCAAACCAGATACAAAGGGCAATGATTCCTCTTATGAGGCTAGTCGTCCATACATTGTTGCTCGAAGAAGCAAGAAATGTAACGACAAATCCGACAGCTCCAAAAATAATATTCCAGCGTATTGTTCCTATCATGGCTTATATTTCCTTTACACCTAACTGTACACTGCGAATGTTCAACATTCCATCTCCGCAGCGCAGTTCAATTGTACGTCCGTAATTTCCGCCCGTATCCTCTGCCAAAAGAGGTATACCGTGTTTTTGCAGCATTTGCTTGCAAGATTCCACATTACGCGGTCCGATGCGCATCATGTCATTGTTAGAAGCGAACGCAAACATTTGCGCACCGCCCGCCATTTTGGCTTGTAATCGTGTTAATTTGGCTCCTTCTAGCGTCATACGTCGAATCAGTTCAGGAACAGCAGTGTCGGCATATTTCGCAATGTTGCGCACGCCTTCGCGTGCAATGTCCGAAGATGGCAGCATGACATGCGCCATGCCGGCAATATGGGCAACGGGGTCATACAAAGTCAATCCGACACAAGAGCCTAAACCGGTCGTGCGTATGGAGCCTGTAAGGCACACATTCAAGTCGGCCATGCCGACTTTAACAACCGTGGACTCTTCAATCATTCGAATGGCACTCCCAATGCAGCAAATATTTTTGAAAAAGAGTCCGGGTCAGGTATTAAGAAAAAGGTTCCTTGCACTTCATCGCAGCCTTCCAAAAACTTTGTATCGATTAATAGTGCACTGTCTCCCATCTCCCCATATTGCAAAATACCGTAGTTCAGCACGGCCCCTGCCATGTCAATCGCCAGTTGTGGCACGGTCGGCGACATCGACAGACGGGTGAAATCTGCCAGGGAAGACAAATACGACCCGGCTAAAATGTTGCCAATCTCGGAAAGCGCGGATATTTCCATTTCTGAGAACGCTTGTTCTTCTCCTGCAGGGAAGAACTCCAAATTCGACAACAACTTCTTTGCCGGTTCCAGTTCAAACATAAAAAAGAGATGACTCGATGCTTCACCCTCCACACGAAAGTAGATGGCTATCACAACCTGTTCTGCACCCCCGACTTCATCGGCGATGCACTCAAACGGGACCAACCTTACTTTAGGAACCGCCATGTCGATAGGACGGTTAAGGAGGTGGGAGAGTGCCGTTGCGGCGTTGCCGGCACCAATATTGCCCACTTCCTTTAACACATCCATCTTGTATTCTCCGAGACGTTCGTACAAATGCACAGCTTTATGCCTCGAGTTGTTCTAACTTAATTATTTCGCTTTTGTTTAATACTTCGGCCAAGTTCAGCATAATCAACAAGCGATTATCTCCAAATTTGGCGACGCCGCGCAAATATTTCGCTTGAATGCCTCCGACGACTTCAGGAGCGGGCTCGATATCATCTGAAGTGATGTCTATGACGTCACTCGCACTATCAACGATGAAGCCGACTTCCATTTCATCATGCGCGACGATAATGACTCGCGTCTGATCCGTATGCTCTTCTTCAGCCATCCCGAATCTGCCGCGCAGTTCAATGACAGGCACGACTACGCCCCGGAGATTGATAACGCCTTTAATGAAATCAAACGTCTTCGGCACGCGGGTAATCGGCATCATGCGCTCGATCGTCTTCACCTTTTCTACTTCAATACCATACTCTTCCTGTCCTAACGTAAAGACAACGACTTTAATTTCCTCTGCCATGTCATATCCTCCTCAAGCTTGATATGCAACGAGTGGGCCTTCTTATTTAAGCAACGCGTTCGGATCGATGATTAATGCGACTTGTCCATCTCCCAGAATCGTCGCGCCCGAAATGCCCGGGGTGTTCTTTAAGTAGTTGCCAAGCGGCTTCAACACAATTTCGTTTTGACCGACGAAGTCATCGACGGCAAGCGCTGCAAGGCGCTCCCCTTTGCGAATGATAATAATCTCGATTTCATCTTCATCCATATCGGAATAGCTGGCACAATCGAACAGCGCACTAAGCGATAAGAGCGGAATGACGCTATCGCGGTAATCAATCATGCGAATGCCGCCATGAAGTCGGCGAATATCGTCTTTCTGTACCAATCCGGTCTCTACAATCGAGGTTAACGGAATCGCGTACTTCTCAGTGCCCAGCGTGAACAGCATCGCCGACAAGATAGAAAGCGTGAGCGGAAGCTGAACGATAAATGTCGTGCCTTGTCCCAACTTCGATTCGACAATGACATGTCCGCCGAGTGACGCAATTTTGGATTTCACCACGTCTAGACCCACTCCGCGTCCGGAGACGTCGGATACTTTGTCCGCCGTACTGAATCCAGAAGCGAACAAAAGCTGATACACTTGTTCATCGCTTAGAGAAGCCGCTTTGTCAGGACTGACAATACCGTTCTTCATTGCCTTGCTCAAAATTTTGTCACGGTCAATGCCGTGACCATCTTCCTCAATTTCGATGAAGACATGATTTCCGCTTTGGTACGCACGCAATTGCACCGTGCCTGTCTCTGATTTCCCCTTCGCAATGCGCTCCTCGATGGACTCGACACCATGGTCGACTGCATTCCGAAGCAAATGCACAAGCGGATCGCCAATCTCATCGATAACGGTCCGATCCATCTCGGTATCGGCACCCGTAATAATAAAATCGACTTTTTTATCGAGTGATTTCGCCAAGTCGCGAACCATACGCGGGAAGCGGCTGAATACAACATCTACCGGAACCATCCGCATCTTCAAGACGATATTTTGCAAGTCTGAACTGACACGCACTAAATGTTCGACGGTTTCTGTCAAATCGTGCTGTTTCAACTCGCCTGCCAATTGCTCCAAGCGTACGCGATCGATCAGCATCTCGCTTAATAAATTCATCAGTACATCCAATCGCTCGATGTCTACTCGAATCGTGCGATTCTGAACCGCTTTGTTCGGTGCAGGTGACGCCGAGCTTTTCTTGGCCGCAGCCTGCGTCGTGCTAGCTGGTGATGCCGTCGGAGCAGACTTCGGCTTGTCTTGCTCTACAGCAGGCTTCACTGCAGTCGCCGCCGTCTCTTTGGCTGAAGTATGGACTTCATCTGCACGCTGATTCCATTGACGCACATCTTCCAGCGTCATATCTTTGATTTCTACAGACTCAAGCTCGGACACTTGTCCAACTTCGTGCTTAAGCTGCTCCAGCTCGGTTTGACTGACGAAAAATATAGAGAAGCCGCTGTCGAACTTATCCTGCTCGATATCCTGAGCTGGCGGTGCGGATTTCACCACTTCCCCGTACTGACTCAGCACTTGAAATACCATGTACGCCCGCGCTGCTTTCAGCACGCAGTCTTCTCTCAGCTCGACTCGAATATGGTAGACGTGCATCCCTGCTTCAAGCGATTGTTCCAGAATGCTGCGCTGGAACTCGTCTAAGGACTCGCTTTGGGCTGACGTTTCTTGCTCGGAAGCAGACTCGTCAGCACTCTTTTCTTTCTTGTAATCACCCGATACGATGGATTGCAGCGAAGCGACAATCTCAGTCACATCCGCCTTTCCTTCGCCGCCGTTCGTAATATCTCCGACCATTGCTTCCAGCGCATCCAAGCTGCGGAAGAGCGTATCGAAGATGAAGTCATCCATCGATAGCTGATGATTGCGCACCATATCAAGCACATTTTCCATCTGATGGGTTAAGGATGCCAAGTCTTCAAAGCCCATGGTCGCCGACATACCCTTTAATGTGTGAGCGGAACGGAAGATGACTTGAACAATGCTGACATCGTCCGGCTGACTCTCTAACTCTAGCATGTGCTCGTTCAACGCTTGCAAATGGTCGTTCGCTTCGTCAATAAACATGGATAAATACTGGTTTAAATCCATGTTCGAACACCCCCTTTAACGATTTGCACTACTTTGCGTCTTCATTTCACCGCGTTCATGATAGCGCCTGCCATGTCTCTCAATGGAACGATATGCGACACACACCCGAGCTCAATGGCTGCACGCGGCATGCCGAATACGACACAGCTTTCTTCACTCTCCACGAAGGTGGAAGTTACGCCTTCATCGGCCAATTGGCGCATCATCCTAGCGCCGTCACTCCCCATCCCAGTCAAGAGCACGATATGGCGCTCAAGCTGATGGAACGGCAACAGCGATTCGAATAACATGTCAACGGAAGGACGATGTCCAGATCGCGGTTCTGATTTATTTAATGAAATGGCATAGTTGCCATCGGTTTTCTTGGTGGCAGTCATGTGCAAACCGCCAGGAGCGATATACGCCACGCCCGCTTGCAAGACTTCCCCATCTTGAGCTTCTCTTACCTCTAGCTCGCTGTATGTATTTAATCGCTCGGCTAGCGACTTCGTAAAGTTCGGCGGCATATGCTGAACGATGAGAACCGGAGCAGGCAATCCCTTCGGCAAATCAGTCAATAACTGCTTTAACGCGCGCGGTCCGCCGGTTGACGTTCCGATCGCAATGATATGTTCGAAGGAAGTGGTACGCCCTTTCATCCCTCTGACTCCTGGCTTCTCCACGTTGGATCGGGATAGCGGTTTCGCTTCCGGAACGGGATCCGCTACAGGCTTCATAGAGCGATGGTTCACATCCAGCTCTTGATCTGCCCCCTTACGATATCCGTGCAGGCGTTGAGGAACTGCCTTCTTCGCCAACCTGCTCGACGTTATTTCATCGCGGTTGTTAGCTGCTTGATGGCTCCTATCCGGCAGAGACAACGGCTTCTTCTCTCGTGGAATGGGTCGGGAAGGCTCCATAGCTTTGGAGGTGAGAGACGCTTCCCTCGCAAGTCTCTGCTGTCGAAGCTCCTCAAGCTGCCGTCTTCGCTCCTCGGAAGCGATAGCCGTATGCAGCTTCTCGATTAGCATTTCGCCTACTTTATGAATGTCCCCGGTACCTCCCGCTGGACTCGGCTTGCATACGAAATCATATGCGCCGTATTCCAGAGCGGATAGCGTCTCCGAACGACCTTCTTCGGTCAAGCTCGATAACATGATTACCGGTGTTGGTGCTTCAGCCATAATACGGCGCAGTGCCTCAAGTCCATTTTGGACGGGCATCTCCACATCAAGAGTTACCGCATCAGGCTTTAATTCCTTCACCTTATCTACCGCTTCCAATCCATGACGGGCTGTACCCGCAATCTCGAAAGAAGGATCCCGCACAATTAAATCCGAAATAATAGTTCGCATGAAGGCCGAGTCGTCCACGACGAGCACTTTCTTCTTCGTTGCCAATTCTCATCACGCTCCATTATGGTGTGGACATCTGTCTATGATGACCAGCGCCGCAGCCAATTTCGAATAAATTGCTTTACTCCGCCGTTCGGTTCCGCCGGGTCCGATCCATTGATATAGGACTTCGCAAGCTCGCGGATTTGCAGGGACGCCTTGCTCTGCGGATACAGCAAGCAGAATGGCGTTTGCTTCTTCACGGCTTGCATGACATGAGGATCGTCATACAGAACACCCAAAGTCGGTATCGATTGATGCAAGAACCTCCGGGCGACAGACGATAGACGTTCAGCGGTCTGACTGCCTTCCTTCCAATCGGCCGCCCGATTGACGACCAGCCTAAAGTCTGTCCCGTGACCCATGCCGTTCACGATTTTGATCAATGCGTAAGCATCCGCGATTGCCGTCGGCTCAGGGGTCGTTACGACAAACGTTTCATCCGCCGCCAGAATAAAGCGAATCGTTTCTTTGCTTAGACCGGCCCCCGTATCAAACAAGATGATGTCATAACGCTCGGACCAACTCTCCATCTCGGTGAGCAGCTTGTCGATTTGCTCGGAAGGCAGTTCCAGCAAATCTTGAAATCCTGAACCGCCTGGAATGTAATGCATGCCCAAGGGCCCGATCTGGATAATATCCTGCAGCGTCTTGCGCTGCTGCACAACGTGAACCAGATTCGACGATGCCGGGCTCCCCAGAAGGACATCAATGTTCGCCATACCGATATCAGCATCAAAGACGAGAGTGCGGTAACCCGCTTCCTGCAGCGATAGGGCAAAATTCAATGTAAAATTGGATTTCCCTACACCGCCCTTTCCGCTGGTTACCGTAACTACCCGTGCTCCACCTGACTTCGGATGCTCGTGCGGCGGCGCATCATTCGCGTCCGACCGCTTTGATTTCACTAATCTTCGTAATGCTTGCGCCTGGTCGTTCATCATAAGTTAATCTCCTACGATCCAACGCACGACCTCGTCCACATGAAACGATTTGATATCATCAGGCACGTTTTGACCTGTAGTGATATAACTGAACGGAATCGATGTTCGATCCGCCAAGTTAAGCATTGAACCGTAGGTGTCCGTCTCGTCGGCTTTCGTAAAAATGATTCGGTCGACACGCTGTCTTGAGAAACGTTCCAGAATGGACATCATGTCTTCCGTCTTCGACGTCAAGCTGAGCACTAAAAAGGTCTCGCTGTCAGGCAGCGGCTTGAGCATCGTGTTCAACTCGTTAACGAACATGTCGTTACGGAAATTGCGCCCCGCAGTGTCCATTAGGATGAGGTCACAGCCTTGGAGCGCTTGCAGTGCCCGCCCCGTATCGCTCGGCGAGGTGGCGACTTCGATCGGCACATTCAATATGGAAGCATACGTTCTAAGCTGTTCAACGGCCGCGATCCGATAAGTATCCGATGTGATAAGGCCAACCCGCCGCTGATGATGGAACATCTGATCTGCAGCAAGCTTTGCAATGGTCGTCGTCTTACCGACACCCGTAGGTCCGACCATGTATACGATTCGCGTCGCGGATGTTAAGCCGTTCACTTCATGAGACTGCAGCTGTTCTTTTACAATGTCGCGGACATAGGACCTTATCACCGATATTTCGGGCTGCTCAATCCGGTTGATTTGGCATTTCTCCCATGCTTCCTGCACGATTCGGTAAGCTAGCTCGTTCGCTACGCCCTGATCTAGCAAGCTCTGCTTCATTTCATGCATACTGTCTGGCCAATTGTCGTGATTGACACGCTGCATCACTTTACGCATCATGAGCTTCATTTCATTAAATTCGTTTTGCCAGCCGTCATCTGCAGGCAAGCTCGCAGAGGCGGCTTCCTGCAGACGAGCCTGCATTACCGCATCTTGGAATGCGTTCAGATCCCGCTGTCTCTCTTCTTCCTCCCTGGAATACGGTAATACGCCGACAGGACTTGGTGCAGCTGACGAATGTTCTGTGGGCGCGCGGTTCATGGTTTGTGCCGAATCGTGTCGAGGTCCGGCAGGCCGTACAGCGGTAAGAGCTTCTCTCTTACCGCTGTACGCCGAGCGCGCCATGGAGGACGATACGTATGACTTTGCGCCTGCTGTCTCCTGAAGCGAAGACGCGCTTGAACGCGTCCGTTCCGTTTTCTCCTGTTCGTCCACAGCGGCAACGACTTCGATGCAACGCTTGCGGAACATACCGAGAAATCCGCCCGCTCGTACTTCCTTCGTGCTGACAATGACCGCATCCTGCCCTAATTCATGGCGAATTTGGCTCATTGCCTCGGGCATGGTGTCAACGATGTATTTTTTTACTCTCATACATTCACCACTCCGACGCTTTGAATTTCAACATTCGGTTCGAGCTCATTGTAAGACAACACCGGGATATCCTGCATAGCTCGTTCCATTAACTGGCGCAAATACATGCGTATCGTAGGTGATGCAAGTACGACTGGGGAGTGCCCCGATTGCAGCAACCGCTGTACTTGCTCGCTGACCCGTTGATACACTTGCTGAGTCATGCTTGGATCCATGACGAGATACGATCCGTGCTCGTTCTGCTGCACGCTTTCGGCTATTTTCTTTTCAAGTGAAGGCCCTACCGTAATGACACGCAGCGTTTCACCCGGTACGGCATACTGCTGCGTAATCTGACGCGCCAGCGCCTGACGAACGTATTCCGTAAGCACATCCGGATCCTTCGTATACGTGCCGTAATCAGCCAGTGTTTCGAAGATGGTCACCAAATCGCGAATCGAAATTTTCTCCCGCAGCAGCTTCGCCAACACTTTCTGCACGTCACCGATAGTCAGAACGTTCGGGATAAGCTCCTCAACAAGTGCCGGATACTGCTCTTTGACCGTCTCGATAAGAGATTTGGTCTCCTGACGCCCAACTAACTCGTGCGCGTGCTTCTTAATAATCTCTGTCAGATGGGTAGCGACGACGGATGGTGGATCTACTACCGTATAGCCAGCAAGTTCCGCACGCTCCTTCATCGTCTCATCCACCCAGAGGGCTGGCAGGCCGAATGCAGGTTCCATCGTTTCGATACCTGATACCGAATCATCCTCATACCCTGGATTCATAGCTAAATAATGATTCAATAAGAGCTCTCCGTGAGCAACGGCATTTCCTTTGATCTTGATGACATATTCGTTCGGCTTCAATTGGATGTTATCTCGAATGCGAATGACCGGAACGACCAGCCCAAGCTCCAATGCGCATTGCCGGCGTATCATAATGATGCGGTCTAGCAGGTCTCCCCCTTGCTGGGCATCTGCCAGCGGAATGAGCCCGTAACCGAATTCGAACTCGATCGGATCCACCTGCAGCAAATTAATGACACTCTCCGGACTGCGCACTTCCTCGATTTGCTGTTCTTCCTCGAGCTGTTCCTCTTCCATTTGGCGAACGTCCATATTTTTCTGCATTCGATAACCGGCAACAGCGAGAATGACCGCAAATGGAATCGTCGGGCCTGGACCAATCGGCGTGAGCAAGCCGAGCATGCTTATCGTTCCAGCGACAATATACAACAGCTTCGGATAGGCAAGCATTTGCGTGCTTAATTCCTCCGCCAAGTTACCATTGGAAGCGGCCCGGGTTACGATGAGACCTGAAGCCGTCGAAATAAGCAATGCCGGAATCTGACTGACGAGCCCGTCCCCAATGGACAGAATCGAGTATGTAGAAGCCGCATCCCCGAAGCTCTTGCCATGCATGGCCATCCCAATGATAAATCCGCCGATTAAGTTAATCAGGAGGATGACAATACTGGCAATGGCGTCCCCTTTGACGAACTTACTGGCACCGTCCATTGCGCCATAAAAGTCCGCTTGTTTTTCAATTTTCTCGCGGCGTTCACGCGCCTGATGCTCATTGATCAAGCCTGCATTCAAATCGGCATCAATCGCCATCTGCTTACCTGGCATCGCGTCGAGCGTAAAGCGAGCTGCCACTTCAGCTACACGCTCCGCCCCTTTAGTAATGACGATGAACTGCACGACGACAAGAATCAGGAATACAACCAATCCGACAGCTATATTTCCTTGCGCCACCCATTGTCCAAACGTTGCTACTACATCGCCGGCTTCACCGTGCGCGAGTATGAGCTTCGTTGTGGAAATGTTGAGGGCGAGTCGGAATAATGTCGTAATCAACAGCAAAGCTGGAAAAATCGAGAACTGCAGTATCTCTCTCGTATTCATGGCAATAAGAAGAATCATTAATGCTATGGAGATGTTGATTACGAGCAAGATGTCTAACAACCAAGTCGGTATAGGCAAGACCATCATGAGCACGATACCGATGATACCGACTAAGACGACTAAATCTCTCGTTTTCACGGAGTGCACCCTCCATCCTGTTCGCTCAATTGACTTTGCCCTTCAATTTGTATACGTAAGCCAGCACTTCTGCCACGGCTTGGAACAAATCGGCTGGAACTGCATCGCCAATCTCTGTCCGTTGAAATAAGGCCCGGGCGAGCGGCTTGTTTTCCATGGTCAGTACGCCATGTTCCTTGGCGATTTGTTTGATTCGAAGCGCGACGTAATCCTGCCCCTTGGCTACCACTTGCGGAGCCTCCATATCATTGCCGTCATAGCGAAGTGCGACAGCAAAGTGTGTCGGGTTCGTAATGACGACATCGGCTTTTGGAACCTCTTGCATCATACGCATCAAGGCCATCCGACGCTGCCGCTCTCGAATCTTACCTTTGATGAGGGG
This sequence comes from Paenibacillus profundus, assembly GCF_021369635.1. Classification (GTDB taxonomy): domain Bacteria; phylum Bacillota; class Bacilli; order Paenibacillales; family Paenibacillaceae; genus Paenibacillus_B; species Paenibacillus_B profundus. The sequence continues at coordinate 432,128 of NZ_JAJNBZ010000001.1, read as the reverse complement.
GTCACCCTCTGACTTTTTGTACTCATCTTTAATGTCTTGCTTGGACATACGCAAACTCTTCGCGAATTCGAAACGCTGATACATGTAATCAAATACGGCCAGAATACAGAGAGCCGCGCCAATCTTAATCCCTAGCATAACGGTCAAATGTGCGGTATAGCCTAATATTTCACTTAACGGCACATGAGACATCATAATGATGCGCTCCCGTTCTCCCCATATCGACAAATACACAACAGTTCCGATGATCGTCATCTTTAAAATTGATTTTAAAAATTCTACAACCGAGCGAATAGAAAATATTTTTTTAAATCCCTTTATTGGATCAATCTTGGAAAACTGCATCTTGAGCGGTTCGCCCGTAAACAAAAATCCAACCTGCATATAATTCACAATGAGTGCAATGACAACAGAAACGATAAATACGGGCGCCAAGATGATTAACGCCTTTACAAAAAGGCTTCCGAAATAGTCCGTAACGTTGTAAATGGTCACATCCATGGAAAGCCGGTGCCGAAAGGAATCAGCGAACAAATCGATAATTCGTTCTTTATAAAACCCGCCAAGCATCAAGAAGGAGAAGAAGCTGACCAGCAAAATGAACGAGCTGGAAAGATCCGTGCTTTTGGCGACTTGACCTTTTTTTCGAGCTTCCTGCTTTTTCTTTGGCGTTGCTTTTTCCGTCTTCTCCTGCGAGAACATCTGCAGTGAAAGTTTGTGCCGCAGCGTACGAGTAGTAGCGCACGGCACAATCCATTCTTCTGAACCTGGTGTTGGCATCAGCTCGCCCCCTGCATCATGCGCAGCAGTTGCTCCATCGCCTCAAACATAGAAGCGAACAGTTGCTGCAATACATAAACGAGGCCAGGCACGACGAGAAACAGCATGACAAGACCTACGATGATTTTAATCGGAATCCCGACTACAAAAATGTTAAATTGCGGTGCAGTCCGCGCCAAAAATCCAAGCGCCACATCGGTAAGAAACAACGCGACGATAAGCGGCGCAGAAATTTGAAAGGCGATAATGAACGCTTGCGTAAACGACTGAACCAGAAATTCTGTAATATTTCCGTTGGCAATCTGCTGGAAGAACGAATTGTCATCCAGCGGCAACCACTCAAAACTTTTCATGATTCCGTCGATAAAGTAATGGTGGCCGTTCATTCCAAGAAACAATAGCACGACAAATATGTACTTGAAGTTACCCATGACAGGTGCGCTGGTCCCGGTTAATGGGTCAATGACATTCGCGATACCGAAGCCAATCTGAATGTCGACGAACGACCCCGCCGTTTGCACTGCCGTAAAAAACAATTGCGCCAAGAAACCGATGAGCAGGCCAATTAATACCTCACGCACGATAATAACGATATACGTGCCATCAGCCGGAACCGTTTTTCCAAGCCCGAACAACAAATATGCAATCACGCTGATAAAAAACGCGAGCCCGATCTTGAAGCGAAACGGCACGCCTCGCGAAGAAAAGACAGGAACGGCGACAAAGAATGCCGAGATTCGACACAACGTGAGCAAAAAAACAGGGAAAGCTTGTACGAGCGTTTCCATGACCTCACAGCCTAACCGATATAAAGATGCAAATTATTTAAGATGTTATGCGCAAAATCAACGACCGTAGTCAATATCCACGGTCCGAACACCAATATGGCTACCATGACCGCAATTATCTTAGGCACAAAAGCCAACGTCTGCTCTTGAATTTGGGTCGTTGCTTGAAATACACTGATGAGAAGACCTACAACCAAAGCAATGGCCAGCATTGGAGCACTCACTTTCAGTACAGTAAACACTGCCTGCCCTGCCAAGCCGATAATAAACTCAGCACTCATTCCATTCCCTCCCGTGCGTCAATTGAAGTCTCACGTGTTAAAGCTCGCGAGGAGTGATTTCACAACGAGATACCAACCATCCACGAGTACAAACAGCAATATTTTAAACGGCAGCGATATCATGACCGGCGGCAGCATCATCATCCCCATCGCCATCAACGTACTGGCGACGATCATATCAATCACTAGAAAAGGAATGAAAATCATAAAGCCCATTTGAAACGCCGTCTTCAATTCACTGATTGCATACGCGGGCACGAGCACAGTTAAAGGAATTTCCTCATAGGTTTTCGGTTTTTCAGTTTTGGTGTATTTCATAAATAAAAGCAAATCTTTCTCGCGCGTATGCGAGAACATGAACTTTTTTATAGGGACAACCGCTTTTTCCAACGCTTGGGTCTGATTCATCTCGCCTTTTAGATAAGGCTGTAAGGCGACTTCATTCACAGTTCCAATCGTTGGGGACATCACAAACAATGTAAGAAAGAGCGCTAGACCAATCAATACTTGATTGGGCGGCATCTGCTGCGTACCAAGAGAGGTCCGGACGAATCCGAGCACAACCACGATACGCGTGAACGATGTCATCAGGATAAGTATGGCCGGAGCCAAGCTCAGCACGGTAATCATGAGCAGGATAGACAATGATGCCGTCCCCGGCTGCCCGCCACCGCCGCCGACTTTAATGTCGATGTCCGGAATGACAGGAGATGCTACCGCCCAATGAGCCGCAAAGCTGGATAACAGCAGCGTGACAGTTACAGATAGTAGCAATTTTTTATTCATGAATCCATCTACCGATCTTCATTGGTATCATCTTTCAGCAATTGTTCTACTTGATCACTGCGCTTCGGCAATTGATCAAGCTTGGCATGAAACATTTCGTGAAACGATACGGAAGACGGTTCCGCATCCTCTTGCTTAGTGTTGTTGCTTGAGGCTTTACGCCCTGCTCGCATACGGTTCATCAGCTCTGACCAAGAGGTTGGCCATGCCGCTTGTCTGGATGACTGTGCGCCCTCGAGAAACGCGATAAGACGCTCCGCTTGTTCAGGGTCACTTACTTTATCGATAAGCGTAATATCTTCCCCGATCCCCAGCACATAGACGACATCGCCAACTTCTACGATTTGTAAAGACTTATTCGGTCCGAGCCCGGTGCCGCCCAAAGTACGGATACTTTGATTCATTTGCCATATACGGTTCTTACGACTTAACAGCTTAATCAAGAGCACGATAAGTACAATGATTACAGCAAGCGACAACAACACGGTCAATAAGCTGGATATGTAGTCCCCGACACCGGATGTTTGCATCATTTGACCGTTGTCTTCCATAAGATTATCCTAACGTCTTGTTAATGGCTTCAATTACACGATCAGCCTGGAACGGTTTGACGATAAAGTCCTTCGCACCCGCTTGAATCGCATCGATAACCATCGCCTGCTGGCCCATCGCGGAGCACATAATAACTTTCGCACTAGGATCTATTTTACGGATTTCTTTCAATGCCGTAATTCCGTCCATTTCCGGCATCGTAATGTCCATTGTAATGAGGTCTGGTTTATGTTCTTTGTACTTTTCGATCGCTTGTGCACCATCCGATGCTTCTCCTACGACATCGAAACCATTCTTTGTTAAAATGTCTCGAATCATCATTCGCATGAATGCTGCATCGTCTACGATCAAAATACGCTTTGCCATCGTTGAGAATCCTCCCTAAATCTTATTGTAGTTTCTGAATACGATCCCACTGATTGATGATATCTGTGACACGCACGCCGAAATTCTCATCTATGACGACAACTTCCCCTTTTGCAATCAGTTTGTTGTTCACGAGAATGTCGACTGGTTCACCTGCCAGCTTGTCCAACTCGATAATGGAACCTTGCGAGAGCTCCAAAATGTCTTTGATCTGTTTGTGCGTCCTACCTAATTCTACTGTGACTTTGAGCGGGATGTCCAACAATAAATTTAGATTAGATTCATCATTTTGTACATACTGTGCCGGTTGGAAATTTGCAAATTGAACTGGCTGCACATTCAAATTGCGATGGTGTGTCGAGCCAAAAGCCGACGCATTGCCACCATGTGCCTCCATATTTCCCGAAGGCATCGGAGCCGATCCATAAGGCTGCTGCATGACATGCCCTCCTCCCATCATTGGATGGTCATATCCTGCCATTTGCTGCGGTTCAGCCGCTTCTGGAGCTGCATGACTAGCAGGCTGAGCTGGAGGAGCCATCGGAATGTCTGGTTCGACTTGCACAGCAGATGCGGCTGCTTCTGCAGCTGCTTCTGTCGTATCCCCCATCAACATGCGAACCATGTTCTGAGCAAATGGAACCGTTAATATTTGCATAATGGTTGAATCAATCAAGTCGCTGATCGTCAAGCGGAACGATATTTTGACGAGAACATTGTCATCGGGCAGCGTTTCAACACCCTGTCCGTTCGACATATTCAAAATACCAATACCAGGCGGCGAAATGTTAACCATTCGATTAAAGATAGTCGACATCGAAGTGGCCGACGATCCCATCATTTGATTCATCGCTTCCTGAACAGCGCTAATATGAATTTCATTCAATTCTGCGCTATGATTCGTCCCATCACCGCCAAGCATCAAATCGGCGATCACTTGGGCATCCGAGGTTTTGATGACTAAAGAATTGACGCCTTCAAATCCCTCTACATATCGAACGTGCACCGCCACGTGCGGCTTTGGAAACTCATTTTCCAAGTTTTCACGCTTCAAAAGCGTAATCCGCGGCGTCGTGATTTCTACCTTTTTGCCTAATAGCGTAGATAGCGCCGTTGCCGCACTGCCGAACGTAATATTTCCAATTTCACCAAGCGCATCGGTCTCGATCGGATTTAAATATTTTTCTATGGAAGGAGTCTCAGCTTCCTCAGCAGACGGTCCATCACTCGATATTTTTAACAATGCGTCGATTTCTTCCTGCGACAAGTAATCCTTACTCGTCATGCTCTTCCACTCCCTCATCCACGACTTGCTCGATTTGTACAGCTACACGATCTTTTATCACGCCAGGAGAACCTATATATTTCACGCGGTCACCCACTCGAATCATCAAGCCGTTGTCAACCGGTTTGTTCAATGCGATGACATCTCCGATGGATAACTGCATCATTTCCTGCACCGTAATTTGAGATGTGCCCAGTTCAACGGAGATAGGCAGTTTTGCTTTTGTCACCCGTTGGCGTAATTTTTCGACTTCAATCGGTTCCCGCGTTTTTTTCTCTGATACGAACCAATGATGCACCGAAAGCTTCGGCATAATTGGCTCAATCACGACGTGCGGAATACATAAGTTAATCATCCCCGTCGTATCTCCGATTTTAGTGCTTAGAGAGATAAGTGCGATCGTCTCGTTCGGTGATACGATTTGCATAAATTGAGGATTGGTCTCAAGCGCTTCGAGTCTTGGTTGAATATCTAGCACATTCTTCCAAGCTTCCTGCAAGCTATCGAACGCCCGGCTAAAAATGCGTTCCATCACCGTCGTCTCAATTTCGGTTAAAGCATTAATCTTGGAGGGTGCCGTGCCAGCACCGCCCAGCATGCGATCCAGCATCGCATATGCGACGTTCGGATTCACTTCCAATACCATCCGGCCTTTGAACGGCTCTGCCTCAAAAATGTTCAAAATCGTCATTTTTGGAATAGACCGGATAAATTCATCATACGGCAGTTGTTCGACTTGAACGACGTTGATTTGCACAAATGTACGTAATTGTGCGGAAAAATAAGTCGTTAAGTATCTGGCAAAATTCTCATGGATGCGTGTCAAACTGCGAATGTGGTCCTTTGAAAAACGAACGGCACGCTTGAAATCGTACGAACGGATTTTACGCTGGGTTTCCTCTTTTTTCAGTTCCTCCGCATCCATTTCACCAGAGGACAGCGCCGCAAGCAGGGCGTCAATCTCGTTCTGCGATAGCACGTCTACCAATCGTTTCACCCCCTTACAGGATTCAGCTGCAACATGTGTGTCATGCTCAAATGCCTTTAAATGCGAGTCATGATGAAATCAGTTAAATCGACTTGAATTACTTTGCCTTCAGGCAATTGTTTGTTAATAAGGTCGAGCAACTTCGCACACAACTGATCTTGACCCTTCATTCCTTGTAACTCTTCCGGTTTCATATCAGCCAAAGTTCTCAAAATTAACGGTTTGATGCGCAAATCTTTAATCTTGTCGAATTGCTCTTTTGTCTTTTTGTTGTCCAACTGGAACGCAAAGCCAGTCAATGCGACATAGTCGCGGTCAGCCAGGTTTGTTTTGATGTCACTCATGATCGATGTCATCTCCACAATCTCATCGGCCGATAATCTTGCGATATGAACATTCCCCTGCTGTGCTTGTCCCGCTTGCGGCTTGCCGCCCGAATTAGTAATCATAATGACGACAAGAGCGATAAGCGTCAGTGCGAGCAGCAATGTAATCATCCACGGCAACATTCGTTTCATGGTTGTCCCTCCGATAAATCAGTCTTCTTCGTCCCGGCAATAATTCCGACGGAACGTATGTATTGTTCAATAAGGCTAATGACTTCAGGGCCTTTTTCCAGCACAATGATTCTCTTCCCTGTCGTTAACGAAATGTACGTATCCGGTGTTTCTTCGACAGATTCAATGAGCAGTGCGTTCACCCAAATGGGCGACCCATTCAGCCGTGTAACGGATATCATCCTATTCCTCCCTTAATGAACCGTCCGTATCTCCCGATGCCGTGCGGCATCAGGAGATGGGTGCGATTAGTCTATAAGTTTATCGTTTTAAGTTAACAACCTCTTGGAGGACTTCATCGGACGTCGTAATAATACGTGAGTTCGCTTGGAAACCGCGCTGCGCTACGATCATTTCCGTAAATTCTGCCGTCAAGTCCACGTTGGACATTTCCAGCGCCCCGGCAATGATTGCGCCGCTGCCCGTTTCGGGATCGTTTGCTGCACCAACCGTGATTTCACCATCCGCGATCGCGTTCGGAGTTGCGCGGTACAGATTGCCGCCGATCTTCTCCAAGCCTTCTGGGTTCACGACTTTGACGATCCCGATAGAGGTGCCGGTCCCTTCGGTGGTTCCGTCGGCACGCTTCGCCATAATCTCCCCGTTCTGCGAGATCGAGAACTCGACGATATCTTCTTCCAGTTGAATCGGAGCGCCGCCGGAATCAAGCACTCTCAGACCATCCACATTAACGAGGTTGCGTTCTGCATCAAGGTGGAAGTCGCCTGCGCGAGTCAGGAACGGCGCTTCCTGAGCTTCTTCACCTAGCGAGAGGGCGAAGAAGCCGTCGCCGTCGATGCGCAAGTCAAGCGGACGGTACGTCATCATGGCGCTGCCTTGGGTATGCACGTTATCGATAGCCGATATCGCAACACCCAAGCCGACTTGCTTCGCGTTAATACCGCCGCTGCCTTCGTCACTTGGCGCTGTCGTTCCGCTCATCGTCTGGCTCATGATGTCCTTGAACATGACGCGCCCTTGTTTGAAGCCGACCGTGTTCACGTTCGCGATGTTGTTCCCGATAACGTCAAGTTTGGTTTGAAAACCGCGCATACCTGAAACACCCGAATACATGGATCGAATCATTTATTAATACCCCCCCAAATTGTTGGCTCACTTCTGTCGTTCCATGAGCCCATGGCCTCCTGCTCGGTCCGGCCTTGTTTCATGCACTGCTTGCTTATTTCATTAAAATGGCGCTGTCGATTTGCGTAAACACATGGTTCTGCTGAGATGCTTGATCTAAGGCTGTAATGACGGTGCGCGATTTGACGTTTACGATAAACGCTTGATTATCGACGATGATAAGCGACTGACGCGACCCTTTGTCTTCCGCCTGTTTGACCGCTTGCTGCATCTTGTTCATCATGTCCGCAGACATGACCATGCCGCGTTCCTGCATTCTTACCTTCGCATGGTGGCTGAACTGCACATCCTCTGTACGTGTCAGCTCATGCTGCAGCATTCGCTGGAAGGAAGTGTCCTTACCAATCTGCTCCCGCTGCGGTGTCCGCTGGGCGCTCGTTCCCTGGATGGGTCCCGCAATGCCTATATGCCCCATTGCCCCGTGGATGTTCATGCGTTTCCTTCCGGCTGCTGCGGCTGCTCTGGCTGTTCCGGAGCAGGCGGTACTTCATTGTTGCCTTCGTCCGGGTTGCCCTCTGTTTCCGGTGTCCGAATTTCGGAAATGGTGTTCAAATCGACCTCGTCTTTTCCTACCTTGGCATAAGGGATGCCTTCTCGGACAATGATCGATTCGACGATGCCCGTCTTCACGCTTTCCTTCGGCTTGTTCTGGTCGTTTCCAATCTTGACGGTCATCGATTCTTTCTCCGATGCAATCCATGTGATTTCTTTGCCTATCAAACTGGAAGACATCCCGAGCGCCTGCTGCATCGAGCCCAATTGCTTTTGAATGTTCATCAGCTGCTCCACCGAACTGAACTGCGCCATTTGCGCAATGAAGTCCCGATCCTGCATCGGCTGCATCGGATCTTGGTTTTGGAGCTGTGCGATGAGTATCTTCAGGAACTCGTCTTTTCCCAGTGTGTTGTTGCCGTCCTTCTTTTTGACTAGTTTGGAGTTCTCCACACTATAGTTCGGCCAGGTGACTTTATTGAATGTAACGTCAGAAGCCATCCTACACCTCCTTACCCGTTTCTTGAATGGCAGCGCATGTGTTCATTTACACGCTGGCAGTAAACGTTGAGTTCTCATGCAAATCTTGCTGAGCTTTAGCTTCAAGCGCTTCATTCAGTTCATCGATTTCCGATGCTTTGCGTTGCTTCGAGCTTCGCTCAGAGGTTTGCTGACGATTGGCATTCGGCTGTCTCTGTTCCTGGAACATCGAGGATGACAGAGCAGAAGCCGGCTGCTGCGACACTTCAAGCTTGTCTACTTGAATGCCTTGGGTTTGAAGAGCGCCGCGCAAGAGCGACATTTGTTGCTCCAGCATATCCTTAGCCATACCGTGTTCCGTCATGAAGCGTGCCGTCAATTGACCGTTTTGCATCGTTAGGCGGACATCAACCTGACCTAAGTGCTCTGGGTACAATGATATTTTCGCTTCGGACACATTACCCAGCTTGCTGAAGCGAAGCTGCTTCACCACGAAGCCAGCCATTTCGTCGGCGAACCGATCTGCATGAACGACCGGGATTTGCTTTGCAGTGTTAATCCCTTCTTGGCGCAGCGCTAACTGGCCCGCTGTCGTGACCTGGTTAGGATGAGCCTGGAGCTCCACGTCTGCCGTGCTGTCGCTTGAATCGGCCGCCAATGCATTGCTCTGTACAGCCGGAGCGTTCAATACAGTTCCGAGCATGTTATTCTGTGCGCCATTGAGATGAGCTGCAAAGGTCGTGCCTTGCACAGGTGTCGTAGTGTTGCTCTCCACAGCTTGATTCAATGCGTTGGACAGCTGCTGAATCCACTTGACTGCCTCGGCCGAACGCCCAACATGTCCATTATTAGTGATAGAAGCTTGCACGAGCGGTTCAAAGCCTTCGTCATTCGTTTGCTGCAATGCAGACTGGTCTTTCCGTTGAGTTAAACCAGATGCATGCTCGTTGCTCACAATAGCTGCGGTTAATGTTCCATTCAGCAAGTGTTGTACGGATTGTCCGTCTTCACCTTCTCCTTGGGCCATAAGCTCAGACAACTGTTGCATAACATCGCGGACAGCAAGAGTAATCGTCTCAGGCTGCTCCGTCAGCGCTTGAATATTACCCGCTGCATTTGCTTCTGCAGATGGTTGGGCGGATAGCCATTGCTGTGCCTGAAGCACCCATTGCTGCAGCGCAGCCAATAACTCCGGGTTTGCTTCCAGCTGCTCATCCGCCAACTTCAACGGTTCGGCAAATAATTGGTCCAACGCAGCTGCTAATTGTTCTGTTTCCCCTTGAAGCAGATTGCCCAATCCTTCTTGCGTGACGAACAACCCGTTGGGATTGTTAGCGGAAGCAGCCTGCTCTCCGGTGCCATTCATACATTGCGACAAGGAAACCCAGAAGTTCCCCTCACCTGCTCCGGTTCCTTTGGCTTGTACACCACCGAGGAACGAAGCCGCATTGCTGGCTGACACGTTGGATATTGCTCCTGACATATTTATTTCACCTCCTTCCGTTAATGCTTTTTAATTGCTAGGCAGCAGCTTCGACACCAATTTGGCCGTCGCTTCCTTGTCTGCATCGGTCATCGCATTAAGCAGTCTGGAACGCGCTGCATCGTCTACAGCGTTCAACACCGCCAATGCTTTATCCGGGCTGATCTTAGCCGTTTCCAACAAAATGCTGGCACCGCTCTTTGGCGTCATATTAGCAAACGTTTGGCTAAGTTGCGTACGATCCAGCCCTGTGCTGGCTTGCTTCGCAGTCTCATTCTTTTTCAGCCTTGACTGCAGCGCCTTAATTTTCAAATCGTCAGCTGGCTTTACGTCTTTTAGCATAATGGAAGCTTCAGCAGCCACCTTCGGATTCATCTTCTCCAGCACTTTCACGCGGTCTTCTTGCTTCATCGCGTCAAGGACGAGAACGAGCTCTTCTTTCGACAAATTTTCTAATACCGGAGCGGCTTTGCTCGGCATCATTTTCGCATACATATTCGCTAAGTCTTTAATTTGCCGATCGTACTCTTCAGATGAAGCCGTTTCTTCTTGGCGTTTTTGCTTCACCTCTTGCAGTTGCTTGGACAAATCGCCCACTTTGCCTTCAAGCGACTTGCGCTCGTCTGCCAAGTTGCGTAAATCCGCGTCCTTCGAGGCCAATAACGCTTTTAATTCCGTAATTTGTTCGGCTTGTTCCTTCTCCACGTCTTTCTTCTCTTTTTTCTCCTTCTTTTCATCCTTCTTTTCATCCTTCTTATCGTCGGACTTATCTTGATCAGAGGAGATCCATTCGTTCACAATTGGAATTTGCTCAGCTAAGGACAGCACATGATTGCGCCAATTCGCATTAAACAATGTAAGCAGCACAGCTATGAGCACAATCGTAAACAAAATGGGGGTCGCAAAGAACAAAAACCGTTCAAAACCCGAATAATTGCTTTCCTTTTCTTCTGTCTTCATCTCTGACACCGTCATCCCTCCTGCTGAAGCGGCGGGGTCGAACCGTCTTCCGTCGTTGTTCTAGCGAGCGGCCATATGATAACGGACGGTAGCGAGTTCGTCCAATTCGTTTTGCTCCCATAACGCCATTTGACGTTTAAAGTTTGTCTCCGCTTTTTCTCGAGCCTTTGTCCATACCTTTTCATCGGTCATTCGTTCGGCAAGCTTGCTTTGCTTGTCACGAACTTGTATTTCAGCCGAATAGACCCGCTTGCGAGCAAGATGAACTTGACCTTCCAGGTGAGATATGTACTGCTGCCATGCTTGTATGTCCGCAGCCGGCGCACATGCGTCGATGCTTTGCTGCATTTTCTTCCTGACTGACTCCATTTCCAGAAGGCAATGCTGCAATTGCTTCTCTTCCGCTTGCAAGCGTCCCATCGCTTCTGACAATATCCATTCCGCTTGTTTTTTTTCGTTTGTCTTTAGATCAAGAACTTTTTGAAACGAATACTGAAAAGCCCGCACCGTCTAGTCAACTCCCCGGAAATTGCAGTAGTAGTCGTTCGATTGTCTCTTCATACGGAGCACGCTCTTCAATGCGCTGCTTCGTAAAGGCATGAATGTCTTCGATATATTGCATGGCCTCATCAATTGCCGGATTGCTGCCCGGCTGATAGGCGCCGATATTGATTAAATCTTCTGATTCGCGGTAGACCGCTAATAGTCGCTTGAGCCGTTCAGCCGCAAGCTGATGCTCCTGTGGCACGATATCCTTCATGACCCGGCTGATGCTTGATAGTACATCAATCGCCGGAAAGTGTCCCTTGTTCGCGATATTGCGATTCAGCACGATATGACCGTCCAAAATTCCACGCACTGCATCGGCAATCGGTTCATTCATATCGTCTCCGTCCACCAATACGGTATAGAACGCCGTAATCGAACCGCTCGGGCCCGTTCCGGAACGTTCCAACAGCTTAGGCAAGCTCGCAAATACGGAAGGGGTATATCCTCGCGTTGCAGGCGGTTCACCGACAGCTAGTCCGACTTCGCGCATGGCCATCGCGTACCGAGTGACCGAATCCATCATGAGCATGACATTCATGCCCCGATCCCGGAAATACTCGGCAATGGTCGTAGCAATGAGCGCCCCTTTAATGCGCACGAGAGCCGGCTGGTCCGAAGTAGCGACGATGACGACCGAACGAGCCAACCCTTCCGGGCCCAAATCCCGCTCGATAAATTCAAGCACTTCGCGGCCGCGTTCACCAATGAGAGCAATGACGTTGACATCGGCAGCCGTATTGCGGGCAATCATGCCGAGCAGCGTGCTCTTTCCCACGCCGGAGCCGGCAAAGATACCTACACGTTGACCATTGCCAATCGTCAATAGTCCGTCGATCGCTCGTACGCCGACACCGATAGGTTCGCGAACACGCGGGCGTTGGAGCGGATTGGAAGGGATATTCGTCGTCGAATAGTGCGGCATCCGTGTCGGCAAAAACGAGCCATCCAACGGTTGCCCTAATCCGTCCAGCACTTTACCGAGCAGCTCCGAACCGACGGAGACACTTAACGGCTTTCCGGTCCCGACTACGTCGCAGCCGGGACCGATCGACTGCAGATCTCCCAAGGGCATAAGCAGCACTTTGTTATCCCGGAATCCAACCACCTCGGCCAGCAACGGCTCACTGCCCTTGCTTGGATAGATGTGACAGACTTCACCTACGCTGGCGTCCGGTCCTTCGGATTCCACCATCAAGCCGATTACTTGCGTCACCTTGCCGTTTACGCGGACAGGATCGATGCGCTGCAAATAATCTATATACTTGTTTGAATTCCATTTGTAATCAAGACTCATCGCCGTCGCGCTCCTCATGCTGCATTGCAACCTGCATTAACGCCTTTTTGATTTCGGCAAGCTGCGTATCGATTCGTGCATCAATACTGCCCAATGCTGAACGTACGACACATCCGCTATCATGGACACTGGAATCCGGAATAATTTGCAGTTCCGCTTGCGAATCCACTGCCAGACTCAACTCTTCGCGCGCCGCATGAACGTAAGCGAATTGTTGAGGCGACACGCATACCGTAATCGTTCCGCTCTCCCGTTTGCGGGAGAGTGTCTTGCGGACCATTTCGACGGCAATATCGGGTTCCAATGCCAACTGCCGCCCAATGACCTTTTCAGCTACCGAACAGCTAAGCGATACTACAAATGGCTCCGCCTCTTGAATAATCTGTTCTTTCGCCTTATAGGCTTGCTCCAATACAGCCTGCGCCTCGGACAGCTTGCGTTCATAAGCCTGCTGAATTTCCTGCTCCGCTTGCTGCATTCCTTCTTGATAACCTTGCGCATAGCCTGCTTCCCGCTTCGACTCTACTAACGCCTCGTCACTTCCACGCCGTTCTTCCCACCAGGCATCGATCTCAGAACGCGCCTCTTCCAACATGCGTTCGGCTTCTTCCGTAGCGCTCTTCAGATGTTCTTCGGCAAACGACTGCGCGTCATCCAAAATCGATTGGCGCAGATTGGCCAGCTCTTCATCTTGATTAAGGACGATTTCTTCCGTCAGTGGTTGGGGAGCGGGAACGTCATCCGCCACCTGCTGTTGCTGATGGCGACGAACCGCTTCCAGCATTCTCATCTGTTCTACAGGGACATACTGAGATGATTTGATGACGTTAGACAACGATATCATCTCCTCCACCACGCGCAATGATGATCTCGCCTGCTTCCTCTAAGCGGCGAATAGTAGACACGATACGGGTCTGTGCTTCTTCCACATCACGCAGCCGTACAGGACCCATAAATTCCATTTCTTCTTTGAAGGTATCCGCCATACGTTTCGACATATTGCGGAAAATAACTTCGCGAACTTCTTCACTTGCCACTTTAAGCGCCAATTGAAGATCTGCATTATCAATGTCACGAATAATGCGCTGTATTGAGCGATTGTCGATATTGACAATATCCTCGAATACAAACATTCTCTTCTTGATTTCTTCTGCCAGCTCCGGATCTTGAATTTCGAGAGAATCCAAAATCGTCCGTTCTGTACCACGGTCGACACCATTCAAAATCTTAACGACAGACTCGATGCCGCCGGCACTCGTATAATCTTGCGTCACTGTCGAGGAGAGCTTCTGCTCCAGCACCCGTTCGACCTGATTGATGACTTCTGGCGATGTGCTGTCCATCAGTGCCACCCGTCTAGCGACATCCGCTTGTTTCTCCGGTGACAAGGAAGATAGAATGGTCGAAGCCTGCTCCGTTTGCAAGTAAGATAGCACCAATGCAATCGTTTGAACATTTTCGTTCTGAATAAAGTTGAAAATTTGTGACGCATCCGCTTTACGGGCAAAGTCAAACGGTCTCACTTGCAGCGTTGCAGTAAGGCGATTGATAATATCAACCGCTTTTTGCTGCCCTAACGCCTTCTCCAATATTTCCTTCGCGTAACTGATGCCGCCTTGCGAAATGTATTCCTGTGCCAAGCAAATTTGATGAAACTCGCCCATCACGGATTCTTTTTCAGCCGCGTCGACTTTACGCACATTCGCTATTTCCAGAGTCAGCTGCTCTATTTCTTCATCTCTCAAATGTTTAAATATTTGGGCTGACACTTCCGGCCCGAGCGTGATGAGCAAAATCGCCGCTTTCTGTCTGCCCGTTAAGCCGTAACTACTTTTGACCATTGTGCTCACCTCGATTCATCAACTAGCCATGTACGCAGCAATTTGACAAATTCGTCCGGCTTTTTCTTTGCCAAGCCTTCCAATTGTTTGCGCACTTGATGCTCGCCTGTTACATTTTCCAAATCTATCGATGGAAGCTCTACGTGCGTCGGCAGCGACAGATCTGGCTCGTAGACCTCTTCTTCACGTCTGCGTCGACGTACGACCGCATAGGCAATTCCTCCCACAACTGCTAGTAATGCAAGCGCACCCGCGCCATACCATACCCAGTTGGAGATGCTCTTATTGTCCGATACTGTTCCATCTTTAGCACCATTTTGAGTCATAACAGAAACTTTTTGCGTTAGATCAACGTCTGTATATGTAGTGCCGGAATCTTTCAATTGTGCGCCAACGATGTTTCGCAGCACTTTTTCAATCGCTTGGATTTGCTCGGCGCTCACGTCAACGGAGTCAACCGCGGCGTGAATGGTTAAATCTTTAACAGCATATGGACTAGCTTCAATCGTGTTCTTGATTCGATTCACGTCGTAATTAATAGTGCGCTGAGATTTCTCGGATGTCGCGTCTCCGCTTCCAGCAGCTGACGGATAATTTGTCACTTCTCCGTCACCAACACCGGCAACTCCGCTTTCTTGTGCGCCTTTGCCGCTGTATGATTCCTGAAGCTCTTGAACGCTTATCTCGATACCCTTCATCTCTTCTGTATTCACAGGAGTGACCAGGTCTTCTTGCTTGACAACTTTGTCGAAGTTCAATTTTGCCGACACAAGCACGCTGATCTTGTCTGAAGGAATAAATCCATTCAAGAAATCTTGCACTTTCATGCGTATGTCGTTTTCAAATTTACGTTGTATCTTTAGCTGCTCGTCTACTTCTCCGAAGATGCTCTTCGAACCGCCTCCGATAGTATCCGAGGCAAAGATAGGGCCTTCATCGCTAGAGATAGTAATATTATCAATGGCGAGATGTGGAACCGCAGTCTTTACGAGATTGAAATAGCCGTCTACGGCAGCTTGGTTCGGTTGATATCCTGGTTTGAACTTCATCACAATCGAAGCGGAAGCTTGCTCTTGATCAGGTGTCGCAAACACGGTTTCTTTAGGCAGGTTTACAATTGCCTTCGCGTCCTGTATCCCTTGCATTTGACGAAGCAAGCGCTCAATTTCACCGTTAAGGGCATTGTTGTAGCGAACATCGAATACGTTGTCCGTCATACCGCCCATTAATCCGTCAGCACCGAACGATTCGAAGCCAATCGATCCATTCTTCACAATCCCTTGGGCTCCGACATCCACTTTTACCTTCGCTGCTGAGGCGCTTGGAACGGAAATTTGCGATCCGTCGGTACTCAATTGATACGGGATGCTGTTGCCGTTTAAATATTCGATAATGCCAGCCGCATCGTTAGAATTCAAATCTTTGAAAGCAAGTTCATACTCAGTCTTAGAAAACTGAAAAGTTAAAATAATAACAGCTAAAATCAGAAATCCAACGGTCGAAAACAGTAATATTTTTTGTTTCTTACTAAATTGAGTCCAATATTGCGAGATTCGCTCTCGATATTGGTTCACTTTTTCACTCACTCCACGTCACCCCACCAAAACTATGTAAGACAAAACGCCGTTACATCTGCATGCGCATAATATCTTGATACGCTTCGATAACCTTGTTGCGTACCTGCGTTGTCAGCTGCAAACTTAGAAGCGCACGCTCTGAGGCGATCATGAGTTGATCGACATCAACTTCACCAAGAATAAACTGGTCATTCATTGCCTGTACTTGCTGTTCCTGAGTATCGACTTGCTGAAGAGCATCTGAAAGAAAATTCCCAAAGGACTTTGTCACTTCTGCAGGTGTAGCAGCTTTATTGGTCAATGACGCTGCTGCAGAGGATGTAGTAGGTGTTATCATTTGCAATGGTAGCATCGTATTCTGTATCATTCTCTTCTCCTCCTATGGTGATGAACGGCTCTTTACGTTGTTAGCAGAGGTTGTTCAACTCGCATTAGTAGTCAATTATCCTTTGCCTATTTCCAATGCTTTCATGACCATGGACTTGGACGCATTGAGCGCCGTCACATTCGCTTCATAAGAGCGTGTTGCCGCAATCATATCGACCATCTCTTTCGCCATGTCGACATTTGGCAAAGAGACGTAGCCGTTCTCATCTGAATCAGGATGGGTCGGATTGTATACCAGTTTAAAATCAGATGCATCTTCTTTAATTTGCGTCACTTTGACACCTCTGGTTGCGGATTGCCCTTCCATAGCAGACTGCAGAGTTTGTTTGAATGACGATTCCGTTGGTGACATCACTACGACCTTGCGGCGATATGGCACGAACTTCCCGTCTACAAATTGTGCTCGCGTCGTGTCTGCATTGGCAATGTTAGAGGAGATTACGTCCATACGCAACCTTTGGGCGGTTAAGCCGGACGCGCTAATTTGAAAGCTATTGCTGATCTGCATGGCTTATGTCTACCTCCTAACGTCCATAGCGGTTCTCACCATATTAATCTGGTGGTTCAATTGCTTGACAAACGTGTAATATCTCAACTGATTCTCCGCCTGCGCTGACATTTCCCGATCCATGTCGACATTATTCCTGTTATTCCCCATTGTCGTCATCTGATCTTGAACGATCCGTGGGGTCGGTGTCGACTGAACAGGACCGATATAAAAATGTCTCTCGTCTGTGCGACGTCCCTGGAGGCTGCCGCCGCTCATCTGATCACGCAAAATAGATTCAAATTGAACGTCTGAACGTTTGAAATAAGGTGTATCGGCATTCGCAATGTTGTTAGCTGTCGCATTTTGCCTTGCTACGGAAGCTTGAATGGCTCCTTCTAACCGTTGCGCATGAACGCCATTCAATAAGTTCACGATGACCCCTCCTGATCTAGTTTAAATTTAAAGCAACTAAAAAAACTATTCCACTTTTCTGACGTTTCTCCTTCTTTTTCGACAAAATATTTATTTCTTTTACATGAGACTAAGGGCCTTGTATGTTCGCAAAATCATATTCTGATAAAAACATTTTACGTTCTTCATAATGTGACAGAAGAAGATAATTAACGCCATACCTATCATCTTAAACTTTGAGTTATAACACAATAAGAAAAAAGCCCTATCTTTCAGTCTGAAAGTCAGGGCATTTTTCGAATAGTTTGTCGAACAATTTGTCGACGACAAACTTCTATGAAATTCGTCACATTTTTCACAAAAATTTAAAGGATATACTGACTTAAATCTCGATTTTGAGCAATATCTGACAATTTCTCGCGTACATACTCTGGTGTGATTTGGAATTGTTCCAACGTAAGTTCAGGCGCTTCAAAGGATAAATCCTCAAGTAGCTTCTCCATAATTGTATGGAGACGTCGCGCACCGATATTTTCCATATTTTGGTTCACCGCAGCTGCCGTCCGCGCGATTTCCCGGATTGCTTCGTCTGTAAATTCAACATGTAAGTTCTCAGTCTTAAGAAGTTCCACATATTGCTTCGTCATAGCGTTCTGCGGCTCCGTCAAGATAGAAACGAAATCATCCAAGGTCAAGCTGCTCAATTCGACACGAATCGGGAAGCGCCCCTGCAATTCAGGAATGAGATCGGACGGCTTCGCGATATGGAAAGCACCCGCGGACATGAACAGCACATAGTCGGTCTTAATCGGCCCGTACTTAGTCATTATCGTGGAACCTTCAACTATTGGCAATATGTCCCTCTGTACGCCTTCACGGGATACGTCAGGGCCTGATCCGCGACCGCTGGAGGCGATCTTGTCGATTTCGTCAATGAAAATAATCCCGGATTGCTCCGCACGGCGAATCGACTCTTGAATGACATCATCCATATCGATCAGCTTGGCGGCCTCTTCCTGGGTCAACACTTTGCGAGCCTCTCTGATGGTCAGCTTGCGCTTCTTCATCCGCTTTGGCAGCAAGTTGCCGAACATCTCCTGCATATTCATCCCCATCTGTTCATTACCCTGTCCAGAGAGGAAATCAAACATGTTAGGAGCCGCTTCTTCGACATCGATTTCGATCGTATCGTTCTCTAAATTTCCCGACAACAAATCAAAACGAACTTTACGGCGCTGCTCTTGTATGTTCGGATCCGGCTGTTTTTCTTGTTCTGCTGTTTGATTCTGATTATTCTGGCCGAATAGCATCTCGAACGGGTTGCGCCCGTTCTTGTTCGTGCTGGAGGATGGAACAAGCAAATCGACGATACGCTCGTTGGCCATTTCTTCGGCCTTATCCTTCACTTTCTCCGTTCGCTCCAGCTTCACCATGCGGATAGCAGTCTCTACGAGATCGCGCACCATCGATTCCACATCTCGGCCCACATAGCCGACTTCGGTAAATTTGGTCGCCTCGACCTTCACGAAAGGAGCATTAACCAGCTTTGCCAGACGGCGGGCAAGCTCTGTCTTCCCGACTCCGGTAGGCCCAATCATCAAAATATTTTTTGGCACAATCTCGTCTTGAATCGATTCGTCCAGCAAGCTGCGGCGGTAGCGATTGCGAAGTGCGATGGCAACTGCACGCTTCGCTTTTTTCTGGCCGACGATATACTTATCCAATTCCGTGACAATTTGTCGTGGTGTCCATGCTTGTTGATTCATTGTTATCCCTCCGCTCGTTTCATCCTCACGGTATTATAGTTCCTCAATCACCAGATTATCGTTCGTGTACACGCATATTTCACTCGCAATATGCAATGAGGCCTCAGCCATTTCTCGCGCCGTCATCTGTGGAGAATGACGCTTCAACGCCCTAGCCGCCGCCAATGCGAATGAGCCTCCAGAGCCGATCGCGATGACGTCATCATCCGGTTCAATAATTTCGCCGCCGCCGGATACAAGCAGCATATGACTGCCGTCCATCACAATCATGAGCGCCTCTAGCTTGCGCAGCACTCGATCCTGGCGCCAATCCTTAGCTAACTCTACAGCAGCCCGCTGCAGGTTGCCATGATGCTCTTCTAATTTGCCTTCAAATTTCTCGAATAATGTTATGGCATCGGCGACCGAACCCGCGAAACCAGCCAACACTTGACCGCGAAACAAACGGCGAACCTTGCGCGCATGCTGCTTCATCACCATGTTATTCCCAAACGTCACTTGTCCGTCGCCAGCGATCGCAGCTTGACCGTTATGTCTTACCGCACAAATCGTTGTCGCATGAAATTGATATTCCATATGCTTCAACCTCCTGTCTTATGAAAATGGAAAGGAAACAGACGTGCACATTATCGGCCGCTGCTTCCTCACCTCGTCTAGCTGTTATTTCGACATGATGCCTTGCTCTTCTTGGTACGCGCGCAGCATATCCAGCGCACGATGAGCGATAGCTTCATTCTTCTCTTTCTTGTTGCGAATACGCTTCTCAAGCGGCGGGAACAGTCCGAAGTTCGCATTCATCGGCTGAAAATGCTTGAAATCCGCCGTCGTAATATAATGCGCCATGCTTCCTAGGGTCGTTCCTTGCGGGAAGAGAAGACCATCACGCTGCAAGGCATAGCGTGCCGAATTAAGGCCGGCAATCAATCCCGATGCCGCTGATTCCACGTACCCTTCCACCCCGGTCATTTGTCCGGCGAAAAAGAGAGATGGTTTCCCTTTGAATTGGTATGTCGGTTCCAATAGTTTAGGTGAGTTGATAAAGGTGTTGCGGTGCATGACTCCGTATCGCACAAATTCTGCATTCTCCAATCCCGGAATCATCTGGAACACACGCTTCTGCTCGCCCCACTTCAAATGCGTCTGGAAACCGACCATGTTATACAGTGTACCTGCAGCATTGTCTTGACGAAGCTGCACCACGGCAAATGGTGTCTTGCCCGTATGCGGGTCGATTAGACCGACAGGCTTCATCGGCCCGAACAAAGCGGTCTGTCTGCCTCGGCTCATCATTACTTCGATAGGCATGCAGCCTTCGAAATAGACCTCTTTCTCGAACTCCTTCAGTTCGGCTGTCTCCGCTGTGATGAGCGCCTCATAGAAAGCGTTGAACTCCTCCTCGTTCATAGGACAGTTCAAATAAGCAGCCTCGCCTTTATCGTAACGTGAAGCCAAGTACACTTTGTTCATATCTATCGTGTCTTTCTCAATGATGGGGGCAGCGGCATCGTAAAAATAAAAATACTCTTCGCCCATCAGTGCCTTGATGCTTTCCGACAGCGATGGTGACGTTAATGGCCCGGTAGCAATTACGGTAATGCCTTCGCTCGGAATGTCCCCCATTTCCTCGTGCCGCACATCAACGAGCGGGTGCTCCTTCAGCGTACGCGTGATTTCGTCGGAGAAGCCTTCCCGATCTACAGCCAATGCGCCTCCCGCAGGAACGGCGTGCTTATCGGCTGCCTTCATAATGAGCGAGTTCATCATGCGCATTTCTTCCTTTAATACGCCGACCGCGTTGGTCAGGCCATTCGCACGCAAGGAGTTGCTGCATACCAGCTCTGCGAAGCGATCCGTATGGTGAGCAGGTGTCTGCTTCACTGGCCGCATCTCGTACAGCGTTACCGCAACACCCTGTTCTGCAATTTGCCATGCCGCTTCACTACCAGCTAAGCCGGCACCGATGACGGTTACCCTCGGCTTATCCATCTTATTTATTTCCCCCTCAGTTGCTTTAACCTGGATGCAACATCCAACCATTATATTTGTAGGTAGTTCAAAAAGTGGCCTGTTTGGACATGCATTTCACTCTGCTCGTCTTACGTTATTCATCATCAGAATCTTGCACCATCTCCGAATGCTCGCATTGCGTACACTGCAGCTTCGTGCCTTGCTTGCTTCGCTTCTCAATCATCAAGCTGCTGCAGGCAGGACATGGCTTAAGCGAAGGTCTATCCCACATGACGTGGTCGCAATCCGGATAGCGGTCGCAGCCATAGAAGACACGGCCTTTCTTGCTTCTGCGCTCAACGAGCTTTCCTTCATTGCATTTCGGGCATGCTACACCTGTATCCTTCACAATCGGACGAGTGTTGCGGCAATCCGGGAACCCGGAACAAGCAAGGAACTTACCGAACCGTCCCATTTTATAAACAAAATGACGTCCGCATTTCTCACAAATTTCGTCCGAAACCTCGTCTTCAATTTCAATTTCTTTCATTTCTTCTTCCGCGACGGTCAACCGCTTCTCGAACGACTCATAGAACTCAGCAAGCACCTTTACCCAATCCTGCTGTCCTTCTCCCACATGGTCAAGGTCTTCCTCCATATGGGCAGTAAATTCCACATCCAATATTTCAGGAAAAAATTGTTCCATTTGCTGAATGACGAGTTCTCCCAATTCTGTCGGAACGAATTTCTTCTCTTCAATGGCGACATAGCCCCGCTTCTGAATCGTTTCGAGTGTCGGAGCATATGTGCTCGGACGGCCGATGCCCAATTCTTCCAGCGTCTTGACGAGACGCGCTTCCGTGTACCGCGGAGGCGGTTGAGTAAAATGCTGCTTCGGTTCAATCTGCTCCTGCTTCATCTTGTCTCCAGCAGCAAGCGGCGGCAGAAACTTATCATCTTCCACAGCCCCATCATCGCTGCCCTCGACATACACTTTCATAAAACCAGGAAAACGAACCTTGGAGCCATTAGCACGGAACGTCGTCGTTCCAGCTTTGATATCCACTGTCATCGTATCCATAACAGCTGAAGTCATCTGACTGGCTACGAATCGTTCCCAAACTAACTTGTATAGTCGAAATTGGTCGCGGCTCAGAAAAGACTTCATCTGTTCTGGACTACGCAGTATCGAGGTTGGACGTACTGCTTCATGCGCATCCTGCGCATTTGCAGCTTTCTTCACGTACTGTCTCGGTGTTTCAGGTACAAATGCTGCGCCATATTGCTCTTTAATGTACTCACTCGCTTCTTCTTGAGCGCTAGGAGCAACCCGGTTTGAGTCTGTACGCATATACGTGATCAAACCTACTGTGCCCTCTTTACCGAGGTCTACCCCTTCATACAGCTGCTGAGCGACGGACATCGTCTTTGCAGCACGGAAGTTCAGCTTGCGGGCCGCCTCCTGCTGCAAGGAGCTCGTCGTGAACGGCGCAGAAGGATGTCGGAGCCGTTCTTTCTCCTTCACTTCGCTAACTACAAAGTCTTGATCTTTAATCGCAGCCAACACTTCGTTTACTTCAGACTCTTTCTTAAGCTCTTTCTTTTCTCCGTTCAGCCCATAAAACCTTGCTTCAAACATCGATTTACCGGCACATAACTTTGAAGTGATCGTCCAGTACTCTTCCGGAATGAACGCATCGATTTCGTTCTCTCGATCAATAATCAGCTTGACAGACACCGACTGCACGCGTCCTGCAGACAAGCCCTTCTTTACTTTTTTCCATAGCAGCGGGCTAATCTTATAACCGACCAGCCGATCAAGAATCCGTCTTGCTTGCTGTGCATGAACGAGGTCCATGTTAATTTGACGCGGTGTTTTGAATGCATCCTTCACTGCTTGCTTCGTAATTTCATTGAACACGACACGACATGATTCCGACTCATCCAAATCAAGAGCATGAGCCAGATGCCACGCGATCGCTTCACCTTCGCGATCGGGGTCAGCTGCAAGATAGACTTTTTTCACTTTCTTGCTGGCGTCCTTCAATTCTTTCAGGACACTGCCCTTTCCTCTTATCGTAATGTACTTCGGCGCAAAGTCATGTTCTATTTCAACGCCGATTTGACTTTTTGGCAAATCGCGAACATGCCCCATCGACGCTTTTACGATATATTTACTGCCTAAATATTTACCAATTGTCTTGGCCTTCGCAGGCGATTCGACAATGACTAGTGAATCCGCCATAGGCGCATCCTCCTCTCCAACACACCTTTACATCCATACTGAACAATATACGGCCCCTTGGGCCTCTCGGATTCGCTTTTTTAACTGTAAGGATAACAAAATATGATGCAGCTCTGCAAATGGCACTCCACTGCGAAGCAAAAGTTCATCAAAAGAAGCTTCTTGTTCACTAATGAGTTCATACATTCGCTGCTCTTCATCCGTAAGTGGTTCTTCCAATATAGAGTCGACCGTTTCATTATTGTACGGTGAAGGGACCATTGTCAACCAGCCCGAGTATTCTTCCACGATATCACTGGCCGTTGCGACCGGCTTGGCACCTTGTTTCAACAGTCGAAACGTGCCCTTAGACTTGGGGGATGTTATAGGGCCGGGAACGGCAAATACGTCCCGGGATGCTTCAAGCGCGCTATCTGAAGTAATTAACGCTCCACTTCTGTCATCTGCCTCTACGACGACCGTACCAAGTGTCAGACCTGCAATGATGCGGTTGCGCCGCGGGAATAAGCCTGGATGCGATGGGGTATCGAGTGGATATTCCGATATGACTATGCCGTTCGCGGCAATCTTCTCTGCAAGCACTCTATGCTCAGGAGGATAAATATGGGTAAATGGCGTACCCATTACCGCTACTGTCCGACCTTGCTTGAGAGCGCCTTCATGGCTCGCTGCGTCGATCCCCTTTGCCAGTCCGCTTACTACGATGAATCCAGCTTGCGTTAACTGTTCTGCCAACATCCCCGCTACTTTCTTGCCATACACGGTCGGGTTGCGGGTTCCGACCATCGCGATTGAAGTTTCGGATAGTATGTCCCAATCTCCTTTTCCGTAAATAATCCAAGGAGGCTGAGCGGTTTCCTTCAATAGAAATGGGTACTCGTCATCCAAAATGCTGATCCATTCGATCTCTTGCTGTTCTGTTACTATCAATCTTTGCTCCAATCGTTCCGAGCGAAATTGTGCAGCCAATCGTTCGGCGATACTGGGCTTCAACCCCAAATCGAACCAATGCTGTACGGAGCGGTCAAGCCAATGATGTAAGGCAATCATGCCTATTCTCTCGCGTAACGAATGAATCGTATGCCATCCAATACCTTGCGCTTCGTGCAAAGCAAACAATAGTTGTTGTTCCGTCCAATCGCCCATCTTATTCTTCCCTTCCTTGTCGGGAAGCGCGTCTCCGCTTCCCTTATTTTGCTTGAGATGCCCGCAGATTGCAAGCGTCAAGTATATAATCCGTTGAAATTAATGACATTAATGGTAAAAAAAATAAAAAGCAACCTTTCCAACACCTGTAGGTGTACGAAAGGTTGCTTACCTTGCGTTATTACTTATGAACGTGAGTGGTGCACTTCTCAAGCAAACCGCGCTCTTCGAGCACGGATACGAGCGTGCTGCCCATTTCCGCAGGAGTCGGCGCTACCTTGATGCCACAAGATTCGAGCTTAGCCGTCTTCTCCCCTGCAGTTCCTTTACCGCCGGAAATAATTGCTCCCGCGTGACCCATACGTTTGCCTGGAGGCGCTGTTGCTCCTCCGATAAAGCCGACTACAGGCTTCTTCATATTCGCTTGTACCCACTCGGCCGCTTCTTCCTCTGCCGTACCGCCGATTTCACCGATCATAATAACGGCATGCGTATCCGGATCTTCATTGAATAGATGCAATATATCAATAAATTCAGAACCTTTAACCGGATCGCCGCCGATTCCGACTGCCGTCGATTGACCGATGCCGCGCGTCGTCAATTGATGTACGGCTTCATATGTGAGTGTTCCGCTTCTGGATACGACCCCAACGTGGCCCGGTGCATGAATGTAACCCGGCATAATGCCGATTTTGCATTCGTTTGGCGTAATGACACCAGGACAGTTCGGTCCGATAAGAACCGTGCGTTTGCCTTCCATATATCGCTTCACTTTAATCATGTCGAGTACCGGAATGCCTTCTGTAATACAGATAACAAGCTCTAAATCCGCATCCACCGCTTCCATGATGGCATCTGCCGCAAACGCAGGCGGCACATAAATAACACTTGCCGTCGCATCTGTCGCAGTCTTTGCTTCAAGCACGGTATTATAAACTGGCAAAGTAACTACTTCACCGTTATCAAGCGTTATATCAACGGTCGTTCCGCCCTTGCCTGGAACAGCCCCCGCTACCATCTGTGATCCGTATTCCAGACCGCCTTTTGTGTGGAACATACCTGTAGCGCCAGTCATGTTCTGAGTAATGATTTTCGTATCTTTATTGATTAAGATGCTCATCGCACACTCATCCTCTCGTCAGCGAAATTATTGAACCAATGCGACAATTTTCTGCGCTCCGTCAGCCATTGAATCCGCTGCCACGATATTCAAACCGGATTCATTCAGGATCTTTTTGCCGAGAACTACGTTCGTCCCTTCCAAGCGCACGACAAGCGGACGGTCCAATCCGATTTGCTTAGCAGCTTCGACTACGCCGTTCGCAATGACGTCGCAGCGCATGATGCCGCCAAAGATGTTGACGAAGATACCTTTTACGTTTTCATCCGACAAAATGATCTTAAAAGCTTCCGTAACTTTCTCCGTCGTCGCACCGCCCCCTACATCAAGGAAGTTGGCCGGTTCGCCGCCGTAATATTTGATGATATCCATCGTAGACATCGCCAGTCCCGCACCATTTACCATGCAGCCGATGTTGCCGTCAAGCGCGATGTAGCTCAGATCGAACTTGGAAGCTTGAATTTCCTTCTCGTCCTCTTCATCCAAATCACGCAGCGCCTGAATATCCTTGTGACGGAACAGCGCATTCGAATCGAAGTTCAGCTTCGCGTCAAGCGCCATCACTTGACCGTCACCAGTAACGACGAGGGGATTGATTTCTGCAATCGAGCAGTCTTTGTCGACGAAGGCTTGGTACAAGGCAAGCATGAACTTGACCGCCTTGTTGACCAGTTCGGACGGTATATTGATTGCATATGCCAGCTTCCGCGCTTGGAACACCTGAAGACCGACTGCCGGGTCGATCACTTCCTTCACAATCTTTTCCGGCGTAGCTGCGGCCACTTCTTCGATCTCTGTTCCACCTTCTTCTGAAGCCATCATAACGACGCGACCTGTTGCACGATCAACGACGACTCCAACGTAATACTCTTTCTTGATGTCGCAGCCTTGTTCGATTAAGAGGCGTTTAATTTCTTTGCCTTCCGGACCTGTTTGATGCGTCACGAGCACTTTACCCAGCAATTCCTGCGCATATGACCGCACGTCATCCAAGCTCTTGGCAATCTTAACGCCACCCGCCTTACCACGACCGCCTGCATGAATTTGCGCCTTCACAACGACAACGGACGTTCCCAATTCCTCAGCCGCTTGGACGGCTTCCTCTACCGTAAAAGCAACCTTACCGTTCGGAACAACAACGCCATATTGCTTCAATACTTCTTTGCCCTGATACTCATGAATATTCATTGTGCATCCCCCTATCCGATTCTTTGCCTCATAAGCCGTTTCCGACGTGAAGCACAGCGTGAAGGACGATTCGAAAGTCGCTTCAAATCCTCTTCTTGCCTTTGCGGAGCGTCCGTGAAGGTTGGGAAGCGCTTACTCTGCTTCGGCACACCTTGAACAACGGAAAATATATACAATCCGAATACATTCTATCATGAATCTAAAACGCTTTCCTCTCATTTTCGTCAAGAATGTACATTTTTTTGATATGATTATCATCTCTTTTTGAGATTAATAGGAAGATCTGCTCGATTTGCCAGCTTTTTATTGCTGAAAATTGACGAATTCTCTCTATTTATCTATAATAGTGTGTGTTCAAAAGAATAATTTTCAGCACCGAGAAGTATACTTTTTCGCAAGAAAACTTCATCAGAGCATAATCTCTTCAAGAGTGAATGCAAGATTCGATATCGAAATAGCACCAGATGATTTTCGTAATATAAAGGAATTTTTTTGAACAGCCTCTAAAATGAGGTGATTCGCTTTGCGACGGTAGATAAGGAAGCACCTTTCCCTCGCATTCTGGCCACAGAGCCTGGAATGATGGAAGGAGAGGTGTTATTTGTTATGTACGGCAGTTTATGGAGCGCTTCTATTTATGGAGTGGAAGGACGACTCATTCGTGTCGAAATTGATATTTCGCCTGGTTTACCGCAAGTGACAATTGTCGGCTTGCCAGACGCAGCGGTACGCGAATCCGTAGAACGGGTGCGTGCGGCTATCCGCAACTGCGGCTGGACGTTCCCGTTGGAGAGAATCACCATTAATCTGGCACCAGCCGATTTGCGCAAGGAAGGCACGTCATTTGACATGGCCATGGCAATTGGCTTGTTATGCACGAGCGGGCAGATTCCTAGTGAACCGTTTCAGAATATGGTGTTCATCGGTGAGTTGGCATTGGACGGATCAACAAGAGCGATTCCGGGAGTTCTGTCCTTGGTGGATGAAGCCAAACGGGAACATTTCAAGCAGGTGATGGTGCCCGCGGACAATGCAGGCGAAGCGAAGCTTGTCGAAGGAGTCGACATCTTCCCTATGCGGCATTTACAGGAGCTTCGCGAGATTAGCACCTCAGCGGATTTGCCACGTCTTCACATGGAGGAAGCTGCGGCGGATGACCGATACTCCAGCTTGGACGAGTTACCCTCGTTCATTGAGGATTACGCTGATGTCCACGGCCAACTTCACGTGAAACGCGCGATTACGATAGCCGCTGCAGGCATGCACAATATTTTGCTGAGCGGGCCGCCCGGAACAGGGAAGACGATGTTGATCCGCCGGCTTCCGACCATCCTCCCCCCAATGAACGATGAAGAGGCGTTGGAAGTATCGAAAATTTACAGCATTTCTGGAAAGTGGACGCAGGCAAGCCAAGGACTGTTGCGGCACAGACCGTTTCGTGCTCCGCATCATTCTATATCACCGGCTGGTCTTATCGGCGGAGGTTCCGTTCCTAAGCCAGGGGAAATCAGCCTGGCCCATCGCGGCGTGCTTTTTCTCGACGAGTTCCCCGAGTTTCCACGTACAGCGCTGGAGGTGCTTAGACAGCCGTTGGAGGAACGCAGCGTAACGATTGGCCGCGCCCGCGCCGTATTCCGCTTCCCAGCCCATGTGATGCTGGCTGCTTCGATGAATCCTTGTCCTTGCGGTTTTGCCGGTTCCATAACGGGTACCTGCCGCTGCTCCCCTAGACGCTTAGAGCAATACCGCGGCAAGATCTCGGGACCGCTGCTCGATCGCATCGACCTTCAGGTCGACGTCCCCCGTGCTCCGCTAGCAGAATGGACGGGCAATTCTCTCAGTTCAGCGGACATGCATGATCACGTGATGCGTGCGCATGAGAAGCAGGCAGAACGCTATGCCGGACTAGCGATTCGTTTCAACAGCGAGCTATCCGGTTCTTATTTGAAGCGCTATTGTTCGATTACTGCCGAAGCCGCATCGACGCTGCAGCAAGCCTATGACAAGCTTGGCTTAAGCATTCGTGCCCATGACCGGCTGCTTAAGCTGGCACGCACGATCGCAGATGTGGAGAACAGCGGAGCGATTGAGCTGGCCCACATTGCCGAGGCCATACGCTATCGCACGCTGGATCGAAGATGGGATACGGAAGCATTATAGCTAGGTATGAATAGAAGCCCCTTGGTTTAACTCGCTCCCACGAGTGACAAAGCAAGGGGCTTCTTTGCAGCGCTCAGTTGTACGCGCTTTCATAAAGCGGTCAATCAAAATGCCGCCTCATATATGACAATCTCCGGTTCGGGGTCATCATCTTCGCGGAACGTAACCGCCACCGCGTCAAATCGTACCAGGACGTCCGACTTCGCGTGCTGATGCAAATAAACTTGCGCCGTAGCGCGAACTTGCTGCTGCTTGCGTCTGTCGAACGCTTCTGCAGCCGTTCCAAAGCGGCGGCTCTGTCGGCTCCGCACCTCAACAAACACCCAATACGCTCCATGGCGGGCGACAATGTCGATTTCTCCCGTTCTACAGCGCCAGTTCGTGTGGATGATACGGTACCCCAATTCTTTAAGCCGTTCTTGAGCAAAGCGCTCTGCCTTCGCTCCCCTCGCCCGCCGATTGCTTCCAGTGTGTGAGCGAGGAGTGCCTGCGGATGGAGCGGCAGACTTACAAGGTGGCAGCGATGCTTTGCTTACACTTGGCTTGTTCGCTTCAGCTTCATTCATGCTTCATCCATCCCTTCTCGGCACGTTGATCTGTTCGGTACATGAATGTCAGTACTTCTGCCACCAAGTGATATAGCTCCGAAGGGATTTGCTGGTCGATGTCCAGCTTGGACAATACTTCAACCAATGAGGCGTCCTCTTGCACTGGAACCCCGCTTTCACGCGCCTTATCGAGGATGCGTTCCGCGAGTTGTCCTTGACCTTTCGCAACGAGGATCGGCGCATCGCTTTGCTGAGGATCATAGGACAGCGCGACCGCCTTTTTCCGCTGATACGGCCCTGTCTGTTGAGTCGATTCCCCAGGGTCTCTCATATCCGCATATCTACTCCTTTATATGGCTTTGCTGCATAATCGTCTATATCGACGAGCTCCTTTACGGAATTCGTATCCAACGTCTCGCGCTCCGGCAGTGAAAGCGTGCGGAAGGCCGACAATTGGAAGCCGATTCCTTCTATTGCTGCCTCGAGCTCGGCGCGGAAGCCGCCTATCCATTCGCCCAGCCGTTCATCGGCATGATGGATATTGAGCGCGACCGCATTATCCACGACTTGGACATCGACGAGGGTCCGTCCGATGACTC
The DNA here is from genome assembly GCF_021369635.1 of Paenibacillus profundus. Classification (GTDB taxonomy): domain Bacteria; phylum Bacillota; class Bacilli; order Paenibacillales; family Paenibacillaceae; genus Paenibacillus_B; species Paenibacillus_B profundus. The sequence continues at coordinate 401,916 of NZ_JAJNBZ010000001.1, read as the reverse complement.
GCATGTTCAAGTCGAACCAGAGGCGGCAGTTGTCGGCATCCAACTCACCGCGGCGGCTCTGCCGCGATTGGATGTGGACGGCAGCCGTCTGCTTGCCGTCCGGTGTGAACAACGGCACGAACAAGGTGATGTGCGAGAACGGCGCCTGCCGGTCTGAAGCGAGGAGCAGCTGCTGGCCCGTGACATGCTGCACGAGCTGCTGCGCCGCCTCGCGTACGGCAGGCGGCAGGTTGTCGCTCTGGAGAAGCTGAAGCAGCGTGCTCTTCAGCGACTCCGCTGGCGCCGCCGGTTGGGCAGCGTCCGGATGCGGGGGCATGGCCGCAGCGGGCTCGTGTCCCGCATGCGCGCCAACTGCCCGGCTAGTGACGGCTTGGCTCTCTTGGGACAGGCGCTGCGCCTGCGGCTGATTCGCGTTCAGCGCTTCTTGCGCCTGCTGACCGCGAGCACCTGTGCCTGCCGCGTCATCAGTCACGGAGAATGGCGGCGAAGAAGATGCACCGCCAGCCAACGGCACCGTACTAGCGCTCACACTGCCGGCAGCCGTTGAAGTCGCAGCCGCTTGGCCTGCAGCTACGGATGCCCCACTGCCCGCTGTTGTTGGTGCCTGGTTCGACGCGACGTTCGCCCCCGCTTGTCCATGGCTCACCGTCGCTGTGCCTGCCGAATTGGACCCGCTATTGGCCTGATTCGTAGCGGCTGCTTGCGGTTCCTTGCCGCTCTGCGTCAAGTCCAAGATGGCGGCGCGGTGCAGCTGTTGCTCATGCGATACGCCGAGCAGGCTAAGCATGCGGCCAATCCACGCACCGCCTGCAAGCGATGCAGGCGCTGCTTGGGCTGAGCCGCTTGCGCCTTGCTCTGCCGCGCCAGCCATTGCGGACGCTGCATTGCCTGCGGCCGCCGCTTGGCTGCCATTCAGGCTGGCGCCCGCACCAGCGGCGGCGCTTGCGTTCACGCTGCCGCCCATGGCCGCCTGGGCGTGGCTGCCGCTTGCGCCCGAAGCGGCCCCCGCTGGGGCTCCCCCAGTGTCAGGGAGCCCCTCCGCGCGCGGCAGCTCCGCCAGAAGCGCGCGCACAAGCGCTTGCGCTTCCCGCAGCGGTGCCGCCCATCCGGCGCCGCGCACAGCTTCGGCCGCATAGCGGCCAACAGATGAGGCGGTGCCAGTTCCCAGCGCCTCATCCCCTGCTCGCTCAAATAACGCGAGCAGGTCGGTTAGCGGCTTGCCGAACAGCGCCTGCTGCAAGCCGCGCACCGAATCGGCAGTCAGCGGCAGTTGGCGCCGAATCGCCACCCCTGTCGCCTGCATCCACTCTTCCGCCGTGACATTCGGCGGCTTTAGCGACAATGCTTGTGCCAGCTTGGTGGTCAGCTCCTTCGTCATCGGAATGCCTGCCTTCTGCAAATCATGCAGCAAACGGCGTGCCCATGTTTCATTCGGCAGCCCCGCTTCCTTGAGCGCTTCCTCGATGGAGGGAAGCGCGGACATCGTCGGTCCGTCTGCCGGCTTCATTATCACCATGCCGTCGGCTTGCTGTCCCTGCACCTGCATCCACGTCGTCTGTCCCGGCTGCATCGGAGTTTCCAATACGGCACGTACCGGTACGCCGTTAATATTTACGACCGCATCACGTCCATTCTCGGACACACTTGCGATCGTTCCCCGTACGACTTGTCCTGATTTCAATTCCAGAGTGCGCTTATCGCCGGGTCTCGCCTCCCCGACCAACCCGCGCACCATTTGTGAAATATTCAATGATCCACCCTCCGTTCATTCCGACAGCTATATTACTATATCGGCACACGTCGAATAGAATTTGAGGCGCCGATTAAGGATACACCTCGTTAGAACAGCGTCAATTGTTCCTCCTCAGGAAACAAAGAGCTCAGGAACGATTGGCGGTGCATCGGCGTCGGCCCAAGAGTGAGAAGCTGTTCACGGTGCAGCTTAGTACCGTAACCTTTATGTACGGCCATGCCGTAACCTGGATACAGCGCATCCCACTCATTAATGCAGAGCCGATCCCGCGTCACCTTCGCAACGATAGACGCTGCCGCAATCGACTGACTGTTCGCATCTCCCTTAATGATGGATTCTTGCCGGATGGGACAATCCACCTTCTCCGCGTCGATAAGGAGTACTTCCGGTTGAACATGGAGCTGTTCCACTGCCAGTTTCATCGCTAGCCGCGCGGCCTGCTTAATATTTATTCGATCGATCGTATTCGCGTCGACGCGGGCGACTGACCACGCGACAGCCTGATTAATAATCGCATCATATAACTCGTCACGTTTCTTCTCCGATAGCTTTTTAGAATCATTAATGCCTTCAATAATCAGCGCCTCCGGTAAAATGACGGCTGACGCGACGACATCACCGAATAGACATCCGCGTCCAACCTCGTCAATGCCCGCAATATGGCAAATCCCTTCTCCCCAATACCGGCGCTCCCATGCCGTCAAATCGACAGACTCCGCCGACTTGTCTTCAACCTTTTTCTTCCCCATGGCAAAATCCCCTCTCCGGTATACCTTGCGCCATCCCGTCCTTACTCTTATTCATACCACACATCCAACCCTTAGGAACAACAAAAAAATAGCGCCGCACGCCATAATGGCGTACGGCGCTACCCGATTCCCTAGAACATTATTCCACCATGAAAGAATACGGCTCTTCCAGCGTAATACGGCCCATCTTCCCAGCTCTCAGTTCGCGTAAAATAATGCCCGAAGCCTTCTCCAGGTCAATTCTTCCGCCACCCATCAAGCATCCGCGTTTGCGACCGATATCCTCCATGATGTTCAGGATCTCATCCGGATTGTCCATATCGACAGGAGGCTGCTCTAAGCTATAGCGCTCCGCCAGCCGATCCCAGTACTGAGATGCCAAATATTTAAGCGCGTAGAACGCGATATCTTCCACATTCAATATTTCTTCCCGAATTGCTCCCGTAGCTGCAAGGCGATAACCGACCTCTTGATCCTCGAACTTCGGCCACAAAATTCCCGGTGTATCCAGAAGTTCCATCTCCGTGCCGACTCGAATCCACTGCTGTCCTTTCGTGACGCCGGGACGATCTCCCGTTGCAGCGACACTACGTCCTGCAAGCTTGTTAATCAACGTCGACTTGCCCACATTCGGGATGCCGACAATAAGCGCCCGTACCGGTCTCGGCTTCATGCCTTTGGCAATTTGGCGTTGAATCTTCTCTTCCAGCAGCTTGCGCGCTTCCACCGGAATTTGGGATACGTTACTGCCTGTCGACGCATCGACGGCAATCGCAGCATGCCCTTCGCAACGGAATAACTTCAACCATCGCGCATTCATATCCGGATCAGCGAGATCAGACTTATTCATCACAATAAGCCGCGGCTTATTGTGTAAAATATCGTTAATCATTGGATTGCGGCTTGACATCGGCAGACGCGCATCCAATAGTTCGATGGCTACATCTATCAGCTTTAACTTTTCCTGGATTTGTCGACGAGCTTTCGTCATATGACCGGGAAACCATTGGATTGACATCGCTATCCACCTCCTATTTCAGCCTGAGCTCGATTAATGATGTTGAATCAGCTTTACATGTGAGATCGGCCAGAATATAACATCCGCACGACCAATGACGTCGGATAACGGAATAAATCCGAGCATACGACTATCCGTACTGTTACTACGGTGGTCACCCATAACAAAAATTTGACCTTCCGGCACTTTATTTTGCTGTATCAAATCATTCGGAAAATTACGGTCATTGTACAATTCATCGTTCTTATGAGCTTGATCCAACGCCTCTTGTATGTAAGGCTCCTCCACCTTTTGTCCGTTGACGAACAGATCATCCCCGCGATACTCTATCGTATCTCCGGCAACGCCAATAACCCGTTTAATTAAATCCCGGTTTTCTTGCGGCACATGAAAGACGACGACTTCACCGCGTTTAGGTTCTCTAAATTCATACAATATCTTGTTAACAATAAGACGCTCACCTGTCCAGAAGTTCGGCTCCATGGAAGGACCGTCAACGATAAACGGAGCAAACAGCAGCCATCGCACGATAACAACGAGGATAACGGCTATTGCAATCGCTTTGATCCATTCCAACAGTTCACTCTTCGAGCGTACCATCTTCTCTTTTGGCTCTTCCGGCGCATTCGGTTGCATCATTTGATCGTTTTGATCCATCGACTGTGCCCCGCTTTCTCCTAGGATGCGTATCCGAAGTTCGCGTCATGCGAATTCCGCATAATCGAACAGGGTACAAATAGCAAAAGGGGGCTTGCAGGTTAAGCAAGCCCCCGGTTGTTCCTTAACGGATTTCTTTAATTCTCGCTGCTTTACCGCGAAGACTGCGAAGATAATAAAGCTTCGCACGACGCACTTTACCACGGCGAGCCACTTCGATTTTATCGATTTTCGGAGTATGAATCGGGAACGTACGCTCAACACCTACACCGTAGGATATTTTACGAACCGTAAACGTTTCACTGATTCCGCCACCACGACGCTTAATAACAACACCTTCGAACAACTGGATACGCTCGCGAGATCCCTCGATAACTTTTACAAATACTTTCAAAGTATCGCCGGGACGAAAGCTTGGAATATCCTTGCGAAGCTGTTCTTGCGTAATCGCTTGTACGATATTCATCTAGGACTCCCTCCTTCCACACAGGTGTTCATACATCTCAGGACGCGAATGCGCGTCAGCCTCATCGTATGTAGAGGACCACCGTATTCCAAACAACAAAGGTTATTTTAGCATATGCCCTAACGGATTACAAGCGGATATCGGAGGAAAGACCACTTTCTTTTCAATCTTGTGATCTTATCCTTCTTCTCCTACCTCATCGAATTCCAGCTAATCACTGCTACTGACACTCCCAGCGAACAGAATGACTTTTTTCACATGCTCATCCCAATCATATAATTCATCATAAAATTCAGTTGCATCAACTAACCCTCCAATACTGTATCTCTTCATAAAAACACCTCATGATTTTGATTATGTACGTCCTTCCCATCAATCATTATATTTCATATGAAAAAGGACTTCACCATTCGTGGCAACTACATAAAACCACTCCCACAAACGATGAAGCCCACTAATTACTTTTATTATTGAATAGCATCACGCCAATAATCATATGCATGTACGGCGTTTCCTATATAGGAAGAATGGTCCTGCAGCAGTTCGGGCAGTTTTTCCAGTTGTCTTTGCATTTCCTCGGCCCCTAGCTCGTGGAACGAAATATGCTTACCCTCAAAGTTCTCCTTCATTTCCACTGTGACGACAAGCTGCTTGCCTAGACGGTCAGACATCTTCATCTCCTCCTTCACGACAGCGGCAATCCCGTTCGATCCCTCTGCTGTATTGCGGAATGCCATCAAAGACACATGATCCATCAGACCTATCATATACTCGCTAATCGTCATGTCCGGTCGATCCGGCACATACGTCCGGTCGAGCCATACGGCCAAATCGACGCTCGTCAACAAGTCTGAATTCCGCTTCGTTTCCCGTACGAACATGTCCATATTGGCCGTCCACTGCTTCAACACGTCATCCTTGCGGCTTTGCCAATCCGGCAGCACATACGGCTCCACATCCAGATGAATGCCGTGGAATCGCTCATCCGGCTCCACCGAGCGGTTATACTGCTTAACATAGTTCACCAGCCGCAGGATGCGCGGCTCATTCTCGCTAAGCGCCCATATAGGATGTCCGCCCATCGCGTGCATCTCAATACCTGCTTCATGGGCTTTCTTCACAAATGAACGGTAAGCATCGTACGACTGCTCCAAATCAAGGCGGACATAGAGCAGATTGATTCCTTGTTCTTTCGCAAAGGAGATAATCTCGTCCGGTTGCTCGATGGCAAGCTCCGCACGCCACACATAAGTGGCGACAACCGGCCCATTGCGCTCGATTGGTGGCGGGACAGGAACCCAATCAGGGTCCGGAACCGGATCTGGATTCGGATCAGGGTCTGGTTCAGGCGGTAAATCCGCATCCCACTCCTCCATGCTTTGCCAATACCGGTAATCATGAATCGACGTCCCTGCAAAGGAAGGGTGGGTTCCGAGCCTCTGCGTCACTTCTTGCAATGCCTTTTTCATTGCCGTCGTCCCTTTATCATAAAAAGTGGTATGCTTCTCCTCCATCGGCTTGGCGTTCACGCCGATGAGCAGCTTGGCTTGATGCCTATCACCCACCTCCATCTCGTGTTTGACCAGTTCCAAAATGCCATTATCACCTTCCAGTTCATGACGATAAGCCATTAACGTGATGTGGTCGAACCTTTTAATCATCCACTCTGCAAGCGAACCCTCGGGCATATCGGCGGCGACAATCGAATCGAACCAGACCGGCATATCTGCACTTATTTCAACGTTTACCTCTTCTTTTGCTGTCTGGAGAAAGTACTCCATATTTCCCATCCACGAAGTGACTAGAGCTTCCCGCTCCGTCTCCCACTCCGGCAAAACATACGGCTCGATATCTAAATGAATTCCTCGAATTCGTTCCTCCGGCGATGCGTTGCCGTTATACAACTTAACCCACTGGATTAGCTTCATCATTCTGTCCCGGCGCGATTCAAGCGCCCATGCGGGATGTCCAGCAAGCGCATGAACCTCGATGCCGGATGCAGCGGCTTCCCGTATAAATTCACGGTAAGATGATTGTGGGATGTCCATATCAACATGCAAATATAACAAATTCACCTCGTTCTGCTTCACAAAAGACAACAATTGATTCGACTCGTTCTCGATTCGATCAGCTTGCCAAATCCAGATTGCTTTCCTGGGCTCTTCTGGCTTAGAAAAACCAACCATGAATACGGCGGCGAGCGTCAGCAACAGAAGGCCGGCACGCGTAGCAAGTCTGTCCATCCTATCCCTCCGTTCTTTTCTGACAATCATGCAGTTTGAGCAATGGACCGAATAATAAAACGACTTATTTTCTTGGCAGCAACAAGAAAATCACCTGCACCCTTCGACAACATTTCGACAGGAATGAACAAGTGACTTCATTATAATTGCGGCAGATACGTAAATATATGTGAAAATGGACCTGTTTTATTTTCTTTCACTATTCACACGCATACAAGCATGATAATAGCAGTCATTGGCTACAAATCGTCATCTATATCTTTTTCGCAATATAAGGTTATTGATTTATGCTCCCGATGAACATATAGTCCCAAAACACGCGAACACAATTTGCATGCCCACTCTTAGTTCATAAAATTTGATTGTATCTATTGACTTTTACTTCACACATCGGATACTCCGAGACTGTTTTGGTCTAAAATTATCTCTTATACATGAGTAAATTGTCATTAATTCACCTCTCTCTAGGCTACATTCCTATCCTTAACAAGCCCTTTGCATCACCCTCCCCACAACTCAGAACGAGATGCTTGTTCTAACGATATTATGTAAGAAACGCACTGCATAAGAAAACCACACTTTAAAGGGAAGAAATCCTTGAAATAAGAACTTATGTTCTGTATAATCGAAGTATAGAACGTTTGTTCTCTATCCAATGAAAAATTGAACTACAAGTAGAGTTTAAAGGAGGACTTATAATGACGGCTTGGCAATCGATCGATACTTTGGAGGATTTGAAGCGTAAATTTCATACGGAATCCTCATGTGTTTCCTTCGTATTTCATATGAAATGGCCGCATGGCTTCGTCTGCCCACGCTGTCAACACACCAATGCCTACGTCATTCAAACGCGTCGGCTTCCTCTATACGAGTGCCGTGCCTGCCGCCATCAGACCTCACTGACCGCTGGTACGGTCATGGAAGGCAGCCGCACAGCCCTGTGGAAATGGCTTACGGCATTCTGGCTTGTCTCCCGCTCTGACAGGGGCATCAATGCTGTCTACCTCAGCTCGATCATCGGGGTCACTTACAAGACCGCCTGGTTGATGCTGCACAAAATCCGAGCTGCGATCAGCATGTCCGACGTTGACCGGCCGCTCGCAGGCAAAGTTCAAGGCATTGTCGCCTTTCATGGCACCTCATATCATTCAATGCTTGAGCTTCATCCTCGGGAATCCCCCCTTGTTATTGCCACATCCGTAACGCCGGACGATCAGTTGGATGAGCTTAAGATGAAGCTTGTGAAGAAGGCTCACCTTTCCGACAAATATCTGCTTCGTTCTGGCTGTGATCGTTTTGTCGCTCTTCATGTAACAGCGACTGCTTTCGAGCCGTCTATTATCCAACAGCCTTATCGTGCTCGCCGTGACAGTCGCTTATATCGAACATTCAAGCGAGCACGACGCTGGATGAACGACACGTTTCACGGGATCGGGGCAACTTATCTTCAAAGATACTTGGATGAATTTTGCTTTCGTTACAATGCAACTGCTCAACGCGCATCGGCATGGGAGCGTCTTGTGTGCATCTGCATGTCTTTTTGTCCTGCCTCATCATCTCCGTCGTATGCCCTATATAACTCTATTCATTGCGCTGCCTCACCAACCGCAGCATGACCGAAAGGCTTGCAGCGATGCCACCTGCCTTATACACACTCATTTAGTTCTTTAGCTGTAGTTTATATAGCGCCTTATTTCTCATGCGCCGTGCTTCATAATGTAGCTTATGTTCTGCTTACGTTATGCTTCAAGATGTCCTTATGTTCTACGAGCTTTCTATTCATGGCGTACCTTTTACGTTCAGACCTTTTGATCTATTTGCGTTGTGCTTACTGTTGTGCTTGTGTTCTTATTTATGTTGTATCTTTTGTTCGGGCACTTTCCATTGCGTATTATTTCAGTTACTCCACTTTAAAACTCCTTGATCTTAGTCGTAGTTGTACCCGGAACCTGCGACTGTAGCTATGTCTGAGTCAAGGGGAGAGTGCCCTTAAGGACTTGAATACATAGAACCTCTCTCCTCCCCCTCTGGAAGCGCGGCCATGTTGATGCGGCTTTTAATCAAGCCTTTCACGGCAATTCTTCTCGTAACATAAAAAAAGCTTCCCGACGGGAAGCTTACGGTTGCTGTATGCCGTGACCTAGTCTGAACTCCTCAATTCGCTCGTACATGGGGGTCTTACCCATTTGCGTGCGGTACAGCACGAAGTGGTCTGCCATCCAATCATACTCAGGCAGCGGCGCATGACCAGCGTTCAGCGACATGGGAGTCATCCCGCGGTATTTGCGGGCCAATGTAATGTGCGGCCAATATGGCCGGTCCTCGGGCACGAATCCAAGCGGCGCAGTCGCAGCTACGACAAGCTCATACAGGCGCTTGAGCTGGCCGATCTCTCCGCCGACTCCTGCCCATAGAACACGAGGTGCTTCGTGCGCCCCGAACGTCCCCACTTCTTGCAATTCGAGCCGAAACGTCTCCGACGATTGCGCTACACTCTGAAGTCCCTGCACGAGACGCTCCTTCACATCAGGGGATACCGCTCCCAGAAACTGTACCGTAATATGCAAATCGAGCGGATGGACCCATTTGTGAAACGCCCACTGTCTTTTCGCCCCTTCGGACCATTGTACGACGGTGTCCGCAGCAGACGCCGGCAGTGGTATCGCAACGAACAAACGCTGCTTGTCATCCGTCTGACTTTCATGATGACGAGATGGATGGGATTGCATCCTATGTTCCCCCTCACTTCATTTCATTTTTATGTGTCGCTTTGAACGATGTCGGATTGAACCCGGTACTATTTTTGAACAAACGAGAAAAATAATATACATCCAGACCGACTGCCTCAGCAATTTCCGTCACACTTAAATGGCTCGTCAAGAGCAGCTTCTTCGCCCGCTCCACCTTCATCCGGTTCATATATTGTACTGGCGATTCCCCTATATGCTCACGGAAGAACGTGATGAAGTAATTCGGGTGCAAATGCAGCCGATCCGCGAGCTGCTGCACACTTAGCCGTTCGGTAAGATGGCCGTTCATATACTGCAGCACCAGGTTCAGCTTGTCCATCGCTTGGGAGGAAGGCAGAATGATGGACTCCGGTCCTGCTTCCCCCAAATATAGGCTGAGCAGCTCCATTAGTAGCGCCTGCTTGCGCAGCACGGCAGTCCAATCTCCGTCATAATGCTCTTTCTTCAAGCGTTGAAATCTTTCAACAGCCTCCTCGAAGACGGAAGGCGACATCGTGACGACATGAGGAATACGCATAAATTGAAATAAATGCCGCTCTCCAATGAGCGTCGTAAAGTGGCACCAATATTTCTCATACGTATGGGAGCTAATCGCAGCGTACGATTGGTTCACTCCCGCTGGCATAATGACCATTTGCCTTGGCCCCGGGTAATACGTGCTCCCTGCAATCTCAATGCGCCCTTCCCCATCACAGATGAGATACATGCGGTTAAAGGAGGGCACGAAATTGCTCTCGCACCAATCTTCCCTGCATTTCGTATAGTAAGCGTCCGTCACATGAACCTGCACGTTTGCCAAATATCGCTGCAGCAGCTCCATTTTCCCCATCGGCATGCGCTCCGTTCGACCTTAATTTTGTACAAAAAGCCGTTAATTCTCTCTATCTGCATTATACCCGCTTCCGTGTAAAATAGGAAAAAACTGCAGTTAAAGGAGAGATGAGGATGACGACGATGGATGAAAGACGCAAGCGGACGGAATGGTTTACGAATGACCGCTTCGGCATGTTCATACATTGGGGGCTTTATGCGATTCCCGCACGCGGTGAATGGGTGCGCAGCTTCGAACAGATATCGGTAGAGGGTTATGAACAGTACTTCAACACCTTTAATCCTGAAAATTACGACCCAAAAGCCTGGGCGAAAGCCGCCAAGCAAGCCGGGATGAAATATGCAGTCATGACGACGAAGCATCATGACGGGTTCTGCCTGTTCGACAGCGCTATGACGGATTACAAAGCGACTAATACCCCAGCCGGACGCGACCTGATTCGGGAATATGTCGACGCCTTCCGAGCCAAAGGGTTGAAGGTTGGCTTCTACTACTCTATCATCGACTGGCACCATCCGGATTACCCGGCCTATGGCGACCGCCAGCACCCGATGCGCAGTAACGAGGAGTTCAAGAACCGGGAAACAGATTTCAATCGCTACTTGGATTACATGCATGGACAGGTCAAAGAGCTGTTGACGAATTACGGGACGATCGACGTGCTCTGGTTCGATTTCTCTTATGACGATATGACCGGCGAGAAATGGCGCGCATCGGAGCTTGTGACGATGATTCGCGATTTGCAGCCAAACGTTATCATCGACAACCGCTTGGGCGGCAACATCAAAGCGAGTGAGCCTGAAATATATGCAGGTGATTTCGCCTCGCCCGAGCAAATCTTACCGCCACAAGGAATCGTGAACAAAAACGGCGATTCGATTCCTTGGGAAGCGTGCATTACGCTAAATCGCCATTGGGGTTATCATGCCTATGACCATGATTACAAATCACCACAGCAAGTTATACGCGGACTGGTCGAATGCGTCAGCAAGAACGGGAACTTGCTTCTGAACGTCGGACCGAATGCGAAAGGGGAATTCCCACGGGAATCCCTTGCCGTGCTATCGGAAGTCGGATCCTGGATGCATGGAAATCAAGACAGCATCTACGGCTCTGGCGCGAGTGAATTGCCGAAGCCGGAGTGGGGGCGTTACACGCAGCAAGGCAATAAGCTGTACGCCCACATTCTCGACCGCGGCGTCGGACCAATTGCGCTGAAAGGATTGAATGGACGCGTCAAACAGGCCAGATTGCTTGCAGACGGTTCAGAGGTAAATATACAGACACCGTAGAATGCGCATGACTATGCAGATTATTTGTTCATCAACTTTCCGACGGCCCAACTGCCAGATGAAAACGATACCGTGGTGGAATTAGAGCTGATTACAGACTAACCGCGATGAAGACAAAGAAGAGGGATGCCTTCCTGGCCGCCCTCCTTTTTTGCATTGGTTCATATTTTCTGGGAATCAACATGGACGATTTGATTTCCCCGAAGAACTCCAGCGTCTCAAAATAGTTATGGCTCTGAAAAACGCCAACATCCTAATAGATACGCAAATGGCTCCTACATTGTACTCATAGTACATTATGTAGGAGTGTATTCGTTCTTCTATACTACAGCTATTCACTCTTCAACCGCCGCAGCAGCTTCTGCTCCTCATCGCTCAACTCGATGCTGTCGAGCAGATCGGACCGTCGTTCCAGTGTCCGTTTTAACGCTTGCTCTCGGCGCCACACCTCGATGTTGGCATGATGGCCGCTTATGAGCACATCCGGCACCTTCCAGCCGCGAAATTCAGCAGGGCGCGTATAATGCGGATATTCAAGCAGTCCTGTGCTGAATGAATCCGTCACGGCCGACGACTCATTGCCGAGCACTCCAGGCAGCAGCCGAGCGACGGAATCGATAACGACCATGGCTGGCAGTTCGCCCCCCGTCAGCACATAGTCGCCAATTGACAGTTCATCCGTCACGAGATGCTCGCGAATACGCTCGTCATAGCCCTCGTAGTGGCCGCAAATAAAAATAAGGTGTGATTCCTCTGCCAACTCCTCGGCTTTCGTCTGCGTAAAGCGTTCACCTTGCGGACACATCAAAATAATGCGCGGCGGCTTCGCTGTAGACGAATCTCTTTCCGCGTGATCGATATTTTGCTCGCTTCTCACTAAGCCTTCCGTCTCCGCCTTGGCGATAACATCTTCGACTGCCGCAAAAATAGGATCAGGCTTCAGAACCATACCGCCCCCACCACCGTATGGATAATCATCTACGGTCGAATGCTTGTTGGTGGAATAGTCACGAAAATTGACCGTATTCAGCGTTACGAGTCCCTTCTCCCGGGCTTTACCCAGTATACTCGCGTTAAATACGCCTTCGCACATTTCCGGGAATAGCGTTAATACATCGATACGCATTTAAATAAGTCCCTCCATGAGGTGGACGGTAACAACTTTGCCTTCGATGTCGACGTTAAGCAGCACATCATCAATTACCGGAATAAGAATAGGCTTGCCTTTCGACGGCTTCACGACCCAGACATCATTCGCTCCCGGGGCCAAAATCTCGTCGATGACACCTAATTCTTCGCCTTCATCCGTCACGACGCGGCAACCGATGATTTCATGATAATAATATTCGTCCTCCGGCAGTTCTACGAGCTGCGCTTCCGACACTTTCAGCATCCAGCCTTTATATTTCTCTACATCGTTGATGTCGTCGAATTGTTTCAGTTTCACGATGTACATGTTCTTATGTAAACGCGACCGTTCCACCGTAACCGAAAGGGTGCTCTGCGTCTCTGGATGCTGCAAAATCAATTCGCTTCCCTGGGCAAAGCGCACATCCGGAAAGTCGGTCTGCGGAAATACTTTCACTTCTCCGCGAATGCCGTGCGTATTCACGACTTTGCCGACATTATATAACTTTTCAGCCATGTCGTATCGAATCCTCCTGCTATTTACGGGTATGCTTCCTAGTGTAACACAAACGGTTATTCACATACGAAAAAGGGCTAGGATTTCATCCTAACCCGTTTCGTCATGTTAAGAAATAATGTCCACGGCAACTCGTTTCGGAACCTTTACGGCTGCCGATGTGACGACCGTGCGAAGCGCCTTGGCTATACGACCTTGCTTTCCGATAACCTTCCCGACATCATCGGGATGGACGTAAAGCTCATATACTATGATGTGGTCTTTCTCCACGACGTCCACACGGACCTCCTCCGGATGATCGACCAAAGCGCGTGCAATAACTAACACCAACTCTTCCATTCGCGACCCTCCGAACGGTTAGATTACTTCTGATATTTCAGCTCATGGAACTTCTTCATGACGCCTGCTTGACTAAGCAAGTTGCGAACCGTGTCAGAAGCTTGAGCACCTGTTTGCAGCCATTTCAACGCTTTTTCTTCGTCGATATTAACTACTGCAGGTTGAGCTACCGGATTGTAGTAACCGATTTCTTCGATGAAACGACCATCACGCGGAGAGCGGGAATCGGATACAACGACACGATAGAACGGTGCTTTATGAGCACCCATTCGTTTCAAACGGATACGTACTGCCACGACATTCACCTCCTTAACGGAATTCGAGTAAAGCATTATGCATTAGCGGAAAGGAAATTTCATTCCCTTTCCGGCTTTGCCCTTCAAATTTTTCATCATTTTCGGACCTTTCGGTCCCATCATATCGGAGAACTGCTTCATCACCCGACGCATCTCGTCAAACTGCTTGATGAGGCGGTTCACGTCAGCGAGCGCTGTTCCGCTGCCGGCTGCAATCCGCTTGCGGCGGCTGTGATTGATGAGGTCGGGATCCTGGCGCTCAGCGTTCGTCATCGAACGGACAATCGCTTCGATGCGACCCATCTGACGCTCATCCACCTTCAGATTCGCGGTCTGCTTCATCTTGTTCATACCTGGAATCATATCCAAAATCTGATCAATTGGACCGAGTTTCTTGACCTGCTGCATCTGCTCCAGAAAATCATCGAACGTAAAGGCGGCGTTCCGCATCTTCAGTTCCATTTCCTTCGCTTTGTCCGAATCGATATTCGCCTGGGCCTTCTCGATAAGTGACAGCATGTCCCCCATCCCGAGAATACGGGAAGCCATCCGTTCCGGATGGAACGGTTCAAGCGCATCCAGCTTCTCGCCCAATGTCGCAAACTTGATTGGGCATCCGGTAACAGCTTTTACCGAGAGCGCCGCACCGCCGCGCGTATCGCCGTCGAGCTTCGTCAGCACGACCCCCGTCAACGCGAGCTGCTGATTGAAGCTTTCCGCTACGTTTACCGCATCTTGCCCTGTCATTGCATCGACGACGAGCAATACTTCATCCGGCTTAACGGTCTCGTGAATCTGCTTCAGCTCATCCATCAGCGCTTCATCGATATGTAGACGGCCGGCGGTATCGATGATCACATAATCGAGATTATTCTCCTTCGCATGATCCATCGCCTGGCGTGCAATCTCTACCGGGCTAACTTGATCACCCAAGGAAAATACGGGCACATTAATCTGGTTGCCGAGCACTTGCAGCTGCTGAATCGCAGCTGGACGGTAAATGTCGGCAGCCACGAGCAGCGGCTTATGGTTCTGCTTCTGCAGAAGCTTCGCCAGCTTACCCGACGTCGTCGTCTTACCGGCACCTTGCAAGCCTGCCATCATAATAACCGTTGGCGGCTTATTCGCTTTCGCCAGCTTCGCGGCAGTGCCCCCCATCAACTCCGTCAACTCTTTGTTAACGATGTCGATAATGACCATGCCTGGCGTAAAGCTCTTCATGACGTCTTGGCCGACAGACTTCTCTTTTACTTTGCTAATAAATTCTTTAACAACTTTGAAGTTGACGTCTGCCTCCAATAACGCAAGGCGCACCTCGCGCATCGCTTCGTTGACGTCTTCCTCCGCTACTTTGCCTTTGCCGCGCAGCTTGCTGAATACGTTCTGCAATCGGCTTGTCAATCCTTCAAATGCCATTGTTATTCACCCCGTTCCCTTAATCCAACGCCTGCAGTTCACGGACAATCATCTGCAGTTCCGCGCGCTGCGGGTCGGGTATGCCCTTCATATCGTTCAATGCGTCATGCAGCGATTCCATTAGCTTCGTACGTTGTTCAAACTTCGCGAGCAGCCCTAGCTTGCTCTCATACGCATCGAGCGTCTGCTCCGCCCGCTTAATATGTTCATACACCGCTTGTCGGCTTATTCCGAATTCGGCTGCAATCTCGCCTAAGGAAAAATCATCTTGAAAGTAACATTTCAGGAACGTCTGCTGTTTCTCTGTGAGCAACGGTTCGTAGAAGTCAAACAGCATATTGACGCGGTTCGTCTTCGCTAATACCTGTTCCTCGTTCATACGGGCCACTCCTTTCGTCAAGGAAAAACACTTTACAGCCCATCGACGTTCCTTATCATATCTAAATCTGAACACCATGTCAAGGGGGAAACCTTAACATCACCCAAAAAAAATTATGCAAGCAAGATGAGCTTATACACACAGCCGAAATGGAGCGCTGCTCCAGTTAGCACAGACACGTGCCATATGGCGTGATGATACGGAAGCCGCTCCCACACAAAAAACCAAACTAAGCAGCAGCCCGAGCCCATGCGTTATCGCGTTCATCCTTTCTTCCATTAATGCAAGCTGAGTCGTGCGTCCACTATCTGATGGTGCCATGCCATTTCCTCCTTGCCGCTTTGACTCCGCTCCGGGACATATGCCCACGGAACGGAGTACATTATATGCACACGGGCGCGGAGGTGCGATTGCTGCATGTTCGATAACAAAACACCAATAAAAAAGCCTCTTCTGCCGGGAGCCAGCCGTAGAAGAGGGCGAAAAAAAATATATTGATGCGAAGCAACGCACTGCCGCATCCAACAATTCTTTGTTGTAGAACAAAAGCGTACCGTAGTTCAGTATTGGCAATCCTCACATCCGGTTCTTTCTCAAGCAGTTCAACTCGATTGAGCACACACTGCTTCAGCTTCTATCTGTGTTGCCTACCGCAATGTCTTTTTCATTAAATCGTAGCCCTTCCATGGTTGAAATCCTAATTTCGCATAAAAATCAACGAGCTCCGTCCAATCAATGACCAGATTCTTCATTCCGCGCGCTCGCAGCTCTGATACCCCCGCTTCAACGAGAGCAAGGCCATATCCCTTTCCCCGATAGCGGCTGTCTACGCCAAGAGGTCCGATTCCACCAAGCGGCTCTTGGAAGAGCGGAGCCCAGTACGTATTTTGCGCGATCAAAGCCGACTGCTCATCGTTCACGCGGCAGAAGCCTATCATCTCCCGCTCTGCAAACAATCCGACAAATTCTCTGCCTGTTCCGCCCCGCTCCCAATAACAGAGTGCTTCATAGTACCACCGTCCAGGAAAGCATCTGCGGAAGAAACGCAGCATTTCCACTTGATCCTGCAGTTCAAGCCCTTTGATGTAAGCGCCTTCGGAAAACGACGGAGCAACAGGTGGACCTTCCTCTGCGGATGCCAGCAAATCATATACCTCATACAGAAACTCGTATCCTCTCCGCTCGAACCAAGGACGAGCCGATGAGAGCGTTTTCGGCACGCCAGGAAAATAATGCCACGGATCGCGGCCCATATATACGATCTCTACTCCGGCATCCTGCAGTGCCTCTTCAGCCAGGGTAAGCAATCGGCTGCCTATGCCTTCGCCCCTCCTGTCGGAACGCACGACAAGCGCTTGAATCCAACCTGCGCCTTCCCCCAACTGCATCTCTCGCTCTTGCTCTTGCCATTTCTTCGCAATGACAAAGCCAAGCAGTGTACCGTCATCATCCTGTGCCAGCCAAGAACCCGGGTAGTAAACGTTCGCATCTTGAAAGCTATTCTGCCGCAGCAGCGCCTCTCGCATTGGAAAGAGGCCGCCCAGTTCCCTGTTCCATAACTCGCACATCGGAACGATCCACTTGGCTTCCAATGGAATAACATTCACGATTAACTCCCCCTAATAAACTGAAAGTTTCATCCTTACATAACAAAGATGTATCATCAAGTTACTAAAATTTAATTACAGAATTATTATAGTTTTTATAAAATATTATTTCAATATCTTTTCCGCAAAATAATCGACTACATGCATGACCTGGATACGGTCGTTCGCTTTTTCCCGCTCTACGCCGACCTTCATCTGCAGCAGACAGCCCGGATTGCTCGTTAAAATAATCGAAGCCTTCGTGTCCCGCACCGCTTCCATTCTTGAATCTACAATATCGTTCGCCATTTGCGGCTGCACCAGGTTGTAGATACCCGCCGATCCGCAGCACACTTCGCCCCCTTCCAGCTCTACGAAGTTCGTGTCAGGGATGAGACGCAGCAATTGGCGCGGCCCCTCGCCAGCCCTCATCACGTTGCGCAGGTGGCACGAATCTTGGTATGTCACCGTTACGGTGTCGTCACGTGTTGTTTCCGGTTGTGCTGCTGTTTTCGATTGTACTGCTGCCTCCGGCAGTTGATTCCAGCGCTGCGAACGCAGCAGCAGTTCGCTGATGTCTTTCACTTGAACGGCAAACTCTCGGGCAGGCCCCACCCACTCCGCTTCATCCGCAAGCAAATGATCATACTCGACAAGCATGGCCCCGCAGCCTCCGGCGTTGGAAGCAATGTAGTCCACCTTCGCATCCCCGAACACCTTTACATTTTGCTTGGCAAACTCTCGGGCCGTGTCCCGGTCGCCGCTATGAGAGAACAGCGCGCCACAGCAGGACTGCTCCTTCGGGATGACGACATCATAACCAGATTCAGTCAACAGGCGGACGGTATTCACATTTGTTTCCGTAAAAAGAACGTCCATAATGCACCCGCGAAATAATCCTACCGTCCCGATTCGCTCACCTTTGGCTTCAAAACGATGGCCGCCGACCCGCTTTACGACACCGCGGCTGTCCGCATGCGGCATAATCCGCTCCATCGTCTGCATATGCGCCGGCAGCCAACGCAGCAGATTCCCTTTATTGGCAAGACGCTGCAGGCCGGAGCGTTGATAAGCATGCAGTATCGTGCTCATCAGCCGCAGACGGCGATGACGCTTAAATATCGGCTTCGCAAACTTATGAAGGCCGCGCAGCGGAATCGCCCCGGCAGGTTCAGCATGCTCGAATAGAGCATCCTTCGTCTGCTCCAGCAATTGGCCGTATTTCACATCGGAAGGGCATACCGGTTCGCATGCGCGGCACCCCAAGCATAGATCCATTTGCTGCTTGAACGCTTCGTCCGGCTCCATCAGTCCATCCGCCACCGCCTTCATCAGAGCGATACGACCGCGTGGAGAAGCCGCTTCGAGACCCGTCTGATGAAATGTCGGACAAGCCGGCTGGCAAAATCCGCAGCGCATGCAGTTCATCAACTGCTCATAATCAAGCGTATTAACCAGTTGCTGCTTCAAGGCTCCTTTTCGCTGATCGTCTTGCTCTCTGCTGTTCATCGGGTAATCACCAGCCTTTTGCGTGCTGATTTGGCGAATATTTTGCCTGGATTCATAATGCCGTTCGGATCGAATGCCTGCTTGATGCCTTTCATCAAGGCGATGCCAGCCTCACCGACCTTCCACTCCAAATAAGGCGCTTTAACCGTGCCGACGCCATGCTCTCCGGTTATCGTTCCTCCAAGCCTGATGGCTTCTTCGAAAATATCGGCGAACGCTTGCTCGACCCGATGAATTTCCTCGGTATTTCTCGCATCCGTTGTGCAGGTCGGGTGCAAATTCCCGTCCCCCGCGTGGCCGAACGTGCAAATGTTCAACTCATACTGCGCCGCAATCCGGTTAATGGCCAACACCATGTCCGCGATACGGGAACGAGGCACGGTCGCATCCTCCAAAATCGTCGTCGGTCGAATGCGTGCCAATGTCGACAGCGCGCTGCGTCTTGCCTTCATCAGCTGCTCCGCTTCGCGTTCATCCCGAGCCGTTTCAATACGGGCTGCCCCTTCCTCCCCGCAGATCGATACGATGGCGTCCATGTCCTTCTGAACGCTGGCGCTCTCCTGTCCGTCCTGCTCAATGAGCAGCACCGCTTGCATATCTATCGGGAGGCCGATATGATTGTACTCCTCCACGACGCGGATCGTCGGCTGATCCATAAATTCGAGCGTCGCCGGAATGATGCCCGCTCCCACAATGCGCGAGACGGAACGCGCAGCTGCATATATATCTTGAAAAGCAACCAGCATCGTCTGTCTCACCCGCGGCGCAGGAATGAGCTTCACCGTTGCTTCCGTAATAATGGCGAGCGTTCCTTCCGAGCCGACAAGCAGCTTCGTCAAATCATAGCCGGCAACGTCCTTATACAGCTTGCCGCCCGTTGTGATGACCTCACCGGAAGGCAGGACGGCCTCCAGTCCGATAACGTAATCCTTCGTCGTGCCGTATTTCAAACCGCGAAGCCCTCCCGCTCCTTCCATAATGTTGCCGCCCAATGTCGAAATGACCATACTGCTCGGGTCCGGCGGATAGAATAAGCCCCTCTTCTCCACTTCGCGATGGAATTGCTTCGTGTTCAGTCCAGGTTGGACGGTAGCTGTCAAATTATCCGTATCTAGCTCAAGCAGCTTGTTCATTCGGGTCATTGCCACGACAATTCCACCTGATACGGGTACAGTACCGCCGCATAAGTTGCTGGCTGCTCCCCGCGGGACAATCGGAATACGATGCTTATTCGCTAATCGAAGAATATGCTGAACTTCACTCGTCGAATCGGGATAAACTACCGCGTCCGGCAGCGACTGGAGCATCGGTGTCGCATCATACGAATGCGTGACGAGCGCCTCCTTATCATCGCGGTAACGCTCTGGCCCAAGTAGCTGCAGCAGATCTTGCCGCACTTCGTTCACTATCATCGAATTTCCCCTCCTGTTGTTTCTGTTCATAAATTTGTTGAACTGTTCAGGTGATCTGATGACTTTTGGCATATTATAACTTATGATAGAAGAGGATGTATACTACCATTTTAAAATTTTTTTTCATAATGTATAGATAAGTCCGATATTTCATATCAGGAGGCCGTCATTGATGAACGGAATTCAATATAAAAAGGGAGCGGAGCTCGTAACGGATCATCTGCTCGACCAATTAAAAAACGGAAGCTACTCGCCCGGAGATCGTCTTCCTTCCGTCGAAGCGCTCTCCAAGCAGTACCAAGTCGGGCGTTCAACGATACGCGAAGCGCTCAGCGCGCTGAAAGCGATGGGCTGGATCGACATTCGTCATGGCGGCGGCACGTTCGTGCGCGAACAGCCGCAAGCACCGTCCGACCTGCTTCAAGGCTGGCTATCTGAGATCAACTCATTGAAATCGCTGATCGAGGTGCGGAAAATGATCGAGGTCGGTTCTGCGGGACTAGCCGCTAAACGGCGGACGGACGGGGACTTGGCTGCGTTGGCAGATTGCCTTCAACAGATGGAGGCGCATCTGGAGGACGAAGCGGCGAGCCAGCAGGCCGATCTGATGTTCCACGTGCATTTAGCGCAAGCGAGTCATAATGAAATATTAATTCCGATGCTGCAGCTGTTTCACCAGCAGTGCGCCCGGCATATGGGCAACACCCGGCGGATGTGGCTCTTCGGCGAACGTTCCTCCACGCTGCAGCTGTTGCAAGAACACAGACTTATCTATGAAGCTATACTGCACCAGAATGAAGCGCTTGCTTCCCGGCGCATGCTGGAACATTTGACCAAAATAGAATTACTATTAGAAAAAAATGATTAGCACTCTACCTATTGCATGGTATAATGTGAAAATATTACTATGAGTGTGCGTTCAAAAAGGTCACTTTTTTGCTTTTTTAGCCACCTCTACGATGCAATGGGGTGTAGTGTTTGAATCGTTCATTCTACTCGTTATTGTCAAGCCGATCGTTTGCCAACCTTGCGGGGTCCTTGTATATGATGACATTGATTGCCGCTGTCTACCAACTTACAGGATCGGCCGCCTTTGCCGGAGCGGTCTCATTCGTTCGTTCCTTGGCCATTCTGTCCAGCAGCTTCACACTGCCGTTCTGGTATCGGAAGATGACGGTTGCCTATGTCACCCGTTTGTTCCTGTTTCTTCAGTGTGCGGCGTCTGCACTCATCGCCTTCTCGTTGACGCCGCTCTCTTCTGCTCTGCCGGCATCCGCATTTCTCGGTTATGCGTTCTGCGGTATCGTGCTGATCGGTTATGTGGAGGGCTGCGCATCCGCGTCGGCTAATGCGCTTTATCCCCGCTTGGTGGAAGAGGACAAGCGTGTGCAAGCGAACAGTCTCGTATCGACCAGCATGCAGATGCTGTCGCTGCTCGGCTGGACGATGGGAGGCATCCTCGTCGCGCAGCTCGGTCATTCGCTCGTGCTGCAGCTGTCCTCGGGACTCCTGCTTCTAGGCTGTCTCTTTATTGTTCGCCTGGCTCATGACCAACATGACACGCCAAAAGAGAAAGGCTCCCGCTCCATGCTGGCAGGCTGGACCTTTCTATTTACCCATCCCCGGCTGCGCATCATTACATGGATGGATATCATAGAAGGCATTGCAGGCGGCATCTGGATTGGAGGCGTCACGTTAGTGTTCGCCCAGGAAGTGCTGCTGAAGGATGAAGCTTGGTGGGGCTATATTAATGCCGCTTACTATGCAGGCACCATTATCGGCGGATTGATTACGCTCAAGCTGTCCGCTCTCATTCATCGCCATCTGGTTGGCACGATCATTGTCGGCTCATTTGGAGTGAGCCTGTTCGCCTACGGTTATGCGTTCAATACGCAAGCATTTATCGCCTTGGCCATTGTGCTGCTGATGGGCCCTTTTTATCAACTCCGTGATATCGCCCAGCGGACCTATGTCCAACAGTACACGCCACTAGCTGAGCAGCCGAACGTGTTTGCGGCGCAAAGCACGATATCATACGTTCTGTTCGGCGTGTCAGTGCTGTTTGCCGGAACCGTGTCAGATATGTGGGGACCGCAATCCGTTTATATTGTGGGAGGAACGATGTATTTACTCTCTGCTTTTACCGGATTCATTTTAAGGAAGAAGCACGCAGCGGCGCTGACTCAAGATACTGGTTCGTTCTCATCCTGAGGGAATCGCACGGAACCGGTATGGCGCGTTTTGCCCATCTTTTCCCCTGAACGTCCGTTTTGTGGTACACTAATCTATATTCCATTCTTCAATGAATAAGGGAGAACACCATGTATCCGGACATCCAACAGTTCAAAGCTGAATTTTTCAAAGCGTTGGCACACCCTTTGAGAATAAAAATATTGGAGGTTCTGTGCGACGGCGATAAAACCGTGAACGAAATCCAGTCGCTCCTCGGCATCGAGGGTTCGGCCGTCTCACAGCAATTGGCCGTCCTACGCGGCAAGAACGTCGTGTTCGGCGTCAAGGACGGAACTTCGGTCATTTATTCTCTGCGCGATCCGATGATCAAGGATCTTCTCCAGGTGGCGAAGCGCATTTTCGACAATCACCTTGTCAACGCCATCTCCATGTTGGAGAACATCAAGAAGCAGGAATCTTCATAAAAGAGAGGGATTCGGGTAACGGACTCGAGTTTCCTCTCTTTTCCCTTTATAAGCACCCTACACGACACGACAACCGCTTTGACAGAATGGTCAGATGAATATATGATTCTTTATATATTCAAATAATCAGATATTCAGAAATGGTGGGAAAAGTGCATGAAACCGTTGTTGCGCGGCCGTTATGCCGGGTATAACGCGCAAGCTTTGAAGAAAGATATCATATCCGGAAGTATCGTAGGTATCGTCGCCATTCCATTAGGGATGGCGTTTGCCATTGCATCGGGTGTCAAGCCGGAGTACGGGCTCTATACGACAATTGTCGCCGGCTTGCTCATTTCGCTGTTCGGCGGATCCCGATTCCAAATCGGAGGTCCGACCGGAGCATTCATACCCATATTGTTCGCTATCGTCCTACAGTACGGGTATGATAATCTGCTCATTGCCGGCTTCATGGCCGGAGTCATGCTCGTCCTCATGGGGCTGTTCCGATTGGGAGCCGTCATCCGCTTCATTCCCCGTCCGGTGACGATCGGGTTTACGGCCGGCATAGCGGTCATCATCTTTACGGGGCAGATTGCCGACTTTCTAGGCCTGCACGTGGAGAAGCAGGACGGCTTTATCTCCGACATGCGTGAGCTTGTAGTGCACTTGCCGGCATTGAATCTTTACAGCGTGCTGACAGCATTTCTTTGTCTTTCCGTTCTCCTGCTCACGCCTAAATGGCTGCCCAAAATTCCTGGCTCGTTAGTCGGCCTGCTCGTCTCCAGTCTGGCTGCAGCGTGGTTCTTCCCTGGCCAAGTGGCCACAATCGGCTCCACATTCGGTGCCATTCCGAGCGGACTGCCCGAATTCCGGCTGCCAGCAATCAGCTGGGACCGTATCGTCCAGCTGATTCAACCAGCCTTCGTCATTGCGATGCTCGGCGGCATTGAATCGCTGTTGTCCGCTGTCGTCGCCGACGGCATGACGGGAGACCGGCACCAGAGCAACCGGGAACTCGTAGGGCAAGGCATCGCCAACATGGTAACCCCGTTGTTCGGAGGAATTCCGGCTACCGGAGCCATCGCCAGAACCGCAACCAACATTCGGAACGGGGCGGTCTCTCCCGTCTCCGGTGTCGTTCACGCTATCGTGGTACTGCTTGTGCTGCTCTTTTTCGCGCCATATGCTTCCAATATTCCTTTAGCCGCCATGGCTCCCATACTGATGGTTGTCGCTTGGAACATGAGCGAACGCAAAACATTTCTGCACATTTTGAAGACACGGACCGCCGATTCTCTTATTCTGTCCGTTACTTTTTTGCTAACTGTGTTCGCCAATTTGACCGTGGCCGTTCAAGCAGGCCTCGTGTTGGCGGTTGTCCTATTTGTAAAACGGATGAGCGAAGGCGTCAAGGTAGCCAAGGTGCTGCCCGATCCGGCAGACCGGAAAGCGAAGGTGTCCTCCCGCATCGTAAAGGACGGGCGCCATTGCCCGCAAATCAGCATGTTTACTGTAGAGGGACCGCTGTTTTTCGGAGCCGCACATTCATTCGAACAGTCGCTGAAGGACCAATTCGGGGAGATGCCGCTCGTGTTGATTCTTCGCTTGGGACGCGTACCATATATGGATACGACGGCAGAGTCGAATTTGTCTGCTCTCGTAAGCCGAGTCCAGCGCCAAGGAGGAACGGTGCTCGTTACGGGCATCCATGAGCAGCCGCGGAATGTGATGAACAAGACGGGACTCGCAGCCCGTATCGAAGCAGAGCACTTCTTCGAACGGACGGGTGCCGCCATTGACTTCGCCTTGACCCGCATTAGCGCAGCCCGTTGCCAAGGCTGCAGGCACTTCGCGTTCCGGGAATGCGATGCGCTGTCCGCTGTGCGTGCGGTGCCCGAACCGAAGCTTGCTGCTCCGAAGACAGACACCGTCCAAGCTTGAATCGAATAAGTTACAGGTCTGTTTCGCCTATGCGGGTGGGCAGACCTTTTTTTGTACAATAAATGCAGGCCTGGTCTTCCGATTGGAAGCCAGGCCTGTATATGTGAAGCATGAGACACATTAAGGAGAACTCAGCAACATTTCACCATTTGAGCAGCTTAATTACTTATTCCCACAGCGGCTCAGTGGCTCAGTGGCTCAATTGTTCAACGCAGGTTCGCCTTCTCGTCCGACTTTGACGCCTGTTTTCTCTCGATAAGCTCGAATGTGGAGCTGCCACAGCTGGAGCAGCCCCGCCGTTTCAACTGTTCAATCGTGTCGAAATCCCCGTCCTGGCCGACCAACACAGCTTCCCCGCACTGCCTGCAGCGGTATATGCGCTGCGTGCGGTTCACTTCGCCGGTATAAAGCGCCCCTTCATAACGATCTGTATGCCCTGGAGTCGTATGCTCCGTCGTCTTCAGCACGATCATTTGCCCGCGGTTGCCAATCATTTGCGCCCCCTCATAATCATTAAAATGTGGGGTAATCTCTTTCATCATCATGCCCATACGCACAAGCTCCTGCTGCATGGCCAACGTAAATCCAGGCGATTTGTGAGCGAACGACAAAAACACTGGTAAGCCTTTTCTCCGCTTGAGCGCGCTAATGCCTCTGGACAAAAACAGGCTCATCCCCTGCATCGTATACGGCGGATCCGTGAAGAAGCAATCGAAGCGGCCTTGCAGTTCTTCCTGCAAAGGCTGCCGCAAATCAGCATGGTGGCATGAAATGGGCAGGTCTTCCCGCTCGGCAATGTCACGTATATATTGCAAAAACCGCTCATCTACATCAACGACGTGGATCGCCGTCTTCGGACTGCTTCTGCCCGGGAACAGCCGCTTCAACAGAAAGCCAAGCGCCACGCTGACCAGATCGTCATCGCCGACGCACAGCACCTGCTTGCCGATGAGCGAATGCTCCCGCAAACAGAGCACGGCCCGCTTCAGACTCGTCTCCAACGTGCACTTAGATTGGTCGATCTGGACATTTGCTTGCGGTCGTGCTTGGAACAGATCGTTCCATTCCATCAAAAGCTCGGCGAGTTCAGATTTCCATGCCATTCCGTCCGCCATCAACTTGTGGTACAGTTCTTTATCGAGACCGAAATATCCCCATTCCTGTTCCACATAATCATTTCCTGCAAATGTGCAATGCACGCCCCGATCCTGCTTGAGCGCCCCCGCCTTGATAAGCTCCTTCTTAATTGCGGTCGCCACTGGAACGGGAAGCATCGTCTTCCGCGCCATCTCCTTCGTCGAAATACCGGGTCGTAAATAGCACTCGATCAACAATTGTTCAATAACGCGCGGCCCTTCTTCCAGACGCACATTTGCGCTTGCCATTTCGATCACATTTTTCATTCGTATCACTCTTTCTTCATAATGTAGATTGCTCTGGGGCGTCCACTCTGAGGAACGCCTACTAAGTCAGCACAAAAAGGGCAGAAAATGAACATTAACGTCCATCTTCTGCCCTGTTAGGGGATCGACTGTTTACCGCTGTAAGCCGGAGCGGCAGGAAACAAATCTGCGCATATCCGGCACACGATAATCCCGAGCAAAAACGGTGCAGATATCCCTGTCTAGAAACGCATCGCATCATTTCTGCAAGATGAATAGAGCATGTATAAATACAGCACATATACTTGCTTATTCATAAAAAAAACCGTGCTTAAGAGCACGGCTGATCACAGTCGGTTGAATTCAAAAGGATGGCCATTGTTCTTAACAATTGGAGCAATTCCGTTCACGCATGACAAATAAACCACCTTAAAGGCGATAATTTTGCCATATTGAAGAAATACACTCTATCCAATTTGATTAGTTAAGAACAACTACCGACATCAAGAACTCCCCTATTGTTAAAGTTAATGCCATTATACATAGAACAAATCTGAACATCAAGCTTGATTGACAAGGCGTCGACTCTTCATAATGAACGAACGTTCCGATGGTGCAGTGGCACGTTCAGGCTGAAGCTGATTCGCTTTTTCCGCCCCTTTGCTTCATTCTCCCCTTCCATCAGAAAATCGATATCGAAGCCTTTGAAGCCTTCATCGGTGAGTGACCGCGTATAGAGGTAGATTTTATAGCCATAAGGAATGTTGGGTTTCATTTTAGCTTTAGCACTTTACAGAACTTAAACTTTCCATATTGGTCAGGAAAGCACGCCCAAGGACGACACAGAACGCTGTCAGGTTTTAACTGCCATCGTAAACCGGCACTTAGTAGCTTTGGTTCTATACGAAAAACGGAATGTAACTTTATCCTTAATAATATCCTTCCTGACTTTATGGGAGAATGGGCAAAGGGCCATTGAACAGAAGCCTTATATCCTGCTCTTTATCAAAGAAATAAATAACACTTCCGTTCATACTCCAATCCTACAAATGTTCCTCGTATGAGGGTAATGGATTGCGGCTGATCTGAATGAAGGGGAGAGTGAGTCAAAGGCCCGAACGGGCATACCATCTCAGAAAGAGGGGATCTACACGATGAAGGAAGATATTTTTATTTTACACCGCGAATTGTTACAAAATATAAAAAGGCGCCCCTCTAAGGGACGCCTCGTAAATGCCGGCTGCCTCGTCAACAGCTTATTCGGCATCCTTCTGCTCTTGTTCTTGAATGAGTCCAGCAAACAAAGCATGAACGAATTGCTCGGAATCGAATTCCTGTAAATCTTCCATCTTCTCTCCGAGACCGACGAACTTCACCGGCATATTCAACTCCTGACGAATCGCGATAACGATGCCGCCTTTTGCCGTGCCATCCAGCTTCGTCAGCACCAACCCAGTGACACCGCTCTTCTCGCCGAACAGCTTCGCTTGGCTGAGCGCGTTCTGACCTGTCGTTGCATCAAGCACCATCAGCACCTCATGCGGGGCATCTGGAACTTCACGCTGAATGACACGGAAGATCTTGTTCAGCTCTTCCATCAAATTCGACTTATTTTGCAAACGCCCGGCCGTATCACACAGCAGAACATCTACACCGCGCTGCTTCGCCGCCTGCACGGCATCAAACATAACAGCCGCTGGATCAGAACCAGCCTGCTGCTTAATGACATCTACACCGACGCGTTGTCCCCATACTTCCAACTGCTCAATGGCACCCGCACGGAACGTATCCCCCGCGGCAAGCAGGACAGATTTCCCCTGCTGCTTGAACCGATGGGCAAGCTTGCCGATCGTTGTTGTCTTACCGACGCCGTTGACACCGACGAACAATATGACTGTCATGCCGTCCGAATTCATGTTTAGCTTATTAGACTCGTCGCCACGCAGCAACCCCACCAGCTTCTCTGACAGGACCGGCTGCAGTTCAGCCGCTTCTTCAATCTTTCGCTTCTTCACTTCGTCTCGTAGCTCGTCGATCAAGTTCATCACGGTCGTTACGCCGACGTCAGCACCGATAAGTATTTCTTCCAATTCTTCGTAGAACGCTTCGTCAATCTTTTTGCGGCGGGTAATCAGCTCGGCTACCTTTTCCACAAAGCCTTTACGCGACTTCTCCAAGCCTTCTTTGAAAATATTCGTTACGGATTCGGTCTTTGCCGCAATGCTTTCCTTCAGCTTTTTAAAAAAACTCATGCGCTCCTCCGCTCCTTATGCAATAATTGCTTCATCATCTTCCAGTCTGACGGATACGAGTTTCGATACGCCGCCTTCCTCCATCGTAACGCCGTATAACACGTCCGCTTCCTCCATCGTGCCTTTGCGGTGCGTGACGACGATAAACTGCGTCTGCTCGGAAAATTCCCGCAAATATTGTGCGAAACGGGTCACATTCGCTTCATCCAGAGCCGCTTCTACCTCGTCCAACACACAGAACGGCACTGGCTTGACGTGCAGAATGGCGAACAAGAGCGCCATGGCTGTAAGGGCGCGTTCCCCTCCCGACAGCAACTGTAGATTCTGCAGCTTCTTGCCAGGCGGCTGCGCGACAATGTCGATGCCCGTCTCCAATATGTTCTCGGGTTCAATCAAGACGAGATCTGCCCGACCGCCGCCGAACAGCTTCGAAAATACGACGACGAATTGCTTGCGTATCTCGTCAAAGGTCGCTTTGAACCGCTTCGACATCTCTTCGTCCATTTCGCGAATGACCTCATATAGTGTCGTCTTCGCTTCGATCAGATCATCCTTCTGTTTGCTCAAATATTGATAGCGTTCGTTCACGCGTTCGAACTCTTCAATCGCGCCCAGGTTGACCTCGCCAAGAGCGGAAATTTGCCGTTTCAAGTCGCGGACCTCTTGCTGCGCCGCTTCAATGTTGTCCGGCACTGCATAGCGATGCTTCGCCAGTTCGAAGCTGATTTCATACTCATCGCTCAGCTTGCGCAACAGATTATCGAGTTCGACATCCAGACGGTTCGCTTGAATCTCCGTCTGGCGCATTGCCTCTTCCACTTGCTTTAATTCCGTACGCTGCTCTTTCGTATCGCTTTCCGCAAGTTCAAGCCGCTGGACGGATTGGGCACGATCAGCACGCTTGAATTCGATCTGCTTCCCAGTTTCCTGCTTTTTAACCCCGAAGTGGTTCAGATCCTCGGTCTGCTTCATCGTTTCGCGCTCGACCGTTTCCAGATCGATTTGAACTTGAATGAGCCCTTGCGTCAACTGCGTATATTCTTGCTCATACGCAGTCGCTTCCTGCTCTGCGCGCTTTAATTGCTCTTGTAAGGAGAACATTTCTTGGTCCAGCTTCCCTTGCCGGACCTTCATGTCCGTCAGCTGCGTCTGCAGCTCTTCCTTCACGGACTCATTCGCCTTGCGCGCTGATTCCGCAGATTCAATGGAGACGTGCAGACGATCCTCATCGATCTTCAGCTCAGCGAGGCGTATTTCCGCCGTCCGGCGTCCCGCATCCAACGTAGCCATCTCTTCCGTTGCGTGTGCAAGCTCTTGGCCTTCCATTTCAAGCGTCTCCGCCAGCTGACGCTCTTCCTTCTCCAGTTGAGCCAGATCGCTTGCCAGCTGCTGTTCGCTTAGACGTTTGCTCTCGCCCTGCTCCCGAAGGTCATCGAGACGTTTGACTCCGCTTGTCGTGCGCTGCTTCAATTCTGTAATGGACTCGGTCAGCTTGACGAGCTGCTTATCCGTCTCTGTAATCTCGGCATCCAGCTGTTCAATCTGGCGCTTCCTTCCGAGTAGATTGGCGCTCTTCTTGTTCAAGCTGCCGCCTGTCATCGAGCCGCCCGCATTCACCACGTCCCCTTCGCGGGTGACGACGCGGTAACGGTACTGCAGCTTCGCGGCGATGCGGTTCGCATCCTCAAGCGTCTCCGCAATGACGACGTTGCCCAGCAGGCTGCCTACAATGTTGGCATAGGCCTTGTCCGTCTTGACCAAGTCCGCCGCTACGCCAATCATGCCATCCAATCCGTCTACGATACGGCGATCCGTATCGTGAATCGAACGGCTGCGGATGACGTCAAGCGGCAGGAACGTAGCTCGCCCCAGTTGACGCTGCTTCAAAAATGTAATCGCAGTGCGGGACACCACTTCGTTCTCCATGACGATGTGCTGTAATGCCGCACCGAGCGCTGTCTCGATTGCCGTCTCCAGCTCTTCCGGAACGCGAATGAGCTCTGCCACAGCCCCATGAACGCCCTGCAGTCCATTCGGGCGGCGTGCCGCCTTCAGCACCTCGCGCACTCCGAGCATGAAGCCGTCAAAGTCATTCTGCAGTTCCTTCATCGTATCGCGACGGGAAACTAAGGCGTCGGCTTTCTGCTGCCACTTCCGCGCAGCCAGCTGCGTCTCGTCAAGCAGCACTTCATCCTTCTTCAACTGCTCGCTTTCCTGCAGATAACGATTGCGGATATATGCCAAATCATCCGCCAGCGTCTCACTTCGACGCTTCGTATCGTCCATACGCTTGCATAGATCCTTCTGTTCCTGCTCGCGCTTGTTCCGCCCCTGCTTCATCTTATCGAGACGTTTCTGCAGCGATTCCTTCTGCTGATCGTAATAACGAATATCGTTGCGCTGCTGCGCCATTTGATTCATGATTTCAAGCAGCTCGCCCTTTAAGCTTTCTTCCGCGTCTGAGCTCGTCCCGCCCACGACACCGACCAGCTTCGCTTCTTCCGCATGAATATGGCGCCGGATCTCGGCAAGCTCCGTCTCTACCGCGGTCAGCTTCTCCCGCACGGCATGCACTTCCAACTGCTTGGCACGCATCCGTTCGGACGTCGTCGAGAGCGTCGACTTCATCTGCTGCTCATTGGCCGTCAGATTGCGCTTGCGTTCACGCAGCACTTCCCCTTGACCTTCACATTTCTCGTACTCCTCACTATAGTGAAGCAAGGTTGTCTGCAAACGTTCGAGCTCTTCTTCCAGCTTACGCAGCTCCACGCGGTGCACTTCCAGCTTCGCGTCATGCTCGCTCACCACCGTCGAGAGCGCCAGCTCCCGTTCCTTCAGCACAGCCAGCTTGTCGTTCGCTTGCTGCCAAGACAGATGCAGCTGCTCGATTTGATGGACGTAGACGGCAATTTCTTTTGTCTTCAACCATTCCCGCAGCTGCTTATAATGACGCGCTTTCTCGGATTGCTCCTTCAACGGCCCGATCTGATCCTCAAGCTCAACGACCAGATCGTGAATACGAAGCAAATTTTGCTCCGTTTCATCCAGCTTCTTCTTCGCATCCCGTTTGCGGGATTTATATTTCACGATACCGGAAGCTTCTTCAAAAATGCCGCGGCGGTCCTCCGAGCGTGTGCTCAAAATTTCTTCTATCCGCCCCTGTCCGATAATGGAATACGCTTCTTTCCCTATCCCCGTATCCATGAACAGTTCCGTTATATCTTTCAATCGGCACGCCTGTTTGTTGATAAAATATTCACTATCTCCACTGCGATGAACACGTCGGGTAACCGTAACTTCATTAAAATCGAGCGGCAGTGCCTGATCGCTGTTATCCAGCGTCAATGACACTTCCCCTACGTTTACCGCTTTACGCGCATCGCTGCCCGCAAAGATGATGTCCTCCATCTTTCCGCCCCGGAGGGATTTGGCGCTCTGCTCGCCCAGCACCCAACGGATGGCGTCAGAGATGTTGCTCTTTCCGCTGCCGTTCGGACCAACGACACCGGTAATTCCCTGAACGAACTCCAATTCCGTCCGATCCGCGAACGATTTAAAGCCCGCCAGTTCTAACCGTTTTAAGAACATCGTTCTTCAATCACCTCAACGTTTATTGTACCATATCGCTATTCCGGTTCGACGCTCTCTTTTGCTATCGGTCTTGTTGCTTAACGTAACTTCGGACAAAGAAAGAGCAAAAACCAGCCTGTACACGGAATGCCTTCCGCTTCGTCCCGCGCGCTGTTCTTTGCTCTTTCTGCGAAACCGGCCGACGACGAAGCGCCGGCCTTTACAGTACGTTATAATTTCGGAATGATTAAGTGCTCAAGTGCCTGCGCCGCCGCCTGTTGTTCGGCTTCTTTCTTTGAACGGCCAATACCGCGACCCAGACATTCTTCTCCCATGACAACTTCGGATACGAACTCCCGCTCATGTGCCGGCCCACGTTCCTCCACGATACGATACTCAAGCGCGCCTAAATTGTGATGCTGCGTCAACTCCTGCAGCTGCGTCTTATAATCATTCGTCTGCAGCTTGCCGTCGAGCGTGATCTGAGGGAAGATATGGCGGCGCAAAAACTCTCGAGCCGCCTCTAACCCTTGATCCAAATATAGCGCACCGATAAACGACTCAAAGACATCGGCCAACAACGCAGGACGTGTTCGCCCACCAGTCAGTTCTTCTCCCTTGCCAAGCAGCACATACTTGCCAAAGTGCAATTGATTGGCAAATTTGACGAGAGAAGGCTCACACACGATGGAGGCCCGCATCTTTGTCAATTCTCCTTCGGGCCGTGTCGGACATTGATGAAACAAAAATTCTGACACCGTCAGCTCCAACACAGCATCGCCCAAAAATTCAAGGCGTTCATTGTCTTGGTGCTGACCGAAGCGATGTTCGTTTACATAGGAAGCATGGGTAAACGCCTGTTTTAACAGCTGCCTGTTACGAAAATGAATGTTCAGTTTCTGCTGTAACTGCTTCAATTCTACACTCAACAGTCTGACTCCTTATGCTTCGAATTTCTTCAAGAGAATCGTAGCGTTGTGTCCTCCGAATCCGAATGAGTTCGACATGGCTACCTGCACATCCGCTTGACGCGGCACATTCGGCACGTAATCCAGGTCGCATTCAGGATCTTGATTCTCCAAGTTAATCGTTGGCGGAATGATACCATGCGTCAGTGCCAAGCTGCAAATGACCGCTTCCACACCGCCGGCTGCGCCAAGCAAATGTCCTGTCATCGATTTCGTCGAACTTACCGCTACCTTATAAGCATGTTCCCCTAATGCGCTTTTAATCGCCGTCGTTTCCGATTTGTCTCCAACCGGCGTGGACGTGCCGTGCGCATTAATATAATCAATTTGTTCCGGCTTCATTTCCGCATCGCGAATGGCGCGTGTCATACACAGCGCTGCCCCTGTCGGATCCGGCTCAGTCATATGATGTGCGTCAGCACCCATGCCGTAGCCTGCCATTTCCGCATAAATACGCGCACCGCGCTGCAACGCATGCTCCAGCGATTCGAGAATGAGAACGCCGGCGCCTTCACCCATTATGAACCCGTCTCGATCGACATCGAAAGGACGGCTCGCGCGTTCAGGCTCGTCATTGCGCGTAGACATCGCCCGCATGGAACAGAATCCAGCCATCCCGATTGGACGAATCGTTGCTTCTGCGCCGCCGCAAATCATAACGTCAGCGTCGCCGCGCTGAATAATCTTGTAAGCGTCGCCGATGGAATGCGTCCCTGTCGCACAAGCGGACACTGCCGCCGTGTTCGGTCCGCGCGCGCCCACTTTCATGGACACCTGACCGGAAGCCATGTTCGCGATCATCATCGGAATGAAGAAAGGACTGACGCGTTTTACGCCTTTTTCCATCAAAATCGTATGCTGCTCTTCCCAAGTTCCCAGACCGCCAATACCTGAGCCGACAATAACGCCGACACGATCCGGATCAGTCTGTTCCTTCACATTCAGCTTTGCATCCTCCAAAGCGTTCTTGCTGGCCGCGACGGCAAATTGGACAAAACGGTCCATTCGGCGCGCTTCCTTCTTCTCCATGTACGCTTCTGGATTAAAGTCTTTCACGGATGCGGCAATTTGCGTCGGATAATCCGTCACATCAAATGCCTCGACTCGGGATACACCTGACTTGCCTTCCAGCAAGCTGTTCCAAAATGTTTCAAGGTCCGAACCGAGAGCGGTTACGACGCCCATGCCGGTCACCACAACCCTGTGCTTCAAAATGAAATCACCTCTATTATATACAGTTCCGTGCTTCTATTTATTGTACGCGCCTGCGACGCATTAACATACATAATCTAATAATGAGGAGAAGTCCCGCTAATGAAGAACGGGACTCTTACAAGCTTACTTATGAGATTGTATGTAATTCACTACTTCTCCAACTGAAGTAATTTTCTCTGCGTCTTCATCAGAGATTTCCATATCAAACTCATCTTCTAATTCCATCACCAATTCCACAACATCGAGGGAATCAGCGCCAAGATCATCCTTAAAAGATGCTTCAAGCGTTACTTCCGCTTCATCTACGCCAAGGCGCTCAATGATGATGCGTTTTACACGCTCCAACACTTCTGCTGACATCCGGTTCACCTCCTCTTTGGTATTATACGAGAAATCGTTTTAAATTGCCATATTAAAACGGCTAACAAAAAAATGCTTAAAGTCCATGTTTTCATAGACTGGAAAGCCCTACATGTACATGCCTCCATCGACATGAATTGTCTGTCCGGTCATATATTCAGCATCCTCCGAAGCAAGGAAGCGCACCGTCTTGGCGATATGCTCCGGCTGACCTAGGCGGGCGAGCGGAATTTGCGCAAGCAGCTGCTGTCTATACTCCTCGGGCAGTGCGTCTGTCATATCGGTTTCAATGAAACCGGGAGCGACACAATTGACCGTAATGCCGCGGGAAGCGAGTTCACGCGCGGATGCCTTCGTGAGGCCGATGACGCCGGCTTTCGCCGCAACATAGTTCGCTTGTCCTGGATTGCCGATTACGCCTACAACGGAAGAAATATTAATGATGCGTCCCGAGCGCTGTTTCATCATCGGGCGAGTGACCGATTTAATGCAATTGAACACGCCTTTTAGGTTCGTTTCAATGACTTGGTCGAACTCTTCTTCTTTCATACGCATAATTAAATTATCTCTTGTAATGCCGGCATTATTCACCAGAATATCAATTCGTCCCATCTGTTCCAAGGTCGTCTTGACAAGCTGCTCAGCTTCTTCCGCTTTGCCTACGTTCGCTTTGACGGTTAGCGCCTTGCGCCCTAGCGCTTCAATGGCCGCTGCCGTATCGTTAGCCGCAGCTTCGCTTCCGGCATAATTCACGACGACGTCTGCCCCGGCTTCCGCCAGACTGAGTGCGATAGCACGTCCGATACCGCGCGAAGCTCCTGTTACGAGAGCAACTTTGCCTTCCAAGCTGGACATCGATATTTCCCTCCCTTGACAGGTTCCGGGCGCACGCCGCAGCGGGCTGCGCCCGATTGTTGTTTTTGCTAGCTACAAAGCTTTATCAACTAAGATTCGTAAGCTTCGATAGCTTCCAGGCTGTTAATCGAAATAACGCGTACGGATCTGTCAATTTTTTTCACAAGTCCTGCCAAAACCGTACCCGCACCGATTTCAACAAACGTATCGACACCCTGTTCGATCATGTAACGAACGCTATCCTCCCACAGTACAGGTGAGAATACCTGCTCGACAAGCAATTGCCGAATGCGTTCTCCTTGCTGCTCAGGACGGGCGGACACATTGGCGACAACAGGGATGTGAGCGTCCTGCATAGTCACATCACGCAGTGCCTCCCCTAGACGTTCTGCTGCGGGCTTCATCAACGTCGAATGGAATGGGCCGCTCACTTCGAGCGGAATGACGCGTTTGGCGCCCGCTTCTTTCCCTCGCTCCACCAGCGCTTGAACTCCGGCATTCGAACCGGATACGACGATTTGCCCCGGACAGTTGACATTTGCCATCTCGACAGGCGCAGTATCGGCAGTAATGTCGTCACAGAGCGCACCTAATCGTTCGCGCTCGGCACCAAGCACGGCTGCCATTGCTCCCTGTCCGCTCGGTACAGCCTGTTCCATGAATTGACCACGCTGGCGCACGATAGCAACGGCATCCTCATACCGGAGCACGCCGGCAATGACGAGTGCGCTATATTCTCCCAGACTGTGCCCTGCCACGTAATCCGGTTGAATTCCTTTAGCTGCGAACGCCTTGTATAGCGCGTAGCTTGTCGTCAAAAGAGCTGGCTGCGTATTGGCCGTCTGCTTCAAATCGCTATCTGGGCCGTCGAACACCATCTCGCTAAGCGGGAAGCCAAGCACACGTTCAGCCGTGTCGAACGCCGCGCGAGAAGCCGGTACAGCGTCATATACATCCTTACCCATCCCGACAGCTTGCGATCCTTGCCCTGGAAAGATGAATGCCATTTTCCCCATGTTGTCCACTCCTTCTTACCACTCTATAACCGAAGCGCTCCAAGTCAAGCCGCCGCCGAAGCCGACAAGAAGAATCGTGTCTCCCTCGCGGACTCGTCCTTCCTCGACCGCCTCTGCCAGCGCGAGCGGAATCGATGCTGCCGATGTGTTGGCATAACGCGGCAAATTAATCATGCACTTCTCTTCCGGCAAGTTCAAGCGCTCAAGCGCAGCATGGATAATGCGCGTATTCGCCTGATG
Source organism: Paenibacillus profundus (assembly GCF_021369635.1). Classification (GTDB taxonomy): domain Bacteria; phylum Bacillota; class Bacilli; order Paenibacillales; family Paenibacillaceae; genus Paenibacillus_B; species Paenibacillus_B profundus. The sequence goes on along the minus strand of NZ_JAJNBZ010000001.1, from coordinate 365,136 downwards.
CGGGACGAGAAGATCGATATCTTCTTTGGTCTTGCCAGCCTTGGCAAGCGCCTCTTCCGCCGCGCTTCCCATAATGCGCACGGCAAACTTGAATACTTCACGACCGTTCATGTAAATATAATGGCGCTTGTTCTGAACCGTTTCACTTGAAGCCGGCATGCGCGATCCGCCTGCTTCCAGCTTCAGCAGCTCGCCACCGCCACCATCCGCGCCAAGCACGAACGACTTGAACCCGCGTCCTTCCGGGACAGGCCCTAATACAGCGGCACCCGCACCGTCGCCGAACAGGATGCACGTATTGCGATCCGTGTAATCCGTAATCCGGGATAAGCATTCCGCACCGATGACTAGTGCATACTTGTATATGCCCATCGCGATAAAGTTGCTCGCATTAGCCAGTCCATATACGAAGCCCGAGCAAGCCGCGGACAAATCAAAGGCAGCGGCACGCTTGGCACCAAGGCGCTCCTGAACAAGGCAGGCCGTCGAGGGGAACGTCGTATCCGGTGTTACGGTAGTCACCACAATCAAATCTAGCTGTTCAGCTGTAATACCGGCTGCTTTAAGTGCCTGTTCGGCAGCATGAAATGCCAAATCCGACGTCGCTTCATGCTCCGCGGCAATGCGCCGCTCTTTAATTCCCGTACGGGACACGATCCATTCATCACTCGTCTCGACCATCTTCTCCATATCACTGTTGGTCAACACGCGTTCGGGTACATATTTCCCAGTACCGATAATGCCAACCGAACGCAAACTCATTACGCATCACTCACTTTCCACTATTGCTTCCTCCGACTCCCATGGAAATCGTTTGGATTAATTCGTTCTGCAGCGCCATCCGCGCTTGGCGAATGGCATTTTCAATCGCGCGCGAATCCGAAGAACCGTGCGCCTTAATGACCAAGCCATTCAATCCGAGCAGCGGAGCTCCTCCGTGCTCTTTGTAATCCATAATCTTGCGCAGACGCTTCAAGCCCGGCATCAGGATAGCCGCTGCAAGCTTCGTGTACCAAGAACGGGTAAATTCCTGCTTCAGCACACTGAACAACGAACCCGCCGTGCCTTCCAGCGATTTCAGCATGACGTTGCCGACAAATCCGTCACAAACGAGCACGTCACAGTTGCTCTCCAGCACATCCCTGGCCTCGACGTTGCCGACAAAGTGAATCGGCAATTCAGCAAGCTGCGGGTAGACGAGCTTCGTTAGTTCATTTCCCTTCATCGCTTCCGTTCCGACGTTAAGCAGCCCGACACGCGGGTTCACAATGCCGTGCGCCTTCTCCCGGTAAATGCTGCCCATAAGCGCGTATTGCGCGAGATGCTCCGGCTTCGCATCCATGTTGGCCCCTAAATCCAGCGCAAGCACCCCGCGGCCGTCCATCGTCGGAATCATCGGCGCCAAGGCAGGCCGTTCCACACCGTTCATACGTCCGACGACTAAGAGGCCAGTCGTCATTAAGGCACCCGTATTGCCGGCAGAAATCATGCAGTCGGCCTCGCCTTCGCGCACCATTCGACCGGCAACGACCATGGAGGCTTCCTTCTTGCGCCTTACCGCCTTCACAGGCTCGTCATCTGCATTAATCGTATCCGCAGCGTGCACGATGCGGACATTGGACAGCTGGGTTGCCATCAACGGCGACAGCTTCCCTTCGTCCCCGACCAGCAGCAATTCAATGTCGGGCCACTCTTTCGCCGCCGCGAGGGCGCCTTCCACATTGCACTTCGGTGCATGGTCTCCGCCCATGGCATCAATGGCGATTCTCATGCTCGTCTCCTCCTTCGCTACCGTTTATCGCACTGGCTGAGCGGTAAATGATAAAATGACCTTGGAATATCATTTCTTCTCCGACATAGCTGAATACTTCGACCTTCGCTTTGCTTCGACTTCCTGAGATGGAACGCACGTAAGCTTTGGCAATGCACTTTTCCCCCAGCTTAACCGAACGGACAAATCGAATGTCTGCCGAAGCCGTAAGCGCAATCTCGTCATTAATGACAGCGACCGCAAGCGAATTGGCTTGCGCAAACAGATGATGTCCGCGGGCGATATGCGTTCTTGAGAACACGTGCTCTTCCCGAATTTCGAAGATGGAAATTCCGCTCCGATCCAACTGCAGGTCCACAATGTCGCCGATGACTTCGTGCAGCGGCAAGGATCGAACTTGATCGTAAGAACGTTCAGCCATCAACTTCAATCGTTCTCTCAGTTCAGGAATCCCCAATTCCATTCGATCCAGACGAATGGTTTGGATGCTCACCTTCAGCATGCGGGTTAATTCTTGATCTGTTACGAACGGGTTCTCTTCAATGATTTTGACCAACTGCTGTTGGCGTTTTCGTTTAGGTAAACGTTCGATGTCCCGCACCACCTTTGTTTCTTGCACCCTAATCTCGGTTCCGGTTAGCTTTCGCCACATGAAATCCGTTATGTATATCGTAAATCATTTTTCATGATTTGAACAATCTCTTTGAAACGCAGTTTAGAACCTGGTACTAAATGTAGTATATATAAAAACGCCGTTAAAAGAAAGGACCAGTTTTTGAAATAACAAAAAAAAGTAGCACCTCACTTGTGATGAAGCACTACCTTTTCCCGTATGGATATACGATTACTGTTTGATAATCTCTCTTGCTTTGTATGTTCCGCACACTTTGCATACATGGTGCGCCAATTTCAATTCACCGCACTGCTCGCACTTTACCATGCCAGGTACGGACAACTTGAAGTGCGTACGGCGCTTGTCACGACGTGTTTTGGACGTTCTTCTTTGAGGTACTGCCATGTTTACACCTCCTTACCCAAGTTACATGCACTTCTACTGTCAGCTGCTATTTCTTAAAGAAATCTTGTAACCCCGCGAGTCTCGGGTCGATACGCTCATTGCGACAATCGCACGATTGCTCGTTGCGGTTCGTGCCGCATGTCGGGCACAGCCCCTTGCACGTCTCGACACACAACGGTGCGTACGGCAAATTGATCACGAGCGCCTCTTCCACATAAGGCTGTAAGTCGATAAGGTCTGCTGTCACCGAAATGACATCGTCCTCCTCGCCTTCCGCAGGAAGATCAGTAGAGTCCGTCAGCTTAAATTGCTCATCAAACGGAATGACATAGGTTTCGGTAAATGTCGATAAGCAACGAGAACATACGAGTTCCAGTGTAGCGGTCAGTTGACCATGTACACCAACTCTTCCGTCGCCTTCCGCTTTCACCGTCAAGTCGACATCAACCGGCTTAGAAATGGAAACGTCATTGCGATTCCGCGCAATGTCATCAGCGACAAACGTCGATTGAACATGCGTTTCCTGTCCTTTTACGGCAACATCTCGGAACTGAAATTCCATATATCATCACTCCAAACAAACAAAATTAATTATAGCGATTAACGTCATGCTTTGTCAACCAAATTCGTTTGACAGTTTCTTAGGGACAGGTAAGCTCAGTTTCTATTGAAATTCGCTAATCCGTGGTATGATTTGATTGATATTGCGAACGGATTGCCGTGAAACACATCCCATTGAGATACCATATTACCGCATTCTGCGCCTGAAAGGAAGTGACGTGAATGAGAACGGTCGGAATTGTTGTGGAATACAACCCAATGCACAATGGTCATCTATATCATCTCCAACAATCCAAAAAATGTGCGAGCGCCGATGCAGTGGTCGCCGTCATGAGCGGTCATTTTCTGCAGCGCGGCGAACCGGCGCTGGCTGACAAATGGGCGCGCACGGAGATGGCGCTTGCCAACGGCGTCGATCTCGTACTGGAGCTGCCTGTCTCCTATTCCGTTCAGCCTGCGGAGTGGTTCGCCTATGGCTCTGTGGCGACGCTGCAGGCGACCGGGGTCATAGACGCGCTCTGCTTCGGCAGCGAGCAAGGCGACTTGCGCCCAATCGAACAAGCGGTCGCCGCGCTTGTGAAGGAGCCAATAGGCTTTGCCCGCCGCTTGCGGGAGGAACTGAAGTCGGGACGCAGCTACCCCGCTGCATACGCCTGCGCCGCAGGACGCGCGCTGATAGACGGCGCCACGGAAGACTCGAAGAAGGGCGCACCTCTGCATTCCGCGGAAGCCGCAATCGGCACCGATATGGACTGGATCGCACAGCCCAACAATTCGCTCGGTCTGCACTACATGCTCGCTTTACGCCGGCTTCAGAGCGACATCGAACCCTTCACGATCGGGAGACAGCAAGCCGGATACCACGATGCGAACGTATCCGATCACCCGATTGCGAGCGCTACAGCACTTCGACGCCTGTGGGCAGAGACGGGAAGTGTGCAAGCATGCGCCCCTTATATTCCGCAGCCAACGCTGCAAATATTGGAGCGGGACACGGCAGACGGCAGAGCTCCCATGGGGTGGGATCGGTTTGTGCGCGAGCTTCTATATCGGCTCCATATGCTGTCACCCGAAGCGCTGGCTCAGCATCTCGAGGTGACGGAAGGGTTGGAGCACCGTATCAAGCATGCGCTGCAGCACTTGAGGGAGCCGAGCGTCGAGTCGCTGCTGAATGAATTGAAGACGAAGCGGTATACACGTACAAAATTACAACGTACGCTTACCCATATTTTGCTTCATCACGACAAGTTTCACTTTGGACCGGATGCCATTGCTCAAGGCCCTTCTTACATCCGGGTACTTGGCTTTAGCGCTCAAGGCCAGATGCTGCTGAAGCGTATGAAAAAGAGAGCCGAGCTCCCCGTCGTCTTGAGCGTCAACCGCGAGAATGCCGGCCTCGGTGGGGTCTCCGGCTTACCAGCCGACACGCGCGCAACCGCCGTATACGCGAACGCCTTCGCCCCCTGGAATACGCGTGCCGCCTTTCGGGACTACTATGAGGCACCGCGCCGGATCTAACTGTGCGTAAGACAGGCGGTAGGCTTCTATGCCAACCGCCTGTCTTCTTAACCTGCCTATTACTCCGAACTGTTCGGTCATTTACAATTTGATTTCGACTTTGTTTTTGACTACTCCGTCGCTTCACTGGTCCGAGTTATTCGATGGCTTGAAGCGCATCTTGCAGCGTCCGGACAGGAACGAGCTTCATCTTCGTGTTCATCTTCTTCAGCTTCGCCTGCGCTTCCTCGTAGTTGCCTTCCGGCACCAAGAATAGCTCGGCTCGTTCCCGATCGGCCGCTACAACCTTATGGCGCACCCCACCGATAGGGCCGACATTGCCTTCCAGATCGATTGTTCCGGTTCCTGCAATGCGGTGGCCTTGGGTCAGATCGCCCGGCGACAGCCGGTTGATCAGTTCCAGCGTGAACATAAGTCCTGCAGAAGGACCTCCTATATCGCTTTCTTTAAATGTTACGGTTTTATTGCGGTCAGTTGGAACCGCATCCTTTTTCTCCCCGTAATAAAGACCAAGTCCGACTCGCTTCTTGCTTGGGTCATTGCCATCCTGGATTTCAACCAGCGTAGCATTTACGAGTTTGGTTTCTTTGCCGCGCTGTACCTTGACCTGCAATGTTTCCCCTGCCTTACGTCCCTGCAGCGCCTGCAGCAAATCAGCAAATTCATCGACCTTCACTCCGCCCACTTCCAAAATGCGGTCGTTCGTCTGCAATTCATTGTGGGCAAGCTTCGGATCATTGGAGACGACATAAACGCCTTGCGACTCCAATTTGTACGGTATGTTTAAGTGATTATAGGCTGCCAGCACCGCGCCAAGCTGGGAATTGCTCATATTGAACATCTGCTCGGTCGCATACTCCTGCTCGGTGCGCCCGCGAAGAGACTCCTCTTTTTTACCGAACTCGGCATTCGGATCGAACGCCTTCCACACTAACATAGCAATATTGGCATACGTCCGGCGCACGGTCGTCAACATGAACGTCCCTGCCTCGGCCTCGTCTCCTGCCTTTACGCTAACCATCGGCTTCACTTCTTCGGCGCTGCCCGGCGTAAATACGACATAAGGCGTTGGCATATATACCATGACATACACGAATAGGAGTCCGGCAAAGAACCACTTCCAGCCATGCATCCGGGGCCGTTGCGGCTTGTTGCCATGCTGCATCGTCTCTTCTCGCATCACTCCAACCTCCCTTGCTGCTTTCACCGTTACTCCATTCAAGCGACACGGCTTTGTACAAATCTGGTCTAATGCCCGTCCTTATGGCGTAAACATGATGAAGAAATCTAATTTCCTATCTTTTTGTGCATCCGTTCTTCTTAAGTCTTGACGTAACCCCGATTTCCTGAAGAGAGGTGAACATCATGTTCTCATTCCGCTCGTCCGTTACCCAACACCCGCTGTTTACGCTTGTCATGGGAGGCACAGCTGTTCTGCTCGTGCTCTGTATCGTTTCTTATCCCGATCAAGCATTTCAAGCCTCTCTGCAAGGCCTAAAAGTATGGTGGAATATTATATTTCCTGCACTGCTCCCATTTCTGGTATTATCCGAAATTCTTATCGCCTATGGATTCGTCCACGGGCTGGGCGTTCTCCTAGACCCGTTAATGCGTGTATTGTTCCGGCTTCCAGGTGTCGGCGGCTGGGCGTGGTCTGTCGGCTGGACCGCAGGTTATCCTGCCGGCGCGGAAGCCGTCATCCGGCTGCGCAAGCAACAAGCCCTCACTCGTCGTGAAGCAGAAAGACTGCTAGGATTATCTCATGCGAGCAGCCCGATCTTTATGATTGCTGTCGTCGGTGTTGGCTTCGTGCAGCAGGCGGAAGTGGGTCTCATTATTGCGATCGTGCATTGGGCGTCCGCTATCCTTGCCATGTTTATATTGCGGTCAACCGACGCTTTTCATCCCGAACCGAAGTCGGTTAGCGTTAGCGAGCTCCGTCGCTCCAAACGGCTGCCCTTCTATCGTCGCATGCTCGATGCAATGGAACTTGCGCACTGCCAGGATGGACGGCCCTTCGGCAAGCTGCTCGGTGACGCCGTCACCTCCGCCGTGCAGACGCTCATGATGATTGGCGGATATATGATGATTTTTTCCGTCATTATCCGTGTGCTGCGCATCGCAATTCCGCAGGAGCTCGGCAGCTTCATGCTGAATGGTCTGTTGGAGGTGAATTTGGGCGCCTATACGTTCGGCTCGGCTGCATTTCAATCGACGTTATTCCAGACAGCACTACTGGGTGCCGTCATCGCATGGAGCGGCGTAAGCGCTCATATGCAAGTCCACAGCCTAATGAAGGGTACTGACTTGCGTTACATGCGCTTCCTCGCTTCTCGTATTGTTCATGCAGTTGCCGCCTATCTGCTGACTTATGTATTATGGTGGCCTTTGCAAGCCTTGTTCCATGATTCGGATTCAGCGTTATCGGCGTTTGAAAACTTGCCAGACTTGTCCAATGCCGCGTCGAGTTCGAGCGCTGTGCCCGCATCATCTCTTATACACGAGAAGTTAACGTCTTTAGCCGCTTATACAGGCTGGTCACAATCACTCGTGCTCATTCCTGGGCTTGGCTTGCTGCTGCTCTGCTTCATAGCGGTCTCACGCATGCTGCGGTGGATTAGTAACCGTCGATAAGATCCGCGCCATCCTCATAGTCGTATTCAACCTCTTATACAAAATCTTTATACTTTAATCGCATCGCTGCTTCTACTTCTGAAGTTACCATTTCGCTTACATTTCCGCTAAAGCGCGCGATCTCCTTGACCATGCTGGAGCTTAAATACGAAAATTTCGGGTTCGTCATCATAAATATCGTTTCCACCCGAGGATTCAACTTCTGATTCGTGGACGCCATCTGCAGTTCATATTCGAAATCGGTCACAGAACGGATGCCGCGCACGATAACATGCCCCTGCTTGTCTTCCATATAGTTGACGAGCAAATCGCGAAAGCTGTCGATCTCTACATTCGGCATGTCGCGTGTTACCTGACGCAGCAGCTCTTTCCGCTCCTCTACGCTAAATAGCGGATTTTTGCTTAAGTTGTTCAATACAGCGACGATAAGCTTGTCGAACTGCTTCGACGCACGCTGAATAATATCTATATGCCCGAGCGTTACCGGATCGAAGCTTCCCGGATATACCGCAATTCGCGGTTGATGTGCGTACTCTATCATGTCTGTCATATGCTCACCTGCTCCTCCCTATAGCTACTTGTTCGTTGTTCCTTAATTTAGCAGAACCGCTTGCGATGCATCGACCGGAGCATCGTCCGATATTTTGTACATCGTCAGTGCGATTTCTCCATAATCAGCCAGCTTCCACACATATAGAGGACCGACTGACGAAGGATACTGATGTCTGGCATCATGTTCCACCACAATCGTTGCATCGCGCGCGATAAGGCCGCCGTTCCACATGCTCATAAGCAATTCGTCAGCATCCTTTAATCGATAGGGCGGATCTAGAAAAATCAATTGAAACTGGATGCCACGCTTCGTTAATGCTTTGATTGCGCGCCGCGCATCGTTGCGATACACTTCACACTGTTCCTTCATGCCCGCAACCTCCACATTATGCTGCACGACTTCAACCGCTCGCGGATCTTTATCGACAAAGATCGCCATTTCCGCTCCACGGCTAACCGCTTCAATACCCAATCCGCCTGTACCAGCGAATAAATCCAACGCATGTCCCCCGTCAAAATACGGACCGATCATACTGAACAACGCCTCTTTTACTTTATCAGTAGTCGGACGCGTTCCCATGCCCGGCACCGGCTTCAACGAACGGCCTCTTGCCGTTCCTGATATTACTCTCAATGACTTCACCCGTTCTTTGCTGTGCATTTCACTTTATTTACATGATGTGTGGTCATGTTTTCGACGTTTATCGTATCACATTTCCCCTCTTTTTGAAAAAGGAAAAGCATTTGCATATGGCTGCTTCCCAAATAAAAAACTCTTTCTGCACCGTTCCAGAAAGAGTTCCAAGCAAGGTATTTCCCTATGCGTGCAATTGCTTCAGCAATTGCTGCACTTCACTCAGCATGCTTTTGCGCGCAGCATCGTCTACCGTCGTGACGGATGCGGGAAATGAATGCGCCAATACCTTCATGCCGACAAATTCAAAAATACCGTAATCTGACGTCTTTTTCATCGCCTCATACATGCCGTTCTGGCGGTAATTTTCCTCTGAATTTCCATGCGTCGAAATGAGCAGCGCCGCTTTCCCGTTCAGCAGCTGTTCGATATTTCCTTGTTCCCCGTATTTATACGCAAACCCATAGCTGAACACCCGATCGATATATCCCTTCAATATTGCCGGCAGTCCGGCCCACCATACTGGATAGATGACGACGATATGCTCCGCCCACGTAATATGCTGCTGTTCCTCTGCAATATCGGCCGGCAGCCGGTTTTGTTGAAATGCAACAAAGTCATCCCCAGACAGAACCGGGTTGAATTTCAATTGATATAAATCCCGGACTCGCACTTCATGGCCTTGATGGGCAAGCTCGGATTGCACAGTCTCGAGAATAGCATGGTTGAAGCTGTTCGGATTCGGATGGGCGTATAAGATAAGATGGTTCATGATCAGTCTCCTTCTTCATTCAATTGGAATACGGCAAGCATGCCGCAAACAAAGTTAGGATGTCAATCCCGGGGAGGTTTTATTGAAGCAAACATAAAAATAAACCAACTTAACGAAAAAGCATGTATATTTTTCGCCAGACGGGCAATCATTAAAGTATCGACATCATTGTATGTCGTAGACAACCGCGGAGAAGACTTACGTTTCCCCATAAGCTCTTCGTCCGGTTTCTCCTCTCCCATGAGGGCGTCCCGAAAGGGGCGCCCAATTTATTTTTGTAAAACCCCCTTGTAAATCGAAATGCATCACTTCTTGCTAAACACAAAAATCATAATATTGGGACCAATAGAAGATATCAATCAGCATTCATTTCCCTAAATTTTTATGGTAAGGTAAAAAATGAATATTAGATTGATAAGGAGGAGATAAAATGGACATTAGAGCTGGTGATGTCTTTACTTGGGAAAGAACCTTTACGGAGGAAGAAACATTACAATTCGCGCATCTTTCAGGTGACCAAGGAAAGCATCATGTGGAGCGTGATGAAAAGGGGCGTTTAATGGTTCACGGTTTATTTACTGCAAGTATTGGAACTAAAATTGGTGGGGATTTAAATTACATCGCAAGAGAAATGGTTAGTGAATTTGTAAGACCTGTCTTTACCGGAGATACGATTACCTGTGAGATAACTCTCACAAGCGTTGAACAAATGGAAGGAATTAAAAAGGTAGCTCTAAAGTCAGTTTATCGTAATCAACATGGCAAAGAAGTGCTGATAGGAACGAGTCACGGAATAATACGAGACGAATTGAAAATTAAGTAGTTATCAACAGGTATCGACTCCCGATAACCCTCAACTTGGCTGCAAATCACTATCCACACTTGTTGTTAATGAGACCTCCATCGTTTCCTCACGTTAATATGCAGCAGTTGCGTAAGCTGATACATGGTCACTTGACCTGCGTACCTTAACGTTTCCGTCCAATCCGCCCAACTGCTTTCCCGTTCTCATCGACAATAAGGACGTATAAACGCTTGAATGTTCCTTTTAGCTCGAACAATTGCTGGATCGCTTCTTCTTTCGTCATCGGGCCCAGAATCCGTCTATTTTTGTAACAGACATAGTACTTCATTTCTCTTTCCTTGCCTGTTCATATCGTTATCATTTCACTCCATTATTTCACATGGCGGCCCGCATAGAAATGAAATACAAAAAAAAGCCCCGGATTGCTCCGGAGCTTTTTTTGTATTTCATAAGTGCTTTAATTGTCTATTTCCGTTTCGTTCCCTTTCTCTTGCTGCTTGCCTTGCTTCTTCTTCCGCGAGACGACTGAATTTCCCCATTGTACGCTTTTATGGCAAAAATTGTAGATCGTCTTTGACTCTTTAGTCATCAGCGGACCTAAAATTGCGAGAATGAGGACGTACATCACCGCAAAGGATTGTACGACCGGCAGCAATCCTCCCGCCTTGCCGATGTTCGCCATAATAATCGAGAATTCACCGCGTGAAGCAAGTGTAAACCCAATATTGGCAGATGCCCGCGTGGACATTCCTGCCGCACGGCCAGCCAACATACCGGAAATAATATTGCCGATAATCGTCAGAATAGCGGCAACGACAGCCATTCCGATCGCCCCGCCTAAGGACAAAGGATCGATGGTCAAACCGAAGCTGAAGAAAAACATGGCGCCGAAGAAATCACGGAAGTTCATCACATGATGCTCAATCCGTTTCACATGTGTGGACTCTGCCAGAACGAGCCCGACCAATAGCGCCCCGATCGCTTCCGCCACGTGCAGCGTTTCCGAAAAGCCTGCAATAAGAAATAAAGAGGCCAGCACAAGAAGCAAGAACAATTCGGAAGACTTGCCATTCAATACTTTGTCGATAGCAGGCACGATTTTCCTGCCCAAAATAATAAATAATAAAATGAAAGCGAGCGCGGACAAAGAAGTCAGCAGCACACCCGTGAACGAGGCAGCCCCGCTCAATACGAGTCCGGACAAGATGGACATATGAATCGCGATGAACAAATCATCAAACATAATCATGCCCATAATGATTTCGGTTTCCGGATTGGCAGTCCGCTTTAAATCAACCAGTACTTTGGCGACAATGGCCGTGGAAGAGCTGGTCATGATACCGCAAATGACGAGCGTTTCGGGAAGGGGCAAGCCCATGAGCCAGCCAAGCAGAAGCCCTGACACGAAGTTGATGGCAACATAAGAGATGCCGCCCACGACGATGGACTTGCCTGACTTGATGAGACGCCCGACCGAGAATTCCAGACCTAAGTAAAAGAGCAGAAAGAGTACGCCCATCCGGCCCATAAAATCAATAAAGACGGAGCTCTCAATGAAGCGGAAGTCAAAAATCCAAAAGTGAGGGGCATGCGGCCCCACAGCCATTCCGACGAGAATATAAAATGGGATAACCGAAAAACGGAGCTTGGTTGCGATGACACCAACAAGTCCGATTAACGCGATCGCAAGACCTACTTCAAATATTATCGTATCCATGTTTCCCCCTATTTCGAAGATTTAGACGCGAGTACTCTCGAGACGTTCGCCCCGAACCTTGTTACACGATAGGGAAAACTAAACCATGCAGCATGGCAGCTGCCTTACTAGCTCCCGAATGCTGTCCGTATTTATTCGTTTCCGCTCAGCAGCAATTGCTTGAGCAGCTTAAGATTCTGCCTTTCCCCGGCTACGACAAGCGTGGAATAGGCAGAAAACGTATAATCCGGCCCAGGATTAATCTGTTTTGCCTGCTCTTTTTCAATGACGGCGATAATGGTAGCCCCGGTTGTTTCGCGGACTTTCATCTCCCCGATCGTTTTGCCGACACATTTGGCATGGGATTCGATCTTGTACCATTCAATAATTAAATCGTCCAATGCCACTTCAACGGTTTCCAACGCCTTCGGCTTATAGGTCATTCCGCCGATGATTCCAGCAATCTGTCTGGCCTCGTCATCCTCGAGCGACACCATCGACACGCTTTCTTCCGAATCATGACGATCAAAATGATATATTTCCCTGCGTCCGTCATCATGGATAATAACGACAAACATATCTCCGTTACGGGATTCAATCTGGTATTTACGGCCGATTCCAGGCAGATCAGACTCACGTATATTCAATGCAATTACCTCCAACATGTCGTGATTTGCACAATGAGCTATTGTGAAATAAATAACTTTAATAATATAAAGCTTGAATGCTAAAACGCACGAAAATACTCGCATAGTAGAAATGAACAGGATCAATGACCCCAACGAAGCCCTCGCTTGTGTCGAATCGGAACATAAGTCCCGCAAGTGCGGCTATGAAGAGACGATCGAATTAATTAACGGGAACAAATCACGTACGTCGAGGTGAATTTGATGGGCATAAGAAATAAGCGCTTCATTAAGACTGAAAAACGGGTGTGAAAATGCAATAGTGGGAAGGAGACCTTTTTTATAAAAAACATGGAGAAGATAACGAACATCAACGCCATTTTATGGATCAAAAGATGTTTCAAGGCGGTAGTGCACCGGACAGTAGCCGTGTATCGGTGTTCGCTGAAATTTTTGACCAACTTCGAGGATCCGTTCATGAATGCGCGGTCTTCTTCCGCGACAAAAGGAGTGAAAGCGGAAAACAACAGCAGGAGTATAATAAACAAAAAGCTAATATGGCTTCGCCTACTCTGAATCAAATGGGTTGTTGCCATACGCGCACCTCCTGAAGTCATGTAGATTCCGGTAAATCGTAAGTTTTCCTATATGATATAGGTTATCATGTCCGACCGCACAGATCAAGGCAGATAAGCACACAGGATAGGCTGGTCCCCTACCGCTTCGCATTGAACATGGCATGACTGCGACAAAAAAGCCGCTGAATCATCAGCGGCCGAATCGCTTTATTACATTCGTTACCATCAATAAGGTTCCGCAAGGCAGTATTCTTCTTCCATATGCCGAATCCACTCTTCCAGTTCTTCTGACTGCTCAAACTTCCTTACCATGATGGAAGGGCCATTCGGCACGTCTCTTTGTAAAAGAATGGAACCACCTTGGGAGATGCGTTGTCTGGCGCTTGAATAAATGGAGTCGACAAGCTTCCAATCGCCTTGTTGATAAGCGCCACCAATTTGTGTGAGATTGATAGTGAAATGACTCATTTTCTACCCCTCCCTTAGATTGGTATGCCTTTCTTCCCATAGTATAACCCAAAACCCTACATTTCGTAACCGCATTTGTAGCCGTTCAGAAGCGGAACCATAACAATTTATACCGAAATGCAAGGGACAGGCCAGCCCGTTCCGCGGTCCGCTGCGAGGCTGTATTTTCCTCCATGCAATCCCACCAAGGTTGAATGCCGTGCCTGCGGTACCTTTGCAGCAGCAGCTGAACCAGGCCACTGGATAAACCTTGACGACGATGCGGCTCCAACGTCTCCACTCCGATATTGTGATAGCCGCCATACTGGACCGTACTGACTGCAATGCTTGCAATTTCTTGACGTTCTGTCAATGCTGCGCACCCGTAGCCCTTGGCCAAATATTGTTCCATCGTGCCCCAAAACGGCAACATATATTGGATCAAAAAGTCTGCATTCCCTATCTTTCCTACTGTCACGGAAGTAATGAATTCATGATTCATTTCTACGACATTGTAATGTGGCGGAATCGCAACCTTCTTTGTTCCCAGCGTCTCGCCCGCTATCAGCGGCTGATCCTTGTACACGAATTGCCAGTCCTGTTGAAGCTCTATGTTCCTCAGCGCTTGTTGAATCGACACATAGAACTCTTCTCTATCTGCGGACAGCTCAATCCAATGTATATCCTGCTTTTTAAGAAAAGGCATAATTTCATTTTCGATAAATGAGTCGAATGATCGGGCAATAAAGCCGGCTTCATCCCTTCCCGTCATATAAAAGCTGCCTAGTCCATAAGACCATACGAAAGCCAACTTCGGCTCCTCCGTGTCATCCACCCATACTTCGCCTGGATGATCGCCTGCCAGAATGCCGGCAAACATAACGTCGCTATCCGGATGCACCATCCGCTCTGCCAAGGACCGATCCCGTACTTGCAGGTGCTGCAGCTGCATATATTCACTTCCTTTTCCACGCTAAAATTTCGACGCTCGTCTGCGCCGCAAAAGTCCCGAAAGGGTATAATAGAGTTACAACTACGCATAAACCAATACGTTTCAGAGAGAGGTGCGTTGCATATGCCATCCATTCCTAAAATATTGATCGGATTAGGCATCGCGCTCATCGTTATCGGTGTGCTCTGGGCAGTTGTAAGCCGCTGGATTCCTCTCGGGAAGCTGCCTGGCGATATTATTGTCAAAAAGGAAAACTCAACCTTCTATTTTCCAATCGTCACGTGCATCATTGTTAGCCTCGTCGCATCTTTGTTGCTGTCTTTGTTCCGGAAATAACAGCAAATAAGGTCATTCCTCCGGCATACCCCTGGAATGATCTTATTTTATGGGCCGGCTGGCTCCGCGCTCTGCAGACAGCCTCTTCACAGCGCCCGCTAGGCCAAGTCTGCCGATGCTGGCCCCCCTCTGTCTTCTCCGAACCTTCCCAGAGCAGCCTGCCGCTCCGTCATAATCCCTGTGAAAACAGCGGCATACAGCTCGCCGATGACGGCGCTCGACTCATTGAACGCCTCCAATCCGTCTATCGTCAGTGCCCCGAAAGCGCCAAGCGGAATGCAAATTAAGGCGCGGTACGGACTTTTGGACTCGGGATTGCGCTCCCAATCTTCATCCTTCAGCACATCCGCGCTTTGCACAGTCATCTGCTTGCGGAAGGAACGTCCGACAACCGAACGATCGATATGCAGCTGCCGCGTATCGACGTAGTGCTTCGGAAATCCGGCGGAAGCCAAATGAAGCGTCACAAAAGGCTCCTCATACACCCAAATGCCGCAGCGGTGATGACCGCCGGGCGAGCATTTCATGTCCACTGCCAGCATATCGAGCATGCGCTGCAATAAGAAGGCCGATTCATGAAGCACGGTATACGGATCGTCCAACGCACGCAGCCCATTTAGCGTCTCTACGAACGGCTTGATGTTCCTAAGCGCCGATAAGGTCTGCTGCGAAGCGTGCTCGGTCTTAAGGCCGACCGTTTGCAGTTCATCCACCCTCACCTGTAAGCTCTGCAGCCGATCCTCGCGGTGAAGCACTTCGTGAACGACCTCGGTGAACTTTTTATTGATATATAACGTTTTTATAAAATAAAACACCAAGCCTGCCGCAATGACGACTGCGAACAGCTGATACGACCACGACGGCAGCTTATCAAGCATCGCTTTCATCAGAGATTCCATATTGCGCCCCCTCCTTCACTTGTCCTTGGAACAAGCTTATGACAGATATATGGCGAACATTCATTCTGCTTCTTTTTTATTTTAACTTCTGTCATTGTCCGATTCCGTTCGTGCAGGGAGTCATTGATCCATCCCTTCTAGTTAACGCTGCATACTATACTACAATTGGTAGAGGAGATGATTGTATGCAGTTAGCACAAACTAGAGGCAGCTACGATGCCGTGTTCAGTCTAGGCAGCAATTGTTACGCCGCCAATAAGCTCGCCATTCATCAATTAAGGCATTACAGCGGAGTATTGGACTGGATGGTTTCTCCGTCGCTGCCCGGCGTCAGCAAGCTTCTGCGGAACCGGTTCGCCGGATTTATGGAACTCCCTCATATGTCTGTCATCGGTACTCACGCAGGCGGACTCAATTTCCTAATCCGAGACAACGAATACAACATTATGTCGGCCCACGACTTTCCCGTTGCTTACAACCAGTTAGATCATTGGGCGAGCTATCCTTCATTTAAGGAAAAGGTAAACCGGCGCATACTTCGTTTTTTCGAAAAAATGGAATGCAGTCAACGGATTTTATTGCTGCGCTTGGGCGGAACTTATGAGGAAGCGCTTGAACTTCAGGACGAATTGCGCGCTATTGTGAAAAATCAATTTCATGTTCTCCTCGTCAATCATACTTCTAACTACGGCGTCTTAGAATGCCACTGGCCGCTTGAACACATCTGTGCCATTGAAGCACCTCTCGATGGAGAAGCGAACACTGATCTGTGGAATTATATATTCGCGGGAGTCCAGCATATCAGCTTCCCGTAATGCGAGGTATAGACTGACAAATTACAAAGAACCGCCCGATTCCCTTCCTGCAGGAAGTAATCGGACGGTTCTTCTAATGAACTTGAATTCAAGTTATCCATGTTGGTGTCGGACCGCAGGCCGCACAGGCACAGAGCGACGACGAGTCGTTCCAGCATGTACTGTCCATGTAATGATCTGTCCCGCAATGCTGACCGCCAAAATCGTATATAACATATCAGCAAGCGGCAAGTAGAACAAGGACACCAGCAATACCGCTATATCAAATAGAATAAACACCGTGCCAACGCTTAAGCTCGTCACGCGGCTCAAGAACAGCGCCAAAATATCGTCGCCGCCAGTTGCGCCTCCGTGGCGCAAGACGATCCCTGCGCCCAGACCGGTTAACACACCGGACACAACCGCTGCCAGCACCATGTTATCGCCAAAATTCATAACCCAAGGCGAATAGCGTTCGCACAGCTCGTACGTCAACGAGAATACGCCAGTAGCAATCGCCGTATTCATAATGAAGGTCCGCCCTTTAAAAAACCAGGCGGCGATACAAACCGGAATATCAAGCAGCAGCACGGTCAGCGCCGGAGACCAATCAAATGCGTACTTTCCAAGCAGCGCCAAACCGACAAATCCGCCCTCAGCCAAATGATTTTGAAAATTAATGTGATAATAACTGAAAGCCAACAGTATCGAGCCAAACAGCATCCAACTAATTTGACGTAATTGTTCGTTTCTCCTCATCTTCATTCCCTCTCGTCGTCCGTAAAGTAGTCCTTCGACCGACGGCGAGAAAGCGAGATGAGGAATTCATCCTTCGCAGCATCATTTTTCACGCTTCCTTCGCGGTCAGTCTTACCGTCAGGTGACTAGTTAACTATCGGCGAGAGGAAGCTAGATGTAAGAAAGATCATAACGTTTCCAGACTGTCCTTTGGGGAAGCATCCTTCGGGGACACATTGGTATCCTGATCCTTTCTTTTGTAATTTTTTGAATTCCTGTGTGCAGTTTGCACTTCTTGTTTGTATTATACCATAATGTATATTCCGGCTGAACCGGGCATATTCTTCATATTTCGCCCCCGTTCATGTTCTGCCGCCGTAAATGTGAATCCTATCGATTCTGCACCACGTTTCTGCATGACCCTCTTTGCTTTTCGTTGAAATACTCCCTCATTGATGTCATATGTGCCGATCGCAGATTCGGAATGCCTACATGGTGTATGTACCCGATCTGCCTGTATTTGAATCATTGTGCAAGCAGAAATAGAAGCCTTTCCTCCGTCGTACACAGTCGTCCCTCCGTTCGTTCACATATGTCTCATATTCACTGTGACCGCGATCACATTGTGATGTATATCACACTCGTACAATGAAGGTGTACTTCCCGTTTATGAATATGAATAAGCAAAAGTATAGAAGATAAAGAGATGTCGGCTGTGACACAAAAGAGAGGATGAGTATTATGTTACGTCCACGTACGATTGAATTGGTCAAAGCGACGGTGCCCGTCTTGGCAGAGCGAGGGCCCGATATTACGAAGCGCTTCTATGAATTAATGTTCGAGCGGCATCCCGAGCTCTTGAACATATTCAACCATGCCAACCAACGTCAAGGCCGCCAATCGCAAGCGCTGGCGAATGCCGTCTATGCTGCGGCGGCGAACATTGACCGGCTGGAGACCATTATTCCCGTCGTGAAGCAAATCGGGCACAAGCATCGCGCCCTCAACATCCGGCCGGAGCATTACCCCATCGTCGGCGAGCATCTGTTGATGGCTATTAAAGACGTGCTGGGCGATGCCGCTACCGACGACATCATTCAAGCATGGGCGGAAGCATACGGCGTCATTGCGGACGCGTTCATTGCGGTCGAGCAGGAGATGTATCAAGCGGCAGCGGACCAAGAAGGCGGCTGGGAAGGCTTCCGCAGCTTCATCGTCGACCGCAAAGTGAAGGAATCAGATGTCATCACTTCCTTCTACTTGAAGCCTGCTGATGGCGGAGTACTGTCTGCTTATTTGCCGGGCCAATACTTGACAGTACGCGTGAAGCCGGCGGGGCAGGACAACCTTCACCTGCGTCATTACAGCTTGTCCCATGCATCGGGCCAAGACACATACCGCATTAGCGTCAAGCGCGAAGACGGATTGGACAGTGGCACGGCCGGCGTCGTATCCTGCTATCTGCACAATGCCATGCAGGAAGGCGATACGTTGGAAGCTACCGCGCCGGCCGGCGAATTCACGCTGCGGACAGGAACATCGTCGCCGGTCGTGCTGCTCAGCGGCGGCGTGGGGCTCACGCCAATGATGAGCATGCTGCACACGCTGGCGAAGCACGAGCCAGAGCGGGACGTCTATTTCGTGCATGCAGCGCACAATCGTCGCATGCACGCGCTGCGCGAAGAAGTCCGCGCCGTGACGGAGGCGAACAGCCGCATCCGCAGCTTCGTCTGCTACGAGCGCTCTGAGGCGGGCGATACATGCGACCGCCAAGGGCTTATCGACGCGGAGTGGCTCGCTGCGACGGTGCCGGCCGATGTCTGGCAGCAGGCAGATGTATACTTCTGCGGGCCTGTCCCGTTCATGAAGGCCATCTACCGGGCCTTGAAAGGACTAGATGTATCAGCGGACCGCATTCATTACGAGTTTTTTGGGCCGGCAGGTGCCTTGGAAGAAGCTTAGCATCACCTTGGCAACTTCACTTTCCATTAATATAGAGGCTCGACTCAAATAAAAAACCGAGGGAGCAGCAAAGCTCTCTCGGTTTTTTTACATGTCATCTTCACTTCTTATGACCATCATTGCCGAAATCGATGTTCAACACTTGAGCAACCAGATGCGGCAATTCCGTATTGTTATGCAATCCCCGGAACAAATCCGAGCCCGGACCAAATGCATACATCTGAACATCCACGCCGGTGTGCAAATAGGTAATCCAACCTACCAGGGCACGTTCGCTGATGACGCCATTAATGGCTTGCATCGCATCTTTGGCACTCTTGATTTTGGCTTCTTCCGCAGCAGTCACATCGATGTTCGCATACGTTTTAAGTACTTCTTTAACATTGCTTCTATCTGACTTCAGCCTGTCCGCCATAAAGATCCCGGATGCTTTGACCTGATGCAGCACGTCAAGCTTGGCGCCAATTTGACCATACCCGCCGACCGACATTCCGCCTGTGTCGTGATCGCCGACGATGACGATTAGAGTATTGCCATCCTTTTTGGCGAAGTCGAGCGCCAGCGCGACCGCTTCTTCAAACGCTTGCGTATCCTTCATAGCCCATGCGGCGTCATTATAGTGGCCAGCCGAATCGATCTGGCTCCCCTCCACCAGCAGGAAAAAGCCGTCCTTGTCTTTGCGGAGCGTGTCGATGGCTTTGGCGGTCATGTCTTTCAAGCTTGGTTCATTCGTATGTCTCCGGTCGAGCTCAGGCGCCATGTCTCTGCCGGCGAACAGGCCGAGAATTTTGCCACCGCTTGCGGATTGCAGTTGATTGCGGTCCTCCACGATGGTATAACCGCTTCGCTTGGCTTCTTCCAGAAGATTGCGTTCCTTTTGCTTGCCTCCCATCGACTCGGGAAGAAAGAAGTCCTTGCCTCCCCCTAAAAGAACATCTGCTTTTCCCAATTGCTGCAGTGCAATATCGCTTTCTTCGTCGCGGGAGAAAATATGCGAAGAGAAAGCGGCTGGAGTTGCATCGGTAATGCTCGCTGTCGCTACCAGCCCGGTTGCCTTTCCTTGTTCATGCGCCGCTTCGAGAATCGTCTTGTGTCGTATCCCGTCCGGAGTAGTCCCAATCATTCCATTGTTAGTCTTATGCCCCGTAGCCATCGCGGTCGCCGCAGCGGCGGAATCGGTTAACGCGGAATCGGCGGAGTATGTCTTTACCATACCTACAAGCAAGGAGTCCATCACCGACGGTTGACCTTTGAACAAGCGATAGTTGGTGGCAAAAGCAGTGGAAAAGCCATCGGGAATCATAAAGATAACGTTTTTCGCCTTTCCAGAGGAGGCGGCAGCTGCCGCCTCTACTGGTTGATTGGCCTGAAAGCTCAGTAAACTAAAGCATGCAAGAATTGTTCCCAATACGACAGTGGTAAGCTTCCTGCTCATGATTCATTTCCTCCGTAAGCGCGTTTATTCCGATATCGGTGCAGTGAAGGCTCCGGACAACTGCCGATGCATCTCACACACCCTCGGCCGAAGGGACAGCTGGACTGTCTTGCTCGGCAAGCAGCCGCTTCAGGACGTTGTCACTGATGCGGGAGACATTGTTGTCATAGTCGTTCCAAGCAAGGCTCCCAGCCCAGTTAATCGATCCGACGGAGAACACCGCGCCTCCGCCATGGATATCAAAATAGGTCATGTCCGCCCGTACCAGCGGGTTGTCACAGCCGCCCTGACCAGGCGCAGTATGCAGCTGATCATCATGCAAAAATTGATAATTATTGTCAAATCCGGTCGACGTGGCAAGCCACAGCGTATGTCGAGGCGTACCGAATTTGAGATCATAGCGATCGATCTCATCACCAGCCGCACCGCCCGCAGCATATCCAAAGTCGCCAATAATCTCGTCATCGCCGATCCCGTCAAAAATAAATTGGGCTGACGGATGAAAGCTGTCTTCCAGACGGCGATAGCCGCAGGCCGTTCCACCGCCCAAGGCCGTGACGCCTACGCCGACAAGACGCTGAGGCACGTATCCATAGTGTCGCCAAATGCCTCCTGGCTCGCCCGTCGTGCTGTGGAACAGCTCGCCTGGCGGGGAGTCCGAGGAGCGGGAACCGGAGTTGCCGCGCCGCACTTCCAACAGATGCGGCCGATCCGGATCCAAGCTGGTCACCCAGTAGAATCCGTTTCCTCCCAGATACATTAAGCGGCCGCCGTCTGCCAAATACTGCTCCAGCGCCTTCATCATTGGGCGCGTCCAATATTCAGGATGACTGCCGGTAATCAATACCTTATAAGGCCGGAGCAAGTCAATGCCCTCATTGTGCAAATCATCGTCAGTGGCTACGTCGTGGCTCTGTCCCCGCTGCTCCAGCCAGCCGGTAATGTACAAATCAGCCGAGAAGTGGCGCACAGCCCGCCAATTGCGATAGTGAGGCCGGAGATTTAAGATCGGACGCAATCGGGAAGAGTACTGAACGCCGCTGCCGTCGTTGTGGAGATCGTAAATGGAATTGCCGAGCTCGGGGTGCTCGTCTAAATAAACGTCTTGCGCCGGGAGAACATAATCGTCGGGCAAATAATCTTTGGCCAATTTGAACAGCCGCTCGTTGCCGTAAGCCAGATAGGTGTTGGTCGGTGCAAGAAACAAGACGGGTGCTGTTACAGTGCCTTGTACAGGCCGCACAAAGAATGGGATGTAGTCGATATTGCCTTCTGCCTCCAATTTGAGCGCGTATACGCCGCTGGCTAAATCCTCTGGAAGCCGCCAAGTAATGTCGGTCTCCCAACCGGCATCCTCAATGTCGTCGTCATGGAAATGAACCGCCGCGTATTGTTCCGGAGCGAGCCGGTAATCCACCTGTTCTCCGTTCCAATTGTGACTGGTAACGGCGCGTGTGCCGCCTTGACGCAAGGTGCCGTGGTAGCCTCCTGCCGACAGATCCACAAGCCGGGACGATGAAATGTCGACGCCAAAATCGTAATCAGCGACGAGGAGCAAGCCGTCAGTCCCTTTGTCCGCGCCGACTGACAAGTCATGCAGCTGCTCCTCGTTAAAATACTCTCGGAAAAACCGCGGGTTGCCAATTTTTCCGTTGTAATGGCGAGAGGTGCGTGCGAGCGCGTCTGGGTCCGAATCTGCGGCAAGCAGGACGCGGGATATGACGACGTTCGTGTAGTCCAGCTTCGCAGCCGCAGTGCATACTTGCGTGTCGTCATTAGGCTTCCATCCATCACGGTAGCTGACGTAGAGAGTCGCTGCCCCGCTTCGCACGGAATACTGCACGGCAACGAAGTACCACGCATTTCCTTCCAGCGGCGCGTCACTGCGCACATTAACGGATTGCCCGCAGCCGCCGGTCAAGGAAAACGTTACATGTCCGTCCTCTTCCAGCGTCAGATCTGCTCCAGACGCGCCGTCGGCGGAGCGTGCCGACCAGACGGTCTGCGCCCGGCAATATTCAGGTATCGTCGGACAGACCCACATCTGTACCGAGAATTCGCCGCCTTGCAGCCACTCTTCCGGCAACGGCAGCTCGGCATAGGAGCCGGCAGCAGTCGTCTGCCGTCGCCCGGGGTATTCGCCAGCGCAATCTGCCGGTATGGTCTCCGTCGGCAAGTATGACGAGTTGTCCGGATCGGGCATTCCACCGCATAACCGCACAACGCTAGCTGTGTAAACGGAACTCGCCGTGTCGATCATAAAATTCAGTTCTTGACCAGGCTGTATGCTAAATTGATCCGTATATCCGACAATGGTTACGGCGTCTTGCGCCATCGTATCTGTCTCACTCGCTGTCCCATGTTCATTCGGCTTCATTGAAATTCCTCCATTGGTTTAAGAATTTTCTTATGCGTCATGAATCTGTTTCAGTCGTAGCTGCAGCGTTTTACGATTAGAACAACCCCTAAAGCAAACTCACCTCTCTTCTCTCAAAAATCAACATTTTTATGTATAAATATTCACGTGATGTCATATATTGCAACCCGATTATAACATGCCAACTTTTACAATAGTAGCTATTTTTTTGTGTTCACTATTTCTTTAAGTGCCTCTTCAAAAAGGGGCTTTTTGAACCACCCCTTTAACAATTTTTGAAATACTCTGCATGCGAGAAAACCTCTCTCGAGGCCTTTCAAAGATGAGCGATCACCTCTTAGGCAGGTTTTTATGCTTTATCGCTAACGTACCATTGTCAAATAGTAAGGCAGGGACGCTGCATCATGAACGATAGGTGCCGTTCGTACAATGGCGCGCTCAGACTGAGGGTGATTTGCTTGAGCCGCCCCTTCGCTTCATTCTCCCCTTCCTTCAGAAGACGGCACACCCATTAGATAGCTCGATTTCACTGCGATAGTATGCGGCCGCTTTATGCCATCGTTCGAAATAGCATTTGCCGTATCCCCATCGCCCTCCTTCCTGACTGTTTGGGTGAATGGGGCTAAGGACCATTACACGGAAATCCGAACTACATCCTCTCGTTCGATAGGAAGGGTGGAGCTGCCATTCTGAATGTAGGGGAGAGTAAGGCAAGGGATGGAATAGACATAACTGCTCTGGGAAAGAAATCTGTCAAAAAAAACACCGCGCCCCTTCAGGAAAAATTCCTGCGGGGGCGCGGTGTCTGGGAACGACTGCATTCCCAAATGAGGCTGTACAACAACTCAATGACTCGCCTGTCTGCTCTTGATGACCCACTCCGTCAGACGCTTGACATTGCTTATGGAATCCAACGTCAAATCATCCTCGTCCAACGTAAATTCAAACCGATGCTCTATCTCTGCAAGAAGTCTCACTATCGTCATCGAGTCCAGAACCCCGGTATTACCGACTAAGACGGTATCTGCATCGACGAACGGCAAATTCAACATTTCCTTGATCAAGTCCACAATCTCTTGTTCAATGGCATCACGGTTCATCGCTTATTCTCCTATCTCGAGCCAATCGAATGCCATGCGCGGGAGCGGCAGCGGCAGCATGTAAGTGGATTGCTCATCTTCTGTAATGGTTTTCTTGAAGCCCAGCATCTCCAACAATAGCCTTGCAGGCAAATTTCGTTGTTTGCGCACTAACAGACAACGCACGGCGTCCGCCTGCGGCACCTGTTGCCCCAATCGTTCCAGGACCGTATACAAAAAGGCGGAAGCGATGCCGCGGCCTTCAATCCGGCAAGAAATGCAGAACAGCTTGATATCGATCCTGTCCTCTGTGACCGTTGCAAAACAAGTGCCGATCAGCCCATGCGCGCCAAAGCGGTCCTCCAGCTTGGCCACATATAAATAGTGGCTGTCCTGGTTGCAATACGATTCGACGAACGGCAAATCAATCCGTTCCAACAGGCTGTTCATCTGATTGGTGCGATGGGACAATTCAACAACCCGCAGGTAATCTTCTTGCCGCGCCGTTCTGATCTGCAGCTTCATACGGCATTCTTTCAAAAATTGCTCGCGACTGCCCTTGTGCGCTTTTCTGGCTTCCTCCCGCATTTGCCGCGCCTGCATATATTGCCGTCGGCTCGCCGTTTCCTCGGTTGCCTGGACAACCTGAAATTCGGGATACTCAGGCAGCTCCCGATATTGGTGTGCAGCATAGGTATGTACTTGAGGCACATAATAATTCACTTCAAATCGTTCGAACGGATCGTTGTCGACAAACGCAAGCGTATCCAATCCGATGTTCAGTTCCTTCGCAATCCGCTCCATGCTCGCTGCTTTTGAATCGAAATGGCACTGCGGGTACAGGAAGAAATGGGCGATTCCCAGCTGCTCCAGTTTGTTTTTCACTTGTTCCCAACTGTTGCGGCTGGCAATGCTATGGAGAATCCCACGCTGATCCAATGTGTCGATGACGGCAGCGATCTCTGGCAGCAGCTTGACGCCCGCTTCGTCTTCCCTTAGCGTCCCTTCCCACAACGTATCGTCCAAGTCCCATACTACGCATTTAATCATCTGAATCATTAGCGAATAATTCCATCGTTAGGTGTGTTGGTTTGAAACCATACTTTTTATAAAGCAGCCGCATCGGCAAATTGCTCACGTGCACCTTTCCGATGATATGCATGGCACCCTCTCCCTTGCAGTACGTCATTCCCGCTTCAAATAGTTCATCCACATAGGCGGTGCCGCGGAAGGATGCTTCGATGTAGAAGCTTCTGAAATTGGCATAGGTTTCTTTCGTCACGAAGTTTTCCTTCGGCGTAATCCACATCCAGCCTGCAATGTTCCCGTCGACTTCCAGGACAAGCATCCCTTTTTTCTCATAACGAAGTGCCTTTTCAAGCTTCTTGGCATGAAATTGAGGATCGGTAACGGCATCCTCTCCGAATGATATGACAGAAATATCTGTTTCAAATTTTGCGATAATCGCAATGTCATTCGGCTCGATTTCTCTGATCGACATCTTGGTGTGACTCCATTCTGCGTTCTTATGCGTTCTTTTTTTGAATGAGCTCAAAGGTGTCATGCCGGCAGCTCGGGCAGCCCTCTTTCTTCAACTGCTCTATCGTTTGCCATTGCATTTGAAAGCCGACCTCAGTCACGTGATTGCAACGTTTGCATTCGTAAGAGCGAATCGTGCGTCTTACTTCTCCCGTATAGAGGGCATCCCGATAATCACGGGCAATGCTTTCCTTCGTCTCTTCCGTAGATTGTAACACAATCATCTGGCTCGTGTTACCTATTATTTCCGCTCCGATATATTCATTAAAACGAGGCAAGACACTCGTCACAAGCAAGCCCATTCTCGAAAATTCCCGCTGCATCGCCAAGGCAAAGTCCGGTGATTTGTGAGCGAACGAGAGGAAGATGGGCAGCCCGATCTCTTGCTTCAGCAATTGGACTCCTCGCGATACGAATAACGACATCCCTTGCTGCGTGTAAGGGGGATCGGTAAACACACAATCGAAACGACGCAAAAAGTCTGCTGGGAGCTGTTCGCGAAAATCCATTTCGTAGCACACGATCGGCAGATCTTCAACTTCCGCAAGGTAGTTCACGTAACTGATAATACGTTTATCAATCTCGAACAGATGTATGCGGGTGTTGGACTTGTGGGCATCTTGCTGAAATAGTTGCTTCAACAGAAACCCTAAAGAGACGCTAACCAGATCATCGTCCCCTAGGCAAACGATATCTCTCCCAATAAGAGCCTCGTGCCGGAGCGCGAGAATGGCCCGCTTCATGCTTGTCTCCAGGGTGCACCGGGATTGGTCGATGGTAACATCCACCTGAGGCCGCCCCTCAAAAACGCCTTCCAACTTCGTCAGCATGCTATCCAGCTCGTCCGGCTGCCATTGTTCATATTTCAAACGCTGATACAAGGAGCGATCCAATTGTCCATAGCCCATTGTATGCTCGACTAACCGTATCCCTCTTGGGGTGCAATTGACCCCCCGATTCTGTTCGATAACCCCTGCCTTAATAAATTCCTTCTTAATGGCAGCCACAATCGGCAACGGCAGCAGCGTCTTTCTTGCGATGTCCTTCGTAGAGATGCCCGGTTTAAAGTAAATATCCAGAAGAATGTTCTCGATTACTTTTTTTCCATCCTTAATTGACACTTGGGAATAAATCGAATTCATTACTTCGTTATTCATATTTTTCTTCTATCTCCTTTATCATTTATGGAACCCATCAATATCTTCATATGTATGATTCTGGAACACTAACAAACGCAATCATTATCCTATATTTCCCAAGCAAAAGCAAGGCATCTGCCATAAAGGATTCCTTTATCAGCAGATGCCTTGAATATGGTGCGCTCCGAATTAATCCATAACGGAGACACGAATGAACGGACACAATTGATGTATCGTTCGATATTTGAATAATTGCTGCCCATCCGTGAAGAGACCTTGCTTCTCCATTTCAATCTCGACACGGACGGAATGAAGGGAACTGCCACCCAAACGGAAGAAGTCATCGTCAATTCCGATGTTGCCGATTCCTAGCACCCGCTCCCAAATTTGCACCATTGCCGCTTCCACCTCATTGGTCGGCGCACGGTATGCGGCTCTTTGCGCCTCCCCCTCCTCCGCTTCCTGCACCGGAAGTTGAAGCAACCGGGCGGCGCTATAATATTGCAGCGGGATCAGTTGATGCCTGTGCAGCTGACTTTCCCGGCCGTCAACAGCTACCTCCCAGGTTGGCCGTTCTAAGCTTCGCTCTGCTGCAGAGACGAGGTCTTCCGTACGATTTCCTTCATTCCCAGCGCGCTGCGGCTCTTCGTTGCCGGGAAGGGGAGCGTTGTGGAAACATTGGATATGGCCGATGGTGTCGGGTAAATCTTCCACTGCATGCCGGAAACGCACGACCCGATCCGTCTCCTCCGTCACGACCCACTTTCCTGTTTTCAAAAAGGCCAGCATCGGTTCGTTCTTCCCGGTAAGCGTGCAGACAGCTTCGATATAATCGGCCTGCCGTTCACGGCAGTATGGCTTCAAGGAACTCAGCACGGCAGCTTCTATTCCTCTTCCGAGAATCCGGCAGCTCAGGAGGAAGGCGTCCAGATGCACGTTGTTGTCCTCGCATCTCGTAATGACCGCCCCGACCAGACCGTAGCGGCCGAATCTATCCGCGGCTTCAATCGCCCAGCACGTCGTATCAGGATTATCAAGAACGACTGCCAAGTCGCTCTCCGTGCTGCGGTCGGCGTTCAGCACAAATTGGTTGGTTCGCTGCATAAGCTGGGCAATGCGCGGCAGTTGCTCGGCACTCGCCTCGCTCATGCTCATCATCAGATCCAATTCATCGAGGAACGCCTGCAGCGATGCGGCCGATGCGCGAACTTCGCCGCGCTTGCGTTCCGTCGCGTACATCTCGGTTCTCTGCTTATCGTCTTCCGTCACCCGGATGCGGTCCAACGCCCAGACATGCTGCAGGAATGCCGGCATTTGCCGTTCGTCGGGGAGCTGCAGCGTGAGCACGTCTAGACATTTCGACTGAACCTCGGAACATTCTAGCGAACTGTCGTCGATTAGAATAAAGCTGTCCAATCCTAACCGGAGTTCCTCCGCCAGTTCCTTCAGATTTTCGGATTTTGCATTCCAATTAATGCGCCAGCCGGCGAGATGTTCCTTTTTCAGCAGCATGTCAGGATGTTTATCGAATACGTCCCACACATCCGTTTCATTGTTCTTGCTGACGAGCACAAGCAGCATGCCTTCCTGCTGCTTAGTCAGCAGATACCGCTGCAGCTCACGATAAGGCTCCCCGACCGTTAACCCTTCCGCTCCATCTTCAGCGCACACTCCATGCCACAGCGTATTGTCGCAATCCACCGCAATGACCTTGAATGGATGTCCTTGCCAAGCCAACAGGTTGCGTGCCGTGAATGTCCCGATTGCTGCGTAATATTCTGGCGTGAACGGCATATGCGCAGCTCGATCGGCGGCGGCATCATACGTTTGCTCGATACCAAACATCCCGCCAACCTCTCTGAAGTCGATGACATGGACATGCTCCAGCCGTTCCAACTCGCGCTTCCATCGGTTCGTCAGCTCCTCCAAATAACTCGCCATTACCGGAGAGGCCGTAAGTGATACCGACACGGGAAATACTCCCGCGAACAGCGGCCTTGTGCTCCACCCTGCGGAGATCGCCTCCACTAGGTCGGCGAGCGCGCGTTCCAGCTTCTTAATCTGTTCGGGCTCCGGCGAACGGTCATCCCGCAGCCAATCCTCGAAGCGGACGAGCAACAGTCCGGCGTCGCCATCGGACGAGAGAGAGCTGCCCGGGTTCAAGAGCTCCTGAAACACTTGGTGATACGGCGCAAAACGGATGTCGATGCGCGTTCCGAATTGCTCCCCCCACCAGTTGACATAGGGGCGAATCGGCTCCGCCGTAAAGGTAGAGGCGGCCGTCACGGTAAAGGTACGTTCCGGTGCGAGATTGCGTCTCTTCGCGGCCAATTCGCGCTGTTCTGCTTCGGTGAACAAGTTCAATTCCCCCAGCTCCTGCTCTGGGTTGGCCAGCACCAAGTCAATCAGCTCGGTAAAATGCCGCATCAGCCCCGCCATCGTCTCTTCGACGAACAAGGCGGTGTTATATTGCATTACGCAGAGCAGCCCGCCGTTATCCGCATAGCCTATATCGAGCTTGAAGTCGAGCTTGGAGATCCCTTTCGTAATGTCATAGTTCTCAAAGGTGAGCCCTTCGGCGTTCAGCACCGTATCTCCGTCAAACTCGTTGTGGAAAATCATCATCGTGTCAAACAGCGGATTGCGGCCGCGCGGCAATTTCGCGGACAGCTTCTCCACCATCCGGTCAAACGGGAAATCTTGATTTTCATAGGCGTTCATCATCGTGTCGTTCAGAGTGCGCAGCTGATCGAGAATGGTGCGACGCTCCTCGAAGCTGACCCGGATCGGCAGGAAGTTGGTGAACATGCCGATCAGATGTTCCACGTCGGCATGACGCCTGCCTGCGACCAGCGACCCGACCGTCACATCGTGTTGGCCGGTATATTTGTGCAGCACGATCGTGTACAGGTGAAACAGCAGCACGTTAATCGTGACATTTTGCGATTTGGCCAAGGCGTTCATCCGATCTGCCGTTTCCTTGGACAGGTTGAGCTTGTGCGCTCTGCCGACGAACGATTGGAATTCGGGCCGCTCGAAGTCGGTTGGCATATTCAGCACCGGAATGTTTTGCCGGAACTGGCTCATCCAATATTCCTCTTGCTTCCGAATAACATCCCCGCCCAGCAGACGGTGCTGCCATTCCGCATAATCTTTATACTGAATCCGCAATGACGGCAGATCTTTGCCTGCATACAGGTCGCTGAACTCCTTGATGAACACGTTCATCGACGCGCCGTCCGACACGATATTATGCATATCCATGAGCAGCACATGCTTTTCTGGCGCGAGCTTGACGAAGGCGGCGCGGATAAGCGGGGCTTGGCCCAAATCGAAAGGCTTAATGAACCGTCTCACTATCTTCTTCATGTCCTCCTCGTCTGCTTCGAGGCGCTCGACGGCAAACTTGAAGCTTTCGTGGATCTGCTGCACCGGCTCTCCGTCCACCATGTGGAACGAAGTGCGCATATTTTCATGACGGTGAATCAATTTAATAAAAGTGTCCTCAAACCGATCCGCGTCAGCTTTTCCGTGCACCAACAAGGCCATCGGCATGTTGTAGGTGGTCACCTGGCCGATTTGCTGATGGATAAGGAATGTTCGCTTCTGAGCCGATGAGAGCTGGTAGTTCGGTTTCCGTTCCGCCGCCGCGATTGCCAAATATTCGTTTTTCTCCATTTGTCCAATATGCTGAGCAAGCGCGCTAATCGTCGGCATGCTGAAAATATCCGACAATACCAGCTCCACATCGAGCTCCTTATGTATCTTGGTGATGAGGCTGGTCGCCTTCAAGGAATGGCCGCCCAATTCAAAGAAATCATCGTGAATCCCGATTTCCTCGATGCCGAACAGATTCCGCCATATGGCTGCCAACGTCTCTTCCAGCGGATTCCGCGGAGCGGTAAACCCGCTCGACATCTCCCGTCGCGCATGCCGCTCCGTGCTGTCGGATTGCCCGGCGCTCTCCGTCGGTGAAGCTGAGTGAACGATGCGGATTCCCTCTTCATCGATCCAGAAGCGTCTGCGATCAAACGAATACGTTGGCAAAGGAATGCGATTCCTTTTCTCCTCCCCGTAGAAGCGGGTCCAGTCGAATTTCACGCCGGCATTCCACAACCGTCCGACTTGCTGGAGCAGATGCGTCACGTCCGACATGCTCTGCTGCGGATGCCGCATTAGGTTCACGAAGACGCGATCCCCCTTTGCCTCCGTATGACATCTTGCAAATGTGGTCAGCGCATTGCCTCCGCCAATCTCGACAAACGCAGCATCCAACTCGGCGAACAGCGTCGTTAATCCGTCCGCGAACCGTACCGTACTGCGCAGATGCCGCACCCAGTAAGCCGGGCTTACCGCTTCCTCGTCCCGGATCCACGTCCCCGTAACATTTGAAATAATCGGTGTGTGCGGCGGATTCAGCACAAGCTTGCCCACCTCACGCTCATATTCCTCCAGCATCGGCTCCATCATCGCAGAATGGAACGCGTGGGATGTATGAAGACGCCGGCAGTTGAGTCCTCTCTCCTCCAGCGAGGCAGCCAGTGCCTCAACCGCATCATGTGGACCCGACACGACGGCCATGGCAGGAGCGTTTGCCGCGGCCAGCGACAGGTCGCCGGACAGCAGCGGCAGCAGCTCCTCCTCAGTTAGCGGGACACTCAGCATGTCGCCGCCCGGCAGGCTCTGCATCAATTGGCCGCGGAGCGTGACCAGCCGGATGGCATCTTCCAACGAGAAGACGCCGGCGATACACGCGGCGACATATTCGCCAATGCTATGCCCGATCATTGCCTGCGGGTTCAGTCCCCACTTCATCATCAGCTTGGCAAGCGCGTACTCGACCGTAAATATGATCGGCTGCGCGATGTCCGTCCGGTTGATGAGAGCGCCGGCAGCTTCCGGCTCTTCGGCAGACGGATATAGAACCCGCTTCACCTCCTGACCGATCTCGCCCGGCATCTGTTCGAAGCAGCGGTTCGCTTCGTCGCGAAAGACCGGTTCCCGCTCATATAGCTCCCTTCCCATCCCGACGTATTGCGAGCCTTGGCCGGAGAACATGAATACAACCGGCTTGTCATCGGCAACGGCAATCCCGCTCTGGACATCGGTTGAATCGGGCTGCGCCAGCTGTCCGGCAGCTTCCTCTGCGCTGCTGCAGACAAGCGTGCGGCGATGCAGGAACGACGCGCGCCCCACTTGCAGCGTATACGCCATATCGGCCAAGGACACGTCCGGATGCTCCTGCAAATGCCGGGCCATCCGCTCGGTCAATCGGTGGAGCGAAGCTTCCGTCTTGGCGGACATAGCGATCAACTGCGCCGTTCTGCCCGGGGAGGAAGCGGCGGCTGGCGGCGCCTCCTCCAAGACGACGTGTGCATTCGTGCCGCCGATGCCGAATGAGCTTACGCCAGCCCGCAGCGGGTAATGGTCGTTTTTCCAGTCGCTCAATTGGTCGTTGACATAGAACGGGCTGTTCTCGAAATCGATCTTCGGATTCGGACGTTCGAAATGAAGCGTCGGCGGCAATTGTTTATGGGCAAGCGCCAGCACGGTCTTGATGAATCCGGCTACCCCGGCGGCGTTATTCAAATGCCCGATGTTGGATTTTGCCGTTCCGATGCCGCAATACCGCTTCTTCTCCGTTTGAAATGCGGTTTTCAACGCTTCAATCTCGATTGGATCACCCAGCGTCGTCCCCGTGCCGTGCGCTTCGATGTAGCTGATGCTTTCCGGCTCCACTTCCGATACGTGATGGGCGGCACGGATGACGGAAACTTGTCCCGACGTGCTCGGTGCGGTATAGCCTACTTTCCGGTTGCCGTCATTATTAATCGCCGAGCCTTTGATGACGGCGTATATGTGGTCTCCATCCGCGAGCGCATCCTCGAGCGGTTTCAAGACGACGATGCCCGCCCCGTCTCCGAAGACGGTGCCGGCCGCCTGTTCGTCGAAGGCGCGGCAATGTCCGTCAGGCGAGTTAATCATGCCCTCTTGATAAAAATAGCCCGTTTTCTTCGGCAGTTGGATCGACACGCCTCCGGCAAGCGCCATGCTGCACTCCCCGCTCAGCAATCCTTGGCAAGCCAGGTGCACGGCGACGAGCGACGTTGAACAAGCCGTTTGAACCGTAAAGCTCGGTCCCTTCAAGTTCAGTTTGTACGACACGAGCGTTGCCATATAATCGCGCAGGTTCAGCATGGCCGTCTCCAGCGTGGCGGACTCCTCCGCCGTCCCCAATCCCTTGAACGCCCTCATGAACCAGTGGGAATTGAAGGCTGCGCCGGTGTATAGCCCGATGGCTCCTTTATACGCCTTTGGGTCGTACCCCGCTTGTTCGAGCGCTTCCCAGGAGCATTCGTGAAGAAGGCGAAATTGCGGATCCATGACCTCCGCTTCGCGCGGGGTATAGTCAAAAAACTCGGGATCGAAGTATTCGATGTCATCCAGCATCCCTTTTGCTTTCACATAGTTCGGATGACGCAACACTTCTGCATCGATGCCTGCTTCCAACAGCTCCTCATCGCTGAAAAAGGAAATGCTCTCCTTGCCGGTGCGGAGGTTATCCCAATATTCCCGCAAGTTTTTGGCGCCCGGGAACCTTCCCGACATGCCGATGACGGCGATTTCCGATCCGGTATATTCCCTTCCGTTCGATACGCTCATTGCAAGACCTCTCCTTTGCGTCTTTTTTCTTTTTGCTGCTGCTGCCGCTTCTTGCCTTTCGCCACGGAGTCGATCAGCTGATGCTCCATTTCTGCTTCCTCTGCCTCGTCCTGCCCATTCCGGTTAAGACGCTGAGCGAGCGCATGAATGGTGGGATAGGTGAACATATCGACGACAGCGATGCTTTCGTCCAACGCTTCGTTCAATTTGCCAGTCACTTGAATCATGTCAAGCGAACTCGCCCCCAAGTCAAAGAAATTATCGTGAATGCCCACTTGATCGATGCGGAAAAATTGTTTCCAAACGTCGGAAATTGCCTTCTCCACTTGGTTGCGCGGCGCGACATAAGGGTTGGTCAGGTTCGGCCTGACGAATGAGCTGCCGTCCCCAACCGGCTCTTCCTTCTTCTTGCCTGCGTGCCTAATCCATTGATCTATCCGCGTCTGGAGGCCTCCCGTGGACACGATGATCTGGTTGCTGTCGCACGGGTTGAAGACGTATTGAAACAGCTCCGGCGCTTCGGCAGGCAATATTGCCAGTTCGACGAGCGATTCCCCGATCGTTGACTCGTGCTCCTCCCAGAACTCCCATGCATCCCAATTGACGCACAGCCACTTCGTCCCGCCTTCCCGATTCTGTCTGCGTGCAAAAGCATCCATGAATAGGTTCGCAGCCGAATAGGCGCTGAAGCCGAGTCCCCCCAGCACACTGGCGATGGATGAGAACAGGATGCACACATCCGCCTCTCTGTCGGCAAGCAGCCTTGCCAATGTCTGCAAGCCTTGGACTTTGGCCCGGAACTGCTCGTCAGCTTGCTCCCCGCCGATATTTTCTATCGCGCGGAAGGAGTCGCCACCAGGAAGCCCCGCCGCTTGCACGACCCCGTGCAAACAACCGTATGCGGTGTCAATGAACTTGAAGACGCGGCCCATCTGTTCTTCGTCGGACAGATCGGCCTGCATGTATGTCACCTCGGCGCCTAGCCCTTCCAGCTGCTGCACGCGCCTGATTTTGCGTACGACCGGATGTTCCTCGCCGTGTTCGGCAATCCAATGCTCATACTCGTCCCGGGCCGGAAAGCCGGAACGGCCGGTGAGGATGAGCCGCGCCCGGAAATGCCGCGACAAATATTCGGCCGTCAGCATCCCGATTCCGCCGAGACCTCCGGTGATTAGGTATACACCCTTCTCCCGGAATGGTGCGGCCGGAGTTTCTGCCTGGCGCAGGGCGATAGGCTTGTAGTTCTGCACCCAGCGGTAATGGCCGCGGTAGGCGATGAGACGATCCGAGGCCGGAACCGACAATTCTGCCATGATTTGAGTGGCAATGCGCCGCTGATGGCTTGCTCCTTCCGGCACATCGATGTCGATGCTCACGCACGTAATTCCGCTGTACTCCTGTTGGATGACCATGCACGGACCGAGCAGCGTCATTTTGCCTGGAGACAGCCGCTCCAGCCCTGTTACCTCCTGCATATCCGTCGACACGACGGCGATGCGGACATCGGCGGCCTCCTTCTGCTTGCGCAGCGCTTGAGCCAGATATATCAAACTGTAATACCCCAGTGCTTGCTGGCGCTGTTCAGCCGTTTCCGATCCGGATGACATCCCGGCCGGTCCGACTTCCTCATCAGGAGTGGAGACACTCCACAGATGGGCGACGCGATCCGGTGTGAAGTCCCGCTTCCGCAGCTCCTCCAGCAGCAGCGCGTAATGCTTCGCCGAGCCGGGGGAAAGCGTAAACGTTCCATCGTCGTGCGCGGCGAATGCGGCGCCCGCCTTCACGGTTGCGACACGATCCCCGTCAAGGCGCACACGTTCGGCCAGCTCGTCCGCCACACCGCAGCCATCCGCGAATAGTAGCCAGCTATGCCCGTTCGGCTGCCGATCGTCCGGGCGCTCCTGCAGCAGCGAGCGTTCCCACGAAGGATAATAGAACCAATCCGCCATGTTCGGGTTTTTGCCGGAACGCGGCGCAGATGGACGTCCCGCCGCCAGCGGCTGTTGTTGTTCGTCTAACCAATATCGCTGCCGCTCCATCGGATAAGTGGGCAGCTCGATGCGTCTGCGCCGCTCGTGCGCATAGAAGCCCTGCCAGTCCATGTCGACGCCAGCCAGCCAGAGGCGCCCGATTGTGTGCAGCAGATGGGCCGAATCCGGCACTGCTTCCTGGGGATGCCGAAGCAAATTAACGACTGCCCGCTCTCGCGAGGCGGCGAGATGCTTGCGCACGAACGTGCTAAGCGCATTGCCTGGCCCGGCCTCGATGAACACGGCGCGCGGATTGCTCAACAGCTCGTCAAGCCCGTCCGCAAAGCGCACGGTCGACCGTAAATGTCTGACCCAGTATTCCGCATCCGTTGCCTCTTCCGGCGTAATCCACGTTCCTGTCACATTGGAAATGAAAGGCATCGCCGGCTCATTCAGCCGAATCGAGCGCACTTTGTCCGCGAATGCCGCCAATATCGGATCCATCATGTGCGAATGGAACGCATGGGACGTATGCAGCCGTCGGCTCGCATAGCCTTTGTCGTCCAATAGACGGGCAAAGGCGTCAATCTCCTCGGACTCGCCCGCGACGACACACAATGCCGAGCTGTTGACGGCCGCCAGCGCAAGCCGATCCGGCAGCAGAGGGCGAAGCTCCGACTCGGGCAGCGCGACGCTGAGCATCGAGCCGGCAGGCAGCGCTTGCATGAGCCGCCCGCGAAGCGCGACGAGCTGCAGCGCCTCTTCCAGCGGAAATACGCCAGCCAGACAGGCTGCGACATACTCGCCGATGCTGTGCCCCATCATCGCTTCCGGGCGGACGCCCCAGCGCATGAGCAGCTTGGCGAGCGCATATTCGACCATAAACAGCACAGGCTGCGCAATATCCGTCCGCAACAGGAGCTCCTCCTGAACGGCTTGGTCCAGCTCGTTCGGGAACAGCACCGCCTTCAGGTCAACCGTCATATGCGGTTGAACGAGTTCGAGGCAGCGGTCAACCTCGTCCCGGAACACCGGCTCATCGCGATACAGCTCGCGTCCCATGTTGACGTACTGGGAGCCTTGCCCCGGGAACATGAACACGACGGAACGGGATTGCGTTCCCGTCTCGGCCACGGCTATCTTGTCCGGCTCGGACGATGTCAGAATGGCGGCGGCTTCCTGCGCGTCCCTGCATACGAATGCAGCTCTCCATTCGAAGGCCTTCCTGCCCGCTTGCAGCGTGTACGCAACATCTGCCAGATTGACCTCCGGATGCTTCGACAAAAACGCGGCCAAGCGCTCTTTTGCCTGAGCCAAGGCTGTGTCCGTTCTAGCGGACAGCAGCAGCAATTTGTCACCTCGGCCCTCGCCAGAGGCTTCCGCGATAGGGGCCTCCTCCAGAATGACGTGCGCATTGGTGCCCCCGATGCCGAATGAGCTAACCCCAGAGCGCAACGGATAGCGGCCGCTCTCCCAAGGTGTCAGTTCGGTGTTGACGACGAACGGGCTGTTGACGAAATCGATATTTGGATTTTCCCGTTCAAAATGCAGGCTCGGGGGAATTTGCTTCGCTTTCAACGCGAGCACCGTCTTGATGAAGCCGGCTGCACCGGCCGCGCTGTTGAGATGCCCGACGTTGGACTTGACGGATCCGATGCGGCAAAATCCTTTTTCCTCGGTGCGGAATGCCTCTTTCAACGCTTCGATCTCGATCGGGTCCCCCATGTTGGTGCCCGTTCCGTGTGCTTCAACATAAGTAATGCTCTCCGGCTCCACTCCTGCCATCAGATGGGCCGCACGGATGACTTCGGCCTGTCCCTTCGTGCTCGGAGCGGTGAAGCCCACCTTGCGCATTCCGTCATTGTTCAGCCCGAAGCCCTTGATGACGGCGTGTACCACGTCTCCATCCGCGATGGCGTCGCGCAGCCGCTTCAAGATGACGACGCCGACGCCGTCGCCGAACACAGTCCCTGCCGCCTGTTCATCGAAGGCGCGGCAGTGTCCGTCCGGCGACTGAATCATGCCGTCTTCGTACAGGTAGCCGCTCTTGTGGGGAACGCTGACGGTGGCGCCGCCTGCCAATGCAATATCGCATGCGCCCGCCAGCAGCCCCTGCGAAGCCAATACGATGTTGACCAAAGAAGTAGAGCAAGCCGTCTGCATGGAAATGCTCGGACCGCGTAGATTGAGCTTATACGACAGCTGCGTGCTGAAAAATTCACGGTCGTTAAGCAGCATGGCGCTGAATCGTTCCGTCCCGCCCAATTCGGCGGCAAAGCGGGAGACCCACTCCAGATTGGGAGTCGCGCCCGCATATACCCCGATCAGCCCCGGATAGGCGTCCGGATTGTACCCGGCAGATTCGAGCGCTTCCCACGCGCATTCGTGAAACAGCCGCAACTGCGGGTCCATAAGCTGCGCTTCCCGCGGCGAATAGCCGAAAAATGCGGCATCGAACTGGTCGAACCCGTTCAGAACACCTTTTGCTTTGACATAAGAAGGATGGGAGACGAGCTGAGGATCAACGCCTTCCTGCAGCAGTTCCTCGTCTGAGAAGAACGATATCGACTCGACGCCATCCCGCAAATTGTGCCAGAACTGCTCGAGGCTGTCCGCACCAGGGAATCTGGCGGCCATGCCGACGACGGCAATCTCCAGTCCGTTCTCCTCGTCAGATACACGTTCCCGTTGCTCCCGTTCCTGACCAGCCCTCGTTCTCATCTGCTCGGCCCGTGCCAATCCCTCTTCAATGGCACGCAGACGCGCTTCGTCCTTTTCCTCTGTCGCCTCCGTCGCCGTTCCTGCCCCTTCTTCCCGCAGAAACGCCGCTAGCGCACGCACAGTCGGATAGGAATACAGGGTGACCACGGGAATGTCCTTGCGCAGCTCCTCTGCCATCTTATCCGCCAATTGGGAAATATCGAGCGAACCAGCCCCGATTTCAAAAAAGTTGTCGTTCATGCCGAGCTGCGTAAACCCAAAATGGCTCTGCACAATGTCCGCAATCGTATGCTCGATAGCGGACGCCGGCACCATGCGGACAGTTCCCATGTCCCGCTGGCCGCCATCGTTCTCCGCCGCCCCCGCTTCCGTGCGGGAGCCTTCCCGCAGAGCTGATTCCCGGCGCATGCCGCCCAATGTCAGCGGCGTGCCGTCCACGGAATATCGCCGGCGTTCGAACGGATATGTCGGCAACGCAATCCGGCGACGGCATTCTTCCGTATAGTAGCCCGCCCAATCGATCCGCACGCCAGCTATCCACATTTTTCCGAGCTTCTCCAGCAGATAAGCGTCATCCGCGGCTTGCTCCTGCGGATGACGGACGAGATGATGTACCTCATGCTCTCGCGTAATAGCCTGCTGCTTGCGGATAAAGCTGCTCAACACATTGCCGGGCCCTACTTCAATAAAGACCGCCTGCTTCTCCTTGAGCAGCTCCGCCGCTCCGGCGGCAAATCGCACCGTATCCCGTAAATGCCGCGTCCAGTAAGCGGGATCGGCGGCATCCTCCGCCGTCATCCACGTTCCCGTCACATTGGATACGTACGGGATGGATGGGGCGGACAGCGCAACCCGCTTGACTTTGTCCGCATAGATTGCCAATATCGGCTCCATCATCGCCGAGTGGAACGCATGCGACGTATGCAGCTTCCGGTGCGCCACCTGCCGCTCTGTCAGCTTCGCTTCGAAGGAGGCGATCGCTGCATGCGGCCCCGATACGACGCACAGTTCCGGTCCGTTGACCGCCGCCAGCGATAATTCCGCGGGAAGCAGCGCGCTCAGGCTTGCTTCGGACAGCGAGACGCTCAGCATCTCTCCGGTCGGCAGTTCCTGCATGAGCTTGCCGCGCAGGGTGACCAGCTCCAGCGCATCCGCCAACGAGAGCACGCCTGATAAGCACGCGGCTGTATATTCCCCTATGCTGTGCCCAATCATCGCGCGCGGCTGAATGCCCCACGACATCAGCAGCTTGGCGAGCGCATATTCGAACGCGAACAAAGCAGGCTGAGCTGCTTCCGTCTGGTTGATCCGCTCCGCTACTGACGGGCTTGCCGCGCTGCCGTTCGCCTGATTCAGCACCTCTCTAGGGTCGACACCGCCCAACGAGACGATGATATCGCAGCAACGGTCCAATTCTGCGCGGAACAGCGGCTCCTTCCGGTACAAATCCAGCCCCATGTTCACATATTGCGAACCTTGTCCAGGGAACAGGAA
The DNA here is from genome assembly GCF_021369635.1 of Paenibacillus profundus. Taxonomy (GTDB): domain Bacteria; phylum Bacillota; class Bacilli; order Paenibacillales; family Paenibacillaceae; genus Paenibacillus_B; species Paenibacillus_B profundus. Next base: position 325,426 of record NZ_JAJNBZ010000001.1, on the reverse strand, counting down.
GATAACCCGGGCCTGATCGCGTTCCGACTCGCCTGTATGCACTTTAGCGTCCGAAGGAGATGTCAATCGTGCAAGAGCTTCACGGGCATCGGAGCAGACAAGCGTTCTCCGGAACCGGAATCGCTTACGCCCCGTCTGCAGCGTGTACGCCGCATCGGCCAGATCGACCTCAGGACGAGTCCGCAGAAAGTCGGCGAGATTGCGGGTCGCGCGCTCCAATCCGTCCTCCGTCTCGGCCGACAGTACAAGCAGCTTCAAGTCCCGCCCGGCCGATACCGCCGTCATAGGCGGCGCTTCCTCCAATACGACGTGGGCGTTCGTGCCCCCGATGCCGAATGAGCTGACTCCAGCCCGAAGCGGACCACCCTCTCTTTCCCAACGGGTCAGCTCCGTATTAACGGAAAAGGGCGAGCTTGCAAAATCGATTTTTGGATTCGGGCGATGAAAGTGAAGGCTTGGCGGGATCTGCTTATGCTGCAGTGCCAGCACGGCTTTTATAAAGCCCGCGACCCCGGCGGCAGCGTCCAGATGGCCAATGTTGGACTTGAGCGATCCGATTTTGCAAAAGCCCGTTTTCTCCGTGGCAAAAGCAAGCTGCAGCGCCTCCACTTCGATCGGATCGCCGAGTGCCGTCCCTGTACCGTGCGCTTCGATATAGCCGATGCTCTCCGGGTGCACCTCCGCCATTTGATGGGCGGCGCGGATGACCTCGATTTGACCGTTCGTGCTCGGTGCCGTATACCCGACTTTCCGGCTGCCGTCATTGTTGATCGCCGAGCCCTTAATGACCGCGTGTATGGTGTCGCCATCCGCAATGGCATCGGTCAGCCGCTTGAGAACGACGATCCCGATGCCGTCGCCGAACAAGGTCCCGTTTGCCCCTTCGTCAAAAGGCCGGCAATGACCGTCGGGCGATTGAATCATCCCTTCCTGGTACAGGTAGCCGGCTTTGCGCGGCAAATTGATCGAGACGCCACCAGCCAGAGCAAGATCGCATTCTCCGCCCAGCAGCCCCTGACAAGCGAGATGGATGGACACAAGCGAGGTGGAGCAGGCCGTTTGCACGCTCACACTCGGACCTTTTAAATTCAATTTGTATGAAATTCTCGTCGTAAACGACGGATTGTTCAATTGTAAAATTTGAAAATGATCGCTTGCATGGGAAGCGCCCATAAACTGGCTTGCAACCCAATACGTGTTGGGGGAAGCTCCCGCGTAAACCCCGATTAATTTATCTTCGGATTCAGGAGTGTACCCCGCATTCTCCAACGCCTCCCACGAACATTCGTGAAACAGACGAAACTGCGGATCGACAAGCTCCGCCTCCCGCGGCGTGTAGTCAAAAAACGGCGCATCGAACGATTCCACGTCCTCCAGCATCGCCTTTGCCTTTACATACTGAGGATGCCGAAGCGCTTCGGGGTCGATCCCTGCCTCTTTCAGTTCTTCATCCGTAAAAAACGTGACCGATTCCACGCCATCGCGCAAGTTTTCCCAGAACTCCCCCACGTTTTTCGCTCCAGGAAATCGTCCTGCCATGCCGATAACGGCAATTTCTAAGCCGGTTCCTTCGTACATCCCGTTTGATTCACTCATCTTGCCACCCCCTTCACGTTCTATCACGCTTCTGCAGCCGCTGCTTCAACCTATGTTTCCCCTCGTGTATCTGTCCGGAGCGGTCCGCCGTCTCTTCAGAGACTGGTTCCCCCGCTCTTGCGCGTCTAAGCGATTCAGCCAACGCATGAACCGTCGGATGGCTGAACATGTCAACGACGGACACTTCATACTGCAATGCACGCTGCAGCTTCGTGTTCATTTGAATCATATCGAGCGAAGTGGCCCCAAGCTCGAAGAAGTTATCGTGTGCGCCTACTTGATCGATGCCGAGATAGTCCCGCCACAGCTCGGCCATCGTCTGTTCCAGCTCGTCTTCCGGCGGCACATACGCCGTGCTGACATCGGGGCGGATCGCTTTCGGTCCAGCGCCGCTCTGCTCCCCCTCTATCAGCGTTTGCAGCGATGATGCACGGGCGGCTTGCATCCGCAGCGGCAAATCGACCGTCGATACCGTCACCTGCGGCAAATGGAAACCAAGCGCTTGCCGGAATACCGCGACTCCCTCTTCCGGCAGCAGCCGTGTCAGCTTGTCTGGACCTTGTGCGCGTACTCCCGCTTGCGCGGACGCCGTCGCGATCTCTTGCTCCGCCGCTGCGGCCATCCCTACGACCTGCCAGCCGTCCCAATCGATTGAGACGACATGTGTGCCGTCTTGCGCTCGTTTGTAGTGGGCGTAAGCGTCGAGATAGGCATTGGCTGCGCAGTACCCTGCCTGCCCCACTGCGCCCAGAACGCTGACCAGAGAGGAGCACAGCAGGACGAAATCAAGCCTCATTCCTTCCAACACCCGCCCCAGCACCCGCGTACCGGTCACCTTGGCTGCCAGAGCGCGTTCATCAATCTCCCGTGTGCGCCGTTGGATTAACGCTCCGTCTGCCGTTCCGGCCGCATGAATGACGCCATGAATCGCTCCAAAACGGGCGACAGCTTGGGCTACGATCTGCTCCATCCGCGGAACATCGCATACGTCTGCGTTGCAGATCAGCACCTCCGCTCCATGCCGTTCAAGCTCCTCCAGCTTCATCAGCTTGGCCGTCAACGCTTCGTCTGTCGGATGTTCAGCAGCACGGCGCCGCCAGTCCGCTCCGCCGGGCAACCCCGAGCGGCCGATCAGGATCAGCTTCGCCTGCACAGTCTTGGCCAAATGTTCAGCCAGCGCTAAGCCAATACCGCCTAGTCCCCCTGTTATAAGGTAAACGCCTTGCTCCCGCAGGCCGCTGTCGGATGCGCTGACAGCGGCTGCCGGAACCGGGACGTATTTTTGCACCCAGCGGTACGTGCCGCGGTACGCGACCATCATGTCAGCGGAAGAGGCGGTTATTTCCGAATACAATCTTTCGGTGAGCGCTTGTTGCCCCCGCTGCTTCGGTTCATTATCTTCATGTACAGATGCAATATCGATGCTGCGGCAGCGCACGTTGGCATACTCTTGCGGAATGACGAGGCACGCGCCAAGCACTGCCGCTTGTTCCGGCTGCAGCCGCTCGTCCCCAGTCACCTCTTGCATGTTAGACGTAATAACCGAAATGTGCAGTTCTTCTTCCATGCCGCTTGCTCCGATGGCCTGTGCCAGCGCAATGAGGCTGTAGAAGCCTCTTTCAAGCACCCTCGCGCTGTAGGAAGAACTCCATACACCTGTTTTGCCTGCCTCCGCCGCCAGCCAAGCGTGTACAATCCGGTCAGGCCGTGTGCCCGCATCCGTCAACTCCCGCAGCAGTCGAGCATAATGCTCAGGTTCCCCAGGGGCTATCTGGTACGACTCCCCGTCCAGCTGCGTGAACGCATCGGATGGATAGATGGTGATGACGGAGTGACCGGCTTGCTTCAGCCGGGAAACCAACAGCGCCCCAATACCGTGCTCTGCGATGAAGACGAGCCAGCGGCTTGCGGTTCGGCCGACAACCAGCTCTTCGCGTAACAGTGATCTCTCCCAGACCGGGGTGTACATCCACTCCTGCACGGTTTCCTTTTTGGCTAGTCCGACGCTGTCGTTCAGCTTCGGGGCGTGCGTCTGCTTGCGCACAAGTCCCTGCTTCAGAACATCCGTCTCGAATGGCGGATCGACCCAGTAACGACGGCGTTCAAACGGATACGTCGGCAAAGCCGTCCGCTTGCGCCGCTCGTAGGCATGGAACGCTTTCCAATCCGGCCGCGCTCCTTCCAGCCACAGGCGCCCCACCTGCTGCAGCAAATAAACGTCGTCGCGCGCTTGCTCCTTTGGATGCCGGACGAGATTGACGACCGCGTGGCGTCCAGTTTTGTCGGGATGACGGCGCACGAACGCGCTTAATGCGTTGCCCGGCCCCACCTCCACAAACACGGCTTTGTCGTCCCGCAGCAGTTCGCGGAGGCCGTCGGCAAAGCGGACGGTGCCGCGCAAATGCCGGACCCAGTAGTCGGCAGCGGCAGCTTCTCCCTCCGTAATCCAGCTTCCGCTTACATTCGAAATATAAGGGATGACCGGTTTGCGCAGCGTCATCCCGCTGACCTTCTCGCGAAATGGCTGCAAAATCGGTTCCATCATCGCCGAATGAAAGGCATGGGACGTGTGCAGCTTCGTGCTGGCCTGCCCCTTCTCCGCCAACTGCCGTTCCAGTCTGTCAATCGCGTCATACGGCCCCGACACGACGCACAGCGCCGCACCGTTAACCGCGGCCAGCGACAAGTCGTCATCCAAGAACGGTTCCAGCTCTTGCTCCGACAGCGGCACGCTGAGCATCGCTCCTGGCGGTACGCTGTGCATCAGTCTCCCCCGCAGAACGACCAGTTCCAGCGCTTCTTCCAGCGACATCACTCCCGCCAGGCACGCAGCCACGTATTCGCCCGCGCTGTGGCCGATCATGGCACTCGGTTTCAGCCCCCATTTCATCAGCAGCTGCGCCATCGCATACGAGAAGATGAACATGACGGGCTGTGTCACGTCCGTCTGCTTGATCCGCTCGCCGCAGTCACTGACGGCGTCATCCCCGGCGGGGTACAGAATTTCCTTCAAATCGGCTCCGAGCAGCGGCCGGACGATGTCAAAGCACCGGTCCGCCGCTTTGCGGAAGTCCGGCTCCCTGTTGTATAGGTCCAGCCCCATGTTGACATACTGCGCGCCTTGCCCCGGAAACATGAACACGAGTCGAGCCTGATCGTTGTCGCAGATGCGGCTGTGAACCCGCTCCGGCGGCAAGGTTGCCAGCAGCTCCTGCGCTTCCTCCGCAGAGGAACAGACAAGCATGCGGCGATGCCGGAACGCCCTGCGGCCGATGTGCAGCGTGTAAGCCGCATCGGATAACGGCATGTCGGGATGCGTCCGCAAATGCTCGCGCATGCGGACCGTAGCCTGCTCCAGTCCGGATTCCGTCTTGGCCGACAACAGAAGCAGCTTCGGTGCTCTTCCTTCGTCTCCGTCCGCTTGCGGCGGCGCTTCCTCCAGCACGACATGCACATTGGTTCCGCCGATACCGAACGAGCTGACACCGGCCCGCAGCGGATGATGCTCATTCGTCCACTCCGTCAACTCCGTGTTGACGACGAACGGGCTGTTGGCGAAATCGATTTTGGGATTGGGCGTATCGTAATGCAAGCTTGGCGGAAGCTGCTTGTGCTCCAGCGACAGCACGGTCTTGATGAACGCCGCGATACCAGCCGCGCTGTTCAAATGACCGATGTTCGTCTTGACGGATCCGATACGGCAAAACCCTGTTTTCTCGGTCTGAAAAGCCAGCTTCAACGCCTCGATTTCAACTGGATCGCCCAGCGTGGTGCCCGTACCGTGCGCCTCAACATAGCTGATGCTCTCAGGCGTGACCCGGCTCATCCGCTGCGCCGCCCGGATGACCTCCGCCTGACCCTCGATGCTCGGAGCGGAATATCCAATCTTGCGCGTGCCGTCATTGTTCGCCGCCGAGCCTTTAATGACCGCGTAAATATGATCGCCGTCGGCCACAGCCTGCTTCAAAGGCTTAAGCACGACGACTCCCGCGCCTTCCCCGCCGACGGTCCCCTTCGCTCTGGCGTCAAAAGCCCGGCAATGCCCGTCTGGCGAGCTGACCATCCCCTCTTCATACAGGTAGCCTTCCGTATGGGGAACCGTTACGGTAACTCCGCCAGCCAAAGCCATTCTGCATTCGCCCATCAAGAGCGCCCTGCAGGCCAGATGGATGGCCAGCAGCGAGGTAGAGCAAGCGGAGTCGACGTTGACACTCGGACCTTTCAAATTCAGCTTGTGGGCAATTCGCGTGCTCAAAAAATCTTTGTCCGACAAAGCCAGTGCGGCGAATTGCTCAGCCGTGCTCTCGCTGCGCGAAAGCATGGCCACCAATTGCCAGTAAATACTGGCGGATGCGCCAGCAAACAGCCCGACGGCGCCATTCGTCTGCTCGGTATCGTAGCCGGCGTGCTCCAGCGCCTCCCAGGCGCACTCGTGGAACATTCGCAGCTGCGGGTCGATGACCTCCGCCTCGCGCGGCGAATAATCGAAAAAGTCGGAGTCAAACCATTCTGCATCCGGCACAACCGCCTTCGCTTTTACATATCGAGGGTGCCGAATCATTTCAGGATCGACCCCCGCCGCCTCGAGCTCTCCATCGGTAAAGAAGCGAACCGACTCCACCCCGTTTTTCAGATTACCCCAATATTCCTCCACATTTCGCGCTCCGGGAAATCGGCCCGCCATACCGATGACGGCGATTTCCAGACCGGTCGCTGCTTGCGTTTGTTGGCCCTTAGTCATCGTACGCCCCCTCCAGAATGAGCAGCGTCTGCTCCATCGTGTCGAATCCCGCATCTATTTCCTCGGTGTCAGCCATATCTTGGGACACCTGGACTTCGCCACTCTCCAGCCGTTGCAAATAATCTCCGAGCGCCGTAACCGTCGTATATTGAAACATGACGGGCACAGGGATATCGCGGTCAAACGTTTCCTTCAGCTTGTTGACAACCTGCACGAGCTGAAAGGAGTTCCCTCCCAGATCAAAGAACGTATCCAGCACCCCGACTCTGTCTTCGCCGATGCCCAATACTTCGGCCCAGATTCGGACCAGTGTGTTCTCGATATCGCCGCGCGGCGCAACGTATTCCTTTCCGGTATGAACGTGCTCTTTCGGATTGGGCAAGGCTTTCGTGTCTAATTTTCCATTAGCCGTTGCAGGCAACTGCTCTAAGCGAACAAAATAAGCCGGAATCATATAGGCCGGCAGCCGCGCGGCCAGATGATCCCGAAGCGCGGCCGCAGACAATCCGGCCGGGCCAGTATAGTAAGCGCACAGCATGTTCTGTCCGTTCTCATCCTCGCGGACGTGGACGACCGCTTCGCGGACGGCCTCGTGCTGGCGCAGCAGCATTTCGATTTCCCCGGGCTCGATGCGGTATCCGCGCACCTTCACCTGGTCATCCTGACGGTTCCAATACTCCAGTGTGCCGTCCGGGAGCCAGCGGCCTAGATCGCCCGTCCGGTACAGACGCTCTCCGGGAACAAACGGATGAGGCACGAACTTGTCCGCCGTCAGCTCCGGTCTGCCGAGATAACCGCGGGCCAGCCCGACACCCGCTACGCATATTTCGCCGGGCACGCCCAGCGGCAGCAACTGAAGATGCTGGTCCAGCACATACACTTTGGTGTTGTCGATCGGCCTGCCAATCGGGATGCCGCCCGCTGCCGTCTCGATTTCGGCGAACGTGGTCACTACCGTATTCTCGGTTGGCCCGTAATTGTTGAACAACCGATAGCTTCCCGGCTTGTATCGTTTCAAGCGGTCTCCGCCCGTCAGCAGTATCCGCAATGGCATATGCTCCAGATTCGGCAAATCCATGAACTGCTCGCACATCATCGTGGGCAAGAAGGCGATCGTAATGCCTCGCTCTGCAAAAAAAGCTGTTAGCTTATTCACATCCAGCCGGATATCCGGAGGAACGATATGGATGGCTGCTCCCGCAAGCAGATAAGGGAACACTTCCCACACCGATGCGTCGAAGCCGAATCCAGCATACTTGATGCTGCGATCGGATTCCGTTACGTTGAAAGCGCGATTGTGCCAAAAGGCCAGATTGATGAGTGAGCGGTGTTCGATCATGACGCCTTTCGGCCGTCCGGTAGAGCCTGACGTATAGATGACGTAGGCCAGATCATCCGGACGGCTGGCTAGCGTTACATTCCCTGTTTCTTCGGTGAATAGATCGACGTCATCAAGGCACAGCACATCGCGGTCAGCCGCTCTGTCGGCAAAAGGCCGCTGTGTCAGCACCACGCGCGCACAGCTGTCCTCCAGCATGAACGCAATGCGTTCGTCCGGGTAATCCGGGTCTATCGGCAGAAATGCCCCGCCGGCCTTGAGGGTAGCGATCATGCCGAGCATCATGTCGGCAGAAGGGCCAAGCAGCAATCCTACGATTGCGCCCGTCCCTACCCCTTGTAACTGCAGCTTACGTGCCAACTGATTCGCCTTCTCGTTCAGCTCACGATACGTTAGCTGAACGCCCGCACAGACGACGGCCGACGCATCCGGCGTGCGCGCTGCCTGTTCCTCGAACAATTGCTGCACGGCTTGCTGCTGCGGATAATCGGCCGAGCATCCAGCCAGCGTGCCGAGAAGCCTTTCTTTCTCCCCCGGAAGCAGAACATGGACGCTGTGCAGCGGCTGATCCGGATTCGCCAGCGCCTCCCGCAGAAGAAGCGTGTAACGGGAGACGAGGCTTGCAATCGTGTCGCTGCGGTAGAGCTGCGCGTTATATTTGACGACACCGTCAATCCCGTCCTTCGTCCTGCGGAACGTGAACAATGTCGTCCACTTCACATTCCTGAAATACCGTTCATCGTGAATGTTTTCAAGCAGCAATGCCGTTTCGAACAACGGATGGGCGATCGGATCGTCCGTCGGAAGCGCCAGCTGCTCCGCCGCCATTTCCATCGGATAGCTCTGATGCTCCACAGCCGCCACAATCGTGTCCTGCATCTGAAGCAGGCATTGCCTGAACGAGATCGAGCCATCCACGCCGGCCCGCAGCGGAAGCACGGTATTGATGAACTCTGCTTCCTCCCGCTGCTTGTAGATTGGAGTTCCCACTACGATATCGCTGCGATTCGTCATTTTGCCCAGCAAGGCAACGAGCGCAGCTGATAACACAACATGAAGCTTCGAATCCGATTCTGCGCATACTTGCAGCAATCGGGCTGCCAGGTCTTGCGGAAGGACAAATGCGGCTTCTTCCGCCGACATCCCGGTTCCGCGCGCATAATCATAGGGAAAGCCGCTTTTTTCATATTCGCCGGACAAAGCGGCCAGCCAATATTCCCGCTCCTTGCCTTTTTGGGAAGCCGCCACCGCCAGCCGATCCAATCTGTTTTCCGACCCCACTGCCATTCCTCCCTTTCTTCCGTCGAATCCGCTCATAGTCCAAATTCCCCCCGGGCTCCAGCAAGGAATACGGGCTCAGGCTCTGCCAAATGGTGCGCGATCGCGATATCCTTCAGCTGCTTGTCCGGATTGGCCAACACGTCAGACACGATATCCTGCATGTAAGCGGCAAAACGCTCGATCGTTTCCCGTTGAAATAGGCAGGTGCTGTATTCGAATTTGAACGACAGCCGTTCTCCATCCTCTTCCGCGATTAGCGACAAATCAAAGTGGGAGGCATCATGGACGAAGGGGAACGGCTTCAACGTCAACCCTGGAATGCTCATCTCCGGATTTTGCATGTTTTGCAGCGCAAACACGATGTCGAAAATCGGATTGCGCGCCAAATCGCGGTCCTTCCCAGCCTGCTGCACCATCTCTTCGAACTGATAATCCTGATGCGCAAACGCATCCAGCGTCGTCGTCCGCACCGCTTGCAGCAGCTCCATGAAGCTCATCTCTTCCTGCAGCCGATTGCGCAGCGGAAGCATATTGACGAACTTGCCGATAATAAGCTGCAATGACTGCTGTTTGCGGCCTACAATCGGCGTGCCGACCACAATGTCGTCCTGTGCGCATACTTTGGCCATCAGCAAGTTAAAGACGGCGAGCAGAGCCATGAACAGTGTGACGTCTTCACGCAGGCAAAGCGATTTCAAGGCCTGCGTCCGTTCCGCATCCAGCTCGAATGGAACGAGACTGCCAGCAAAGCTTCTCACCTCGGTGCGGGGATAGTCCGTGCGCAAGGACAGCGGCGGAGCTTCTTTCAGCTGATTCAGCCAGAACGTCCCCTGCTGTTTCATCGCGTCCGTGTCCATCATCCGGTTCTGCCATTCGGAAAAATCTTTGTACTGCAGCGTGAGTTCAGGCAATTCCCGTCCAGCGTACAGCGCCATGAAGTCGTTAACGAAAATGTCCTGCGACAAACCATCGGATACGATATGATGCAGATCCACCATCAAAACGTGCCGCTCTTCTTCGAGCCTGATGAGTCCGGCGCGCATCAACGGCGCTTGGCTCAAATCAAATGGCCGCACGAATTGCGCCACCGCCGCACCAATCCGCGCATCCGTCTCCGCTTCGCCGCCAAGCGGCAATCCGCCGGCGCCAAAATCCTCGTATTCGATCTGAAACGTGACGGTGTCGTTGATTTTTTGCATCGGTTTGCCATTTACCAATTCAAACGACGTACGCAAGCTTTCATGCCGCTCCACCAACTGCCGCAGCGTCGCTTCCAGGCGTTCCCGGTCCAGAAGCCCTTCCAATACACCTGCGACGATTTCGTTATATCCCGTATGTCCCTGCACCATCTGCTGAATCAAATAGAGGCGCTTCTGCGCGGAGGACAGCTCGTAATATTCACGCGCTTCCGCCTGTTCGATTTCGTGATAGGCGCTCTGTTCCGCCGCATCGATATAATCGGACAGCTGCTGAATATTCGGCATATTGAAAAAGGCAGGCAAGCCAATCTCAACCCGCAGTTCTTTATGAATCGCGGACACGACCGTAATCGCTTTGAGCGAGTCGCCGCCCAGCTCGAAAAAGTCATCCTGCACGCCAATCCGCTCGATGCGGAAAAACTGTTCCCACATCCCGCACAGCCTGCGCTCCGTCTCCGTGCGAGGGGCTATATATTCGCCGGACAGCGCGGGACGGGAGTAGAAGCCGCCAGCTCCTTGGCGGTAAGCCACTTGCTCTTCATGCGCATCTTCCCGTTTCACCCACTTGGCAATCCGTTCGTGCAAATCGCCGGTCGATACGACGATCTGGTTCACTTCCCTTACAGACAACAAGCGCCGCAGCAGTTCAACTCCCTCGGCGGGCGCAATGAGCAGATCGGATATCGAAGCTCCAGCTTGACCGTGAATTTTCTGCTCCGCCTCCAGCTGCCAACCGTCCCAGTTGACGCTTGTCCACGGCACGCGCTGGCGGCGATTGTGGTCGTGCACATAAGCGTCCAGGAAATGGTTCGCTGCCGCATACGCTGAAAATCCCAATCCGCCGAGCATCGGAGACAGCGACGACGTCAGCAGGCAGAAATCAAGCTCCTTGCCTGCCAACACCTGCTCCAATACGATCAGGCCGTACAATTTCGCTTGAAAATGCTGCTCGCACAGTGTTTCGTCCGTCTCCTCCAGCATCCGGAACGCCGCATCTCCTGTCATGCCAGCAGCGTGAATCACTCCGTTCAACGGACCGAACGCCGCCTCGGCCTGCCGAATCACAGCCTCCATTTGCCCTTGATCGGCAGCGTCTGCGGATAGCACGAGCACTTCCGCCCCATGGGCTTCAATCTGGCGCAGCTTGCCGATTTGGACGCTAACGGCATCTTCTTCGCCATGGGCAACAAGCCATGACTCCCATTGATCGCGGGACGGGAACGGGGAGCGGCTGGTGAGCACCAGCTTCGCCTGGACACTTTGGGCTAGATAGCCGCTTAACACCTGACCGATGTAGCCTAATCCGCCCGTAATCAAATAGACTCCGCCTTGACGCAGCCCTGGCGCAATGACCTCGGGCTCGTCCACCTTAACCGGCTCATATTCCAGCACCCACCGCGCGTTATCGCGATAGGCTACAGCTAATTCAAACTCGGCAGCGCCGAATTCGGCCAGCAGGCGGCGGATCAGCCTCTCCCGCTGCCAGCTCTCGGCTGCCGGCAATACGATATCGATGCTGCGGCACTGAATGTGAGGCAGCTCCTGCGGAATAACCCGGCATGGGCCGAGCACGGTCGCCTTCTCCGGATATAGGACAGACTCACCAGCGATGGCATGCATGTTATCCGTCAATACCCACATGCGTACTTCTTCCCCAGCTCCCTGTTGCTTCAACGCCTTTGCCGTGTACAGCAAGCTGTAGAACCCAAGCTCCTGTGTCGCTCGTACCCACGACGCGCTGCCATTCGAGCATGATGGAGCGGATACGCCCCAGGCGTGCAGCATCCGGTCTGGCAGCAGCCCTTGCGCTTGAAGGTCCGCGAACAGCTTCGTGTAGTGCTGTTCGATCCGCGGATTCATCGTGTACCGCCGAGATTCGTCTTCTTTCGTAAATTGTTCGCCAGCACTTACTGTAATGACTCGCCCCTCCTGCTCAACCAGAAGCTTAGCAATGTCCGCGGCAAATCCGCCATCGTCGGCAAATACGAGCCAATTTCCCGGATTGTCCGCCTTCAAGCTTTCGGCAGAAGCGGGCATCATCGCTTTTTTCCATGTCGGCACATAGAACCAGTCGGACATGTCGGGCTGCTTGCCCAGTCTGCCGCTTGCTTGCCGCCCCTTGCCCTTGCTTGCGCCCGTGCTTGCCGGCAGCATCGCGGCTCCGGAAGGTTCAAGCCAATAGCGCTGCCTTTCGAATGGATAGGCAGGCAAGGAGACAATGGCACGCGTTTCCCCGTGGAACATTTTCCAATCAATGGCTTGACCATACATCCACAGCCTGCCGATCCGATTCGCCAAAAAGATGCTGTCCGATACGTCGCGCTGCGCGGAACGGACGAGGTTGAGGGCCTGCTGTCCACGGTCGCTGTCGAGGTGACGGCGCACGAGCACGGTTAGATCTTGACCGGGACCAATCTCAATGAACAGCGTGTGCGGTTCCTGTACAAGCCGCACAATGCCATCGGCGAAACGGACGGTGTCCGTCATATGCCGGATCCAGTAATCCGGGTCAGTCGCTTCTTCCGCCGTTATCCATGCTCCCGTCGTCGTCGAGATATACGGAATGGCCGGCGGCTGCAGCCGGACTTGGCGCACGGCGGCGGCGAACGGTTCTGTCACCGCGTGCAGCATGGAGGAATGCCCTGCCGTCGCCACTGGCAATCTCATGCACAAGTACTTGTCCGCCTTCATTTTCTGCTCGAACGCATCGATATCTACATGTGAGCCAGAAACAATGCATGACGGTCCGTTCACGACGGCCAGTGACAAGGTGCCGCTAAGGAGCGGCTTAATGTCCTGTTCAGACAAAGGCACGCTGAGCATGGCCCCCGCTGGTACCTGCTGCATAAGATCTCCGCGCAGTATAATGAGCCGCATCGCATCTTCCAAGGAAATGACGCCCGCTAGGCAGGCGGCTGCATACTCGCCGAAGCTGTAGCCAATCATGGCATCCGGCCTCACTCCCCACGCCATGAGAAGACGCGCGAGGGCATATTCAAACATGAACATCGCCGGTTGGATATGCCTCGTCTGATTCAGATGGAGAGCAGCGGCATCCACATCTCCTGATGGGTACAGCATTTCCTTCATATCACGACCGGCTATGTCGCGATACAGACGGAAGCAGCGGTCCATCTCCGTGCGGAATATAGGCTCGTCCCGGTACAAGCCCGCTCCCATGTTGACGTATTGCGAGCCTTGTCCAGAGAACATGAACACCACCGATTTGCGTCCTTCCTCCGGGGCGAAGGATACTACTTTCCGTTCATCGAAGCTCTCCCTGTCTGCTGTTGGCGTCAATGCCTCAATCGCTTCCTCTGCCGTGCCGCATGTCAGCATGCGCCGATAACGGAAATGCCGGCGGCCGATCTGCAGCGTATACGCAATGTCCGCGAGACTGACGCCGGGATGCTCCTGAAGATATGCGCCCAGATTGGCCGTCGCCGCATCGAGAGCAGTTGGCGTCTGAGCAGACAGCACCAGCAGTTGGCCGGTCCGTTCCTCCCCTGTTTCCTCGCGCGCAGGAGCCTCCTCCATAATGACGTGCGCGTTCGTGCCACCGATACCGAAGGAACTGACTCCGGCCCGCAGCGGAAACGCGTCATTCCGCCATTCGGTTAATCCGGTATTGACGACGAATGGGCTGTTCGCAAAATCAATGTTTGGATTCGGCGTTTCAAAATGTAGGCTAGGCGGAAGCTGCTTATAGTGGAGCGCCATTGCCGTCTTGATTAGTCCCGCAACTCCGGCAGCGGCATCCAGATGACCGATGTTCGTTTTTACAGAGCCGATGCGGCAGAAGGCGGACGCACTCGAATCAAATGCCTTCGTCAACGCTTCGATTTCGATCGGATCGCCGAGCGTCGTTCCCGAGCCGTGCGCCTCCACGTATGAGATGCTTTCCGCCGGCATTTGCGCGGCTTCCAGCGCTCGCGTAATGACGTCCGCCTGTCCTTGGACGCTCGGCGCTGTATAGCCGACCTTGCGGTTGCCGTCATTATTAATGGCCGAGCCTTTGATGACCGCATAAATCCGATCTCCGTCTGCGATGGCGGCATCCAACGATTTGAGCGCGACGAAGCCAACGCCGTCCCCGCCTATTGTTCCTTTCGCCTTGGCGTCGAAGGTGCGGCAATGTCCGTCTGGCGACTTGACCATGCCTTCCTGATAGAGATAACCCGATTTGTGCGGCAGCACGATGGACGCACCGCCAGCAAGAGCCAGGTCGCAATCGCCGTTGAGGATGGACTGACATGCTAAATGGGTAGCCACAAGCGAGGTGGAACAAGCCGTTTGCAGACTGATCGCCGGCCCTTTCAAATTCAGCTTGTGGGAAATGCGAGTGCTGACCGTGTATGCATCATTTAGCGAATCCACCTCAAACATGTCCGACAAGTTTCCGTGCAATCGATCAGATAGCTGCGACAGCCAATGAAAGTTGTTCGTAACCCCGGCAAATAGACCTATAGAGCCGCCATGCCGTTCCGGATCACAGCCTGCATCCTCCAAGGCATGCCAAGCGCATTCATGCAGCAGCCGAACTTGCGGATCCATGATCGCTGCCTGATCGGGAGTATAGCCAAAGAAAGCCGGATCGAAGTTGTCCATCTCATCCAGCACGCCCTTCGCTTTGACGAACTCTGGCCGCTTCATGAGGCTGCGGTCAAAGCCGTACGCAGCCAACTCGTCATCCGTAAAGAACGAGATCGACTCCTTGCCCTGCTGCAGATTTCTCCAAAACTCGCCGATGTTCCGCGCGCCTGGAAATCTGCCGGCCATCCCTATGACCGCGATGTCGCGGCTGCCTTCATTTCCTGGCTTGGCGCGTCCGTCTGTAACCTTGGAATGCGCTTGGGCCTCATTGTTCGCTGATGCCCCATCGTTGGACCGGGCTCCTGTCCCGTCCGCTTCGCCCGCCAAATGCGCAGCCAGATCATGCACGGTTGGGTATTGGAACAGCGTGACGATAGGCACTTTACGCCCCAGTTGTCTTTGCAGCTTGCTCTGCAGTTGAATGAGGTTGATCGAATTGCCGCCTACTTCGAAATATTTATCGTGGATGCCGATGCGATCCAATTCGAGCACAGCTTTCCATGCTTCCGCGATCAACTGCTCCAGCTGTGTCCTTGGCATCACCGCATCATGAGCATGGCGGGCATGCTCCGCAGGCGCGGGCAGCGCCTTCCGATCCAGCTTGCCATTCGGTGTAAGCGGAATTTTGTCCAGCTGGACAAAATATGACGGAATCATGTAGTCCGGCAATTTCGCGGCCAGATGCGCCCGCAGCTCGGACACCGGCACCTCCTCGGAAGCGGCCACATACGCGCACAATTCGGTCTGAACGCCCCGCTTCTGTGCCGTTACCGCCGCTTCTTGTATCAAGTTATGCTGCAGAAGCATCGTCTCGATTTCGCCGATTTCAATGCGATGCCCGCGAATTTTCACCTGTTGATCAATCCGCCCCAAATATTCAATGCTGCCGTCCTCCTGCCAACGCGCCATATCCCCCGTCCGGTACATGACGCCTCTAGCGCGGAACATATCCGGCACGAATTTCTCCGCTGTCAGCTCAGGCTGATTCAAGTAGCCGAGCGCTACCCCGTCCCCGCCCACGATCAACTCACCGGGAACTCCTATTGGCAGCAGGTTATCGTAGCGATCAACGATATAGGCTGTGGAATTGCTGATCGGAGGACCAATCGGAATATGTTCGTCGTATTCGCTGTCGATGCGGAAGCAGGTCGAGATGACCGTGTTCTCCGTAGGGCCGTATGCGTTCCAAATCGTGAGGTTAGGACAAGCTTGTTGAACCGCTTGAATGTGCTTCGGTGACAATACATCGCCGCCGACGATGAGGTGCCGCACACAGGCAAACATCTCCGGCCTCTGCTGCGCCAACTGGTTGAACAATGCCGGAGTCAGCAGCGCCACCGTTATGACGCGCGTGCGCAAAAAAGCATCCAGCCTGCCGCTGTCAAGCAATGTATGCTTGTCCGCAATATGCAAGCTTGCCCCGTTCAACAACGCGCCGAACACCTCGAACGTCAGGGCATCGAAGCCGATGGCCCCTGCCTGAAGCATGCAATCTCCCGGTTCCACCTGCACATAGTTCGTATTCTGGACCAGCCGCACGACATTGCGATGACCCACCATCACGCCCTTCGGAGTGCCGGTCGAGCCGGAGGTGTACATGACGTATGCCGGATGCTCCGGCCCGTTCACTGGTGTCATGTCATCTGCCGCGCCATAATGGAGAAGCGCTTCATCAAGCACCTGCACTTCCACATGCTCCGGTGCGAGCGCCTCAAGACCGGGAGAGGCCAGAACCGTGCGCACCTGCCCATCCTTCAGCATGTAGGCGATCCGTTCAGCAGGATGAGCAGAGTCAAGCGGCAAGTAGGCGCCTCCCGCTTTAAGAATGCCGAGTATACCGGCAATCATTTCTGTGGACCGATGCGCCATCAATCCAACAACTTGGCCGCGTTCCATCCCATCCGTCCGCAGCGCGCGGGCAATCCGGTTGGCCTGTTCGTTAAGCTCACGGTATGTATAAGATCGCCGTTCATCCATGACGGCTGTGCCCTCAGGCGATAACCGCGCCTGTTCCTCGAACAACTCGTGAATGGTCTTCTCGCTCGGATAATTTACGGTTGTCAGATTGAAATGCCGAATTTGCTGCCGCTCTTCTCCGGTAAGAATGCCGATATCCTTCAGCCTCATTTCGCGGTAAGCCGTAACTTGGGTGGAGGCTTGGATGATTTGTTCAATGATATATAGGTAATGAAGAGCCAGCTTCTCCACCATATCGACGCGATGCGCCTGTTTGTTATAAGCGAAGGTCATTTCAAGTTCATCGGTCACAGTAATGCGGACTGTCAAATCAAATTCGGTTTCTTCCTCGGTATGATGGGAATCAATCGCAAGCGGTCCGTCGGTGCTTGTAACGGCCTCATCCAACGGATAGTTCTCCACCACCACGAGCGAATCGAACGGACTGCCTTCCGCCCGCAACCGCCCATGTGCTTTAATATCCGTCAAGGAAGTACCTGCATGTTCTTCGCTCGCTTGAATGGAGCGGTTCACTTCTGCTAAGAGATTGGACAGGCCGTCCTCGGGCCCAGCCTTCATGCGGAGCGGCAGCGTATTGATAAACAAGCCGACCATAAGCTCCATTCCAGGGATGCTCGTGTCGCGCCCCGACACAGTGGTACCGAACAATACGTCGTCACTATTGGTATAATGCTGCAGCAAAAGGCCCCAAGCGGTATAAAAAAGCGCCGCTTGCGTCACTTGTTCTGAGCGGACAAACCGACGCAGCTCCGCAGTAAATGTCTCGTTCCTTTTTTCCGTGTGCACGGCCATAACCGCTTTTTCTAAGCTTCCTCCGCTTCTCGATACCGGAATGGGCTTGTTCTGTACCTCCTGCAAATACCGGCTCCAATAGCTCTCCTGCTTTTTCTTGTCCTGCTGCTGCAACAACGAGACGAACTGCTTGAATCGCGGCTTTGGCGGCAAATTCGGCTTCTGCCCCTTTGCCAGCATGCGATAGGCGCTCAGCCACTCCTTCAACAGGATGCCGGTGCTCCAGCCATCAAATAAAATATGGTGAAAGCTCATCAGCAGCGTATGCTTCCGCTCTGTCTGCTTGCACAGCGTCAGCCGGAACGGCACTTGGTCCAGCTTGAATTTCTCCTGTTTGTCGGCTGCGACTCGCGCTGCGATCAGGCGCGTCCGGGTCTCCTCATCCAAATTGGCGTAATTCTCATAACGAATGATGGGACGATGCTGCTTCAGCACAATTTGAACGGGCCGGTTCACCTCTTCCCACCGGAACAATACTCGCAGCACCTCGTTGGCCTGCACGACGTATGCCCACGCTTGTTCAAACCACGGTTTGTCGATTTCCCCGCTTATTTCTAGCTCGATCAACTCCACATATTGCGTAGTGTCCGGATCTTTCAAATATTGGAGCAGCATTCCTGCCTGCATCGGGGTCAAAGCCAAAATATCTTCAACGTTGCTTTTGTCCAATTTTTGCGGTTCCTTCACATCGTCACGCATCCTTTCTTGTTCGGATTGCCTTCTGCTTTTTCACCGCATACTTGCGCAGTCCGTATTGGGAAATGACCTGCTGCTGAATTTGACTGGTGCCTTCAATGATTTCAAGCACCTTCGCTTCACGGAACAGCCGCTCCGCTGGATATTCGTTGCGGCAGCCGTTGCCTCCGTGGATTTGAACGGTATCGTTGGTCACTTCCACCGCAACTTTCGATGTGAAATACTTGGCGATCGCCGTTTCGTGAATCGCATCGGCCGCTCCGCTTCTGCGCATTTCCCCCGCGGCGAGACAAAGCGAACGGGCGGCATGCACCTTGGTGACCGCATCCCCAATCATTCCTTTGACCAATTGGAAATGGTGCAGCTTCTCGCCGAATTGGGATCGAGACCGAGCATACGTGACCATCGCCTCCAGCGCTTCGGCCGCAATCGCCACTCCCGCCCATGCGATGCTGTAACGGCCGTGATCCAGCGCTGTGGACACAATATAAGTGAAGCCACCCCCCACGTTGCCGAGCACGTTCTCTGCTGGAACCTCCACTTCATCGAGGCGAATTTCGGCGATATGAACCGCGCGGTTGCCGAGCATGCCTGTCATCGGGATCGTGTGCACGCCCTCGCGTTCCCGCTCGACGATGAATGACGTTATCTGTCCATTCGTATCGGAGGCGATAACGACGAAAAAATCAGCGATTGCGGCAAACGATATCCACTTCTTGCTGCCGTTCAATATGTACCGGTCGCCCTCTTTCCGGTACGTGGTTTGCACATTTTTCGCATCCGAGCCCACATTCGGCTCGGACAGGGCAAACGCCCCCAGCTTCCCCGCCCGTGCCATCTGTGGCAACCAGATCCGCTTCTGTGCATCAGTGCCGAACCTCAGCATGGTCTCCCCCAGCAGCGAGGTTTGCACCGTAAGCAGTGCCCTCGTGTTGCTGCATGCTTTTCCGATCTGCTCCGTAAATAATCCGTATGTCACCGGATCCAGCCCCAAGCCGCCGTATTCCTCCGGCCAGCTGGCCGCCAAATACCCCCGTTGCGCCATATTATCGATCAAGCTGCGCGGAAGCTCGCCCTTGACATCGATCTCTGCCGCGAGCGGCCGAATCTCCTCGGCTGCAAACTGCTTGGCTTCCTCCAAAATTCGGGCAGATGAAGCGCATGTGTGAACACTCATCGCTTACACCTCCTGCTTATGCTTTTCGATTAGCCTTACGATGTTATTGAGCGTGCTGAAATTGGCGATATCCAAATCTTCGTTCCCGACCGTAATCCCGAACTCTTGCTCGATATAGCCGAGCAGCTTCATCGCGAACAAGGAATTGACGAAGCCCATTTGAAAAATATGATCGTCGTCGGAGAACACCGCCTCATCCTCGAATACAACCAGATTGCTTTCAATAAAATCGCGAATTTTTTGCTTGTTTTCCATCGCTTTTACCCCTTTCTCCCTGCAACCGTCACCTTCACCTCGATATAAGGCGGGAACGGTTGAATTTGATTCAGATCGTTTTCAAACAAAATATTCCCCTGGCCGTCGTTGGCAACTTCCACAAAGTTAGCGAAACGGTAGGTAACGTACATCATCCTGTTGCGATCCGTCTGTTTGAAGTCGGCTCGCAGTGCTTTTCCTTCGCTTTTCGCCTGCTGCATAATATAGGTGAGCATGACGGTGCCCACACCGCGGGACATCACCCTGCAAGACATCAGCAGCAATTTCAAATGCCAATAGCTTTCCTTCAATTCGAGCAGCGCAAGTCCGATCTTGCCGTATGAGCCGTATTTATCCGTCAACTCGCACACCAGCAGCATATAGTCCGGAGACTGTCTAATCTTATCCAGCTCCTCGTAGCTGTACGTATAGCCTGTCGCATTCAACTGATTGGTGCGGACGGTCAGCTCCTCCGCCCGTTTTAAGTCCTCCTCCCTCGCCTCGCTTATGACAAAGCGCATGCCGAGTGAGCTCAGAAACGCTTCTTGAGGTCCTGCAAACGATTCTTCTTCCTGCTTGCGCTGCATGTCCTCCATATACATGGCACGACGCCGCGTCGAGTCTTCCGTAATGAACCGGGGATTTAGACGCGGATGCGCAAGCAGCGTTTCGTATGTCGCAGCATCCATGCAAGCCACCTCGGGATGTACGCTTTGCACCTCATCACGTTCGAAGGGCTGGTCGTCGATGAACAGAATCGTGTCCATGCCGATGTTCAAGTTGCCGCATATTTTCTCGATTGACGTCGATTTGGCACCCCAGTTGATTTCGGGATATAGAAAATACGAGGCGATGCCGAGTTCACGCAATTTGTCCATCGCGTGCTCCGCATCATTTCTGCTCGCGATCGAATGCAGGATGCCGCGCGAGTCCAGCTCCGCGAGAATGTCTCGCATATGCGGCTTCAGCATAACCTCGCCTGACTCCAACAAAATACCATCCCACATCGTATGGTCCAGATCCCATACAATGCATTTAATTTCCTTTGCCTTTTCCGTAGCCTTGTCCATCGCTTTTCCCTCCCTACAAGCTGTACTCAAAAAATCCTTTTCCCGATTTTTTGCCCAAATATCCGGCATCTACCATCTTCACAAGCAGCGGGCAAGGCCGAAACTTCGGATCCTTATAGCTGTCATACAATACGAGCAGCGAATTGAGGATTGTATCCAAGCCAATCAAATCGCAGGTAGCAAGCGGTCCCATCTTATGACCGAAGCCGAGACGGAAAATTTTATCGACATCCTGCGGCTCGGCTACCCGATCCTGAATGGCCCAGACGCATTCGTTGATCGTCAGCATGAGGACACGGTTCGTAACGAAGCCGGGAAAATCGTTGACAACCACCGGGACCTTATCGAACGATTTCAAAAACTGCACCCCACAAGCAACGGTCTCGTCCGACGTATGCTCTCCCCGGATAACTTCGACGAGCTCCTTCATCGGGACCGGGTTCATGAAATGCATGCCGATAACGTTGTCTGGTCTGGGCATCAATGCGCCCACCTTCGTAATGGAAATGCAGCTCGTATTTACAGCGTAGTACGTATGTAAGCCGCATGCCTCGGCCAGCTCCGTGTACACCGCTTTCTTCCGCTCCCATTCCTCTGTAATGTTCTCGACGACGAACTGCACGCGCCCGAAATCATCGTAGGCAGTGGTAAATGTAATCCGCGCGAGAACGTCCTCTACGGTAAGCTGCTTCGCCCGCGGCTTGACCATTTTCAGCAGCCGGAAATCCGTTTGAATCTTATCCTTGGCTCGCCGTACGGCGTCTTCGCTAATATCCTTCAGCACCACCTCGTATCCGTAGCAAGCGAGATCCAAGGCGACGTCGCTTCCCATTACACCTGCTCCGACTACTCCAACGGTTTGTATCATTGTTCACAGCTCCTTTTTTGTGGACATCTGCAGTACGGGAATGCGCAACGCAGCATTGATGAGCGAAACCACCTGAACGGTATGTTCATTGATGAAAAAGTGACCGCCCGCAAATTCGTAGGTATGACAGGCTCGGCTGCCATATCTGGACCACTCCGAAAGGTCGAATCCTTCGGTGGCGGTATCTTCTTTGCCGTTCAGCACGGAAATATCGCAGTGAATCAGGTCCGGCTTGTCCTCGAAGCGGTATGTCTCCACCAACTGCAAATCTCTGCGCAGCACCGGTAAAAACAACCGCAACAGTTCTTCCCGCTCAAAGACCTCTTCCTCGGTTCCTCCTAACCGCATAATTTCCTGCTGCAGCCTGGCATCGGACAGAGTATGAAGCACATTGGTCTTCTGAGCATGAGGAGGATACGTTCCTGACACGAAGAGATGGACTGGCTCCCGCGCCATGCTCCGCTTGACGGCATGCGCCAGCTCATAGGCGACGAGCGCTCCCATGCTATGACCGAAAAAGGCGAAGTCGGACCCGTCTAAATGTTTGTCCAGGCAGCGGCATAAATCCTCAATCATCTCATCCATGCTGCCGTAATGGGGCTCCGACAGCCTTCTCCCCCGTCCGGCCAGTTCAATGGGCTGCAATTCAATATCGTCGTGCAGATGACGCTTCCACCGCGTGTAGATTGTAGCGGAGCCGCCGGCATAGGGCAGGCAGAACAGCTTGCATTTCATTCACTTCACCTCCTCAATAGCAATGGGCGGGAGCGGTTCAGACCTGCGCTTCCCCGCAGGAAACAGCCAGACTGCAATAAAGAAAAGAAAGGCGATTCCGCCGACAATGTAGAGTGCATATACGAGCCAAATGACGGTGACAGGCGACCATACCGCGACTACATCCAGCGGCAGTCCTGCAAAGGCTTTACCAAGCAGCCCCCCAATGCCCCAGAAGTAAGCTCCGGCAAGCAAGAGCGCGGCCCCGAGGCCGATGATCCGCCTTCCTTTCGGCGGGACGAAAGCGCGCCGCTGATGACGCAGTTGACTCGGGATGCGAATCGCTGCACTCGCCAGCACGATCGTGATGACGGATATGACAATAAGCGCAACCATGGCAATCCGATCTAACTGCGGATAGTAATCCGCTTCAACGGGCGGCGGCTCTTGTTCCCGCAATAAGCGCATCAAACCTTTCCCAATGTGAAACGTATAAGCGGAATTGATATTGGCGAGCACTCCTACGCCAAGCCGCTCCTGCGGCCTCACGATGAAATAGGACGAAAAATTCGGATTGGATCCTTGGTGCGACCATTCCTCCCCATCAACCGAAACAAACCATCCCGCGGCATAGTAGTTCTGGTTCACGTCCGGCACCACTGCCGTATCAGGCCTATGAGAACGCTCGATCATGGCTCGATCGCCTTCGGACATGCGGTCCGTTCCAAGCTGAAGCAGCAGCCACCGCCCGATATCGTCCGCATTGGAGAGTATGTAGCCAGCAGGTGTGTTGCCCCTGTAAGCTGGAGCCTCGAACAAGCGCGGTGAACCGAACGCGAACTTGTATCCTTTGGCCAGCCGCTGCCGCTCGGTCAACTGTGCCGCTGGTACGGTGTCATTCATCCCAAGACGCTGCAGCATCTGGGACATATAAGCTTCATAGGACATGCCAGACACTTGCTGAATGACCAGCCCCAAAACGTCGTAATTGATCGTGGCATATTGATATCTGCCTCCCGGACGGTCATCCAGCTCCGCTCCTGACAGTGCTCTCACCGTCTGCTCCAGCGCCTGCTCTCCTGAATCGATCGGAATGGAAGCGAGCGAAGCGAACGGCACACCGCTCGTATGATGCAGCAAGTGGGCGAGTGTCACGTTTGCCGCTTGTCCTTTGTAGGTCAGCTGCAACCACGGAATGTAGCGGGTTACCGGGTCGTCCAGACGCAGCGCGCCCTGCTGCTCCAGCTGCAATAAAGCCAGGCCGGTAAATGCCTTGGAGGTCGAGCCCAATTCAAACAAGGTAGAGCTTGTTGCCGGAATTCCAGCTTCCCGGTCGGCCACCCCGAAGCCCTTGGCATACACCACCCGATTCCCGCTCACGATGACGACCGCGGCGCCGGGACTTTGCGCATTCTCGAGCTGTGCCTGCACAAAACGCTCGATGGCGGCTGCGTCAACATTCGAATGCTCTTTCCCAGAATGGGCGTCCTCTTGGGCTGCGGCCGATATCGGGCTGCAGAGCAGCGCCGCCATAAGCACATAGAAAGCAAGCTTCTTTACCACGTTTCTTCGCCCCTTTATTTAGTTGAAGAGAACGTCCAACTCTTCTTGCTCCAGCTTCACCGTCTCAAAATCGGATGGCGTAAAGTCGGACTGTTCCCTGTCCGCGCAGAACTGAATTATCTCGTTCAACCGCTGCATAAAGGCGCGCATCAGCGCTTCCATCGTGTCCCGGCTGAATTTGGCTGTGCTGTATGTCATGCGGACTTGGAGCGTCTTATCGATGACCATCGCTACGACATCGGCCAAGCAAGACAGCCGGTTGCTCGAACACGTGTCGCTTCCCGTATCTTCCGAAGCAATTTGCAGCACCGGGCTGTGCAGATGATTGTCGATCTCTCCCATGTAGTTGAAGCGGAGCAAGCCCTGATCGGTCTTTGCAACGCGGCCGGAACCGTATGCTAATATGCCGTAGTCAACCCCTTTGTTCGGAATGGATCGGAGCTGCTCCTTTATGCTCTTTATGATGTCGGCAGGCTCTGTGCCAGACAGACGGAGGTTGACCGGATACATCGAAGTGAACCACCCGACCGTTCTGGATACGTCGATGTTCTCGAACAGTTCCTCGCGCCCGTGCCCCTCCAGCTCGAACGTGACCTTCTCCTTGCCTGTGAAGCTGATTACTGCCATTGCTAGCGCGGTGACCAGCAAATCGCTCGTCTGTGTGTGGAACGCAGCGTTGGCATCTCCCAACAACTTCCGCGTCTCTTCCACGGGCAGTTCCCTGACAAGCGTGCCGCATACGGCATGCCGGTCGTCAGCTGAAGGGAAATCGGCGTTCAAGCTGTCTTCCGCTTCTTCCACGACAGACTGCCAATATTCGAGGTGCTCGCGCGCGCGCTCGTGGCTGTATGCTTCGATGGCCTCCGCCCAGGCTTGGACGGAATTCGTTTTGGCCGGAAGAGGCAAGCTTGCCCCGGTCATTACCGCTTGCAGCAGCCGATCAAGGTCTTCCAGCATAATTCTCCAAGACACGCCGTCCACGACCAAATGATGCGCCGTCAGCAGGAGACTCTGTCCCTGTACTCCTTTATCAAGTAAAAGCGATTTAATTAGCAATCCGTGGCCAAGACGCATACTCGCTTTGAACGACTCGGCGCGGTTCTTCAACGCTGCGGTCCGCTCCTCCGCCGAATGATGGGCAAGGTCGCAGCTGGCAAGCTCCACGTCTTCCCGCTCGACTTGCCGGTATGCGAGACAGCCGACCCTTTCGTCATACTGCAGCCTCAATGCATCATGATGCTGTATTAATGCATATAGCGCCGCCTGCAGC
The DNA here is from genome assembly GCF_021369635.1 of Paenibacillus profundus. GTDB lineage: Bacteria > Bacillota > Bacilli > Paenibacillales > Paenibacillaceae > Paenibacillus_B > Paenibacillus_B profundus. The sequence goes on along the minus strand of NZ_JAJNBZ010000001.1, from coordinate 300,295 downwards.
TGCTCGGTCGTCACCTTCTGCGTTAAGCGAAGCAGGACGGATTGGACATAGTAATGCGGATTGTTCCATTCTCTTCCGAAAAACCAGGACGTAATCGGCAGCGGCTTGATCGTCCCTTCGCACAGACCCTGCTCAACCGGAACAGACACGTTCATTTCAATCAGCGCCGCCAGTTCATAGATAACCGGATAACTCAAAATGTGTTGAACCTTCAGCCTGTAGCCTGCGGCATTTACTTTGGACGCAATCTGAATCGCCTTGATCGAGTCGCCGCCCATACGATAGAAATTGTCATGGGGATTCATTTCCTCTACCTGCAGCACTTCCTTGAAAATGTCCGTCAAAAATGCTGCGATGAGATGGGGCTCCCCTGTATCGATCTGTTCGAGCGCTCGTTCCGGAGCAGGCAGAAGCCGGCGATCCACTTTTCCGTTCGGCGTCAACGGCAGTTGATCCAGACGGACAAAATACGCTGGAATCATATACGAAGGCAGCGCCTCCGCCAGCCTCATCCTCAGTTCCAGAGAAGCAAGCTCCCCCGCGGCAACGAAGTAGGCGACAAGATGCTGCTGCCCGTCATCCCCGGTCTGATCAATGACGACCGCTTCTTCAATCGGTTCCATCGCAAGCAGTTGATGTTCGATTTCCCCCATCTCAATGCGGTACCCTTTGATTTTGACTTGGTGATCGATTCTGCCCAGATATCCGATGTCGCCTTTATCGTGACGCATGGCCAAGTCACCGGTCCGGTACATGCTCTTGCCCGGCAGGAACGGGTTGTCCAAAAAGCGTTCCTGCGTCAGCTCCGGTCTGTGCAAGTAGCCCCGGGCCACGCCGTCCCCAGAAATGTATATTTCGCCAATCGTCCCATTCGGAACCGGCTCCAATCTCTGGTCCAGCAAATAAATTTGCACGTTATCGATCGGCTGTCCTATCGGCACTGACGTCCCCTTGTCCCGCGCCGGGTCGTACCGGTAAATCATGCATCCAACCACGGTTTCGGTCGGGCCGTATTCGTTGTAGATATCAATGCCGCCACCACACCGCTCGTGAATGTGATGAGCAAGCGCACACTTCAAATCCTCTCCGCCCACGATGAATGTCCGGACGCTAGAAGCGTGTAGATCGATGTCTTTGATGAGCGCAAGATGCGCCGGCGTCAGCTTGATGACCGTAGCCTTGTTGTCGTGTAAAATGCGGTGAACAATGAATTCGTTCCCATCGTCCTCATAGATTTCAATGCGGTTGCCGCTAATTAACGGCGTAAAGATAGATGTCACCGTCAAGTCAAATGCAATCGAGGAATAGAGCGCAAACACATCGTCGTGCGCGTGAATATACGTTTTGTTCGCCCACCAAATATAGTTCACCAGTCCTCGATGTTCGATCATCGTCCCCTTCGGATTGCCTGTGGAACCCGAAGTGTAAATGATATAGACCAGATCGTCCGCCGTGCTCATTGCCGGCAGGTTGCTCTTGTCATTTTCGTATAGACGTTCGTCATCGAGCGCGATAACCGCACCTTCATAAGACAGCTGCTCCCATTCCTTGCCGTGCGTCAGCAGAAGCGAAGCTCCGCTATCCCGTAAAATATATTCGATCCGATCCTTGGGATAATCGGGGTCGATGGGAAGATACGCGCCTCCGGCCTTGATTACCGCCCATATCCCGACCACGATTGCCAGAGAGTGCCGTCCCATGATGGCTGCCGGCGTATGCGGGCGGATCCCGCTCTTCAGCAGCGTGCGGGCTAGCTGATTTGCTCGATCGTTCAGCCCGCGATACGTAAGCGATTGCCCATTGCATGAAGCGGCCACGCGGTCCGGCGTCCGTTCGACTTGTTCTTCGAACAGCTGCAATATCGTTTTTTGCGCAGGATACGTATGTTCCGTCATGTTGCACGCGTACAGAAGATCTGCACGTTCACCCGGCAGCAGCAGCTGTAAATCACCAATTCGGGCATCGGGGTAACTTATAATTTGATCTATTAAATGGAGCAGGCGGCAGTATATTTCATCGATTTGTATGTCCGTATAGTCGCCTGTTTTGTAATCGAAGTACAACTCCAGCCCGCCATTTGATGACCATTCAGTGACAATGACCTGCAATGGATACAGCTGGTTGCCGTTATGAACTTCGATTTGCTGCATTTTCCATCCGGGGCCGAAGCTCCGGTCAAATGTAGTATTGTAATAGTTCACGCACACTTGAAATAATTGATCCAACCCCCTCTTCTGAAGTTGGAGGTCCTGCACGAGCAAGTTGTAAGGATATTTCTGATGGAAATAACATTGGATGAGTTCATGGTTGACGTTATGTATGAACGTGGAGAAGGACATCTCGTATTGGATGTCAGCGAGAAATGGCATCGTGCTGGTAAACATCCCGAATGTGTTTTTTTCTTTGACTCCGGTACGGTTTAATACGGGTGTGCCTATCATGATGCGGTCTTGTTGGTTTGCTTTGTGGAGGTAAAGGAGCATCGTTGCTACGAAAAAGGTGTTCAACGAAATGTGATGCACATGTGCGAAATCGCGAATGGCTTCTGAGGTGTGCGAGCTTATCAGGAACTTCTTGCGTTTGCCTGACGTGCCGCTTGCCGTAGTATGCAGGGCAACGTCATGGACGTGCTCGAATTTTTTTTGCCAGTAGTGTTTATTTTTCACATGACGGGAAGACGACAAATACTTATGCTCATGTCCGATGTAGTCTAAATAGGTGGGCCGTGCTTCCTGCTGAACTTCCTCACCTTGCATCAGCTGCGTATAAATTTGGTTGATTTGCGTCGTCATCAGTTGAAAAGACCATCCGTCAGAGATAATATGGTGGGCTTTCGTTAAATATGCGCTCTCCGACTCGTTAATTTTGACCAGTGCAAAATCGTAAAGCAATTCCCCGTCCAGCGGCAGGGGATTGGCAAACTCCGCACTCACCCAAGCATCGACATCAGCATCCGAAGGTGTAGTCGTAAAATCGATGAACGGGAACGTCCTCCTTCGATACTCTGTCACTGTCTGCTGCACCGTGCCGTCTTGTTCAACGAGCCGTATGCGGATGGCATCGTTTTGCCGGATAAACTGGTTTATCGCTTCCTCCAACAGCTGAAAATCGACGGGACCGTAAATTTTGATTAGTCCTCCAATGTTATGGAGGCTCGTGCCTGGATAGATGTTCTCCACGTACCAAATGCGCTTTTGCGGATGTGTTAACGGATACAGCTTGCGCGCGTCGTCCAGAGAAATGACCTCCAATCGGGTTAAGTTACGAATGTTGAGGAACATGCTGGTGTTCCAGCGCTTCCGCCACCGTTCCCAATATCCGTTTTTCGCTTTCCATTATGCAAGTCACTTCGTTAATTCCTTGCTCCAGAATGGCATCGTCTCCGGTCATGGCGAACTTCATCAGCAAATGCCGCAAGGCAAAAGCCTGTTCCTCTATCGGTTGGAAGCATCCTGCAAAAGCTGGCGGAAGAAGCCCCTGCTCGCATAAATAATTGATTCGAAGCCCCATCGTTTTCTTATGCTCCCACAAAATATGGATAGGCCTTATATCACGTTTCCGCACAAGCACGGGTATGTTGCGGATGAGCGCAGAATAGACTTCTACGCCGAATGCTGCCTCCAACGGGTCAGTCGTCCCACGGTTGCGCAAGGAAACATTGCAGGCGGCAATGTACTCTTCCATCGATTGTTTGATGAACGCCGCATCCAGCCGGTAGCTCCCTGCTTTATTGAATTTGTACAAATAGATTTGCTCTTGATAGTTGTCCGTCCATTCAAGATGGCGAAATCCCTGCTCCAATTCATGAAACGGCACGAGCGTCTTCCGGAACTGCATCTCCTCATCATAGCCGAGAACGAGGAACGTCCGCTTCGCAGCATCGTAACCGTACACCAAAATATCATGAGCATAATGAGTTTGACGATAGACTCGTCTGTGAGGGATATAGTACTCATCGACATTGAGAGAGATCGTATAGCCTGAATTGATACCATTTACCAGAAATTCGACAATTCCTGGTGGTGAGTCGAGCACGATTTCCCGCTCCAATTTTTGCGTAATCAGCCACGGACAGCGAATGAAATCTTCTCCATAAAAACTGAACGGCACAGAGCCTGAAGTGCGTTCTTCGTCAAGGTCGTGATGGCAATAAAGGTGAATGAAATTGCTGTAAAACCACGGCAGCGCCTCTTTGCGGGTGAGCGCCGTACAAAGAGGATAGGCAACATATTGATATCCGACAATCGGTGGAATGACCAACTCCAATTCCTTGACACCCAAAACGATATCCACCTCTTCTTTTTTGATAGAGATATTATGTAAAATAATGAAACATAATACAATTTTCTTCGATTAGTCATTATTCGTATTTCCTGTAAGTTACTCTAACAATATTCCCATAGGTGTATATTGTTGTCAATATGCGTTGGAATTTTTAACAGTTTTTTCACAACCCTTCTTGCCATTCCTATGATTAACACATTTTATTCAAAATTACGTTATATGTAACATTATTTATATGGATATATATTTCTCTCTACAGCCCAAAAGCCGGCGCCCTTAACACGCCGGCTCTCACTCTAGCATTCCTAAAATACCTTTCTCACTTCCCTCTCCTCCTTCAAAATTTCGACAGCTTCCCGGAACCGCAGTGAATGCACGATTTCCCGCTCCCGCAAAAATTTCAACCCGTCCTGCAAGTCAACGTCATCCGTCATATCGATGAGCCACTGGTACGTGGCGCGCGCCTTCTCCTCTGCGGCAATATCCTCATACAAGTCAGCAATCGGATCCCCCTTCGCTTGAATGTAGGCGGCGGTCCAAGGCACGCCCGCGGCGTTGCTATAGAACAGCGCACTATCGTGCGCCACATAATGAGGTCCCAGACCGGCCGCATCCAACTGCTGCGGGGTAGCATCTTTGGTCAGTTTGTAGACCATGGTGGCAATCATTTCCAGATGAGCGAATTCCTCTGTCCCGATATCGGTCAACAGGCCGATCACTTTATCCGGTATCGAGTAACGCTGATTCAAGTAACGAAGCGCTGCGGCCAGTTCGCCGTCCGCGCCGCCGTACTGTTCCAGCAAGAGCTTTGCCATACGCGGGTCGCATTTGCTAACCCTGACGGGATATTGTAATTTCTTCTCATACACCCACAATCAAGCGTCCCCTCCTTTGGATGTTCTCCATTTTATCCATTGCTGTTTAACATTCATCGATTATCCATGGCGTCTTCGCAGTCTAACGTTCCCGTCACAATGTCACACCTGCCACGGCCACGGCGTCTCTATCCACGACCAAGGACAGCCTGAATATGCATGCCCATAGTTTTGCAGCGGGCCGTATTTTTCCTGAAATTGATTGGCTATCTTCATCCGCTCATGCGTATAATGATTAAATTGCTGAATGGCCTGCACATCCCAAGGATGCGTATCCAAGTACAAATTCAACTCCAACAGCACAAAATCAACGACCTGCAGCTGCTCCAACGCTTGCCTATACTCCTCGGTATGAAAAGGATGCGCGTTCATGTTGCCTCTCCCTCCCGTCCCCTTCTAGGCCGATATGGGCTGTGTAGCGCCGGCCAGAGCGTCCCGCAGCGCAGAGCTTGTTCAGGCGGATACTGGGGCCAATTCGGCGGCTGGAAAACGATGAATTGGTTCGGCGGTACGACATACGTTTTAAATGGCAGCGGCGGACAAGGATCGCACGGGCTTCGGTACGGCACATGTATCCGTTCCTGTGATCTGCCTGCCGGATGGCAACCTGCCCTGAACTCGGGTGGCACCCCTTCTTCAGGCAGACTTTGCGCTTCAAACTCGTTCCCCATGACGCTTTATTACCTCCTTCGTATCACTGCACTATACATCCGTCTTTAATACACATATGAAGAGAGAAGAATGTCCCATGATAAGATGAGCAAGAGAATAAGAATAACTCCCTAGCGGATTTTCCAGACGAGGCGCTTGTTCTAGCGGTACGTTCTATCCGTTTCGCAAAAAAGCCAAGGTGCGGCATGCTTGTGCACATCCGGTTACCTTGGCCTCGTCTTTGTCTTCTTCTGTTATGAACCGCCTTGCCGAATTAACCGGTTGACGGTCTCGCGGCGCACACCGATAAGCTGACCAATCTCTTCTTGCGTCAGCAGTTCCGTTAACGGCGCCTCTTTCGTATAACTGTCAAGCCACTTCTTCAAGAGCTGCAGTCGTTCCCCCGGCGCACCGATTGTCAAATGATCGATGCGCTGCTGCATGAATCTGAGCTTCTCTTGGAGCAGCTTAGCGATACTCAGCGCTTTTTCCGGATAGAGACGAAGCTCCTCATACCATTCCTCTGCCGGAATACGCTCTACCTCGCTTGTCACCATAGCAATGGACGTGCCGTGGCAATCCTTGGGCGAAATAAGCGAATGGTGAGGCACAATCTCCCCCGGATACAAAATGTTAAACAGCACGATATTGCCGTTTTCATGCAGACGCGTAACCTTGAACAGGCCGCTCGCGATGCGATATAAGTAAGTGCCTGGATCTCCTTGGCGAAACAATATCTCCCCGCGGTGCAGCGTAATGTGCATTCCTACCTCTCCTTTCCTGCTGCCAACATCTCTGCGAATGACGGAGTATTGACGAGACTTTTGTCTCTATTGTAATCATTTTTACGTCTTTTGACCACGAACGCCTATTGAAATACGAATATTTGTTCGGTATTATAAATACAATAAGAACACAAGTTCGTATTTTTGGATTTGTTATTTACCCTTGGCCAAATAAAAATGAAGGAGGAAGAGATAGGAATGGGTTCTCTTTCCGCTGCGAATGGCTCTCCTCCACACGATGGGGAAGATGCCTTCATTGTTAAGCAATACGTCATCCAGACGCTCATTCTCGATGTGCTGGAGCGTGATATTAAACGTCTTGCCGCTTCAGGGCTGAAGTTGGCTGACATTTACGTTCAGCGGCTGCGTCAGGCACAAGACGACGCCTCAACCGACCTGTTCCGTCTCCGGCGGCAGTTCCGTCAGCGCGGCATCAAAGTATACGAGGAGGAGCGTCAGGAGCATGGCGTGCGCGTCCAGTACGTCTGCCGTGGGTACCATCACTCGTTCTATATGCTTCGTGGGCTGATTCGAGCAGAGGTGAGGAGCTTAATGCAAAAGTATTTACACGTGTCTGCCACGTAATTGGGCTTTGTGGCAGTTGCGCTCACACATCCATGACATGCCCGCAGAAGCCGCCTATACTCGCCATTGTCGCATGCTCTGCTGCTAATTCATGCTATTCCGCACTCGAAGCTGGCGAACGATGGATTACAATACCCAATCCCGAATCATCGTGTCATCGTGCATGCTGGCACCAAAAAGCCGACTCCTTCGTTCGGGAGCCGGCTTTTTGAACAACCTCTTATAGACTATAGAGCGAAGCTGGCGCCTACAATGTCGCAGAACTTAATCCATTCCCACTCTACAGTCCCCTGCAATTTAATCTGTTCTTGTTGTTTATCGAACTGGACTACTTTACCGATAAGCTCCCGGTCTTCCCATTCACTGTATACCGTCAACCTAATCGATGTACCATTCCATATGGATTCGGCAATGGCACGAGCGATTTGCTCTACTTCCTGCGCATCTAACACAGGCCGCCGCTTTCGCTCCAAGCTCTGCTGATGACGGACGTATGCCTCCTTATGCTCGGGAAGCATCATCCGCGAAGATTCAAATAAACCATTAGCTTTCAGCTTTTTACTCATTTGTAGTGCCCTCCAATTTTTCGGGAACGGTCTTTCGCTTGGCCAGCCTCCTTCAAAGAAGTCGCTCGCATTATCGCCGTATCGCCATATTTTTGTTTAATCCAATCTGTCGTGCGTTCCAATGCCATCTTTCGTTCACGGTCGTCGAACAGAGTCAGTTGGTATTCTTCGCTGCTGGTCAAGCCTGTCAGCGACACACCGATCTTGCGCACTGGGAGTCCGTTCCAGTGCCGACGGAACAGCATACATGCCGCGCGATACACCTCGTCCGTAATGTTCGTGGGATCTTCGATTTTCATTTGCCGGGAAAATCCGGTCGGGCGGTCGAAGTCCGCTCCTTGACAGCCAACGTTCACGACCTGCCCCATATATCCCTTCGTCCGGCAGCGCTGGCAGACCAGCTCGCACAGCTCCAGGATGACGATCTCGATCTCTTCCTGCATGACATAGTCCCGCGGGAGTGTCATCTGATGGCCGATTCCCTTCTGCCGATCGTGCGTGCCCGGCGTGACGGACGACGAATCGATACCGTTGGCAATCCGCCAGATGACCTCGCCGTTAATCCCCCACCGCTGCCTCAGCTTGGATAACGGCGTTTGCGCCAAATCTCCGATCGTGCGGATGCCCATCCGGTGCAAATGGCCGGTCATCCTTGAACCGATCATGAACATTTGATGCACAGGAAGCGGCCACAGCACGTCAGGAAGTTTTTGCCTCGAAAGGGTGAAGATTCCGTTGGCGTTCTTCTTCGCAAAGTTATCGCACGCCATCTTGCTGATGACCTTGTTGCAGCTGATGCCAATTCTTGTGTACACGCCGGTTTCCATTTGAACCTGTTGTTGAATGCGCTTTGCAATCGTTTCTGGATCACCAAATAACGACAGGCTGCCTGTCACGTCCAGATGCTGCTCGTCAATGCTGTACGGTTCGACCAAATCAGTATACGACTGCAATATTTCGGTAATGTGTAGCGATACCCGAATGTATTCCTCCATATGGGGCCGAACGACAACGAGCTCCGGACATTTGCCCACAGCTTCGCCAAGGCGTTCTGCCGTCGTAATTCCGTGCTGCTTCGCAAGCGGACATGCGGCAAGGACGATTCCTGACCGCCGCGCAGGATCTCCCGCTACGACGAGCGGTTTGTTCTTGTATTCAGGGTGAGCTGCTTTTTCAACACTTGCATAAAAAGATTGACAGTCTGCCAGCATAATAATCCGTTCGGATGGTTTGCTCATATAGTTGCTCTTACGTCCCACATTACATCCTGTATTACATCCCGCACCACAACATCACCCCTGCAAAGAACGTCTGTTCTTATATATACACAGAATACCGAACATATATTCCTGTTTCAACCGGGATATATTACATATGAGGGTGCCCGCATATATCACCCCCTTGGGCAGACTATGCAGCCTTTGTATTCCACTACCAACATCGGATTGTGATAATATGGAGAGGAGCCTATCCGGCATCATAATCGTATTCAATACGATCCCGGCACAAGAAGAAAGGATGCGCAGCTGTCATGTGTGGAAGATTTACGTTAACAGTTACAGTGGAACAGCTTATGGCTTATTATTCAATCGATTCGAGAGCGGCCATCCCTTTTCATACACCGCGCTACAATATTGCCCCAAGCCAAGCGGTGCTGGCCCTTATTCATGACGGAACGAAGCTGCGGCTCGGCCCGCTGAAGTGGGGCTTGGTTCCCGCTTGGGCCAAGGACGATAAAATAGCATGGCGCACCATCAACGCACGGGCGGAGACGCTGCAAGAGAAGCCGGCATTCCGTCTGCCGTTCGAACGCAAGCGCTGCATCATTCCGGCAGACGGCTTCTATGAGTGGAAGCGCCACGCGGACGGCACGAAGCAGCCGATGCGCATCGTCCGCAAGGACGGAAAGCTGTTCAGCATGGCAGGATTATATGATACGTGGCTGAACGCCGAAGGGGAAAAGGTAAGCACGTGCACCATCATTACGACGGAGCCGAATGAACTGATGGCCTCCATCCATGATCGGATGCCCGTCATCGTTCCGGAGGAGCAGCTGTCGTTCTGGCTTGACCGCCGCATCACCGACACGGGACAGCTTCAATCCGTCCTCCGCCCTTATTCTGCGGCAGAAATGGAAGCTTACCCGGTGGATGCGAAGGTAGGCAATACGCGAGTAGATGACCCAACCTGCATCCAGACGCTGTAACAGCCTATTAAGATTAAACACGAAACAAATACGGGGAGAGGGTATCCGCTGGGAGAACTGGCATTCGTCTTTGAAGCGAGTCATCCCCCACACAGTCTCATCCCAATGACTTGGATTCAACAGCTCTAAGTCGGATACCCCCACCTGCTTATTTCCTAAATCACTTCATTATTCCTCCACCGCCAATGGGACCTTTTATGTCAACATGACCGGCAGCGGGAATCATTCGTTGGCCTGTGCGCGAATGAGGATACGGCTGCTCCGCCATATAAACGTCCCCTTTACCTCATTTTGGATAAAAGTTACTTTTTCGCCTAAAGGTGTAACATCTATCGAATAGCAAAGCATCCACTCTTCATCAATAACGAAATGTTCCGTTCGTGCAATGGCTCATTCAGACTAAAGGGGATCACTTCATCCTGCCCTTGCTTCATTCTCCCCTTTCATCAGGGAGCGGTACGTCCGATCATGACTTTAGATGCTGTCCGCTTAACTGCCAGAGCATGAACCGACGCTCTATAGCATAATATCCATACTTAAACGGCATGAGGCTTATCCTCGACATTACCCTTTCTGACTGTATGGGGGAATAGAGCTAAGCACCATAGACGGAAGCACCGCATCATGTTCTCTGGCTATGAACAAAAAATTATATTTTCGATTCGTTTTTTAATGCGATGAGGGAACTCGTTTGCAGGGGAATGGGTTGCTGCTGTTCTGAACGGTGGGGAGAGTGTGGCAAAGGAGCGAACGGACATACTCTTCTTCAGGAAGGGGAAAGAAACTACAAGGCCATAGAAAAGGTCAAAAAGCCCGGTTCATTGTAGAACCGAGCCGAGCTTTCCTTCACGATAATTGCATTTACCGGAACATCCCCCACAGCTTCAGGAGATGAAACGTGTTGTTCGGGTCAATCTTCTGCGCGATAACGAACTGAATGATCTGCTCTTCCTGCTGTGTATTCAACGATTCGTTCAATGCCTGTGTGATTTTACGCAGCAGGCTGCGCACTGCTGGGCGATTTTGCAAGTCCGCCTTCGTGACTCCATCCAAAATAAGCTTAACGCGCTCTTTTGCTGCCGGATTTTTTAGCTTTTGCTTTATTCGCTCAACTAACTGCGGACTAATGCCGTATTTCACATAACTCATGCGGTGTAACACCTCCGGAACATAAGCTGCCCTTGTCCTTGGGACACAAGCTGCATTAGTTCCAATATATGCCCGCCCGCTTGTCTACTATCCGCCCGTTTTTAGATTTGCCGGAAACGGGATTAATCCAGAAGTTCTCCCTGAAACAGCTGCTCTTGCTGCAGCACATCACGCAGCGGCCCATACTCAGGCGAAGTCCAGAACGCTTCCGAGCGGATAAACGCCGCCGCATCATCTCGCGCTTGCTCCAGCACAGCGAAATCATTCGTCATGTCCGCCAGCTTAAATTCAGGCAGTCCGCTCTGCTTCGTACCGAAGAAATCACCCGGTCCACGCAGTTCCAAATCGCGCTGCGACAGCTCAAAGCCGTCGTCGGTCTCCGTCATGATTCGCATCCGCTCTTGCCCCACTTCCGATTTTGGATCGGCAATCAGAATACAATACGATTGATGGCCGCCGCGTCCGACGCGCCCGCGCAGCTGATGCAGCTGCGACAGACCGAAGCGCTCTGCGTCCATGACGATCATGAGCGTAGAGTTCGGCACATCGACGCCAACCTCGATGACGGTCGTCGATACGAGCACATGCGTCTCAGCGGAGCTGAACGAACGCATCGCTTCATCCTTCTCTGCCGTGGACATGCGTCCGTGAAGCAGGCCGACGCGAAGGTCGGGAAGAGCTTGCTGCATCTGCACATGCACATCGATCGCATTTTGCACGTCCAGCTTGTCCGACTCTTCGATGAGCGGACAGATGATATAAGCCTGGCGGCCTGCGGATACTTCACGACGTATGAAGCCAAGCACCCGATCGAGCATATCGTGCTTTACCCAATACGTCTTAATCGCTTTCCGCCCAGCCGGCCGCTCACGAATGGAGGACACATCCATATCGCCGAACGCCGTAATCGCGAGCGTCCTCGGAATCGGCGTAGCTGTCATCGTTAGCACATCGGGATTCAGTCCTTTGCGCCGCAAAATGCTGCGCTGATTCACGCCGAAGCGATGCTGCTCGTCGGTAACGACGAGTCCGAGCTTGCGATAATGCACGTCGTCCTGAATCAGCGCTTGGGTGCCGACAAGGATGTTAGTCATCCCCATCTGCAGCGCGCCAAGCACATCCCGCCGCTTGCGTTCGGTCAGGCTGCCTGTGAGCAGTCCTACTTCGATATCATGCGGCTCGAACAGCTTCTTCAGCGAACGAAGATGCTGCTCTGCCAAGATTTCGGTCGGTACCATCAGCGCACCTTGGTATCCCGCCCGAACCGCGGCGTACAGAGCGACGGCCGCTACGACCGTCTTGCCGGAGCCTACATCGCCCTGCAGCAAGCGATTCATGCAGGATGGCGAGCGCATATCATGCAATATATCAGTAACCGCCTGCTTCTGGCCTTCGGTCAGTTCAAACGGCAAACTGCGCACAAACTGCCGGACGGTCGCATTGTCGACTTCGTGCGGCACACCGTCTGCACGCTCGCGTGTTACCGCCCGAAAGGCGTGCAGCTTCAATTGGAATAAGAGCAGTTCCTCGTATACCATTCGTCTGCGGGCCTGCTTGCCCTCCTCGACATCGTGCGGCACATGCATCGCCCGTACGGCCTGCTTACGCGGCATTAACCGATAGCGCCGCATGAGCTCGGCCGGCAGCAGCTCCGGAACCGCCTCCCCGAACTGCTGCAGTGCCTGTGCAATCGTCTTGCGCATCCATGTCTGTGTAATCTTGCCGCCCACAGAATACACCGGCTGCAGCGTATCCTTGCGCCCGCCGCCACGGTCCGGGAATTCCGATGCCGATACGGTAAGCTGCATGCGGCGCCCGTCCCACTTGCCGGTTAATACGATATCACGTCCTTGCGTAAGCTCCTCACGCAAATAATGACGGTTGAACCAAGTTGCAGTGACAAGCCATTCATCGATCATCACCTTGCACGTCAGGCGTGATTTGCGGCCAAATCGCTGCAGGACAGGGACGCTCATAATACGTCCTTCAACGGTAACCTTGTCTCCATCCTTCACTTCGCTTAAATGGCGAAGACGAAAATCTTCATACCGAAACGGGAAATAATCGAGCAAATCAGCAACAGTAAAGATGCCAAAGGCGTGAAGCTCTTGTTCTTTCGAAGCGCTCACGCCTTTAATCATCGTTACCGGACATTGTTGAAGATGAATCATGATGACATTCCGTTCACTTTCCTCAAGCGTGCCCTTCATCTGCAGGCCACATGAAGACAGCGCCGACGCCGGTTCCTACATGCGTTCCGATGACGGATCCAATGATCGCATACTCTAAGGAACGTAAGTCGAACGCAGTCCGAACCGCTTCCTTCAATTCGTCTGTTGCTGATTTATCGCTCGTATATCCGATGACTGCGTGCACCGGCTTCCCCGCGAAGTCGCGCCGCAGAAATTCCAGTACGCGCCCCAAGGCCTTTCTATGGCCGCGCACCTTGTCCAACGCGCATACTTCACCTTCACTATCCACAGATAGTATCGGTTTAATGTTGAGCAGTGTACCGAACAGAGCGGCGGCTTTCCCGATGCGTCCGCCCTTTTGCAAGTATTCTAGCGTATCCACCAGAAAATAAAGTTTGCGCTCCTGCTGATAACGTTCAATCATCGCCAATATTTCTTCTTTGGAATGACCGGCTTCAGCCATGCGCGCCGCTTCGACGGCAATGAGCCCGAAGCCGTAGGAGGCAGATTTGGAATCAACAATCGTAATGTCCGCTGCTTCCTCCATCATATTTTTGGCGAGTACAGCGGACTGGTACGTTCCACTTAAGGCAGCTGACAAGTGAATCGAAATAATTTGAGTGTCCGGCTGTTCGTCATTCAACCGTTTGAACACATCCATGAACTCAACTGGCGAAGGTTGGGACGTTGTCGGCAATTGCTTCGCTTTCGCCAACTTCTCATAGAACTCTTCCGCATTGATAGTTACTGCATCCTTATACATTTCATGACCGAAATGCACTTTGAGAGGAACCATTTCAATTCCGTAACGTGCTCGCACTTCATGCGGAATATCCGCGGTGCTGTCCGTTACAATACGGATATGGGCCATACAGAAAATCCCCCCTTCACATTGTCCTTATTCGACGGAAATAATATAGGAATAAATCGGTTGTCCCCCTTGATGCACTTCCACTTCGGCATCCGGGTATTGCTCATTCAGCCACGCGATCAATGCTTCCGTATCTTCTTCACGCGCTTCTTCCCCGGTAAGCAATGTAACGACTTCTCCTCCGTCAGCCAGCATCTTCGTCATCAGTTGCTGCAGCGTATCGTTTACGGATTCGGTCGTCGTTATGATTTTGCCGTTCGCAATGCCCATATAATGACCAGCTTTAATGTCCAAGCCGTCAAGCGTCGTATCCCGAACGGCATATGTCACTTGTCCAGAGATAATATGGCTGATGGCAGCTTCCATTGCCGTCGTGTTTACTTCCAAGCCCTCATCTTCCTGGAACGCAAAAGCCGCGGCTATGCCTTGCGGAATCGTCTTGCTTGGAATGACCGTTACATCACGCTCCACAATCTCGGCCGCTTGCTTCGCTGCCATCACAATATTGGAATTGTTCGGCAAAATATAAATATGCTGTGCCGAAATCGTCTCTATCGCATCGATGAAATCTTGCGTACTCGGATTCATCGTCTGTCCACCTGACAAGACGACGTCCACGCCCAGACTTTTGAAAATATCACCAATGCCTTGACCCATCGCTACAGCAATAAAACCGTAAGGCGCAAGCTCATCGGCCGGTGGATCGACAAGCAGCGTCTCCGCGGAAACTTCAGGCGCAGGAATGTCAGCAAATACCTCTGGCATAGCAGACACTTCCCCGTGCTCGCCTTGAATGATTTCCCGATGCTGCTCGCGCATATTTAATATACAAATTTGTATCAGTTCCCCGTATCCGAGCGCCAGGTCCAGCACTTCACCCGGCTTGCGGGAATGGACGTGAACTTTAACAATGTCGTCATCCGGAATGACGATAATGGAGTCTCCATTTTTCGCAAGCGCTTTCCTGAAAAAATCTTCATTAAATGGCTTAGCGTTGGAACCGTTGCGAGAACGGTCAATAAAAAATTCCATATCATATAAAAACTCGATATCTTCCGTATGCAGCTTGGCCTGTGCAGAAATTGGAGCTTCATGCGCAGGCGCGACTGCAGCCGGCTTCTTCACCTGAACGGTTACCGGAGCAGGAGCCGCTGTCTCGTCAAATACGCCGTCTTCCGATTCAAGCACGCTTAAGAAGCCTTCGTAAATGTATACTAAGCCTTGTCCACCCGAATCAACCACCCCGACTTGCTTCAATACGGGCAGCATATCTTGTGTCTTGCTTAGCGTTTCATTCGCTTTAGCTACCACTTCACGCATGAAACCGACCAGGTCCGGCGTCCGGCGGGCTATATGAACCGCATGCTTGGCCGTTTCTTTCGCGACGGTCAGAATCGTGCCCTCGACAGGCTTGACGACCGCCTTATATGCCGTATCCACGCCGCTCTGCATAGCATGCGCGAATTGGACTGAATTCACTTCGTCATGGCCGGCTACTCCTCGGCTGAAGCCGCGGAATAATTGGGACAAAATAACACCCGAGTTCCCCCGAGCACCCATAAGCAGCCCTTTAGACAACACCTCCGCCGTTTTGGCGATAGACGTTGATATTTTTGCTTTCATTTCCGTAATGCCAGCGGTCATCGTCAAGTTCATGTTCGTTCCCGTGTCCCCATCCGGTACCGGAAAAACATTCAACGAATTGACGTATTCAGCATGGCGATGGAGCGAATCAGCACCGCCCAGCACGATATTGGAAAATTGTGTTCCATTTAAAGAACGCTTGTTCAACGAATATTCCCCTTCCTAGCTTGATACACGCACGTCCTGCACAAAGATGTTCACTTCGTTCACGGTGAGACCGACTACTTCATTCAGCACGTATTTCACCTTCACTTGAATGTTGTGCGCCACTTCGGAGATCTTCGTCCCGTAACTAAGGATAATATATAAATCTATATGTAGCGCATCCTGTTCCTGGCGTACTTCGACACCACGCGACAAATTTTCACGTCCAAGCAGTTCGGCAATGCCGTCCTTTAATTGCTTGCGCGAAGCCATGCCCACAAGTCCATAACATTCCATTGCCGCAGATCCGGCGATGACCGCTATGACTTCTTCGGAAATACTCACTTTTCCGAAATCGGTATCCAATTGGATGGTCATGGTTCGTTCCACTCCTTTTTTTTGAGTATTATGGACTAATCAATATTGTACTATAATAGAAAACATAAATAAACAAAGTTTTTGATTCAGTTGACGGGGGATTTTAGAATATGATATCATATTTAAGTATTTAATTGTATGCAGTAGTGTTGCTTTGGGATAAGGAGGTGTTAGGCATGGCTCGCAAATGTTTTGTAACGGGGAAGAAACGTGGCTCAGGTAACCACGTATCGCACGCGAACAACAAAAACCGCCGCTCTTGGGGTGTAAACGTGCAAAAAGTTCGCATTTTGGTTGATGGTAAACCAAAACGCGTCTACGTGAGCACGCGCGCATTGAAAGCAGGTAAAGTGACTCGCGTCTAATCCCATGGATTATATAGAAAGAGCACCTGAACGGTATCAGGTGCTTTTTTGATCGTGGGAGAAAGTACAGTTGCTGCTCTGATGAGAAGTTGTCTTATCACTTCAGCAAGCTTCTTGCAGAAGCAGGCGCTGAAAATGACGATTCATCTTGCAGAAACGGTCCGTCCTTTCAACAAGGACGGCCGGGCCGTTTCTACTCGCGACCGGAACCCGTCATAAGCATTTCTTCTGCTAAGCTATGTCCCGCTCCCGCTCGGGTGCTATATCGTTAGGATGGATGATTACGGATTCAGCAGAATGGCCGCCGGGAGTGTCAGTTTTTTTGAAACGTATTTAATATCGCCTTGACGAAACCTCCTAAAAATTTCGGCAGCTTAAATGTATAAAACTTCATCTTCCACCCTCCTCGTCGTTCTCATCCTACCCCGCCCGGAATCAATAGCCGGCCCTTTTTTGTGAACCATAGAAATAAAAAAGGCTACATGAGAGATCTGTGCTCATGTAACCATCATATGCCGCAGCCGTATCATCTATGCAAAGCGAACAAGCCCGTTTCCATCTTTAGTTTATGCAGCAGGCGCAGGCATTTGCTGCATGTAAATGGCCATGGACATCACAAAGACAAAGACGAAGTAAAACAAAATCGCCAGCAAGATAAAACCGATACGCATTCCTTTCGTTTCATAGCGTTTGAAGAAACGAATACCTAAAAACAAAGCGCCTAACGAGCAAACCAAGTTAAGCGGCAGCTTCAAAAACGCATACATGCCTACCAATGATCCGCACACAAAACTGTACAGCACGAGCATCAGTCTCGTTCTCCACATCGTTCATCTCCCCTTTTCCGTCCGGCCCTGCCTATCGTTCAATGAGGATCTCTATTTTACCGCAGCTGCTCGTCGTATCGCTTGAATCGCAGCAGCGCGATCATGTGCGCCATATACCGCACTGCCGGCCACGAGCACGTTAGCCCCCGCCTTCACGGCAAGCGGAGCGGTATCCGCCGTAATGCCTCCGTCCACTTCAATAAACACATCGCGGCGTCCCCGCGCGTTCAGTTGCTCACGCAAGCGGCTGATTTTATCCGTCATCGATTCGATGAAGCGCTGTCCCCCAAAGCCAGGATTGACCGTCATAATCAGGATGAGATCCACGTCATCGAGAATTTCTTCGATGCAAGACAAAGACGTTGCCGGATTTAAAGCAACTCCCGCCTTGGCACCGCTTTCTTTAATCTGGTGTACAACCCGATGCAAATGGGGGCATACCTCCGCATGCACCGTAATGAAATCCGCACCCGCCTTGGCGAAGGCAGGCACGTATTTTTCCGGTTCCACAATCATGAGATGAACGTCGAGTGGCAGCTTCGTATGCGGGCGGATCGCTTCCACAATGATGGGCCCGAGCGTCAAATTCGGCACGAAGCGGCCGTCCATAGCATCAACATGAATCCAATCAGCACCGCCTTGCTCCACATCGCGGACTTCTTCACCCAGCTTGGCAAAATCGGCTGATAAAATGGAGGGGGCGATCTGAACGTTCTCAATCTGTTTCATGCTAGTACCTCCGTTTTTTGTCTTTCATTTCTTCAAAAAATAGTACGTAATGCTCGTAGCGTGTCTTGTCAATCTGACCATTCGCTACCGCTTCCTTCACCTGGCAGCTAGGCTCATGAATATGGGTGCAGCCACGGAATTTGCAGTTTTCCGCATAGGAATGAAATTCACGGAAGCACGTTCCCAACTGCTCCACGCCAAGTTCGAGAAAATCAAGCTGGCTGAATCCCGGCGTATCAGCGATATAACCGCCGTGGGGCAACTGCAGCAGTTCGACATGACGCGTCGTGTGCTTTCCGCGCCCCAAACGCTGGCTGATTTGATTCGTTTCGAGCTGGATGCCCGGAATCATGGCATTCAATAAGGAAGACTTCCCTACGCCGGATTGACCCGCGAAGACGCTAATGTCTTCAGTCAGCTTGTCCGCTAACCGCTCATAGCCGTAACCGCCTGCGGCGCTTGTCGGTATGACATCATAGCCGATACGGGCATACACTTCTATGATATGCTCCATATCCTTGCCGACCGCAGCAGCTTCCGCTGGCGGAAGCGTCTCGATAATATCCCATTTCGTCAGCACGATAACGGCATCTAAACCGGCATGTTCAATATGTACGAGAAACTTATCCAGCAGTTGACGGTTCAAGACCGGCTCTACCACAGAGAACACGAGTGCGGCAAGCCCCACATTGGAGATCGGTGGACGAATCAACTCCGTTACACGCGGTTCGATTTCGTCTACCGTCCCTTCCCCGTTCTCTGTCATAGTGAAGATAACGCGGTCCCCAACGAGTGGGGACACGCCTTTCTTCTTAAATATTCCTCGGGCACGGCATTGGATCGTCTGTTCGATAGATCCTTCTTCCGGTTGAATGTAATAGTAACCGCTCAGTGCCTTTACGATCAAGCCTTTTGGCATGCAATATCCTCCAAGGTCTTATCTACCCCAATCCGATTATTCATTTTCATCATCTTCATTGTCCGGGTTCTGACGATTGTGTCTGTCCTTCCACGGATTCTTGTCCTTGTTCTTGTCCTTGTTCTTGCCCTTCCCCCTCACCTTCAACTCGCCTGGCCAAGGGGTCGTCAATCTCAGGTATCGGTACATTACCCTGCTTCGCATCGATGTAGGATATCGGATACGTATCAAGGAATGTGCCGTCACGGTAAACAAGGACGACCCCATCTTTATTTGGTGCTAGCACAAGCTCTACGTTGAGTACTTGGGAGGATTTAATCTTCTCAGTGCCCCATTCCATGTTCTCTCCACGCGCATCAGTATACACAATTCGTATCGTACTGTTCTTTCCTTCTTCCTTCGGAGCTACCGGGAGAGGTAAAGTATAATTCAGCGCTTCCGGAGGGAAACCGGAGCTTACATAAATTCTCACTTCCGACCCTTTAGACACGGGATCGTTCGGTTCGAATGGCTTTTGCATAAATACTTGCCCTTGCGGCTCGTAACTCGGCTCTTCGACAATGCCGTCTTTCGCCAGCTTCAATTCGTTCGCTTCAATCTTCGCTACCGCCTCATCTTTCGTCAAGCCAACCAAACTTGGCATACCGAACGATTCTTTTCCTTTGCTGACGGTAAACTTAATCGAAGCTGTCTTCGGATCGACCTGAGAATTCGGCTGCGGCGACATTCCGACGACGACACCCGGTTCAGCATCATCGTGATATACTTCATCCTTCGTTATACGCGTACTCTCGAACCCGAGCTCGACCAACTGCTGCACCGCCGTCTCGAACGGCTTGCCCGCATAATCCTGCAGCGAGACAAGGGGTGTCCCCTCACTGACATACAGACGTATGGTCGATCCTTCTTTGACCCTGGTGCCTTCCGACTTGCTTTGGTCAAAGACGATCCCTTTTTCGAATCCTTCTTTATGCTCGTAAACGATAGGATCCTCCACTTCGAGTTTATATTCCTTCAACTTGTCTTTCGCCGCTTGCTCCGTCAAATTAATGAGATTCGGCATGCTCACATCTTTAACGACAAGCAGGCTCTTCACATAAAATACGACACCGACCATAATTGCGAGAAAGAGCAGCGTCACCCCAGCCCAAATGGCTGGCTTTACCCAAGACTTGCGCGTCTTCGCTTCTGCCACAGCAGGCGAAGGGGCCGGCGAACCTGCCGCACCAGAGTTGGAAGAAGCGGCATAGGTGTCATACTCCTTGGGTGCGCTTTTCTCCATCGGGCGAATCGCAGGCATCACTCTCGTTTCCTGTTCATCGTCAAAGGGTACGCGCGAAACAAATGTCAGCTTCTGCTCGTGTGCCCGTTCAGCAGACAAACACGTTTCCAAGTCTCGCATCATTTCCGCAGCCGACTGATAACGCTCTGCTGGATTTTTGCGCATCGACTTTAAAATAATGTTCTCTACGCTTTGCGGAATATGAGGGTTGACGAGCCGCGGCTCATCAAACGGTTCCTGCAAATGCTTGAGCGCGACACTAATCGGGCTTTCCCCTAAAAACGGAAGTTTGCCCGTAAGCATTTGATACAGCACGATGCCAAGAGAATATAAGTCGGATTTTTCTCCGGTCAACACTCCTTTGGCGTGTTCGGGTGAAAAATAGTGCACCGAGCCTACGACGGAACCTGTTTGTGTAATCGTCGAGGAGGTGACCGCGCGCGCGATTCCGAAATCCGTTACCTTTACACGGCCATTTTTCCCGATAAGAATGTTATGGGGTTTAATGTCACGGTGAATGATTCGGTTCTGGTGGGCATGCTCCAGCGCATCGCAGATTTGAATGGAAATACGCACTGCCTCTTCCGTCTGCAGCGGCGCCCGTTCCTGAATAATTTCGTTTAAGTTATGACCTTCGATATATTCCATGACGATAAAATGCGTATCCTCTTCTTGTCCCACATCATAAATGCTGACCACATTCGGATGGGATAAGGAAGCAGCAGATTGGGCTTCCCGTCGAAAACGGCGGATGAATTCCTCATCATGCACGAATTGCTGACGCAACACTTTGACCGCAACATAACGGTTAAGCAAATTGTCGAGCGCTTTATAGACAAGCGCCATTCCGCCTCCGCCGACACGTGCAATAATTTCATAGCGCCCGGCTAATGTAGTTCCAATCACGAGTTCCACCCCTCTTCCATGGTGCCGGACTCGGCCTGCTCCAACAGAACGATCGTGATATTGTCGTCTCCGCCAGCATCGAGTGACTGCCCTAGCAAACGGTCTGCTTTCGCTTCGAGCGGAAGAGAAGGATCGATGACGGCGCTCCATATTTGATCGGAATTCATCATATTGGTCAAGCCGTCGCTGCACAGCAGGAGATACTGTCCGCTGCCGAGCGTAATCGGCTTCATATCCACCTCAACCTGCGCGTCTGTTCCGAGCGCACGGATGAGCACATTCCGGCGTGGATGCCGCATCGCTTCCTCCGGTTCAATCTGACCGTTCTTCACCAGCTCATTCACGAGCGTATGATCCTCTGTCAATTGAAGGATGCCTTGGCGATCGACAGAATAGGCCCGGCTATCGCCGATATGTCCGATATAACCATTGCACTGCGAATGGTCAAATAAGGCCGCAACGATGGTTGTTCCCATGTGATAATACTTTTCATCCTGTGAGGCAATATGAAATATTGTTTGATTGGCGCGCAAAATAGCAGCTTCCAGCGCACGTTCCAACTGGTTGGCCTGCAAATCCTGCGGCAGCGCAGAGAGCTCAGACACTACGGTCTCCACCGCCAAGCGGCTTGCTATATCACCAGCTTGATGACCGCCCATCCCGTCGGCCACAATGGCCAAGCAGTAGCCGTTATCAAGCACAGCAACGTATGCACGGTCCTCGTTCACTGCGCGTACACGTCCGACATCGGAACGATGCACAGCTTTCATTCTAACTCACCTCGCCTTAGACTCCATGTGCTTCGCACGCAACTGACCGCATGCTGCTGCAATATCATGTCCTTGCTCACGGCGAATCGTAGCATTGATTCCCCGATCCTGCAGCGCGCGGTGAAACTTAAAAATATCATTGCGCGGGGTGCGGACATAATCCCGCTCCGGCACATAGTTTACCGGAATGAGATTGACGTGTGCCAGCATGTCCATCCGCTTCAGCACATCTGCCAACTCCTCCGCTTGTTCCACTTTGTCATTGACGCCACCGATGAGCGCATACTCGAACGTAATGCGCCGGCCGGTCTTATCCTGATAGTACTTGAGTGATTGCATCACTTCCTCAAACGGAAAGCGGCGATTGACCGGCATCAGCTTGGAGCGGAGCGCATCATTCGGCGCATGGATGGAGATCGCCAAGTTAATCTGGGTGTCCTCATCCGCGAACTTGTAAATGCTCGGCACGATGCCGCTCGTCGACACCGTAATGTGCCGCTGGCCGATATTGAGCCCTTTTTCATGAATCATAATGCGAAGGAATGCCATGGTCGCATCGTAATTCTCGAAAGGCTCCCCTGTCCCCATGATAACGATACTGCTGACGCGCTCATCCGTTTCATCCAATATCTTCTGCGCGGCGACCACTTGGGCCACAATCTCTCCGGCAGTCAGGTTCCGCTTCAGCCCGCCAAGCGTGGAGGCGCAGAACGTGCAGCCGACGCGGCAGCCGACTTGTGTCGTTACGCAGATGCTGTTCCCGTAGTTGTGCTGCATAATTACGGTTTCGATAGCATGGTCATCATGCAAGCCGAATAGAAATTTATACGTTCCATCCTGCGATTTCATGTGTGTAATTTCTTTCAGAGTCACAAATTGATAATGCTCCTCCAGCTTATCCCGCAGCGATTTGGACAGATTGGTCATTTCGTGAAAATCATTGATTCGCTTGACATAGAGCCAATCAAATATTTGTCCGGCGCGAAATGCAGGCTCGTTCTGCTCCTTTAGCCACTGCTGCAGCTGTTCAAAAGTTAAATCGTATATAAATGGTTTCATGTGTCTGTCCAACCTCTCAATTCTTAACTCGTCATGCAGTCGATCTATTTTACCACAAATGGCAGTCATGCTAAAAGCCATAGCTTGGAAGCCAGTCCCAGAGCGGATCACGCACAACAAAAGCCACAATATTCAGGAGAATTCTCTTGAACATTGCGGCTTTGGATTTGAATAGAAGTGCGTGTTCAAAAAGGTCACTTTTTAGCACCGGGAAGTACAGGTTTTCGCAGGAAAACAACTTCGGAAGCATAGGCTCTTCAAGAGTGAATGCAAGATTCGATGTCGAATCACATCTTGGGATGCCTGGTATTAAAAAATGGACTTTTTGCAATACCTCTATAAGCCTGCTCAGGAAGAAGGCTTTCGTGGCATGCCTGAAGACTGTTCCGCTCTGGACTCCGCGTTCCGACGCCTGCTAGACGGCCGCGTTAGCGCTTCGTCAAGCAGGCGATGAAGAAGCCGTCGGAGCCAGCGTCCTGCGGCAGCACCTGCAGCATCCCGGCAGGGCTGCGATCAAGCGCCGCAGCGAGCGCTTCGGCAGGCAGTGCGGCCTTCCACGTCTCATCAAGCTCCCAGCCGTCGTGCGCCTGCTCGGAGAGGAATGCGCGCACGACGGCTTCGTTCTCCACGTGCTCCACGGTGCACGTGGAGTAGACGAGACGGCCGCCCGGCCGCACGAGCCGCGCAGCTTCGGCGAGCAGCCGCTCCTGCAGCGCCGCAATGGACGATACATCCTCCGGATGCTTCGTCCATTTGATGTCCGGCTTGCGGCGGATAACGCCGAAGCCGGTACACGGCGCGTCGAGCAGAACCGCATCGAAGCTGCTTTGCGGCAGCACTTCGCTGAGCGTCGCCGCATCGGCGTTCATCGTGCGCAGCGACTTCAGCCCAAGGCGGGCGGCCTGCTCGGCGATAAGCGCCACCTTATGGGCGTGAACGTCGTTCGCGACGACTTCCCCTGTGTCGCCCATCACTTCGGCGATATGGGTGGACTTGCCGCCAGGGGCGGCGCAGCAGTCAAGCACACGCTTCCCCGCTTCCGGCCGCAGCGCTTGGACGACGAGCATCGAGCTCTCGTCCTGCACGGACAAGCGGCCCTCGCGGTACCAGACGCTGTGCGCAAGATTGCCCGCCCCTTCCGCGACGATGCCGTCCGGCGTCACCGCGGACGCCTTGACGTTCAACCCGCTCGCCTGCATGTCGGCGAGCAGCGCCTCCCGGTCGGCCTGCAGCCGATTCACACGTGCACTGCCGTGCGGCGGCCGGTTGTTGGCCGCGCACATCGCTTCCGTCTCCGCTTCACCGTAAGCTTCGATCCAGCGGTCCACGAGCCACGCCGGGTGCGAATGCTCCCATGCAATTCGGCTGACCGCTTCGTCCGCAGCCGGAGCATTCCACAGTTCTGGCTCGCGCATAACGGCGCGCAGCACGCCGTTCACGAAGCCGCCCATCGCCTGCTGGCCGCGCCGCTTTGCAATCGCGACCGCTTCGTTCACCGCCGCATGGGGCGGCACGCGATCCAAATACCGAAGCTGGTACACGCTCATACGCAGCAGATTGCGCATCCACGGCTTCAGCTTCGCCAGCCCGCGCTGCACCTTCTGCTCGAGAACGCCGTCAATCGTGTTCAGCCGCTGTATCGTGCCGTACACAAGCTCTGTCGCAAGCGCCGCGTCGACACGTTCCAGCTTCGCCACTTGCAGCGCTTCATTCAGCTTCAGATTGCTGTACGAATGCTCCTTCTCCACCTGAACGAGCACCTCGAGCGCTACGTCACGCGCCGTGCGCCGCTTGCCGGTTGGTTGGGATCCACGCTCGCTCACTTCAGCACCGTCCCTTGACTCAGCTTCCCGCTGCGCACGAATTCAGCAGCCGGCATCGCCTTCTTGCCCGCTGGCTGTACCTCGGTCAGACGCAGCGTGCCTGCGCCCGTCTGCACTTCAATCCCACGCGCATCCGCGGTCAATACGGTTCCCGGCTCACGTCCACCGGCGTTCGAAGACGCGTCGGCAGGCGCTTCGCACGCCCACACTTTGAACACTTCTTCGTTCCACATCGTAAACGCGCCGGAGAACGGAACGAGTCCCCGTACTTGATTGAAGAGGTCCTGTGCCGGACGCGTCCAATCGATTTGCTCATCCTCGCGCTTCAAGTTCGGGGCATACGTTGCTTCGTCATTATTTTGCGATACAGCTTCCGCGCGCCCCGCAATCAATTCCGGCAACGTGCGGCGCAGCAGGTCAGAGCCCGCCGCGCTCAGCTTCTCGAACATCGTCCCCGCGTTATCGGCGTATGTGATCGGAACTTCAACGCGGCTTATCATATCCCCCGTATCCATCCCTTCCGCCATGTACATAATCGTCACACCCGTCACCGGCTCCCCGTTCATAATCGAACGCTGAATCGGCGCGCCGCCGCGATATTTCGGCAGCAGCGACCCATGGACATTAATGCAGCCGAGGCGTGGAATGTCGAGCACCGATTTCGGTAAAATTTGCCCGTAAGCCGCCGTCACGATAAGATCCGGCTGCAGCGAGCGAATATCTTCAATCGTAGAGGAGACACGCAGCTTCTCCGGCTGCCATACGGTAAGGTTGTGCTGCAGCGCCGCCGCTTTGACCGCAGTCGGCGTCAATACCCGCTTGCGGCCAACCGGACGGTCCGGCTGCGTAACGACAGCATCTACTTCATAGCCTTCTTGCAGTAACATTTCCAAGGATGGCACGGCAAATGCCGGCGTTCCCATAAATACAATTTTGGTCATTGCTTATTCCCTACTTTCGCGGGGCACCTCATATACGAGTTCCGCAATTTCAGTAAAGAGCACCCCGTTTAAATGGTCGATCTCATGTTGGAAGGCGCGGGCCAAGAAATCAGTCGCTTCCAGCGTAAATTCATTGCCGTGGCGATCCAGTCCCTTCACCTTTACCTTCTGATGCCGACGAACGTCACCGTTCAGCCCGGGAATGCTCAAGCAGCCTTCAGGTCCGAACTGCTCCCCTTCCGTCTCCACAATCACGGGGTTAATCATTTCGATTAATCCGTGCTCGTCACCGACATCAACGACAATAACGCGCTTTAAAATGCCGATTTGCGGAGCGGCGAGCCCTACGCCTTCGGCATGGTACATCGTATCCGCCATATCGTTCAGCAGCTTATGAATATTGGGCGTAATTTTAGGTACTTCCTTCGCGATTTGATGAAGAACCGGATCCGGTTCAAGTACAATGATGCGCAATGCCATCAGGCACACCTTCCTTTTTTATCTATAAATGATTTCTCATAACTATTTTCAATACAACTACATCATCATCTGCGGATCTATATCGACGCTAAACCAAATATCCTGCTCTTTCGAGATGGAATCGAATTCAGCCATCGCTTCTGCCATCAGTCCCGATAAATCCACGTTGCCTCTGCATTTGATGACGCATTGAAAACGGTAGCGGTTCTTTATCCGTGGAATCGGAGAAGCGACCGGACCGAGAATGTCCACCGCGTCCGCGTGCGAATCAAGCGGCTTGAGCCAACCATGCTGTTCAGCCAGCTCCTTTAAGCGCATTGCAGCATTCTCCGCTACGCGGACGAGCAGCGGCAACTGCTCATGCGTCATCGACAGGAGCGCCAAGCGGCAGAACGGAGGCACGATTTGATTGCGCCGATGGCGCAGCTCGTCAGATGCAAACGCCGCATAATCGTGCTTCGACGCGTGAAGGACGGAATAATGCTCAGGCGCATACGTCTGCACGACAACTTCGCCCGGCAAATCGTGCCGTCCTGCGCGGCCGGCCACCTGGGTGAGCAATTGGAACGTCTTCTCTGCCGCCCGGAAATCAGGCATATGCAATGCCGAATCCGCCGCAATAACGCCAACCAGCGTAACATAGGGAAAATCAAGTCCCTTTGCCACCATTTGTGTGCCTAACAGCACATCGGCCTTCCGTTCACGGAATTGCTGCAGCATCCGTTCATGTGAGCCTTTTTCCGATGTTGTGTCCACATCCATGCGGATGACGCGAATGCCTGGAAATCGTCTTGCCAGCTGCTCCTCCACCCGCTGCGTACCCGTTCCGAAATAGCGAATATGCTCGCTCTCGCAGGAAGGGCAAACCGAAGGAGCCCGTTCCGCATGGCCGCAATAATGGCAGCGCATATGGCCGGTCTTCATATGGTACGTAAGCGAAATGTCGCATTCCGGGCACTGAGCCACATAGCCGCACGTCCGGCACATGACAAAGGTGGAGTAACCGCGGCGGTTCAGGAGGAGCACCGTCTGTTCGTTCCGTTCAAGCCGCTCTTCCAGTGCCTTCTCCAGCGGAGCGCTGAACATAGAGCGGTTGCCCAGCTTCAGCTGCTCTCGCATATCTACAATTGTGACCGGCGGCAGCTCTCTCCCGCCGACACGGGTCGGCATGGCGACCGACGCTAAGTTCCAGGCCGGCGGCTCTAGACCGCGCGGCAACGTATCGCTGCCATACAGCCTGGCTGCATAATATGTTTCCATCGACGGGGTAGCGGAACCGAGTACAACGACTGCCCCGTGCTGCCGCGCACGTTCTATCGCCACATCCCGCGCATGATATTTTGGCGTTTCTTCCTGCTTATAAGACGTCTCATGCTCTTCATCCATTATAATAAGCCCAATGCGGGCGAAGGGGGCGAACACGGCAGAACGCGCGCCAATAGCCACCTGTACGCGGCGTTCGCGAATCTTTCTCCATTCGTCATACCGTTCCCCTTGCGACAGACGGCTGTGAAGCACAGCCACCTTGGAACCAAATCTGCCTTTGAAACGCTCAACCATCTGCGGTGTGAGCGAAATTTCCGGCACGAGCACGATCGCTTCTCTGCCTGACTGCAGACAGCAATCAATCGCTTGCAAATACACTTCCGTCTTTCCGCTGCCGGTCACGCCGTGCAGCAGGAACGATTGATGCCGTTCAGCATCCAACGCCTCGATCAAGGAGTCAAATACACCTTGCTGCTCTTCTGTGAGCGGCAACGGTCGCGACGGCTGGAACTGGCGGTGCGCAAATGGATCGCGCATAACCTCCACTTCATCGACAACGACATAGCCTTTCGCTTGCAGCGCCTTCACGGCGGAAGTATTCAAATCCTTAAGCGGCAGCTCGCCTCCGAATTCCAGCAGCTGTGCCAGCACCTCGCGTTGGCGCTGAGCTCGACTGCCGAGCGCTTCGAGCAGTTCATTGAGCTCCGCCTGCTCGACAGCTAGCTGCACCCGCTTCAGCTTTTTAACTCCGATACGGTCCTTAATTCGCTCCGTCTCTACGAGCCATCCGTGCTGCACTGCCTCTTTGATAAGTCGTGCCGCATCCGGAAAAGCCTGCAGCAGCTTCGGTGCTGCTATCGGTTCATGCCGCTTCACATAAGCCAACAATTCACGCGTCAGCGGGTGATCCAGCACAGAGGCAGGCCGTAGCTCGAGCTGTTCCCCGAGCAAGGAGGCAGCGGAATGATGAGGATGCTGCAGAAAAATAATCGCATCCTCCCCAAGCTGCACCGCCTTCTCCCGCTTGCCTTTCATCGCCCCAGGAATCATCGCCTGCAGGGCGGCTGTCTGCGTACAGACATAGCGGGCGCTCATCCATTGTGCCAGTTCCACCAAGTCTGGCGGCAGCGGCGGGACGACATCAAGCAATTGCTGCAGCGGCTTCAAACGATGTAGCGGCACATCGGTATAATGCGACAATCTGATGACGAAGCCCTGAACCGTGCGTCCGCCGAACGGCACGCCAACCCGGCTGCCGACTTCCACCCACGACGCGATGTCGTCGGGAACCGCGTAGTCAAACGGACGGTTCGTTGCTTTACTTGATACATCCACAATGACTTGAGCCACAAGACCATGCCGTTCCTCTTCGAAGCCCGACTCTGTCCCGAAGCTCATCGTCATCACTACTCCATCTCTATTCAAGCGAACGCACCTCTTCGGCAGTAAGCATCCGCTGACCGGAACCTGCCGGAAGCCGTTCAGCTACGATGTGCAGCAGACGCTTCGCGATTCCCGTCTTCGCCATGAGCGGAATGCGTTCCACCAAGCCTTGTTCCTCATAGATCAACACTTCGTTATTGTCCGAACGGAACCCTGCATCAGAACGCGACACATCGTTCGCTACAATCAGATCAAGCCGTTTGCGCCGCAGCTTATCGATGGCGTACTGCTCTACGTGCTCCGTCTCTGCCGCGAACCCGACGAGGAACTGATGCATTTTCCGCTTGCCCAGCTCCTCCAAAATATCCGGATTGCGCTCCAGCTCGATAATTAGCTTTTCACCGGTCTTTTTTAATTTCTGCGTCGCCCGGTTAACTGGCCGATAATCCGCCACGGCCGCTGTCATAATGACAATATCGGCGTTGTCGTATTGGGACGTCACCGCATCGAACATATCTTGGGTCGATTCGACCGCGATAACCTCCATGCCTTCCGGTGGAGCAACCTGAGTCTGTCCCGCTATGAGAATAACCTTCGCTCCCATACTGCGTGCCGCATCTGCAACGGCGAACCCCATTTTCCCGGAAGAATCGTTCGTAATATAGCGGACCGGATCAATTCGTTCCAGCGTACCGCCTGCGGTGACCAGCACCGTTCGGCCGGACAGCAACTCTTCCCCGCCGCCCAGTCCAGGTTGAAGTTCGGCATCATGGCCCAGCTTGCTTGGCAGCGCCACCTCACTGACCGCTTGTTCCTTTGCTGTGGCACACCACTGCTTCACATGCTCCACGATATGCTCCGGTTCAGCCATCCGGCCTTTGCCCGTATATCCGCAAGCAAGCAGACCCTCTTCCGGTTCAATGAACATGACGCCTCGTTGCCGCAGCACGTCCATGTTCTGCTGCACCGCAGGGTGAGCGTACATATGCACATTCATGGCCGGAGCCACCAAGATCGGGGCCATCGTCGCCAGCACGGTCGTCGTTAGCATATCATCGGCAAGTCCATGAGCCATCTTCGCGATCACATTGGCCGTCGCCGGTGCGATAAGGACCAAATCGGCATGATCCGCCAAATGAATATGGGACACGACCGATGCATCCCGTTCATCGAACGTATCTGTATACACGTTCTGACGCGACAGCGTCTGAAACGTCAATTCCGAGATGAATTGAGTGGCGGACGACGTCATAATGACGTGCACCTCCGCACCCTCCTGCTTTAATTTACTGCATAGAGCCGCGGCTTTATAAGCCGCGATCCCACCAGTAACTCCGAGCACTATCGTTTTCCCTTGCAGCATACGCTCCCGCCTTTCCGTTACGTTTCATGCAAGCGTTTTTTCATTACATTAAAAATATACAACCTTGAAAAAAATAACAACCTTTCGGTTGTTATTTGGATTATAGACTCATTTAAGAGCATACTTGGTTCGATATCCCTGCTTGAATAAGCAGACCCCGATCCAAGCAGCCCGCATACGATACGCGTTTTCCGTTACAGAGGTTGTTCAAAAAGCCCCTTTTTGAACACGCAATTACAGAACCGTTTTTGAGCGTTCTTGCGTTTGTGTACCTTGTTGAATAAAAATATTATCACCGTAAATTTCCTCCAACGCCACACCAACCTGCTTGTGCGATTTTGGCTGAGTCATCTCCGTACGGTTTCCGTCACGCAGCTGGCGCGCCCGGCGAGAAGCGGCAACGACCAAAGAATATTTACTGTCTACCTTCTTCATCAGTTCATCAATAGATGGATAAAGCATAGTTCAACACTCCTTTTCTTAGTGCTTCTTGACTGATTTACTTAGTCCGAAGCGTGTATCGACAATGAACCGTGACAAGGCACACTTCGTGAAAAGTGCGCCCTGCTCAGCCTATTCATTAGGCTCAATTTTACAATGTTCGGCAATAACGATACTCTCTATACGTTCGCAAGCCAAGTCAATCTCGTCATTCACGACCGCATAATCATAGTTCGCCATGAGCGCGATCTCTTCAACCGCTACATTCATACGATGATCGATGACGTGGTCGTTCTCCGTTCCGCGACCGCGAATACGGTCCTTCAACTCGTCCAGCGAAGGCGGAAGCAAGAATATAAAAATGCCGTCAGGGAACTTTTCTTTTACTTTCAGCGCACCTTGGACTTCAATCTCCAAGATGATGTCGCGTCCTTCCTCGAGTGTGCGCTCGACGAAATCGCGCGGCGTGCCGTAATAATTCCCTACATACTCGGCATATTCAAGCAATTGATCCTCTTCGATCATCTGCATAAATTGTTCGCGTGATTTGAAAAAATAATTCACGCCGTCCGTCTCGCCGATCCGCGGCTGGCGGGTCGTGGCGGACACGGAATAGATCAAATCAGGCATTTTTTTCAGAAGCGCCTTGCACACCGTGCCTTTACCGACTCCAGACGGGCCGGAAAGCACAAATAATAACCCCTTATTCATGTTCGTCTCCATCTTTATTCGTCGTTGTCGTCATCCTTAGTTGATAAACGGTGCGCTACCGTCTCCGGTTGTACGGCGGATAAGATGACATGGTCACTGTCCGTAATGATAACCGCACGTGTTCGACGACCGTATGTAGCGTCAATAAGCATATGGCGGTCACGTGCTTCTTGAATGATTCGTTTGATCGGAGCCGATTCCGGGCTCACGATGGAAATAATTCGGTTGGCAGATACAATATTACCAAAACCGATGTTAATCAGCTTGATCGCCATTACAGGTCCTCCCTCTAAATTCGAACGCTCCTAGTTTATTCAATATTCGCGGCTTGTTCGCGAATCTTTTCCAGCTCAGCTTTCATATCGACGACCCGGTTGACAAGTTCCAAATGGTTCGCCTTGGAGCCGATGGTGTTCGTTTCCCGATTCATTTCCTGGATAAGAAAATCAAGCTTGCGTCCTATCGGTTCACTGCTATGGAGCAGCTGTCCGAACTGTCCAAAATGGCTCTTTAACCGCGTCAATTCTTCGTCAATGTTGGAGCGTTCCGCAAACAATGCTACTTCCATGCCGAACTTGTGATCGTCAAAGGAAGAATTCGCATGCAACAGTTGCTCTATACGCTGTTTAAGCTTGGCTCGGTACTCGGTCACAACAACCGGAGCCCACTCCATCATTTCCACATGAAGCGACTGTAAGCGGCCCAGCCGTTCTGCCAGATCCCGGTTGAGGTGGCTGCCTTCCATGGCGCGCATCCGGCATAATCCATCCATTGCTTCGGTCAATCCCGATTCCAAGCAAGAAGCAAGTTCTTCCTCGGACCATGATGTCTCTTCTCGGATCGTAATAATATCAGGCAGGCGAAGCCAATCATCAACGGACAATTCTCCCGATACGCCATATTTATCACGGAGCAATTGAGAGGCTTGCATGTAAGCTTCGAGCGTCTGGTCGTTAATTTCGACCAGCGTCTTCGCTTCACCTTCACGCTCCTTGTTAATAAACACATCAATTCGGCCGCGCTTCACGTGCTGCTGCACGATACGGCGCAGACGATCTTCGTGGCTTGTCCATTCACGCGGCATGCGGAGCATGATTTCACAATATCGATGGTTTACGGATTTCACTTCAATGCTTAGTTTGTATCCGCCAATCTCGCGTGCGGACTGACCATATCCGGTCATGCTGTAAACCATGAGAACCACATCCATTATCCTATTTTAATTGATTATGTTAGTCGAAACAAGGGGTCTGTCTGCCGTTCCGCTTTTTCCCATACGTATTGCGTCAATTCGGCCGTCATTTCATAGAACATAAATGGAGTCATAAAATAAATGCCTTTAAAATGATTTACTGCTACGTCCAGCAATTCTTTGGCGATTGCTACGCCTTCCTGGCGCCCCGCCTCACCTTCGAGTCCTTTCATACGGCCTCGGACTTCATCGGAAAGCTCGATGCCTGGAACCTCATTATGCAAATATTCCGCGTTTCTTCCGCTTGCCAGCGGCATGATGCCGATAAAGATCGGCACGTTCAGATGCTTCGTTCCTTCAGCAATGCGTTCGATTAGCGCGACGTCATATACCGGTTGCGTCATAATGTAGTCCGCTCCCGCTTCAATCTTCCGCTCGAGACGCGTGATGGCTTTGTCCAAATGCTTCACGTTCGGATTGAAAGCTGCCCCGACGACAAAGGTGGCTCGCTGTTTGAGCGGCTTACCAGAGAACGCTAACCCTGTGTTCAACTGCTTAATCATGCGTATAATTTCAAAGGAAGTCAAATCGTAAACCGAGCTGGAATCAGGCAAATCGCCGAATCGCGCCGGATCCCCCGTGACGGCCAGCACGTGGTCGATGCCAAGTGCGTTCAAACCCATCATATGAGATTGAGTGCCGATGAGATTGCGGTCGCGGCATGCGATATGAACCAACGGCCGCATGCCAAGCTTATCCAATACCAGATAACCGAGCGCCATATTGCTCATTCTCGTAACGGCAAGCGAGTTATCCGCCAACGTAATCGCATCTGCCCCGGCTTTTTGCAGCGCCTCCGCTCCCTTCATGAACTTCGCAATGTCCAAGTCGCGCGGCGGGTCCAGCTCAACAATGACAGTATGTCGCGTACGAACCATATCGACGATGGAACTTGCCGCCTGATCGCCGTCCCCTGTCTCTTCTATATTATGGGGATATTGTTGAACCTCCAATCTGTTCATATCCCCGTTGGCTGCATCCAATTCAGTATTGAGCGGCAATGCAGGAACGTCGATATCTTGCAATGCTGCGGCAATCGTCTGAATATGTTCAGGCGTCGTTCCGCAGCACCCTCCGATAAGCCGGGCGCCCATCTGGGCAAAATGAACAGCGCTCTCCGCCATATATTCGGCAGTCGCGACGAAATTATAGCGTCCGTCAACATAGTCGGGAAGCCCCGCATTCGGAAATGCGGACATCGGAAGCGCAATTTGACCTTGGACACTTTCCATCGCTCGCAACAGTCCATTTGGACCCATACGGCAATTCAAGCCGACCACATCAGCCCCATCTTCACGCAAAATACGGAAAGCATCGAGCAGCCTTACCCCATCCTTTGTCCGCTGCGATTCTTCTACGGCGAACTGGCAAATGATAGGGACCTGTTCATCCAAGCTGCGAACAATCTGGAGTGCAAGCCGCATTTCCTCCAAATCATAGAACGTTTCGAACATGATGCCGTCCACGCCTTCTTCTAATAAAGAAGACAACTGTTCCGTATAATCGAGCTTCACCTGATCGGTATGAATATTTTCCCGTTTCCCCGCACGGATGGAGCCTAACGCCCCCACCACATATGCGCGGTCCTGCGCCGCTTCACGAGCTAAGCGGACTGCTGCGCGGTTAATTTCCTTTACCTTGTCTTCCAAACCGTGCTTGGACAACTTCTCACGATTGGCCGTAAATGTATTTGTTTCAAGCAAGCGGGCTCCCGCTGCTACATAACGCTGATGGATATCGCGAATCATATCTGGTTCGCTTACATTTAATGCTTCATATGAAATGCCAACAGGATATCCAAGCTGATATAAATAGGTTCCCATCGCACCATCGCCGACAATGATCTGCTCTTGTAACGCCTCGCGAAAGTCTTTCATCCTGTCTTGCACCCCATTCTCCCATGATTGTTCAACATGACTTATCCTACATTCTAACAAGAAACGTTCATTCTTGAAACAAAAGACGCCCCGCTGGAGCGCCTTTTTTTCATGAAAATGCATATATGTGCGTTTCGTTTCTACGCTTGTGCGTGTACACCTTACAAAAACGGTCGTCCGTCCTGATGGGACGGACAGGACATCCGCGGACCAAACTTAACTTACGCCCAGCGGCCTTCAAATACAACCTCAGCGGCCCCGGTCATATACACATGATTATCCGCCGCATCCCATTCGATCCACAGTTCGCCGCCAGCAAGCGATACGGTCGTCTGACGGTCCGTCAATCCGTTCAGCACGCTCGCCACAAGCGTGGCGCATGCCCCCGTTCCGCAGGCAAGCGTTGGCCCTGCTCCTCGCTCCCATACGCGCATGTCCACTTCGCTGTGCGACTTGACCGTTGCAAATTCTACATTTATTTTGCGAGGGAACAGCGAATGGGTTTCCAGCTTCGGCCCCCATGCAGCGAAGTCGAAGGAAGCAGCATCTTCCACATAAATGACACAATGCGGATTGCCCATCGATACCGCCGTGAACTGGAATGACCTGCCGTCCACTTCTATAGGATGAGCGACAATCTGCTTCTCATCGATCGTGGTCGGCACCTTCAGCCCCTCCAAGACAGGTTCACCCATGTCGACCCGTACCGATTCAACTTTCCCGTTAACTTGGTTCAGCTGCACCCGCTGCACACCAGCGCCTCTCGTCTCGATCGTCAGCTCGTCTGAGACAGCGTGGCGGTTATCGACGACATATTTGGCAACACAGCGGATCGCATTGCCGCACTGTTCAGCTTCCGTTCCGTCAGAATTAATGATTCGCATCATAAAATCAGCCCGCACGGAAGGCAAAATATATACTAACCCGTCTGCACCTACGCCAAAGTGACGGTCACAGACGGTAATCGCCAGCTCTGCCACCCGGTCGGGCAGTGTCTCTTCTCCGTATACGATGACAAAATCGTTGCCTAACCCATGCATTTTCGTGAATAACATTTCATCCCCAACTCCTCTTGCGGTCGGCCGTCCCTGACTGATGTCACTAGGATACCGCAATCCGAGCGGGAATGTGTATTCACGGAGTGCACCAATGTTTGTACTATTCCTCTAGTTCAAAAATTCCCTTTTGCTCACGCAGTGTAACAGGAAATAGATTCGAAGTCGAATCTTGTGTTCACCCTCGAAGAGCCGATGCTTCCGAAGTATGTTTCCTGCGGAAAGCTTCTGCAATCAGAACTACGCGGCACGCCGATTGGAAGTATATGCCGGCTTCCCTCCAGATTTCCCGGATTTTTGTCCGCTCAATACGGAGCCGATGCCCATTAAAAATGTCGGAATGCCAGCCATGACAAACGTAATCGCCCAATCTCTGAAATGAAGCGGAACCGTCTTAAATATAGGCTGCAGCGGCTCGACATATAAGACAGCCAACAGAAGCAGGATTGACGATGCGACGGCCAGTACCAAATACCGGTTCTGGAAAATATTCCGGTGAAAGATGGAACGTGAGCTGCGGCAATCAAAGACGTGAATCAATTGAGCCATTACAAGCGTCGCGAACGCAACTGATTGCGCCTTCGTCAGCTGCTCCGCGCTGTTCGGGTCAACACTCCACGTAAGCCAGAACGCGATCAGTGTACATACGCCAATGAGCAGCCCCCGGCTTATTATTTTCCATCCCAGACGCCGAGCAAAAATGTTCTCTTTCGCCGTGCGCGGCCGATGCTCCATTAAATCCTTCTCCGGCTGATCGACTCCGAGCGCCATGGCAGGCAGTCCATCGGTCACCAGATTCACCCATAAAATCTGAATAGGGATGAGCGGCAGCGGAAGTCCGAGCATCATAGCAAAGAACATTACCAATATTTCGCCGACATTGGAAGCAAGCAAATAGCGGATAAATTTGCGAATGTTCTCGTAAATGCCCCTGCCTTCCTCGATCGCGGCAACGATGGTGGCAAAGTTATCGTCGCTTAAAATGAGTGCCGACGCCTCCTTCGACACATCCGTTCCCGTAATGCCCATTGCGATGCCGATATCGGCCGCTTTAATCGCTGGCGCATCATTCACCCCGTCGCCGGTCATGGCGACGACATGCCCTTTACGCTGAAGCGATTTTACGATGCGCAGCTTATGCTCTGGCGATACGCGCGCATACACGTATATAGTATCGATGACCTTGTCGAGCGCATCGTCATCCATCTGTGCCAACTGGACACCGTTCACCGTCTGTCCGCCATGTGGTATGATGCCGAGCTGATGCGCAATCGCTTCCGCTGTCAGCTGATGGTCACCCGTGATCATGACCGTCTTAATGCCAGCGCGGCGGCAGACCGCAATCGCATCCCTCGCTTCACGGCGCGGCGGATCTATCATGCCTGCCAAGCCCACGAAGATAAGCTGCGATTCAACCGCGGATTCATGAGCCGAGGATTCGCTTGCTTTTAATTCGCGGTAAGCTAGTCCCAATACTCGCAAGGCCTGTTTGGCCATTTCCTCGTTCGCGGCGAGAGCCTTCTGCTTCAAGCCCGCTGTGAGCGGAACCACCTTGCCATCCCACAATATATAGTTGCAGCGGTCAAGCAGCACGTCAGGCGCTCCTTTGGTAAGCACGTTTCTTCCGCCTTGATGTGTTATGATGACGGACATTCTTTTCCGTTCCGAGTCAAAAGGATACTCCTCCATACGCGCGTACATACCGCCCAATGTCTGCGATGTCATTCCCAGCTTGGCAGCCAGTACAAGCAGCGCTCCTTCTGTCGGGTCTCCTTTAATGTCCCATATCGGTTTTAACTCCTCACTTCCCTGTTTCTTCGCTTCTTTTGCCTTCTTCGTCTGTTGGCCGATCCCCTTCGTCGAACGCAACTCGGACGGATAGGACTCAGACAGCACAGCATTGTTGCATAGCGCGCTAATTTGCAGAAACCGCCGCAGCGCCTGATCATTTTTCATGTCGAGCAGCTTACCCTGCTCGGTGACTTGACCTGCAGGCTCAAAGCCTTCCCCGCTTACTTCCAGTGCTCTTCCGCCCATCCAAATGCGGGTAACTGTCATTTTGTTCTGCGTAAGCGTCCCGGTCTTATCCGAACAAATGACCGAAGCGCAGCCCAACGTCTCCACGGAAGGCAGCTTGCGCACGATCGCTTTGCGCTTAATCATGCGCTGAACGCCAAGCGCGAGCGCAATCGTCACAATGGCAGGCAGCCCTTCAGGAATAGCAGCCACGGCCAGACTGACGCCGGCCAAGAACATGCCCATCGCTGGTTGTCCGTGAAGTATACCGGCAACGACGACCATTACGGTGAGCGCAAGCGCGACAATAATGAGAATTTTACCGAGCTGCTCCAGACGATGCTGCAGTGGCGTATCCATGGATTCGGTGTTTTCAATCATATGCGCAATTTTGCCCATCTCCGTGTCCATCCCTGTCCGTATAACGACGCCCCTCCCCGTACCTCGGGTCATCATCGTTCCCATGAAGCCGATATTTTTCAAATCTCCTAACGGCAATTCGTCCTGTCTAATCGATTTATGGTGCTTGTTTACAGGAACCGATTCTCCTGTCAACGCCGATTCCTCCACATAGCAGCTGCTCGTTGAGAGCCATCTGACGTCAGCTGGCAAGCGGTCCCCGCTTTCCAGGAGCACGATATCACCTGGCACTAGATCGTTCGCATTGATGTGGCATAGCTTGCCGGATCGCATCACCTTTGCCATAGGGGCAGAGAGCTGCTTCAGTGCACGCAGCGAACGCTCCGCCCGGAATTCCTGCACGAAGCCGAGCACTCCATTAAGGAGAATGATCGTGATGATCGTGATGGCATCGAGATATTCCCCGAGCATTCCCGATACAAGCGTGGCCCCGGCCAGCACGAGCACCATGAAATCTTTAAATTGGTTGAAAAACAACGCCAATGGCGACACGCGTTTCCCCTCCGACAGCTCATTGCGCCCGTAGCGTTCCTGACGCGCTGCCGCATCTTCGTCCGACAATCCTTGTTCGGCGTGGACCCCCAGCGCATGAAGCAAGTCATTCGCCGTTAACTGGTGCCACTTGATTTGATCCATGGTCCGTTCCCCTTTCCTACCCAATAATAGAGGTTGTCACGCAATAATGGCTATGCATTGGCGGCCGTACAGCGCGTCCAAGCAGACAGCCTTTAGGCTAAATCTATTCGGACGAGTCTAAAAATATCCCATTGTTCCTTCCAGTGCTTAAGTTTTGCGCAAAAATATGGCATCATAGGAGATAGCTCCAACATTAAGGGATGCAGTCCCATCCGTATGAGTCCTGCTCTGGTTGCCCAGCAGCACTTATAGGGGTCATCCCTTTTTGAACACGTACTTATCCATTGGATCGCAGAGGCGATAGATAGGAGAACTATTATGTCTTTAGATGGAATCGTAACCCGCGCAATCGTTCATGAACTGCAGCAGACGATCGGCGCACGCATTCATAAAATTTATCAACCGACTGATCACGACTTATTGCTGCACATGCGGGTAGCCGGCAAAAATCGCAAGCTGCTGCTCTCCGCCAATCCGACCTATCCACGCATTCATTTCACGGAGCAAACCTTCTCCAATCCACCAGAACCGCCAATGTTCTGCATGCTGATGCGGAAAAATTGCGAAGGCGGCATTATTGAGCGTGTCGAACAAGTCGGCATGGAGCGCGTCGTCCATATGCAAATTCGCCAGCGGGACGAGCTCGGAGATGAGTCCGTGAAGACGCTCGTCGTGGAGCTGACCGGACGACACAGCAACGTCATCCTGCTCGATCCATCGGCCACAACGATCATCGACGGCATACACCATGTCACGCCGGCCATCAGCAGTTATCGCATCGTCATGCCTGGATTTGTTTATACGGCGCCTCCCGAGCAGCATAAGTCCAATCCGCTGACGGTTAGCGAGTCACAGTTCCGTTCCCTGTGGAACAATGAAAGCGACACACAGGAGAACGAGCAAGCGCAAGAGAGCGAACAGACGCGGGTGAACATGACCGGCTCCAAATGGCTTGTCCAGCACATGTCTGGCATTAGCCCCCGTTTGGCTGAAGAGATTGTGTTTCGCTCTGGCCTCGCGCGCGAGGAAAGCCTCACGACCGAGTCGAATATCCAGTCTCTGTGGAATGCTTTTGCTGGACTCATGAATGAGATTCGCGAGCATCATTATATGCCTACGCTTGTCGAAGACGATCATGGCAAAACCTACTTCTCAGCAGTATCGTTGACGCATATTTCCGGCATTGCGTCGACGTTCGAGTCGATGAGCGACTGTATAGAAGCCTTCTACGGGAACAAAGCGGAACGGGATATGATCAAGCAACGGGTCGGAGACTTAACCCGCTTCCTGCAACAGGAGCGCACGAAGAATACCAAAAAGCTGGAGAAGCTTTCCGAGACGCTGCATGAGGCCCGAGACGCAGATCGCCACCGTATTATGGGCGAGCTGCTGTTCACCTCGCTCCACACCATTTCCAAGGGTGACAAAGAGGTGGATCTCCTCAATTTCTACGATGAGAACGGCGCAACGATAACGATACCGCTCGACCCGCTGCTGTCACCTTCTGATAACGCTCAACGGTATTTTAAAAAATATAACAAAGCGAAAAACAGCATTGCGGTCGTGCAAGAGCAGATGGAAGCGGCGCAAGAGGAGAATCGTTATTTCGAGACGCTGCTGCTGCAGCTGAGTGAGGCGAACGTGCAGGACGCGCAGGAAATAAGGGAGGAGCTTGTCGAGCAAGGATATTTGCGCGATCGCAATCGCAAGGGGAAACGTAAAAAGAAGGATAGCCGCCCTACGCTGCATTGCTTTACTTCGTCAGAGGGTATTCCGATTTATGTCGGCAAGAACAATCTGCAAAATGAATATGTAAGCAATCGGCTAGGAAAGCCGAACGATACGTGGCTGCATACGAAGGATATCCCAGGATCGCACGTCGTTATTCGAAGCGAGCAATACGGAGACACTACACTAGAGGAAGCGGCGCAGCTTGCCGCCTATTTCAGCCAAGCCAAAAATTCAAGCCAAGTCCCTGTCGACTACACGCTGATTCGCCACGTCCGCAAGCCGAATGGAGCGAAGCCCGGATTCGTCATTTATGAACGGCAGAAGACGCTGTTCATCACGCCGGACAGCAAGCGAATCGACCAAATGCCGGTCACGATGAAGTCCGGGGGATAAAAGCGCGAAACATTGCTCACTGTCGGACCGTGCCCATCCGGTACTCAACTGCATATCGCAGCTCAAGTGCAACAAAAGAATTGCAGAGCAGCCATTGATAATCAAAAAATAATAAGCCTGACTCCATGTCAGGCTAAAGCAAGGCTGTCGAGAGAGTTTCGACAGCCTTAAATTATGATAGCAGCTCTGCTTCGCCCACCCTACGTCTTGCGAAGCATACTGATCATGTATCGGCTCTGCGCCACCGCGTGTCTGACAAATTGCGGACACGCTTG
The DNA here is from genome assembly GCF_021369635.1 of Paenibacillus profundus. GTDB lineage: Bacteria > Bacillota > Bacilli > Paenibacillales > Paenibacillaceae > Paenibacillus_B > Paenibacillus_B profundus. Next base: position 259,045 of record NZ_JAJNBZ010000001.1, on the reverse strand, counting down.
CCATCCGTCACGACTGCTTGCTGGAATAATATCGTGCTGGAAACAGCAACATTTGTGGAATTTTTAGAGTTAGCTTCAGAATCCGGCAGATGGACTTTGACTACCGCTACACTATGTCCAGGAGAGAAATCGACCTCGCCGAGCGGAAGTTCCTTCAAGGAAGCGTGCGTTCCGTCCAGATCATCTGCGTGGAGAGTCACATAAGCTCGCACCGTCCGCGACTCGTAATTAACGGCCTTTAGGCTGCATTCCCCTTTCCAGTACGCAACTCCGTGTTGTAATTGGCATCTGCCTATAGTCTGTTCGAACTGAAGCGCGTAGATCCCTTCTCCGAACCAAGTCTGATACAAGTTGACCGCATAATTCGGCGCCCACACCAGCAGCAGGAATGCCATAATGCCGATCCGCACCCGCTTGCGGCTCAAGGAGCGGGCAAGCATCCGCAACATCACGATTACCCCAATCAATAGGGGAAGTCCGGTTAGAATTATTCTCGTATTATTCCCGATCTGAAATACGGTAGGGATGCCGAGCCAATTCATTATTCCTTCGAACCAAGTATATCCGTGGGGAAATCGGATGCTGAGTATGAACAACACGGCATACAAAATAGCCGCTTTTACAAAAAGTCGTCGGTCACGTATCAGCTTCTCATTTGAGAGCTGCCGTTCAGATAGAACATTGGGATCGAAATGTTGTTGATTCAATAATTTCGCCCCTCCTCTCCCAGTAAAACGCAATCACAGTTAGAATTTCGTGGCGTTCCTTAACGATATTTAGCCTTCCTGTGTACTATAATCCCTTTACTTTATACTTGTCGCCTTTGCTGCGAAGCCGCTCCACTGCCTCCATTCCGACCCGGCGGCCGCCCAGCGCCCCATGGAACACTTCGCCGCGGCGAGCGCCGTGGAAGTCCGATCCTGCTGTCATAATGAGCCCGCAACGCGCTGCCAGAACGCCGTAACGCTTGCTGTCCTCTAACGAATGATCAGAATGCCACACCTCTATGCCGTCCCAAGGCGAAGCTCCCACAATGCGCTCCACCAATTCATCCGACCCATACAAGCCCGGATGGGCGAGCACAGCGGCACCTCCGGCCGCATGTATCCAAGCCACCGCCTCGTGCGGGCGTATACGCGGCGGGTTGACGTAAGCCTTTCCGCCGGTGCCAAGATAAAGCTCAAACGCCTCCTGCATATTGCGCACCACTCCGCGCCGTACAAGCGCATCGGCAATATGGGGGCGTCCTACCGTCTCGCCTGGGGACAACGGGCGCCCCAATTCAGCGATGACTTCGTCCATCGTTAGCGGTATGCCCAGCTCGGTCAGCTTGGCCACGAGCATGTCATTGCGCCGATCGCGGATGGCGCGCAGGCTGGCCAAGCGCTCTAGGAACAGCTCATCCTCAATATTCATGAAATAACCGAGCACATGAATATCAATTCCGTCCTCCACCGTGCTAATCTCAACCCCTGGCACAATGCGCACGCCGTATTCCTGTCCAGCCTTCAGCGCTTCCTTCACCCCGGCAACCGTATCGTGATCTGTTATCGCAAGCGCCTCAAGCCCCGCCTTGCAGGCAAGGCGGACGTTATCTGCCGGCGTCATCATCCCATCAGAAGATGTCGTATGACTGTGCAGATCGGCGCCGCCTGCTGAGGCGGGAGACCCCTCAAGCCCTTCTGTCGATAGTAATGAAGCATCGTTCGTTGCTATAGACTCGGGTCCATCGAAAAATGGTGTCATTGCAGCAACCCCTTTCCTTGCCTATTTCGCAGAAATGTAAGAAATGTAGTCGCCGGCAGCGATAGCAGTCCAGACTGCGCATGCACGGCATAAAATTGGCGTTTCATACGAATATGCTGAATCCGGACAGCTTTCACCAAGCCAAGCGCTTGCTCATGCCTTACGACTGAAGGCGAGAGCATCGTCACGCCAATTCCGGCCTCCACTGCCGACTTGACCGCTCCCGTACTGCCGAGCTCCATCACAACCTGCAATTGCTCTGGGTGCACTCCTTGCTCGCGCAAAGCCTCTTCCATAACGAGACGCGTACCCGAGCCTTGCTCCCGCAGAACGAACGGATACGTCAACACGTCCTGCAGTTCCACTTCGTTCGTCTGCGCCAACGGGTGCTCTCTTGGCACGATGAGCAACAGTTCATCTTCCATGACCGGCTCCAAGCTAATATCGGTATCAGCTACCGGCGCCTCGACAAGGCCGAGATGGAGCTGCTGCGAACGAATTCCTTCAGCGATTTGCGATGAATTCATAACTCGGAGATGAATATCGAGCTGCGGATGCAGCTTCGCGAATGTGCCGAGCACATGGGGGAGCACATATTCTCCAATCGTCAAGCTAGCGGCCAGCACAAGCTTCCCCTGCAGATCGAGCGTGTAGTTCGACATCATTTCCTCTGTCTCACGAACAAGCTCTAGACAGCGCTGCGCATAAGGAAAAAGCTTCTGTCCAGCTTCAGAAAGCTGCAGCTTCTTCGTAGAACGATGCAGCAGCTTCGTTCCGAAATACTCTTCCAGCGCTTGGATTTGCATCGTCACCGCCGGCTGCGTCATGTGCAGCGCTTGCGCAGCAGCAGAGAAGCTCCCTCGCGTCGCTACGCTATAAAATATATGAAGCTGGTGAAAATTCAACCCCATCCGCCCTTCATCCTCTCTCAAGCCTTAAGTATATGTATTATAACGCATAAGAGCGGGCAAATCGAAACGGCTTCACGCTGCTTCATCCAATGATGTTCCATCATAATGACTCGTTATCAAAGAAATAAAATGCCGTCTCCCCTATTGGAAACGGCTCTAGCGTTATAGCGTTATATCGTTATTTATGCTTGCGGCTGTTCTTGACCAGCGTCATGCGTCTCGTATGTCGCAACCAAGAGTAGTACGTCTTCAAATCACGCAACTCCATCGTCTCCGACATTTTGCCGAGGAATGTAACGACGATCATTTTGACCATTGGTTCACCAGTTAGATCAAAATCCCGATCGGATTGGGCAAACTCAGCTACGACCACAATGTCTTCATCGATCAAATAAACATCTTGTTCATTGCGATAATAGGACGCTATCCGTTCTTGCTTAAGACAATCCCACATAAACGCGGCGATCGATTCGGCATCCGCCTCCTCTTTCGCGATCCGGTCGCTCCAGCGGGACTTGGCGTGATTTGTAATGACGATATCCGCCACTTTCTGATCGCCTAACAAGACATAGAAAGGTTCATATGTGCTCCATCGCTCCATTACCTTGTCTCTCACTGGATACCTCCACTCTCCACCACGTTAGGTCTTTTTGTCTATGTATATTTACCCATTATATTACATGAAGCTCACTTCGTTCTCAAGTTTAGCATAACATATTAAACCAGAATTTAGGTAAACTTTAACATTCAAGCAAAAAAAACCGTCTTCTTTCAGTAATGTTTGAAAGAAGACGGTTTGGTTTGTCCTTTACATTCCGTAAAAGCGAGTCTTATCCGGAACTTCGCTGCTGTATTCCGTTTTGAGCTCATTGCGGTAGGATCTCTCTATCTTTTTTACATAATTGAGACGTCGTACATTTTTAAGCGTGTCTTCCGCCCGGTCTGCGTTGACATAGAGCACAGCGTACAGCATTTTACGCGAAATATAATGGAGCGCTCCGTATTTTTCCAGATTTCGTGCCGCTTTCACGTCACTTACCCATATGATAAAACCTGTGCGTTCAGGAAACATGATTTTCCTCGCTTTCCTAATAAGAGGTTGTTCAAAAAGTCCCCTTTTGATCACACACTATAAGTGCGTGTGATTCCTTTACGAACAACTGCTGCAACTGCCACTGCAACCATTGCCGCAGCCCCCGGATGGTTGAGGATCATTGCCAGGAACTTTAATTGTATCTGATACCGCAAATGCGATCGTCTCAGACAAACGGTGCAGCAGTTCATCCACCGCTTGCTCGGCTTGCTTGAAATAAGATACTTCTTCTATGGCATCCAACTGGCTTTGAACGGCGAGCACTTCTTCCTGGGCCTTATGATAATCAGGGTGAAAGTGCCCGAATCGTTCCGCTTCTTCAAACCTCTCCTTCTTGCGGGAGAATTCGCGCACAAGGTCTTTGACTGCCTCGCTGCTATCGACACGTTCTTTCCAGTATAAATATTCGGCAACTTCCGCCGACTGGTTAATCATATCTCCCAATTCGTAAGCGTTTGTGAGCAGAACGGCCATATCGACAGCGGGTTCAACATTTTCTACAGGCACGTTATCACGCTCAATTCTGTATATAGTTGTAAGGTCGGACGCTCAAATCGTCACATCGGGCAATATCAGTCTCATTTGTTCCCATTCGCTCGCTGACAGAAGCTGAAGTTGGGATGAAGACGGACCGGCAACAATATGCGCCTCCACCTTCCACGCTCCATCATCCGTCACCACCAGCGATACAGGAAGCAGGAGGACGGATTCGCCCGCACGCTCTACCTCCAACTGCAGCTGCCGTTGGATGGCGGTCGTCACCATGTCCTTCTTCGTAGATTCATGGAAAGGCCGAAGCGCCTTCGTCCACAAACTAGGTACATCGTGAAACGACGACGAGATTTCGTCCCCACCCAGCGATTCGGTTTCAATTTCATAATACTGCAATGAGGAAGGGCTGTAAACCATCCCTTTCGCTGTGCCCTCCTGTTCAAGCGGGATTGACGTATATTCGTCCTCCCATATTTGGGCCATACGACCCGCATCTTCCTCCGTTCCTTCCCAGCGTTGCAGCGGAGAAAGACCGATTCGCTCTAATGATCGCGACAACTCGGCAATATGATGACGATCGACTGCGAAGTCCTGCTCGCCAATAGGTTGAATCCACTGTGCATACGGCTCAGCACTGGCCAATTCCTCTTTGATCATGTCCGCAGCATCCTTGTCGGCGCATCGCAGCAGAACGACCTCGGCGAATTGGACGCGCCCGTATTGCTGGCTCCACAGTTCAAGCGCATCTTGAACATTTTCGGGCACGCCAGACCAGGCATGCTTCTCCAAAAATAACAGCACCGATTGTTTCGTCCGACCTTGCTCGATGCCGCGCTCGAACGAGCCCCTCGTCAACCGGTAAATATCCATCTGATCAGAGCTCTGTGCTTCGGCAAACGCCTCAAGCTCCCAGCGCAGCACGAACGGTGTATCGGACGGGAGCACAATTTCAAAATCAGGCTGTACGAAGAAGCCCCCTTCTACCGCTTCCGCATCACGTTCCACGATGCGAAACACCCAATCCTCGCCACTCGCCCCAACATCGCACAGACCGACTGCATGTGCAGCCCGGAGCCACGTCCGGATGAGTTCACGATTGCGGACTCGCTGTGACTCGTCATTCGCAAGCCAGCCCATCGCAAGAAGCCGCTCTATCACTTCACTGTCCGGATGCCACGCTGTTCCACGTCCGAGTTCAAGGACGGCGTGAATCATATGCCGCACACGCGGTTCCGCCGTCACGTAATGCTCCACCAAATTTTGCGCGATTACATCCAGCCATTGCTGAATGGTGCGATGCAACCATACTCTCATTTCCGCTTCGTTCACGACATAACGGTTCGCTTCCTTGTTCAGCAGTCCGAATCGAAGCGCCATATCAATGACGATCGCGACGGTAAGCGGAAGCGTGTCTGCGAACGGATAGTTCACCCCGAAGCTAGAGAGAGCCGACTCATCCGTCCTGAATTGCGCAGCGAGCCGTGAGATGGCCCGCTTATGAAGCGTCCCTTTGGAAGTGAGGGGCAGTCCCTCCTTCATGGCGAACACAAGCAAGTGAAACATATCGAGCGGCAGCCCCTTGGCCGCTTCGATGGAAGAGCCGACTTCAATAGCCCCGCCGATCGGTTGCAGGAGGGCCTCATCGATCACTACGGTCGTTGGCTGAAGATGCTGCTGTTCGAGTAAATAACCCAATAACCGCTCGTACACATCTGACGGAATAAATAGCATGCGTTCTCCCCATGTCTTGCGAACACTGGCGAGAAGACCAAGGTCCATCAACGGGCTGCACGCCATTTGCAGCATTGCACCTGGCATTTCGGGACCATGCCAGCTCCTAAGCGTGTCAAATGTAAACGGGAGCGGTCCCGCTTCTCTCAGCATGATCGTAAAAGACGAACGCAGCGCCATGCTTAGTGATGCAAACACCCTTACGATCTCGCCCGGGCATTCTGCATACCGCATCCAGTACTGCCGGGGCTGGTAATCATCAACCGGTTCCGTCCGCTGGAATAGCTGCCACGTATTTATGTTGTTCCTCCCCTTTCTCAATATGGTAACGATAGCCCTGTTCCACTAGAAACAATTGGCGTTTCATGGCATAGTCTCTTTCCTTCGTCTCTTCGCTCACGAGCGTATAGAAATAGGCCTTCCGTCCATCCGACTTCGGCCGCAGCAGTCTGCCAAGCCGCTGCGCTTCTTCTTGTCTGGAGCCGAAGCTGCCAGATACTTGGATGGCCACGGTCGCATCTGGCAAATCAACGGCAAAATTAGCCACCTTGGAGACGACAAGCACTTGAATCTCACCCTGTTTGAACTGCGAATATAAGCGTTCGCGTTCCTCCTGCGGAGTCTGTCCGGTCAGCACCGGCGCTTGCAGCGCCTCTGACAATTCCTTTAATTGGGTCAAATACTGCCCTATTACTAATGCAGGCACACCGGGATGACGCTCAAGAATATGCTTGGCCGTCTCAGCCTTCGTTTCATTTTCACCGGCAATCCGCGCTTTCTCCCGTTCACCCGCTTGATTATAGCGTTTGCGCCCCTGCTCGGTAAGCGGCACGCGCACCTCTGTACAGACGACCTGCGCAATCCACCCCGCCTCTTCCAGCTGCCGCCACGGCAGTTCATATCGTTTGGACCCGATTAATGAGAATACGTCGCGCTCGCATCCATCTTCCCGAACAAGCGTTGCCGTCAATCCTAAGCGGCGTGTCGCTTGAAGATCAGCCGTCGTACGGAAGACGGGAGCGGGCAACAAATGGACCTCGTCATATATAATGAGACCCCAATCCCGTTCATGAAACAAGCGCATATGATGCCATTCGCTATTTTGCTGTTGGCGGTAGGTCATCATTTGGTAAGTGGAGATCGTTACGGGACGCACCTTCTTCGCCGCCCCCGTATATTCACCTATTTGTTCTTCTTTTAATGTCGTGCATTTCAAAATTTCTTGTTTCCACTGCTTTACTGACGTTGTATTGGACGTCAAGATAAGCGTTTCGCTTTGCAAGCTCGTCATTGCACCGATGCCGACAATCGTCTTGCCCGCTCCACAAGGCAGCACGACGACCCCATCTCCTGCCGCACGCTCGCCGCTTCCTATAAATGATTGCACCGCCGCCTCTTGGTATGGACGCAGTCGAAATCCGCCATTGCCAGCCAGTCGAAAAGATAAAGGCTCTCCGTCATGGAAACCTACCTTATCGATAACGGGATAGCCTGCTCTGGCGAGTGCCCGCTTCAGTCTGCCCCGATGCTTCGCCTGAATTGCAATCCGACCGCACTGCGGTTTGCCAGAATAGAGAACCCCGACTTCGGGATCAGTCATAAACCGCTCCAGCACCCGCTCATCTGTAGAATGAAGCGTCAAATATGCTTCCTTGTCTTCGCCTTCTAGAACGAACAAGCCGTAGCGTCCCATCCACATAAATATTTCTTGCTTCGCCTTCATCGGGATCGGATAGGAGCAATAACGTTCCAGCAACTGTACAATGTCTTCTGTCGTCTTGCCGCTCGCCGCCGCATTCCATAAAGAGATAGGCGTCATTTTAAACGTATGTATGCCCCCCGGATTTTTCACCAGTTCCGCAAATCCTTGCAAAGCTGCCCGAATATGGGCATAATCCGGACTTTGCTCATTTACTAATATCGTCAAGTCCTGCTGCACTGCCAATATGAACGAAACGTTTCCCATGACCATCCCCCTTTGCCTTATCAGCGTTAGAACGAAAAAAAGTTCATCCCTCCCTAAAGGGACAGGATGAACTTGCACGCATTGTCGTCCAAGTCTTAATGAGGTTGTTAAAAAGTCCCCTTTTGATCACGAAGCTGCTCAAGATGTGATTCGGCATCGAATCTTGTGTTGAAAAGCGACCTTTTGAACACACACTTAATGGGTATATGGAGACTCCGAAATTTCGCTTAACGCCTGACCCGCTTCATCTGAGAACGGAGTCCGCACGGCAAGGTCGCCAAGCGACACAATACCGAGCAGCTTGCCATTCTTGACGACCGGCAAGCGTCGCACTTGCTGCTCTGCCATCAGCTCCGCTGCCTCGTCAATGGAAATGTCCGGATCGATAGAGACAATTTCTTCGGTCATGACATGGCTGATCCGGGTAGAACCGGGATGTTTCTCTGCCACGCCACGAATGACTAGATCTCGGTCGGTGACGACACCAAGCAGCCGCTCCCCGTCAACGACAGGAATAAATCCGGTATCATACTGTTTCATCAACACGGCGGCTTCATAAATATTGTCTGCTGCTGTGCAAGTCGCACATTGCGATGTCATTACATCTTTAACCGTTGGCATAATCATTCTCCTATTCACGCTAGCTAGAGGTTGTTCAAAAAAAACTCCATTTAAAAGTGACCTTTTTGAACATGCATGCATAGGATGCCCGAATCAACCAAAGTTATGCCCTTACCATTTATATTGTATCCTGCAATGCATCCAATGCCAATGTAAGAAGAAGTTCTCCCGCCGTGAGCATGGAAGACTCGACGAGGTCGAACTTCGGATGATGGTGCGGAAAGCGGGCTTCCTCCCCGTTGCCAGCCCCGACGAGCACGAAGCAGCCTGGAACCTTCTTCAGATAATAGGCAAAATCTTCGGCAGGCATAATCATTTCCGCCTCCTGCACCTTGTCTGCACCGAAGCATGCTTCCGCGACGCGCATGACGCGGGCGGCCTCCGCGCCGTCATTAATGAGGGCCGGATATCCGACGCGATATTCAAGCTCATAGTGAGCTTCGTACATGGCGCACGTGTGCTCTACTACTTTCTCGAATCTCTCCCGCAGAAGCTTCCTGGTCGTCGAATCGAACGAGCGAATTGTCCCCTTCAATATCGCGTGATCCGCAATGACGTTCTGGGTCATCCCTGCCTGCAGCGACCCTACGGATACGACGGCTGGCTGCAGCGGGGACACGTTGCGGCTTACGATAGTCTGCAGCTGCTGCACCAGTGCTGCGCCTACCACAACCGCATCGATGCATGCATGCGGCATGCCGCCGTGTCCGCCTTTGCCGTATATCGTCAAAAAGAAATCGTCCACTGCCGCCATCATCGGACCCGTGCGCGTTGCGATTACACCGGCTTGCAGCGGCGTCCATAAGTGCACGCCGTACATGCTGTCCACGCCTTCGATCGCTCCATCGCCAATCATCGCCTGCGCTCCGCCAGGACTGACTTCTTCAGCCGGTTGGAACAGGAATCTGATTTCTCCCGACCAGTTGTCCCGATGCTCCGCCAGCACCTTGGCGACGGACAACAGGACGGCTGTATGCCCGTCATGACCGCATGCATGCATCACGCCCGGTACCTTCGAGCGGTATGCGCAGTCCTTCTCGTCCTGCATATTCAGGGCATCCATATCCGCCCTCAGAGTGACGACCGGTCCTTCTCCGTTCTGAATGACGCCGACCACGCCTTGACCGCCGACACCCCTCTGGATATCAATGCCGAACGATATCAAATGGTCAGCCACGAACCGGGCTGTCTCCCGCTCCTCATAGGAAGCTTCCGGATATTGATGCAAATGACGCCGCCAAGCAATGGTCTGCTCATAGTTCGCTGTGAGCGCTTTCTTCCAATGAGATACGAACGTACGTGTCACACTCTCTCCCCCCTAACTAGCCATTCGGTGCATTGATTCATTTTCTATATTGTACCATACGCCTGTGCGTTGCGACGACGCATTTTCGGTTTGCCAACATATGAGGCCAAATCATGCCGCGAGGGACAAGGGATGTCTTGCACAAGACTTGGAAACATACTATCATGATAAAGAGGATCATGAGGATCTGTTTGGAATACGAACTACTAAATGCTAGGCAATCATTTGAAGGAGGAAAAGGTGCATGATTATCGAAAATTCCGGCCTTATCGGGCTCGAATCTGACCTGGCTTATCTGGACGAAGTGACAGAAGATATTGGTTTTGTACGCTGGCAATGGGAATATTACCGTGCTACATATGACTTGAAATTTGAAGCCAACGGAGAAGAATACTTTCTGCGCATCAACACTCGTGTAAAGGAAGGCAAGCTGGAGAAGCCTGACACGATACTGGCGGTAGAAGCGGTTTACATGGGTCGTGCTTCCTTCCCGCACGGATTGGATTACGACACGCCGATTCCGCAGCCAATTCTCAATTCAGCTACGCAGAAGCTGAATGAATTGAAGCAAGCGCTTAGCGCGTAATGGTTCTCCATTGACTAGAACATATAGACCCATGAAACGAGAGAACCCGACTCCCATCAACAAAGGCACGCCTGATTTTCTATTGCTTGTGCTCACGTTGCTTCTCGTGGGGTTCGGTGTCGTCATGGTGGTTAGCGCGAGCTCGAGCTTAGCTGCCGTTTCAAAACTATACAACCATGATGCACTATACTTTGGCAAACGTCAGCTAATGTGGGCCGTTATCGGCATTATTGCAATGTTCATTGCGATGAATATCCGGTATACGGCCTACAAAAAATTGTTCATCCCTCTATTTATCGTTACAATCATTATGCTCATGCTCGTCCCTTATATCGGTAAAGATATTAACGGCGCAAGAAGCTGGTTCGGTATCGGTTCCATCGGCGTCCAGCCGACAGAGCTGGCCAAGATTGCGACGGTTCTGTATCTCGCTGCTTTGATTACAAAGAAAGGCGAGAAGTTCCGCGATTTCAAGAAAGGGCTGTTCCCCATCATGATTATCGTCGGCTTCGTCGTCGGACTTATTATGCTGCAGCCTGACATGGGGGGAGCGTTAATTTTGGCGGCCTGCGCAGGCGTCATCGTTATCGCTGGCGGAGCGAACCTGAAGCACATTATGAATTGTATGCTGGTTGGGCTGACCGGAGTGCTCGTCGTGCTCGGACTCAGCATGCTTTTTTCTCCGGACAAGCTGACTGGCGGCTACAAATTCGCCCGGATTCAATCGTGGCTTGACCCTTTTCACGATACGCAAGCAGCAAGCTACAATCTGCTGCACTCGTTGAAGGCAATTGCGCATGGCGGATGGACAGGGGCCGGCTTTGGACAGAGCATTCAGAAGCTGCTCTATCTTCCGTATCCATACAATGATTTTATTTTCGCCATCATTGCAGAAGAATGGGGCTTTATCGGAACAAGCATCTTTCTTGTTGTCTATTTGCTGTTTATTTGGCGGGGCATTCTTATCGCTGTCCGCTGCCCGGACATTTATGGCACGCTCGTAAGTGTCGGCATCGTCGGAATTATTGCGATTCAGGCATTCATTAATATCGGCGGGGTGACGCGCACGATTCCGATTACGGGAGTTACGCTGCCGCTTATCAGTTATGGCGGCTCCTCGTTATTTATTACATTGGGAAGCATCGGTATATTACTCAGTGTCTCGAGGGAGTACAACAGGGTGCATCCGCAAAAAAAATCCGCGTCCAAATCAACAACCCAATCACAGAAAAAAGACTACCGGCCGCTGCGGCCTGTGTAGTCTTTTTTCTGTCTACCAATCATGAGTGCTTATTTAATCCGTTGAATCTCTTCCAACTCTTCATCTTTAAATGCAACGCCTTCCACTTTCACGTTAATTTCAACGATGGAAAGACCTGTCATATTTTGAATCGCTTCACGAACGTTTAATTGCAGCTGTCGGCATACTTCCTGAATCGGCATGCCATACATAACAATCACTCTTAAATCTACAGCGGCTTCTAGTTGCCCCACTTCTACAGTTATGCCCTTCTGCACATTCTTGCCGCTTAGGCGTTTGGCCCAACCTTCGGATAGCCCCCCTGACATGGCGGCAATTCCTGGAGTTTCCAGCGCAGCAAGACCTGCGATTGTGGCGACGACATCGTTAGAAATACGAATATTACCCTCTTGTGTGTTTAATTGTTCCTCTGTCATCGTCATCCTCCTTTCGATCTCCTCTTTATTGTAGCGGTCCCTGAACATGAAAGCAAACGTCGAACGCTTTTCAAGGTTCTTCCATTGTTTACAAATGAAAAGCAGTTGGATATATTTATTATCGGGAAGTTTTCAAAAAAATTCAAGATCATGTTAGGAGTGATCGGTCTGGGTAACCGATTATTTTTCGTGCCTCTTATAGTAGCCTTCGCTTTAAGTGGGGCCGGGCACTATTTGCATTGGAACATGACGCTGCAATTCGTCATATCCGCGATTGCGATCATTTTCGTGGCTGGATTTCTCGGACGCGCCACAGAGAGCGTCTCCCATTATGCTGGACAGCGCTTGGGCGGATTTCTGAACGCCACGTTCGGTAACGCGGCGGAGCTCATCATTGCGATTTTTCTTGTGCGCGATGGTTTATTCGATATGGTGAAGGCAAGTTTAACTGGAGCAATAATCGGAAATTTGCTGCTTGTGCTCGGGTTGAGCGTATTCGTGGGCGGACTGAAATTCAAAACGCAACGCTTCAATGCGGACTTAGCCGGGATGAATGGTTCTTTAATGCTGCTGGCCGTAATCGCGCTGTTCGTACCGGCGGCTTTCTTCACGACGCATTCCATCAACGCGGAAGGAACGAAGACGCTGAGCTTGGTCGTAGCAGGTATTCTCATCGTCGCCTATTTGCTCTGGTTGGTCTTCTCTATGATTACGCATAAAGACATGCTGTCCGACGAATCGGAACGAGCAGAAGAGCGGGAGGAAGAATCTCCTCTCTGGTCCAAGAAGCTGTCGATTATATTTCTTGTCATTTCCACAGTCATGGTCGCACTTGTCAGCGAATGGCTTGTAGAAACGCTTGATACATTCACCTCACAATTCGGCTTATCCGAGCTGTTCGTCGGGGCCTTCGTCATCGCTATTGTGGGCAATGCAGCGGAGCACAGTGCAGCGGTCATGTTAGCGATGAAGAACAAAATCGGGGCCGCTGTGGAAATTGCTATCGGCAGCAGCTTGCAAATTGCGCTCTTTGTGGCGCCAGTGCTCGTCTTCATCAGTTCTCTATTCGGCAATACGATGGATATCGTCTTCACAACTATCGAGATGGTCGCCATCGGGGTAGCGGTATTTATCGCCAAGTCCATTTCCCAAGACGGGAGAACGAATTGGTATGAGGGCTTGCTCCTGCTCGTCGTATATATTATTTTGGGTGTATCCTTCTACTTGGTATAAGTGCGTGATCAAAAGCGGACTTTTTACAACCTCTATAAGAGGATACTATAAAAAAAAGCTTGGGGCTCATTGTCCCAAGCTTTCTTGTCCTGTTCATACTCGCATTTTTCCGTTCACTGTGCTATTACTCGGCCTTGTTCAAAGCTTCATATAGGATTGCGAGGTTGCGCTCTAATTTGCTGACAAGCTGCTTGCCTACGTTCTCCTGTATAAGGCCAGCCCGAACGGCAAAGTCCACTTGCCGAGAAAAACCATACATCTGCGTGTCCAGCACTTCCTCATAGAGAGGGCAGTAACGCGTCGCCAAGTTCTCCATCTGAACTTGAATGAGCTTCTCTATTTGATGCGCCTCATCTTCAAGCAAAGCGAGCGCTTTGTCATTAATCTGTTGTACCACATTCGACGAAGACATGCCTGATTTCCCCCCTATGACTTGAAGTCACGATTGTTCTATTTCTAATATTAGACGATCATGACTTGTAACACAAGATGCTCGGCAAACTTCTGTGATCATTCGCACAACTTGGATATACAAAAGAGCCGGAACGGAGTCGTTCCGGCTCTACTTGTTATTCAGCTACTACTGTAACGTTTAATCCATGTTTAGCGAATACTTCAGCCATTGCCGCCTTCGCTTCATCGACATCAGGGCCGTGTACGTGAAGCTCATACGCTTGGTTGCCTACGAGGGTCGTAAACAGACCAAGAATGCTCTTTACATCAATGTATTTGTTGTCGGCTTGCAACACAATCGAAGATCTGAATTTGTTGGCTGTTTGCGAGATTTCCACAATTGCTGAGTTATTGGACATCGAAATCCCTCCGTCATCGAATGAATCTTGTCAATACTACCATTCCATCATACCGTGAATGAGATGCTGGGCGCAAGATATAATCCGCTTAAAACGCCAGCAAATTTAGACTACTTCAAATGTTCGGGATTCAAGCACTCCAGCTCCGAAGTGACAAACCGCCCGTCTTTGCGCACGAGCACGTCATCAAAGTACATTTCGCCTCCGCCATACTCCGGTCGCTGAATAAGCACCAGATCCCAGTGGATGGACGAACGATTGCCATTGTCCGCCGTTTCATACGCTTGTCCTGGAGTGAAATGAATACTGCCAGCAATCTTTTCGTCGAACAAAATATCTTTCATCGGGTGCAAAATGTAAGGATTGACGCCAACCGCAAATTCCCCGATGTGACGCGCGCCTTCATCTGAATCCAGAATATCGTTCAGACGCTTCGTATCGTTGCTCGTCGCTTCCACAACTTTGCCGTTTTCAAAGCGGAACTGCACATTTTCGAACGTAAAGCCATTATAAATGGACGGCGTATTGTAGGATAACGTCCCGTTAATCGAATCACGAACCGGAGCGGTATATACTTCTCCATCCGGTATGTTGCATTGACCGGAGCACTTGATCGAACCGATACCTTTAATGGAGAACGTCAGATCCGTGCCCGGACCAACCAAGCGCACTTTGTCTGTACGATCCATCAACGTCTTCAGCGCATCCATCGCCTTGTCCATCTTTGAGTAGTCCAAGTTGCACACATCAAAATAGAAATCTTCAAACGCTTCCGTTGACGTGTTGGCCAATTGAGCCATCGATGCGTTCGGATAACGCAGCACGACCCACTTCGTGCGCTTCACACGCTCTTCCATATGTACGGGATGGGAATAGATCGCTTCGTATAGTTTCATTTTATCTTTAGGCACATCCGCCAGCTCGTTCGCGTTTTCTCCTGCACGAATTCCAATATACCCCTGCATATTTTGCATACGCAGCAAGTCGTACTCTGCCCATGTTTCCATCTGCTCTTTCGTAGCGTTCATCAGCATGGACCGGAGCACAGCACGATCTGTCAACTGCACGAACGGACGGCCGCCGCGCTTCGCAATCTCATCTACTACTAATTTAACCAGTTCTCGTTCCGAGCCAATCATCTCAACCAATACGTTTTCTCCCGGTTGCACATCAATAGAATATCCAACCAAGTTTTTTGCCAGCTGTTCCAATCGCGGGTCTTTCATGTTACGTTCCTCCTCGGTCGGTATAAAATAAAACGAACCTTTCTCATTGTAACATGATGGTACAGGGAAGTCAGCGCATTCGCGAGTACTCGTTATCGCCATATACCATTTACCGATAGCTGAACCGGGACTTCACATGAATTGTCTCTTTCCTCGGCTGTTCTTGTTCCGTATAAAAAGCGGTAATCCATCCCTCCATATAAGCAGGCAATGATTGGCGCCGCTCCACCCATATCATATATTTTGCTTGCACCTTCGCTGCTTTCAGCCGTTTTTGCAGTTCTTGCCGCCCTTCATGTGCGATAGTCGTCAGCTTCGCCTCAAGTTGTTGCCGCTCACGCTGACTGAGCGATGTCTTCACTTGATTGAGTTGCACATTAGGAATAACTAAGCGGTTGAAGTCTTCTTCAATTTGGGCGGAATAAATGCGTTTGGCGTCTTCGTCGGAAAGTATTACTTCCAGCGGGATCAGATCTTTTGCTTGCATGCCCAGAGCTTCAGGCACCTTCGATGCACCGCTTTCCACAGATGCTCCCTGTGCTGTCACATGAGCTTGTGACAGACGTTCGACCTTCTTCTGCGAAGTCATTCTCAGCTCATCCAGCTGCTTTAGCGGATTCCATCGTTTCTCTGTCGTCGTGTGTTCCACTTGCGGACTGAGACGCATGTAAATCCCTTTATGCTGCCGAACTTCTCCTTCATAGCGGAACTGCTTCGTGACGATCATGTCTTCTCCAACCCGAAGTTCAGCTTCTCCGTCAAAGCGAAGCTGGTCTTGACCAGCCATCCCGCTTAACGCTCTGTCCAGCAGCACATTCGGTGGCGTCTTTGAGGGCGGGAGACATCCCGTACCCGATGTCACCAACAGAATGGAAGCTAGCGTCAAAATCGTTGCTCGCTTCGTTCTTTCAAATCGAGGAAATCTGTGTAGCATGTGCCTCCACCCTTCATCATTCGTAAAGCTACATTTCTATTGCGCTCTAAACAATTCACGATGTTATGCCGAAATAAGAAAGAGATGGGTCATGACCCATCTCTACTATCGTCTCACACACGATTTGGCTTTATGCATATGAATTGCTGATGCGAATCTGGTTACGCCCGCTGTTCTTCGCTTGATAGAGGGCCATATCGGCACGATAGAACAGCGATTCGACACTGATTTTCTCGTCCTGCCAATTCCACTCCGCAATGCCGCAAGACACGGTAACCTGCGGATTGGTCTCATTTGCGACACGCGAACGAATCCGTTCAGCAACACGTATCGTCTGGCTGACATTGAGCTGAGGCAAATAGATGGCGATTTCTTCTCCGCCCCATCGTGCAGCGATATCCGTTTCACGAATGGAGGTGCGGATAATTTGACTGACTTGATTTAATATTTTATCACCGATTTGGTGTCCATACGTATCATTGATTTGCTTGAAATAATCGATATCTACAATAATGAGCGAACCGCAAAAATCGCTCTTTTGTTGCCGGTCAATTTGTTTGTCCAAATAATGGCGCGCATACAGACCTGTCAGCTGGTCCTTATTCGCCAAATGCTTTACGCGCGCGTGCAGCGTCGCATTGGCGATTGCAAGCCCGATGTGCGTAGCAAGCATTTGCAGCAATTTCAAATTATCATAGGTGAAAAATTGCGGTCGCTTGTCCGCCAGCACAACAATGCCTACCATTTCACCGCTGCCGAACAGAGGGGCGGCAATAACGGAATGGAGGCCAAGCTTCTCAAAAAAATGCATACGTGTCGGCGATTGATCTCTACTGTCGGACACGATAACGGAATCCCGCATCGAATACATATATCCAAATAATCCTTCATCTGACGGGAAATGCGAACCGTCAAATTCGTCCAAGTTGCACGACACAACCTCAAAACGCTTCTTATCATCATTCAACTGCAGCAGCACGCAAAATTCCGCCTTGAATACCCGCAGCAATTCGTGGGTCGCATCATGGAATACATCACGCAAGCGCAAGCTCTGGTTAATTCGTTTGGTCAAATCATTAATAAAACGCAATTCCTGTATCACTTCGTTCGATTGTTCATGCAGCCGCGCGTTCTCAAAGGCAGTGCCTGCCGTTTCGACGATGAGCTGAATCAACTGAATGTCTGACGGATCGGGTGACACCATCGGAAAACTTATCTTAAGCACTCCGTATGAGCCTTGCTTGCCGCACAGAGCGAATGCCACTTCTGTACGTTCGCCTGTATCGGAACGGCGGTAACATAATTCCCCCTTCATAAAGGCTTCCATGACAATCGGGTCGCTCCACGGCTTGAATAACAGCGTCTTCACTTTCGGATTCACGCTGCTATGATCCTGTGATAAATACACTTCAATGCCAGCTTCCGGCACAAGAAGCTCTACGCTCTTCATAATTTGCGATAAGACCGCATCCACATCGATACGATCATGCATGTGGCGAATAACATGATAAAAGACATCGCGTCGTTTGGATTCGCGCTCCACTGCACGCTGTGTGTAGATAAGTTCTTCAATAAACATATATTCAAATCTGCGATAGAATTGAGCTCGCAGTGTGTGCACCCATACTTCTAACAACGCTTCGGGACTATCGACAGAAGGCTTGTTCAGCCGGCACACAGCGACCGCAAAGCAGTCTTGTCCCAATCGTAACTTCAATGGGCAAGCGGCATAGCGACTGCTGTCTGTTCCTACATACATGACGGTTCGCTTCTCGCGCAGGGAACACTCCGCGGCTTCGCGTGCGTCGTCATGATGCTGCAATTCGCAATCGCCGGCAATCCACTTGCCGGTATAGTCGTAAAGCGCTATATCACCCTGAACAACGAGCGAATGCGTGGGCAGATCTTCACGCCAATCTTCGTATGCAGTCTGCAGCAGCGATTCGATATACGGGAAATCATGTACGGTGATATCGCGCTGCAGCAACCAGCCGTCTAACTCTGGGTGTCGATCACGACGCTCGCAATCGAGTTCGAAAGGATCGTTCGAGTCTTTGACGGTAGTTTCTGATTCAATTTGCTGGTGGTGGAGTTGACGTTCCGTCATCCTCTTCTCCTTCTATAGAAAGGTTAGTCTCCAACTATCATACAATATTTTTCAATTAAAATGTACTAAATCAACATAACCTTCGAAACTTTTTAGGTCATAAGAACTATGTCGAACGATGCACCCTTTTGCTGAAGATATTTGTCGAACGATTGATTTTTGAAGCATGGGCAATTCAAACTTGACATATAGCTGCTTCTTCTTATAATATTATGTGATGTATATGGGAGAAGCTGTTGTGTCACCCTCACGAATTTCATCGCCGGCCGAGCTGCGGCTGAAACCTCGTGTCGGAGCTGCACTTTTTTGCAGCGTTGCATGAAATTCGGCGCAAAGAGACCCCACAATCTAAATTCGATTGAGAAGGAGTCAACTTTAATATGGCACGTTACACAGGTCCTAAATTTAAATTAAGCCGTCGTCTCGGAATCTCTCTGAGCGGCACAGGCAAAGAATTGAAACGCGCGTATCCTCCAGGACAACATGGTCCAGGACAACGCAAGAAATTGAGCGGTTACGGTGTTCAATTGCAAGAAAAGCAGAAGCTCCGCCACATGTACGGCTTGGGCGAGAAGCAATTCCGCAACTTGTTCAACCGCGCAACCAAATTGCCGGGTATCCCGGGTGAGAACTTCATGTTCTTGCTTGAGAGCCGTTTGGACAACTTGGTATACCGTCTTGGTTTCTCCAACTCTCGTGCAGGAGCTCGCCAATTGGTAGCTCACGGTCACGTAACGGTGAACGGCAAGAAGGTCGATATCGCGTCCTACCTCGTATCTACTGGTGACGTTATCGGCTTGCGCGAAAGAAGCCGTGGTTTGAAAGTGATTAAAGAGGCGATCGAAGGCCGCCATCACTTGCCGAACTACTTGGAATTCAATGAAGCTGCTGTAGAAGGCAAATATGTACGTTTGCCTGAACGCGGTGAATTGTCCCAAGACATCGATGAAAAACAAATCGTCGAGTTGTACAGCCGATAAGATTATCGCGTGCAAGACGACAATCGCCATCCTTTGCAGGGTGGCGATTTTTTTGCGTTATACTAGTGCGCAATGGCATAATTATCTGCTCAGTATCATTCTTGGTCCCCCACATCATACGTGTATCTCGTTAGACCTATGAGGGCAAGTTGCTGAAGTTCGCACCTGGGACGCTTCACGATGAGAAAACCTCTACTGAGGCTTTCGAAGATGAGCGACCGCGTGTATAGGTGGATTTTATCGCCAAAAGGAATGTTTGCTTCGCTTTAACGCTTCACGGAATTTTAATATTCCTTATTGGTCAAAAGGGTGCTTTTACG
The DNA here is from genome assembly GCF_021369635.1 of Paenibacillus profundus. Classification (GTDB taxonomy): domain Bacteria; phylum Bacillota; class Bacilli; order Paenibacillales; family Paenibacillaceae; genus Paenibacillus_B; species Paenibacillus_B profundus. The sequence goes on along the minus strand of NZ_JAJNBZ010000001.1, from coordinate 239,304 downwards.
AACAACCTTTCATAGGGTTTTCATCCTGTCATCGCGCACAAGAGTCACCGTCACTCTATCCTGCCCGAAGAAGGGATGTCCTTTCGCATCTTCTACCTACCCTCCCCGTCATTCAGATAGTAACTTCCACCGCGGTGTGACCTCTCACATCTTCTATCCACTCTCCCCATCATTCAGATGTCAAACTTCAACCTCGGTGTAACCTTTCTCATCTTCTGCCCACTCCCCCCATCATTCAGATGACACCTTCCACTGCGGTTGTGCACAGCCTCAGAGATTGAGCCAGAGGAGGGAGCCAAGAAGGGCACACTATCATGAACATGTGCATCCTTATTCTGACCAAGAGGGAGGGTGACGCGAAGGAACAATGACGAGATAGCTTGCCTCGATTCAGCGGTTAAAACAAAATGAACGCCTTCAAATACAGGTAGATAGCTTGACTGTGGAGTTCGCGTTCTCTCATATAGAGACCAATCCGGACGCAGTGAATCCATTCTGCACGGAAGTGCGGCTTCATTCCATGACCATGCTAGTGGTTGGTGTGCTCTGGTGCCGACACATGTGACGCTCGTAATCATCTTTTTACTCCTGCGCTCATCAATTTGCAAGGCTGAATCGGGCCGGAATACGACCTGAAGCATAGGTCATTAGACCTTGTCGCACCGCCTGTTTAACGCCTACAATCCGCTAATAAAAGTGACATCTACCCAATCAAATTTTATGGTATAATGGAAAGCGCTGCAATTATTAAGGAGGAAAAAATGCATGGTTGAGGAGAAATTGACGGAGAATGACGAGCAACCGACGAGGAAAAGGTCGATTGGTCGTCGAATTTGGTCCGTTATAAAGTGGCTCATGCTGTTCGGCCTGCTATGCGGCTTGTTCGTTGGTGGTGCAGGCGCCGGTTACGTCACGTCCTTAGTCAAGGATGAACCGATTCGCCCGCGCGAATTGATTGAGCAGAAAATTCAGGAAAATGCCGTTACGGGCTTTGTCTATTTCAATGACGGCACTCAAATCGGACAACTGCGCACCGAGGAAGACCGACGACCCGTCTCCTTGAATGAAATACCGCAATCCGTCATCGATGCTTTAATCGCAACCGAAGATAATCGCTTCTTCGAACATATGGGCATTGATATTAGAGGTCTATCTCGTGCTGTAATGCAAAAGGTCCTGAGACGACCTGTACAAACAGGAGGCAGTACGCTCACACAGCAATTGGCAAGACGAGTATTTCTTAATTTAGACCGTACCGATAGCCGTAAAGCCAAAGAAATCCTATTATCTTTGCGCATGGAACGCGTCCTGTCTAAGGAAGAAATAATTACAGCCTACTTAAACAAAGTACCGTTTGGAAACGGTTCGACAGGGTATAATCTGTATGGAATTAAAGCGGCAGCCAAAGGAATTTTTAACATTGATAAATTGGATCAACTCAATATTGCACAGTCCGCCTATTTAGCCGGGCTTCCGCAGCTTCCTTCCGCTTATTCCGCGTTCAACGGGAAGGGCGAACCGAACGAGAAAGGGTTAACCCGTGCTATAGAACGCCAGAAATTAGTACTCAAGCGCATGCTGGAGGAACACAAAATTACGCAGCAGCAATATAACGAAGCCGTGGCGTTCGACATTCGCGCCTCGATTGCGAAACCCAAAGAGAAAGCTTATGCTACATACCCTTATCTGATGCTGGAAGCAGAGCGCGCTGCGGCCGAAGTTCTCTTGCTTCAACAAAATCCGGGACTCACCAAAGCGGATCTGCGCAAGCGCGAGAACAACGAGCTGTTGCAGAATGCGCGTGAGCAGCTGCTTCGTGGCGGATATTTGGTCTACACCACGATCGACAAAGACATATACAGCTCAATGAAGCGCGTCTCGAACAATAAGGACAACTTCTCCCCTACTAGCGATACGAAGGGCGAAGAGCAGGTGGCCGCGCTTATGCTCGATCACCGGACCGGGGCCATTCTCGGCATGATTGAAGGCCGTGATTTCTATCTTGAGCAGATGAACTTTGCCACGCAGATGCTGCGTCAGCCGGGTTCTACCATGAAGCCGCTCGCCGCATACTTACCGGCGATTGAAGAAGGCAAGGTGCAGCCTGCCTCAATACTGGACGATGCGCCGATGGTGCTGAAGGACGGCTCGAAGGGCTACCACATCCCGGGCAACGCCACCGGCCGCTATCAAGGGCTAGTGACCGCACGTGATGCGCTAAGCCAATCGCTGAACTTGCCGGCGCTCAATATTTACATTGAGAAGCTCGGCGTGAAGAAGGCGCTTGACTTCGTGCAGAAGCTCGGTATTACAACTATTCAGCCGGAAGACTATTATGCACAGACAGGCGTAATCGGCGGTCTGCGCTATGGGGTTACGGTCGAGGAAATTACCAATGCATTCGGAGTCATCGCGAATGAAGGTGTTTTTAATGACGCTTATTTGATTTCAAAAATTATGGACTCCAAAGGGAATATCGTGTATCAGCACAAGGCAGAGCCGCAAAAGGTCGTCTCGAAGCAGAGCGCCTACCTGATGACGGATATGATGAAGTCAGTCATCTCCGGCCCAAGAGGTACGGCCCGACGCGTCAAATCTGAGTTCAATCAATATGGTTCGGTCGAAGTCGCGGCCAAGACCGGTTCGACGCAGAACTATGCGGACACGTGGTTTGTCGGATATACGCCTGACGTCACGATGGGCGTCTGGGTCGGATATGATCAGCCGATTCACGTCTTGAACCGCAGTGCCTATTCACGGTCAACCGAGATCTGGTCAAAAGTGATGAACGAAGTGACGAAGGCAAAACCTGAATTGTTGAAGACAAAGGAATTCAAGCGTCCGGACGGCATCGTAAGCATGACGGTATCCGGATACAGCGGCAAGCTGCCAGACGAATTAACACGTCAAGCCGGCCGCTATGTGACCGATATTTTCAACCGCAAATATATACCGACAGAAAAAGAAGATGTGCTCGTACGGGCGAAATACATCACCTATGACGGTGTGAATTACATTCCGCAGGAGAACACACCAGATGATATGACGCGTGAGAAGGTCGTTATTAAGCGCGAGAAGCCGATTCAAGAGCTTATCGAGGAGTTGAAGAAGGCGCTCGGCCACTTGTCTTCCAGCAGCCGTCGTCGCTCATTATCAAGCTATTTGCCGGAAGATGCCACTTCGGATGCGCCAGCGAAGGTTGACCCGCGCAAAGACGATGGGAAAGCACCTACGGCTCCGGGGAATCTTAATGTGGAAGCACCCGGGGATGGGACGGTGCGCATCAGCTTCTCCCCAAGCGGCAGTTCTGACGTCGTCGGTTATAGGCTGTATCGCTCGTTAAACGGCGGAGCGTTCCAGCGCGCTGAAGGAACGGTGCTGACAGGCGATGAGACGCGGTTCAAAAATTACGTATCTTCAGGCAAGCAATACGGGTTCTATGTGACCGCTGTTGATGTCGGCGGCCATGAGTCCACACCGTCAGCGACTGTTCAATGGGGAGACGGCGTGCCTATCGAGCCGAACAATCCTCCCGAACAGACCGGTCAGGGAGAGGGTGTGCCTGATACTACCGATCCGACGCAGACCGATGACGGAGAGACGTCTGACAACAGCGGATCGACAGACAATAGCAGCGATTCCACCGGTACCGAAGAACCACCGGCAGCAGCCGGACCTCCGGGCACACCGGGTGGACTCCAATCCTCGTTGACGGACATGGGGGTAAAGCTTTCTTGGAAAGCTTCCTCCAACAATCCAAGCGAGTACCGTGTTTATTTCAGTTCGAGCAGCAGCGGCACCTTTGAGCATATCGGTTCTTCTCCAACACCAGGGTTCGAACTGATTACAATGACGCCTGAAGGCTGGTATCGAGTATCCGCAGTGAACGGTGCTGGAGAATCCGAACCAACCGCTTCTGTCAAAGTTCAGTAACGGAAGATTGATTCCCTTACACAGTGCAAGAGGACAGGGTGCAATTTGCAGCCCTGTCCTCTTTTTTTATTGAGGTTGTTCAAAAACCCCCTTTTGATCTCGCACTTATATAACAAAATTCTGACGTTGAACCAATCGTTCCAGATGCATTGTCAGAAATCCGATCTCCTCCGCAGGCACGGGCTTCTTCAGTCCGTCCGCAATCGCTCCAGCCAGCATGATTGCTTGTTCGTACGCATCTTCATATTCCTCGCGAATCTGAACCAGCAGTGAATTATTCAAGGTCTTTCCTGCCTTCACTCTGTCAATCAACCCTTTTACATGTCCGATAAACAGTATGGTAGAAAGGGATTCATCAAAACGGATGCCTATCTTTTTGCCTTCTTCCAGCACCTTAGAAATGATCTTGATTTCAGAAACGGCATGTCCGCCCTTCTCGCTCCGTCTTGCCCCGTGAAAATGCATCGCGAGAAAGGCTACCTCATCAGGCGGCAGATCGACCTCAAGCTGCTCGTTCAAATAATCAATCGCATGCTCCGCAACGCGATATTCATCCCGGTATAAATGCTGAATTTCAAACGTGAACGGATTGCGAATGAAGAGACCGCGCTTCGTGCGCTCAATCGCCAAATTAATATGGTCCACTAACGCAGAGTGAATCGTTTCGGAGAAATCGCCCTCCAAATGCCCTTGAGCAAAGGCGATCACTTCCTCTACGACTCCGATAATCTTGAAATCAACAGCATTCAATATATGCTCATAGTGTTCCAGAACTGCAGAGGTTTGCAACAAAAATTCCTGTTTGATGTCAGCCTCATTGACGGGCATGCCCGGTTTTCTCTGGAATCCGATCCCCTTGCCAAAAGCGATGGAGTTCTTACCCGTTGACAGCTTGGTCATGACAACGTTATGAGATAGGATATGAACAATTTTACGTTCAATCATTTGATTCCCCCTCCATCTAATCCAAGAAACGTCCACCCCACTCTATGCCACTCCTATGCACTACCCATTGATATATGCGGCTACGCCAAGTCTTTGCTCTATTTTTTCACGCAAAATATCGGAATCGGTTCCCATAATAATATGAACATGTCCTTTCGCTACCCGCATGAATCCAAATGCCCCCAACATCAATAGTCCCGCTTCATCCACTTTCGCATCGTCCCACAGCTGCAGCCTCAGTCTAGTAATACAGGCATCCACTGAACGAATGTTGCTCATCCCACCGACACAACCGATAATTTGCTCGAGCTTGCTCTCCATCTCATCAGATAGCAGTCCTGTCGGCTGAACCGCTTCATGCAGCGCTGTCTCGCGTCTTCCTGGCGTCTGTAGATGAAATACTTTAATGGCAAGGGAAGCCACGGTGTAATACAGCCCGAAGTAAATGAGCCCCAACAAGAGGAGCAGCCACATATGGCGACCATTCGTCCACGTGATGACCATATCGATAAACCCGGCCGAAAATCCGAAGCCTGCCCGAATATCAAGCCAGGAGGTCAGCATCATTGAAACCCCAGTGAACACTGCATGGATGGCATACAACAAAGGAACGGTCAGCATGAAGGCAAATTCCAGCGGCTCGGTAATGCCCGTCAAAAAACTCGTTAACGATGCGGTGAGCATAATCGATGCGATGCGCTTGCGTTCCTCTCGATGTGCCGCGTGGACGATGGCCATAGCGTAGCCTGGAAGTCCGAACATCATGACAGGGAAGAAGCCTGCCATAAAGAGACCGGCCGTCGGGTCGCCCGCGTGGAATCTCCACATATCGCCACGAATGATGCTGCCTGCTGTAGTCGTGAATTCGCCAAGTTGAAACCATGCGATATTGTTCAAAATATGGTGCAGTCCCGTTGGGATGAGCAAGCGGTTCAATATGCCGTAAATCCCCGCCCCCCATTCACTGGACGTCATCGCCCCCGTGCCCACTTCTCGGATCAATTGCTGCACTGAAGGCCAGATGAAGCCCACTCCGACCCCGACGACGACCATGATGAGCGAAGTAATGAGCGGAACAAACCTTTTTCCGCCGAAAAATCCTAAGGCCTCCGGCAGTTTAACCTGATGAAATCGTTGATACAGCCATGCGGCAAGTCCGCCGCAAAGCATGCCCCCAAGCACGCCAGTATCGAGCTCTGCAGCGGCCCCTGTCTCGAAATGCTTCAGCACATTTGTAAATACGAAATAGCCTACCGCCGCCGCCAACGCAGCCACACCTTGACCGGAAGTCAATCCAATCGCCACGCCGATGGCAAAAAAAATGGGCAAGTTCCCAAAAATGGCATCGCCCCCTAACTTGCAGACGCTGGCAACCGCCGCAAGCCAAGGGGTCTCAAATTGAAATTCTCCGATTCGAACCAAGATCGACGCCGCGGGAAGTACTGCAATCGGTATCATGAGCGAACGCCCGATCTGCTGCATACAAGACATCAATCTCATGCTCCGCACCTACTTTAAGAGGTTGTTCAATAAGTCCCCTTTTGATCGCGAAGTATCCCAAGATGCGGTTCAACATCGAATCTTGCATTCACTCTCGAAGTCCGATGCTCATGTAGTTTCGCCTACACTCCGCTTCTCCTTCTTCGAGTTCTTGCAACCTTCTTGGCGCTGAAAAGGGGCCCTTTTGATCTCGCACTTTAGTTCACATTATTTCACAGCTCCCACCATCATGCCGCTCGTAATCTGTCTTTGGAAAATCGTATATAAGATAAGAACCGGCACGATGGACAACAGCAGTCCTGCAAACAAGGCTCCCCACTCCGTGCGGTATTGCATTTCGGCTTGCATGACCGCAATACCGACAGGAATGGTATACTTGCCAGGATCGTTCACAAGCACTGTACCGATAATATATTCGTTCCAAATGTTCAATACGTTCATCATGCCAACCGAAATAATTCCCGGCTTGGCGAGCGGAAGCATGATGCGAAAAAAAACGCCGTAATGGGAGCTTCCATCGATCGAAGCCGCTTCATCCAATTCTTTGGGTAGCGATTTGAAAAATCCTACGAGCACAAATATGCCGAAAGGTAAATTAATCGCTGTATAAACGAAACTAAGACCAAACAACGAATTATCTAGCCCTAGATCCGATAACAGGAAAAACAATGGAATCAATCCTAATATAAGTGGAATCATCATGCTGGCTAAGTAGAGGTTATATAGGGCAAGGCTGCCGCGAAACGGAAAACGCGCAATGATGTAAGAGGTTGTCGATGCCAACAATAACGCCAGCACCGTACTCACAGTCGTCACCAGGAGAGAATTCATAAAGTACGTTCCTAAATTGTAATTGTTCCAAACGTTCGCGAAGTTGTCCCAGCGAAACGGCCAGTCCGGCAGGCTCCACGGTGCTTTGAGCATAAATTGTTGATTGCTCTTCAACGAGCCGAGAACGGTCCATATAAGCGGATATATGACGCAGATGCTCCACACCGCCATCAATGCGTAAAGCAACCAACGTATGACTGGGTTGTTGCGCTTATGCTGCCATGCAGATTGCATATAGGTCCCCCCTTCTGTACGCTTATTATTAGAGGTTGTTCAAAAAGCCCCCTTTTGATCACGAAGCACCCCAAGATGACATTCGGCATCGAATCTTGCATTCACTCTCGAAGTCCGGTGCTCATGTAGTCTCGCCTACACTCCGCTCCTCTTTCTTCGTGTTCTTGCAACCTTCTCGGTGCTGAAAAGCGACCCTTTTGAACGCTTATTATTAGAGGTTGTTCAAAAAGCCCCCTTTTGATCACGAAGCATCCCAAGATGACATTCGGCATCGAATCTTGCATTCACTCTCGAAGTCCGGTGCTCATGTAGTCTCGCCTACACTCCGCTCCTCTTTCTTCGTGTTCTTGCAACCTTCTCGGTGCTGAAAAGCGACCTTTTTGAACGCTTATTATTTGAGGTTGTTCAAAAAGCCCCCTTTTGATCACGAAGCATCAGGCTAATTCCACCACATCTCTGCGCATGAGGCGCTGCAAAGCCAAAGTCGTAATTAATGACAAAATAAGAATAAGGACGCCGATAGCGGAAGCATAGCCGAAATGGTATTGACGGAATCCCATCTGATATAAGTAGGAGCCCATTACCTGTGTCGAATTATCCGGTCCCCCTTCCGTCATCATCCATACGATCACGAAGGAGCCGTTCAGCGTCGTCATGACGACCCACAAGATCGAGACTTTAATCTGCTCCCATGCAAGCGGCATCGTAATCCGACAAAATTGCTGCCACTCTTGCGCGCCATCGATGCTCGCCGCCTCGTACAAATCTTTTGGAATGTTCAATATTGCCGCGATGACGAGAATCATAACAAATCCAATTCCTGCCCAAATCGAGGGCGGCAGAAGCATCCATATTGCAAGCTTTGTATCGCCGAGCCATGGCGTCTGCACGTTCTCGCTCGTAAATAAGGATAGAAATGAATTCAAAAATCCGATACTCGGATTGTAAATGTAATTCCACAGCACCCCGATGACAACTACGGATAATATGTTCGGAATAAAAAAGACAGATCGGAAAAATACGGTTCCACGCAGCCGAAACCTCGTCAATACGACGGCGAACAATACACCAAGTCCGACAATGCCGATCACTTTCCAAAACACGAGGAAGTAGTCATTTACAATCGCTGTGCCGATAATCGGATCATTCAGCATCTCTTTATAATTGTCGAATCCGATGAAGTTTTTCGTCTCTGAGCCGCCGGACCAATCGGTAAAGCTGAAGTAGAGCCCGTGAAAGATCGGATATATCATAAATAAGCAAAAAAACAGCAGCGTCGGTACGGTGAACACGAACATGAACATGTTTCGTTTCTTCTTCCAAGTGAAACCGCGGGGCGCTTCCGGCTTAACCGGCACGCCTAGAACAGGTGGCGTACTGTTCACGTGTGTCTCCCTCCATTTCACATTGTATTGGGAAGGATGCATGCGGCGAATGGCCACACACATCCGTTTCTTTGCGCATACGCCTCATCTTTACCGTTATTTCCGCACCTTCGCTGCCGCTTTCTCCATTCGATCCATCCATTCTTCTGGCGTAATGCTGCCGGTCATAAGCGCGAGCGTAGAATCTTGCTTCACCTTGTCGACATCCGCATTCAGCTGCACGTAAGGCGCTACGATCGTATTGTCAGAACCATAAAATTTCATCGCTGACTTCACGAGGGCGCTTGCATTGGAATTGTCGAGATCTGCCTTCAGATTGCCGAGAGCTCCGGTCTGTTCCGCCCATGTAATAGCTGACTGCTTCGTGAACAAAAATTCCAGGAAGGCTTTCGCCGCCGCAGGATTTTTCGCTTTCTTCGCAATGCCGACCGTTGCTGTAAACGGTATCGCAATATGTTTGCCGCCTGCTGGCTGTGTAATCGAAGGTATGAAACCGAATTCAAAACCTTGCGGCACATCTTTCTGCATTTCATTTTCTAACCAGAGACCGTTCGGTATAAATGCATTCTTATGCTGGAGGAATAGCATCTGCGAGTCGATGTGATTGATCGGTGCTGAGGCTGGATCAATGATGCCGGCATCCCTCATTTGAACCATTTGCGCCAACGCTTTCTTTACGGGGTCACTCTTGAAGATACCTTCTTTTAATGCTGCCATATCGAGTAAAATCGACGTATCGTCATTGTTGTTCACGACAAACGCCGAATCCAGAATGCCACCGTGGAAATAGTACGGATATTTCCCTGTGTAGATGAGCGGCGCATTCACTTTGCCGGAATCTTTAATCTTCTTCGACTCGCTCAAGAAGCTGTCGAAATCTTTCGGCTCGGTCCACCCATTATCGGCAAATAGCTTTTTGTCGTAGAACACACCCCAAGAACCAAACACGAATGGAAGCGTGTAAATTTTACCGTCGTATTCAATCGGCTTCAACAGAAGCTCATCCTTAATGATATTGTCATCCGCGTTTTTGGCATCCTTATAATAATCGGTTAAATCCATCAATTGATCGTCAAGCACCATTTGCGTCGCATTCGATCCCGCACCATCAATGTATACGAAATCAGGAGGGTTGCCTTGAATCCAGCGTGGTTTCATCTGATCATTGATTTTAGAACCAGCCGATTCCTTAATTTTCACGTTCGGGTATTTCTTTTGGAATTCCGCCAAAATCATCTTCCAGCCTTGATCGCCGTAGCCGCCTACAAAATATTGGATTTCAAAATCGCCCGACACTTCATCATTGCCTTGATCGGTGTTCTCCTGCTTCGACTCCTCTTTCTGCATGGTCTCCGTGCCGCTGCCGTTGCTGCTCGCCGTTTCATTCGTCTTGCTGCCGGAATTGCAACCTGCTGCCATCATCACGACCAGCACGCATATGATGAGCAGCCTCAGGGAGTTGCCCCAAGTGGGACGCTTTGCGTTCATATCGATTACCCCTCTCCAAATTAGAAGTAAAGCAAGCGAAAACAGCGGAACGACAAAAAGGGCATACGTTAAGAAGGCAGTCACATAGCGACTGAACTTCCATAACGAATGCCCTTGCGGTAACATGTTATGTCCATTCTTCTGTACTTGTCGTTTCGCGTTGCAAATTCGCTTCGCTACTGGGATAATATCCCACAATTATGAATTTGTCAACACTTTATAGAACGAGTGCGGAACATTAATCTTCAATCGTAGACAGGTCTCCGGTCGGCAGGCTCAGCTCCCATGCCTTCAGCACACGGCGCATTATCTTACCAGAACGTGTCTTTGGCAATTTGTCCTTGAACTCGATTTCCCGCGGTGCGGAATGAGCGGACAGCCCCTGTTTGACGAATTGGGCAATCTCCGCTTTGAGCTCGTCGGAAGGCGTATACCCTTCGCGCAAGGAAATGAATGCCTTGATGATCTCCCCGCGAATCGGATCCGGCTTGCCGATGACACCGGCTTCCGCCACAGCTGGGTGCTCCACCAGCTTGCTCTCGACATCGAATGGACCGACTCGTTCTCCAGACGTGTTGATGACGTCATCGACACGACCCTGGAACCAGAAGTAGCCTTCTTCATCCATATACGCGGAATCCCCGGAGATGTACCAGCCGGAGAAGCGGAAATATTCTTCGTACTTGGCTGGGTTGTTCCATACTTTGCGCATCATCGCCGGCCATGGCGTGCGAATCGCCAGGTTGCCCATGCGATATGGCGGCAGCACGTTGCCTCGATCGTCGAGAATAGCCGCTTCGATCCCCGGCACAGGACGCCCCATCGAGCCCGGCTTGATAGGCATGGCAGGATAATTGCATATCATATGCGCGCCCGTTTCCGTCATCCACCACGTGTCGTGAATGCGATGGTTGTATGCTTTCATCCCCCAGCGCACCACTTCCGGATTCAGTGGCTCGCCTACGGACAACACATGGCGCAGGCTGGACAAGTCGAAGTTCGCGATGACGTCGTTGCCAGCGCTCATCAGCATGCGGAAAGCGGTAGGCGCGCTGTACCACACCGTCACTTTATATTTTTCAATCGTGCCGTACCAGTCCTGAGGACTGAAGCGCCCGCCGCGAACGACGTTAGTAACGCCGTTCAGCCATGGGGAGAAGATGCCGTAGGCCGTGCCTGTGACCCAACCTGGATCGCCCGTACACCAGTAGATGTCATCCTCCTTGAGATCCAACACGATCTTCCCTGAATAAGCTTGTTGAATCATCGCATTCTGGACATGATAGACACCCTTCGGCTTGCCAGTCGAACCGGATGTATAATGCATAATAAGGCCGTCTTCCCGCTCCAGCCATTCGATGTCCGCTTCTTCCACTGCATCGGCCATCTCAGCATGGAAATCGATCAGTCCGTCGCCGGTCTGCACATCGTTGCCGACCACGATGACATGTTTCAATTGGGGCAGTTCCTCGCGCTTCACACGTTGAAGCAGCGTTGACGTCGTGACGATCGCTACCGCGCCGCTGTCCTCCAGCCGATCTTTGACGGCAGTCTCCATAAATGCCTCGAATAATGGCCCTACAACCGCCCCCACCTTCAATACGCCCATAAAGCTAAAATACAGCTCTGGCGTACGCGGCATAAAGATAAAGACGCGGTCACCCTTCTGGATGCCGTGTTTACGCAATACATTCGCGAATTGATTCGTCTTGCGGCGCATGTCATCGTATGTGTATGATTCATCCCGCTCCGCATCGCTGTAATGAAGCGCCACCTTGTCTCCGCGTCCATTCGCGGCATGGCGATCGATCGCTTCATACGCCATGTTTACTTTTCCCGTGTCATACCAAGAGAATTGCTTCTCCACGTCTTCCCAATTAAAATTCCCTGCCCAATTTTCATAGCTCTGCATATTCGGGTTACTTGCTGATGCAGCAATGATTTCTCCTTGCACGTTACTCATAGTCGTTTCATCCTCCTATTTCTTTCCCTTCTTTATTGGTAGCTTCAGCCATCAGACGATTTCAGACGATGCAATAAAACCGCTTTCAGAAAGCTGTAATTCCAAGGACGATGATGTCGTTCGTGCTGTCAAGGGGAGATTCCATGAATTTTATGGCAAAATTATTATATCACATGCAAACCTTTTCGCCTATTCTTTTCCTTTTCAAAGCACCCTTTTTTTGCTATAACGATAGGATAGAGACGAAAGGAGCTGCTAGGTGTGGAACATCGAAAATGTTATCACGCGCAAATCATTCCTCATGAGGAACGCATCGTTGTGGTTGAAGGACCCATTCAGCCTGAGGCGCTGCGCACCTTAAGCATGCATGCCGATTTGAACGCGTTCCGAAGGCCGAAAGAACAGCATCAGGCGCTCATCGAAATTGCGGAACTGCCAGAAGGGCGCATCATTATTGCACGTGACGGACAGACGATCGTAGGCTATGTCACGTTTCATTATCCCGATGAGCTGGAACGTTGGTCCGAAGGAAATATGGAAGATTTAATCGAGCTCGGCGCCATCGAAGTGGCAAATGACTATCGTTCTCTAGGATTAGGCAAAAAGCTCATCATCACCGCATTTGAAGATGATCAATTGGAAAGCTATATCGTATTTACGACCGAATATTATTGGCATTGGGATATGGAAGGTACGGGGTTGAGCGTATGGGACTACCGAAAAATGATGGAAAAGCTGATGCAGTCGGTCGAGATGATATGGTATGCGACTGACGATCCCGAGATTTGTGCCCACCCTGCCAACTGTTTGATGGTACGTATCGGAAAGGACGTGCCGCTCGATTCAAAGGAACAGTTCGATCGCGTCCGTTTTAGACAACGGTTCATGTATTAGAGGTTGTTCAAAAATCCCCCTTTTGAACACGAGCATCTCAAGATGTTATTCGGCGTCGAATCTTGCATTCACCCTCAAGAGCTTATTCTTCCGGAGTATGTTTCCTTTGGAAACATTTCAGGTGCTCATGTAGCCTCATCTACACTCCGCTCCTCCTTATAAGTTTTGCGGAGCAAAACCCACTTCGGAAGCATACGCTTCGGGTTCTTGCAACCTTTTCGGTGCTGAAAAGTGGCCTTTTTGAACACGCACTACTAATTGTGTTGCATGCGTTTTTGCGCTTAGAACTGCCTCTATTAGTTTGTATGAGAGGGATGGATATCAGATGTCAGGAAATGCTCTATACTTCATGCACAATGATTCCCTCCGCTATCGCTTTCACGCCGATCATCCATTCGATCAGCAGCGGGTCGTGATGACGAACGACCTTCTCTATCATGCCGGAGCTTTGCACGAAGCGCAAATTATCCGGCCCAAGGGAACCCTCGCTGAGTGGGAGCGATGGCTGGGATTAATTCACCGTGATGATTATATTGAAACGGTGAGGCGGCTCAGTGACCCTCGTCCCCATCTGGAGTGGACGTCACGGGCAGATAAATACGGGCTGCATACAGAAGATACCCCCTACTTCCCCGGAATGCATGACGCCGCTTGCGCCATTGTAGGAGGTTCTATCGCGGCATGTGATGCAGTTATGTCGGGACAAGCCGCACACGCCCTTCATTTGGGCGGAGGGCTTCACCATGCGTTTGGGGAGAAAGGCGCAGGCTTCTGCGTCTACAACGACGCCTCCGTTGCCATAGCCTGGCTGCGCAAGCATTATGGCGCGCGCATCCTATATATCGATACGGATGCTCACCATGGAGACGGTGTGCAATGGTCGTTCTATACGGACCCGGATGTCTTTACTTACTCTATTCACGAAACGGGAAAATATTTATTTCCCGGGACCGGCTTCGTGCATGAGCGCGGGGCGGGAGAGGGATTCGGCGCCTGCGTCAATGTTCCGTTGGAACCGTATACAGAGGACGAATCGTGGCTGCAATGCTTCAGGGAGACCATTCAACAGGTTGCCCGCTCGTTCAAGCCCGATATGATCGTCAGTCAGCACGGCTGCGACGCGCATGCGCTGGATCCGCTGTCACACATGCACTGCAGCATGCGGATTTACGCGGAGATGCCGCGACTCATCCATCAGCTGGCGCACGAGTATTGTGACGGAAGATGGGTCGCTCTTGGCGGCGGCGGCTACGAAATATGGCAAGTCGTTCCGCGCGCGTGGAGCCTGCTCTGGTTAGAAATGAACGAAGACCCGCTGCGGCTGCTGTTAGAGAATGAACCACTGCACCAATTGCCTGTCCCGTGGGTCACCCATTGGTCACAGAAATCTCCTATGCCCCTGCCGGGGACATGGCTTGATGACGTCGAGAGCTGGGTCCCAATGCCTAGACGGAACTTCATTGAGGAGCGCAATGCTCATGTGAAGAATCTGGCGCTGGAATATGTGCGCTAGAACTGACTCGAGAATGAAGTCCTTCAACTACCAGCGGGATTGAAATAGGCCGTTGACATACGCTTGCTCCATCCTTCTCTACGAGGAGGGCTATGAGATGCGCAATATCAACGGCCTGCTAGTTGTAAAGTTCAATTGCTCGTGTTACACGACGATTTCCTTGACCATGCTTTCCACAATTCGATAAGAATGCTCAGAAGCCTCAACCGTAAATTCTGCAAAATTCACATGCGCTGAGCCGTCTGCTTTATCTGACATAGAGCGAATGACAACAAACGGAACTTGGTTAATAAAGCATGCTTGCGCTACAGCCGCGCCTTCCATTTCCGTGCACGCGGCACCTTCGAACGTCTCGTACAGCTCCCGCACCTTATCCCGGCTCGCGATAAATTGATCGCCCGACAAAATCAAGCCCGTCTGGTAGCGGCCTGGGAAATGCTCCTCACATACGCGTTCAGCCAACTGCATCAGCTTCGGGTCAGCCGCAAATTGCGACGTCTCCTGGAACGGTATGACACCTGGCGCAAACCCCAGCGCCGTCACATCCATATCATGATGCATGCACGCCGTTGAAATGACGATATCCCCGATGTTCAGCTCTGGATGAACCGCACCGGCTACTCCGGTGAACAGCACCGTCTTCGTGTGAAAGCGGTCGATGAGAACTTGTGTCGTAATGGCTGCATTAACCTTCCCTACTCCGGACTTGCAAATGACGACGCGCTTGCCAAATAGACTGCCTTGAAAATAACGCAGCCCTGCCACTTGAATTTCCTCAATCGGTTGCGCGGCTTTCAGCAGCAATTCAATTTCTTCGTCCATGGCGCCGATAATGCCAATGGCAGCTTCCATTGCCATACCCATTCCTCCTCTTATGTCTCGATAAATACATGCTCACACAAAAAGCCCCATCGTCCTGGGGCTTCTGTCCTGCAACTAGGCAGTGTGCTATTCGTTCACTTGGCTTACCGACAGACGAAGAATCGTCTCATGCGGCAAGATGACGCGTGAATTGTCTACGTTCTCTTTCTTCATCAACTTCGTTAATAAACGCATGGCTACGGCACCAATATCATACATTGGCTGTGCAACTGTAGTCAGTTGCGGACGTACCATGGAGGCCATACGAATATTATCGACACTAATGACGGAGAAATCATCCGGCACCTTCAGGTTGGCATCTTGAATACAGTGGATTGCACCGATGGCCATCTCATCTGTTGCCGCAAAAATGGCAGTCGGGCGCTTCTTCAAGCCAAGGAAATACTTCATCGCTTCGACACCGGATTCATAACGATAGTTACCGATTCGAACCAAGTCTTCCTTATACTCGATTCCTGCACCTTCCAGTGCTTTCTTGTACCCTTGGAACCGGGCAAATCCGTTAGCCGGATCTTGAAGCGTGCCGCTAATCATCGCAATATCACGATGGCCGTGGCGAATAAGTGTATTCACCGCGTCAAAAGCCGCCGCCTCATGATCGATATCGACTGACGGAATAATACCATTCTCATCTGTCGTTGCACAAAGCACAATTGGCACGGATGCGGTGCGGAAGGCCTGAATGTGGTCTTCCGTGACAACGCCGCCCATAAATAAGAGCCCGTCCACTTGTTTCTCCAAGAGCGTATTGATAACACGTATTTCCTTATCCTTCTTCTTATCCGCGTTGCACAAAATGATATTGTAATGATACATATTCGCAATATCTTCAATACCGCGCGCGACTTCAGCAAAGATGGAATTGGAAATATCAGGAATGACGACCCCAACGGTCGTCGTCTTCTTGCTCGCAAGTCCGCGTGCGACCGCATTCGGGCGATAACCTAAACGTTCAATCGCTTCGTACACTTTTTTACGCGTTTGCGGCTTCACGTTCGGATTGTTGTTCACAACCCGGGAAACGGTGGCCATTGAGACGCCCGCTTCTCTCGCTACATCATAAATAGTTACCGTCACGATCCTTCTCTCCAATTACCGAAAATTTAATGCGAACATACATATTACATTCAATGATACGATATTTTCAGAAAATTCGCAATGTCACGGCCAAAACCGCCTTGATTTACCATAACTTACCTTTACATTGTCAAAACAGACTCCAACTTGTCGTATCGGATCGCATTATGTGAATCGTGCCAAGCGACTTCGCCATTCTTTAGTACAAGCACTTGAGGGGACTCATGCTTGATGCCGAGCTTCTCTGCACAAGCTAGGGACACATCACGGTTCTCCACGACGAGTATACGCCCGAACCCTACGCCCTTATTTCCATAGTCCTCCTCCACCTTCGCCATTTCTTCATCCGCCTGCGCGCTTATCGGACAGCGCGTGCTGTGCTTGAATAAGACTACGATTTGCTGTGAAGACAAATCGATGGCTTCCTGCAAATTTCCCAAGGAACTGACAGCTTTCATGCTTACCTCCTCCTGCTAACAATTTATCCGCTTACTTGAAAACAGCCAATCTGTATTCAAACTGATATCTATGGAACCTCTTAACTTATTTTAACCCTATATGGCTGTAAACTAAAACATGTAACTTGTTTTAATCTGCGCTGAAGGTCCATCATCCAGATTGTATCGTTGCATGTCTTCGCGATCAGATACAGATCAAGCAGTTGGTTGACGCGTTCATCCATCCGGCGTTCGAACACCGGCACCATATCGTCGCAACCGTCTTCTTCCACACATTCTGCCAGGACGCTGGATAATTCATGAACTTCATCAAATGACACCACGAGCGGTCCGTGCTGGGTGATATGCGAGTTGGCAGCGATTAGGCTCATACGATTTCGAATGAGTTCTGCAATCTCTTTCTTAACGAGCGACAGCAGTTCAGAACGTTCACAACTCGTACAAGTAAATACAGGAACACGGTGAATATGCACCGAACGCGCGTGTACAACGGTTCGTAGCGTTAAATCCATATAATGACCACAGGTACAACGTTTATACATACGGTCCACCCCTAATTATTCATGTTTTTGATGATGTTAATGAAGTTCGAACCCTAATGCTATAGCCTCTTACGCGTTATGATTAACGTATATTTCGACTTTGTCTTTCATTCTCCTTCTATGCAAAAAGATGTATTTTTTTACACAACTAGAAACCAACTGGAATGACAAAACATTTTTAACAATGATATAAATCACATTATTCTGATCGCTTTTAAATAAACATGTTAATTTTCATGACATTATGGTTAAATAGAAAGTAGAACGAACAACCCATACACGAGCAATGTAACCTATTGAAACCATCGTAGGTCATATATCGGAAAGACTCAATACACATCATTTGGGAAATAGGAACGGCTTATTGCGAAGTTGGGTAATAAGCTTCTCTGTACAAGATACGAAGGAGGGACAACATTCATGCGTTTAAGCGGAAAGCGAATCATCTCTTTTGTGGATGAAGAATTTGAAGATTTAGAATTGTGGTATCCGATATACCGCGCCCGTGAAGAAGGTGCTGAAGTGCATCTGGTCGGAGACGAGCCTGGTAAGACTTACATCGGGAAATATGGCGTGCCAGCAACTTCTAATTACGCATTTAAAGATGTCGATGCCAGCACCTACGACGGTCTGCTCGTTCCAGGAGGCTGGGCTCCCGATAAGCTGCGCCGCTATGAGGATGCATTGAACATCGTCAGACAGATGAACGAGGCTGATAAGCCGATCGGACAGATTTGTCATGCAGGCTGGGTTCTTATCTCTGCTAAAATTTTGCAAGGCCGTACGGTAACGTCGACTCCCGGCATTCGGGACGATATGGAAAATGCAGGCGCAACGTGGCTCGATCAAGAGGTCGTTATCGACGGCAACTTGGTATCTGCGCGCAGACCGCCGGATCTGGCAGCCTACGGCAAAGCGTTTTGTGATAAGATGGCAGAGAAATAGACTCGTAATAACAGGCCGAACCGGTGTCAGTACCGGAGGTTGAAAATGAAACAAATACGGGTGAAGGGTATGCGCTGGAGAGACCTGGCGATCGCCTTTGAATCCGAGTCATCCCCGCATAGTCTCATCTCAATGACTTGGATTCAACAGCGACGGAAGCGGATACCCCCACCATGATTGTTTCCTGTTCACTTGATTTTTGGTTTTTCAACAAACTCAAGGCATGACCCTTATAGCGGGTCATGCCTTTTTAGTTATGATTGCGGCTCCAGAAGTGCATCTAATTCCGCTTTGGAACCAGCCTTATATATTTTATCGGTCACGCTTCTGCTGTTCTCTTGCGATGCCCGTCGAATCGCCGCTTTGACACGCGGGATGGAGCGCGAAGACATGCTCAGCTTATTAACACCGAGCGCAATCCACAACGGCACCGCACGCGGGTCGCCTGCCATCTCTCCACATACGCCGACTATGATATTACACTTTTTCGCGGCTTCAATCGTATGGCGGACGAGACGCAGCACCGCAGGATGGAACGGATCGTACATATGAGCAATCTGTTCATTCATCCGGTCGACCGCAAGCGTATATTGCACTAAATCGTTCGTGCCAATGCTGAAGAAGTCTACTTCCTCTGCCAACCGGTCGGCAATCATAGCCGCTGCAGGAACTTCGACCATGATTCCAATCGGCAGCTCCTCATCGAATGGCAATGCTTCGGAGCGCAGCTCCTGCTTGGCTTCGTCTAAGATGCCCTTCGCCGCCCGCACCTCTTCAACGGACGAAATCATCGGGAACATGACGCTCACTTCACCGAATGCGCTGGCGCGTAATATGGCGCGCAGCTGCGTCTTAAACAAGTCCCTCCGATCCAGACAGATGCGAATAGCGCGGTAGCCTAAGAATGGATTGTCTTCTTCAGGCAGATCCAAGTATTCCATCGGTTTGTCCCCGCCTATATCAAGAGTGCGGATAATGACCGATCTATCCTTGAAATGCTCAGCGACATCTCGATAAACGGTGAGCTGTTCTGCCTCAGATGGCGGATAGGAGCGATCCATGTACATGAATTCGGTACGGAATAATCCTACCCCTTCCGCTCCGTTCTGCTCTGCGATTTCAAGTTCCCTCGTCGAGCTGATATTCGCGGCGAGATGTATCTCGTAACCGTCGTTCGTTACGGCCGGTAGCGACACGATCTTCTTCAACTCGTCGGCTTCTTGCGCATAGAAGTCACGGCGCGCCTCATACCAGGACAGGATATCTTCCGCCGGCTCGATATGTACGATACCGTGTTCACCGTCGACGATAATGAAATCTCCCGTTTGAATCGGCTTTACGATTTTACCTTCCAACCCAAGTACGAGCGGAATACCCAACGCACGTGCCATAATAGCAGAGTGGGATGTTTTCCCGCCCATCAGCATGACGATGCCAAGCACATTTTTTGGATTCAAATGCACAAGCTGCGACGGAGACAACTCCTTCGCCACAAGGATATAAGGCTGCGTATCCGTCGGCAGCGTAATCTCAGGGGCGCCGAGCAGATGCTTCAAAAGGCGATTGCCGACGTCTTTAATGTCGAGCGCCCGCTCTTTCATATATTCATCATCAAGCAGATCGAACATCGTGACAAAATGATCAATTGCTTCTTTCACCGCCACTTCGGCCGCTTTATATTGACGTTGAATGATGCCTTGAATTTCGTTCATGAAGATGGGATCTTCCAAAATGGCCAGATGTGCATCAAAGATAGTCGATTCTTCACTGCCAACCATTTCGCGAATCTCACTCTTGATGAACTCGATTTCGTCCCTTGAGGAGCGGATACCTTCGTATAGCCGTTCGAATTCACGCGCCAAATCGGTCGGGTCCATCTTCTCCTCCGGCACATCCCACTCCCATGACGGCAGCACAAACGCCTTACCGATTGCAATTCCGTTCGATGCGCCGATTCCCTGCACTTTTTGCGTCATCGGTGTACACCTCCAAGCGCATGTTCGTGCAAGACGACAGACATGACAGACGTCTGGCCTTTCTTCACTGGAGCATAGGGCGCCATGCTCCATGAGGCGACTTTATCCGAATTCGTAATGACCATCGGTGTCGCAAGCGACTTGCAACGCTTTTTCACTTCATTAAAATCAAACTTAATGAGCAGCTGTCCCGGTTTCACTTCATCACCTTCCTGTACTACCGCTTGAAAACCGGCGCCATTCAATGATGACGTCTCAATTCCGATATGAAGCAGCACTTCTAACCCTTCGGGCGTCTCAATACCTAAAGCATGCATTGTCGGATACACGTGACGGATGAAGCCTCTCACCGGAGATACGAGTTCTCCTCTATCAGGGTAAAAGGCTACCCCTTTCCCGACCAGCTTCTTCGCGAAGATGGTATCCGGCACTTCTTCGATAGGGATCATGCGGCCTTGCACCGGAGCAACAAACCACACTTGCTTCGGGTCACGTTGCAGACGCTTCACCATCTCCTCTTTGATGAGCTCGGAATACGTTCCGAAGACGACCTGCAAATGCCCGCCTCCAAGCCGGATGACGCCGGCTGCACCCATCATGCGGAGCGCATGCCGATCCACGAGCTTGTCATTCTGTACTCGAAGACGCAGCCTAGTAATGCATGCCTGTGTATCGACAATATTATCTTTACCGCCCAATGCTTGAATGATAAGAGGAACGCGATGAAGCAAGTCGCTCGCCATATCATCGAGCAGCGACACTTCCACACGCCCCGGGGTCGGGATTTGAAATTTCTGTATCGCAAAACGAAATATGACATAATAAATCAACCCAAACGCAACCCCTATCGGGATAATCCAAAGCGCTTTGGTCGATTGGTGAAAATTCACGACATAATCAATGGCGCCTGCCGAAAAAGAGAAGCCGTGTCGAATTCCCAATTCGGCGGTCAACCACATCGCAGCCCCGGACAATAACGCATGCACGATAAATAAATACGGTGCCGCAAATAAAAAAGCAAATTCAATCGGTTCCGTTATTCCCGTCAGCAGCGATACGAACGCAGCCGTGAAGTAGGTCTTGCGCACCTTCGGCCGCAAATCCTCGCGCGATTCATGCACAATAGCCAAGGCGACCGCAGGCAATGCAAACATCATAATCGGATACAAGCCTGCCATGTACACGCCCGCTGTCGGATCTCCCGCAAAAAAACGTGGCAAATCACCGGTAAAGGTCATCCCTTCAGCATCGGTGAACGAGCCGACTTGAAACCAATACACGTTATTCAATAAATGGTGAAGTCCAAAAGCGACCAGCACCCGGTGCAGGACGCCATATATGAATATACCAAACCCGCCCATTGCCAATATTTCTTGCCCAAGAAAAGATACCCCTTGATGCATGAACGGCGCAAGTACAATCATCACCCATGAGAGGAAAATGGAGCTTAACGTCGTAAGCAAGACAGCAAATCGGGGACCGCCGAAAAATTGCAAATATTCTGGAAACTGGACATTTTTAAATCGCTCATGGATCATCCCTGCCAGCACGCCGAACAGTATCCCGTTCAAAATGGTAGGCTCAAATGCAGCATGCCAATGGGTCAGGAGCTGCTTAAAAATAAACATCCCCAGCATCGAGGACATGGCGGCAACACCCGCATTATTCGATAACCCAAGCGCTACCCCTGCCGCAAAAAGGTAAGGAAGCACGTAAAAAATCGTTTTTCCGGTCAACTCAAACAGTGCAGCGGCATCGTGCATCCCAGTACCCTGCAGCATGTGACCGATGGCAACAGCTAACGCTGCTGCGGGTAATGCGATTAGCGGCTGCATCAAAGCCCGCGAGAGTTGCTGCAACAGCCCTAACTGATTCAAGGACATCCTCTCCTTCTACCATGAATGGTAAGGGCATATCGTTCCTTTGTCAAAGGAAAACACACGAAAAGCCGGGGCTCTCTGTCCTCATTATAGCGAGAACTCCCGGCATTATCTCTTTTAGCGCATCACGAAGTTGCTTTGCCGTGCGGCAGTAAAATGGAATCCAATACTTTGATGCACAGGTCCATAACTACGTCCAACCCGTCCTCCGATGCAATGCGCGCAGCTTCTTCGTTCACGATGCCCTGCTGCAGCCAGATGGCCTTCGCCTTAACTTCAACGGCGTCGCGTGCAATGTCAGCACAATATTCGCTGCGGCGAAACACATTCACAATGTCGATTGGTTCCGGCACATCCTGAAGCGTAGAATAGCATGTCTCTCTCAGGATGCGTTCCGCCTTCGGATTGACCGGGATGATGCGATATCCTTTCTTCTGCATCGCTTCGGCTACCATATAAGAGACTCGCGTCGGATCATCGGACAAGCCGACCACCGCAATGTTAGTGCTCTTTTGCAGCAATTGCTTGATGTCTTCTTGTGACGGTTGCTCATAACTCATAATTCCTCGCTCCTTCCGTGACGTTGCTTTTTATGCTTCCACCCATTCCACTTGAGCGCCCAGCGCCTGAAGATGATCGAAATATTGAGGGTACGACTTCGCTACATGATGAGCATCCTTAATGCGGATAGCTTGCTGTGCGCGCAAGCCAACCACCGTTAATGCCATAATAACACGATGATCGTAATGAGCGTTAATTTCCACTCCGCCTTCTACACCTTCCGGACGGCCGTGAACGATAATTTCCGCCTGCCGTTCTTCGACTTGAGCGCCGGCTTTGCGCAGCTCTGTCAAATAATCAGTAATGCGATCGCATTCCTTGTACCGCAAATTTTCTACGTTGTAGAAACGTGAAGTTCCATCTGCAAATACGGCAGCGGCTACCATGGCGAGCACCGCGTCGGTTGCCGCATCGCCATCGAATTCAACCGGCCGCAAGCGGCCTTCTCCCTTGATGCGTACGATGGAATCCGTATGCTCAAGCGGTACGCCCATCATGCGCAGCACATCGACGATCGCCCGTTCCCCTTGCTTGCTGTCTTCCGTCAGCCCGCGCACGGTGATATCGGACGGAATGACCGACGCCGCAGCCAGCACGGCTGCTGAACCTGGATAATCACCTTGGACGACATATGTCTTCGCTTCATAGTGTTGATTGCCTGGAACGCGATAATACATCATATCTTCGCGTGCCTCGATATGAATGCCGGCTTGAGCAAGCACTTCCAGCGTCTGACCGATGACGACCTTGGACTTCAAATCATCCGTTACTTCAATGATGCTGTCTTGTGCCAACAGCGGTGTCAGGAACAGGAGGGCGCTTAAATATTGTGAGCTGACATTGCCAGACACCTTGATGTGCCCGCCTTTCGGCTCCCCGCCCCGAATCGTAATCGGAAGCTTTCCTTCCCGATGTTCCACACGCACATCCATTTGTTCCAACGCTGTAATGAGATCGTCATGCGGCCGCTTCCCTAACGAATCTGGATACGTGTTGACGAAGTTCACTTCTGGAAGCAGGGCCGCAATGCCCATCAGAAAGCGCAGCACAGCGCCAGCATTGCCGACGTTCAGCTCATGGTTCAGATTCGCAAGCGCAGGCGTTTTGCCGAAGCCTGTAATGACGATCTTCTCTTCATCCTCTTCAAGCACGGCTCCCAGATCGCGCAGGCAGCGGCGCATTGCATCGCTGTCCTCGCTATGGGCTGGATAGTAAATGGTGCTCTTTCCGTCCGCCAATGCGGCTGCAAGCAAGTAACGTGTCGTGTAGTTTTTAGAAGATAATGCTTGGATTTCACCTTGCAGCTTTAGTGTGGGCTTAACGATAACGTCCATACGCTTTCACTCCTTTACTATTACAAGTATAATAAGTACAATCTGCTATTGATTACAACTTGAATTTCAATCCAAGAGGTTGTTCTATCTCTCATTTTATAGAAAGGATGTACAAAAATTATATGAATTCTATTGTTCAACTTGATGTATTTACATTAAAAGATCGCCTGCAACGCGGCGAAGCGTTAAATATGATTGATGTGCGGGAGGATGAGGAAGTTGCCCACGGCATGATTCCCGGCGCCAAACATATTCCAATGAATCAGATTCCTGACCGGCTGCACGAAATCGAACAGAACGGTGAAATTATCTTTATTTGCCGCAGCGGCTACCGCAGTGAACGCGTGTGTGAGTACTTGCAGCAAATCGGCGTGAAAGGCGTTGTCAATATGGAAGGCGGTATGCTTGCTTGGTCCCAACTGAACGATTAATGCCCAAGCAGCCAGCCGCATCCTGTACTAGTATGCCTTTTCATTGACGAGATGGGCTTCGATACGCTCGTTAATTTGCTCCACCGTCAAGTGATCGGTCGGAACGATTAAATGGGCGAAATCATACAACCCCTGACGCTCTAGCATCAGCTTGCGTACACGGCTGGCAGCATCTCCTTGCAGCAGCGGACGGTTGCGGTCCTGTGAGACACGTTGCACTATGGTCTCTTCTGCCGCTGTAAGCTGGATGACTGCGCCATGTTCCCGCATTAGCTTGCGGTTCGCTTCGTCCAACACGACGCCGCCGCCAGTAGCGATGACAAGAAGCCGTGTCCGATCACGCAACAAGCGTGCGAGAATGCGGCTTTCTTGTTCTCGAAAGAACGCTTCCCCATCTTGCGCGAATATGTCGGGTATCGTTCGTCCCACCTGCTTTACAATTTCGGCATCCAAATCGACGAATGCATAATTCAGATTCCGGGCCAGCTGTTCTCCGACTGTTGATTTTCCTGTTCCCATGAAGCCGATTAATAGTATATGTCGGGTTGTCATTCAGGCCCTCCCTCGTCTTTCTTTGTCCGCAGACGGTAAACTTCCCATATGATACCATACGTTTCTTTCATTCGACAATGCTGACATGTATAAAAATAACGTTTTCAACGTAAAGATGAACTATAGCAGAGATTTGGTTGTTTAGGAGTGAATTGGCATGTCAACCTCCCCCGCCCCGGATTCGCATCCCGTTCCAGCAGCTCAGCGAGCAGCAGCAGCGCGAATGGCGCGTATTATGGACCCGAACCATCCCTTATGCAGGGAGGATATTGTGTGGGTGCTTAACGTAGTGAAGCAGAAGCTTACCGATCAGGACGAAGCTTGGTCCAAGCTTGAGCCTGAGCGAGTCATCCGCAACTTTCGTTACTTCGCCGAAGTATCGCTGCTGTTAATTCGGAACAGCAGCTATGGTCAAGAGTCTGACCGCATTCGGCAATATTTGGCCGAAGCCGTGCATGGTCTGTGGGATAAAGATGCACTAGAAAAAAATAACGCCGAGCCCCTCTAGGGTTCGGCGTTATTGCTGTTCATTACTCCGACATCCAGTTAAAGTGGAACGAGCCTTCTTTATCTACACGTTTGAACGTATGCGCGCCGAAGTAGTCCCGCTGCGCTTGCAGCAGATTCGCCGGCAGACGCTCGGTACGATAGCTGTCGAAGTACGACAGTGCGCTCGAAAAGCCAGGAACAGGTACGCCGTATGCAACAGCTGTACTGATAACTTGACGCCATGCGTCTTGATACGATTCCACAATATTTTTAAAGTATGGGTCCAACAATAGATTCTTCAATTCGGAATCACGGTCGTACGCATCCTTAATATTTTGCAAGAAACGAGAACGGATAATGCAGCCGCCGCGGAAAATCATCGCGATTTCGCCATAGCGCAGGTTCCAGCCGGATTCTTCCGACGCCGCACGCATTTGAGCAAAGCCTTGCGCGTACGATACGATCTTGCTCGCGTAGAGCGCTTTGCGGATGCTCTCGATAAATGCAGCTTTATCACCGTCAAACGGCTTCGCTGCTGGACCTTGCAGCACTTTGCTTGCCGCTACGCGTTCGTCTTTCAGCGCGGACAGGAAGCGGGAAAATACGGATTCCGTAATCATGGACAACGGAACACCCAAGTCGAGCGCGCTTTGGCTCGTCCATTTTCCTGTGCCTTTTTGACCAGCTGCGTCAAGAATGACGTCTACCATCGGCTTGCCTGTCTCCTTATCATACTTGGAGAAGATGTCTGCCGTAATTTCAATCAGATAGCTGTCCAGCTCCCCTTTGTTCCATTCACTGAAGATCGAGTGCAGTTCTTCGGCATTGACGCCAAGCACAGTCGTAAGCAGGTGATACGCCTCACAAATGAGCTGCATGTCGCCGTACTCAATTCCGTTGTGAACCATCTTCACGTAATGGCCGGCACCATCTGGACCAATGTACGTGCAGCAAGGATCGCCGTTTACTTTAGCGGAAATGCTTGTCAGAATTGGCTCTACCAAGCGATATGCGCTCTCTTGTCCACCAGGCATAATGGCAGGACCTTTCAAAGCGCCCTCTTCGCCGCCAGACACGCCGGCCCCAATGAAACGAATGCCTTTATCTTCTAAATATTTGCTGCGACGTCGAGTATCGGGAAAATGCGCGTTCCCGCCGTCGATAATAATATCGCCTTCATCCAGATGCGGAAGCAATTGTTCAATTGTAGCATCTGTAGCTTGTCCGGCTTGAACCATAATTAACATTTTGCGCGGTGCTTCTAAAGATTGCACAAATTGTTCAATGGAATATGTAGCCGTCAGTTGCTTGCCTTGCGCTTCTTCAATAAGCGCGTCCGTCTTCTCGCGAGAACGGTTATATACCGAGACTGTGAACCCGCGGCTTTCAATATTGAGAGCCAAGTTCTTGCCCATGACCGCAAGTCCAATGACACCAATTTGATTCTTTGTCATATGGTTCTTCCATCCTTTATCCTGAAATTTTTATATAGTTTGCATTACGCTTATTGTACCGCACAGCAAAAAACCCTGCAACCATCTCGCAAACAGCATTTCATCCAGCATGCGGCGGATGGGAGGGTGAAAAACAAAGGGTCATCGCTTTACCATTCAAGCTGAAGCATTTCGGTCCGCATGACATTCAGCCTCTCTTTGCAGCACTTCGTCTTGACCGAATCTTCGCCGACAATCGCTTCATGCAGTTCAGCCAATGTATAATCCACTTCCATTCGCAGTACCTCCATGCGCTCCTCGGCCCGCATAGACATAAATGTTTCCATCATCTGTTCTGTCGTTACGGCCGGCCGTTTTTGATACAGTACCCGCTGTTCCGGACCGCATATTTCCACTAAACGGATGCGTTCGCCAAACATAATATTTTCCACAAAAATATGTCTGTCTTTAAAACGTTTGACCACCGCATGCCCGCGTGAATCGCCGATCATCTTCTCCATGAACTCGGATAGCTTCTCGTCTCGTATCGTGTAATCGCCTACAATTTTATAGCGGTGATGGATGCGTTGAAAGCGCAGTTTGACCAGCTTCCGTCCGGTTCGGATCGAAACAATAAACAACGATTCATTCTCGCTCCAGTACAAGGAATAGCCCTCTTGTATAAGATCTCGGATGAGGTTCTGGATTTGCCGGCGGTCAAAACGTAGCTCCAAGTTGCAGTATTCTACCTCGTCGCTGCGATTCACGGCAATCCCTCCTTACCTTATCGTATACTCCATCTTATGATTCGGTAACTTGGATTATTGACTCGATTTCTAACAAAGAGGCTTTTTGTATGTAAAATATAATAATTATAAACTGATAAACGTTCTCATTATAATGTGGTATAATAAAATGTGTTCCACAAATGTCATGATTCTAATGTAATATACGATACCGGCAAATAGAGAAAGGAAGAATGTGCATGACTTTTACCGGATTTACTTCCTCTGATTTCGCAACGTTTACTATTGATGGCTTGGATGCCCGCATGGAAGCGATACGCGACCGAATTCAACCTAAATTCCGAGCCATTGGCGAGCAGCTTGTCGGCGATGCCGCCGTGTTAAGCGGCCAAGAAATGTACCTACATATTGCGAAGCATGCGCGCCGCACCGTGAATCCGCCGCAGGACTCCTGGTTGGCCATTGGACCGAACAAACGCGGCTACAAATCGCTGCCCCACTTTCAGGTCGGACTGTTCGACGATCATGTCTTTATTTGGCTCGCTTTTATATATGAGGTTGCCAACAAGCAAAATATTGCGCAATCCATGCTCAAACAGATTGATCGCATCGCAACAACCGTGCCTCAGGATTATGCTATTTCTTTGGATCATATGAAAAAGGATGCGGTCCGATTCGGAGATTTGGATACGGAAGAACTGGAGGCCAAATTGTGCCGCTTCCGGGACGTTAAAGCTGCGGAGTGGTTGGTGGGGCGCCATATTGCTGCGAACGATCCGATACTGGCCAACGGCACAGCGTTCATGAGTCTAGCAAGGGAAACGATGGAAACACTTATGCCATTGTACAAGATCGCCGCCGAAGCGTAAGTGTAATACCTCTATTACAAAGCTCACATTCACCACGAAGCCGGAATTGCTTCATCCATGCAGGAAACGAGCGATTGAGACAAACTAATCAAACAAAACGGTGATTCACCGCTCTTACAGCAGCAGAATCACCGTTTGTTCATGAGAGGCGTACCTCATTCATGCGGAAGTATTAGCCGTCGATTGCGATCGATCCAGTGTCGAGAAGCGAACGAGCAATCCGATAGCGACGAGGCACAGCAACCCACCGATTATATACGGCATGCTAGGAATCCAGTTGAATACCGCTATCGCCAATATCGGACCAGCTATCCGTCCGAAGCTATCCATCGAGGAGTTCAGTCCCGACGCAATGCCTTGACTCACCGTCGTCTTCTGCGTAATCAAGGAAATGACGCATGGACGGATAAGCGCGTTGCCGATTCCGAAGACGCATAGGTATATCGTTGCATCTACGATATTGGATGACAAGAGCAGCAGGAAGAATCCTAGCGACGACACAATCAGCCCGACAGCGATCGTCTTCTTCTCTCTGCCTTTCTTTATGTACCGCCTGACGATCCCGCCTTGAACGAGAGCTCCGGCAAGACCGCAGAAGAAGAACATGAACCCGATCTGCGTTGCTGTAATGTCAGGAATCCGCTGCGCCTCAAAGTACAACAGCGTCGATTCCAGTCCAGCCAGCGTGAACGTGACGAAGAACGAGAGCACATATAAATATTTCATGCGTCCCGTAAATGCGGTCCAGCGTGACGGTGATGCCTCATTACGGCCTGTCCGCTTCTCTTGCGGCAACGACTCCTTCAATCTTCCAAAGCCGAGCACGCATGTGATCAAAGTCAATGCAGAAGCTGCGAAGAATGGCGTATTATGCCCATAGGCGCTTAATATCCCGCCAAAGGCCGGACCGAACGTAAAGCCTAGCCCGATCGACATTCCGACGAGTGCCATTCCTTTCGTTCGCTGCTCGTTCGTCGTAATATCCGCCACATAGGCTACAATAACCGCCGTAACAGCACCAGAAAACAATCCGCCGAGTATGCGCGACACATACATAAGCCACAGCTGGCCATCCGCCAAACCGAATAACAAATAGCTTATACTGAAGCCGAGTGTACCGATGAGAATAATCGGACGTCGACCCACTTTTTCAGACCATGCCCCCCAAATTGGCGACACGATGAATGAGATTAGCGAATAAAGCGACAGCATTAACCCCAAGTGAAATTCATTGGCCCCGGCATCCGTAATCATTAGCGGAAGCACCGGAATGACAATGCCGAACCCGATAAATACCATCATCAGCATGAGCATGACGACGGTCATTTGCTTTTTCATCACACTTCCCTCCATTTATGTACATCCTATCACAGATGATAATGAATCGGAAATGAATAAAATTCGAACGAATGGTCCAAGAAGTATGTATAAAAATCGTTAGAAAAACAGCTTGCATTCCGAGGCGTTTTTGTTACACTTAACCTTGTTTGCTTGAGACGCAACATGCGCATCTAAGCTCTATTCCCAGCATGAAAGGTTGTGATACGGCGATGAACCATCATCGGACGCCTCTATTTACCGCACTGACGGAACATGCCTCTAAAAATCCGGTGCAATTTCACATTCCAGGCCATAAAAAAGGCGTTGGCACCGATGAGGAATTCCGAAATTTTATTGGTGATCAAGCGCTTTCCATAGACTTGATTAACATTGCGCCACTGGATGATTTACATCAGCCATCGAGCGTCATCGCCGAAGCTCAAGCCTTAGCGGCCGATGCCTTCGATGCGGATTATACTTATTTCAGCGTTCAGGGCACAAGCGGAGCGATTATGACGATGATTATGTCGGTATGCTCCCCGGGAGACAAAATTATTGTCCCGCGCAATATCCATAAGTCGATTATGTCGGCCATTATTTTTGCTGGAGCGAAGCCGGTGTTCGTCTCTCCTGCCCGTGATGCCAATCTCGGCATCGATCACGGCATTACGACCCGTTCGGTACGCCGTGCGCTGGAGAAGCATCCCGATACAAAAGCGGTGCTTGTCATTAATCCGACCTATTTCGGTCTTTGCGCTAACCTGAAAGAAATCGTTGAGCTCGCCCATTTACATGAGATTCCAGTCCTAGTTGACGAAGCTCACGGCGTGCTTATTCATTTCCATGAAAAACTGCCGATGTCCGCAATGGAAGCCGGAGCGGATATGGCTGCGACGAGCGTGCATAAGCTGGGCGGTTCCATGACCCAAAGCTCGGTGCTTAATGTCAATGTGAAAAATGGGCTGATTAACCCGCAGCGGGTGCAGACGATTTTCAGCATGCTGACAACGACATCCACGTCGTATATTTTGCTCGCATCGCTTGACACGTCCCGTCGCAACATGGCACTGCATGGGCATGACATGGCTGAACGCGCAATTACACTCGCCGAACACGCCCGCACACAAATTAACGAGATGCCGGGATTATACTGCTTTGGTGAAGAGATCCTCGGTGGAGAAGCGACGTACAGCTACGATCCGACCAAGCTGACCATACATGTGCGTCATTTGGGCATTACAGGCTATGAGACGGAGAATTGGCTGCGCGACCATTACAATCTCGAAGTTGAGCTAAGCGATATGTATAACATCCTTTGCTTGGTTACACCAGGAGATACAGATGATACCATTGCAATATTGCTGCAGGCCTTGCGTGAATTGTCGGCTCTTCATTTTGAACGAAATGAAGTGAAAGAGCTCGTCGTGAAAATCCCGGAAATTCCGCAGCTTTCCCTCATTCCCCGCGATGCGTTCTACGCGGATACGGAAATCGTGCCATTCAAGCAATCGGCGGGCAGAATCATTGCGGAATTCATCTACGTCTATCCTCCGGGAATTCCGATTCTTCTGCCAGGTGAAGTCATTTCACAGGAGAATATCGATTACATCCGCGATCACGTCGACATTGGTCTGCCTGTGAAAGGGCCTGAAGACCGATATATTGAATTCGTGAAGGTCATCAAAGAGGAAAAAGCGATATATGAATAGAACGAAAGGCTGCCCCGGATGAAGGAGCAGCCTTTCTATTTCACTAACGAGTCATGATTTCTAACAGCGCGTGCTGAATTACCTCTCGGGATCTTCGTGTTCAAAAGAGAACTTATCGAAGACCTCTAATACTGGTCCTGCGCTTTCAGGGAAGGTATGCGGGCACGAAGCAGTTGGGACGCTTCGACTGCCGCTTCAAGATGCCCCAATTGAAACTTATCTTTCAGAAGCTCGGGTCGCAAATCATCGGCGCACAATAAAGTTGAACGTCCTGTCTGCATGCAAACGACAAGTGTTTTACCGATAAAGTGATTCGAATAAATGAGTGCAAAGTCATACCGGCCTTCTTCTGTAGCCCATCCGACAAAACTCACGTTTGCTTGTTCCGTTTCTTCGTACAATTGGTCAAACATCGCATCCCCTCCTTGAATTATCCTTTTCCAAGCACACCAACCATTTAATGGGCTGATTTCATTACTATATCATGAAATATCCTCTTCCTACAATCCGTTTGCATACGCAAAATCATGTAAATATTGCCACGAACTATAGGCGATGATATGATAAATGAGATCCGATGATTCATGGGAGGTGTAAGAAATGAGTCAAAGCGCAACGATTACGTTCGTCGACGGTTCGGCCGTGCCGTCCGCTACTTTAGATGAGCTGAAGGAGCAGTTGCTTCATTATCGTCATCAAACGAGTCTGACCGGCGAACAGTTAAGTTGGGATTATGCCGATGCCGCATTTCCCTACACGATTGAAGCCAAGCCCGGACAGGAACAGCTGTGGTTCTATTTGAAGGGAACGTCTCCTTTGTATCGACATATTGTATTTGGCGTAGGGACAACGAAGGAAGATACACCGCGTCACTTTGTCCAGGTCGTGTTGCCTGACGATGCCACACATGGAGACAAAGGAAAGGGCAATGAGCTGTGCAAATATTTAGCAAAGACATGGAAAGCTGAACTCAAGCTGTTCAACGGCCGCATTATGTATTATAATCCTAGAAAATAGCCTTTATTTGCAAACGTATACATACTGAAACAGCCGTGAATAGGCATTAGGCAGGCGAAATATAAATAAGCTCCGAGGGATACCTCGGAGCTGTAAGGTTCTGACTGTTATAATCCCTCAGGAGACGGGGCGAGTCTTATTCCGGTTGCGCAGCGACAAGCTCTTCGTATGCTTGCTGCACGCGCTCCCACTCTTCATCATCTTCAATCGGATTAAGCACCATATCTTCATCTTCTTCGTCTACGCGCACAATGATGCCGTCTGCTTCCGGATTGTTGCGTTCAAGCAACAACGCGTACAGTTGCTCACCTACATTGAACGTTTCAACGAGAGCCATATCGATTTCGTTGCCTTCGTCATCTACCAAAGTAACGACCATTTCTTGATGTTCGTGGTCATGATCGTGGTCGTGTCCACATCCGCAGTCATGGTTATGTTCGCTCATGCGTGAATCTCCTTTGTATTCAGGTAGTGGTCATACTACCGTATCGTACCACTTTATGAGGACAAGGTCAACGAAAGGGACCGCTGCATATGTATAGAGAAACGAAGGGATTTAGATTAAATCGCCGATACCGTCTTTTGAGACAATAACGTAAATTCACCATTCTTCTGTCTCAAATAGCACGAGATCGTGTAGTCCCCTTTTGCTTTGAAATCATATTTGAATTCCGAAGTGCGAAACCAGAAATTATCCTCGTCTGTCTTGACTTCGTCTTCTTGGATTTGCGTCGTATTCCCTTTCGGATCGGTGATGGTCAGTTTAATCTTGTCAACGGACGTTTTGAGGCTGTCCACTTGAGCCAGTGCGGTAAAGGAAGTCTTACCTGTCTCCACCTTGCCGAAAGGCGTGTTATCTTTGAACAACAGCAAGTCGACATTCGGTTTCTCGATGACGACCTTCTTGTTGGCTTCATCCCAAGTAACAAATGCCAGCAGCGCATCGGAAATCTGGCGTACGGATAAATACGCTCGTCCCTCTAACATAACCCCCCCTTCTTGAACGGTGCTTCCATTCAATATGACCTGAATCTTCTCAGCCGGTGCTGCGGCTTGTAGTGAAGTAGATGACGGGTCTGATTGTGCTGACGCATAAGCTCCGCCCAAGATGCTCCCGAGAAGAACAAATGCAGCAATTCTCCTGCAATTCATCGCGTAACCTCCAACTGCTTAGTTGTTAAGTTATACTCTTTTTTAGCAGGAGAGTTGCGCTCGCACTATAATAATCCTTTACGGTCCAGTACGATTAACATCCGATAAAAATCTAGCGATGACGGTGTCGGCGTGTACACTAAGCCTTGGGCTACAGCCTTGTCCACACTCGCTTTGGCCCAGATGGGAACCTCTTGCAATTGATGCTGTGATTCGAGCCAAGCCAGTCTGCCTTTCAAGTCTGTAACCAAGGTTTGCAACTGCTTCAATTGCTCCTCCACACTGTCCGCCCCTCCATGCCTCTTGTCTGGCAGTGACAAAGTGGAATACAACTGCTTCCATGGAAATTTAGCTCCTGGGCAGCTCGCTTTGCGGACTGGATCGATTTGAAAATGACCGAGCACATGCTCGCGATCGAATGGAATCGTGTAACCCCAATGATCGGCAACATAGGCTTGAATATAGCGATGCAGGGCAACGCTCGCAACAAATTGCTGCTCTGTTAATTCCCCATCCAGCCCTTCATGCTCGATCGATACGGCATACAGATTTGGATTGATTCCTTTGCTTCGCACGATGGCTGCGGGCGCTGTCGCGATGCGATCTGCAGTAATGCCTTGCGCCCAGGCCATACGTTCCAACTTTACATATTGATGAATGGTTCCTTGCTTTGATACGCCAAAATGAGCCGACGATACTTTATTGTCCGGGCTTGTGAACCATGAATCCATGCTAGACATGCTTCCTGCTGATATATGATTGACGATGATAAGGGGAGCTTGTCCTTTCCGGTCACTCGAATTCGTATATTCATTGCCTTTCCACACAACATCAACCGCCATCGTTACACACCTCTCCCTCTCGAATGCATTCGCCAAACGGCGGCATGTGAAACGACAGAGAGGTGGCGAAAGCTACGCTGAACCGGGAAATGATTGATATCCTCGTTCATTTCCCGGTGTCATCATGATGGAAACCATTCTATGTGCTAACCTTCGTTCGCGTTAACACACATGGAATTCCATTGCCCACGGCTCCCGGCTCGGACACCCGCTTCAAATAAT
Organism: Paenibacillus profundus; assembly: GCF_021369635.1. Lineage (GTDB taxonomy): Bacteria > Bacillota > Bacilli > Paenibacillales > Paenibacillaceae > Paenibacillus_B > Paenibacillus_B profundus. The sequence goes on along the minus strand of NZ_JAJNBZ010000001.1, from coordinate 204,181 downwards.
TCATACCTCTCGCGCAAGGGGTCGGACAGACAGCACAACGGTCAGATGTGACGCTTCGCATCATATACTGGGCACGACCGCCTGCCGGATCCTTCTTTTTCTTTGCGTTTCCTTTCGCCAATCCTTCCACCTACTTTTGACCGTTTCGCACGAAACGCCACAGCTGGCTTAACGTTTCACGTCATATCGTATGAAGACTGGAAGAGCTTTGCTTGTGTATGTGCCCAGCAGCGTGATACAGTTAGGTCATAATTTAACCGATGCCATGGATTAGGAGGATGGAGATGAAGCTTAAGATACAAATGATTGGAACCGGCAGCGCATTTGCAAAGCATTACTTTAACAATAACGCGCTCCTTTACACGGAACAGAGCACCCTGCTCATCGATTGCGGTATTACTGCACCCATGGCGCTGCATAAGCTTGGAAAATCCTTCGCTGATATCGACGGTGTGCTCATTACTCACATTCATGCCGATCATGTGGGAGGCTTGGAAGAGTTTGCATTTCAAATGAAGTTTATTCACGGACGAAAACCTAAATTGTATATTGCTTCTCCGTTAGTTCAGCCATTGTGGAACAACACGCTTCAAGGCGGGTTAACTCAGGAAGGCATCTCGTGTCTGGAGGATGTATTTGAGGTACATGCGCTTGAGCCGAACCACACCTATTCTTTAGCTGCGGGCATGGAGATACAGCTCATCGAAACTCCGCACATTGCCGGCAAGCGAAGCTTCTCGCTGTTAGTTAACCATTCCTTCTTCTACAGCGCTGATATGCGATTTCAACCTGACCTGCTGCATACATTAATTGAGCAGCAAGGAGTCACCCTTATCTTCCATGACTGCCAGTTGACCGGCAAAGGGGAAGTTCATACGACACTCGCGGAGCTGTTGACGCTGCCAGATTGGATACAAAGAAAAATTTATTTAATGCATTATGGCGATGAGCGCTCACAGTATGAGGGCCATACGGGACCGATGCCTTTTGTGGAGCAGCATGAGATTATCACCATTCGGGAGTAACTCTAACGATTATGAGAAAACCTCTATTGGGGCCATTCGGAGCTGAGCGACCACGTTTAGAGGTTGGTTTTATCACCATAAGGAAGGTTCGGTTTCGCTTTATCGCTTCACAGTACTTAATCATTCCTTAATGATAACAAAACACCGGTGAGGTCTGTCGTATAACGACAGCATCCTCACCGGTGTTTTTTGAATTTAGAACATAGGCAAGTTATCTAAGTTATTCGTTGGGTCGCCATCCGCATCACCGCGAATATACATCCCGCCGTCTTTACCTTTAAAGACGTTCACTCCGGCAATATGACCTGACTGAACAGCATGCATCGCCTCATCGTAAGCCATAACTCTGCCCGTGTCGGTCTTAAATGCAGTCAGGTCCCCGTCCCCATTTTTCTGCACGGCAACAAAAGTTTCACGCGATTCCATGATATGACCTCCTAAAGGGTAAATTACAGGTTCTGCTTTACGTTTGGGCATCAAGGATGCCAATCAAACAGAACTCTATGTTACTCTTCCCGGAAGGTGCTCATTTTAAAGCATCTATCAGAGACTATTCACTCGTTAGTGCGAGTTCAAAAAGGGACTTTTTGAACTCGCGCTTACAGCTTTTTCTCCATGCGGACATGTAAAATTCCTGCGTCATAGAACGGCTCTTCCGATATCGTACGATAGCCGAGCATTTGGTAGAACCCTTCCGCTTGGCACTGTCCATCTAAAATACTGGCTGTCGCACCCATGGAACGAGCCAACTGCTCTAGAGCAAGCATGAGCGAACGCCCGATACCATGACCGCGATATGGCTTCCGAACAGCAATCCGCTGCATTTTAGCGGTCGATTCATCCAGCCATTTAATCCGGCCGGTCGCAGCAATCTCACCGTCAACCTGTAGCAATATATGATTCGCCTTCGCGTCAAGTGTATCTAAATCATCAATTTCATCTTCCATTGGAACCTGTTGCTCATCAACGAATACTTCTTTGCGGATCTCCAGACATTGCTGCAATTGCTCGTCTGTCTTAACTTCAATCACTTCTGCTGCCATGTAACGCACCATCCTTAATCCTTAATCATTATTCGCTTAACAAACATAAAAAGTGTGATTAAAATGAATCTATATTATACAGAAAAATCGTTTTCATGTATAGTTATTCATATGCAGTTATAAATAACGCTTCAGTATTAAATAGTTAGGGAGGGATGAACCGTGGATCCGGTTGTAGCTACCATTGTCGCCGTCGTAATTATGGTAATCGGAATGGTCTTCTTATTGCTCTACGTCACCAGACAAGCCTATTCACGCAAATGGGAAGATGAACAGAACTTTCTTAATGCCCATGAAGAAGATGAGCACACAGGTAGTGCATCATAACAGGAATTGAAAAAAGCCTTGTTACTGCAGACGACCTAACGTCAGAAATTCAGAACAAGGCCTTACCAATTATAGTCGGATTTAAGGTGCATACACTTCCGACGGCACCGGAGCTTGATATACGTCGCTCTGTATACTAGGAAGAACGGGTTTAGGCAAGTCCGGGGACTCATATCGGGGCGCACCGTTTGCAAGCGCAACACAGCCTGAAACCACGACAACGACAATGGCCACTGCAACCATATAAATGATGGGATGCCACGGTTTGTTCATCTGACCGACCTCCGCTTCAACCACTCATAGGATGACTACAATGCCATTGTCACCGTTTTCAAGAAAAATTAAACATTACTCTTCTTCCTGCTTTGCTTCAGAACTCAGCTCTCGTTTCCACACAAACTGCTCATCATACCGGATGCTGTCTTTGCTGACCATATGAATAAGCGCCCAGATGACGAGAATCGTAATGCCGAACAGTCCGATCAACCATGCGAATAATATGCCGCCCATCATTCTCCCTCCGCTCGTCACAATGTTCATCTCATCCGAACAACCCGTATAAGGCAGCTGCCAGATGATACATATGTACATATGTATGAACAATTAGTGAATTTTAGACGAAGGGACTCGCATCGGGGTTATGTCCGTTGTCCGAACAGCCTGCCGATCAGAGACAACCCAGCGGTGAGTGCAGGATAGCCAACAAACAAAAGTACAATCAGCCCTGTCATCTCCTCTCCCTCTTAGATACCTGTATACAATATGCAAAAAAACCCTTGAATATGGTTAATTCAAGGGTTCTAATAGATGTAGTATGGTGTTCTGAGACGGGCTCGAACCGCCGACCCCCACCCTGTCAAGATGGTGCTCTCCCGACTGAGCTATCAGAACAGGTCGTAAGCAATTAATAATATATCAATTTTTCTAGTCTGAGTCAATCCCTAATTTGGAAATTGATATCTAAGATTCAATATAAAGACCCTATCTCCAGTTCGTCTCAAATCGATGGAAACAGGGTCTTGCTCAAGCCGTAATCGCGATAAATATTAAAATGATTGCTGACGTATCGCTTCCATCGCAGGAAGCTGCCACTCAATTTCAGGTTCGCCGAACTGCCGCAAATACGTGTTTACTTTCGAGAACGGCTTGCTGCCAAAAAATCCGCGGTGCGCGGAGAGCGGGCTTGGATGCGGCCCTTTGACGATCCCGTGCCGATTCGCATCAATCATACTGAGCTTCGCCTGTGCGTGTGAACCCCACAGCACGAAGACCACGGGACGTTCACGTTCATTCAAGAGCTGAATGACGCGATCAGTGAACATTTCCCAACCTTTGCCACGGTGGGAAGCCGCCTGACCTTGATAGACAGTCAGCGCCGTGTTCAGCATCATGACGCCTTGTTTGGCCCATGGGGCTAAATAGCCATGGTCTGGCATTGTCGTTCCAACGTCAGCAGCGCTCTCTTTCAACATATTTTGCAGCGAAGGCGGAATCTTCACACCGGGTTGAACAGAGAAGCTCAGCCCATGGGCTTGCCCGGGCCCATGATACGGGTCTTGTCCGACAATGACGACCTTCGTATCCTCATAAGACGTATATTGCAAGGCAGAAAAAATGTGTTCAAATGGAGGATACACGACATTTTGCTCATACTCCTGCTTCAACCATCCCCACAGCTGCTTAAAATAAGGCTTTCTTACCTCATCATGGAGCAGCTCCGCCCAATCATTATGTACCAGTACACTCACGATAATCTTCCTCTCTTTGACTATAAATAGAATAAGTCAAAAACTCCTTCACTCGCTGTTCGGAAACAGACCGTTGAAGGAGTCTCATTGTCTACTAATGGTGCCGAGAACCGGGATCGAACCGGTACGGTAGTCACCTACCGCAGGATTTTAAGTCCTGTGCGTCTGCCAATTCCGCCACCCCGGCGTAAATGTATGTATTAGCATCAATCAATATATCATCTTTCTTCACTAATCGTCAACCGTAGCATCCGATAAAAACTTCGCCATTATGTGGAATCAACACTGCAGGCCGCCGCTGAGACGCTTCGTTAAGCTATCTAGGCGGGGGGGCTCTTTCTTCTCCCTTTTTTTAAAAATGTAGAGAACAATTCGAAGAATAGCCATAATAGAACATCCAGTTATGAGTACTATGATTTTCAAAGTATCATTATTAGAGAAATAACCAAAAAACGGATACAATAACGACTGAAAAGCCAATGATATACCATATTTTCTTCTTTATCATAACTTTCATCTCCGCATTCATTAACATAAGGAACTGCGACATGAATAACCCTTGCTTTGAATCCAATCGGGGAACAGAGGAGAGCATGAGCCGCTGCAAACTACAGGAAACCGCGTTTAGTGATAGCTTAAATATTGCTTAATGATAAGAAAAAAAGCCCTAACGTGGATTTTACCACATAGGACTTCTTATAAATTTCGAATTAATAACACTTTTCTAAAGTGTTGATATGCCGAGGACCGGGATCGAACCGGTACGGTAGTCACCTACCGCAGGATTTTAAGTCCTGTGCGTCTGCCAATTCCGCCACCCCGGCGTATTAAGCTATGAATCTTTGAAAACAACGGATTCTGGTGGGCCCTGAGGGACTCGAACCCACGACCAATCGGTTATGAGCCGACCGCTCTGACCAACTGAGCTAAGGGCCCGTACGCCGTTGTTTATGAAAATTGTAAGTTGGTTGCGGGGGCAGGATTTGAACCTACGACCTTCGGGTTATGAGCCCGACGAGCTACCGGACTGCTCCACCCCGCGACATTATTTAAAGTGTTGTTTCAGCAGCGACAAGTACTAGTATACAACATCGATATATGAACAGTCAAGGGAAATTACAAAAAAACTTACGAAATTCGGATTCCATATTCAGGGGACGAAACGAACGCCATACTTGCCTTTACGTGAACGAAATACTTCAATCTCTTGGAGTGTATCGTACCCATATATCCATGCATCGTGTTCTAATCGCTCCAGCAAACAGCGTGCTTGAAATTTCGTATCGTACAGCTTGCCCCAATATACCCAGTGCACTGGATGGTCCTCCTTTCGTGTACGTCGATTGTCATTTCTAGAGGTCGTTCAAAAAGTCACCTTTTGAACACGCATTTTCTACTATTCCCAAGAACAGCAAAAAAGAATCGGCAAGCCCGCTATTCGCGATACTCACCGATTCTTCGCTTGGTATTACTTGCTTGCAGCGGCTGTCATTAATCGCCGTATACGTTGCCTTGAACGGGGTCTTTCGAGTTCTTTTTAAGCTGCTGCAATATTTGATTACCTTCGGTCTCCCATTCTTTCAATGCATCAGCAGATGTTTTTTTGCCGCTGACTACGTCTTTGAACAAGGTCTGTCCAGGCTCCTGCACCTGCCATGCATTCGGCATCTGAATGAACAATTCGTTCGGATCCGCACTTGTCGGAGGTACTGGTTTGACCGTATAGAAGGCTGCAATGTTGAAGTTAGCGCCATCCTTCGGTGTAATGAATTTCTTGCGGGCAACCATCTCCCAGCTGCTGCGAGAGCGAATCTTTGCCCAATCTTCGCTGTTTACAAATTTGATGAAGTCCCAAGCATCATCCGGATTAGGCGCTTTTTGGTTAATGGAGAATATGTTGTTCAATGATACGCCGCCGGCAACTCCCGGCGCTTCCGGATGAGAAGGCACCGTCACGACATCCCAATCGAATTTTTTGAAGCCTTTGATTTTTTCCGCATTTTTCATCGCATCTGCCAAATCAGAATTGATATAGGAGTACTCTCCAATAACCATCCCTACGTGTCCAGACAAGAAGCTGTCGTGGCTGTACGGATTGTATTCCTCACCGCCTCCAGACATGTCCATGTCTTGATTGTCGCCGCCAGGAATAACTTTCTCGCTCACTAATTTCGCAAATGTGGACATCACCGTTTCCCACTTCGGCGAATTGACCGTCATCCTCTCGCCTTTTTCATCGACTACCCGCAGGTTCAACGGTGGATTGTAGATTTGGATAATGTCCCAGAACGGCTCGCCGCCTCTGTAGCGGTTAAATGAGAATCCATATTGTCGATCCGCGCCTTCCCCTTTGGACACGCGTCGTGCCAAGGTGAACATATCTTCCCATGTCATATTGTCAGTCGGCAGATTGACGCCTGCTTCTTGGAACATGGTCTTGTTATAGAATAATGCCTGAGAATAAAAAGTCGGTGCCAAACCGTACAGGTTGCTGTCACCCATCGCCTTGATGCCGTCAATAACGGTCGGAACATAATCGCTTGTATCGAATTTGTCTTGCTGAATAAGTGGATCCAGCTGCTTCAGCATACCGTCCTGCACAAGATTGCGGAACTGACTGGCATCCGTTACGACGATGTCGACTGGATTGGCGGATGTCATGATCTTCTTCAAAGCTTCGGCACGGTCAGGCTCTTTTCTAGGCCCATCCGCAGGATTGTCATAACGCTGTTCACTTGCATCTATAGCTGGAACAATCTCAATGCGAATGCCTTTGTTCGCATATTCGTATACGTCGGTATATTGCTGGCGGAAGTAGGTGTCGTCACCGCCGTACCCACCATACAGAACCCCGATGCGCAGAACGCGCTCTTGACCAGGTTCCACGTCATTTTTGTTGCTGCACGCAGCCAGCAGCGGGAAAATCATGGTTAACGTCAACGTAACCATCAACAACTTGCGTACCCATTTCTTTCGATTCATCAGGTTACCCCTCCAACTCTTTCGGTGTGCGGATAATAATCTTGTCTCCGTCTAATTCCATAGAAGCCTTGTCTTGGATGTGGAGAGCATCCAAATATTCTTTTGGCACCTGCAAGCGGCCGACACGATCAACGACGACATATGCTTCATGCAGCTCCTGCAGCCCCTGCCCGGCAATCTGTTCATCCTCACCTCCATCCGAATTCAAATTCGGATTGCGTTTAATGAACTCTGTGCTGGTCAGGCCGTCTCGAATCGCAACGACACGGTCCACCTTCCCCGCCAACGATAGATCATGCGTTACGATTACGACGGTTACCCCAAGCTCTGAGCTCATTCGCCGGAATATGTTCATAATCATGTCTGACGTCTGCGTATCCACGGAGCCCGTCGGTTCGTCGGCCAGCAGCAACTGCGGCCGGTTCGAGAGCGAGATCGCGATGGCGACCCGCTGCTGCTCCCCTCCGGACAGCTGGTGCAGCTTGTTGTTCATGCGATGCCCGAGCCCCACCCATTCAAGCAGCTCTTTTGCATATTTGCGATCCAGCTTCCCCGACAACATCATCGGCACTTCTACATTTTCCAGCGCGGTCAAATACGGAAGCAGGTTGCGGGCATTGTTCTGCCAGATGAACCCGACCGTATCGCGCTTGTACTCAACTAACTGCTCTTCGGTAATCTTGAGCAGATCCCACTTCCCTACCCGGACTGCCCCGGCGGACGGACGATCCAATCCGCCGAGGATGTTGAGCAAGGTTGATTTCCCGCTCCCGCTGTTCCCAATGATGGCCATCAGCTCGCCTTGCTTCACCGATAAGTTCAAGCCTTGCAGGGCCACTACTTCAATATCTTCGGTCTTATAAATTTTAACGAGGCCTTCACAATGTATCACGGATTAACGCTCCTCTCCCATCTTCACGGCTTGATGGACGCGCAGGCGGCGAATATGCATCAACAAGAGTGTCGCCCCGGTCACTATCATGACACCGACCACGATATACAGCTGGAGGGTATCCTTCGCCTCAAAGACGATGCGGAACGGCGGAACTTGCTTCTTCGCGCCTTCCGCAGATTGCAGGAACGGCAGGAACAAGCGGCTAGCCAGCTTCCCTAAGACGATACCGAGCACAATCGACAGTCCGGCCGTGAACAATTGCTCCAACAGCAGCATCCCTGTAAGCTGCTTGCGTGATAGTCCCATCGCGCGCAGTATGCCGAATTGAACGACACGCCTTGACAGGTTGAAGAACCAGTACAACAAGTAGCCGATTAAAGAAATGGCTACAGAGACCAAGAATCCCATACTGAGTATGCCGAACACTCCGCCGCGCGTCGGATGCTTGCTCTGTGTCGCGAGCTCGCTGCGCACGTCCTGATAGTCATAGATCTCGATGCCTTCCTTCTGCAGTCCGGTCACGACCGGCGTCAGCGGCGCTTTATCCTGCATCTTGATCCAGACTTCATACGGGAAGATCGGAACCTGATCATAAATATAGTCCATATTCGCAATAAAGAACGGCGCCTCGTCCGGGTACAGACTCGGCCAGTACGGCAGGATCGCCACGATGACGAATTCGACCATCTGCTCCCGTATCGAAGCGGAGATGACATCCCCTTGCTTCAGTTGATATTTCTTCGCGACATTGGTCGGTATGATGACGCCTGATTCGTAATATTTGCCGAGAGCATCCAAGTACCGGTAAGGATGCGCCGGAAAGAGATCGTTGCGGAACCAAGCGACCTTAGAGAAGTCGACATTATCAATCCCCATAATCGTGCCCGAGCCGATAGAACGTCCGGACACGATCATATTGCCTTTCTCCTTCAATACACGCGTGGCAGTTTCGACGCCAGGCATCCGTTTGAATGGCTCGAACGGCGGTTCGTTATAAATATCGCGGCCTGGCTTCGGCCGTTGATTGCCGCCTCCCGGACCCGGTCCCGGCTTGCCGCCACCGCCGTTATTATTGTTGTTGTTATTGTTGTTAGCGCTGCGGTCCACTTCCTGCGTGCTGCCCCATACGGCTTTAATGATGACATCAGCGCCGTGTTTGTATAGCGTCCGTTCGGTTGAATTCGTGTCAATCGTACGCGCTGCCGAAGCGTTATATACGCCTAGGCCGAGCGTCAGTATGAGCAAAATCATGAGCGGATAGTACGATTTGGCAGAACGTGACAACTGCGTCAAGGTCAAATACAGCGGCACTGGAAGCAGCTTCCCGCCAATCCATTGGACAAGCCGCAAAATGAGCGGGAACAGCCGCAAGAAGAACAAGCCGGCTGCAAATATCGCAAGCGCCGGAACGAAGAATAGAAACGGCTGCACTTGCAATTGATCGGAACTCATCCCCGTCTTGAAAGACAGCAGCTGCTGTTGATTCAACATGTAATAGCCATAGCCCGCGATTGCAAGCAGCAGCACGTCAAGGAACCAGCGCTGCCATACAGGACGGCGATCCGAACGGGCCATCTTCTGCTTCAAATTAACGATGGATGAGCGCGCGAATATAATGGCCGGAATGACGCTTGCCATCAACGCGATGACGACTGCTACCACTCCGAACAAGACAGCGTCGGTCGTGAAGCCGACCGGAATCGATTTCCGGTTGACGAACTCCAAGAACCCGTTCGCTGAGCCGATCGATTTGGCCATAAACCAACCGAATAACGGCCCTATGGCTAAAGCGACCGCTCCAAGAAGCAATCCTTCCAGCAAGTACAACCTTATAATCTGCCGTGTGCTGGCGCCGCGGCTGCGCAGAACGGCAATATCGCTTTGCTGCTTCTCCAACGCTTGGCTCGCATTCATCGCAATATAATAGAACACCATCGCAATCATCGGCGCGGCCAACGTCAACAGCATCATTTGCAGTTGTATGCTTTGACTGCGGAACTCATTCAACACTTTTGCAAAAGACAGCTCCAACTGGGTTCCCTTCAGCTTCTGATACAGCTCGATGCCGAGACGATCCAGCGTGCGCTCAAGCGGATTCAATTGACTCGTCTGAATCTGGCGCAAATCAAAGGCGTAATACCAGCTCGACAGCTGCAGCGGAGCACCCTTCTGTTCCAACAGCACTTGATTGAACGTATTTGGAGTGACATAGAGAGAGTTCATCATGCCTTCCAATCCTTGATGCCAATAAGCGCTTGTCAGTTCTTTCGGCTGGAACGTGCCGACGATCTTCAATGTGAGCGTCTGACGGACTTCCCCGCGTACCGAGTATTCCAGTTCATCGCCGATGTGAAGGTCGTTACGGTACATTGCTTCCTCAAGCATAACGACCTGCAGCACACCGTTCGCCTCTCCATCCTCATACGGCTTGCCGAGCGACCATTCGACTTGTTCATCCAAGCCGGTCAACGAACTGAGCGTCATCGTGCGGACGCGGCTTGCATCCACCTTCGTCGGATCGACCGGGGACACCTCTGTCGCTTTCAAGCTGCGGGTATTGACGAATACATCTGTCGGGAACCCGATCTCGGCCGTCACGTCATCTCGAATGTAACGATCCACTTCCTTGAGCGCATTCAGATCGGTCTTCCCTCCGCCTGAAGCTTGATAACGCATGAGCAAGGAACCTGCTGGCAAGCCTCCGCCGTTCTCCTGCAGCGTTTTCGTGACAACACGCTTCAACGCTCCGTCCGAGTACATCGGAATGCTGACCGTAAAAGACACGGCAACGATAAGACCCACTAGCGTGCTGAGCGTAAGCCAGCGGGTATTCCACATTTTGCGGAACAGAAAACGCATCATAGGCATGCCCATTATCTACCCACTACTTTCTGTCCCGGCTCAAGCCCGGATTTAATCTCGACCTCTGTCGGTTTTTGCGCTCCCACCTCGACATCGACTTCCCGTTTGCCTTTCTCGTCTATGACCTGCACGTAAGTGCGCGAACCAATCGTACGCAGGGCAGCCAGCGGGATGACAGTGACGTCTTTTCTTCGTTCGACAATGACAGTAACGCTGAGCGGCGTTCCGCGCATGACGCTAGCCGGCAGCTTATCCAGCAGTTCGACGGTCAAATATTTGTCCAGCCGATCTTGATCCGGTTCATTGCCTTGCCTGCCATTATTGTTGTTGTCATTTGTCGGCATCGGGAGAGCCTTTACTTTTCCCTTCAATAAATTATCAACTGTATTGACGCTGACCTCTACTTCCATGCCCGGCGCTACTTTCTTCAGGTCGTCTTTCGACATCTGTGCCGCTACCGTTAGTAGAGACGTATTCGCAATCGTTGCTACTGGGTCATATTTCTTCGATGTCGCCCCCTTCTTCACGTTAAGGGACACAATGACTCCTGCAAACGGAGATGTAACCGTGCCTTTTGCAATATCGGTCTCCAAATCGGCAATCGCTTGGCGTTTCTCTTCATACAAAATTTGCGCCTCTTCGAATTGAACCGGATCCATTTCATCCTTCTGGCGGAGCGTGCCCTTCAGTTCGACTTCATCCTTGCGCAGCGCTAACCGCTTCTGGCGCAAATCCTTCTGCATATCATCCACATCGAGCACAGCGATTGTTTGACCGGCTTTCACCGTATCGCCGTTCTTGACAAGAACGTCCTTGATCGGCTTGTTGTCCAAAGTAAAGAATACGGTCTCTTCCTGTTCGGACATAATCTTGCCTGATCCGCTAGCTGACGAAACCCAAGCTTTCTTAGTGACCTCATACTCCGGCTTCTTCGAAATCGTTGGCTCTGTAATGCTCGGGAGCACTTCCTCTTCTGCCTCGTCCGGCAGCAGCGAGCATGCTGAGGTGAGCAGCAGCGTGCCGCACATGAGCGCCAGCATAGCGCGGCGCCAGTTCCGTTTCTGTAATACTCCTGTGTCAGGAGATGAATTTTCCGTCGACCATTTCATAAACATGATCAGCAACCTCCAAAATTGTAGGATCGTGGGTTGTCATGCAAATTGCAATGTTTTCAGTGTGTAAAATTTGTCGGAATACCCCCATGACCTGAGCACCCATCTGTGAGTCTAGTTCCGCCGTCGGCTCATCGGCCAACAGCAATAACGGCTTATGAGCAATAGCCTTCGCGATCGCAACACGCTGTTGTTCCCCTCCGGACATCTCGTACGGACGGTGTTTCATCCGTTTGCCGAGACCGACCAGTTCCAAGCAATGCTGAACGCGCGCTTTCCATAAATGGCGGGGAATGTTGGCCATGCGGAGCGATAGCTCTACATTTTCGTATGCAGATAAGAGCGGCATTAAGGCAAAAGCCTGAAAAATAAAGCCGATGTCGTTGCGCCGGGTAACGGTGCGCTTGTTGTCGCTCCAAGACGATAATGAATCTCCCCGGAAGAAAATTTCGCCTTTTGTAGGCAGATCAAGTCCGCCCAGCATGTTCAAGAGCGTCGTCTTCCCTGAACCTGAGCGGCCTTTTAACATAACCAATTGACCCGGACGAACTACCATGTCGATTCCCTTTAGCACATGCACCTTCTCGCTTCCGGTTTGAAAGGTTCGTTCCACGCCGCGAACGTCCAGTAGAAGCTCATCTGTCACGACAGGAACTGCGCGTGCGGGCCAAGCTGCAGATTGTCCATCTTCTTCTATGTATTCCGCCTCGTCTTGCGCATCTTTCTTCTTCTTCTGCTCGTTCGCCGCGAGAACCGGGGTCGTCTCACCAGGATCTGTTTGTTTCCGTTTGCGAAGCCACTTCATTGTCGTTTCCTTGCCCCTTTCTCTCGGACATGACGTCAAACTCTCCTAAAGTATAAACGATTGAATGGGGTGAAAAGTTACAAAGTTTGTAACGCTTTTTCCATATTTACAACAATAAATTTACCAATTTTCAGAAATCGAGCTTGTTACACAATGTAAATAAATTCGACAGATGTCCGATATCGCACTGTCTCTAGACTCGGCCCGAGAGCAGATTTCCTATACGGGACAGCCTTTATCGGGGCCCTTCTAAAATGAGCGGCCGCGTGATGAGGTTGGTTCGATTGGAATAAGGAATGCATATTATGCTTTTTTTCGACAGAAAGCTTAAATTTCCCTTAATAGCGACAAAAAGACCTGATCGCGCAGTGCGATCAGGTCTATACATGGCGACAAGCTAGTTATTCCAGCTGGCAGGATCATGGCGCCAAGCCTTCAAGATATCCAAATCGGAGGCTTGGATGACGCCCAACTCAAGCGCCGTGTCGATCAACGCCGAATAATTGGACAAGGTGCGCAGCGGAATGCCTGCTTCGGCAAAAGCCGACACGGCTTTGTCCAACTGATAGCTAAAGATGGCAAAGACTGCGAGCGGTTCAGCCCCGGCTTCCCTGACCGCAAGCGCAGCCTTCAGCGAGCTCCCGCCCGTTGAAATCAAATCTTCGATGACGACAACTTTTTGTCCGGGACGGATAATGCCTTCAATTTGATTTTGCTTCCCATGCCCCTTCGCTTTGTCCCGAATGTACGCCATTGGCAGTCCAAGCTTATCTGCCACCCATGCAGCATGCGGTATACCGGCCGTAGCCGTCCCAGCAATGATCTCCGCATCCGGCGCGTATTCCTTAACCAAGGCTGCGAAGCCTTCCGCAATCGCAGCGCGAATGTCCGGATAGGACATCGTCAAGCGGTTGTCGCAATATATCGGCGATTTGATGCCGGAAGTCCAAGTGAACGGATCTTGCGGACGCAGCGCCACCGCTTGAATGTTCAATAAATGACTTGCAATCGTTCGTTCCATGTTTGTCGTTGTCATAAGTTCACCATCTCCTTTAAGATTGATTCCAATGCTGCACGCGGGTTCGGTGCCGCCGTAATGGGACGCCCGACGACAATGTAATCCGTGCCGCGGGCAAATGCTTCACCCGGTGTCATGACACGGGATTGGTCGCCCTTCTCGCTGCCTGCGGGCCGGATTCCAGGCGTAACCGTCTTGAAGTCGGCGCCGCAAGCCGCTTTAATGCGCGTCACTTCCTGTGGTGAAGCGACTACTCCGTCAAGCCCCGCTTCCCGCGTCAGCTTGGCATAGCGCACGACAGCTTCCTCTACTGACCCAGGGATGCCGATGTCATCGTTCATCACCTGCTGATTCGTACTCGTCAGCTGGGTAACGGCGATGACGACGGGACGCTGAAGCGATGCATCTTCCGCCAATGCAGCTTGTACGCCATCCATTGCTGCTCTCATCATGCTCGCACCACCGGCGGCATGGACGTTGAACATGTCGACGCCAAGCTTCGTCACGCTGTTCGCTCCGCCTGTGACTGTGTTCGGAATATCGTGCATTTTGACGTCGAGGAACACTTTATATCCGTATTCCTTCAATTCACGGACGAATGCCGGACCAGCCGCGTAAAAAAGCTGCATTCCCACTTTCATGTAGCATGGAATGCCTTCGAGCTGCTTAATTAGCTCTCGAGCCGCATCCGCATGCGGATAGTCGAGTGCTACCATTATACGGCCGGCTGCGTCAGCAGCATTTATAGGTTGATTCATCGTAGATATCACTCTGCCTTCCCATTGTTACCTATATAAGAGGTTGTTCAAAAAGTTCGCTTTTGATCACGAAGTCACTCAGGAAGTAACTCGGCATCGAATCTTGCATTCACTCTCGAATTCCTGCAGCCTTCTCAGTGCTGAAAACCGACCTTTTTGAACACGCACTTAAGAGAAGCTGTTCGATGTGACGGATGAGATGCATATTCACAATCCGAGGAGGCCTTCCGGCCTCCCCGTTCAACCTCTATGCAATTGTGCACTCTTCTCTAGCTCCGCTTAACTATGGTTATGGAAAGCTGGCATCGGGCGGGAGGAGAAATTAATCTGCTCCAGCATGCCGAGGAGCGCGCGCACGGTATCGAGCGAGGTCATGCAGACGACGCCGTTCTCTACCGCTTCGCGGCGGATGCGGAAGCCGTCGCGTTCCGGTGTCTTGCCCTTCGTGAGCGTATTGACGACAAAGTGAGCTTCGCCGTTGCGAATCAGGTCCAATATATTCGGCGAACCTTCGGTCAGCTTTTTCACCCGCGTGACGATAAGGCCTGCGTCTTCAAGCGCCGTTGCCGTACCGCCCGTCGCAATGATTTTGTATCCCAAGCTGACGAAGCCGCGCATAAGCTCAACCGCTTCTTCCTTGTCCTTATCCGCTACTGTACAAATAATGGCGCCCGTTGCCGGAATCTTCATGCCAGACCCGATCAGGCCTTTGTACAAAGCCTTCGCATATTGAACGTCACGGCCCATGACTTCGCCGGTCGACTTCATTTCCGGTCCGAGCGTCGGCTCGACACGGCGCAGCTTCGCGAAGGAGAATACCGGCACTTTTACCGACACATGGTCATCTTCCGGCCACAGGCCTTCTTGATAACCCAGCTCAGACAGCTTAGCTCCCATAATAAGCTTCGTTGCCACGTTCGCCATCGGAATGTTCGTTACTTTGCTCAAGAATGGCACTGTACGGGACGAACGCGGGTTCACTTCAATAACGTACACTCGCTCTTTATAGATGACGAATTGGATGTTAATCAGCCCGACCGTTTTCAATTCTTTCGCAATCCGAATTGTAATATCGACGACCTGCTGCTTCAATTCAGCTGATAGGTGCTGTGGCGGATAGACCGCAATCGAGTCGCCGGAGTGAACACCAGCGCGTTCCACGTGCTCCATAATGCCTGGGATAAGCACGGTTTCGCCGTCGCAAATTGCATCGACTTCCACTTCTTTTCCTAGCATGTAGCGGTCGATTAGAACCGGATGATCCGGATTTATTTTCACTGCTTGCTCCATATAATTCAAGAGTTCGTTATCCGAGTAGACGATTTCCATAGCGCGTCCGCCGAGAACGTAGGATGGGCGAACGAGCACTGGATAACCAAGGCCCTGCGCCGTTCCTACCGCTTGGTCAACTGAAGTCACCGTACTGCCCTTCGGTTGCGCGATGTGCAGGCGAGACAGCAGCGCTTCGAACTTCTTGCGGTCTTCCGCCTCATCGATGCTTTCCAGACTGGAGCCCAGAATGCGCACACCCTCTTTGGCAAGCGGCGCCGCCAAGTTAATTGCCGTCTGTCCACCGAATTGAACGATGACGCCAATCGGCTTCTCCTGCTCGATGACATTCATGACGTCTTCGAAGAAGAGCGGTTCGAAGTACAAGCGGTCGGATGTGTTGAAATCGGTCGATACCGTTTCCGGGTTGTTGTTAATGATGACCGCTTCGTAACCAGCGTCTTGAATCGCCCATACCGCATGTACGGTCGAGTAGTCGAATTCGATACCTTGACCGATGCGGATTGGGCCGGAACCAAGCACGATAACTTTTTCTTTAGTGGATTCAATCACTTCATTTTCGGTCTCGTAGGTCGAATAGTAGTATGGCGTCGTCGCTTCGAATTCCGCCGCACATGTATCAACCATTTTATATACCGGCTCAAAGCCTTGCTGCTTGCGGAATTGGCGTACTTCTTCTTCCTTCGTGTACGCCCCGCCAGGATGCGCTTCACTGCGCAGCTCTGCAATGGCGCGGTCGGTGAAGCCCATGCGCTTCGCTTCATAGAGCGTCTCTGTCGACAGCGTCTCGTCAGCGCGGATAGCGTCTTCGAATTTGACCATAACCTCAATCTTGTCGAGGAACCACCAATCGATCTTCGTCAAGTCCTGCAGCTGCTGCAGTGAATAGCCGCGGCGGTACGCTTCGGCGAGCAAGAACAAGCGCTCGTCATCCGGCGCCTTCAAGCGCGCTTGCAGCGTTGCTTCGTCAAGCTGTTCCGTATCTTTCAAGTACAGGCGGTGCGTACCGATTTCGAGCGAACGAATCGCTTTGTGCATCGACTCTTCGAACGTGCGGCCGATAGCCATCACTTCGCCCGTCGCTTTCATTTGCGTGCCGAGCTTACGGTTCGCTTGCATAAATTTATCGAACGGCCAACGTGGAATCTTCGATACGATGTAGTCGAGCGTCGGCTCAAAGCAGGCATACGTTTGTCCCGTTACCGGGTTCACGAGTTCGTCCAGTGTATAACCAATCGCAATTTTGGCCGCCATCTTCGCAATTGGATAGCCTGTCGCTTTCGATGCGAGGGCCGATGACCGGCTCACACGCGGATTCACTTCGATGACATAGTATTGATAGCTGAACGGGTCGAGCGCGAACTGTACGTTACATCCGCCTTCAATATTCAAGGCGCGAATAATTTTGAGCGACGCGGAGCGCAGCATTTGGTACTCGCGGTCAGACAGCGTTTGGCTTGGAGCGACGACAATACTGTCACCCGTATGAACGCCGACCGGGTCAAAATTCTCCATGTTGCATACGACAATACAGTTGTCATTTGCATCGCGCATCACTTCGTATTCCACTTCTTTCATACCAGCAATGCTCTTCTCAATCAAGCATTGTCCAATCGGGCTGTAGCGAATACCGGATGCTACCGTCTCGAGCAGTTCCTCTTCATTGTCGCAAATACCGCCGCCTGTACCGCCAAGCGTATAAGCTGGACGGACAATAATCGGATAGCCAATCTCATTCGCGAAATCAACGGCCTCCTGCACCGAGTTCACAATCGTGCTCTGCGGTACCGGCTGCTCTAGCTCACGCATAAGCTCACGGAACAAGTCGCGGTCTTCCGCACGTTCAATCGCATCAAGCTGCGTTCCGAGCAAGCGCACATTTTCCTGCTCCAGCACACCAGCGCGTGCTAATTCGACCGCCATGTTCAAGCCTGTCTGACCGCCTAGTGTCGGCAACAAGCCATCTGGACGCTCTTGACGTATAATTTGCGTGACGAATTCGAGCGTAATCGGTTCGATGTACACCTTATCCGCCATGTTCGTATCTGTCATAATCGTAGCCGGGTTGCTGTTAATGAGAACAACTTCCATGCCTTCTTCTTTCAATGCTTGGCAGGCTTGCGTTCCCGCATAGTCGAATTCCGCTGCCTGACCGATGACAATCGGACCCGAACCGATAACAAGAATTTTCTTGAGGTCTTTATTTTTAGGCATATTATAGTTCCCCTTTCAGCTGTGCTACGAGCTCCGCTTGGCGCGAAACTTGTGGTTGGTTATGTTTGTGCTCACGAATCATTTCTATAAAATCATCGAACAAATAGCTGCTGTCATACGGCCCCGGAGCAGCCTCCGGATGGTATTGCACCGAAAACGCAGGCATGTTCGCATGCTTCAAGCCTTCGATTGTCTTGTCGTTGTTGTTGATGTGCGTCACGACCAAGTCGGTACCTTGAACCGACTCTTCTACTACCGTGTAGCCATGGTTCTGAGATGTAATATAGCAACGGTTCGTCGCCAATTCTTTAACCGGGTGGTTGCCGCCGCGATGACCGAACTTCAGCTTGCCCGTATCCGCGCCGCAAGCGAGCGCGAAGAGCTGATGGCCCAAACAGATGCCGAAAATAGGAATCTCTCCGAGCAGCTCCTGAATCATGTTCACAGCGTGAGGCACATCCTTCGGGTCCCCAGGCCCGTTCGACAATTGGATGCCGTCTGGACGGAGGCGGCGAATTTCTTCTGCCGTCGTATCGTGTGGCACGACGACGACATCGCAGCCGCGCTTCGTTAATTCGCGCAAAATACCGCTCTTCGCTCCGAAGTCAACCAGCACAATCCGTTCTTTATCGCCAGGACTGGAGAACAATTGCTTCGTCGAGGTGCGAGCCACTTGGTCACGCATTAATTCAGTGACGCCAAGCATTTCCTTCAGCTCATCTACCGGCTGGCTGCCTGTGGTCAGAATCCCCTTCATCGTTCCGAAGTGGCGCAGCTTGCGCGTCAGCATGCGTGTGTCAATACCGCTAATGCCGACGATGCCGTACTCTTTCAGCAGGCGGTCCACCGTATATTCCGCACGCCAATTGCTAGGCGTAACTTCGTGACGGCGCACGACAAAGCCATGCACGTAAGGGCGAATCGCCTCGAAGTCATCACGCGTAATGCCGTAATTCCCGATAAGCGGGTATGTCATAGTCACGATTTGTCCGCAGTAAGACGGGTCGGACAGCACCTCTTGATAACCTGTAATCCCAGTATTGAATACGACCTCTCCGGCAGATTCACCATCCGCCCCGAACGCAGCGCCTGTAAATAGGGTACCGTCTTCCAACAACAATCTTGCTTGCATGTTCGTCACTCCTCGCTCTCTCTGTCTCTTGTCCTTACAGGACGATTCTATCAGCTATCCGAAATCATCTATGTTTGTTTCCGTTCTATCGGTTATTTGCTCCAGACAACCCGTCCATCTACCAGCGTCATCACCGGCCAGCCTTTCAGCTTCCAGCCGGTAAACGGCGTGTTGCGGCCCTTCGTTAAAAAGGTGCTCGGGTCCACTTCATATTCGGTCTCCAAGTCTATGACTGTTAAGTCTGCCGGCGCGCCTTCCTCCAAGCGGCCTGTCGGTAAACCGAAGACTTTGGCTGGATCGGCCGTCATCCGCTTCACCAGCAAGTCTAGCGGCCACTTGCCCGTGGCGACGAATTTCGTGTACAGCAGCGGGAACGCCGTTTCCAATCCGACGATGCCGAATGGAGCCAAGTTCATTCCTTTTGCCTTCTCTTCTTCACTATGCGGCGCATGGTCGGTTACGAGTATATCGATAGTTCCGTCTTCGAGCGCTTCGATGCATGCTGCAACGTCTCGCGGGGTACGAAGCGGCGGATTCATCTTCCAATTTGCATCCATCCCCGGAATATCTTCATCAGACAGCAGCAGGTGATGCGGGCATACCTCGGCAGTTACCCGAATGCCGAACTGCTTCGCTTGACGGATAAGGCGAATCGACTGCTCCGTACTGACGTGACACACATGGTAGTGCACGCCTGTCGCTTCCGAGAGCAAAATATCGCGACCGACATGAATCGCTTCCGATTCGTTCGGAATTCCCTTCAGTCCGTGCTTGCGGGCGAACTCACCGTCTGTCACCGCAGCTCCTGTGACTAGCGAATCATCTTCGCAGTGTGCAATGACCGGCATATCGAGCTCTTTGGCCCATTTCATCGCGTCCTTCATCATCTGAGCGTTTTGCACGCCGACACCATCATCCGTGAACCCAATTACGCCAGCTTGCTTCAGAGCTACGAAATCCGTCAGCTCGCGTCCGAGCTCGTTCTTCGTAATGGAACCGTAAGGCAGTACCTTTACTGTGCCTTCCTGTTCCGCCTTTTCCAATATAAGCTGCACCGTTTCCGGAGTATCGATGACCGGACGCGTATTCGGCATACAGGCGATTGTGGTGAATCCACCCTTCGCTGCCGAGCGTGTTCCTGTCGCTATCGTTTCTTTATGTTCAAACCCAGGCTCACGCAGATGAACGTGCATGTCGATAAAACCAGGCGATACGAACTTTCCAGCAGCATCTTGAACTTCGGCATGTGCAGGAATTGGCTCCTCCGTATCCGTCAACCTGCGGATGACCCCGTCCTCAATCCAAATGTGTGCGGATTTCAATTTTCCTTCATTAGTAAGCACCGTTGCGTTTGTAATAACTAGCATCGATTATTGTCTCCTCTCATCATGCGTGCTGTTCCGTTCTCTATCGGATATTGACTTCCCTCTACATGAAGAAGTTTGGTTGTTCAGAACTCTCACTATAATTAAGTCATGGCCCGTTCTAGAACCGCCATTCGTATAGGCACACCATTTGCCATTTGGTCGAAAATACGCGACTGTTCACATTCGACGACACTATCGTCAATTTCGACGTTGCGGTTAACCGGGGCAGGATGCATGATAATGGCATGGGATTTCATCTGTGCAACGCGTTCAAGTGTTAGCCCGTAACCGGACCGGTATTGCTCCGCCGAGCTCAACATATTCGATTCGTGACGTTCCAATTGAACTCGCAGCATCATGACGACATCGGCTTGCAGCGCCTCATTCATGGTGACATATGGCACATCCAAATCATGTGTGCGCATATTGTCTGGAGCGCAGAAGCTGACCTGTGCCCCGAACTTGCGCAGCGCCCATAGATTGGAGCGTGCAACACGACTGTGCTCGACGTCTCCGACTATCGCTACGTTAAGGCCGCTCAACTGTCCGAAATGCTTTCTTATTGTATATATATCGAGCAGAGCCTGAGTCGGATGCTCGTTGATACCGTCCCCTGCATTAACTAGCGGCATTTTGACGCGCTCCGCAATTTGTTCCAAGAGACCTACCGGCTTTAGGCGAATCACTCCTGCATCCATCCCCATTGATTCCAACGTGCGAACCGTGTCATAGATGGATTCGCCTTTCTCTACGCTGGAAGCCGCAGCCGTGAAGTTAATCACTTCTGCACCAAGCCGCTTCTCGGCCACTTCGAACGAACAACGGGTGCGGGTGCTGTTCTCGAAGAACATGTTTGCAACAAATTTATGTCGGAGAACATCGTTCACCTTAATGGGCTGCTGCTCCCAGTAAGCGGCGCGATCCAGAATCGATTCAATCTCTTGCTTGCTAAGATCCTTGAGTCCGAGCAAGCTGCGTTCCTTCACCGTACGGTCCATTTGTACCATTGCCATTGCTGCTACCCCCTGTGGTGTACGATTTTCACTTCATCGATACCATCGATTTCTGCAAGTGCCACTTCAATTTCTTCTATTCGCGAGGTCGGTACGTTCTTGCCGACGTAGTCCGGCCGTATCGGCAGTTCACGATGTCCTCGGTCTGCCAGTACCGCCAGCTGTATCATTTGCGGCCGACCTTGGTCCATCAGGGCATCCATCGCCGCTCGAATCGTGCGGCCGGTATACAGCACGTCATCGCATAAAATCACTTTTGTATCTTGTATCGGGAAAGGTTCGCTTATGGCTGCCATTTCCCGCTCTTCTTTTTTCTTGTCATCCCGGTACTGCGTAATGTCCAGTTCGACGACCTGGATGCTCGTATTCTCGATGAGCTGTATTCGTTCCGCGATTCGCCGTGCAATGTATATGCCCCTTGTTCGAATTCCGACCAGCACACAATTCTCAATCCCTTTGTTGCGTTCCAGAATTTCGTGGGCAATTCGGGTAAGCGCTCGCCGAATCCCCGCTTCATCCATAATAATGTTGAAGTCTGCCGTACTACTCATTTGGGTGATTACTCCTTCCGTTATAAGTCCCATATTGCAAAGGCCGTTTTCTTATGTGCAACCTCAAGAATCGATGTCGAATGACTTTTTGAACAACCTCTTTAAGTGTTTGCGGTTAATCGCACAAAAAAACTCCTTGCCCGCAGGCAAGGAGTTGTATGCTTCATAAGTGAGCATGAAAGGACACGGCGTGACCAGGGCGTGAGAAGACCTTCCGCAGCTTCAATCACTTCCCACTCTCTGGTAGTTAGTGATTGCACTTGAAGACCTTCACCCTTCACGAGTCCTTTCTCGCAATGAGCGTTACCTTGCCAGCCTCTCGGGACTGATTTAAAGGTTCAATATTCATTTAACAGGATTATCCCACTTCCCCTGCATCCTGTCAAGCAGAGTGAATTAGAAAATATATTCCACATCTGTCAGCCTACGCTTCAACTCCGCAATGACACGGCATTCATCCGCTTCACCATCGGCTTGGAACGTAACCGAGAATCGAATAAAGCGGCCCGCATCATCCCAAGGAACCGTGGAAATCAACTTCTCCCGGATCAGATATTGGGAAAAATCTTCTGCCGTTGCAAACTGGGGTCCGTTCTGTATCGCTTTTGGCGCCTCCACATATAAGAAGAAAGATCCTTTCGGCTTCTCGGCACGGAATCCCGCCTCATTCAAAGCCGATACGAGCAGTTCGTGACGGCGTGAATATTTGTTCGCAATCTTTTCTGTAATTTCCGGATGCGAAAGCCCATATGCCGCTGCCTTCTGAATGGCGATAAACTGTCCCGAATCGTTGTTGTCCTTCACATCGCCAAATGCTTTGACGATAAGCGGATTACCCGCAATAAAGCCAATGCGCCAGCCCGTCATATTATAAGACTTCGACAGGGAGTGAAGCTCAACGCCCACATCTTTTGCACCAGGTACGCTCAGGAAACTGAATGGCTTGGCCCCATCGAATGTCAATGCGGCATAGGGTGCATCGTGAACGATAATGACTTCATGGTGCTTCGCCCACGCGATCGCTTTCTCGAAAAATTCGATCGTGGCCGCCGCACCTGTCGGATTGTTCGGATAGTTCAAATAAAGCAGCTTGGCTCGGCGGCAGATGTCCTGCGGAATCCGATCCAAATCGGGCAGAAATTGCTGTTCCTTCGTCAACGGAATGTTATATACTTCTCCACCCAAATACTTCGTATGCGTGCCCATCACTGGATATCCCGGAACCGTCATAATGGTTACGTCTCCCGGATTGATGAAGCAGGACGGAAGCATAGCCAGCGCTGGCTTCGTGCCGATGGAATGAAGTACTTCCGTCTCGGGATCAATGTCCTGCACCCCGAACACAGTGCGCAAATATTCAACCGCCGCCATTTTAAATTCAGGAATTCCGTTATCGGCATAGCCGCGGTTCTCCGGCTTCCCTGCTTCTTCAGCCAGCATCGCCACAATGCCAGCATCGGCCATCTCGTCCGGCTCGCCTACTCCCATATCAATCAATTCAATTTCGGGATACGCTTGTTTAGCGGCTGCTTTCGCACGTTTTATTTTTTCGAATTTGTAAATGTTCGTGTCTTTGCCGTAATTTGCTCCACCAATGCGCTCTGCAAAGGTGTGTTGAATATATGTGTTCTGATAACGCTGTATTGTCATCGTTATTGCAGCTCCTTCTCTCAATGATTCGATCATCCTTGTTGCTATAACTATGCTGGAATTCGTCATTGAAAGGAATGGAGCATTCATTTAACAATTTGCATTAATTACACGACTACTAAACACACAATTCCAATATATAACGAATGGAGATGAGGGTTATTTGCATGATTTCACCTATCTATTGCGAATCGATTGCAGCAGCATTTCCATATCCTCAGGCAGAGGAGCTGTAAATTCAAGCGTCTCACCGGAAGTCGGATGAACGAATCCGAGCGTGGCCGCATGCAATGCCTGGCCATCCATCGACAATCCCCGCGTACCGCGGCTGTACATCGGATCACCTACGAGCGGATGACCGATAAACTTCATATGGACGCGTATTTGATGCGTTCGTCCCGTCTCGAGCTGCAGCTCAACAAACGTCGCATCCCCGAATCTCTCCAGCACTTTAAAGTGCGTCACAGCATGCTTGCTGTTGCGTTCCGTGACCGTGTACATTTTGCGATCATAGGAATCACGTCCGATTGGCGCGTCGACTGTGCCTTGATCATGCGGAACGTTGCCATGCACCAATGCCATATATTTGCGCGTGACCGAATGCTCTTTCAATTGAGCAGCAAGATGAACATGCGCACGGTCATTCTTTGCCGCCATCAATAATCCTGAAGTGTCTTTATCGATCCGATGCACGATGCCCGGCCGCAGTTCTCCGTTAATGCCCGACAAGTCTTTGCAGTGGTACATGAGCGCATTGACTACCGTGCCGGAAGTATGTCCCGGCGCCGGATGCACAACCATGCTGCGCGGTTTGTTAATGACGATGACATCGGCATCCTCATAATAAATATCAAGCGGAATCGCTTCCGAGATAATATCGACGGGAGCCGGGTCCGGCATCTTCAGCTCGATCGTATCGCCTTCAACTACTTTATAATTTGGCTTTACCGCCTGTCCATTCACTTGAATCGCATGATCACGAATCCACAACTGCACTTGGGAACGCGATACTTCTTCCTCTATAGAGTCGGTAATATATTTATCGATCCGTTCTTTAGCATGCTCAGCTTCCACTGTCCATATGAAGACCTCCCGATCCTCATTGTCGGCGTGACCAGCATCATGTTGTATATTACTCATTGCATTTATCCTTCCATATGTTGTTGCTGAAAAGGGCATTTCGAACACGCATCTTATGTGTCTGCTCTATCGATTGTTGGCCGTAGGATCATCTTGTCCATGTGCCTTTTCAAGCTCCTTCTCATGCTTTACCGTTAGTAAAGCATCAAGCAGAACGAAGCCAACTCCGACACAAATCCCCGTATCCGCAATATTAAAGATGGGGAAGGTGTAGGAACCGAAGTTGAACTGCAGAAAATCGACAACCTCTCCCGACAGAAGGCGGTCAAGGAAATTTCCAACGGCTCCCCCTAAGATGAGACTTAGTCCCAGCGGTAAAATGACGCCCTTTTGATGTTTAATCTTCTGCATGTACCAAATAATCCCTGCCACAACGATTATCGTCACGATAACAAAAAACCAGCGCTTATTTTCCAGAATGCTGAACGCGGCGCCTGTGTTGCGATGCGACGTAATGAGAAAGAAATTTCCGATAACCGAAATTTGTTCATATAATTCTAGCTTTGTAGCAATTATCCACTTTGTGCCCTGATCAATCAAAAAAACGATTAGAGCAATGATATAGTACCACACGGCCCTACTGTCACCTCATTTTCGTATGTATTTCTTTCCTAAGACCAGCCTCGCTCATTGTATCATAGGTTGAAAAATGCCGTCCAATCCAACCCAACCTCTGTGTCATTTACCATGAAGTTTTTTGCCTAAAACGCACATTCTATACGTAAGCGTTACGTCAACCCGAAAGGAGTCTTGCGAACGATGACTCAACTGACCGCAGACCAATTAGCAAGCTTACGGCAAAGCTTAATCGATACGAAGGCCAACCTTGAGCAGCGCTTGAAGCAGGGAGAGCATTATGGCTTGTCCCATTCATTGCGTGAAAATACAGGCGAGTTGTCGACCATCGACAACCATCCCGCCGATGTGGCGACGGAAATGTATGAACGCGGCAAAGATATCGCGCTGAATGAACATCATGAAATATTGCTTGAACGGATTGAGACCGCATTGGGTATGATGACAAAAGGCACGTACGGCATTTGCGTCGTATGCGACGAACATATTCCTTACGAGCGACTTGAAGCAGTACCTTCGACAATGTATTGCGTAGAACATTGCCCAGAGACATTCGTATCGGATCGGCGTCCAGTGGAAGAGCAATTTTTGACTCCTCCCTTTGGCCGTACCAGCCTTGATGAGCTTGATACACAGAACGGCTTCGACGGTGAAGATGCTTGGCAAATCGTTGAAGCATGGGGCACTTCGGATTCACCAGCGATGCATGAAGAACGCAATGCAGACGACTATGACCACCTGATGATCGAAGCATCCGAAGAATTGGACGGCAGCGTCGAAGCGTTCGAAAGCTTCGTTGCCACTGATATTACTGGTCGTCATGTGTCAATCGTCCGCAATCGCCAGTACCGTCAGTATATGGAAAGTGGTGAAGGCATCCCTTTACTTGAAGAGGATGAGCACATCGATTTATCCGACCATGCGGAACCGGATTTGCACTAATAGAACTTCGTGTCTAGCTGTCGTTGAACGATACGTACAATATCTGCAATGAAGTCGCCGATAATTGGCAGGTTAAGCGCCCCGAGATATTGCAATATATATACAATGATTGCGGTAAATATCGTGAAGCCGATAGCGATCCCGACACCCCGTGCAGCGCCTCCCATAAGATTGACCCATATTAAGCGGCGAGGATTCAACTGAAGTTCCGTATATTCATAAATACGGGACTTCTCCATTTGCTGCGCCATAAGAACGGTATAGTCGTGTATCGTCTTCATCATCTTGCGCTCTTCTTCATCATTGTCCGGAATTGAAGCTGGGAACTCGGTCGTGATGGTCTCTCGTTTTTCTTGCTCCTGTTCCTTCTTATCTTTATTTTTTCTTTGTCTTTGCCTTGACATTGACATGCCTCCTCACTAAGGCCAAACGGTGAGAAAAGAAAACCCTCTATCGAGGCCATTCCAAGATAAGCGACCACATATAGGTTTTATCACCATAAGGGATGTTTGATTTTGTTTCATAGAACTTAAACTTTCCTTAATGGTAAAAAGAGCGCGACCTGATGCTGGATAAATTCCCTGCAAGGTCAACGCTCTCCTCTCATATTTCTACGCTACAAGCGGTATCCATCTTAGTGTTCCCTTGGAAGTGATGCTCATTCCCGTGCCCGCCAATCGATTTAAGAGATTGTTTAAAAAGTCCCCTTTTTAAACGTGTTCTTTAAGCAATATGCACGCGGATTGTCTTCTGTCCCAAATCGATCGTCTCCATCATATCGTCCGTACCAAAAGATAAGGAAGCAACAAGAACATTGTCACGCAGCGTCGATTCGAACGCTTGAATGGCCGCTTTCAATTCGTCATCCACATCCAATACGATGTCAACGCGTTTCTCAATTGGCAAATCAAGCTTTTTACGCGTATCTTGAATACCGCGGACGACTTCACGCACCCAGCCTTCTTGTTCGAGCTCTGGCGTGATGTCTGTGTTGAGCGCGACCGTCATTTGATAGCCAGATGCGGATGCGAAGCCCGACTTCGCCTGCTTCTCAATGAGCAGCTCATCACGAGTAATGATTAATGTCTCGCCATCGGCACTAGTGAAGCTCCATTCACCTTGTTCGACGATTTGACGCGTGTCTTCCGCTGTCATTGCTTTCAAGCTGGCTTGCAGCGGCCCGACGTTCTTCCCGTACTTTTTCCCCGCTACTTTCAAGTTCAGCTTCAAGGCGAAATCAACAAAGCCATTGTCGCTTGTCTCAACGCGAATATCTTTCACATTGATTTCGTCCTTAATAACCTCATCATAGCCAGCCAGATCGAACTGTCGATCCATGGAAATAATGAGCTCAGACAGCGGTTGGCGTGTCTTAATGCTCGTTTCGTTACGGACGTTGCGGGCAAGCTCAACGATTTGACGCGCTGTCTCCATGTCACGCTCAAGCTCCGCATCTACCATAGCTTCATTTGCTTGCGGATATTCGGCTAAATGAACGCTTTGGCATTCGCCGCCCAGATTCGTGTACATATCTTCAGCCACCATCGGAGCGTATGGCGCAATCAGCTTCGCAAGAGTTACCAGCACCGTGCGAAGCGTCTGGTATGCCGACAGTTTGTCTTCCGTCATCTCGCTGCCCCAGAAGCGGTCGCGGGAGCGACGGATGTACCAGTTGCTCAGCTCATCTACGTATCCTTCGATCGCCTTCGCCGGATTTAAGAAATCGTTCGCTTGCAGCCCCTTGATTACCGTTGCCATTAACGTGTGCAAGCGGGACAGAATCCACCGATCCAGCTTGTTAGCGGACGGACGATCCTCATACGCCTTCGGATCATACTGATCGATGGTCGCATACAACGCATAAAAAGCATGTGTATTTACGAGCGTATCGATTACTTTAGACTTCGCCTCGGCTACAATCTGCTTGGAGAATCGCTTCGAGTTCCATGGCGCGCTATCAGATAACAACGCCCAGCGGAAGGCATCGGTGCCATATTCGTTGATGATTTCCCAAGGATCAATAACGTTGCCTTTGGATTTAGACATTTTTTGCCCGTTCTCATCCAAAATATGCCCGGTTGCAATGACCGCTTTATACGGCGCTTTGCCATTGTACAATGTCGAGACAGCCAGCAAGCTGAAGAACCAGCCGCGAGTTTGGTCGATTCCTTCACAAATCATATCTGCTGGATATAGCTCATTGAAGCTCTTCTCGTCGCCGAATGGATAATGATGCTGCGCAAACGGCATCGAGCCGCTGTCGAACCAGACATCAATGACTTCCGAAGTGCGTTCCATCTCGCCGTGATCGCAATGCGGACAGTTGAGCTTCACTTCGTCTACATAAGGCTTATGGAGCTCCAAGTCTGGCGCAATCGGCACAGTCGCACGTTCACGCAAATCTTGGTGGCTGTGCGGCGCATACTCGCCTTTGCAGGAGTTGCACACCCACACGTTAAGCGGCGTTCCCCAATAGCGATTGCGGCTGATGTTCCAATCGACGAGGTCTTCCAAGAAGTTGCCGAAGCGTCCTTCGCGAATATGGGACGGATACCAGTCCACTTTATTGTTATTTTCGATTAATTGATCTTTAACCGCTGTCGTCTTGATGAACCATGATTCGGTCGCATAATAGAGAAGCGGTGTCTTGCAGCGCCAGCAGAATGGATAGCTGTGCTCGTATTTTTCTTTGCTGTACAACGTTCCTCGCTCGGACAACGTCTTCACGATGTCGATATCGCAATCTTTCACGAACCGGCCCGCGAAGTCGCTCACTTCGTCCGTGTAGCGGCCTTGCGTGTCGACAACACTAACGAAGCTAATCCCGTTCTCGCGGCAGCTCTTATAGTCATCTTCCCCGTGAGCAGGAGCCATATGAACGATCCCCGTACCGCTTGAATCTGTTACGAAGCCTGCGGATACGATGAGATGGCCTTTTTCCGGTTTGATGAACGTAAACGGCGCGTCATATGTTTTGCCGATGAATTCGGAACCTTTATGCTCCGACAGAACGGTGTATGATCCATTCATCACGTCCTCGGCCAAGTTCTTCGCAACAATATAGACAGCATCGTCTTGTTGAACGCGCACATAGTCCATATCCGAGTTCATCGCCAGCGCTGCGTGCGCAGGCAGTGTCCAAGGCGTAGTCGTCCATGCCAACACATATTCACCGGTATCATGCAATTTGAACTTTACGGTCGCGGACAGATCCTTGACCGTTTCATACCCTTGCGCCACTTCGTGCGAGCTCAGAGTCGTCTGGCAGCATGGGCAGTACGGGCTGACACGATGGCCGCGGTACAAAAGCCCTTTGTTATGAATCGTGGACAAAATGTGCCATACGCTCTCAATGTACTTGTTATCAAGTGTAATATATGGATCGTCAAGATTCGTCCAGTAGCCGATCGCTTCAGTCAGCTCGCGCCACTGCTTCTCATATTCGAAGACGCTGTTCTTACATTTCTTGACGAACGCTTCCACGCCATAGTTCTCGATTTCCTGCTTTCCAGAGATACCCAATTGCTTCTCCACGCCAAGCTCGACAGGCAGACCGTGCGTATCCCAGCCAGCCTTGCGCACGACGCGGTAGCCCGCCATCGTCTTATAGCGGCAAATGAAGTCTTTCATTACGCGTCCAAGCACATGACCGATATGAGGTGCACCATTCGCCGTTGGCGGTCCTTCATAGAATACGAAGTTCGGTTTACCTTCCCGCTGTTCAATTGATTTTTCAAACGTATGCTCTTGGTTCCATTTTGCTAATACGCGAAGTTCCCGCTCCCGGGCGCGTTCTTTGACATCTACTTTTCTCATGATATCTCTTCCTTTCTCCATACCGTAATCAGTTTGCAATAAAAAAAACCCCATCCCAATAAAGGGACGAGGTTATCTCGCGTTACCACCCTTGTTCCGCCCATCGAAGTGAGTTGTCCCTCACTCATTGCACGGCACTCTGATCGTGTATTGTATATATACACGCCCTCGATAACGGTAGGGTTCCGGTTAAGCTTCAGGTTAGAACGTGTGCATACGCAACGGCTTCTAAGGTTCAGCCTAACTTCTCCGGGATGATGTCCACTCACGGCTTGTTCATCGGTTCACAGCATCTCCGACTCTCTGGAGAACAAGGTGCGTGACGGCGCGTTCCCGTCATTGAATTGCTGTTATGTTGCGGTCAGACTGAATCATCGACATCGTGGCGCTGATTCAGAACTTGCCCGAAAGGTTACTTATCGAATAATACATAGTTATAGCGCGTTTTGGCACAAATGTCAAACACGACTTGAGGAGGATTAATACAATTCTTTTACTTCGGCACGTTCAAGCGCTTCCCAACCATCTTGACTGAGAAGCTCCAGCTGCGCCTCCACCAGCGTACGGAAGCGGGCGCGGTAAATGGAAGCTTGCTTCTTCAGCTCTTCCACTTCCATTGCAATTTTACGGGATCTCGTCAGCGCATCGTTAACGATGCGGTCGGCATTTTTCTCCGCTTCTTTAATGATGAGCTGCGCTTCTTTTTTTGCATTGCTCTTCACTTCGTCAGCTGCTTCTTGGGCCACAATGATCGTCTTGCTTAACGTTTCTTCCAAGTTCGCAAAGTGATTGAGCTTATCCTGCAAGCCTGCGGCATGGCTCTGCATTTCCTTGTTCTCGCGGATAGCCGCCTCATAATCTTTAATGATTTGGTCTAGAAATTCGTTAACCTCGTCCTCATCGTAACCGCGCAGCTTGCGGCCAAATTCTTTGTTATGTATGTCCAATGGTGTCAATGGCATGATGTGCACCTCCTCAAAATTACGAACCCTAGAGCGTATCCTTTTTTTCGACAAATTCATGCAGAAATCCTGCATACTCCCGTTCCCAAATGTTCCTAACGGGCATACGTCCCCACCGTAATCCGCATGCGGCCTTTCTTCGTCATCCCTTCCATGTCGATGACCTTGAAGCGTCCAAAGCCCTGCAGCGACACAACATCGCCTACTCCAAGTTGAGCGGACGGATTCTCTTCTACTTTCCAATTAACCTTGCAGCGCCCCGCTTTAATGGGGGCAACAATCTTCGTGCGGCTCAGTCTGAATACATCGCTTGCGATGCCATCCAGACGAAGCGACGCGACACTGAGCTGCATCACATTCAGTTCCACATTAATGGTGCGCAAGTCGGAAAGCGGCAGCACTTCCGTAAACACATTGACCCGATGCACTTGACGAAGGTGCGTATCGAGAAAAGACGCTATCTCCTCGGTTATTAGCACATGGCAACGGTCCTCACTGATGTGAATGTCACCTATTTTGTCCCGCTTTATTCCTAAACCAAGCACTGCACCCAAAAAATCGCCATGTTCGAGCTCGTCCCATTTCCGATCAGAGGATGTGATCTCCATGACGGATATCCCCATCTCTTCTCCTTCGACATAGACATAATCGGGGGCGATTAGCGCCCGCTTGCGCTCGGCCTGTTCATACCCGCCGTCAAGCCGAAGCTGTACGTCTGGTTGACGATTGACAAGCGTAGCTACGATGAAGGCTTGCCGCGGATCCATAAAATCAGTGCGCCGTACTTCATGTTCTTGCGCAGCACGCGTCACCCACTCCCATGCACGATCGACAAACGCGCGTTCATCGGGATGGAAGTGAGCGTATACACTTTCGTTGCCTGTCATTGCTATTCGCCGCCCTTTACAAGCTCTGCTCCAGCTTAGCTGACATGTCCTCCCTGTCCAAGGACAGGCCGTAGCTGTGAGAGAAATAAGGCAAGAATACATCTGCAATATATTCTTCCTTATTCATTAGAAAATATATTGAACGACCGCAAATAAGCCCATGTAAACGAAGTGGAGCGTAAACAAAGCTACGATCGGGGAGATGTCAAGCATACCGCCAATCGGCGGAATAATGCGCCGGAACGGGGCTAAATAAGGTTCGACGATCTTACCTATTATTTCACCCACGAAGCTTTCGCGTACGTTAGGCACCCAAGACATCAAAATATAAATAATAATGAGCCATCTGTATATCTGATATAAATAGCCCAAGTACGTTAACACCTGGATTTCCAAATTCAGGTCACCTCATTTGATTGTAGTCAAACTCTTCTGCGAACATCTCAGTGATCGAACCTTGAATTTCAATATGCTCCGGCGTACAAATAAATATATTTCCGCCAATCTTCGATATATTTCCGCTCAAGGCGTATACGGTTCCGCTTAAGAAGTCGATAATGCGCAAGGCTTGGTCGTTGCGCACACGCTGCAAATTAACAACGACCGAGCGCCGTGAACGCAGATGATCAGCGATCTCTTGCGCTTCATCGTAAGACCGGGGTTCATAGAGCACCACTTTAGCCGCTTTTTGTGAATGGATGCTCACAATGTTGGCTCCCTTCGATGAAGACTTGCGTTGGTCGAATACCGGTGCTTCCAGCTCGTGCTCTTCGGCGTCCGCCACCTTTTCACGTTCGATGATCTCTTCTTCTTCTTGCAGTCCGAGAAAATTCATAAAACGGTTCATTACACCCATTATGCTTCCCCTTCCTTCCCTACCAGGATGGAACCAAGCCGAACCCATGTTGCTCCTTCTTCGATGGCAATCTCGAAATCATTGGACATTCCCATAGATAAATGCGGTAACGATTCGGGCATTGTCGCCTCCAGTTCATCACGCAGCAGCCTTAAGCCACGAAAGACGGGTCTCGTCTCTTCCGGTTGCAGTTCGTAAGGGGCCATTGTCATTAATCCGACCGGCTCGAGATGAGGAAACGCACGCAATTGTTCCAAGAACGATGACACCTGCTCTGGAGGCAATCCTTGCTTCGTATCTTCACCAGAGATATTTACCTGTATTAAGCAGCGCACGCGTTCTTCCAGTGAAGCAGCGCGCTTCTCGATGGCCTGTGCCAGAGAAAAGCGGTCCAAGGAATGGACGTAGGTGAACTTTCCCACAACGTCCTTCGCTTTGTTGCTTTGCAATGATCCGATAAAATGCCACGTTGCTTCCGCGCCGAAAGCTTTCCATTTCGCTTCCGCATCCTGCCAACGATTCTCGCCGATATGTGGCAAGCCAGCGTGAATCGCCTCTCCTGTAGCTTCAAGTGAGACATACTTCGTTACAGCTATCACTTGAACTTCGTCTCGCTCGCGGCCACTGCGATCGCATGCGGCTTGTATGCGTTGTTCTACAGCTTGTATTCGCTGCTGCAGCGTCATCATGTCATCCTCCAACCAATCCAACTCATCATACGTCCGGTTGCTCCCCCTTCCATGCGATGGGAGAAGAACATATCAGTATGGCAACCGGTACACAAACTAGTACATTCGATATTTGTTGTCAAAATTCCTGCTTGGTTCAACAATTGTCGATTCAGTTCTCGCAAATCCAGCATGGCATGTCCCGGCGTCGTGGGACGAATGATCGTGTCCGCATGCGCCATCGCCTCCGGACAAGCCGTTAACACGCTATTTACCTCTGACAGCACGCGCTCGTCCACCTCATAACAGCAAGGTCCGATGGATGGACCTATCGCTACACGAATGTGTTCAAGTTGACATTGGTAATTCGTCATCATCGTATGTATCGTCGCCGGTCCGATTTTGCTTACCGTCCCTTTCCACCCTGCGTGAGCAAGTCCGATAACATGCTGCACTGGATCAAGGAACAAGAGCGGGACACAATCGGCATAGAACGATGTCAGCATAACCCCTGTTACATCAGTAACCAGGGCATCCGCATTTTGAATCGCATCATCCCGATTCAATCTCCCTCTGCCGCGTTCGTCCGACGTTACGATATGCACGCGGTTGCCATGCACCTGTTCCGCGCATGTCCACGCATCGAACGGCATACCGCTGGCCTCAGCGACACGCAGACGATTCATTATTACATGCTTTTCATCGTCTTGAACATGGAGCGCGCAGTTTAATGTACCGCAGTCACCTTCGCTGACCCCTCCACTTCGTGTCGTGAAGCCGGCAGTCAATGCCGGATATGCATCCGTCCAGCCTTTTAGTTCAAGCAGCTCAGGCCCGTCATCATGTTTCTTTCGCTGAAGCACAAAAGGTTCCATCAATGTTCACCTCAACGTACAGTGTACCATAAACAGCCCTTGTAAGCCTATGCTTTGTGCTGAAACGACGTGTCCTCATACTCCTCGGTTCGTATCGTCTTTGTCTCTTCCATTTTGACAAGCACAACGTCGGCCCCAATTTTGACGATATTGCGCCATGGGATAACCAACTCCGTGCCTCCACCGAACATGCCAAGGAACTTGCTGTAATTGGGCACGACAATGGAATCGATGCGGCCCTGCTTCAAATCGAGTTCTACATCGCTAACTTGCCCTAGCTTTTTCCCGTCTACAATATTAATGACATCCTTCGTTTGGAAATCGGATATTTTCATAAGTATTCACCACGACACATTGGATTTGACCTTACTTTACAGAGGGTGTTCATAAAGTCCTCTTTTGAATGCGCACTTATATACCTTAAGTATATGTATCCTTCGGGCAAAATGTCCTTTTCCCGCGATTAACATTTCCGAGGAGTGAAATTGGATGCGACACATTTTTCTCGCTCCCCCTACGCCCAAGGATGTCCTTAAACGTTAAAAAAGCCGACGCTTCTAAGCGGTCGGCTGTAAGCATAACTTAACATGAAGGGTTAAGTTCGAACATGCTTCTGCATTTGATTAATAGCGGATTTCTCAAGTCGTGATACTTGAGCTTGCGATATTCCAATCTCATCCGCAACCTCCATCTGAGTCTTTCCTTCAAAAAAACGCATTGATAAAATCATCTTCTCGCGCTCATTTAATTTACGCATCGCCTCTCGAAGCACAATCTCTTCGATCCAAGACACGTCTTTGTTCTTATCGTCGCTTATTTGATCCATCACATAGATTGGATCGCCGCCATCGTGATAAATCGGTTCAAACAGCGAGACGGGGTCTTGAATGGCGTCAAGCGCAAATACGACGTCTTCCTTGGGAACGTTTAAAGCCTCTGAGATTTCATTGATCGTCGGCTCCCGAGAATTCTGATTCGTCAAGGAATCACGAACTTGCAATGCCTTGTACGCGATATCCCGTAAGCTGCGAGACACCCGGATCGGGTTGTTGTCCCGCAAATACCGGCGAATTTCACCTATAATCATCGGGACCGCGTAGGTTGAGAATTTGACGTTCTGCCCTAGGTCAAAGTTGTCGATGGCTTTCATCAATCCGATGCAGCCGACTTGAAATAAATCATCAACAAACTCTCCGCGATTATTAAAGCGTTGGATGACGCTAAGGACAAGGCGCAAGTTACCGTTGACTAACTTTTCTCGAGCCGAACGGTCGTTTCGTTCCTGCAGAGACACGAACAATTCTCTCATTTCGGCGTTAGTGAGCACGGGTAACTTCGATGTATCGACACCGCAAATTTCGACTTTGTTTCGGGTCATTCGTGACTACCTCCCAGGGAGAAACATTAATGTACATTATCTCCCCGGGGATCATTTTTATTCCTGCATCCCATTCGCATTCCGACACAAGATGGCAAAAAACAGCGGTGCTCATGGAGATTTTCAGGCTACACCATTTTATTAAATTCCTTGCGTAAACGCTTAATAATCCGCTTCTCCAGACGGGAGATGTAAGACTGGGAAATACCCAACAAATCAGCAACGTCCTTCTGCGTCTTCTCTTCCCCATCCGCCAGACCGAATCGAAGCTCCATGATCATGCGTTCTCTTTCACTCAGCTTATCGAGCGCTTTGTGGAGCAGCTTGCGATCCACCTGCTCTTCAATATTTTTGTAAATCGTATCATTTTCTGTGCCCAGCACGTCGGACAACAACAGCTCGTTCCCGTCCCAGTCGATATTGAGCGGTTCATCAAAGGATACTTCCGTTCTCGTCTTGCTGTTGCGGCGCAAATACATTAAAATCTCATTCTCGATACAGCGTGATGCATACGTGGCCAGCTTAATCTTTTTCTCCGGATCGAACGTATTGACCGCCTTAATCAACCCGATGGCGCCGATAGATACCAAGTCTTCGATATGAATGCCCGTGTTCTCGAACTTTCTTGCAATGTACACGACAAGCCGCAAGTTGCGCTCGATAAGCATCGCCCGTATCGCCGCTTCTCCCGAAGATAGCTTGGAAAGTAAATATTCTTCCTCTTCTCGCGTCAGAGGCGGCGGAAGCGCCTCGCTTCCGCCGATATAATAGATTTCGTCGCGCTTTAGTCCGACCCAGAACAACAGCCTATAATAATAGAGTTGCATCATTAGTTTCCATTTCAACCGCATCGCCAATCCTCCTATAAACGTTGTGATGAAAGGGCAATATAGACTGCAGCACGTCCTATGTAACGATGATGATAAAACATTCGAAGCAATGTCAGGCTCGATTCGATATGTTAGGAAGCGCGCGTAGCCGCTTCTGGAGTCTCCGAATGCAGCGAATAGGATGCTGCTGCTGCGGATTCCATCACACCGGGATGGATAATCGCCTGAAATGCACCTTCGTGGGATAACGTTCCTCCGTCCAGCCCAATAATAACTTTTGTACAGACGTACTTTTCGGTATCGGAAGTTACTTGAATGAAGTCCGGCTTTAATCCAATCATCCACTGCATCCCTTGGTTTACTCCACGATAAGGGATGATGCGCAGCCTGGACTCATCAAACGGCCATTTCCCATCCGAATCGCCTATTGATTGCAGCATATCGAGCGGCTGCTCCTGCTTCAGCCGTGCGAGCCATTCTCCGGGCAAGGCTCCCTCCCATAGGCATGACTCCGTAATAATGACTGGCGCACCGCTCAATGGATCATTCAGATGATTTCCCGTATCCACCAGACCTGTGCAGCTGCGCTTAATTTCACCAATTTGAATATCCACCTGAACCAATTGTCTTGCCACTTGCTGCTGACGTTTGCCTTGCTTCCACACCGTACGAAATAAAGCGTAGGAAGCCAGCAACGCCACGACTAAGAAGCCTGCACCCATTTGCAGATCTGCACCGCCGCTCTTCCACATTTCGCGGGCCTCGCGAAAGAGCGACCATCCTCTAGCATCTTGAAATAAATATTGCAAGCCGATGGCACCGCCGGCCAATACAAATGCTGAGAAATAAAAAGTCGCGAACGTTTTAACAAAAAAACCGATGTTGCGAAATCCAAATGCGATGAGCAGCATAACTATAGAAAAAAGTATTTTTCCCACATACGTATAAAGAATCGGATACGACGGTATGAATAACACAGCAGCATAAGCCGTCCCCACACCCGTCGCCGCAGCAACCTTCCATTTTGAGAAGGAGAACCCTCGCATCCAAGCTGTCGTGCGGAGCAAGGTCCAATCCAAAATGATGTTCAGACCAAATATAAGATCAGCATAGATGACGGTCAATGTGCTTCCCCCCTTCATAAGCCGCCAACTATTGGGAAGTTATTAATTAGTATAAAGAGACCCTTATCCGAAGTCTGTCTAAAGGTGGGCGAGGAAAGACACTTTTTTTGTCGAGGGTTACCAGATGATAGCTTTCATGGATGAGGAACGACAAAAGCGTTTGCCTGTAGTAGGCAAACGCTTTATCAATCGCTTGATCGTTACATTAATCGTTGTTGGTATTACGAGGCCGATTGCGCAAAAATGTTGGAATATCCAACTGATCTCCTGCCGGCTGATTTCCGAATGGACGAAGAGCAGAGTCAGAACGTGAATCATTGCCTTCGTTGCCGCTCGCAGCAGACGGCGGACGACGCCCTGGAATGGCAGGCGCAGGCTTATGCTCAAATCCAGTTGCGATGACCGTAACCTTAATATCATCCTTCATATTCTCATCAATGATTGCACCGAAAATCATATTCACTTCTGGATCAGAAGCTGCTGTTACAATCTCGGCTGCTTCATTGACTTCATACAAAGAAAGATTCGAACCGCCCGTAATGTTCATAATAACACCGCGCGCTCCATCGATAGACGTCTCGAGAAGCGGGCTCATAATTGCCTTGCGTGCCGCTTCCGCTGCGCGACTCTCGCCATTGGCAACACCGATACCCATCAGCGCAGATCCGCGTTCAGTCATAATCGTCTTCACGTCGGCAAAGTCCAAGTTAATAAGACCTGGTACCGCAATTAAATCGGAAATGCCCTGCACAGCCTGATGAAGCACGTTATCCGCCGCACGGAAAGCTTCCAGCATCGGTGTCTTCTTGTCTACAATCTCTAGCAAACGGTCATTTGGAATGACGATAAGCGTATCGACTTTCTCTTTCAGAGATTCAATCCCCATCTCTGATTGTGTAAAGCGTTTACGACCTTCGAATGTAAACGGACGAGTGACAACGCCGACAGTTAAAGCGCCGCATTCTTTGGCGATTTCGGCAATAACCGGTGCTGCGCCGGTACCTGTTCCGCCGCCCATTCCGGCTGTAACGAATACCATATCGGCGCCTTTCAACGTATTGCTTATTAACTCGCGTGATTCCTCAGCAGCTTTCTTCCCTACATCCGGATTCGCTCCAGCGCCCAAGCCTCGAGTCAGCTTATCCCCAATCTGCAGCTTATGCTCGGACTTTGCAAAATGCAGCGCCTGCGCATCTGTATTTACCGTAATAAATTCAACGCCCTGGACACCGTTATCTATCATGCGGTTAACCGCGTTACTGCCGCCGCCGCCGACGCCGATAACTTTAATTTGGGCTAATTGTTCCATCTCAAATTCAAATTCCAACATCAGTTCTCCATCTCCCCTTCATTGTGCATGGATGGCATGAAGTCAACTTTTTATTAAAGATCCGTGTTCAAAAAGAACGCTTTTTGAACAACCTCTAGATGAATTCACTAAACATATTTTTCAACCGTTCAATTAAGCCCGGCTTGTTCGATGATTCAACTGGAGTTGGCTTCCGTGCTGTCGCTTTCTTAGTGCCACCCGCACTGCGTGGACGAACGGAGCGCAACACATGATGCAATACCCCAACACCACTGACAAATCCCGGATCGCGCACTCCGATAAAGTCAGGCACGGCAATGCGTACGGACGTTTGCAACTCGGCTTGCGCCGCATGCAATACCCCTGGCATCGATACAGTGCCGCCGGATAGAATGTACCCACCAGGCAATTCCGTGAAACCTAGACGCTTCACTTCATTTTTGACAAGATGGAATATTTCCTGTACGCGCGGTTCAATGATGTTGGCCAAAAATACTTGATTAAACTCTTTTTCTACGTTACTGCCGATACGGGTTACTTTGAAGACTTGGTCTTCCACTGCATCGTCAATCCAAGCGCAGCCGAATTTCAGCTTCACTTTCTCCGCATGGTCTGACATCGTGCGCAAACCGTAAGCAATATCGTTCGTGACGAAGTCACCGCCGATAGGCAAAGTTGTTGTGGCTGTAAGCGTCCCGTCGCGGAAGATCGCAATCGTCGTCGCTCCGGCGCCTACATCTACAAGCACCGATCCCATCGTTTTTTCGTCTTTGGATAAAGCCAGCTGTCCGCCGGCCAGTGACATCAGCACTAAATCTTTGACATGCAAGCCCGCTTTCTCCACACATCTTAGTAAATTATGTATTGCGGTCTTCGCACCCGTGATAATCGTTGCATCGACTTCCAGACGTACTCCAATCATGCCGCGCGGATCGTGAATATCTTCCAATCCGTCAACAACGTATTGCTTTGCGACCACGTCGATAATCTCGCGTTCTGGAGGCAAAGCGATAACTTCTGCCGCTTTGAGCACACGCTCAATATCCTCTTCGCCGATTTCACGGTCTTCGTTCGAGACCGCGACAACTCCATGGCTCGATTGCAAGCCGATATGATTGCCCGATATGCCTACGTATACTTCCGTAATTTCAATGCCGACCATTCGCTCCGCATGCTCAATAGCATTGCGAATTGATTGGACGGTCTGATCAATATCTACAATCGCACCTTTGCGAATACCTTCTGAGTCAGCAGATCCAACGCCGATGATTTGCAGCGTTCCGTTGTTAATTTCTCCGATGATAGCACGCACTTTGGATGTACCGATGTCCAAACTCACAATGATGTCATTGCTGCTCAACCCGTGGCACCTCCCACTTCCAAGTCAATTGGTATGTTTGTATCCCCGGACACTTTGTATGTATTCAACAAAGTTTAGTCATTCCCTCTTTTTTCTACAAATTTTTTAGTGATAAGTCCTTCCATATGTAAAAGACGCTATAAATGAAGTGGGCTTTTCTTTACATAAAAACTTAAAGAAAAAAGAAGGAGATCGCGGGAAATACCATAAGCTTTATTCTAGCATTTTTTCCGTTTATTGAGTAGAGTTTTTTTCTTTCTCCAGATTTTACTCATCTTGACTGTCTTTATCGGCATCAGACTCTGTTAGCCTCTCAGTATCGATATCATTTGCTTCTTGACTATCTCTATCCTTGCCTATACCAGTTGCATCTTCGCCCTCTGAATCTAACTCGACATCTTCTTCGGAAGCAGGCAGGCTGGAATATGGGATGTACGAATCGGCCTTCAACATCGTGATGCGGCCTGGTTCCTGCGTCTCCACGACTCCGCTCAAGTAGGCAATCTTATCATGCAAAAAAGTGACGCTCGTTACAACCTCGAATCCTGAACGGGTATACAGCTTAATGCGATCCGGGTAAGAGGACGACGGAAAGAAGCGAATCTCGGAAATATCGGCCAGAAGCCCTTTCGGTATGTTAGCCAACTCTTTGCTCAGCTTGGACTTCATCTCTTGTTGTCCATCCCACTGTGTAAGCATTGGCTTCTCGAGTACCGTCTTCAGCTGTTCGTCAAGCTTGACGACCGAACCGTTCTCAAGACATGCTTGCATCATTCCGTCAGCAGTCAATTCATAGGCAACTGCAGCATATTCATGAACATGCACTTCAACTAAACCAGGAAATTGCTTGTCGACCTGCACTGATTTCACAAACGGATACTTGGCTTGAATGCGTTCGGCAACGGTTGAACTGCTTGTCCCAAAGAAGGGCTCTCCCGGCCTCAGGCCGCTCGTCTCGGTTAGATTCGCTTGCGTTACGAAATGCTCTCCAATCCAGCGCACCTGTGATATTTTGCTGATGGGCGAACGGAAGAACAACACTCCGAGCAGGACGATAAATAAGACAAATAAAAGCCAAATCAGTTTTGTTGCTTTCCGCTTCTTCTTCTGCGGCTTGTCTGGCAGCGGGGGAATCGTTCTTACTTGCAATGGGTTCATCCCCTTCTTCATCAACAGTAAACATATAATAATGCGTGTTCAGCAAGACCACTTTCGGTACCGAGAAGAGAAGTACAAGTTTTCGCAGGAAAACTTCATCGTAAGCATAAGCTCTTCGAGAGTGAATGCAAGATTCGATGCCGAATCGCATCTTCGGATACTTCGTGATCAAATGGAGGCCTTTTGAATAACCTCTCTTATACTAATATATACAGTAGTGCAAATACTCGCAATCCCCTCCGTATTAGGAGGGGACCCGATGATTGCATGATTGCCGTTTATCCATTTGCAAAATCCAACTTCGGAACTGGGGTATAGCGATCAATCTTTGCACCCAGCCGGCTGAATATATGCTCGATGCGATCGTAGCCCCGGTCGATGTGATGCACCTGCTCCAAGATTGTGCGCCCTTGTGCCGCCAATCCCGCGATGACGAGCGCGGCTCCGGCACGCAAATCCGTTGCTTCCACCGTAGCGCCATACAGCGACT
This sequence comes from Paenibacillus profundus, assembly GCF_021369635.1. Taxonomy (GTDB): domain Bacteria; phylum Bacillota; class Bacilli; order Paenibacillales; family Paenibacillaceae; genus Paenibacillus_B; species Paenibacillus_B profundus. Next base: position 162,018 of record NZ_JAJNBZ010000001.1, on the reverse strand, counting down.
GAACACCTCTGACAAAAGCAGAGCTCAAGTCTACGCGAATATCCGCCCCCATGCGGGACAGTTCATCCACATGCCTGAAGCGACCTTCGAATACGGTCTCCTTCATGACGCTGACGCCATCAGCAAGCGATAGAAGGACCATCAGCTGAGACTGTAAATCCGTAGGGAACGCCGGATACGGCGATGTAACGGTTCGCTCCACCGCTTTCGGCCTCCCGATGCTGGTCACATTAATTATACCATCACTCGTAGCAATCTGAACACCAGCCCTGCGCAGGATATGAATTAATGCCGTTAAATGTTCTGCATGGGCGTTGGTGAGCGTCACCGCACCGCGTGTCGCCGCGGCCGCAATCATTAGCGTGCCCGCGACGATGCGATCAGGTATGATCTCGTATTGACACCCGCGGAGCTGCTTCACCCCGGTCACGATTATCGTATCCGAGCCCGCACCGGTAATATTAGCGCCCATTCGGTTAAGGAACCGCTGCAGATCAACAATTTCCGGCTCCCGCGCAGTATTCGTAATTACCGTCGTTCCTTTAGCTAGAACCGCCGCCATCATAATATTTTCGGTAGCGCCCACGCTAGGAAAATCCAAATGAATTTCGGCGCCTTCCAATTGCTCCGCGCGGCATGTAATGCGATTGCCGCATTGCTCTAATTCGGCACCAAGCGCTTGCAGCCCGCGCAAATGCAAATCAATCTTGCGTTCGCCAATGGCACAACCGCCAGGCTGATAAATATGAACCTCTTTAAAACGCGCAAGCAGCGGCCCCATTAAGAAGATAGAGGAGCGCATCTGGCGCATCAAATCTTCCGGCACGTGGGCCGAGTGAGCACCTGCAGAATCCATAGTGACCGTATAGCCGTCCTGAACGGCTCGGCAACCTAGTCGGCGCAAAATGTTCAGCATTACTTCAATATCGAGTAATTGCGGGACATTATCGAGCTTCACGGTACCGTCGGCCAGGATCGCGGCTGCTAAAATCGGTAAAGCGGCATTTTTCGCTCCATGGATACGAATGGTTCCTGATAGAGGCTTTCCACCCTCAATCACCAATTTGTCCAATGTATCACCTCCGAGATTACCGCTCACCCACCACCAACACTTCCGGCACCAACTCGACACCATAACGGTCCTTTATCGTTAGTTGGATACGCTCCATCAGGGTGAGCACGTCTGACGCTGTTGCTTGCCCGGTGTTTACAATGAAATTGGCGTGTTGCGTGGAAACTTCGGCCCCGCCGATGCGCAATCCCTTCAACCCCGCTTCTTCAATGAGCCGGGCAGAATAATCTCCCGGGGGATTGCGGAATACGCTGCCTGCGCATGCCGATGTCAGCGGTTGCGTACGCCGCCGGCGATCCTTATACGATGCATTCAAGGCTTTGAGTTCTTGTCGATCTCCGGGCGTGAGCCGGAACGTCGCCTCCAATACGATGCCCCGTTTCTCATGCAGCACAGAATGGCGGTAAGCAAACTGCATCTCTTCCGCACCGTAACGCACCAATTCCCCTGTGTCCAGTACAATCTCAGCAGAATCTAATATTCGTGACACGTCAGACCCATGTGCCCCCGCATTCATGTATACGGCCCCGCCGACCGTTCCAGGAATGCCTCCTGCATATTCGAGCCCTGCCAGGCCCAAATTGCTCGAGGTTACCGACAATTTAATAAACGAATAACCTGCTCCAGCATGAATCAAGTGTTCTTCCTGACGGACATAATCAAGTGCCAATCCTGTATGAATGACAACTCCGCGCACTCCTTTATCGGATATAAGCATATTCGAGCCGCGGCCAACCGTCATCCATGGCACTTGCAAGTCATGCAGAAGCTTGACAGTTTGAATCAATTGCTCCTTACCGGCCGGTTCGACGAGCACATCCGCCGGACCTCCGATTTTCCACGTTGTATACGGCGCAAGCGGCTCATTACATTTGTATTTCCCTAAGTTCTGTTCGGTGTATCGGGAAATAAATTGCTGCAGCATATGATGAACCTCCTTTACCTCTCCAACTGTCACATACATTGAAATCATGCTGTCGTTCGTTCAAAGCAGCGGTGTAGGGAGACTGTCACGATGTATAGAGTATCTTATGTCAGTGTGACACGTTGTGTGACAGTAGCCCACGCTGAAGGAACAATGCATCATTCCACAATGTGTCTCGCGATGACATCGTCATCAAGCAAAAAAATCGGGCAAGCTCTACTTGCCCGTCAATCGTTCGAGTTCAGTTACGACTCGTGCCGCCGCATCCGGCTGTCCAGCCGACTTGGCACACGAAGACATATGACTGCGTTTCTTCTCGTCTGTCATCAAAGTCTTTATTTGAGCAAACAACGCTTCGGTTGTAAGCTGTTTCTCCGTTATCATGACGGCGGCACCGACCTCTTGCAAGGAGCGCGCATTCGCTTCTTGATGGTTGTTCGTCACGTTCGGTGACGGAATCAATATGGACGGGATGCCGAGTGCCGTCAATTCCGCCAGCGACGACGCACCTGCCCGGCTTACAGCAAGCGTGGTAGCGGCCAACACTTCTGGCATATTGCCAATGTAAGGAAGAACATGCAAATGATTGCGTACGGCTTCACTTGCTTGCAGTACCGATTTGCGGGTTGATTCATAGTAATTTTGTCCGGTCACATATACGAAATGAACACCAGGCAGTTGTTTGAGCATCGGCACCATGCCGATCATCGCATTATTAATGGCTTGCGCCCCCCGGCTTCCTCCTACGACCAGCACGATTCGGCTGTCTATAGGCAAGCCAAGCGACGCGAAGCCGCGCTCCCGATTCGCTTCGACGACAGCCGTCGCGCGCGGATTGCCGCAGTACACCACGTTCTTCGCCTTGTTGAAGTGGGAAGTGGATTGCTCGTAGCTGACGGCAACCGAATTAACATAACGGCTTAGAAATGAATTGGTCAACCCCGGGATGACGTTCTGTTCATGGACGACGGTTGGAATGCCGAGCTTAGACGCGGCATAGACAACCGGGCCGCATACATAGCCTCCGGTGCCAATGACGACGTCAGGCTTAAATTCCTTCAGCATCGCTTTCGCTTTCGTAACGCCGCGGATAAACCGCATTACGGTCTTTACATTATCAATGGAAAGCTTGCGCCGAAAGCCGGTAATATCGATAGTAGCAAAAGGAAGGCCTTCCTCCGGTACGAGTCGGCTTTCCAAGCCTCTCTCTGTTCCAATATATAAAAAAGTGCAGTCGGGAAATCTCTTTTCACATTCCCGCGCGATGGCGACAGCCGGATAAATATGTCCGCCCGTTCCGCCGCCGCTAAGCACGACGCGCATATCGTTCACCTCGCATAACGTGATATGTTGAGCAGGATGCCAAGCGCGGTTAGCATCAAGGTCAGAGAAGAACCGCCGTAACTGATTAACGGCAGGGTAATGCCCGTGACCGGCATTAAACCGATGACGACGCCGATATTGATAATGACCTGAACCGCGACAATGCCGACGATGCCTGCGGCAAGCAGACTGCCGAACGTATCGGGAGCAGTCATAGCAGCTCTCATGCCGCGCCATACCAGAATTAAGAAGAGCAGCAATACGGCAACGCCGCCAATAAAGCCAAGCTCTTCAGCCAAAATGGAAAAAATAAAGTCTGTCTGCGGCTCGGGAACGTAATTGTACTTCTGCCTGCTCGCTCCGAGACCAAGTCCGATGAGCCCTCCCGGTCCAATCGCATATAACGATTGAATTGCCTGATAACCGGCGCCTAACGGATCCTGCCACGGATCGAGAAAGGCGGTAATGCGCTGCAAGCGGTACGGGGCCGCAAGCACAAGTCCTACGAACCCGGCGACGCCTACGAGCGCGAGCGACATCAGATGCTTGATTCTTGCTCCTGCAGTAAAAATGACGAGCAGGGAGGCGCCTACCATGACGGTGCCCGTTCCGAGATCCGGCTGCAGCATAATCATGGCGAACGCCGCTCCCATAATACCGAGCGGAGGCAGCAGTCCTTGCGTGAACAGCGTAATTCGCGACTGTTCCTCTGACAGCATCTTGGCGAGAAAAATAACCATGGCCAGCTTCATGAACTCGGACGGCTGAATACCGAAGGAGCCGATGCCTAGCCAGCTTCGCGCTCCGCCCCGCACATTGCCGATACCGGGAATGAGTACGATGACGAGCAGAGCAAAGCAGATGATAAGTCCTATTTTAGCGTATCGTTTCCACACATGATAGTCCGTGTTCATCGTAAAGAACATGGCAACCAAACCGAGAACGGCAAACAGCAATTGTCGTTTGACAAAATAAAAAGAATCCCCGTAATCGTGATACGCCACCACGGCGCCTGCGCTATATACCATGACAATACCAATCGCTAGAAGCGATAGAACTGAAACGATGAGCCACAAATCGGGCGCAGTTCGTGCTTTGACCATGCGGTACACCTCATTGGACAATGTAGGGGCTTGAACACCCCCCTACTACAGACTATGCACCGCCGCTTTAAACATTCTTCCCCGTTCCTCATACGATGGGAACATATCCCAACTTGCACATGCCGGAGACAGCAGCACGATATCGCCCGCCTCCGCATAACGCTGCGCGAGTTGGACCGCCTCGTTGATTGCAGCGGCTGCATTATCCATATTGTCGACGACTGCGATGTCGGATAAACCCGCTACTGCCGCAACATGCTCCATAACTTGTCTCGTCTGTCCCATCGTGACGACAGCTTTGACACGCTCGCGCATGACGGGAATCAATTCGTGAAAGTCTAATCCGCGATCAAGCCCGCCCGCAATGAGCACGATATTGCCTTCAAACGCTTCGAGCGCCATCAGTGTCGCTTTCGTGTTCGTCGCTTTGGAATTGTTATAGTAGACGACTCCATTGTCATTGCGAACGAATTCGAGACGATGCTCAACCCCGTTGAACGCTCGCAAAGGCTCGGCCAATGAGTCAGGGGAAGCGCCCGCTGCAATCGCAATGGCACATGCAGCCAGAGCGTTGTCGACGTTGTATCTTCCTGGCAGGCCGATCTCCTGCACCTGCACGATTGGATGTGACATTCCCTGCTCGTCGACATACACCAGATGACGGGATTCGTCATTCTCCGTCACGTCAGTGAACGGCGGATCGACAAATACGCCGCAATCGACGCGCTTATTTGAAGATACCCACCATTTGCGGGCTTGAATCCGCGAGGCGAGCGAGCGGCATGTTTCATCGTCTGCATTCAGCACGGCGACATCTTGCTCTGTCATATTTTCAAATAAGCGCGCTTTGGAGTTCACATAATCCTCCATCGTTCCATGATAGTCCAGATGCGTTTCCGCCACATTTAACAAGCTGGCGACTCGCGGACGGAACTGATCGGTTCCTTTCAGTTGAAAGCTGCTTAATTCCACGACGAGGATATCGTCTTCTTCGACCTCCTCTGCAGCTTGGCAGAGCGGCGTTCCGATGTTGCCGGCCACCACCGGCTTCAGTCCTGCCGCAACTAGCATGTTGCCGACCCAAGTCGTCGTTGTCGTCTTACCATTGCTCCCTGTAATTCCGACAATTGGCGCCGGACTTAGACGATAGGCGACCTCGACCTCGGTGACGATCTCGATGCCTAGCGCTGTCGCCTTCGCTACAGGCGGAGCAGAATACGGGATTCCCGGATTCTTAACGACCAAAGCAACCTGTTCATCAATCAGTTCATCGGGATGATGCCCGCATACAACACAAATGCCCAAAGCTTCTAATTCTGAAGCTTCGGGGCACATGTGGCGTTCCTTCTTATCATTTACGGTGACTAGCGCACCGCGGTCATGAAATACCTTTGCCACGCGTACGCCGCTCTTGGCCAAGCCAAGCACGACGACACGTTGTCCCTGATATGATTCTGGATGGTTCATCCGTTACAACCCCTTGTTGATCCATAATCCAAGTCCAGCCAGCACGATTCCGACAAGCCAGAATGTGATGACAACGCGCCATTCGGACCAGCCGCACAACTCGAAATGATGATGAATCGGACTCATTTTAAATACACGTTTGCCGCGCGTCTTGAACGACACGACCTGAATGATGACGGACAGCATCTCGATGACAAATATCCCGCCGATGATGATAATGAGCAATTCCGTCTTCGTCAAGATGGCGATAGCCGCGATAGCTCCTCCGATTCCTAGTGAACCAGTGTCCCCCATGAACACTTTGGCCGGATGCGCATTGAAGACGAGGAATCCGAGCACAGCCCCTACCATCGCCGCCGCACTGACCGCAGCAGATATTTCCGATGATTGCATCGCAATCAACGCGAACGCGGAGAAAGCGATGGCGCTTGTTCCGGACAACAGGCCGTCTAGCCCATCCGTGAAATTCACCGCGTTGCTAACGGCTAGCATCATTAAAATAATGAACAGATAATAAAACCAGCCGAAATCAAGTCCAAGCGCAGTGCCCGGAATGGAAATAACCGTGCTGTGACCTGATTGCCATAATAAAAAACAAATAAGTCCAGCGCAAAACAACTGACCGATTAGCTTCTGTCTTGCCGTTAAGCCAAGAGAACGGCGAAAGACAATTTTTATATAGTCGTCAAGAAATCCGACCAGCCCAAAGCCTAACGTAGCGATAAGCAATACGTAGAAGTCGGTATCCATAACCGAAAATTTCAAAAATGCAAGCGTAAACGCTAGTAAAATTATCATTCCGCCCATCGTCGGTGTTCCCGTTTTTTTCAAATGGGCTTTCGGACCGTCGTCACGCACCTGTTGACCAAACTTCAGCCTGCGCAGAAGCGGAATCGTTAACGGGCCCAATATGACGGCTAGGATAAAAGATACACCGATTGTCATTAACATCAATTTGAAGTCCAATCCCTACACCTCCCGTTACCACACCAACTAATGCTCGACATTTATCCATTCATTAACAACTTCTTCTAGTTTCATTCCTCGCGAGGCTTTGACGAGAACAATATCGCCCGCGGCTGCATGCTTCACGAGACATGCCTTCAACGCTTCCTTATCGTCAAATGAATAAACGGCCTCGGCAGGGAAATGTTGCAGGGCGCCGTTCGCGATTTCCTGCCCAAGTGCCCCATATGTGAGCAAAAGATCGATACTGCCTGGTGCGATCGAAGTGCCTACCTCGTAGTGAAGCTGTGCTTCCTGCGGCCCAAGTTCCAGCATATCGCCCAGAATGGCAATCCGCTTGCCTCCCTTTAGCTCAGCCAGCACGGACAGTGCGGCTAGCGTAGCTGTGGGACTTGCGTTATAAGCGTCGTTCAATATGGTCCAGCCGTCCGCCGTGACGGTCCGCTCAAAGCGCATGCCGCTAACTTGAGCCACTGCTAAACCGTGCGCGATCTGCTCTTCATGAAGTCCGAAATGACGGGCGATCGCAATTGCGGCTAACGCATTAATGACATTATGCCGTCCTAGCAACGGAAGCTTATAAGACGTCATGCCACTTCCATCTGGCAAAGCGACGGTGAATAGCGTACTGTCATGAAGCATCGTTACCTGTTCTGGTCGTATATCGCAGCGGCTGCTCGTGCCAAAGCGCAAAAGATGCATCCGTTCGGGATGCCTCGTCTCCGGTTCGGACAGGACGAGGTCGATTAGCGGCTCGTCGCCATGGCATATGAGCACGCCGTCCTCCTGCAGTCCGCTTAAGATTTCTAGTTTCGCACGCGCAATTTCTTCACGTGAACCGAGCTGCAGCAAATGCGCTTCACCGATATTCGTAATGACAGCTGCATCCGGCTGGGCGATATTCGAGAGAAGCTCGATCTCACGGCGACCGCTCATGCCCATTTCAAGCACGGCAATGTCCGTATCTTGCGGCATGGACAGTACGGTTAGCGGAAGTCCAATATGGTTGTTGAAGTTGCCATCCGTCTTATGTACCTTGAAGCGCTCAGATAAGACAGATGCGATTAAATCTTTCGTTGTCGTCTTGCCATTGCTGCCTGTCACAGCAACTACCTTCGCGTTCAGCTTGGATAGATAAGCGGAAGCGAGCCGCTGCAGCGCTGCATACGTATCATCTACGATAACAGCGGCCGCAGGCGGGTTCGGTTGATCGGCTTGCCACAAAGTAGCCGCAGCCCCGCCCTTGAGCGCTTGCTCCACATAGATGTGGCCGTCGAACCGTTCGCCCCGGAGCGGTACGAACAAGGCACCGGGCCTGATGCTGCGTGAATTGGTGCTAACCCCTTTGATGATGTGCTCCCCGCAGGCAGGAACCGGCAAGGTTCCACCGCATAGGGATGCTACTTCTTGCAATGTCGTTTCTATCACTGAAATTTTCCCCTTATCGCTTCTTTTGCCACCAAGCGATCATCGAAGTCAAACGTTTCTTTTCCGATGATTTGATAAGTCTCGTGGCCTTTCCCCGCAATCAATACTACATCGTGCGGGCTTGCCATTTCAATAGCTTTAGCGATGGCTGTACGCCGATCTACGATACATTCATAGCGGCTTGAGTCCACGCTCATTTCTTTCAGGCCTGCCTCAATGTCAACCAAAATGAGGGCAGGATCCTCTGTGCGCGGATTATCCGAGGTAACAAAGCAGTAATCGGCATAACGGGCCGCAATTTTCCCCATTAGCGGACGCTTCGTCCGGTCCCGATCCCCGCCGCAGCCGAACACGCATAAGACGCGGCCTTCCGCGAATTCCTTCACCGTCTGCAGCACATTTTCCAGTCCGTCTGGCGAATGCGCATAATCTACGATGACAGTGAAAGGCTGACCCGCTTCGACAGACTCAACGCGTCCGTCCACGCCCGCCACTTCCTGCAGGCTGTCACGGATTGCTTCCAGCTCGATACCCTCGATAAGCCCGACCGCAATCGCTGCAAGCGCGTTGTATACGTTGAATGTTCCAACCATGCGCAGCTGTACGTCGACCGATCCCCGGAACGTATGCACCTTGAAGCTCGTTCCCTTCGCTGTAATGCGAATCGCTTCCGCGCGGACATCCGCCTGCTCTGACAGCCCATACGTAATCGTCTCCGCCACAGTCAGCTCGGCAAAATGCGCTGAAGCCGCATCGTCTGCATTCAAGACCGCATAGGAGCGCTCTTCTTCCTTATCCGCGAACGAGTTGCCTAGACGTGAGAACAAGAGACCCTTCGCATCGCGATAGGCTTCCATCGTCTCGTGATAGTCCAAATGGTCCTGTGTCAGGTTCGTGAATACGGCCGTGCGGAAACGACAGCCTTGGACGCGTCCTTGCACGAGTGCATGCGAGGACACCTCCATGGCAACCGCCTCCACGCCCTCATCGACCATGTTTCTGAGCGCATGCTGCAGTTCGAGTGCGTTAGGTGTCGTGCCCGACATCGGCAGCACGTGGTTCGCGTAGCGCATTTGAATCGTGCCAATGACGCCTGTCTTGCGCTTCGCATCCGTCAATATTTTTTCAATCAAATAAGTGATGGTCGTCTTTCCGTTCGTTCCCGTTACACCTATCAAGTTCAACTTTTTGCTGGGCGATTGATAGAAGGCATCAGACAGGACCGCGAGTGCATGACGCGCATTTTTCACGATGAGCTGAGGTATCGGCATAGCCAGCTCCCGCTCGACCACGAGGGCGGCCGCACCCGCTGCCACCGCACGCTCCGCATAGCGGTGTCCATCATCGACGGTTCCTGATATGCAGAAGAACAGGTCGCCCTGCTGCACACGGCGAGAATCCACTGCCAATCCTGTATATACCGTTTCTTCGTCCCCTTTGCATTTCGCTGTCAGCATCCGTGCAGATGCTTCAGACAATCGCAACTGTTGCATGTTTATTCCTCCGTCTCTTGTCCCATGTAAATGCGAATCGTCGATCCGCGCTCCACCCGGGTTCCCGGCTTAGGCGCTTGATGAATGACCGTCGGGCCCGTGCCGGATTTCGCTAATTGAAAATTCATATTCATATCTTCGTAAATATCGGATAACGTCTTGCCCATCAGATTCGGCACCGCAACAATTGGCGTTTCATCGTATCTATATTTGCGCGTCACCTGTTTCTCACGCGCCTCTACTCCCATATAATGGAGCGCATCCTCCATAATACGTTTGACGATTGGCGCTGCCACAAGTCCTCCGAATTGGATGCCTTGCGGATCATCGACCGCCGTATAAATGACGATCTTCGGATCATCTGCCGGCGCAAATCCGATGAATGATACGATGTGCTCGTCTGGTGAATATCTGCCGTTCACGACCTTCTGTGCAGTACCGGTCTTCCCGCCTACGCGGTAGCCATCGATGAAGGCATTCCTCCCTGTACCTTGCGCCACGACATGCTCCAACGCGTCACGCACCTTAGCAGACGTTTCCGGCGAAATGACTTGACGCACGATCTCCGGCTTCACTTCATCGACAACCATCCCCGTTTCCGGATGATGAAAGGACTTGGCGATGTGAGGACGGTACAATTTTCCGCCGTTTATCGCAGCCGATACCGCGGCAATTTGCTGAATCGGCGTAACGGATACCCCTTGTCCGAAGGCTGTCGTAGCCAGCTCCACCGGTCCGACGCGATTCAATTTGAACAGAATCCCGCTTGCTTCCCCGCTCAAATCAATCCCCGTCTTCTGCCCGAATCCGAAATTGCGTATGTAGTCGAATAACGACTCTTTTCCCAAACGTTGACCCAGCGCGACGAACCCGGGGTTGCAGGAGTTTTCCACCACTTCGAGGAAGGTCTGGCTGCCGTGCCCGCCCTTCTTCCAGCAGCGGAGTCTGGCGCCTCCCACTTCAATGCGGCCGGGATCGAAGAAATGCTCGTTGTACAAATTCACCTTGCCCTCTTCGAGCGCCGCTGCGAGCGTAATTATTTTAAAAGTCGATCCAGGTTCATACATCATCCAAATCGGCAAATTGCGGTTATACACCTCAACAGGATACTCTTGGTATTTTCCCGGGTCGTAATTCGGACGGCTCGCCATCGCCAATATTTCACCCGATTTCGGGTCCATGGCGATCGAGACGATCTGCTTCGGCTTCAAATCAAGCATCGCCTGATCAAGTTCCCGCTCCATTATTGTCTGTATCTGCTTGTCAATCGTCAATTGCAAATTTAATCCATCTTGCGGTTGGACGTATTTTTCTGATGAGTTCGGCATCTGTCTTCCTGCCGCATCTGCCAGAAAAGAGACGTTCCCCGCAATGCCGTTCAGAGCGGTGTTGTATCTCTGTTCAATGCCTGTCAAGCCTTGATTATAGCCGCCTGTAAAGCCTAGTATGTGGGAAGCGAAATCACCAAACGGATAATACCTCTTATTATCCTCTGCAACGACGATGCCCGGCAAGTTGAGATCACGCACTTTTTGTGCCGTTTCGAGCGATATTTTGCGGCCTCCCGGCTTAATATATACCGAAGATTGCCGTTTCGTAATGATTCGCTCCACATCTTCCGATTTGATGCCTAACACGGATGCCAACTGAGCTGCCGTGCTCTTCGCATCTTTAATCTGCGCCGGAACCGCCATAATCGTAGGGGAGCTAATATTATAGGCTAATCGCTCACCGTTGCGGTCCCATATTTCGCCGCGCTTCGATGTGACGGGAATGTTTCTCCTCCACAGCTCCTCCGCCTGCGCTGACAGCTCTCCGCCTTCCCAGAGCTGAACATAGGCCAGACGCACAATGAGAGCGATAAAGCCAAGTGAAACTAATCCTATCCCGATAATAAGCCGCTTGCGGACCGTTACGCCTGATACTTTCACGGTATCCCCTCCTTTGTCCGACATTGGTTCATAACCAACCTATTCGGGACAACCAGGGGATAGAACAAGCTACGTTCTTTTAGGTGCCAATTTAATTTCAACCATACGCTGCCCGTTCTCCGTCGACGTCTTCTGTTCCGTTACGTATCCTTCTCCATCGATCCGAACCTTCCAATTCAACAGCGATGTAATTTCCATAACGTCACGCAGCGACTTGCCTTTTAGATTCGGCAGTGGAAGCTTCTCCGGCTCATCGGTGAGCAAATAAATACGCTGCCCGGTAGCAAGCGGCTCGCCTGGGGCAGGATATTGCCTTTTTACGACACTGCCGGCACCTACCGTCTCGAAGACAATTCCATCTTCCCCCAATTTTCGCTTTGCATCATACGGCTTTAAGCCTTGAATATTTGGCGCCTTAATAATAGGCACAGGGCCTTTCTTGCTGCCATTGTCTTTCATTTCATGCGATGTCGGCACGCCCATATAGCGGAGCGATTGACTCGCAATCTTCTTGAACATGAACGGAGCTACGAAGCCGCCGCCTTCCCAGTAATCTTGCGGATCATCGACAACGATAAGCACGGCAATGCGCGGATCTTCCACCGGAGCATAGCCGACGAACGATACGACCGCACGCTGCGAATCGTATTCGCCATTGATGACCTTCAAGGCGGTACCGGTCTTTCCGGCTACGCGGTAGCCCTCAATATAGGCGTTTTTACCTGTACCTATTTTCTGATCGGCTACAACCTGCTCCAAATATTCACTAACTTGCTTCGCCACGTCCGGTTTAATGACTTGCCTTACGATCTCGGGCTCCCGTTCCGTCACCTTGCCAGTCACCAGATCTTCCGTCCTGCGCACGAGATGCGGCTTCATCAGCTTGCCTCCGTTCGCGACGGCGGATACGGCCATAATCTGTTGAATCGGCGTCACCAGAACTTTACCATGACCGTATGATGCCGCTGCCACGTCGGCAGGATATTGGAATTGAATCTGCCCGCTATTTTCCCACGGAAGCTCAATCCCCGTCGGCTTGCCGAATCCAAACTTTTCAATATATGACTTCATTCTTTCTTCCTGCAACTGTTCAAAGCCCAACTTGACGAAAGCGACGTTACTGGAACGCTTCAACCCTTCCAAATAACTAATCGTCCCCCATCCGACACGATTAACGTCGTGAATCTTTCGTCCGCCGGCGCGAATGCTCCCGGACTCAAAGTACGCATTCGGGTCAAATATACCTTCCTCTACAGCGGCCGCCAACGTAACGATTTTAAAGGTCGAGCCCGGCTCGTACCGTGCTTGGATGGCAGGATTATAGAAGTTACGGATGTTACTCGCTTCCCAATATTTGTTCGGATTGAAATCCGGCATATTTGCCAGGCCTAATATATCACCTGTCTTCGGATCAGCCGCAATGACGGTCATGCTGTGCGGACTATACCTGTTATATACCTCTCGCATTTCATCCTCGATATATTGCTGGATCGTGCGATCGATCGTTAGATAGATGTTCTGCCCATCTTTCTCTGGCTTATATACTTCTGAAGCGGTCGGCAGCTTGTTGCCAATTCGGTCTTTTTCATACTGAATGACGCCTGGCGTCCCTTTTAATTGTTCGTCAAACGTTTCCTCTATGCCGCCGATAGGCTCGCCTTGTTTATCCGTATAGCCAAGCACGTGCGATGCGAGTTTGTTCTTGGCATAGAAACGCTTTACCTCCGGCATCAAATAGAGACCGACGTCCTTTAATCCGGTCTCCTCTTTTAGCTCGCTAACAAATTGGCGAAGCTGCTCCGCCGTTTCTTCTTCAACCTTCCAGCCTTCACTGCGGACCTCGCGATTAATATAATATTCACCGGTATCTTGCTTGCTGCGCACCAAATTGTACAGCTCGTTTTCCGGTTTTTTCAGCACTTTATGCAGTTCATCCACGATTAGCCGCTCTACGTCGATGTTTTTCTCTACAAGCTTGTTTGAAGTCCTCAGCTCTTGAATGACTCTGGGACCGACCGCCACCGTATAGGCCGGGGCATCCATGACCAACACTTCACCCTTCTGATCATAGACGGTGCCGCGGGTCGGCGCCAATTCGCGTTTGACCGACCACGATGCCTTCGCCTCGTTCATCCAGAACTCCTGATTCCACACTTGATACCAGAACAATCGCCCTACGATGACAACAAAAAAGAGGGTGAATAAACCCCCGATCGCCAACGTGCGCAACTTGATTCGTTTGACCATCTTCATCCCTCGTTTATTCGTTCCCTGCTTGTTTGTATACTTCTATTTCCAGAGGCTGCTCTGGTGTGATGAGTCCATTTTCCTTGGCAAATTGCTCAATTCGTTTCCAGTCTGACAACTTCTCTATTTCTACACGCAATACCGATGCTTCATTCTGAAGAGCCACGGTCGTCCGCTTCATCTCTTGCACTTGCAGATTCGTGTTGTAAATATGTGCGTAGCGCGAGATGATAAAAAAAGCGATCGTCGCACAGAGCAAGACGGTTAATAAATATAGCAGCTTCTCGCGTGTAGGAAGCGCAGCTTTGCGAGTTACCGTCTTTTTCGTCTGACGATACTTTGGTGTCCGTTGTTGCTGTCGTTCCGGGCGTACTGCCAAATTGCCACGCACATATGCCATCTTCTGCTTTCCCCCTTATATCATTTTTTCAGCAACACGCAATTTTGCTGAACGCGAACGCGGATTGAGTGTCAACTCCTCTTCACCAGGAACAATCGGCTTACGCTTTATAAATGTCAAGATTTCGGTTTTGCCACATGCGCACATCGGCAAATCAGGCGGGCATTGGCATTTCCCGACATAGCTGTTCATAATCCGTTTGCATATTCGATCTTCGAGCGAATGGAAAGTAATTACGGCAACTCTGCCCTCCCGCTTCAAGCAGCGAACCGCTTGATGCAGCGCATCCTCGAAAGCGCCAAGCTCGTCATTCACCGCGATTCTAAGCGCTTGAAAGCTTCGCTTGGCAGGGTGTCCCCCCGTACGCCTTGCTGCTGCCGGAATTCCAGCCTTCACAAGCTCTGCTAATTCTCCGGTTGTCTCGATCGGATGCTTCGCCCTTGCCGTGACCATTTCCCGGGCAATGCGCCGTGCGAATTTCTCTTCGCCGTACTCAAACAGAATGCGGGCAATGTCCGCTTCCGACCACTCGTTAACGATTTCGTGTGCAGTCAATTCCGCATTTTGATCCATCCGCATATCAAGCGGCGCATCATGATTGTAGCTGAATCCGCGTTCCCCTTCGTCAAGCTGCGGAGAAGACACACCCAAGTCGAACAAGATGCCGTCCACAAGCGGAACGCCGTCACACTGCGGGACATCCGCTTCCAGCAGAGCTTCTTCTAAATGCCGGAAGTTCTTCTTGATTAACGTCACCCGATCCATGTACGGAGCAAGACGGGATTTGGCGTTCTCAAGCGCCCAATCATCTTGATCCAGCGCGATAAGACGCCCCGACTCGGAAAGCATAGAAGCGATTCGTTCGCTATGTCCCGCACCACCCAAGGTACAGTCGACATATATTCCGTCAGGACGAATACGCAAACCTTCGACCGACTCCTCTTTTAGCACGGTAATATGATGAAACAACGCAAATTCCTCCTAGTATATCGGTTTCCATCTAAGCTGTTATCGGTGGCGCATCATAAAATGTACACCTAGAAATTAAAGTCCACCAACGTTTCGGCAATTTCATTAAACGTAGATTCCGACTGTAATACATATTGTTCCCAAGCGTCTTTACTCCAAATCTCCACTCGGTTCTGTACACCAATGACCATACATTCTTTATCGAGATGCGCGTATTGGCGCAAATGGTTGGGGATGTTGATGCGGCCTTGCTTGTCCCATTCACATTCGGTAGCTCCGGAGAAGAAAAAACGGGTGAACGCACGTGCATCGGCCTTCATCAGAGGCAATGCCTTCAGCTTCTGCTCAAGCAAGCCCCATTCATCCATAGGATAGACAAACAAACATTGATCCAAGCCTCGTGTCAACACAAAGTTGGAGCCTAAGGAATCGCGCAGTTTGGCAGGAATGATCATGCGGCCTTTGTCATCGATGCTATGTTGATATTCGCCCATAAACATCTGCCACCACTCCTCCCCCTAAATTCACCACTGCGCTCCACTTTCCTCCACAACGTTTGTATACTTCGCCATGAACATAAAAAATCCTGCTAATTAGCAGGATTTTTATATTAGTTGATTATGGGTTATTTGGATCTTCCCTTGCCTTTCGATGATTTGTTTCATCGTTTGCTTCGTCTATTTCCTTCTTGACAAGCGCTGCATCCGTAAGCGATGACATTGGTTGATGTGCGAGGAACGTTCTATCTTTCTTCTTGCCCTTGTTCTGTCTTCGCACAATTAGCCAGATAGGCACCCCGACAAGCAAGCCGGCACAGGCGAACGGCAGAATGGCTACAAGCGCCAGCACAAACGTTTTCACAATTTGCACGAGCGCATCCCAGCTTTGACTTAACGCCGACGCGATCTGCGTGCCGAACGCTTCCTCCAGCGCTTTGTTAGCCACCGGCTTCAATGTCTGATATAACCTCATTTCAATCGTGGACATCGCCACATTCGTATCAAAATAACGCATGCGGCCGACAATCTGCTCGATATTCGACTGTACGTCCGCAAGCTCCTTGGAAAAACTGAGCAAATCCGCCGACTTCGTCGCTTTCTCCATAAAGGACAGCAGTCTCGCCTCAACCGCCCGCTGCGCTTTCAGCCGCGCTTCCAAATCCACATATTCCTCGGTGACGTCGTTGGCCGAATACTGGCGGTTGTAATCAATGTAATCCCATTTTCCAAGCTCGTCAACGAAGGATTGGAAGCCCGCAGCCGGCACCTTAATGACATATGTCCCTCCGTGTTCATAGTCGGACTCCTCATCGGAAAACTGCATAATATACGCTCCCGATGATTCGATCAGCCGATTCATGCGCTGCTTCGCCGTCTCATAATCCTTCACTTCCATACGCAGATTGGCCTGATAAATCAGCTTGCGCTGCGGCTTCGCGGCTGGTGCCTGCGAGCCGTTGAATCCAGCCTGCACCCCGTTCGGGTGTTCACTCTGAACAGCCTGGCTGCTCTCCTGTGACAACGTATTCATGTCGGCCGCCGCTTCGTTCTTGCCGATCGATGCAGCATCCTCGGAGGAGGATGCGGAACACCCGCCTAATAGCAAGGCAAATGCAAGCCAACCTGCTATCAATGCTTTGCCTAACATCCATGTCCCGCTTAAAAACACCTGCCTGACACCGCTTTCCTTTTCAATACGCCCAAGCTTTTCCATGCCATACTCCCCCTTTTTCATGTTCGTATGGATGCATCGTATAGATGCTCTAGGTGCTGTTCATACGCTATACAATCGTCTTCAAAACCTCTACAGCTACTGACGGGGGTTGGAAAAGATTTGTTGCATAGGAAATAAGAAGACTGGCTTGCTCCAGCAATCGCGCGAAACAGCTTTCTCATTGAAGGTGGGTTCATCCCTGTAGCCCACTATTCCAACAATTCAGAAAATGAGCACGATACCGCTTCAATACCAAGCTATTCATTACGCAATCTGAAGCATTGGGAGAGTGGATAAAAGATGCCGCCACCAGCTTCATGGCTGATGACGGCATTGTTCTACATACGTATTCTTGATCTCTTAGGATGCTTCGTGATAAAAAGGGTCTTCGAGAACGACCTCTTGTCCGATTAATGCTCTTGCCAGCTGTCGAGGTAGGAAGCTTGCTCAGCGGTCAGCTTGTCAATGGAAATGCCAAGCGACTCCAGCTTGAAGCGAGCTACCTGCTCATCCAGTTCATAAGGCACATTGACCACTGCCTTGCCGATGCGCTCGTATTGCTCGTTCACATACTTCAACGACATCGCTTGCAGCGCAAATGTCATGTCCATAATCTCAGCCGGATGCCCGTCGCCTGCGGCCAAGTTGACCAAGCGGCCTTCCGCGAGCACATAAATGCTGCGTCCATCCTTCAGCTTGTATTCTTGAATGTTCTTGCGAACCGTGCGCACGCCTTGCGAACGTGCTTCCAATTCCGGCTTGTTCACCTCGATATCAAAGTGACCGGCATTGGACAGAATAGCGCCATTCTTCATCACATCGTAATGTTCGCCGCGGATGACGTCACGATTCCCCGTCACGGTGACGAAGATATCTCCGATGCGGGCCGCTTCGCTCATCGGCAGTACTGTGAAGCCATCCATATAGGCTTCCACACCTTTAATCGCGTCGATTTCCGTCACGACGACGTTCGCACCAAGGCCCTTCGCGCGCATCGCCACGCCTTTACCGCACCAGCCGTATCCGACTACTACGACGGTCTTGCCGGCAACAACCAAGTTCGTCGTGCGGTTAATGCCGTCCCAGACGGATTGACCCGTTCCGTAACGATTGTCGAACAAATATTTGCAGAACGCATCGTTTACCGCAACCATCGGGAATTGAAGCGTACCGTCTTTCTCCATCGCTTTCAAACGCAGAATGCCTGTCGTCGTCTCCTCCGCACCGCCGCGCACTTGGTCTCTCAAGTCAGGTCGCTCCGAGTGAAGGATCGAAATCAAATCGCCGCCGTCATCGATGATCAGATCCGGCTTCGTCTCCAGCGTCTGAATCAGCAACTGCTTATACTCTTCTGGTTCCGGATCATACTTTGCAAATACCGTAATTCCGTCTTCCACAAGCGCCGCACATACGTCATCTTGCGTAGACAACGGATTGCTGCCAGTTATCGTCACCTGTGCGCCCCCGGCTTGAACCACTTTGGCAAGATAAGCCGTCTTCGCTTCCAAGTGCAGCGAAATGGCCACCTTCAAGCCTTTGAATGGCTGCTCAGCTTCAAATTGTTCGCGAATGCGATTCAATACAGGCATATGAGCCTGCACCCAATCAATCTTTAAATGACCTTCCGGAGCTAAAGCGATATCACGGATAACACTGTTGTTTACAGCATTTGCGTTATTCATCGGTACGTTCATCCTCCCACATCATAATTAGTTGGCATTCCTCACCTTACTGACGTGTTCTAAAGCGTAATCAGGCGATGCTCGCCTTTCCATACGACCGGTGCATCCATCACCGGCTTGAACCAACCTTCCCCGTAACGACAGGCATACATGATCATATTCAAGACTCTCTCTTGCGGTTTGTTATTCGGGTGCAGCGTCACCTTCAGCCGTTCCCATTGCCGCAGGCCAGATTCATGCTGCTTCTGCAATGCGTCCTTTGCCCGATGATGGAGGAAATCAATCTGCTCCAACACCTTGGCATGATTCGTCTCGCCGAGACGGCCTAGAGCAGGCAGCGCATCATTCAGGACACTCAGCATGTCGCGATAACGCGCATCTACATCATGGCGCAGCTCGCCGAAGCGATCATCCAGATGAAGTTCATCCTGCGACTTCAACCACAATTCCTTCTTCTCTTCATAATGATGGATGACATCCTCTGCCGTCAAATCATATTTGACAAGCAGCTTCTGGAGCGTGCCTTCCATACATGTGAAGCTCATTCTCGGCCAAATAAGCGGCATCCGCATGCCAAGCGTCCGAAACGCTTGCTTCGTCTGCGCCCAGTAAGCAATCTCACCAGGGCCAAGCACCGTTGCCAGTACCGGAAATAAAAATTCTTGCATTAAAGGGCGTGTCAAGACATTGTTGCTAAGTTCCTGCGGGCAACCCCCCGCTTTATTCAGCAACTCCGCTTTGCTCCATGAGAGCGTACGATGCCGATCGACAAAGCTGCCGTTCTCTTTGTGGAGCAGTTGACGCTCTCCTTCATGAATGACAAATAAGTTCGCACTGTGTTCAGAACGCTCCGCTTGTGGTGTATAGCCCATTGTGCGCAGATCTTGCTCGCTCTTGGCATAGGCTTCCTCCAAGCTATCGTTCTCCTCGATGATGGCTTGGAACATCGGAGCTTCCAGCTTCCGGATGGCCGGATCGGCTGAATCGATCAGCACAAGCCCGTACTCCCCAAACAGCCGCCCTATCATGTGAGCAAAAGCGTCTGAGAGCGTGGAATACTTCGCCATTTGCCGAAGCTCATCCATCAGTGCTGGTTTGAATTCGGTAGACGGCATCAACTCCTCTACTTCCGCCAGCACGGACTCCCATGCGGACACTTCAAGCTTCACGTGGCTGACCGGGGCTCGCAAGTCGTGAGGTTTCCCGATACGAATCCGCTGCACTGCCGGCTCCTGATTCAATACATAAGTATGATTGACTTCATCGAAGTCATGGTCCTCTCCGGCAATCCAAAATACCGGAACGACCGGACGTCCTAGTCTGGCTTCTGCTTCCTGCGCCATACGAATAATGGATACCGCTTTATATATAACTAGCAGCGGTCCTGTCAGCAAGCCTCCCTGCTGGCCTCCCACGACGACGAGTGCCTCGCTCTGCACCAATCGATCAATGGCTTCCATCACGGCCGGGCAGTTGTTCATCTGTTGATTATATCGGCGCAGCACCTGTGCCAGTTCGGAGCGATCCGCTCTCAGATGCTCAGCTCCGTCCAGCCATTCGGCCCGTTTCTCCACATCTTCATCCGGATGAAACTCGTATAGTGATTGTATAACGGACGATTGATGTTCGATATAATGAGCTGCCAACGGTTGTTGAACCGGAATGTGCAACAATGGCCATGTCATGTAAGCCGCCTCCCTCTCTCTATCGTCTCGATTGTACACAATGCGGCTTCCATCCGTCAAAGCAGGTTATGCAATGAAATTCGTCAATATATGTATCATGCCGTGCTACACGCTTGCCCAATATACAATAATGCCAATAAAGAGCAGTATTATGTACAAAAAACTTAAAATAAAAAATGAAATTCTCCAAATCATGCGCACAAGTTTGCGTATATCGATTTGTCCGGTCTTGCGGTGCTGCAGCCCCCCAAAGAGCCCTGCAGCAATTAATATTATAAACAATATCCAATAGAACCCGGACTTCGAATCTAAAATTGTATTATAAAGTCCGCCGACCGAGGCAATGAGAAATGCGGTCGTAACATCCATCGCCAGCATAAAGGCTTTCTTTTTCGGGCTAATCCAGAATGAACCGATAAACCAAGCTATAATAAACGGAAAAAAAGGAAGAATCGAAAACAGGACAAAACCATCTGACAATAACTTCAACATTGTCGTTAAGGCTCACTCCTTTCGGGTAATAGTGCGTGTTCAAAAGATCACTTTCAAAGGGAACTTTTTGAACATCCTCTAATAGGTGACTTGGTTGTTAGGACTGGCTTGCCTGGATGAGACGGTATACCATTACATGTGCAGGTGTATCAACTGAATGCACTTCCCCGAGCCGGATGATCGCTCCCGTAATGGCATCGCATTCCGTCTTGCGGCCCTCTAGTATATCCTGCAGCATGGAGGAAGTATTATTAGCTGTCATGCGGCAAATGGTTACGACGCGCTCCCAATCCGTCTCTACGTCCACTTTCAACTTCGCCGCTTCATAGACGGCAACCACTTCATAAAACAGCTCCTTCATTATAGAAATGCGTTCCTCGGTAGCGAGCAGTTGCCCATTCTTCACTCGCAGCAGCGCGGTCAACGGATTAATAACTGCGTTGACAAGCAGCTTTTGATAGATCATTTCTTCGATGTTGTTCGACACAAACGCCTGAAATCCTGCATTTTCTAGCAAGTTCTTTGTCGGTAAACATAAAAAATCAAGTGGAAGATGTTTCTTATTATTCGATGGGATGGCCGGACCGATCCATGTCGAGCCTAACCCTGTATGAACGACTTCATTCCACGACTGCCTGCGGGCCGCCTCCGTCGTCACAGCAAGCCCCATTGCATCGACAGGCCACGCGCCAGATAAGGCTTCCGCATGCCCTACACCGTTCTGGAAACAAATAAGCGCCGCATCTGTCGCGCGCGGCATCTTGCGCAAGGACTCGAGCAGCATCGGCTGAATATGTGTTTGCTTAACGAACAGCCATATGAGGTGAACCTTCTCATCGGCTGCATGTAGAATAGAATAAGCTTCTTCCAGAGGGTAAGCCTCCATTCCGGATACATGCAAGGTTTGTCCTTGATGGTCGGTATATATGATGCCCTCTGCTTGAATGGCCCGAGCTTGCTCTGCCGTTCGGGTCCATAGACGAACCCCGCTGAGCTGTTCCTCTCCCATGGACCATCTAGAACGGCTGGCGTGGAGACGGGCCGCACACAGCATCCCGAGCGACCCTGCGCCGATAATATCGATACGCATCCCTATCTCTCCTTGTGCTTTTTTTCTCTAGTTCCTTAGTTATAACAGACAGACTCGAAAAAAACAAAAAAAGCGCCAAGTGAGAGGTTCTTCTCTCGCCAGGTGCTTTCCTTGCCGCTGCTGTTATCATCTAGAAGCTATCGGGGTTGTTCAAAAAATCCCCTTTTGCTCAAGAAGCATAATGCTTATTCAATGCGCTCCAAGTTCCCGTTCGCATCCATGCGAAAACGCGTCTTCGTGTCCTCTTCTTCCTCGCTCAAGATGGCTAATCGACGGGCTCGGTCCATAATTTGTATAAGCGCTTTATAATCATCATTTACAGTACGGTAATCGGTCTGCACAGCATTCACTTGTCTGGAAAGCTGTTCATTCTCTTGCCGCAGGCGATTGCACTGCTCCTCTTTGTCTTGCAATTCTTTCTCCATATGCTTCATGTGGCGAGATATATCTTGATAGTTATTTCGCCATTGACGCAAGTAACGAATGACCATATCCATAGAAAGGGAGTCTTCTGTAATCATCTCTGATTTTAACGCAACTTCTTCCCCTTCATTCAGCACAATAGATGCCACCTGTGCACCTAAAGGCTGCTTTTTCAAAAAGTTTCGTTTTTGTCGCTGCGCCTTCGCCAATTGAATCGCGGCTTCATATTTTTTACGCACACAACTGTTCCACCGGAATCCGCAAGCTGCCGACGTACGGCCAATCTTTTCTCCGACCTCCTCAAACGCAGCCAGCTGCGTGCTGCCCTCTCGGATATGCCGTAATGTTACTTCCGCCAAAATTAAATCATCGTCCGCTGTCCATGCATCTTGTCTAATTGCTGTCATGCTATAACCTCCTAACGACATCGCTCATCATATTCGTTGTATACAGCCCCCCTTTCCGACCAACAATAACAAAGTGTTGAAACGAGGAAGGACCGACGGTAATAAACCGCTTATTCCATCTCTATGCCCATGGTAGAGTTCATAGAATCTATCGGATATTAAAATGTATATCCATTTTTCCTAGGAAACATACGTGCGTGTGTCCATGCGTTATATCACATTTCTATGGCGCTCACATAAAAGATTTTCCAATTCGCCACGTTTAACAGTTTACACAAAGTACCATCAGGGCTATAATGTCATTAGAAAAAGTTGGTCCGATCGTAACGAGAGGGGGATGAATCGTGGCACGGATGTATCGCGTACTCGGCTTCTGGACATTAGTCATCGGTCTGATGGCGTTTGCTGGAGATATGATTGAAATGGCATTGTTGTTCTTCATGCAGACCGCCTTCTTCGTGTTGTTAGGTTATTTGAAATTGTCAGAGCGTACATATATACTCCTGTTCTGGGCGTACATGATTGTATGCTTTAGCGGTTTTTCGTACTGGACCGTCTTTATCATGGGCAAGCCATTCTAGGCTGCCTTACCTGTTCTGACGAATTCACCGTAATGACGTAATGCTTTACGGAAGCGGTTACGAACAAGAACGGCCGAAACCCTTAGGGTTTCGGCCGTTCTCTATTTTTTAAACGATGCATAGCTGGTCAATCATCATTTCAGGCGCCACCGGTCAATTGCCGTTAGGTGGCACGGGACAAGAGCAAAACGTGAAACCGTTCGCTCATTTGATCGCTTAACAACAGTTGCCGTATCGCCCGATTCCGGCGCGATTCCGGGCTGAACGGATCGAGGCTGCAATGATTCTGCAATTCATTCAACAACCCTTGTTCCAACAAGAACGCTTTCTGGGTGGAATACCCTGTAATCCATGCATTTGCTTGCTTGGCAACACGCTGGCATATTTCGAAATCAACCATAGACGTCATGTCCTGCTCTCCGATATGAATCCATGGGTTATCGTGCGCTTGGTGGCGGTGATAACACATCAGTGTCCCTTCCATCCGGTGGGCAGCCGTTAGTTCGTTCGTATCATCACCGTAATCAATGAACACGAACTCCGCCTCTTGTGCCTGGTGCAGCACATTGCTTAACCAGATGGACATGGCCATACCCGCGTCGAAGATCTGGTTATCCGATAGTTCGACATGATGACGCTCCAACCAGTCAATGACCTCGGAAGCCGCTGTCATCCACCGTGGCATGAACTGTTCTTTCTCGGCATCCCATGTGACGAAGCACTGTTCATATCGCCCGTCACGGTGACGAACCCGCTCCACGGGAAAGGCGTCAAGCAATTCATTTGCGATAAAGAAGATCCGGCGTTGCGCCGCTTCCTGGCGAAACGTCTCCTCGTCCCACCAAAGCACTGAGATGTGCTCGCTCTCCATGAGCTGTCTTGACACCCGCTGATGATACGGGCTCATTTCAATAACCGCGTGCTGATAGCCTTCGAAGCGGTCAAGCCGCAAGCGCTGATGGATTTGTGATGCGAGGCGCCCCGTGCCTGCACCCCATTCTACAATCGTAATCGTGCTAGGATCCCAGCCTCGTTCATTCGCGCGCCGCTGTATATATACGGCCAGCATGTCACCCATTATCGTGCCGATATTCGAGCTTGTGTAGAAGTCTCCGTCCCGGCCAATCTTGGGGCGGTCCGACATATAATAGCCCTCCGTTGAGTGGTATAAACATATCTCCATAAACCTTGAGAAAGGGATGGCTTTACAGGAAGAAAGCTCGATTTGGTTAATTAAGTATTGAATGAGAACGGAGTTAGGCTGATAATGAAACATGCAGTCCTTCCTTTCTGCTCTGTTAGAGGTTGTTTAGAAAGCCCTCTTTCGAACACGAACCGTTAAAATTTGTCCAACGATATTGACCTATCATCCATTCGTCCATACATAGCTTTGCATGACGATTATTGCGATAGTATGTAAACAGGTCATGTCCAACTACATCCCAACATACGATAATGTTGTGCAAACCGTTTAAAGGGGGTACCCTGATGCAACAAGTTAAGCGTGTGCACCGCGCACTTATTACGCTGCTAATCATTCTATTTATCGTTTCCTTGGTCCCCGGTGCGACACGCGCAGAGCCGACAATGCCAGCGGCATGGAACAAGCAGCCGTCCGAAGAGGAGAAGCAATTGCTCCAGCAGAGCTTGTCCATCACCGAGCTCGACAAAGAAATTGAGCGGATTTCGGCACGAGAATCCGAAGCGGCCGCCAGCCGCAAGCAGACAGAGTCCGAGATTCTGAAGCAGGAAGCGGCTTTTGAGAACAAACGAGAGCAAGCGGGACGTGTCCTGCGCGCTTATTATATCGGTGAACGCGACATGATGCTGCAAGCTATCATGTCTGCGGATGAACTTGATGATTTGTTCATGTTGCTTGATTATTTTCAACTACTTTTTTATTCGGACCAAGAAATATTGGAGGAATACTCCAATCAGCTGACCAAACTGAATCAACTGCGGCGTAGTTTGGCTCAAACCGAACACGAGCTTACTGAAGTGCGTAAGCGGTTAGTCGATCAGCGCGGGCGCTTAATTACACTGCGGGAGAAATTCGATACGAATCTGGCTGACAGCAGCGACCCGCAAGCGATGAGCCGACTCATTCAAGAATTCACAACGTATTGGAAGAATGTCGGGCTCTTCGAAGTTAGACACTATTTCCGCGCACTAGCCGACGCGATGCAGAAGCTCCCCGATTTCGTGCAAAAAAGCGGGAGTATTAGCATGAACGGCAAAAACTATACGATAACGATACAAGAGGAACAGCTCAATCAATTTCTACGAGAGCAGGATCCGATATTCGAACAGTTCTTCTTCCGGTTCAAAGAAGGTGTCATTGCGGCAGAAGGAGAGCGTTCCGGCCTAAGCGTCCATATTGAAGGCCGCTATACATTGGAAGCAGAGCCCGAGAACAGAATTCTGTTTCATGTGGATCAAATGCTGTTCAACGGGTTAGAACTTCCAGATACAACGCGTCAAGATTTGGAGCAAGAGTTTGATCTCGGGTTCTATCCACAGAAGCTCGTTTCTTTCTTAGAAGCAACTGACGTCGCCATTACTGATAAACAAATCACAGTACAATTAACGGTCAAATGGTAGAGCAAACAAAGAATCAGCAGATTATTTATCCATTGTCTGCTGATTCTTCTTTCTATTTCTTCGGCCAAGCCTGATTTAATTGGGCTTTAGTCAAATCCGCATCCATCCACCGCCGAACGGAGGCCATCCAGGACTCCAACGGTCCTGCCTTCTGAATTAGATTGATTTCGTTGACATCATAGGGCAGGAAAGGCTGAGGCAGCCACTGAAGGATGTCCTTCCACGGCTCCATGTAGGCTTGTTCGTGCACAGGAAGTACGGATAACGTATCATACCAATCATGCTGGACAGATAGACGCGTCATGTAATCAATCCAACGCCTTGCTTCGGCTTCGTTAGGTGAATGTGCAGCGATAACGTAACTGCGGCTGGCCACCCATAGCCCCGCCGGCAGCTTGACTTCTCCCGGCGGCTCAATGACGAGCGGATCGCTCACTTCCAATACGGCTTCTGAGTATGGGACGATGGCAAAGCCGATTTCTCCGGATTTCAGCAAATCCCATGTCTCACTGCCGCTAGCTTCCTTCTTCCATGCTTTAAAGTGGGTGAGGTACGGTTCTAGCTCTGACACGTGTTGACTCCATGTTACAGCTGTCGCCCCCGCTCCGTTTACCGTACGCGTGGTGACCCAGTCTTTCTGTCCGTCCGGTGATGGATTGGACTCGGGCATGAGAAGGCCAAGACGCCACAGCATGGATAGCAGCGCATAATCATCCTGCTCATGCCAAGCAAACCATGTTGCCGGCAGTTGTTCGGTGGGAGGTGTCTCGTCCGACGGTACTGCAGTCTGGTCCTCCTTCTTCGGCTCTCCGCCGCCTAACGCGCCAGAACCCTGCTGACCAACCGATGGTAAAGAAGTCTCCTTCGATGCAAACAACTGCTTCCAGTCCTCCCATTTCGATGGAAGCGGCGTTCCGAACTTGAGCTTGTCTTTATTCCATACCAACACATACGGATCCAACTGTGCGGGCTCTGCCCATGCATATCCGTTCCACTTAATCCGATCGTTCAACCAAGCTGGAGATGCTTCACTGCCAT
This sequence comes from Paenibacillus profundus, assembly GCF_021369635.1. Classification (GTDB taxonomy): domain Bacteria; phylum Bacillota; class Bacilli; order Paenibacillales; family Paenibacillaceae; genus Paenibacillus_B; species Paenibacillus_B profundus. Next base: position 134,982 of record NZ_JAJNBZ010000001.1, on the reverse strand, counting down.
TGGAAGATGGCTCCATCGGGAGCAGCCACCCTTTTTGGGCATACCATTTGACTGAGTTGCTGTCCGTCAATATTATATCCGCGCTGTCTTGCATTTGCAGCTCACGCGGCCATTGTTCTGATGCTTGTTCATCATTTGCGTTCACAAGTTCAACGAAGATGCCCGTTTCATCTATAAACGTCTGGTTCAATTTGCGCATCTGAATGAAAGACATCGGCGATAAGTGAACAGCGACTTTCAACTGCTTCCATGTTTCATTCTTCTTCGACTGTGGAGGATGCTTGGCAACCTCGTTCTGTGAAGGCTCCGATTCCGTGAACGTTGGAACGCTGCCGCTGAACTGAGAGAGTAAGAGTAACGAAATGACGATCATCAATACAGCTACTAGCGTCTTTTTCAGGTTCGGCATCGCTCTCTCCTTCCTATTATCAGATCATTCAAATCAATATTCCTATTGTAGCACTCAAGTCCGATTCTTGTCCCCTAAGCAAAGCAAATCTTTTTAAGAAAAAAGAGCCTATGGCACTATTCCAAAGGCTCTTTTTTACCGTATTGCCATGCTTCGTTACAGCAGATCGGCTGCTAACTGAGCTAGACGAGAACGTTCCCCTTTTTCCAAAGTGATGTGACCGCTAATGCTCTCCGACTTGAATCGTTCCACCAAATAGGTCAGTCCATTGCTTGCAGAGTCCAGATACGGATGGTCAATCTGTGCCGGGTCGCCCATCAACACGATTTTGCTGCCTTCACCAACCCGGGAAACAATCGTCTTCACCTCATGCCTAGATAAGTTCTGCGCCTCATCGATAATAATGAATTGCCCCGGAATGGATCGTCCGCGAATATACGTTAACGCCTCCACCTGGATACTGCCCATGCCGAGCAATATTTTCTCAATATCGCCCGCTTTCTTCGTGTCGAACAGAAATTCAAGGTTGTCATATATCGGCTGCATCCACGGCCGCAGCTTCTCTTCCTTCTCTCCCGGCAAATAACCGATATCTTTCCCCATCGGAACGACCGGTCTTGCAATGAGCAGCTTCTTGTATTTCCGGTCATCCTCTACTTTCAATAAACCCGCTGCAAGCGCTAATAACGTCTTACCGGTTCCTGCCTTCCCTGCCATCGTCACCAACGGGATGTCATCGTTCAGCAGCAGTTCCAACGCCATGCGCTGCTGTGCGTTGCGTGCAGTAATGCCCCACACCGGATCATTGCTCAGGAACAGCGGTTCTAGCTTGCTTGCATCCGCATTCACTTTTAGCAACGCCGACTTACTCGTCCCCATACTATCCTTTAAGATAACGAACTCGTGAGGTTGCAGCGCCGTCTTCAGCTGGAGATTCTTCACTTGTAAAAACCGGTACGAATAGAACTCATCTATCACTCCAGGATGAACGAACAAGGTGACGCTTCCGCCATACAGATCATCACCGGATTGTACAGTGCGATCTGATATATAATCCTCGGTATGAAGCCCAAGCACGTCCGCTTTAATGCGCACGAGAACGTCCTTGCTGACAAGAATCACTTCAGCGGGAGCATCCGTCTGCTGCTGCTCCGAATGATAATTGAGGGCGACCGCCAATATGCGGTTATCGTTTGTTATCTCTCCGAACATTTCCTGCACCCTGACGAAGCTGCGATGATTTAGCTCTACAGTAAGCCTGCCTCCGTTATGAAGCGGCACTCCGCTGTGCAAGTGGCCCTCTTCCCTCAATCTGTCTAACTGACGGGATACGGTGCGGGCATTGCGTCCGATTTCATCGGCATTTCGCTTTTTAGAATCCATTTCCTCGAGCACAACAGCGGGAATAATAACTTCGTTAGCTCCAAAGGCAAACAACGCATTTGGATCATGCAGCAGCACATTTGTATCCAATACAAAGATTTTATTCATACGATCTCCCTTTCGCACGGACAATATCGCTTACATGTATCGGCTTGCGACCTCTTACTGTGTTACATAAAAAATGTAGACGTCGTTCACACTATAACCAGTAGCAATGCTGCAATTTTTATTAACAAACGTCAAAGAAAGGAACGATGAAATATGCGTAGTTTGCTTGTTGCCATGCTCATCATCGGGCTGCTTGCTGGATGCGGCACCGCCAAGAAACAAGCTTCACCCCACAGCAACTCGTATCATACGAAGTCGAATACGGCGAACAACGCCAAGCAACCGATTCGGGATGCCGCTGCAGTCAAAGAACACCTAGCTTCCTTGGCAAGAAACGTTCCCGGCGTACGCGGTGTCAATTGTGTTGTATTCGGTAATACAGCTATCGTAGGTATTGATGTAGATGCGAAGTTAGAACGTTCCCGCGTCGGAACAATCAAATATTCTGTGGCCGAAGCATTAAGCAAAGACAAATACGGGGCGAATGCGATTGTGACGGCAGATATGGACATTAATGAACGATTGCGCGAAATTTCGGCTGCTACGAAGCAGGGTCATCCAATTGCTGGATTTACGAATGAATTGTCCGACATTATCGGGCGTATCGTGCCTCAGTTTCCCAATAGTGTAAAGCAAATGCAACCACCGTCCCATACGGAAAATCCTAAAATGAAAAAATCGATGTAGCTTGCAGCCGCATTCTGCAAGATGAAATGGACAAGCTCCAATAACGCACGAAAAGCCTAGTATATACACTAGGCTTTTCGCATGGCTTCAAATACTTGACCGTCCAGCTTATCTGCTGCACGCTTGTCATACGTCTTCTCATATTGTGGCATCGCGTTGAGCCGCGCACCATAGAACATGGCATCGCGGACCGATGTAATATCAATGTCAAAGCAAGCCAACTTCAAAGGAACTGCCGGCAGCGGTTCCTCGATAAGCGAAGCTTGGCCGTATACGGCCGTGACCGTATTGGTTCCGAAAATCGTCACGGCAACCGAACGATGCTGCTTCATGTTGTCAACTAACCGGGAGCGCAGGTCAATGGCGATGCGAAGCTTGCGCTCATTAATGGCATGAACCCACGATATGGCGCTCGTCGTTGGTCCACCCGATTCGGCATCGGTCGTATGAAGCAGAATGAACGACTCTTGTTGTAATTGGGCAAATAGAGCGTCATGAAGTGCAGCGTTATTTTCGGACATCAATCAGACCTCCTAAACAAGTTCGCGGCTACAATTTATTGTATTATAACATAAGGAAAAAATTGCATCTACTTATCCACTTGCCCAAGCTAATGAGTGTTCCTCTATGCCGCAGGAGCTGTTGTATTGTCGCTGTCGGTTCCTGGCGAACCACTATCGCCATCAGCTGGCTGCGCTGCTTTCAACGATCGTCCGGCGAGCACATCCTTTAACGCTTGCTTGCCTTGCTCCAATTGCTCTGCGTTTACGTAAATATACGGACTCTTCCAGTCCCCATCGACAGGCATATAGTGAATATCATTCCGATTAATGCCGATATATGTCGTCAGCGAGTTACGGATTTGACTTGGCGTCATGTCAATTTTGAAATTATTCGCCATTGCGTCAATAATATCTGTAATTTTAGCAATTCCGCCCAACGTTTGCATTTTTCCGACAAGCTCTTTCAAGACCGCGTTTTGCCGCACGTTCCGATCCCCATCTGACGTTCCCTTCGTCATTGGACGACAGTTTGATTTGCGGTAACGGACAAAATCCAACGCATTTTTCCCGTCAAGAGTTTGGGCTCCGGCGCTCAAATTAATATTCGTTCCGTCCGCCCGGTCACGGTAGCACATGTTCTGATCCACGTTCACATCAATACCGCCGACCGCATCAACCACATCGACGAAGCCTTTAAAGTCAATGACCGCTGCGTAGTCAATGTCAATATCCAAATACATGCCTAGCATCGCTTTCATTTCATCCTCCGGCGATAGGCTGTCAAGCTTGCCTTGCTCTTTAAGATTGAAAAATTTAGGATAATAATGATTCAGCTTGTCTGGGGTATACCCCGTTAATTCGAAATAAGTATCGCGCGGCAATGACACAAGAACCGCTTCCTGTGTCTCGGGATGCATGGCGCCCACCATAACGATGTCGGTACGGCGTCCCGGCAATTCCGGCCGGTAGTCGATTCCGAGCAGTATGAACGAGAACGGTTCTTTCGTCGGCGACAACGTTTCTTGCACCGTGCCGCTTCCTCCGCCCTCTTTGCTTACAGTCGATATGTTCTCTAGCTTATTATTGGCATAGAGCAGCAAATATCCCGCATAACAAATGATGCCGATAGATACAATGAGCACGACGATAAGCGTCACCTTCAACCATTTCGGTATTCCCCGCTTAGTGTTAGATGCCTTACGCCGCTGCGGTTTCTGTCTCGGTGGCAATGGTGTCGATGAATTCATATCTTCCCTCACTTACCCACTATATTTCGGATTACATTCGATATCTGTCCATAGACGTTCCGCTTCCTCGCGCTCAACCTGTTGCTTATGAAGTTCTCCGTCACACCGATACGTTATGACGTATTGTTCCTGTTCTACATCCAGGCTGGCCTCAAAGGATGTCAACTTATGATCCTCCCTCAATATATCCGCAAAAAAATGAAGCGTTTCCTTCGCAGCATGATCGTCCGGACGCGCTTCAGATACAATGTGGATTTGCAGCCAATTAAATAAAGCGACTTGCAGCTTCATCATCTGAACCGTTCTCCCTTTCTCTTATCTGTCCTGGAAAATCGGATAACAGCGAGCGGCTAGTTTCTCTGATCGGTCGTCTTCTTGCGCCGCGCTTCGACGAAATAACGAATACGCACCATAAACATTAGGGCTACCGCCACAAAGAGGCACTGGACGATGGGCAGCTTATCAATCTGAAAAATAAGCAGTATAAATGCGCCCAGCGCCATAAACAGATAGATGAATATTTCTTTGAGGATAGGCAGCTTTTGCACGCGAAACACTTTGTTGAAAATATAAACAATAAACACAAAAATGAGCAAGTAGCTAACATAAGGATGAGATGCCAGCCATTGTTGCATGTGAACGGTCACTCCTTTACCAAAGTTGTCCAAATCCCATTATACATGGGATTCGGACGTTTTGCGCATTTTTTCTGCTCGTTCACGTTCACTTTTGTTCAAAATTTTCTTACGCAGTCGAACCGATGACGGTGTAATTTCACAATATTCGTCGTCGTTCAAATATTCCAGCGCATGCTCGAGGGAGAACAGGCGAGGTGTCTTCATCTTCACCGTATCTTCTTTTGTAGCGGAGCGGACGTTCGTCAGCGCCTTCTCCTTGCAGATATTAACGACGATATCATTGTCACGGTTATGTTCGCCGACAATCATGCCTTCGTACACTTCCGTTCCTGGATTTACAAATAAAATACCGCGATCTTCGACCGATAAAATTCCGTAGAGCGTCGTAGAACCAGTCTCTGTCGATACGAGCACGCCTTGGTGACGTCCGCCGACTTGACCTCCGACATAAGGGCCGTAATGATCGAAGGCATGGTTCATAATTCCGTATCCGCGCGTCAATGTCAGGAAGTTCGTGCTGTAGCCGATAAGACCACGGGCCGGAATCAAGAACTCGAGCCGGATTTGTCCAGTGCCTTGATTAATCATGTTTACCATTTCCGCTTTTCTTGTGCCTAAGCTTTCCATGACAGCTCCCATAGAATCCTCAGGGATATCGATTAGCAAGCGCTCGATCGGCTCCTTCTTCTGCCCATCAATCTCTTTAATGATAACTTCAGGCTTCGATACTTGCAGCTCGTAACCTTCACGGCGCATGTTCTCGATTAGAATGCCAAGGTGCAGTTCCCCGCGGCCAGATACGATAAACGCGTCAGGGCTGTCCGTATCTTCAACCCGAAGGCTGACATCGGTCTCCAGCTCTTTCATCAGACGTTCGCGCAGCTTGCGCGAAGTGATCCATTTTCCTTCACGACCGACGAACGGGCTGTTGTTGACCAGGAACGTCATTTGCAGCGTAGGCTCATCGATATGAAGAACAGGCAGTGCTTCCGGCTTAGAAGCGTCAGCAAGTGTCTCTCCAATGTTAATATCCTTGATGCCGGCAATGGCAACAATATCGCCCGCGCCCGCTTCTTCCCGCTCGATGCGCTTCAAGCCTTGGAAGCCGAACAGCTTCTCGATCCGGGCTTGCTTCACTTGACCTTCCCGGTTAATAACGGCAACCGATTGGCCTTGGCGCACACGTCCACGGTTAATGCGGCCGATGGCGATGCGTCCCATATACTCGTTATAATCAAGCAGCGTGACCAGGAATTGGAACGGTTCATCCGGATTCTCCTGCGGCGCAGGAATATGAGAGACGATGGTCTCATACAGCGCCTGCATGTTCTCATCCTGCTTCTCTGGCTCTGGATCCAGACTTGATGTACCGTTCAGAGCGGATGCGTAAACGACAGGAAAATCAAGTTGCTCATCATTCGCTTCCAGCTCAATGAACAACTCGAGCACTTCATCGATGACTTCATCAGGCCGAGCATTAGGACGGTCGATTTTATTAACGACGACGATTGGCGTCAATTGGTGCTCCAGCGCTTTGCGCAGCACGAATTTCGTCTGTGGCATACATCCTTCAAACGCATCTACGACCAGCAGCACGCCGTCAACCATTTTCATAATGCGCTCTACTTCTCCGCCGAAATCGGCGTGTCCAGGCGTATCGACAATGTTAATCAAGTAATCTTTGTACGTAATAGCCGTATTTTTCGCCAAGATCGTAATTCCGCGCTCACGCTCCAAATCATTGGAGTCCATGGCGCGTTCGTGCACGTGTTCATTATCACGGAATGTTCCGGATTGCTGCAGCAGCTTGTCGACGAGAGTCGTCTTCCCGTGATCGACGTGAGCGATAATAGCGATATTACGGATTTGATTTCTTTCTTGCATAAAGTAAATCTTTCCCTTCTAGTTATGGATAAAATTAACATTCAGAAACGGCCAAGAATAAAGACGCCGAAGGGCGGCGTCTCTTCTCCGTAGACGGTGCCAAATGAACTGACTGAATTGATATTATCTGAAGCGGCTGCGTACACCGCCAAACACCAATGCTGCGCCAACAAATATGAGCGCGACAGCGATCATATACGTTCCAACCGCAAAGACTAACATAAGGGTAAGCATCGCTATGCCTACTCCTCCGAACAAGAGCGCACCTAACCAGGCCCCGCGAGGATGATGTGGATCGTACACATAGTACCCGTACAAACCGAGAGCAATGCCAATCAGCAGCAATGGCCATAACAGGCCAAACAGCCGCCAATGAATCCAATGGCTCGCCATGAACAGCAGACCATACACCGTCAGCATGCCGGCAGGTACAAGCGCAATAGGCGGAGCGAGGCGAGCCCGCACGAGTCCATATACTGCCACTCCGATAACAAACAGAATGAGCGGCCACATTGTTCCGCCGATAAAGGCGAATGCTCCCCATTTCCCCAACAAGATAATAAAGCCCGCCACCAATATAACGATGCCGATCACTCGTTGATTCTTAGCCATATGTCTACCTCCCATGTGTCCAAAGGCTCATTATGGGTTGGACATAATACGACGCAATTCGCGTCTTTTTTTACTTTTTCTAGTGTATATGAAAGTTCGCAAAAATACCACCTCATCCGAAAAAAAAGCGTTTCTTTCATAACAACGGCAACAACAGCAGCTATACTTCGTAATCAAAGGTGACTTTTTCAATGGCCTCTCATACAAAAAAACTTCCTGCCATGCCAGATTCGACAAGGGAACAGGAAGAGTGCTATCAATGAATCGCCCCGACCTTAGTCTACCCGGATACGGTCCTGATACCGAATCACTGTACCAACGATCATGACGAGCGCAACCATAGCCCACGGGAACCCGTGGTGCAAGCTCATCCACAATCTAGGCATCCATAGCGCCAACCGTTCATCCGAAGCAATCATCTCTCCTGCCGTAAATCCAAGGATGCCAGAACCAGCAAAGATCAATAAAGGCATGCGCTGCAGCCATTTGCTAATGATGGTGCTGCCCCACACAATGATGGGAATGCTCAATGCAATTCCGATAATAATATAGGTCATTTGACCCTTGGCTATTGCAGCGATAGCCAGCACGTTATCCAAGCTCATCACGAAGTCTGCGATCAGGATGGTCTGAACTGCGCTCCATAAAGAGAAGGATGCCCCATCCCGTGAGTGGGCGTGGCTCCGATCCGCCAGTAGTTGTACGGCGATAACGAAAAGCAATAGCCCTCCTGCCGCCTTCAGGAGCGGGATTTGGATCAGCCACATAGCTACCACGGTCAAGAGGCAGCGCAGCAGCACGGCTCCGCCCACTCCCCACCATACCGCTTGCTTCCGCTTCGGTTCCGGCAAATGTTGGCTCGACATGGCAATAACGACGGCATTGTCTCCGCTCAACACGAGATTAATGACCAGTATTTCAGCTAACAGCCACAATGATTCCACTGCCCGTCCCTCCCCTGTTTAAGGTCTATGTTGGAGGAAGACGGGCTAGACCATTTTTTAGAACCAATCGCCGTGAGTGGAATCCGCACCTGGCACGTCGCTGTTATGATTTATTTCCTGTTGTTCCTTATGTTCAGTCTTTCCTTTATTAGCGTTAATTACGATAGCATCATCCGGATGTCCACCCGCTCGTAAAATGATCGCTTCCGTTCCTTCTACCGCAGCTGCAATTAATTGTTCGAGCTCGGGAATCGATTGTTCTACCCGTTCCACGACGTTGAGATTCGGGTTCGTTGCAGGCGATTTTGGAACAAATAGCGTACAGCAATCTTCATACGGCAAAATCGACAAGTCGTATGTGCCGATTTGCTCAGCATATCTTATAATTTGCTCCTTGTCCATGGCAACGAGTGGACGCAGCAAAGGAAGATCGCTCACCCGTCCTATCACATTCATGCTGCCAAGCGTCTGACTTGCCACTTGACCCAAGCTGTCTCCCGTTACGATCGCCATCGCTTTACGCTCCTCTGCCAACTGCGTAGAGATGCGCAGCATTGCGCGACGCATAAGTGTAATGAGCAAATTCTCATGGCCTGATTGATGCAGCCGAGTCTGGATATCAGTGAACGGAACCAAATGTACACGTATGCGTCCGGCATAATTAGCGAGCACCTGTGCCAAGTCAAGCACCTTCTGCTTCGCACGTTCGCTTGTGAATGGATAGCTGTGAAAATGAATGGCCTCCACTTCCAAGCCTTTGCGCAGCGCTTGATAACCAGCTACCGGACTGTCTATGCCGCCGGACAACAGCAGCATCGCTTTGCCATTCGACGACAGCGGAAAGCCGCCCGCCGCCTTAATTACTTCACTGAATAAATACGTTGACCCTTCCCGCACTTCTACACGGAGCTCGATTTCGGGCTGATGCACATCCACCTTCAGCTGCGGGAACTCACGCAGTACCGGCGCGCCGACAAGGTGCTGCAGATCCTGCGATCCATGCGGGAAAGCCTTCCATGCCCGGCGTGCGTTTACCTTGAACTTAGTATCCGGTCCCGGATTCATTTCTTGCATCAGCTTCTTGGCCGTTTCAATAATCGGCTCCAGCTCGGAAGGTGCCCGTTTTACCGGACTGAGCGAGACGATGCCGAAGATGTGCTTCAGCACATCAATGACATCTTGAAACGGTTCGCCATTCAGTTCCACATACAATCTTCCGTACTCTTTAATGATGTTCGTGCGCGGAAACGGCGCAAGCACGGCCTTGACGTGGTGGTAGGCCGCTTTTTCAAAGCGGCTGCGGTTCTTCCCTTTAATTGCAATTTCTCCGTATCGCAGAAGAATCATATCGTAATCCATAGTAGCTTGTTTACCTGCCTTTCATGCTTTCTTCTAGAGGTTCTCGCCAGCGAATGCTTCCGATGTAGTTTTCTTACGAAAACTTGTGCTTCTCGGTGCTAAAAAGTGACCTTTCTAAATACATACTTCTATCTCTTCATTAACGGTCGCAATTGTTCGGTCACTTCCGTGAACGCTTCAGTTAAGCGGGCGATATCTCGCTCGGAACAGCTCGCATCCAGACTGATTCTTATCCCGCTTGAGGCTCTGGACGTATCTTGCGTCATAGCCAAGAGAACACGGCTTGGCTTGTGCATCTTCGAGGAGCATGCAGACTGCGTCGATACGATGATCCCCCGTTCCTCGAGTGCATGCACGACTACTTCGGACTTCATTCCTGGGAACGATATATTAATAATGTGCGGTGCGGCAAGCGGAATATCAGGACTGTTATTAACGAGCGGTTTAAGCGTTCGCAGCTGTTTCAAAGCGCGCTCTCGTAATGAGACGAGCTTCTCATAATTGCTCGGCTGACCTTCGGCAGCCAAGCGAATGGCTTTGGCCAGGCCGACGATGCCTGGCACATTTTCCGTACCTGGCCGAAACCCATGCTCCTGCTTGCCGCCGTATAAGAGTGGCTTCAATGGTACTTCTCTGCGTCTAATTAATATCCCTGATCCTTTAGGTCCGCCGATTTTATGTCCAGACAAGCTGTACAAGTCGATTCCCCACTGGCGGATATCCACCGGAACTTTTCCAAGGCCCTGAACTCCATCCACATGGAAGGAGACTTTCGGATATCGGCTCAACACGCTGCCGATTTCCGCTAAAGGCTGCAGAGATCCCGTCTCGTTGTTGACATGCATCACGCTCACCATAATAGTATGCGGACGAATTGCCGCTTCGATTTGTTCTGGTTGAACGCATCCGTTCTTATCAACAGGGATATACGTAATGTCCATCCCTTCCCGTCCCAACTGCTTATAGCACTCATATACCGAAGCATGCTCCACTTCGGACACTATCATATGTCTAGGCTTGCCATCTATCGCATGAGCGCGTGCGGTACCGAATACGGCAAGGTTGTTGCTTTCTGTCGCCCCTGAAGTAAAAATAACTTCTGAAGCATGAACGTTCAAAGCACGCGCTACAACCTCTCTGGCTCGCCGAATGAGCTGTTCCGCTTGGCCGCCGGCTTGATGAATCGACGACGGATTAGCATACACCTGCTCCATGACCTCGGTAATCGTCCGAATGACGTCCGGGTGAGGAGGCGTCGACGCACTATGGTCGCAATACAACAGTGGTAAGTTCAAGCGAACCCCTCCTTGTCACAACAAAAAAGATCAAAGCAGCATTAGAGTTCCAACTTCTCACTCCGCCGTTGTTGATCCCCATGTGTTTGATTCATATTCATTTATTTTACACGTTTTATATAAAAATCACCATCATTTTTCGGAGTGGCGGTGACTGAACACGCTGGGTACCCTTTGCTTTCCAGCAAACAAAGAAAAAGCTTGACGCCGGCTCTGCCGGGTCAAGCTTTTTTTAAAATTTATGCATAATAAGAAAGGAGCAGCAGTCGAACTATTGCAGAGAACAATCCAATAACAACCGCAAATGTCCCCGACGTTCGACTGCCTTGCATATAAGCGAGCACGCCTAACCCGGCGCCGCTTAATCCCAATGCAATCGGAAATAAAATAAGAGAAATGATTGAAAAAATAATGGCCAGCGTGCCCACTCCGGAAGAATGATCGATTTGCGTTCGCTCGATCGTATCATTTCTTGCATCGCCGAGCGGCAGCGTCCCCGCTTCCGCAGCAAATTCAACGTCATGATTTTCATCTTGTATCTTGCGTTCTCGCTGACGCTTCAAGCGACGGGCATGGCGTTTATTATGACTTGCCATCGACTCTCACTCCTTGCTGGTTACAGTGCAAACGGAGCTGTTAACTGCCGCCAAAATGGTTAACGTCTTATTTCTCCACAAATGTCTGACAACATGTCACGGACGATTTGGAAGCGGTATCCTTATGATCCGCACCAAATTCATTCCCAAATTCTTCATTGTGTGACGCATTGGCGTGCTTGTCGATGTCGATCATAATTTCTTCCGCCTGACAACGATAATTGCCCCAGAACTTACAATTGGAAACACTGCATTTAACTAACGGTTTTTCAATCACAGCAATCACCTCCGATTACATGATGTCCGGGGATGACGCGTGGTATCCTGCAATTGAGTGCCAACTTCTAACGAAATAGAAGCCCCATGGCAAACATGGGGCTTCTTCGTATTACTGCATAATTTAGATAGCATCTATTTCTGACTCTGCATCCGGCGCTGCGTCAAATAATCACTTTCATAATAGGCCAATTCATCGCGCAGCTCTTCGAACCCTTTCGTTATGTCCAACACGACATCTCTGACCATCCGAACCGGCTTCATGCGGAAGCGAATGGCATCTTGACCAGTATAAGCATAGCGTCCATCTTCAGAGTAGCACTCATTCTTCGGATAAAAGAAAGCATTCACACATTGGTGATATACGTCATACAGAACCCGTTCGGCAAACCTTTCATCGAAATTGGCTCTGCGCAGTGTCACGCCCAAACGCTCGTAGCAATCTTCGGAAAAAACGAGCACATGACGCAAGTCTGTCAAAAAACCTTTATAAAAGCTGACCGACTCAATATCTTGATCGTTCTGGACGAGCTGCGGCAGCGTATACTCATTCAAAAACATTTCAAGCTTACCAATTGCATATTTCAGTCTGTCTCTTGAGACTTCACACAGTTGCTTCACATTGGATGCTGGCATGAGAGCTCCTCCTTGCATGTTCAAAAGGTCAATTTCCAACTCCGAGAAGGTGCAAGATTCGATGCCGAATGACACATCTTGCGATGCTTCGTGATGAAAAGGGACGCTGTTGATTCATATGACTGGAATGATTATCTTACCTCCATCATCCTACCACAAAAATGAATGAAAGAGTACTCCTTTCCAACCAATGTTTGGCTGCCACGCAGTACGGTATAAATTTGTAGCCGTCTTCTCAAGCTATAGCTAAAAGAGGTTTAGTAACCGCTGTTTCTGCGGACCAAGATGCAATATGGCAGAAATGGACACGGCATGCTACAGGGAGGAATCATGAATGCAACGTCGATATGTGGTAGGGGCTTTTGCACTCGGTGTAGCAGTGCTCGCGCTGCCGCTGTTATGGTCATCGGATCGCAATTCTCATTCGAACGGCATGACAACAGCGTCACAGGAAAAGAACGCCAAACACCAAATATTACAACAGGATATGCTGTTTACAGGGCGATTGTTCGCTATGGACTCGAGACGGGACATGGAGGTTGCGCTAACGGAGTGGAAGCAGCAATCGCCAGAGCAGATGCATGCATTGGCTGACGAATTCATGCAGTCACACCCTCATTTTGTATATGTGAAATGGGTCGATATGGGCAAATCCACAGAATGGGTGAAGGGTCAACTTCCAAAGGATGAGTCATGGCAAACCAATAAACGAGTGAAAGACTATATTCAATCCGCGAAGACCAATGTTACGAAGCGTCAATCATACACGTCGCCCGAGCTGATGATTAACGGTAAAAATCATGTGGTGATGGGAATTCCATCCCCACATTCCGATCATGGCATTATCGCTCTGATCAATCAGCACGTCGTACAAACAGTGCGGAAGCATCAACAAAAAAACTTGCGCCTCGTTCCTTACCCGCCGGAATCCAAATATCGGGTTAAATCAGTCGATTCTTCTTCCATGCGGGATGTAAAGGTACAGGATGGTGAAGACAACGCAGGTACTAGCCACTATTATCAAAATGAAATCGTCGTCCGCTTCCGAAAAGACCCGGATATGAAACAAATGAAGCAAATGATTAAGGATACCGGATGCGAACACCCGCGCAAGCTTGGTTACACTTACGTGTTTCGTTCGAAACGGATGACGGCCGAGCAGATGCAGCAGTATTTCTCGCAGTTTAATCCCATTTATATAGAGCCTCATTTTCTGTATATGACGAATGGGAACAATTCGCTCAGATCATCCCCGCCGACAAGCCAACTGCCGCTAAATACGGATAATGAGGGCATCGGCGTAGCTGTGGAAGAACCAAACGACGCACTCTACAAGGCTTACCAATGGAACTTGCCGAGCATTCATACCAACCGCGGCTGGTCGATGACGAAAGGGCAAAAGGATGTCATTGTTGCGATTGTGGATACAGGCGTCGATTTAAAGCATCGGGATTTGCAGGGCAAGTTATTAAAGGGCTACAACGTCTTCGACCCGAATAATCCCCCGCAGGATGACGTCGGCCACGGCACACACGTTGCAGGCATCATCGGAGCAACTGTGAACAACGGCGAAGGAGTCGCCGGCATGACCTGGTATAACCCAATCCTGCCTGTTAAAGCGTTGGACAGCGACGGTTCTGGAACGTCATACTCTGTAGCGGAGGGAATTATATGGGCTACAGACAATGGGGCCAAGGTCATCAATCTTAGTCTTGGCAACTATGTAGACGGTGCGTTTTTGCATGACGCAGTGAAATATGCTTTTGATCGCGATGTGGTGCTCATTGCCGCAACCGGCAATGATAACACAAAACGACCAGGGTATCCTGCCGCTTATCCGGAAGTATTTGCCGTCTCCGCTACGGATGAGAACCAGAAACGGGCTTCTTTTTCAAACTACGGCAACTATGTCGATGTAGTCGCACCAGGTTCGTCCATCGCGAGCACCTATCCGAGCAACCAATATGCGGCGCTGTCGGGGACATCTATGGCATGTCCGCACGTATCGGCGCTTGCAGCACTCATCCGCTCGGTCAATTCGGGGCTGAAAAATACCGAGGTGTACGACATTATGCGCCAAAGCGTCGTAGATCTCGGGTCACCGGGCAAGGATCAATATTTTGGATACGGTCTCATTGATGTGGCAAGAGCGTTAAGTATGGCCGAGCAAGGCAATACGTCGCTGTCATTGTTCCCGCAAAATATTAACCGGCAATTAAAGCTGGCGATTGAACAATTTATTAAGTAATCACAACGCAAAATGGTGGAGCAGGAATAATCTCCTGCTCCACCGTTTTTTGTTGCAATAAAATGAGCTGTCCTTCAAGTGTATTTATCTACTGTTGGGACAGCTCCTTAAGTTTCATGATATCCAATTATGATCACGAAGATGTTCTGGTAGCATATCGACGTGATAGCATCGGAAAGTTTGCCGTAAGCCGGGTTCTGTACTCATCGTGGTATCGCGGGAGCTACCCTTCCACTAATAAGTGACAATCATCTATCTAGGCCGTACATTGCTGTACAGCTCCAGCGACCAACCCAGACGCTCCTCGGGCCGAGGTTGCCCTTAGCGGGCTTGCGTCCCATTAGGTCTTGCTCCAGATGGGGTTTACCAGGAACGAAGTCACCAGCGTTCCTCGTGGTCTCTTACACCACGGTTCCACCCTTGCCTGTACCGCATAAGCGGCCATCGGCGGTCCATTTCTGTGGCACTATCCTTCAGCTTGCGCTGACTGGACGTTATCCAGCATCCTGCCCTACGGAGCCCGGACTTTCCTCTCGTGACTTGCGCCACCAGCGATTGTCTGTCAAACTTTCCGTCAACATTCGTTAGTATACTAGGTTCGGGCCTGAAACTCAACCAACAAGTTTTACAAAAATTGAAATGGTTCGGTACATACGGTAGATGCATGGAAACTAGTCTGGGTTCCTCGCTCATCCGCTAATGCTTGCAGACGGGCTGTCACATCCGCTTTCATCATTTTCTCGGCATTATGTCCTGGGTCTATGATGGAAAGGCCTGCTGCCAACGCATCATGCGCAGTATGATAATCAATGTCTCCAGTCACGAGCACGTCTGCTCCGTGGAACAGTGCGTGCCGGACATAGCGGGAACCGGAGCCACCCAGCACAGCTACTTTGCGAATCGGTCGAGTGAGGTCGCCGACTACCCGAACGTGCGGCACAGCGAATTTTGATTTTACGCGCTCTGCCATTTCTTGCAGCGTGACCGACTCCTCGAGCTTGCCAACCCGTCCCAATCCATAGGCCGTCCCCTGAAGATCAACCGGATACAAATCGTATGCCACTTCTTCATACGGATGCGATTTCAACATGGCCTGCAGGACGCGGCTTTTTATCGATTTTGGCACAATCGTTTCGATACGTGATTCCTTAACCACTTCCAGCTTGCCGGCATGCCCGATATACGGGTTCGTGCCGTCTTGAGGCTGAAACGTCCCTGTACCGCTTAGATTGAAGCTGCAGTGGCTATAATCCCCGATATGTCCCGCACCTGCATCCAAAATGGCAGCGCGCACCTGTTGTGCATGCGTCTCCGGAACGAATACGACGAGCTTCTGCAGCGGCTCATGCTGGAGCGTTTCCAATACTTTGACATCTGTCAACTGCAGCAGATTCGCCATCAGGTCGTTCATTCCGCCTACGGCAACATCATAATTCGTATGTGAAATATAGACTGCAATATCATGCTTAATCAGCTTTTCATACAGCTTTCCTGCAGGTGTATCTGTTTGCAAATGAGCCAGCGGCCTGAAAATGATCGCATGATGCGCAATAATAAGCCCTGCTTGCATGCGTATTGCCTCATCCACGACTTCATCTGTCACGTCTAGTGCAACAAGCACTTGTGATACATCCTTCCTAATCGAACCGAGCTGCAAGCCAATACGGTCATTCTCCACCGCCATAGATTTGGGGGCAAGCTGCTCCATCCACTGAACTATCGTTTGAGCGTTTGCAAACATGCTACGATCCTCTCCATTTCCGCTTGTTTCTTTGCAAATGCTGTACGGCGCTCCCTAGCTTCTTCCGTCTCCGCCTGCTCCATCGTTCGCAGCACACGTTCCCATTTTCCAAGTTCATGCTCCCACTTTTGCACAAATACAGATGAGGGATTGAGCGAGAGCAAAGGTCCCATTAGGAACAACCAGTCTTCGGTTAACGCAATACCGCATGGCAATTGTCGAGTCTCATACAATCGTTCATTATGCTCTTCCAGCAATTGTCTGTCTGCCAGACGCTCTGCAAGAAGCACCTCATAAATTTTGCCGTCTTCTTCGAGAATGTGTTCCTGCACCAGCGCCCATCCCTGTTCACGCAGCCAGCGGCGCACGATGTCTTCGCCAACGTTCGGCTGCAGGATAAGACGTGTAACTCCTTCCAGCTTTTTCGGATCCGCAGATAAAATAGTTGCAATTAAGCTTCCGCCCATGCCGGCTATCGTAATGCAATCGACTTCACCTTGCTTCACTACGGATAGACCGTCGCCATGTCTGACATTTACTGTCATTTCCATACAAGCCCCTTGTACTTGGCGGCGGGCTGCTTCAAAAGGTCCTTGATTGACTTCGCCTGCGACCGCGAACGAAATGCGCTTATGCTTGGCCAGATAGACGGGAAGAAGTGCATGATCCGAGCCGATATCTGCTAATCGGCTGCCCTCAGGCACCCAATCCGCGATCCATTGCAGTCGTTTTGACAGTTTGATGTTCACGTAACCACTTCACCCACTGTTTTCTAAAGTAATAAGCAAAATAGAAAAAAATAAAAAGCTTAACAAGTAACACGAATAACAGTTCATTGTCAGGCACGGTCTGTGTTGAGACGAGCCCGTTTACCCAGATCAACTCTGGCATAAACCACAAAATAATGGCGCCTAGCAGCATACCGGCTGCCGCAGACTGTGAGAAACGGTGCACCGCCCAAGCCAACCATACAATCAGCACACACTCCGGCAGCCAGAGCCACTGACTTTCTAATAACGTGATGTCGGTCATCGCGGTGCGCAATATTTGAGCATACGTTAACGCAAGTCCTAACCAGCCCATACCCTGCATCCAGCCGCTCCGAATTAGCCAACCCGAGAACAGCCAGAGAAGGGCCGCTGTCATACAGCAAATTGACACGCTCCACCATTCGCTCCAACCTTGCAAATAAAGGATGAGTATTCCGCCTGCACTGCCAGCTGCACAGCCGATAATCGCATATCCTTTGGCCCGGGCCGGCTTCCTCTTTCTTCCCCGCGCAGCGATAAAAATAGACAGCAGCGCAATACACAGCACAACGCTAATTTGCATTGAAGGAGCAAAAACGGTAAAATAAAATCCAACAATACAAATCAAGGCAGAAATGAAAAATACAGTAAACCATCGTTTGGCAGACATCGATACGATACGTTCCACCCACGAAGCTGGCGAAGTGGTGGAGGAAGCTGTATCAGACGTTTTCTCCGGAAGTTCGTACAGCCGATCCAGAAAATCGCAATACACCTCCGGTAACAAGCGATTGCTTCGCCAGCGGGCGATTTCTTGCTTCATCCATTGACGTTGCTGCGGCTCCATTCTGCTACACACCCCCTATCGCTTTCGGATTTGCAGCTTCTAAGCAAAAGACCCTCAGCGCGCAAGCATGCGCGTCAGAAGGTCTCGTCGAAAGTTTTATTCAAGGAAATCTTTTAAGCGTTTGCTGCGGCTTGGGTGGCGCAGCTTACGAAGAGCCTTCGCTTCAATCTGGCGAATCCGCTCGCGTGTAACGCCGAACACTTTGCCCACTTCTTCAAGGGTGCGTGTACGGCCGTCATCAAGACCAAAACGCAAACGAAGCACATTCTCCTCACGTTCCGTCAACGTATCCAATACGTCTTCCAGCTGTTCCTTCAACAGCTCGTAAGCGGCTGCATCTGCCGGAGCCAGCGCCTCTTGATCCTCGATGAAATCCCCTAAATGCGAATCATCTTCTTCCCCAATCGGTGTTTCCAAGGAGACCGGTTCTTGTGCAATTTTCATTATTTCGCGTACTTTCTCAACGCTGAGCTCCATCTCTGCTGCAATCTCTTCCGGTGTCGGCTCACGCCCCAGCTCTTGCAGCAATTGACGGGAGACACGCACCAACTTGTTGATCGTCTCAACCATGTGTACCGGAATACGGATAGTACGCGCTTGATCCGCAATCGCTCGTGTAATTGCTTGACGAATCCACCACGTTGCATACGTGCTGAATTTGTATCCTTTGCTATGATCGAATTTCTCTACCGCTTTAATGAGACCCATATTGCCCTCTTGAATCAAATCCAAGAACAGCATCCCGCGACCGACATAGCGCTTTGCGATGCTGACGACTAGCCGCAAGTTGGCTTCTGTCAAGCGCTTCTTCGCTTCTTCGTCCCCTTGCTCGATTCGCTTAGCGAGTTCAATCTCTTCTTCTGCTGATAAGAGCGGAACACGGCCGATCTCTTTTAAGTACATCCGGACAGGGTCATTAATTTTGATGCCCGGGGGCAAAGACAAGTCATCATCAAAATGAAAATCATCTTGTTCGTCTTGGTCACGTTCTCCGTTCCCGCGATTGCCCATCCCATCATCCGTTTCGTTTACCACTTCAATTCCCAAATCAGAAAGCTGCTCATAGAACTCATCCATCTGCTCCGGGTCTTGCTCGAACGTCGACATTTTCTCGGCAATCTCTTTGTAGGTAAGCGTTCCACGCTTTTTACCGAGTTCAATCAACTGGTCCTTCACATGTTCCAAAGCTGTTTCCGTGTCTAGTCCAGTATGTTGATCATTCGCCATTTTCCGACTCCCTCCTCCCTAGAATCCTCCTCCTGCTAACGCTTCAGTTCTTGCTCTAGGGCTATAATTTCTTGTGCAATTTGTGCCGCGCGTAATACTTGGCCGGAACGTTCCGCCTGCACCATCTCTTCTCTTTTACGCTCGATTTCACGCTGTCTGGGTACTTTAAGAATTTGATCGATATAATCATCTAACAGGTCTGTATCGTAACGAAGGGACGCTTCTGCCATCGATATGGAAGCAGCGGCCTTCTCCAAGCGATCATCTTGCAGTGTTGCCAAGTACCGACTAAAATCGGGTTCCTTGCCTTGCGCATAATAGGCATATAGATAAGCGGCAAGCGCCGCATGATCATCTACATTGAATTGTTCGCCAAGATTCCGCTCCACGTAATTAGCGACTTCTACATCTTGAAACATTAATGCTAACAAGCTGCGCTCTGCATACACATAAGCTGGTCTTAACGTAGGCGGGGCAATACTTCGATTATCATTCCTAACATTATTCCACCAATTGTCATGATTATCCCCGTGTTCGTTCTTTTTTTGCAGTTTCTGGCGAATGTTAGCACATTCTTGCTTTAACGAATCAAGCGAAGATTCTCCAGGTAAATCAAGCTGCAATGCTACATCCTTCAGATGCATCTCCCGTTCGACAGGGGAAGCAACCCTGGCGATGACGTTTATCGCTTCATCTTTGAAACGTCGTTTTCCATCATCTTCTAGCAGTATATGATTTCGGCGTAAAGATATAAGCTTGAATTTGGTGGGAGTGACAGCAGCTTCGATTATCGCATGTCTAAACCGTTCTGCTCCGTGCGTTTTTAAATAATCATCCGGGTCCATTCGATCGGGAAGCATCGCCACAGCCACATGTATACCGGCTTCTTCGAGCAGCGGTATCGCCTTGAGGGCAGCCGCTTGTCCGGCATCATCACCGTCATAGCATAACGTCACGCTGTCGGCCATCCGTTTCATCAATGTTACCTGGTCTCCGGTAAGTGCAGTTCCCATCGTCGCAATTCCGTTACATACTTCTGCATCCCAAGCTTGAATTACATCCGCATACCCCTCGAACAAAATGATTTGTCCGGTGCGCTTTATGTGTGTTCTTGCTTGATGCATGTTATATACCAGCTTCGATTTATTGAAAAGCATCGTTTCCGGGGAGTTCAAATATTTGGGCTGTCCGTCGCCCATTATTCGGCCTGCAAATGCAATAGCATGTCCGTTCCGGTCCCAGATCGGGAACATAATACGGTCACGAAAACGATCAACGTAACCACTGCCGTTATGTCTTGCGGACACCAGGCCGCCTTTCTCCATCAAGGAGAGATCGAATTCCCGTTTCTCCAACAGCTGCACGAGCGTATCCCACTGCGGAGGAGCATATCCGATTTGGAACTGTTCGATTAATTTGTCGTTGATGCCTCGACCACGCAGGTAAAGAAGCGCCTCTTGACCGTGGGAAGTGTTCATTAATATATAATGATACAGCTTGGCGGCCAATTCATGCGCCTTTATAAGAGAGTCTTTCGCTTCATTTTGCGGATTGCGCTCAGTTACAGTTCCTGCACCCCATGTAATCGGAATGTGTGACAATTCCGCCAAATGCTTCATCGCTTCGGGATAGGAGTAACCTTCAATCCCCATCATGAATTGAATGACCGTCCCGCTCTTGCCGCAACCGTAACAATGGAAGATTTGCTTCTCCGGAGTAACGGTGAACGAGGGAGTCTTTTCCGAGTGGAACGGGCACAGCCCTTTCAAATATTTACCGTGCTTCGACAAATGAACATATTGGCCGACGATATCCACAATATCGTTGCGCTTTAACACTTCATCCCTTACTTCATCAGGAATAAGTCCGTATCCGCCCATCGTCCAACCACCTTCATTTAAACACGTATACTACTTCGCTATGGTGACAGTTTCTCCTGCTCATCATGCAAAAGTTTTGTCAGTTTATGTTGGAAATTTTCTCGGTCGCTTTCACTCATGGCACGCGGCCCCTTCGTTCGAATCCCTGCCCGGCGCGACTTGCTGGAGATGTGGCGTCTTGATAAATACTCATCCACGTTGTCGCTCGTCAACTCCCCGCCGCGAGGCGTAATAACGTAAGCTCCTCTCGGCAAACAGAGCGCGGCCAATCCGTAGTCATTCGTGACGACTACGTCTCCTGACCGCGCTGCGTTGGCAATATAAATGTCGGCCGCTTGAAACGCCTGATCCACAAATATAGTATGAATATCGTGATTCGTAAGCTGCCAGTCCGGAGCAAAGGCGGCATATGAGGCGACAAACATGACCTCGGCCTCCATTTCCAAAGCTACGGCAACAATTTCGTTTTTAACGGGACAAGCATCAGCGTCAACTACAATTCGAAGTTTAGAAGTCAATGAAATTCACCATTTTCGTCAAAGCGTCTGAAAAACTAATCCATGCTCACTGTTTCCACCGTTTATATTATATACGCTGCAACATTTAAAATTCCTGCTACCGAACGCAGGTTTTCACAAACATTCAATCGTTTCTTGTCGTTTTGTGATCAAAAAGGAAGGAACATGTCGAAGATCGGCTTCTTCTTCATGTTCCATCGTCTCTAGAATTGCATCATGTTAAATATTGCTGTAGCTATGCCTGAACTTATGCCCACACCAACTTGGAGAAATCTGCAAAGCGGTGAATGTCACCCGCAATGTTGGCCAAGAGCGCCAATCGATTCGCGCGCACCGCTTCATCTTCAGCCATGACCATCACATTATCGAAGAACGAGTGAATCGCATCCTTCAATTGTCCGAGAGCCGCTAAAGCCTCTGACGGATGTGAATACGAGTCATTAAAGGCTTGATGAACTTCTGTCCAGCGCACATAGAGCATTCGTTCCTCTTCCTGTTGGAATTTCGATTCGTCAACAACGGTTGAAGCTGCTTTAGAAGCCAAATTGCATACTCGGTTGAACGATTCAACGGTCAGCTTGAACGCTTCATCCGTTACGGCCTGCATTAGGGCTTCTCCACGAGCAACGGTCAATTTCACATCATCATAGCCTGAAGCCATAATCGCATCAACTACGTCATAACGGACAGATTCCGACAACACGTTTTTCACGCGCAGTCCGAAGAATTCGTATAGATCTTTGCGAATGTCTTCACAGTCTCGTTTTAGAACCTCCACTCGATCATATACGTCGAGCGCAATGTTGAACATCGTATGGAGCGTTAACGGAAGCTCGCGCTCCAGCAATATTTGTACGATCCCTGTCGCCTGACGCCGAAGCCCGTAAGGATCCTGGGATCCAGTCGGAATAATGCCGATTCCGAAGCAGCCGACGAGCGTATCCAGTTTATCCGCCATGCTAATAATCGAACCGACCAACGATTCCGGTGCGGGATCGCCTGCAAAGCGCGGCTTGTAGTGCTCGTTAATGGCCTGTGCCACTTCCTCTGGCTCACCTGCTTTGCGGGCATAGTCCTCACCCATGACGCCTTGAAGCTCTGGGAATTCATACACCATTTGCGTCACTAGATCGAACTTGCAAATATCTGCGGCGCGGCTTACCCACAGTGCTGTTTGCCGATCAGTTTGCACGGCTAAGGCCAGCGCATCGGCGATAGCATGAATCCGGCGCACCTTATCGCCGATCGTACCAAGTTCCTCGTGAAACACGATCGAATCCAGCTTTTGTACACAATCGATAATTTGCAGTTTTTGATCCTCTGCATAGAAAAATTTCGCATCGGACAGGCGGGCACGCAGAACCTTCTCGTTTCCTTTGGCCACAATATCGATCCCTTTACTATCACCGTTGCGTACAGTGACGAAATAAGGCATCAGTTGTCCTTCTGCATCCAGCACCGGGAAGTACCGCTGATGCTCACGCATGGACGTAATCAGCACGTCCTGCGGAATGCTCAAGAATGACTCCTCGAACGCTCCAAACAGTACAGTCGGGTATTCTACCAAGAAGAGAACCTCTTCCAACAGATCATCCTTCACTGCAATGTTCCAGTTTTTCTCCGCGGCAAGCGCTTCGATCTGACGAGATATTTCTGCTTCGCGTTCACTCACATCAACGATAACGAATTGCTCGCGCAGACGCTCCACATATTGTGCCGGTTCTTCGATTACTGCGTCTCCACCCAAGAATCGATGCCCGCGGGATATCGCCTGCGCTTGTACGCCTTCGATTTCAAGTGGAATGATGTCTGTTCCGTGCAAAGCAACGATCCAACGGATCGGGCGCACGAAGCGCATTTCATTCGCACCCCAACGCATATTTTTCGGGAAGGTCATCGCATGGATAATCGATGTCAACCCTTCAACAAGAACCGCTGCCGTATTGGTTCCAATGCTGCTCTTGTTGGCATAAATATATTCGACCCCGTTCAATTCCTTGAAAAAGAACTGATCTGGCTCCACTCCTTGACCACGTGCAAATCCTAATGCAGCTTTCGTCCAAGCACCGTTCTCGTCGAGGGCAATCTTCTTAGCCGGCCCCTTAACTTCCTCGTGGATATCCGTCTGTTTATCCGCTACATCATGAACAAGAACGGCTAGCCGTCTTGGCGTAGCGAACGCTTGTACCTCACCGTAAGCGATACGGGAGTCCGTCAACCAGCGTTCCAAGCGCTCTTTCAATTGTCCCATGGCGCCGCGCATAAAGCGGGCGGGCACTTCTTCCAGTCCAAGCTCCAACAGCAAATGCTTAGGCATGATGTTTCTCTCCTTTCTTCAAGAGCGGGAAGCCCAGCTTCTCCCGTTCCTCAAAATACGTTGCCGCTACTTGACGTGCAAGGTTGCGCACTCGTGTAATATACCCAGTGCGCTCGGTGACGCTGATGGCACCGCGCGCGTCCAGCAAGTTGAACGCATGGGAACATTTCAGCACATAATCATATGCAGGGAACACCAAATGCTGTTCCATAGCGCGATTCGCTTCCTGCTCGTACATGTCGAACAGCTTGAACAGCATCGCAGTATCGCTTACCTCGAACGTATATTTTGAATGCTCGTATTCAGGTTGATGGAATACGTCTCCATAAGTTACGCCGTCCACCCATTCCAAGTCGAATACATTTTCTTTGTCTTGAATGTAAGAAGCCAACCGTTCCAAACCGTACGTAATTTCGACTGCAACTGGGTTCGCATCAATGCCCCCAACTTGTTGGAAATAAGTAAACTGTGTAATTTCCATGCCATCCAGCCATACTTCCCATCCGAGTCCCCAAGCGCCAAGCGTCGGTGCTTCCCAGTTATCTTCCACGAAGCGGATATCGTGCAGCAATGGATCGATGCCAAGCCGCTTCAAGCTTTCCAAATACAATTCTTGAATATTGTCTGGAGAAGGCTTCAAAATAACTTGAAATTGGTGATGCTGATACAGCCGGTTCGGGTTCTCACCATAACGGCCGTCAGCCGGACGGCGGGACGGTTCTACATAAGCTACGTTCCATGGCTCTGGTCCGATCGAACGTAAGAACGTCATTGGATTCATCGTTCCCGCACCTTTTTCCACATCATACGGTTGGACGATGATACAATTCTGTTCGGCCCAGAAATTTTGTAAAGTTAAAATCATTTGTTGAAAATTCACGGCCATATACACTCCTTTGCTTCATAATTCGTGTTCAAAAGGGATAACACTGACGTAAAGAGAAGCCAAAAAAACTCTCGCCTCTACGTCTGATGCCAGACGTAGGGACGAGAGTTTAGTAATCCCGCGGTTCCACCCTACTTGATCAATTCGTCTGCAAATGAATAGGGAAAGTCCATCCATGTCCATATTCATGTGCCGAGCGTAATCCGATCCACTTTCTCGAAATCAAGCTTGCTCCAAAGTGCCGTTCATTCGTCCGCTCGTTCGGGCTTGCACTATCCCCGAATCGCTTAGTTCGAAGCCTAGGCGAATTACTTTCTTCTTCAACGCAAGCATATAAAGCTAGCTTTACTAATTATAGCAAAATCCGTACTTACTCGTCAAGATCAGCCAAGTCGTACTTCTCCATCTGTTCCAGAAACTTAAGCGATTTCAGCCGCACGCCGACATGGGTATCGATATACCCCCTCATACATGCCCGCAGCTGCAGCTTGGTCTCTGGCTTCAAGGTAACATTGCCAAGCCTGCGCAAATCTGTCTGCTCAAAACGCTGCAGCAATGCAAGGATACTGAGGTTCGCAATAAAGTTGGCATGCTCTTTCGGTTTGCAGCGTTGACAAATAGCTCCACCGAGACGCCAGCCGAACCCTGCTATCCCGTCTTCCCTGCCGCATACGACGCAAGTATGCAATTCGGGAGCGACCCCTGTTCGCTGCAGCAGCTTCATCTCGAACAGATGAGTCGTGACCTGCGCATCTTTCCCTTCGTCCAACGCACGCAAGTAGGCAAGCAGCTGATCGAACATGACACCGCCCGCTTCCTCATCATGAAGCGCTTTATCTACCAGCTCCGCTACGTAGGATGCGTACGCTGCGAGATGCAATTGTTCGCGCAGCTTATGATGACCTTCAATAATCTCACAAGCGTTAAGCGTTCCGATATGACCCATTCCGCGAAAAAAGACATATTCCCCGAATGTAAACAATTGCGTAGCCGCAGCATGTCGGCTGCGTACCTTCTTCGCGCCGCGCACGAGCACGCCTGCTTTACCATGGGATTTGGTGCACAGCGTAATAATTTTATTACCTTCCCCATAGTCCATACTGCGAATGACGATCCCCTCGACCCGATATAACACGCCCGGCCTCCCATGCAACTTTTAGCAGTTGTTCAAAAAACCTTGCCTTTTTGAACACTCACTTTTGCATAATCAAAATTATTCCGCAGGTTGCTCTGAAACAGATATTCCTGTTCCTATTTCTGCCGCAGATTCTTCCACTTCGGTTACCATCCCCGCTTGCTTATACAGCAAATAAGCATCTACATCCCCAGTCATGGCAAATACGTTCCACGAAAAATCACGCATCCGTAAATCCCCTTTCGTCGGAAATGACTATGCGTCATCATTAGGTTGTGCTGTTGGCAAGGGAATATCCGTTGCAAAATTTGGAGCGCGAACTTACGTAACTACTACAAATCAATTCCCGCCATTAGCCATTACGAATCATGGCGGAACCCGAGATCGCGTAAAATCCGATCTTGATTCCGCCAATCCTTTTTCACCTTAACCCATAGTTCCATATACGTCTTTGAACCAAGCAAATTTTCGATATCTTTTCTTGCCAGCTTCCCGATTTCTTTCAGCAGCGCTCCTTGCTTCCCGATAACGATTCCTTTCTGGGAATCCCGTTCTACAAAGATAACAGCGGAAATATAGACAACACCGTTCTCCTGCACACGCATATCTTCGATCGTAACCGCAATAGAATGCGGAATCTCTTCTCTTGTCAAATTAAGAATCTTCTCGCGAATTAATTCAGCGACCACAAATTGCTCAGGATGATCCGTAATTTGATCATCCGGATAGTATTGAGGCCCTTCCGGTATATAATGCTCTAGCACATCAAGCAGTCGATTGACATTATTTCCGGACAACGCGGAAATCGGCACAATCTCTGCAAATTCATGCAGCTCATTATACTGCAAAATAATGGGTGGCAGTGACTCCGGATGAACTTGATCAATTTTGTTCATCACGAGTATGACAGGAGTTTTGACTTTTTTCAATTGCTCAATTACATATTTATCACCGCTGCCAAGCCCGGTTGATACATCAACAAGGAACAGAACGGCTTCCACTTCATTTAACGTATTCAAGGCGACTTGATTCATATAATCGCCTAGCTTCGATTTGCGTTTATGAATTCCCGGCGTATCCAGAAACACGATTTGCGTGTTTTCTTTTGTATACACACCATGGATTTTATTGCGTGTCGTCTGCGGCTTGTCAGACATAATGGCAATTTTCTGTCCTATGACATGATTCATGAGCGTTGATTTGCCAACGTTCGGCCGGCCTACAATCGCCACGAATCCAGAATGAAAAGTATTGGATTTGGATTTGGATTTGGATTGGTCATGAAACATCAACTTTATTTCTCCTCCTACATATTGCTATATAAGGTTGTTCAAAAAGTCCCACCTTTTTTGAACACGCACTATATGCGCATAAGCGGCGTCCTGGCGTTTCGAGATTATCGAGAACGACCATGTACGCCGCTTACTGTTTACTCGTTTCTATATGCGTCTCTTGACGGCGAACTGTTCAAGCTGTCTACGTCAAAGGCACCCGGAAGCAAAGCTCCCACTGTCGTCTCCGACCACGAACCATTCATCGCCCCCATATATACGGGCATCGACGGCGCGCATAATTCAATCAGCACCTGTCGGCATACGCCGCAGGGGGTGATTGGCTGTTCTGTATCTCCGATAACAGCAATTGCCTTGAATGAGCGTGGAGCACAGCCATCCGCAATGGCACGGAATAAAGCAGTCCGTTCCGCACAGTTCGTCGGGCCGTAAGCTGCATTCTCTACGTTGCAGCCATAATGGATACGGTCATGTTCATCTAACAATGCGGCTCCCACTTTAAAATGGGAATAAGGCGTATACGCCCGGTCACGGGCCTGCTTCGCTTCCTGCAGCAATTGTTCTCCATTCATCGACTAAACCCTCCTGTATCTCAAAAAAGAAAATTGACGACAGGATAAAAAAAGATTACGGCACCGACGATAACGGCAAACACCGCCGTCACGAACACTGCTCCTGCGGCGGTATCTTTCGCAATTTTGGCGATAGGATGCATACTTGGCATGCTTAAGTCAACCGCTGCTTCCACAGCCGTATTCAGCAACTCGGCTGTAAAGACTAGTGTAACGGCCAACCCGATCCACAGCCATTCGGAAACCGAAATGCCGAATCCTATCCCCATGGCGATTACTAGAATTGTTATCACACCGTGCACACGCATATTACGCTCCGTGTGGAAAGCGTGAAGTATGCCAGAGATCGCCACACGGAACGTATCGCTCCATGGGCGCTTCATTAACGACTCAGCCCGATTCGAGCCAATACGGCTTCCTGCTTGTCCATCATGACGCGCTCGCTTGCTTCATCTTGATGATCGTAACCGAGCAGATGCAAAAAACCGTGCACGAACAAAAATCCGATCTCACGCTCAAGCGAATGACCATAATCGTCCGCTTGCGCACGCGCGCGTTCCGTGGAGATGATTATATCCCCAAGCAAATCGCTCATGGATTCTAGTTCGTCTTCATCTTCCACTTCGTATAGAATATCCAGTTCTTCATCCGTCGATTCATGGAGCGCAAAGGACAAAACATCTGTAGGACGGTCTATGCTGCGATATTCACGATTCAACTCGTGAATTTGTTCATCGTCAACAAATGTTAATGCCACTTCCCCTTCCGTAACGTCCTCCATCTGCGCGGCCTCTTGCAAAATACGTTCAAGCAGTTCAATCAGAGAGGCCGTTATCGGATAAACTTCCTGTTCATCATTCCATTCAAGCTTCATACTCATTGCTCAAGGTCGCTCCTTATTAAGACTCAGATTTTGTTGCAGAATCAGTTGCAGCGGAAGTTGCTCCACTACTGCTTGCTTCCGTAACATCACCTTTGGCTTCCGCGGCGTGCTCTTCCTTCGTCTTCTGCTTCAGCTTCGCATCATCCGGATATTCAATCCGTGAATGGAAGATTCCCATCACCGTTTCTTTAAGTGACTGCGCAACAATATCCAGTTCTCGCAGCGTCAAATCGCACTCATTGAATTGGTTATCATCAAGCCGATCTTTAATAATTTTCTGTATCATCGACTCAATCTGTTCAACCGTCGGATGCCGCAGCGAACGCACCGCTGCTTCGACACAGTCGGCGATACCGACGACGGCGGCTTCTTTGGATTGCGCTTTAGGACCTGGATAACGGAAATCATCTTCCGTGAAATCAGGCTCCGCCCCTTGTTCTTCCGCAAGCTTCAACGCTTTGTAATAGAAAAACTTAAGGAACGTCGTTCCGTGATGCTGTTCGGCAATATCACGGATCGGCTTCGGCAGTTTATAATCCTTCAGCATTTCCGCACCGTCTCGCGCATGCGCTACGATAATGGAGGTGCTCAGCTTCGGATCGATATAATCGTGCGGATTGTCCATATTAGTCTGATTTTCAATAAAATAACTTGGCCGTTTTGTCTTCCCGATGTCATGGTAGAAAGCACCGACGCGGCAGAGCAAACCGTTAGCTCCTATCGATTCAGCCGCCTGCTCCGCCAAGTTCCCGACCATTACACTATGATGATACGTTCCCGGCGTCTCCGTCAACAGCTTGCGCAGGAGCGGATGGTTCGGGTTCGACAGTTCCACGAGCTTAAGCGCAGACAAGATGCCAAACGTTACTTCAAAGAATGGCATTAAGCCCAACACCAAGACCGCTGTTAGCAGACCGCTTGCAAAGGCGAATGCCGCCGCAAGCATCAGGTCGCGGTTATTGAATGGATCTCCACTCAACATCCCCAGCATGAGCACCGTCAAGCTGCCGAAAATACACACCATAATACCCGCCTTCAAGATCGTTGAACGTTGGCTGGCACGATGAATCGCAAAAATGGCCGCATACGATGTCACCAAGGCAAAAAATCCAAAGTGGAAGTCAAAAATTGTGCCTTGCTGCGTATTTAAAATAATGCTCGCTAATATGCTTAATACGACGGCACACATATAGGCTAGCGGCAAATCAATCAGTAATGTGATAAGCATAACGCCCATTGCAACCGGAGCGACAAAGCCGATATAAGCGGCATCCTCCGTCTGAGCATACCCGATAATGTGTATTGCAATGACGCTAATCGTAAAGATAAGCACCAGCATCAACAGTTGAACGTTGTTGAATTTGAAATGCGTATGGCTTCCTTGGCGCATGAACATGAATAGCACGAGCGAGAACATTGCCGACAGCATGAGCAGTCCGAACTGCGGCCAATAATTGACCTCCGTCTTCAACAATTCATTCTCTTTTAACAGGTCATACATTTCTTGGGTAATGACTTGACCTTTCTTGACGAAAATATCCCCCTGCTTAATAAACACTGGAGTCGTATTTTCCCGTGCCTGAACTTTTGCCTCCTTCGTCGCGTCGTCATCATAGAACTTGTTCGGCGTAAGGGACAGACGAACGATCTCCTGCACCACTTCACGCGCCGAACGCTTGTTCAATGAACTGGCGTTGACGTACTCCGGAACCTTTGCTCTCGCTATGGCCGCCTCCGGCACTGGATCAATCATCAGCTTCGATACCAATTCTCGGGCTACCGGCTTCATTTCCGTAATATCATCCTTCGACAGCCGAGCCATCTTGATGAAGGTTTCTTCCGGAATGCGGTACTTCTGTTCCTCAATGCGATTGTTCATCTCATCGAGCATTACATTCGTATACGTGCTGGCATTGCGGCTCGTTGTCATGAACTGGCGAATGTGCTCGTTGACCATGTCGGGAACGACGCTGCGATACAGTTCAACCTTCTGCGAATATGATATCTGATCATCTGAGTTCAGTTGCTCGATACGGTCAAATATATTATCCATAAGCCGTTCATTCTTTAGAGAAATGATCTGATAGATGGGCTGGACACGTTCGGCAGCTTGTTCCTGCGCCTTCAGTGTCGCTTTCTTGTCCGGAATCTGAATGGGAGCGATAATATCCTTTTCGCTCTTCACATTGACTTCAATATCGAATTTCTCAGGCAAAATACTTGGAGCCAAACTAAAATAAAACAATAACGTTAAAAACAAAAATAGAAGAAAGCGCACGCCGACGCTGTACTTCCAACCTGCCATATTCACTTGGCGTGATTTGCTTCCGTTGCCGGAACGATTTGTCTTTAGCATAGAGAACAACCCTCTCTATCCTTGGTTTTCGCTTTCCTTCTGGTAAGCCGTAATAATTTTCTGCACTAAGGAATGACGAACAACATCCTGCTCGGCAAAATGCACGAATCCGATTTCCTTAATATCACTCAAAATTTGGCCGGCTTCCACTAATCCTGAGCGTTTGCCCCGTGGCAAATCAATCTGTGTGATGTCTCCCGTAATGACCATCTTCGATCCGAATCCAAGTCGCGTTAAGAACATCTTCATCTGCTCAGGCGTCGTATTTTGCGCTTCATCCAAAATAATGAACGCATCATCAAGTGTGCGTCCGCGCATATAAGCGAGCGGCGCAATCTCAATGAGGCCGCGTTCGAGCGCTTTCCCTACTTGTTCAAGACCCATGACGTCATAGAGCGCATCGTATAACGGTCGTAAATAAGGGTCAACCTTTTCTTGCAGATCTCCTGGAAGGAACCCCAGATTCTCGCCCGCTTCCACTGCAGGTCGTGTTAACACGATCCGCTTAACGGAACCCTCTTTCAGTGCGGAGACGGCCAATACGACAGCTAGGTACGTCTTCCCTGTGCCAGCGGGCCCCACACCAAACACAATATCTCTTTTCTTAATGGTCGATACATAATGACGTTGTCCAATGGTCTTTACACGGATCGGCTTGCCCCGATACGTGACGGCGATTTCACCTTTAAATAAATCGAGCAGTTCTTCAACCTTCCACTCTTGAGCCAAGTCGAGCGCATACAAAATATCGCGCTCTGACAAAATGATGTTGCCGCGAATCAATTGCAGCAGCACATTAAAGAGCTGTTGAAGTCTCTCTACCTCGATCGATTCGCCTGTAATGACGATCTCCGCTTCCCGAGACATGACATGCGCGTCTGTACGGCCTAGGATGAGCCTCAAATGCTTATCCTGAGGTCCAAATAGAGCAAGTCCTTCAGCGGCGTTTTGCAGTGATATTTTTACAGTCTGTTGTTGCGACAAAAACCTCAGTCTCCTTAGCATTCAGTGTCCTTGTGATTTTGGTTCAACATTCATTCTGAGTTCGATTCAGAACGGGATTCAAACTGGCGAACAAGCGGAAGTTCTTCCGCTATAGATTGTTCCACTTCAAAAAGCACCTTCAAGTTCACTTTACCATTGTCCGCCTTCTGATGCAAAATTTTTTCCGTTTGGATACGCGCTTTCGGTCCATTTTTTGCGATTACATCAGCACGCGCCTGCGTCAGTCCGGCTTTATATGCTTCCTCAGCGCTGCGTTCTTCCGACACATAATGTACTTCCATCACAATCTCTTTTAACCAGCCAATCGGAAATGATAACTCTCTCCACTTGATTCTACTCTCATCCTGAAGGGTTTCGTACTGCGCAAAAGGAATATCACCGTAACCCGATACTTTGAGTCTGCGATCTCCGGCCACAAAGTATGTAATTTCTTTCTGCTCTCCGGTAAATACTTTCTGTTTGCTAACTAGTGGTGATACGATGTGGTATTCATGCCATACGAGACCGCGCACGTCCCCTTTGGCCGCTACCGTCAATGGCGCATCAGGGGTTCCGAGACTGCCTGAAATGAGCACGTTTCCTTTCTTCACCCGCATATTTTGCTTCACGACAGGCCGGCCTTGATCTGCAATAATATGCGTGACAACGGCATCTGTCTTCGCTACAAGATGCCTTGGATTAACGAGCTGCTTAGCATCCGGAGTAATCGATTCCACCACCTCGATGGACACCTTCGTCCCTTCTCGGTGAATTCCAATCCAAGAGGCTCCCTTCAACTGGGTAGTCATCCCTTTCGACATGATATCGGGATCACGAAGGCGGAACGTCCATTGGAACGGATAAATTCCTTGCTGTCTGGCAGCGGAGAGCACAGCCTCGGTCGGAATGCGCACGTTGCCTTTTACATCAATCGTCCACACAAGGGAAGAGAGCATGTACAATCCGAACAGAAAAAGAAGCGCGCCCAGCACGAAAAACTTGCGACGCCTTACCTGTTTCATCGCAAACGGCACCCCGAAGCGTTCTTCTACATGAACGCGACAGCCTGTCTGCTTTAAAAGCGGCCGCAGGCGGAAGTAATCAGAGACAAGCACGTGAAACTCCATGACTCTAGGCGCAGTTACTTTTACATCCCACACCCGTAATTGTTTAGACGCAGCAGCATTTATGAAGGTTTCAATTTTTTCGCCGCGCACACGAACTCGGACATACCCGCGTACTCGCGCTAAAGGTGGTGTTTTCACGTCAATTCCCCCGTTCCATGATACTTTATATCGCGAACGAACCCTTCGATGCGGATTTCCTCCGTCCAAATGGTTCGAATGACAAGCTCGCTTCCATATATTTCTAATTCTCCAGTTACTAAGGCAAGACGAATATGATCATTGGAAAAATGAAGAATACCGCGATGATTTTCCACCACAATATGCCGATTGCCGATCATCGATAACCGGGGCGTATCCATTACAATATCTTGCGGCAAATCAAACCAATTCGCCGACCATTGGCGCAGTTTGCGGGCAATGCGACTCATTTTGCGATAGGCCCCCTTCCACTACTATTGCGCGTTCAAAAAGGCCACTTTTCAGCACCTAGAAGTACAAGTTTTCGCAAGAAAACGACTTCGGAAGCATCCCTCGAAGGAGGAGCGCAGCGTAGACGAGACTGCATGAGCACTGGACTTCAAGGTATACTTTGTGATTAAAAGGGGCTTTTGAGCAACCTCTACTTTACAATTTATGCTCCCAGACTCGCGATTATGAAGCGGGAAGAGCAGAATGACGCAAACAAATAAAGAGCCTCGGCTCGCAATAGATGCACTGTAAACAGTGTTCTATCACAAGAGCCGAGGCTCTATGCAAGATAAATTATAGTGCTTTATGGACGTCTCCCATACGGACGCTTTGCACGTGGAGGGCCGAGAATTTCTGCCCACGCCACGCCCCTCAGCGCATCTTTTGGGTCAATCACGAAGTTGGACGAGTTATCTGCCTCTTCACGTGTACTCGACGAAGCGGTCATCGTTCGGGAACTATTTCTCCCGTCCAGCGAAGACGATGGCAGACCTGACATGCTCTGAGCTGTGCGCTCAATGCCGGCAAGCCGCTGTTCCATCTCTGACATCCGATCATTCGCATCTTTTGCCCGTTTTTCAGCATAGCTTTCAGCCATGCTTGGGCGCGACTGCTCCATACTTCCTTTGTTGTCCGTATATATCGGAGTTACCATCTCGTCGTCCTCATCATCGTAGCGGCGGGACTCCGCTTGCTTCGCAGGCTCGACCGTTGGTGCAGGCCCTGCCTGACCGCTGCCGCCGAAATCCGGCATCCGGTTGTTCGCACCTTTCTTCTGGCCTTTCCCCATAGCTGAGAACAGCGCTCCGATGATCACAATGGCAATCAACGGATTGCTCATGACAAAACCAATGATTTTCTCAATGATATTCATGGCTTATCGCCTAGCTTTCCGGGTTGTTGTTATCGCGTCCGTTGTCGGACATTTTGCCGAGCGACCCACGCATATGCGTATCCGCTTCGATGTTCTTCAGATTCATGTAATCCATAACGCCAATCTTGCCATTGCGCAGCGCTTCCGCCATGGCAAGCGGAACTTGAGACTCGGATTCCACGACGCGTGCTCTCATCTCAATGACGCGAGCTTTCATCTCTTGTTCTTCAGCAACGGCCATTGCACGGCGTTCCTCTGCTTTCGCCTGCGCAATACGCTTGTCGGCTTCCGCTTGTTCGGTCTGCAGGTGCGCCCCGATGTTCTTGCCTACATCCACATCAGCGATATCAATGGACAGAATTTCAAATGCGGTTCCTGCGTCAAGCCCCTTGCCCAATACGGTACGGGAAATGCGATCCGGGTTCTCCAAAACGTCCTTGTGAGAGTTGCTGGAACCGACCGTCGTAACGATCCCTTCCCCGACGCGGGCGATAATCGTTTCTTCACCTGCACCCCCGACCAAGCGCTCGATGTTCGCGCGAACGGTAACGCGTGCGCGCACCTTCACTTCGATGCCATCCTTCGCCACTGCCGCAACAATCGGCGTTTCGATGACACGTGGATTAACGCTCATCTGAACGGCTTGCAGCACATCACGACCAGCAAGGTCAATCGCTGCCGCACGTTCGAACTCCAAGTGAATGTTTGCACGCTGAGCTGCAATGAGAGCATTGACGACACGGTCGACATTACCCCCTGCCAAGAAGTGACTCTCCAATTGGTTAATTGATAGCCCTAATCCTGCCTTTGTCGCTTTAATCATCGGGTTGACGATACGGCTTGGCGTCACTCGACGCAGACGCATCGCAACGAGGGTGATGATACTGATGCGAACTCCGGAAGCAATTGCTGAAATCCAGAGCATGACTGGGAAAAAGCTGAAGAACACACTTAGAGCAATCAAGATGACCGCCCCGATAAGCAGCGTAGATATTAATCCTGCATCCATACGTGGCACAACCTCCATTTATTAATCTATGTGATTTACAGTATTACCATAGTTAGAGGATGTTCTAAATGTCCCCTTTTTGAACACGCACTAGTAAAACGATAATATGAAACAAGGAACAGGTCAATTCCCATTGTGTGGCCGCACGACAATTCGTGAACCCTCTACTTGAATAACTTCGACCAGCTCATCGCTGCCGACGAAGGAGCCGTCGGTAACGACATCGAATTTATGATCGTCGATGAGCACCGTACCTGCAGGCCGAAGCGGAGTCAGCGCACGTCCTATTTTGCCGAGTATCTCCGTCTGATTGGAATTGGATACGTAACCTTCTTCTGTCGTCAACGCATCTTTCAGGATGAATCGATTCCATATTCCACGATGCTTAAACACTCTTACCACGATAATGATGACAATAAGTGCCGCCACGAAAGCGATGCCAAGCGACAATAGCGCATTCGACGTATCGTATGCCGCACGGACGACACCGGAAATCATACTGATTGAACCTAATATTCCCAATATGCCGAAGCTTGGAATGAACAGTTCCAAAGCGAGCAACACTAGACCTACAATAAATAATACGATGGTTTCCACCCCCGCCAGGCCTGAAATATAGTGGCCAAAGAAGTATAATCCGAAACCTAATATCCCTAATATACCTGGAATACCAAAGCCGGGCACAAACAACTCAATCGCCACCCCGGCAATGCCGAGGAACAAGAGTAGTGTCGCCACCACCGGATGAACGAGATACGCCGCAATCCGTTCGGCTGTTGTCTGATCGATCCGCTCGATATGAGAATCGGCCAGTTTCATCTGAGAGATCAGATCCTGAACAGAACCTGCTTCATATTCCGCATATCCTGCTTTCTTTGCCTCAGCCACGCTGAGCGACAAAATCTCTCCCGGATTTTTCGTCCGGCCGAGCTCGGGAAGTTCAATCTTAGCTTGTAAGTCCGCCATCGCTCTTGCAATATTTTGGTTGCGCCCATTTTTGCCCGCTACTGATTCCATCTCGCTTATCCATAATGCCACTAACTTCGGATCGTCGACATAGTTATGGGCACCGTCTACTAGCGCCGCCGAGCCGATGGCACTTCCCGGCGTCATTGCAATCTCATTTGCGCTCATCGCCAGGAAGCTCCCTGCTGATGCCGCTTTCCCTCGCACTAGCACAACCGTGTGTGCCGGACTTCCGATGATGCGTTGACTCAGATCCTGTGCAATATCGACTCTTCCGCCTGGAGTGTCCATCTCGATGATAATCGCAGCGGGATTTAACGCTTCCGCTTCTTCGAGAGCACGAAGCATAAATGACTTCATTACCGAATCTACATTTCCGATTAGCGGAATAACGACAACATTGTGTGAAGGATTAGCCGAATCGCTTGTCTCCGCATGGGATATCGGAACGAAAGCAAACATCAAGCTGAATAAAAGACCTAGTGCCAACATCCATGCGATGCATTTCAAGCCTCTTTCATTCATCTGTTTCTTTCGCATAAGATTTTACGCCCCCCCTTCCTATTCACTTGTTGGTATATGCTATTATACGTGATTTTACTCGTTTACGTTTCACAACCTTATCATCATAGAAAAAGCACTCCTTGTAAACAAGGAGTGCTTTCACATTTTTGTCGATAGGTTGTCAAGAGATCCTTATTGCAGATACTGTTGAACTATCGTATTGACTAGTTTGCCGTCGGCGCGCCCCTTCACCTTTGGCATGAGGGCACCCATCAATTTCCCCATGTCGGCTTTCGAAGAAGCACCGGTCTCTTGGATGGTCTCTTGAACGATCACTTTTATCTCTTCTTCGGAAAGCTGAGCAGGAAGGTAATGCGTCAAAATGTCAATTTCCGTTCTTAGTTTATCCGCTAAATCGCCTCGACCTGCTTTCTCGAACTCTTGGAGGGCATCTTTCCGCTGTTTGATCTCACGACCTAGAATCTCAAGCACTTCATCGTCATTCAAAGTTCTCTTTTCATCTATCTCAACATTCTTGATCGCCGAACGTACCATTCGGATGGTGGAGAGTTTGAACTTGTCTTGACTCTTCATCGCTTGCTTCATATCTTCGTTCAATCTTTGGCTAAGATCCATTGGTGCGTAATCCTCCTAAAACTTTCTCTTGCGGGCAGCCTCGGACTTCTTCTTGCGCTTGACGCTTGGCTTTTCATAGTGCTTACGCTTTTTAACTTCAGCCAATACGCCATCTTTCGCGATGGAGCGCTTAAAGCGACGAAGTGCAGCATCGATTGTCTCGTTTTTGCGAACTTTCGTTTCAGACACCAGTTTTCCCTCCCTCCGACCAGACCGTCCAAGAACAACAAACACGGTTTATCAAACTACATTATATGTGATTGCAAAAGTCAGTGTCAACCTTGAGGAAGCATTCTGTCAACATTTACGCATTGAAAGCACCCTCCAAAATAGTTCCTTCCGCTAAAGCGCCATAATCGCTATGCTTACTGCCCTACCAAAGCTCCTAACGATTCACCGCCAAGCAGATGGTAATGAATGTGAAACACAACCTGACCGCTATCTTTTCCACAATTATTGATAAGACGATATCCCGTATCCGCAATGCCCATCTCACGCGCCACATGTTGGGCTGCGCGGTGAACCTCGCCGATTAGCGAGAAGTCTTCTCCCTCAGCATCATTCATAGTTGCAATATGCTTCTTAGGAATGATAAGAATATGTACAGGGGCTTGTGGAGTGATATCATGAAATGCGACTACGGTTTCATTCTCGTACACCTTTTTGGAAGGAATGTTTCCTTCAATAATTTTACAAAAAATACAGTCCATTGGACTTTCCTCCTTCAACTGATTCTTATGTTCAAAAAGAAATGCAAGATTCGATGTCGAATTACATCTTGGGATGCTTCGTAATCGAAAGGGGGCTTTTTGAACATCCTCCAACTATGCATTTGTGATCGTATATCGCTATCATATCAAAAAGAAAGAGCTCGTCCAATATGAAGGAGTGAATAGAGTGCCATCAGAGAAAAACTTGCGAACGCCACGCAAGAAAAAACGTAAATGGATATTATGGACCTTCATTGCGCTCGTTATTGCAGTTGCTGCAGGCATATACGGATTTCTACGTCCCTATCCGGCTGGTTCCAAAGCGGATCAGGCGTCAATCTCAACCGAAAATGTCAAAGTATATGCGGAGGATGGCTTGTTCGCGTTCGAGACTGTTCGTACACCGATAGCTAACCTCATACTATACCCTGGCGGACTAGTCGAGCCGGAAAGCTATGCCGTATTGGCGCGCGGGTTGGCCGAGCGCAAGGTCAATACATATATTTTGAAGATGCCGCTCAATCTGGCCGTCCTGGATAGCGACGGGGCAGAACGCGTCCTCCCGAAGTTAGATAAGTATGCTCGGCAAGTGAGAACGATCGTTGGAGGTCATTCCTTGGGAGGCACAATGGGGGCAGAATTCGCGAAAAAACACCCGGATGCCGTGCAAGGTTTAATCTTGTTGGCGTCTTATGCAAATAGCGATATATCTAATTCCAATATTCCGGTATTGTCCATTTATGGTTCGAAGGATGGCGTATTAAACTTGGAGCGATATATGAAAAACAAAAAATATCTCCCGGAAATTCTAACCGAACACGTCATTCAAGGAGCCAACCATGCCCAGTTCGGAGATTACGGCAATCAAAAAAAAGACTATGCGGCCAGCATTTCCGACGATCATCAAATTCGTGAAACGGTGGACGTAATCGTGTCGTGGCTCACTTCGTTGCCGTCACAATGATATGACAGCTCCGCACCCCGGATTAGACTGAAGTGCAGAGCTATAGGCACCTTAATAATAAGGAATTAATGCTAAGGCAATTAGCACCGCCAATGGCAGCACCAATTGATTGAAGCGACGGCCGTAGCCATATGGATAATAGTAGCCCGGATAATATCCTGAATATGCCGTATCGACATACGGCGGCAGCGCGTAGGGAGTGCCTGCATAAGGATAATATCCATAAGGCGCAGCTGAAGGGGTCATGTAAGGCACCGAGCAACCGGCCATCGGAACGGCCAAATACAGATGTTCGTGATCCACGCATTCGATAACTCCTTGGTATACGCACCCGTCCATCGTCTGGACTTTCACATAACGATGCATATGCTTGTGACATAGTTCGTGCATCGATTCTTTTTGTACAGTTGCGCCAGCCGTAGGCGGGGGTGAAATTCCGACAGGTATGGGCGTCGCTGTCGTTGGTGCCGGCTTTACGCCGGTTTTTTCCTTCTCCATAGACGTCTCTCACTTTCTGCAATCGCTTGAGATACAGTCATGATATTCGCCTATGCGCGAAGGTGTGCATGGGGGAAAAATGGACAAAAAAAAGAGCACCTCGTCCCCCGCTAACAAGCGGGCAGCGCATTATACGCTGTGAACGTACTGCGCCTGCAAGCAGGTCAACTGCCAGGCAGCATGCCTGCAGATGCTTGCAGAAGCAATACGGTCACCGAGGTGCTTACAAAAGATTGATGTCGGCTATCTGTATTATAACAGCGCTCTGAAACTGTTACTGTGACGTATTTCACATGAAATTAATTCACCTCAAATACGATCAGGGAGCCTCTACCGGCTTGCTCGGCAGGCAGAACCTCTAATTTGCGCGGCAATCGTGCACGAAGCTCCGGAACGTGACTGATGACACCTACCGACAACCGATCCGTATGAAGCTTCTCCAAGGAGGTCACGACTGTATCCAGTAGTTCTGGATCCAGAGTCCCGAAGCCTTCATCCAGAAAGAAGAACTCCAGCGGATATATCCCTCGCAGTTGAATTTGCGCAGACAAGGCCAGCGCGAGTGCAAGCGAAGTCAGAAATGTTTCCCCGCCTGACAAGGTAGATACCGGCCGGCGAATACCGCCGTTACCATCATCACGAATAACGAAACCTCC
This sequence comes from Paenibacillus profundus, assembly GCF_021369635.1. Taxonomy (GTDB): domain Bacteria; phylum Bacillota; class Bacilli; order Paenibacillales; family Paenibacillaceae; genus Paenibacillus_B; species Paenibacillus_B profundus. The sequence goes on along the minus strand of NZ_JAJNBZ010000001.1, from coordinate 94,358 downwards.
GCCTGAGTCGACTTCCAGGGCATAACGCTGTTTGGTCAAGCTTTTCAATCGCTCTGAAGCGGCTCGGCTTACTTGCATGAGCTGCTCCTCAGCTACGAACTCCACAAATGCATTGCCTCGGAATACGCTTTGCAGTTGGTGCAGGCGGCCCAGATACGTTTCGCCCCGCACACGTTCAGCTTCAAGCGCTGCCCAGCGTTCGTGCTTGCTGCGCAGCTCCTCTGCATCTCGTTCAGCTCTTGCACGGGCTGCCAGAGCCGCTTCATCACTCTCTACAGATTGCTGCCACCTTGCAACGCAAGTCTGCCACTCTTCCTCTGTGACGGACGTACCGCCGATACGTTCCTCCAATCGCTTCAATTGCGCGCCCAAGTCACGCAGCTCTTCGTGATGACGCTCCAGCTCCGCCTCCAAGCGCTTGCACTCTTCAGACGAGCGTCTGGCTGCCAGCACGTCATCGAGATGGGCAAAGGAAGATTGACGCAATTGAGCCTGCAATCGTTCCCCGGCAGTGACAGCACGTTCCCCTAGGCCGTTCCAAGCTTGTGCCGCCAAAGCCGCACGCTGCTGTGCAGCTTCGTTCACATTGCGAGCGGCATTCGCTTCCTGCCTCGTCCGTTCCGCTCGTTCACGGATATCAGTCAGGCGGGCATACGTCTCGACCGCAAGTTGCTCGATCGGCGGTCCATCTAACCAAGGACGAAGCCTTTTCTCATAATCGGCGATCAACCGAACGATGCCGTTCCACTCCGCCTTCGCTTGCACCCGCTCCATATCTGCAGCCTGCTTCAACTGCTCATGGCGGCGAATATGGCTTTGCGTCTCTTCAATGTAAGCAACACTCTTCTCCAACCGAACGCGGCAGTCGGCCACAATCGCTTCCCGTTCGCGCCACTGTTCCCTGACACGTTCCATCTCCACAAGATGCCATCCGAATCGTTGATATTGCTCGCCCCAGTTCGCATGCTCCTCCCGCAGCGACTGTTCAGCTTCATTCCAGAGCGATTCCGCTTCACGGAAAGCACTGGCTGAAGTCTTATATGATGCCAAAGCTTGCTGCAGCTCCCATTGCTTGTCCGTTGCTTGCTGCATAATGCGCTCCATCTGTTTCCCCATGGATCGGGTGTCCTGCGACAACGATTGCAGCCTGTCATCGAACGGGTTGAGCCCTGCATCATGCAGTATATTTTCCATCTCGTCGCGCTTTTGCTTTGTCATCGGAGGCAGGCCGAAGGCGGAAACGGCGGCTCGCCCATCAGTTGAGTCTTCCCCGATGCTTGGCGTTATGCTTTCCACCCTTTCATCTGCTGCCGTATGCTCTTGATTCACTGTAAAGTCGAGAGCGGCTGCGAGCTCATCCCCAACTACGAATCCTTCACCCAATCGAGGTGTGACGGATCGCTCCTGCACCATGCTGCGCACGCGTCCAGACAGGTCTTGCAGCCGCGCAATCCACTGCTTCAAATCTGTTCTGCTTCGTTCCCATTCATGCTCGGTTGTAAGCAGCATCGCCTTTAGCCTGTCCTTCACTTGCTCCCAACGTAACCAGCGTTCATCCCAGCCCTGATCTGAACCTGCCTGTTCATCTTTCGGAACATGAGCAGGCGCCGGATGGTTTGCAGAGCCGCAGACTGGACACGGAGAGTGAGGTTGCAGCTGAACGGCAAGCCGCGCGGCAATCTCTTGCTCCGCCTGCTCCCGCTGTGCTTGTCGAGCCTGCTCCATCAGTTGCTCCACCTGTCCCAGCTCGTCTTGCAATTCGGTCCGCAGACTTTGCCAAGCTCTGGACAATTCGGTTCCAGAATCGACTTGATTGCGTACCTCGCGCGCGTGCATGACGATGTGGCCAAGCGTTTCGTTCCATGCTGCCGCCCCTTGAGCCGCAAGCTCCGACTGCTTCTTCTTGTTTTCTTCCAGTTCCTTGCAGCGGGCCTTCAGCATACTCAGTCTTTGCCAGTCCGTTACCGCTTGCTGGAATTGTTCCCGTTCCTCGCTCGGCTTCTCATGCGAGGAGAGCAGGTCGCGCAGCTCCGCTTGGCGTTCTAACGCTTTCTTGAGCTGTTGCTCCGCCCGTTCTGCTTCAGCTGAAGCACGGGTATAGCGCGCACTCGCTTCTTCGAACCGCTCATTCCATTCCTCCGCCTCCTTACGCAGACGTTCGCTCTCCCCGTGAAGACGAGCCGCTTCCTGCAGCTGCTCAGAGCGCAGCACTAATTCCGGCTCCTCTGCTTCCTTGCGGCGGATTGCTGCATCTGCCGCAAGTTGGGTACGCTCCGCTTCGCTCATCGCATGGCGTGCCGCTTCATCGGCCGTACGATGCTCTGCTTCCGCAGTCTGGCGCTTCGCTTCAAGCTCCCGGACTTCGAGCAGGAACGGAGCGATCATTTCGGCTTCCTTCGCTTTCATCAGCTGTTCTTGCTCCAGCGCACGCTCCGGCGCCTCCAATTCCAACTGAGCCAGGCGGCTGCTTAGGCGGCTCTTTTCTTCCATCCAGCCCCGCTTCTCAGCTATATCCCGGTATTCACACTCTGCCGCGATTTTCTCCTCACGGGCTCGTTCCGCGAGCACAGACGCTTCTCGCAGCGCTTCTTCCGCCTGATTCACCGCTTCCTCTGAAGCATCGCCAAGTCCCTGTTGTTCTGCGCTGCAGGCTCGTACTTCCCCTTCTGTCTCCTTCACCTTGCGCGATAACTTGATGGCAAGCTCATCCCCGTACTTCTCCAACGAGAACAGACGCTGCAGCATTTGGCGCCGGTCGCTGCCTTTCAAGGACAGAAATTCGGCGAATTTGCCCTGAGGCAGCACGACAGCTCGCGTGAAATCATCCATTTTCAAGCCAATATGATGTTCAACGCAGCGGGTCACTTCGGCAAGCTTGTCCGCAATGACGACCTCTCCTTCCGGACGCACCTCAATAAAGCGGCTGACAGTGTTGCCAATCGTCACATCACCTGTACGTTTAAATCGACGTTCGACCCGGAATGTCTGGCTGTCCCCCGCTCCGTTCAGCGAGAAGCTAAAAGAAACCGATAAAGTGTCCTCCGCCTGATTCATAATTCCCTGCGTACCGTTCGTCGCCCGCTCCACCTTCCCGTATAGCGCTAGCGTCATCGCATCTAGAATTGAGGATTTCCCGCTTCCTGTCGGACCGAAAATACCGAATAACCCTGTTTCGCAAAGTGCTCGGAAGTCTATGCGCTGTTCTTCACGGTAGCTTTGCAGTCCAGACAGCTTCAACTCGATAGGCTTCATGCGCTTTCGTCCTCCTCTTCCCGGTCACCGATTAATTCCAAGAAGCATTCCACCAAGGCATCGTCAGGCTGAGCCCCGCCCGTCTGACGTTCATAGAAGCGGCGGAACAGCTCATGCACCGGCATCTCGCTGCGCCGGCCTTCCTCTTCCTCCATCCGCTCCATTTCCGGGTATATCGGCCGAATATGGACAATGCCTTCGTGGGCACGGCGAAGCTTCTGTATCTGCTCCATCGTTAACGCGTCCGTTAGAGAAATGCTTACGTCAAGCCATGCTTTCGCATCGCGTCCTTCCTCAATCCATCGCAGCACTTCCTCGTAGCCGCCGCGCGCATTCCACTCCACCAGGGGCTTCCCGGATGCAAGATAACGCCCTTCAGGTACAGCCCCCTGTCCTGGAGCAATATCGAGCAGGGTGACCGATTTGGTCTGTCCCGCTTCAGAGAAGCTGTATGCTAACGGGGAACCGCTGTAGCGAATCGTACCCGGTCCCTTGACGGCTTGGGGACGGTGCAGATGGCCAAGCGCGACGTATTGGACGTTGCCCGGTGCATCCTGACATGCAAATACGCTTGGATCAACCGTATAGGCGCCTCCGACCTGTATCGGACGTTCTGAATCGGTCTCCACTCCGCCAAGCACATATAAATGACTCATAATGAGGTTAATTGCAGATGGACGAAAACGCTGCGCTTGCAAAGACAGCAGTTGGCCGACTCTGGCGCTGTACGCGCTTCTCAGCACCTGTTCCTCGTTGCAGGCGGATAACAATTCTCCCAGGCGGGACTCAGAAGGATACGGCAGCGCCGCGATAACGGCTTCTTCTCCGGTTCGTTGACACGGAACAATGACGGGAGCAATGCTCGGCTGCCCGACAAGTGTAATTCCATGACTGCTTACGAGCGGAGCCGAAGCTGATACACGCTCCGGGTGATCATGATTCCCGGAGATGATGACCACCGGTCGTTGCCCTCCCTGCGATAGTCTTGCCACTGCCTCGTAAAATAGCAGTTCCGCCGCAGCCGGCGGATTGACCGAATCATACACATCGCCCGCAATCAGCACAAGATCCGCTTGCTCCTCATCGGTCAAGCGGACCAGTTCGTCAACGAAGGCCGCCTGTTCCTCCAAGCGGCTCCTGCCCTCCAACGCGCGCCCGAAATGCCAATCCGCCGTATGCAGAATACGCATGAAATATCAACTCCCTTCTCCCATCATTTTGTAAATTCCACCTATTTGTTGCGGCACCTTATATATACAAACCCTCTTCACTAACCCAAAGGCCTTAGGTTAGCATTCGAATGTTCCGCTACAGCTCGCAAGCTTCGCACGAGTCAAAGAAATACAACACCTTGCGGTCAACAGGGCGCTTCCAAATATGTTCAATTGCTCGCGCATACACATTCAGTTGGAAACGGTAGTGCTCTCTTAACGCTGGCAGGCCGCCCCGGTGGGGCAGAACTTTATCTGTCTTGAAATCAAGCAGCACAAGCTGTCCGTTCCATTCGAACAGACAGTCGATAACCCCCTGAACGAGCACCGTCTCATGATCCAGCAGGCCGGAATCGTCACGTGCAGCAAACGTAGAGGTGGCAACGAATCGCTCCCGGGAAGCTGATTCCGCTGCGTCCAATGCACCATGAACCGCTTCCTCTGCCGTAAGCTTCTCTTGCCACTGCCTTTTCATTTCCACCGTATACGCTTCAGCGGCTGTCAAGCCATAGCTGAACGGCAGCTCCCGCTGCACCCAGGCAGCCTTCAGCAACTGAGTTCCGACTTCACTATCAAAGAAGGCAAGCACCGCATCCGTCTGCACCACGTCCGCCTGCTTCTCTGTCATGAGCTGCTGCCCGACCATATAAGCCAACGTCTGTTGAATGATCCCGGCCGTCATCTGATCCTGCAACGGCAAATGCTGCATCAAAGTATGATAAACCGTTCCCCGTTCTGCCGGAGTTACATGCTGTTCTTCCATGAAGCGCGGACGCTGCAAATGCAGCGTGAACCCGTCCCCATACCCAAGCCGAGCCGAATCGCCGCTCTTGCCGGGCTGGGCCGCCGCAGCCGCTTCAGACCGATAGCCAGCCTCCGTCTCCGCTTCTTCAAGCGCTGCAGCCTCCGCAGCGCCCTCTTCGCCTGATGCAGGCTGCTCGACCCACTCGACCGACGGCCATTCCTCCGCAGCGGTGAGCCGCTTCATTTCTGTAACGGATGTCTTGGCCGGCAGCATAGACGCAATCCGATGCGGGTCACGCCAAGCGAGCCGTTCCTCAATCCACGCTTGCCATGGTGATTGCGGCTTATCCTGAAGCAATTCCAGCTTGCTGATAGCTTCTAGCATCGCCGATCTTTCCTCGTCAACGCTGGGGACCTCAAGCGGTAGTCCTGCTGCCAGCACAGATGCCGGCATGAAGGACAACTGCCAATCCGCTCGTTCATCTATCAAGCAAGCACCGTTCCGATTCGGCAGACCTGCATATCGACGCCATTCCGCCGCAGCCGGGTGACGCATGATAGCCGGTCCGATCCAATCGAGATAAGACCGGGCACGCGCCACCATATAATCCGGCAGCAGCAGCGGGTCAACATCCAACGCTTCGCCCCATTGCTGGATTACCTTCTCAGCGTCATTCACCGTTCCGATGAGAATCATCTTTTCCTTCGGGCGCGTCAACGCCACATACAAGACCCGCATCTCTTCGGCTAACAATTCCATGCGCATCTGGCGCTTAATCGCCAAGTTCGGCAGGGTCGGATACGTTACCCGCAATGCCTCATCCACATATCTCGGGCCGAAGCCGAGCTGCTTATGCATCAAAAACGGCGCAGTCAGGTCCTGCTGGTTGAATCGTTTGGACAAGCCTGCGAGGATGACGATCGGGAACTCAAGCCCTTTGCTCTTGTGTATCGTCATGATGCGTACGACATCTTCCTGCTCACCAAGCGCGCGGGCCGTTCCTAAGTCTCCCCCCGTATCCCGCATCCGATCGATGAAGCGCAGAAAACGGAACAAGCCGCGAATGGACGATGATTCATATTGACGGGCACGGTCATACAATGCCCGCAGGTTCGCCTGACGCTGCATTCCGCCAGCTAGCCCGCCTACCCATTCGTAATAACCAGTCTCCCGATACACCTGCCATATTAATTCGGACAAGCTGCCTTGCCGCGCGGCGTTGCGCCACTGCTCCAGCCGGTTCATGAAGCGGCGGAGCTTGCTTGTCCAGTCGCGGCCAGCCTCAGTTGATATCGGAATCGGCTCTTCGGACAGATCCAAATCCTCAGGAAGCGTATCACCGGCTTGAGGGGACCCCGGTTCCGCTTGCAGCGCAAGACAGACTGCATCATAGAAAGAACCTTTTCCCATTAACCGGATGTGCGCCAGCTCCTCCGCTGTCAGTCCGACGATAGGTGAACGAAGCACGGCCGCTAACGGGATGTCCTGCTGCGGATTATCAATGACTCGCAGCAGCGATAGTACGACTTCAACCTCAGTCGCTCGGAAATACCCCGTGCTGAACTCCGCATAAGCCGGAATTCCTTCCAGCCGCAGCTCCTCCACCATCAGGGGCGCCCAAGCTTGCGTAGCTCTGAGCAGGATGACGATATCCCGATACGTAACTGGCCGCATACGCTTCTGCGTCTTATCAAAGACAAGAAACGGCGGCTCTCCCTCATCACCCAACAGACGACGAATCCGAGAAGCTATGGCCCGCGCCTCCAATCGCGCGGTCTCTATCTCGGAAGGATCCAGTCCAGCTTGAGATTCTGCTCCGCTCTCTTCGTCTGCGGCAGCTTCCGCTTCCTCATCATCCACCGCTCCCGAAGCATCAGTCCCGACTTGTCCCCCTTTCTCGATAATCATCAGCTCTGTCGCGTAATGTTGCCGCTTCTCTAGCTCTGCGGCGCTGACGCTCGAGTCTTCCGCCATCTGCTCTACCGTCGGATAAGAAGCCCCGCACACAAGCTCAGCAGCTTCGTCATACGACAATTCAGCCACATTAGGGCTCATAATTTGGCGGAATAGCATATTGACTGCATCAACGACTCCTTGACGGCTGCGGAAGTTGCGGGCCAAATCGATACGTATGCCCTGTCCGCTCCCGTCAGCGGCATAGGATTGGTATTTATGCAAAAACAGCCCCGGTTCCGCTAACCGGAAACGATAAATGCTCTGCTTCACATCGCCGACCATGAAGCGGTTGCCTTTGCCAGGACGCGTAATCAGGTTCACGATAGCCTCCTGGACCATATTCGTATCCTGATATTCGTCCAGTAAAATTTCAGCGAATTGCTGCTGGTATTCCAGAGCTGCTTCAGAAGGGGTATCCTGCTCAGGCGTCGAATCTCTGTGGCGCAAGATGCGCAAACAGTAATGCTCCAAGTCCGAGAAATCGAGCCAGCCCTTCTTCCGCTTAGCTCCTTCAAACCGTTCGCCGAAATCGCGCACGACATCCGCTATCGCTTGCATAATCGGAACGAGAGCGTTCAATTCCGTCAGAAACTCCTCGGGCGTACGCCGGAACAATTCATCCTGCAGCTGCTGCAGCCGTGCTTTCGCTTGATCGCGCAGCCGCTTCACCTGCTCCTGCAAAGATTTATCATATTGGTCTCCGCGGCAAGCGGCTAAGCGGCCAAAAGCCAACAGGTCAAAGGAGGCATGCAATTGTTCCCATGGTTCACGGTGAGCAGCCTCTGCCAGAGCTAGCGCTCCTGCAAGCTCTTGTTCCAGCGTCTGACGGTAAGGCTCAGGTCCTCCCGGAGCGTCCAGCAGCCGGTTCGCTTGGCGCAACAGCTGGGCGATGCCGTTCAGCGTGAGCCGTGCATCAGCCATGACGCTTTCTGCCCAGGACGACTGCCCGAGCTGGGCGATGCTTCTTACTTCGAACGCAGCCGCCATTTTGTTCAACCACGCGTCAGGCCACGGATGGCTGCGCGAGAAATCATATAGCCGCTGCACTAAGCGAAACGCGGCTTCATCGCTGCGTTCTCCGCTGAACCAATCGACCATTCGTCTAAATTCCGGTCCAGCTGCGGCATAACGCTCTTCGAACAGCTCTTCCAGCACATCTTGGCGCAGCAGCTCCGTCTCCGTCTCATTGGCAATGCGGAAAGCCGGGTCAAGCGACACTGTCTGAAAGTGCCGCTGAATGACCTCTAGACAGAAGGAATGCAGCGTCGTAATCGATGCGCGGTTCAAGAGAGCCAGCTGGCGGCGAAGATGCTCCGACTCAGGATTCTCCTCAAGCTCGCGTTCAAGCGCGAGCCGGATACGCTCTCTCATCTCTGAAGCAGCCGCTTTCGTAAAGGTCGCTACAAGCAGCTGATCGACATGAACCGGAGCGAGCTCGTCACTAATTTTGCGGATGATGCGCTCAACAAGCACCGCTGTCTTACCCGAGCCAGCAGCTGCTGCAACGAGGACATTTTGTCCACCGTCGACGATGGCCCGCCACTGCTCGTCTGTCCACGTGCTATCCGCAGGCTTCGACGGCAGTTCCCGGACAGCGAGTTCGTCGTTGCCCTGACCTTCCTCCACGACCGCGGTCTCAGGATAGGATAGGAAGAGATCAAGCGGCTCGCTGCCCGCGTTCGCATTCTGTTCAGATTGCGTGCGGCTGTCAACTTCCACATCATTTTTTTTATTGCTCGACTGTGCCATTTCCCGGCTCCCCTCCTTCCAGCTTCATCCACGCTTCCTCTTTCGTCAGCCGCGGGAGCAAATGATATTGATTGCCATCCACCAGCTCATCAAATTGACAAACCGGTTTAAATACACAAAAATCGCAAGCCTTCTTCGTCCCTAACCGGTATGGCTCGATCTGAACGTCTCCATCCGTAATGCGCGTTCCGATATGTTGGATAACCGACCGTACGGTGCGGCGCAGCACATCCCACTGCTCTGTCGTCGCGACGGAGGCGTTGCTGTAGAACGTTCCATCAGCTTTGACAGCAACCGGGAGAATGTCGGAGTAGCCCTTCTCCAACGGCTCATCCATCAATGCCACGACATCGCGGTCGGCTGTGACGAGGCCGCGCAATTTAAATTTCTTCAGCAGCTGATCGTATGCTTGCTCCATCGTTAAGCCGTTCGACGCTTGCAGCAGCGGATTATGAACGTGGAAATACAAGGTTCCGGCCGGCAGTGCCGCCGTCCCGAGCCATTGCTCCGCATACGTAATCAGCACGTCCAAGTACGTCAGCATTTGCAAGGACAGTCCATAATAAACTTCATGCAGCTTCAAATCCGTTGCGCTTGATTTATAGTCAATAACCCGCAGCAGGACGCCTTGGTCATGAACCGCTTTGTCGACACGGTCGATCCGGCCGATAATTTCCATCGTGCATCCATTCTCGAGCGTAAAGCGGAGCGGTGGCAGCAGCTTGTCCGGCCCGAAGTCCATCTCGAGCGCAACCGGCTCGAAATGACCACGCTTCGCATGTTCTCCCAGAACGGAAGCGGCACGGCTGACGATATGCTTGAGCTTGCCGGATATATGCTCATAGCGTTTCGAGCTCAATAGAATTTCCCCTTGCAAACGGGGAGCCAGCAGATCCACGATACGATCGGCCTCAGCACGGCACTCCTCGGGGGTCAAGGCGGCCCACGTCCGGTTGTCAGCCTGCAAATCCATAGCAAAGCGGCTTAACGCAGCATGGAACAGTTGACCGATATCAGGCGCATCTAAGCGATACAAGCGGCGTTCTTTCAACTTCAAGCCATGTGATGCAAAATGTGAAAACGGGCAGGCAACGAAGCGCTCCATCCGGGATACACTCGTGCGCAGATCCCTCCCATACAGCTTCCGGCTAGTGTTGGAAGCAAGCGGTTCGACTTGATTGCGGTAGACGAGCGAGCTCATCAAGGAGCTCAGCCGGTCATGCCATGCCGGCTGTAAGGCAAACCAGCGGTACACCTCCCACCACATTGCAGCGATAGGCCGGCCTTGCCTCCATTCTCTCAATTGGGCGACCAGATGCTTCAAGGCTGCTTCCGGATACGATATGAAGAAGGCTTGTTCTTCTTCGTTCATGAACTCGTTCGGCTCCGCGAGGATGAGCTGCTCCTGCACTTGTGGGAACAAGCTGCGGACATGGCGTACAATTTCGGACGGCAGCAGCGATTTGCCCTCTTCATCGGCAAGCGCATAGCTCATCCATAAGCTCTCGCTAGGCGAAGTTAGCGCTCGATAGATGGTAAAGCGCTCATCCAACAGCTTGCGGCGAATGCCGGGAGCGAGCTCCATCCCGATTTGCAGCAGCACGTCGCGTTCGTGCTCTGTCAATACCCCGTCTTCGATCGGGCGGGCAGGAATGATGCCGTCGTTCACGCCCAGCACATATACATGCCGAATCTGGCCCGAGCGCGTCCGATCCATCGATCCGATGAGCACCTGATCCAGCGCCGGGGGGACCAAGGCCATCTTCACGCTTTCAAATCCGGTCTCAAGCATTCCAGCGAACAGCTCGACAGACATCGCTTCTTCCCCAACCATCTCCACCATCTGATCCAATATGTTCAGCATCGCCCCCCATAGTTGGCGATGTTCACGCGCACGCTGCACTTCACCGTCAAGCAAAGCCTCTTGGCTCATGCGCTCCAGCTTCTGCGGCACGTTCAAATCCATCCAAAAGACGTACATTGCTTCACACATGCCGCGAACGTTTTTGCTGCGGGTCAGAGCGCGGGCAAAGGCCGACACAGGCTCCACGATAGCCTGGCGGCACCGTTCCACCCATTCAGGCGCTTCGCCACTCGGCCGCTGCTGACGTTCCTCATCCGCTTCAACCGGAACATCCGTCGCATCGGGATCCAGCGACAGGCTAGGTTCAGCGGGCCACGGTCGACCGTTCGTCCATCTGGATCCTGCAATGCCGCATGCGAGCACGTAATTTTCCAGTCTATCGAAATGCTCCCGTGTCATGCTCCCGTCTTCAGGCAGCAAAAAATCCGTCTTCACAAACCGGAACACGGCATCATAGCGCCAATGCCCAATTAAAATATCGAGTGCCGCACGAGTCATCTCCACGAACGGGTGATGCAGCACCGCCCGCTTCTGATCCGTAAAAAACGGGATGTTCGCATCAGCGAAAATGGTATCAATCAGTTCCCCGTAATCTGCTATGTTGCGCACCGTGACGGACATTTCGCGCCAACGAACGCCTTCGAACTGAGCGCGGCGCAACATATCGCGGGCGACCGCTTCGACTTCCACGCGGCGGTTCACGGCTGCATGTACAGTCACAGAGCTATTTGAAGACGGTGCTTTCCTCCCTTGGTTCGCGGCGCTCGCCGCTTCCTTATACGGCACTCTCCGTTCAAAGTGCCGTTCCAAATGGGAAAGCATCCCCGAGGCTGCAAAGCGCGGCAGCCGTGTCCCTTCCATTTCGTCGAGCTTCGTTATGCTGCCGATCTCCACCCCGATTGTATCCGCGATGTCTCTCATTTTCAGAAACGTCGTGGCCGTCGGGTGGAACAAGTTCAATTCATGCGGCGTATCCCCCAGATCGTAGACCCGATCCAAGCATAGCGTTAAGGTCACGTTCGGCGCATGCAGCATCAAGGATGCCAGCACGGCATATTCTTGCGGTGTAAATCCGTTAAAACCATCTATCCATATTGATGCCTCGCGCACATAGCTGGAATGAGGTATCCTCTCAGACAACCGGGCAAGCACATCCTCTCCATCCAAATAATGCTCGGCAAGCTCCGCTTCGAACTCATGCATCACGCCTGCAATATCACGCAGCTTCGCCGACAATAGCGGCTGACCGTTCACATGGTTCTCTACGAATGTCAGGTGCTCATCTACCTCTGCAGCCTGAATGCGATACCGCTTCATTTCATCGAACAGCTCATTAAGCTTCTCAATGAATCCGAACTGCTCAGCCGCACCTGCAAACAATGGCAAATCAGCTTTGTGCCGCTGCAATATTTTGTACAGCAGCATCTTCTTCCCCTCTTCGCTTATCGGCGTCAAAGCCGTTCCGCCTGTTTCCTGCATGACCCGGTAGGCGAGTCGGCGGAAGCTTAGCACCTGCGCGCGCAGCATGCCCGGGATGTCCCCCGCCGAGATTAACGCATGCTCCGCTTGAAATGTCCCCTGCTCTGGCACAAGCAATATGACGGGCGGACCGTACGGCCTCTCGTTCAACTCATGCCGGATATGGTTCAATACGTGCGTCGTCTTCCCGCTGCCAGAGCGTCCAATGACAAAATGTAACGGCAATGTTTATCCCCCGTTTCGAATCGTAACGACCAAACGTATCTGTTGATCAGGTAAGGTCTGTGTTACACTGTCGCTAATGATATTTGTTGCTTCATTAACAGCCTCTCTTCGGCAGCTGCGCCCTTTAAGAGGTTCTTCAAAAAGCTCCCTTTTGATCACGCACTTTAACTCTCAATTGGATCCATTATAGCATATTGTAATCTCGCAATAGAACGCATGTTTGGAAGTGATGCCAGTTATTTGCTTAGAGGCTGGGGGAATAGTTTGGTTTCATTTTAGAGCATAGGTAAAGGAGGCACATACTCATGATCCACATCGTAAACGGAGATTGTACGGCAGATCGTCTCCGTCCGCTCGCCAAGACGCATTGGAACGAAGACGTATGGGTGTACTCGGAATTGTTGACCGAAGGACCGGTATATTCTAAATTCGAACGTTATTTAGCATACCGCGCCCTGCAATTGGTACGAATGTGCGCACTGCCGGCAGCCATCTACTTGCAGAAGAGCAACGAACAAGAACGGACATGGAAGTCGGACATACAATCCGCCACTCATATTGCGCTGTGGTTCGAGCATGATTTATTTGACATCACGATGCTGCTTCGTCTGGTCGATCGGCTGACCAGAGAGAACCCGAACGCCGAGCTGTACTGGATCGATATTGCCTCAGCTCCGGAACACGATCGGTATCAAGGGTTTGGTGTGTTGCATGCGGAGCAGCTGCTTCCCTATCGCGACCAGGCCATGCTGTTGACAGCAGAAGTGAAGGACTGGCTGCAAGGCGCTTGGCTAGCCTATACAAGCCCGAATCCGCTTAGGTTAGTGCAATGGGTGTACGAGTCGCAAGACATTCCCGCTCCGTATTGCGCGATCACGGAGGGACTCCGCTTTCACCTATCGCGATACCCAAGCACGCTCGATGGGCTCGGTGTCGCTGAACGCCTTACCTTGGAAGCGGTATCTCAAGGACAATCCTCATTTATTGAATGCTTTCGCTATGTTGGGGATCGCTTGCCTGAATACGGATTGGGAGATTTGCAATATTGGGGCTACTTGAGGCGAATGACGGACGGCACACATCCGCTGCTCTGCCTCGCCCCTGATTCCGATCCTCTTCCCGAACCGCTGCAGCCGCCACTTGCCGGCGCTGGCCGGCTTGAGCTGACTTCGTGGGGACGGCAGACGTTGGCGGGAGAAGTGAACTGGGCTCTTGCAGGCGGATACGGCCGCTGGCTCGGCGGCGCTTTCATTACGAAGCCGCTTGAATAAGCATAACAATAACAACAAAGAGCACCCTGTCCACACTGCAATCATAACGGTGCAGGCAAGGTGCTCTATTAATAATTATTACTTGGAACGCACTTCAAATATAGCGAACTTTAAATAGTGTCCTTCGTCTACTCCTGCGATTTGCGGGTGATCTTTGCCTGCTGGCCGCCACTCGATAAGCCGCAGCACTTTGCCCGCATCCTGCGCCGCATCGAGAATGGCCTGCATGAACTTATCGGGACGCATATGGTAGGAGCAACTGGCTGTCACGAGATAACCACCTTCGTTGATCAGCTTCATCCCGTGGAGATTGATGTCTTTGTATCCGCGGTAAGCCCCTTCGACGGCCCCGCGCGTCTTGGCGAAGGCCGGCGGGTCGAGGATAACGACATCCCATGTCCGGCCGCCTCCTGCCGTCATCGGCTTCGACGTATCCGCCTTCTTCTCACCATCCGCTCGTTCCACTCGCTCTTCGACACCGCGCACCTGTTCACGCAAGTAATCAAACGCATCGGCCACGACGAATTCCACCCGGTCCATGAACCCGTTCAATTCGACATTCCGTCGCGCGCTTTCCATCGCATGCTCAGAAATATCGAGACAAGTCACCTTCTTGGCACCATATTTACAAGCATTCAGCGTAAAGCTTCCCGTGTGGGCAAAGCACTCCAGAACTGTCGCTCCATCCCACCAAGGGTATGTTACTACTTTGCCGTTGGCGTTGACCGGAAGAAGCTCGATCCCGTTCTCACTTTCCATTTTTCGTCTTACGATGCCGCTGCGTCGGCCCCAACCGGTCATGAGCGGCGCAATGGATGCGCGGTTCTCCCGCTGATCGAAGAAATACCCGGTCTTCTGCCCTTCCGCAATGTCGACTTCAATGATAAGCTCATTCTCCTTGACGGTGACATGGCGCGGACATTCGCCATACAGCACGCCTGTCGTCTGTTCCAATCCTTCCCGTTCTCTGATTGGCACATCGCTTCGTTCGTAAATGCCGCGCGGCTGCATCACGTCAACCAAAGCACCTACGATGTCTTGCCGATGCACATCCATGCCGAGCGTCAAAATCTGAACGACCAGTACGTCATCAAATCGGTCTACGACAAGTCCCGGAAGGAAATCCGCTTCCCCATATACGAGACGATAAGCGGATGCGTTCGGCAGGAAACGGTCACGGTGTGACAGACACTGCTCTATGCGCGAACGAAACCATTCACGGTCCATCTTTTCAATGGACTCATAAGCAACGACACGGACGACGATTTGAGAAGCTGGATTATAATAGCCTGTCGCCATATACTTCCCTTGCGCATTCAACACATCAACGAGTGCCCCTGACACGGGCATCCCTTCCACTCGCTCCACTTCTGACTGGAACACCCATGGGTGGGAACGTTCAATCCGTTTTTTTCGAGAACGGTTTAATATGATGCTTGGTCTTAACAATTGCTTTTCCCCTTTCGGCTCATAGCTTGTCATCGTTGTCCCATCGGCGGCATAAGTTGAACCAAGGACAACATAATCGGCTGGTTTAAAAAGGACCCTTTTCAGCACCGAGAAGGTTGCAAGAACCGACTTGTCTAACAACCTCTAAATGACAAAGGAGCATTCTATGTTTAAAGAAATTTGGTACCCGCTCTTCGGAGGCCTTGCCGTATTTCTGTTCGGCATGAAGACAATGGAGCTGGCCCTGCACGCGTGGGCGGGACCTTATTTGAATCAGTTTCTTCATACATCGACCCGTACACCTTTGAGAGGCATGCTGTTCAGCACCGGAATGACCGCACTGCTGCAGAGCAGCACCGCCATTACTGTCATTGCGATCGGGCTCGTCAACGCGGGACTGGTGAGTTTCTCGCGGACGCTCGGCATTATATTGGGAACGAACATCGGTACCTGCTTGACGACCGAGCTCATTGGGCTCAACATCAACCGATATGCGTTCCCGCTGCTGCTCGCAGCCGCTGGCTGCTGGATAGCCGCCGTTCTGGGCGACGAATACCGCCCAGCCTTGCTCAGCCGCCTGCAAGCTTGGTGCAGGCCGCTGCAGTACGGCTCGATTGCGGCTGCAGGCTTCGCGCTCATCCTGCTCGGCATCGAATGGATGAAGCAGATCGGCGAGCCGCTGCAGCAGCGGGGCTTGTTCGCGTGGTTTCTCGAACGCTCCGGCGACAGCCTGCTCTGGGCAGTAGCCGCCGGCATAGTTATCACCGCGCTCGTGCACAGCAGTGCGGCCATCATCGCCATGGCGATGGGCTTATCCGCCACCGGCGCACTGCCGGTCGAGGTCGGCATCGCCATCGTGATTGGCTCGAACGTCGGCACTTGCTTTACAGCACTCATCGCCTCCCTCGGCGGCAGCCGCAGCGGTCAATTCGTCGCCTGGAGCCACGTTGCCCTGAACGTCGGCGGCGCACTGCTCTTCTATCCGTTTATCGGTCAGCTGCACGCACTGTCCACATGGCTTACCGGTGATGCGGCGGGACAGATCGCCCGCGCGCAGACGATCTTTAATATTGGGAGCTCTCTCCTGGCGCTGCCGCTCTGTTATTTGCCGCTGTGGAACCGGCTCCGGTAATAATCGCAATGCCGGAGCTCGTGCCGATGCGGTTCGCCCCGGCTTGAATCATGGCAAGCGCGGTCGCTGTATCTCGCACCGCCCCGGACGCCTTCACGCCGATATGCGGGGATACATTCGCGCGCATAAGGCGAATGTCCTCCGCTGTAGCGCCGCCTTTACCGAATCCGGTTGACGTTTTGACAAAATGGGCGCCCGCCGCTTCCGATGCCCTGCAAGCGGCAATCTTCTGCTCCTTATTCAACATGCCTGTCTCGAAGATGACCTTGACGATCGCTTTGCCATCCACCATGCGGACTACTTGCGCGATATCCTGCTCAACCGTCTTATAGTCTCCCGCAAGCAGATGCCCGATTTGCAGCACCATATCGATTTCCGCTGCTCCGTCCTCCACCGCGCGCGCCGCTTCGAACGCCTTCGCCTGCGAAGCGTTCGCTCCAAGCGGGAACCCGCATACAGCCGCAATCCGCACATCGGATCCCGATAGCAGTTCCCGGCATGCAGGCACCCAGATTCCGTTCACACACACACTGAAAAACCGGTGCTGCTTCGCTTCTGTACACAGCTTCTCGATATCGCCGCGGCTTGCCTCCGGCTTAAGCAGCGTATGGTCGATCAGACCCGCCAATTGCGTAGGCTCCATCATGTTGCAGTCCCCCTAATTATCGGATTTGCTTATGAATTGGAATCGATTCAGATTGCTCACTCGCTTCGTTGCAGCGGCTATTACTGAATTAACTGAATTTCCAGCTCCTCACACGCTTTAAGAAGGATGTGATCATTATTATCATAGCCGGACCCCTTTTGTTTCACCCACGCTTCCTGCGGAGCAAACCAGTCCACACTGCGAATTTCCTCAATTTGAGCCTGTAAATCACCTGTTTCCGCCTCTACGAGGTAATAGTGCACTTCCTTATCGACGGTACCCACTTGCGGGAGAGCATATTGATAATAGATCGTGTCGAGCTTGGAAACGATGCGGCCCCGAATCCCAGTCTCTTCCCAAATTTCGCGCAACGCCGTCTCCTCGATCGTTTCCCCCGGCTCCATTTTCCCTTTGGCTAACGAAATTTTGCCGTAACGATCTTGAATCAATTGGAATTCCAGCTTTTCTCCACGTCTGCGATACACTACACCGCCGGCTGATATCTCTTTCATAAGGCATTCCTCCAACATGAAAACTTAAATATTAGTGTGTGTTCAAAAGCGGCCACTCTAAGCAACCTCTATTATGTATATCCTAACTGAAAAGAAGGAGGATTTCACCTTCTCCCTCATAAAGCGGAAGCTGAAATCCTCCTTGTTCATATTACATGTTAGCCGCTTGCGAAGTGATGTTTGCACCTTGTCCCATGACGCGGGTCAACACACCTTGGCATTCGTTGACACCCGCTTCCGTAATCTTGACGCGGCATATTTGTCCGATGAGGGATTCATCGCCTTCAAAGATCACTTGAATGTAATTATCCGAATATCCCATCAGGTTGCCCGCGCCCGGAGCACCATTAGTATAGCGTTCCGGAATAACGTCCACGACATCCCCAACGAACTGCTCCCCATATGCAAGCTGCATCTGTTCGGACAGATCGATCAGTTCATGCACTCGGGCATGCTTCACTTCTTCATCCACTTGGTCTTCCATGCGCGCAGCCGGTGTGCCGGTACGCTTCGAGTATGGGAATACATGCATTTCAGAGAAGCCTACTTGCTTCATAAATTCATAACCTTGGCGGAAATGCTCATCCGTCTCTCCGGGAAACCCAACGATGACATCCGTCGTAATGGCCACATTCGGCATCGCTTCCCGAATGCGCGCAATTTTAGTGGCGAATTCTTCCACCGTATATTTGCGGCGCATGCGCTTAAGCACTTCATCATTGCCCGCTTGCAGCGGAATGTGAAGATGGCGGCACATTTTTTCCGATTTGTTGAGCACCTCTATCATGCGATCGTCGATTTGACTGGCCTCAATAGAACTGATGCGCACCCGCTCCAACCCGTCGATTTTGTCCAAATCCCATAACAGATTGGTCAGGTCATAATTGTCCATATCATCGCCATAACCGCCCGTATGGATACCGGTGAGTACAATCTCCTTGTAGCCCGCTGCGACAAGCTGGCGTGCCTGCTTCAGAACGCTGTCTGATTCACGGCTGCGTGACAGACCGCGTGACCACGGAATAATGCAGAAGGTACAGAAATTGTTGCAGCCTTCCTGAATCTTCAAGAAGGCGCGCGTCCGCTCTGCGAAGTCCGGCACGTCCAGTTCCTCGAACGCACGGGTCTTCATAATGTTGCGGACCGCATTAATCGGCTTGCGTTCCGCATGCAGCTCACGAACATAATCCATCAATTTATCGCGATCCTGGGTACCGATAACGAGATCGACGCCAGGTATGTCGAGAATTTCCGCCGGCGAAGTCTGCGCATAGCAGCCTGTTACGGCAATGATGGCGTCGGGATTGCGGCGCACGGCTCGCCGAATAATTTGGCGGCTCTTCTTATCTCCCGTATTCGTAACCGTACACGTATTGATCAAGTAGACGTCTGCCGTTTGTTCAAAATCAACTTGTTCATAGCCTTCATTTTTAAACAGCTGCCAGATCGCTTCCGTATCATAGAAGTTCACTTTACAGCCCAGTGTATAAAATGCAACTGATGGCATCGTTCACACTCCTCCCAGCTCTCCGAATTGATACATGATGCAGGTGCATGCCGCCATCCCTGCTGTTTCCGCTCGCAGTATGCGCCGCCCCAAGCTGACGCAGCGAGCACCGGCCTCCACCGCAGCTTCGACCTCACGCAATGAAAACCCGCCTTCCGGACCGATAATGACCAGAATGCGAGCTTCCTGTTGCGACTGCTGTGCCTTACTGTGGAACGTCCTATGAAACGGTTCGAGCACATCACGCAGCAGCGTTCCGACTTCATCCTCATAACATAGCAGCACGAGATCGTATTCACTGTAGTGCTCCGTTAGCGCCTTCCAGGACACAGTCGAATCGATCGCGGGCACGCGATTGCGGTGTGACTGCTCTGCTGCTTCTTTCGCAATCTTGCCCCACCGTTCTAGACGCTTTGCTTCCTTCTTCTGATCGTATTGAACGATAGTTCGCTCCGATACGAAAGGGATGAAGCGCGCCGCGCCGATCTCAGTGCACTTCTGAATGATAAGCTCCATCTTGTCGCCTTTCGGCAAGCTCTGAGCAACAGAAACAAGCACGGCCGGCTCCCGGTCCGCCGCCAGCAGCTCCACGATACGCGCTTCCACGGCGCCGTTCTCGCAGCGTTCGATCATCGCCTTCGCTTCACGGCTGGCACCGTCGCTCACGATGACAGTGGCGCCGGGCTTCGCTCGCATTACATTCACAATATGATGCGCGTCACTGCCTGTAATTTGTATGTGTTGTTCCCCGAACTGTTCCGGGGCAATAAAGTATTTTTGCATCGTAATCAACATTCCCCATCATACATGTTTTGCGCTTGATGCGCTACCGTTGACAACATTTTTCAAACGCAATCAATCCCGTAAGCTATGCTCCGCATTATCTGCCGACGATGAACAGCGCAGCTTTCGAGAACTCGAATACAATCGGCTCAATAAGACTAAACAACGGCTGGATCGTTACTTTGCGCAGGCCCGGAATAAACACGATAAGCAAGAAAATAAAAATAGACCATTGCTCAAACTGCTGCAGACGAATCCGTACTTGACGCGGCGCCAAATCCTCAATAATGCGATAACCATCAAGCGGCGGCAGCGGAATGAGATTGAACAAGAACAGCAGCACATTGAAAGTAATGAAATAATTCAAGAAATAATAGATTGCCGCATGCCAGCGCTCAGATGATTCCAAATTCACGAAGCCGTATTTCAAGCCCAGATGAAATAGAAGCGTACCGAGAAACGCTAACAGCAAATTGCTTACCGGCCCCGCCGCGGAGACGACAATGCCCATGAGACGCGGATGCTTGAAATTATCCCGGTTGACCGGTACCGGCTTCGCCCATCCGAAGCCTGCGATTACAAAGAACAGCAGGCCAAGAAAATCAATGTGCTTCGTCGGGTTCAGGCTGACCCTTCCGAGCATCTTCGCTGTCGGATCCCCGAACTTCCACGCGAAGAAGGCGTGGGCGAATTCGTGCACGGTAAAGGCAACCAAGAGGACGAGCACGAGAAAAGGGAGCAGCTCAAGCTCGACAAAAAATATTTTATTTAAAAAATCCATATCGTTTTTTCCGCCCTTCTAGGAAGGTTTGCGCGCAACAATCGCGACCCAATCCGCTTCCCGATGCTTCGCTTCGATTATAAATCCGTTAGCTTTCAGCGCCTCTTCCACTACCTCTTCCTTATTTTTGTAAATACCGGAAGTAATATAGATACCTCCAGGCTGAAGCGCCGCAAGCACATCCTCGATAAAGAGCAGAATAATTTCAGCCAATATATTCGCCACCACGACTTGGACCGGAAGCGTAACGCCGAGATCGGTTCCTTCCTCCTGCCCGCTCGTCTTGATGATGTGCAGCAAATCGCCCTCGCGAACCGTAATATCGGACTCCAAGCCATTAAGGCAGCTGTTTTCGTTTGCGCTTAATACGGCTACAGGATCCAAATCAATTGCGAGCACGTGCTTGGCTCCTAATTTACATGCGCCGATCGCCAGAATGCCGGAGCCTGTTCCGACGTCGATTACGTCTTCTCCACCTTGAATGACACTCTCCAGCGTGCGGAGACACAAGGAAGTGGTCGGATGCGTACCTGTGCCAAAGGCCATTCCGGGGTCAAGCTCAATAATCTGTTCCCCTTCACCCGGACTATATGGTTCCCAAGTCGGCTTGATCGTCAACCGTTCCGTTACCCGGATCGGCTTGAAATATTTCTTCCACGCATTAGCCCAGTCGTCTTCATGAACAGTGCGCCACGACATGACTGCCTCTCCTGGCTCGATGTCGTACGTGCGAAGCTCTTCGATACGTGCTATCACCTCGGCTTCAATGGCGCGCAGATTGGAGCCATCGGCAAAATAACCTTGCACGATAGCTTGTCCTTCCGGAATATCGTTCAGCGGCAGATCATACAATTGGCCGAACGAAGTATCCCGCTCCTTGTTCAGCGTGCCCGATTCTTCAATCGTCACACCGCCTGCTCCCGCTTCATGCAGGAAATTCGATATCATTTCAATGGCTTCTTCTGTCGTATGTATCGTTAATTCATGCCAATGCACGATCGTACATCCCCCTATGCCTCATTCTATTTTTATGATGTCTACACATTCTATTTATTGTACACAAAAATAAAACTCCATACAACGAGCGCTCATCATGAGTCATTCGAATGCAGGAGTTTCATTCCGGTAGTTATCGACACGACCGCTCATTCTATTCGTTCAGCGGAGTGCCGTCATGTTCGCGCAGGACGGCATATACTTGGTCCAATGTTGATTCGGTAACGTCAGCGCTTACGATATACCCTTCATTGGCTTGGGTAACTCGAATGTCATGGGCCCGCAATACGCTCAGCTTTCGTTCACACATATCGGCTGCCGCTCCGGCAGCAAACCGCGCCTCGACATATGTCATGACTGCTCAGCCCGTTCATCTGCCTGATTCGCGCGCTCCAATGCCTTCATGTCTTCCGCATCGGCTTGATCCATCGAGAACTCGACATCCTCATTTTTGCCGAGGGAAGCGTTGGATTGGCTGACGACCGCGTCGGCCTGTTCTGTGTAATTGCTCGCATTGCGTCTGTGATTATCCCGGTACGTGCTCATCATTACATCCTCCTTATGCTGTCAAGTCAAGCTTGGCATAACAGGAGTAGCATTTCACAATTCAAGCAAAACCATTCGCTGTTCCGAGATGCTCCTTAAGAAACTCCGCCACGTTCCTTACATACCCGCCGCCATTCTCATGGCCTGAGAACGGATAATCAAGGATTTGCTTGGGCGAAGTCATACGATTATATACGGCGTATATCGTCTCCGGCAAGCAAATCGGATCCTTCCAGCTAACTGACATGAGCACAGGCTGCGTGATCAGATGAGCGTGATGCAGCAAGTCAAAATAACTCAACGTGCGGATCACCTGCTCGAGCCGCTCGGGATGACGCGCCACATAATCGGAAGCTTCCGATATAGAGCCTGCGGAGTGCATAAGGGCATA
The DNA here is from genome assembly GCF_021369635.1 of Paenibacillus profundus. Lineage (GTDB taxonomy): Bacteria > Bacillota > Bacilli > Paenibacillales > Paenibacillaceae > Paenibacillus_B > Paenibacillus_B profundus. The sequence goes on along the minus strand of NZ_JAJNBZ010000001.1, from coordinate 71,863 downwards.
ATCCATATGGCACAGGTTCGGAACGCCAGCGACGACGGCCGCAATGTTCTTCTCCAGTGAGGCAAGCAGCAGCGCCAACCCGCCGCCTTGACTGGAACCGGCCGCAGCGATGCGTGCCGCATCGACTTCCGGCTGCTCGCACAGCCATTTGAACGCCCGCCACGCATCGACAGCAACTGCGCGGTAATAGCACTGCTTCGGATCCGTAATTCCCTGGGTTATCCATCCGCGCACCATACCGGATGTGAGCGGCAATTCGTTGCCTGTATCACCGCCTTGCCCACGGATATCAATCGCGAACACGGCGTAGCCCATCAGCACGAACATGGCGTAATCTTCCGGCATTCCTCTGCTGCCTGTATACCCGTGCACCTGCAATACACATGGCACAGGCTGCCCATCGTATCGCTCTACAGCAGGGACGATGAACCAGCCGTGTATCGGCGTCTCGTCGAAGCCTTCATAAGTGACATCATATACTTTCATATATGGATAGGGTGTATTTACGAGCTTCCGTACGCTCCGCATAGGTCTCTGTTCGGCTTGATGCAGCGTTTCCTGCCAGAAGTCGGTGAAATCAGATGGCGCGTAGCTGTCGGCAGTCGCGTGCAGCAGCGTGTGCTTTCGTAGTTCTAACGCATTCATTCACAGTCACCTTCCGCTTTCACTTCAATGATGTTTGATAGATTCGTATCCGCTATATTGAACAGTTGTTTCGACATCATTTTCGACATCAATCTGCTAATTCCTCTTCTTGACACGGTCAGCGCCATGGTCCGCATAATGCTTCCACAGCTCTTTGCTGGAGGTGGTCACCGCTACGGCCCCTGCGCCAAGCGCTTCATCCACATCCGCGGTCGTCCTGATGAATCCGCCGGCAAGAAGCGGGATGTCAGGCCCCTGCTTGCTCTTGTTCATGACATGCAGCATCGGGCTCGGCAGCACTTCGATAAAATCGGGATTAGTCTTTTCCAGCAAGGAACAGCTCTTCTCGAAGGAGCTGTTGTCGATGAGGAAAATGCGTTGTATCGCAATAACGCCTTTCTGCTTGGCCCGTATAATAACGTTCGCTTTCGTGGACAGCAGCCCATAAGGATTGAATTCCTGGCATAGAAACTCTGCCGCGTAGCTATCGCTTTGCAGTCCTTGTATCAGATCGACGTGCAGCAGCAATTTTTTATGGTACGGATGGGACATCTGAAATATAGGCTTTAATTGCGCAATATGAACATCAAGCAAGACCAAGTATTCAAACGGACTAGTGAGCAGTTTCTCAAAATCCTTCATCTGCCGGACGGCTGGCAGGATTTGCTGATTGGCAAAATACATCGTTTGGCCCTCCCGTATTCGAGGTTGTTCAATAAGCCCTCTTTTGAACACGCACTATTTATAATGCCTAGACTAACATTGCACATTTTCCATATGTAAATCTACGAATATCGTACTTCCAGCCATTGAATGAGTCAATTTCTATTTTGTCAATTGTTATTCTTTCGTTTTCAATGTTAAAATGGTGTTGATTTTTAATATTTTGTGAATTATACTTGGTGCAAGTTAATATCCGGTTTCGTGAAGCGGAGAAGACCATTAGTGATTCAGATAGCGTTGACAGCTATTTGGCAGTCTTATGGTCTTCTTTTTTTCTGAACTAGACGTTACTATGACTTATCCTAAGGGGGATACAACCACATATGAGTCCTATCGGCAAGGACCTTCCTAGAAACAAAGACTCGGGACTGCGACTGCTGACAGTCGGTCTGCTGTATCTCAGTCCCATGCTTATTTTCATGCTTGTATTCACGTTCTACCCCATGTTGAAAACGCTTTATTATAGCTTCTACACGACGAATGCGCACGGCATACCGGTACTGTTTGTCGGTCTGGACAATTACATTCAATTGTTTCAATCCGACAGCTTTCTCACTAGCTTGCGCGGCACCTTCCTCTATGTGCTGTACACTGTGCCTCTCGGCGTGGCCATCGCCTTCTTTCTTGCCATCATATCGAGCGAGCGGCTGCGCGGCATCCAGTTCTTTCGCGTTATTTTCTCATCTACCATCGGAGTGTCGGTTGCCGCGGGGTCAATGATTTTCTTGTTCCTGTTCCATCCGAGCATCGGATTTCTGAATCATGTGCTCGATTGGATCGGTCTCGCCCCGATTCACTGGCTCACCAATCCGAAATGGGCGCTCATTTCCGTTGCCGCTACAAGCGTCTGGATGGGTATCGGCTTTAACTACATCATACTGCTCGGCGGGATTCAAGGAATACCGGAAGACATGTATGAAAGCGCCAAAATCGACGGTGCCGGCTATTGGGTCCGCTTGTTCCGCATCACGCTGCCAATGGTATCACCGACCCTCTTCTTCGTCATCATCGTCACCGTCATACATTCGTTCCAATCATTCGGCCAGATCGATATTCTCACCAAGGGCGGACCCGCAGAATCAACGAATCTTATCGTCTACTCCATCTATCAGAATGCATTCATCCACTACAAATTCGGCATTGCGAGCGCTCAGGCCATCATCCTGTTCCTTATCGTGCTGATTGCTACTATCATTCAATTTAAAGTCGGGGAAAAGAAGGTGCACTATCAATGAGAATATCCCTTTATCAGAAAGGTTTATTCTACTTTCTGCTTATCGCGGCATCTGTCCTCATGTTCTTTCCGATTGTGTATGCCGTGCTTGCGAGCTTGATGACGTCAGAGGAAATTATGACGGGGAAGCTGTTTCCCGCCAGCTTCAGGTTCGACAATTTCACGCTTGCGTTAAAGAGCGTTCCGCTGATGAAGTTTATGCTGAACAGCCTAATCATTTCGCTTACCGTTATGCTGGGGCAGATCATCGTCTGCTGTCTGGCCGCCTATGCGATCGTATTCATTCCTTTCAAAGGGCGCAACTTCATCTTTTTCCTGCTCATCTCTACGATGATGATTCCATGGGAAGCAACGATGATTCCGAACTACTTGACGATTGTCGGACTGAATTGGGTGAATACATACCAAGGGCTGTCCTTGCCTTTCTTCGCCCTTGCGTTCGGTGTCTTTCTGCTGCGTCAGCATTTCCTGACCTTGCCGCACGAGCTGCATGAATCCGCTCAGCTCGAGGGATGCGGTCGTTTGCGGTATCTCGTGTCGTTCGTCATCCCGCTCTCCATGCCAATGCTGAGCGCACTGGGCGTATATGGATTTTTGACGACCTGGAACATGTATTTATGGCCGCTGCTGACGACGACGAACAACAATGTCCGCACCGTACAGATCGGACTCAAAATGATGCAGGCGCAAGAAACGAATACGAATTGGCCGGTCGTTATGGCCGGAGTCGTTATCGTGCTTGTCCCAACGCTGCTGTTCTTGTTCCTTAGCCTTAAGCAGCTTAGACGCGGCTTGATGTCAGGAGCATTGAAAGGATAAATGATTATGAGGGGGATTCATTACAATGAAAAAAATAGGATTGGTGCTGCTGTTGTCTGCGGCACTCGTGATGACTGCGGTAGGCTGCAGCAATTCGTCAAGTTCGGAAGCTAGGAAATCAGACGACGGGCGCATCAAAGTGACATTCTGGCACGCCATGAGCGGCGCGAGCGGAGAGCTCATCAGCAAGATGGCAGACGATTACAATAAGAAGCAGGACAAATATGAGGTAGATGCGATCTTCCAAGGCTCCTATGAAGAATCGTTAACAAAGCTGAAGACCGTAGGCGGCACGGCCGAAGCGCCGACATTGATGCAGGTGCAGGAGATCGGCACGAAATATATGGTGAACAGCGGCTATGTTCAACCTGTGCAGGATTTCATCGATAAAGACAAATTCGATCTCTCTCAATGGGAGGAGAATATCTTAAGCTATTATCAAATCGACGGCAAGCTGTACTCCTTTCCATTTAACACTTCTAATGCGATTTTGATTTACAATAAAGATAAGTTCAAGGAAGCCGGACTCGACCCGGAGAACCCTCCCAACACGTTTGGCGAAATTCGCGCGGCAGCGAACAAGTTAACGAACGACGCCAACAATGAAAAAGGCTTTGCCCTGCTTGTGTACGGCTGGTTCATCGAGCAGTTGATTGCTAACCAAGGCGCCGACTTCGTCGACAACGGCAACGGACGTGACGGGCTTGCGACGAAATCTCTGCTCGATTCTCCCGAAAGCCTTGGCATTTTTGAGTGGCTGAATGATATGAATAAAGAAGGGACTCTTGGCAATTACGGCCGTAAATGGGATGACATCCGCGCAGCGTTCAGTGCGGGTAAAGTTGCAATGTACTTGGATTCAACCGCAGGTATCGCAGGGGTCATGAAAGCTTCACCATTCGAAGTCGGCACAGGCTTTCTCCCGACGCCTGATGGCAAGGAGCCGAACGGAGTCATTGTCGGCGGGGCATCGCTATGGCTCATGAACAGCGTGGCAGAGGAAGAGAAGGAAGGCGCTTGGGATTTCACGAAATACGTCACCGAACCTGCCGTGCAGGCGGAATGGGCCGCTGGAACCGGATATTTCCCCATTACGAAAGCAGCACATGAAGAAAAGCTGCTCAGAGACAAATATGCTGAAGCCCCTCCATTTCTGACAACGGTAAAACAATTGCAGCTTACGAAGCCCGGTACGGCCACGCGCGGCGCCCTTATCTCCGTCTTCCCGGAAACGCGCAATGAAGTAGCGACTTCCATCGAGAAGCTGTACCAAGGCGACGAACCGAAGAAGGTCGTCGATGAATTAACGGCTAAGGTCAACAAGCTAATCGAAGAGGACAACAAAATTAACGCGCCAAAATAGAGCAGTGCACAATGCGGGCAAGGCAGGGCGGGCACCCTTGAGCGGGAGCGGCTCTCCGCCTGTCATGCCCCCCTTTAAAATAAATCATGAAAGGTCGATGATGATGATGTTCGTATTTGCACACCGTGGCGCATCGGGGTATGCGCCCGAGAATACGATGGCCGCATTTCGCAAGGCGGTCGACATGGGTTGTGATGGCATCGAGCTTGATATTCAGCAAACGAAAGACGGGCGACTCGTCATTATTCACGATGAGAACGTGAAGCGAACTACGAACGGCAGCGGATATGTCGCAGATTGTACATATGAAGAGCTGTGCAAGCTGGATGCGGGCAGTTGGTTCCATTCCGACTTCGCGAAGGAACGGTTGCCTTTGCTGGATGACTATTTGGACGCCATAGCCGATACCGGGTTGATGACGAACATCGAAATCAAAAATGTGCCTTTTTTCTACAAAGGAATCGAGCAAAAGCTCATTCAAGCGTTATCCTCACGCGGCATGCTAGATCGCGTCATCGTCTCTTCCTTTGATCATTATGCGTTGGCCACCATCGCCGAGCTGGAGCCTAGAATTAAGCTTGGCGTGCTGTTCGGCGATCGGCTGTTTGAGCCCGCAAACTACATTCGCTCGCTGCCATTCCCAGTATATAGCGTGCATCCGCACTTCTCCTTCGCGAACGAAGCATTCATTTCAGCGTGCCATGACATCGGCAGCAAAGTATATGCCTATACGGTTGATAGGCCAGAATGGGCCGTAGCTCTGCGCTCCGCAGGCATCGACGGCATCTTCTCGAACGTGCCGAATTACGTTAAAGTGGGTATTTGAGGCGGGCTGCAAGAGCAGCAACGGCTCTCCCGCAGACCAGCCGAAGCCTGCACTGCGCAAGCTTCGGCTTTGTCATGTGCAGCGTGTCGGAGCGATCCGAGTCAAGCCTGCCGCTTCATTGCACGGGTGTCGTCGCATAATGGATTTCTTCCTCAGCTTGCCGCACATAGCGTTCCTCCGTCGAGGCATCCCATCCTACTAATTCCGCCATGCAGCGTGCAACCGGCTTCAGCCACTCCTTCGCTATCGAGATCCGAAAGTTCACAGCACCTGTTCGTCGAGCGATAAAGTCAACCGGTCGCGTTACCATTTCCGCCTCTAGTCCATAGACGAGCGCAGCCATGACGTCCGCTGGCAATCCGTACGGATTGCCTGCTTGTTGATAATGCTCCATACGGGAAAGCACATGCTGAACGTTCGTTCCGTATAACGTGACCAACTCCTTAGCGCGCGCTTCATTCAAGCCGAGCGCTACGCCGCGGCGCGTCCACTCCGAACAATAGGCGGTAAATGACCCCGTCACATCACCTCCCGACAATACAACGCGGTCTGTCGTGCAGCTCGGATAGTTTTTCCCTTGGCTAGTCCCCAGTTGATTCGTGACAAGATCAACGACGCGCTCCGCCATCTTGCGGTATCCTGTGAGCTTGCCGCCGGCAATCGTAATCAACCCGGACGGAGAGAGGAAGATTTCATCCTTGCGCGACAGCTCGGAAGGTGATTTCCCATCCTCGTGTATAAGCGGACGAAGCCCTGCCCACGAAGATTCAACATCGGCCTCAGTTAGGGATATCGCCGGGAACATGTAATTGGCCGCCTGAAGCAAATAGAGCAAATCGTCACGTGTCATGCGGGGATGATCCAGATCGCCCTCGTAATTCGTGTCCGTCGTGCCGATATACGTCTTGCCGTCTCGCGGAATGGCAAATACCATGCGGCCGTCTGGTGTATCGAAGTAGATTGCCTGCCGCAGCGGGAAGCGGGACTGATCGATAACGATATGAACGCCTTTCGTCAAGTGAAGGCGTTTGCCCGTCTTGGAGCGATCAAGCTCGCGCAGCGTGTCTACCCAAGGGCCAGCCGCATTCACTACTTTGGCGGCGGAAATCGTAATGGACGTGTTGTCATTCATATCCCGGGCCGTTACGCCGATTACACGTCCGTTGTCATCGTAGATGAACGACTCGGCCTTAATATAGTTAAGCGCCGTAACCCCCTGCGCTGCCGCGCTCTTCATAATTTCTATCGTCAAGCGCGCATCATCCGTCCGGTACTCGACATAGTAGCCGCCGGCTCTCAGCTTATCGCTGCGCAGGAGCGGTTCCTTCTCAAGTGTTTGCTCCTTGCTCAGCATTGTTCTGCGTTCTGCTCGCTTTACCCCTGCAAGCCAATCGTACACATATAAGCCAACCCACGTGGCCCATCTCCCGTAAGTGCCTCCCTGAATTATCGGCATCAACATCCGTTCAGGGACGACGACATGAGGAGCATTGTCGTATACGATCGCCCGCTCGCGTCCAACTTCGCGCACGAGATTGATTTCCCCTTGCTTCAAATAGCGCAAGCCCCCATGCACAAGCTTCGTGGAACGGCTGCTCGTGCCAGCGGCATAATCCTGCATCTCGATAATTGCTGTATTCAAGCCTCTGACCGCTGCATCCAGCGCGATGCCGGCTCCTGTAATGCCCCCTCCGATGATAAGCAGGTCATAGCCAACGGATTGAAGCTGTTCACGAATCTGACGTCTGTTCAAGCTGGAAAATGATGATTGAGTCATGGCGAATGTCCTTTCCTGTACGGAGAAAAAAGAAAAGGACCACAACGATCGCATTGGCACTCAATGCGTGGTTGTGGTCCTGTCCATATCTCCGACCAAATTAATGAACTTATACTTGTATGATAAATGATATTGACAATGATATCAATAGGTGAATATACGGAATTGCCGATTGAAGATGGCGTCAAAAAATCGCCTCAAGACGTGCCATCTGTCTAATCGTATGATATGGGCTCTTCTCCATGAACGAAATGTGCCGTTTGCGTGCAGTGCCGCGTTCAGACGGTCATTGCTTTATCCGCCCCTTTGCTTCGTTCTCCCCTTCTATCAGAAGGCAGCATGCACATCCATGACTCTGGTTCATTGCCATACAGAAGGCGGCTCGTCCTAGAATGATTACGGGGAACCTGTAGTCATGATCACCTTCATGGCATGATATCTAAATGAAACGGTATCTGTGTACCTGTTCGTTCCTCGATGTGAACCATCCTGACTGATTGGGAGAATGGAGCTAAGAGCCTTGATATACATACATGTCCGACAGCCTGTATTCGTTTTAAAGAGTAGAGGGTTGCCAAGCTGAACCAAGGGGAGCATTTTGAGCGAAAAACACGTGGCGGGCCCCGTGACCGGACTTGCACTGATTAGCGGATGCTTGCCTCTGGGTTTGCATATTAAAAAAACCACGTCTCTATCTTTTACGATAGAGTCACGTGGTTAGAGTCTACTACTCAACTAATCGCCGCGGAAAGCCCTCTTCATGCGATCAAAAAACGATTCTTCATGGCCGCCATTCGGCTGCTCGCCGCCAATTTCGGCGAACTGACGCAACATATCCTTCTGCTCGTCGGACATTTTCGTTGGCGTCACGATGATAACTTTGACATGCTGATCCCCTTGTCCGTGACCGCGGAGACGCGGAACACCCTTGCCGCGCAGGCGGAAGAATGTGCCCGTTTGCGTGCCGGCAGGAATTTTCAGCTTTACTTTTTCCGTTAACGTCGGAATTTCAATTTCATCGCCCAATGCCGCTTGAGCAAAGGTGAGCGGCACTTCGCAGTAAATGTCATCACCGTCGCGTTCGAAGAACTCATGCGATTTGACACGAATGACAATATATAAGTCGCCATTCGGACCGCCGCGCTGTCCGCTTTCCCCTTCACCGCTCATGCGAAGCTGCGCTCCATCATCCACACCACCGGGGATGCGCACGTGAATTTTGCGCTGATTTTTCAACGAACCCGCACCGTGACACTTTCCGCATTTTTCGCGGATAATTTTCCCTTTACCTTGACAGACCGAACATGCACGACGGTTCACCATGCGGCCGAACGGTGTGTTCTGCACCACTTCTTGCTGCCCCGTACCGTGGCAGGCAGTACAATTATCCGGCTTCGTGCCGGGCTTTGCTCCTGTACCGAAGCAGGTATCGCATTGCTCCGTGCGCGGAATCGTAATGTCCGTTTCTTTGCCGAACACCGCTTCCTTGAACTCGATTTGCATCGTGTACTGCAGGTCGCTGCCACGCTGCGGCGCATTCGGATCTTTGCGGCCGCCGCCGCCAAAGAACATATCAAAGATATCACCGAACCCGCCGAAGTCGCCGGAAAATCCGCCGCCGCCCATACCTTGGTTCGGATCGACGTGCCCGTATTGATCATACACCGCCCGCTTTTGGTCGTCACTTAGCACATCGTACGCTTCTTTTACTTCTTTGAACTTATCCTCCGCGTCCGCTTCCTTGTTAACGTCCGGGTGATATTGACGCGCAAGCTTGCGATACGCCTTCTTCACTTCGTCGTCGCTCGCCCCTTTGCCTACGCCGAGCACCTCATAATAATCTCGTTTCGCCACCATTCCACCCCCATACACTTGTAGCACGAATTACAAAAGGAAAGTCAAAGCCGAGTCACCCCGGCTTTGACCTGACCGTCGAATGCTTATTTCTTGTCTTCGTCCACGACTTCGTAATCTGCATCAACGACGTTGTCTTTCTTCGCTGCGCCGTCTTGTGCGCCTTGCTCTGCCTGCTGCGCTTGAGCTGCTTGCTCATACAGCTTAACAGACAATTGCTGTACAATTTCCGTCAGCTCTTCTGTAGCCGCCTTGATTTGGTCTACATCGTTGCTTTCGAGTGCTGTTTTCACTTTTTCTTTCGCTTCGTTCGCTTTATCGATTTCAGCTTGTTCCACCTTGTCGCCCAAATCTTTCAGCGTCTTCTCGGTCGTATATACCAATTGGTCTGCCGTGTTCTTCACTTCGACCATTTCTTTGCGTTTTTTGTCTTCTTCAGCATGCAATTCTGCTTCTTTCATCATACGATCGATTTCCTCGTCGTTCAAGCCGCTAGAAGACGTGATTGTAATATTTTGGCTCTTGCCTGTGCCTTTATCAAGCGCAGACACTTTTACGATACCGTTCGCATCGATATCGAACGTAACTTCGATTTGCGGTACGCCGCGTGGTGCCGGAGGAATGTCCGCCAGCATAAAGCGTCCCAGCGTCTTATTGTCCGCCGCCATAGAGCGCTCGCCTTGCAGTACGTGAATTTCTACGCTCGTTTGGCTGTCAGCATACGTCGAGAAGATTTGCGACTTGCTCGTCGGGATCGTCGTGTTGCGTTCGATCATCTTCGTAAATACGCCGCCAGCTGTTTCGATGCCGAGGGAGAGCGGAGTGACGTCGAGCAATACGACATCCTTCACGTCCCCGGTCAATACGCCCGCTTGTACAGCTGCACCCAAAGCTACAACTTCATCCGGGTTGACGCCTTTATGAGGATCTTTGCCCGTCAGCTTCTTAATCGCTTCTTGAACGGCAGGAATACGTGTGGAACCACCAACGAGAACGATCTTATCGATGTCCGCAGGTGTCATGCCCGCATCCTGCATCGCTTGGCGAGTCGGTCCGAGCGTACGCTCTACCAGCTGCGCCGACAATTCTTCGAATTTGGCACGTGTCATGTTCACTTCCAAGTGCTGAGGCACGCCATCAACGACAGTGATAAACGGCAAGCTGATCGTCGTCGTCAATACGCCGGACAATTCTTTTTTCGCTTTTTCCGCAGCATCTTTCAGACGTTGTACCGCTGCTTTGTCTTTTCTTAAGTCGATGCCGTGTTCTTTGTTGAACTCAGCTGCGAGATAATCGATGATGACTTGGTCGAAGTCGTCACCGCCCAATTTGTTGTCGCCGCTTGTCGCTTTTACTTCGAAGAAGCCGTCGCCAAGCTCGAGGATCGATACGTCAAACGTACCGCCGCCCAAGTCATATACGAGAATCGTATGGTCGCCTTCTTTGTCTGCACCATATGCCAGAGCCGCAGCTGTCGGCTCGTTCACGATACGAAGCACGTCCAAGCCTGCAACTTTACCCGCATCCTTCGTTGCTTGGCGCTGAGAGTCATTGAAGTAAGCAGGAACGGTAATAACCGCTTGCGTTACTGTTTGGCCTAAGTAAGCTTCTGCGTCTGATTTCAGCTTCTGCAAAATCATTGCGGAAATCTCTTGCGGCGTATAGTCCTTGTCATCAATCGTCGTCTTATGACTCGTACCCATGTGACGCTTAATCGACATTACGGTGCGATCTGGGTTCGTAATCGCTTGGCGCTTCGCCGTTTCACCGACGACGCGCTCGCCGTCTTTCTTGAAGCCCACGACGGATGGAGTTGTACGCGCGCCTTCTGGATTCGGGATGACGACGGCTTCGCCGCCCTCCATTACTGCCACGCAAGAGTTAGTTGTTCCTAAGTCAATACCAATTACTTTGCTCATAAAATAAATAACCTCCTCAACTAGCTAGCTCACTTATCAAAAAATATATTAAACTTAACGGTTACGGCATTATCGAAGCCAAGCTTCATCTATGCAGCTAGCCGCTAACTTTTACCATTGCCGGGCGCAGTACTTTATCTTTCAGCATATAGCCCTTCTGCACTTCTTCCACTACGAAGCCTTCTTCATACTCATCCGATTCCACCTGCATAATCGCTTGATGGTATTCCGGATTGAATTGCTCTCCTACCGCATTCATCGGCTGGACGCCTTCCTGCTCCATCACTTGCTGGATTTGGCGGAAGATCATGTCTACGCCTTTGACGAACGATTCCGTCTCGCTAGCCTCTTGGCCTGTGGAGAGTGCGCGCTCGAAGTTGTCAAGCACTGGCAGCAGCTCGGTGATGACCTTCGCGGAAGCGTACTTCGCAAGGTCTTCTTTCTCCTTCATCGTGCGGCGGCGGAAGTTATCAAAGTCCGCCTGAGTACGCAGATAGCGCTGGTAATGCTCATCCGCCTGTTCTTTCGCTTGTTCCAGCTCCGTGTGGAGCGGATTGCTCTCATCTGCTGCTTGTGTGCCGGAGCAGGCGTCAGAAGCTGAGGCGTCAGTATCTGCTTCATTGCTATGTTCATCATGGGCAGCAGTGGCCTGCATGTCTTCTTCGGTAACTTTCATCTCTTCTTGTTCTGGGTTCAACCCCTTCACCTCCCCTTTATAATTAAATCCGATTGAATTCTAACCATCTTCATTTCAACATGTCAAGCCGATGTCGATGCATCGGGCTTCATCTTAATCACAGTATGAATGCGGAGAACGGCTGCCGCCACTTCTCCTGCCGCATGCAAGGCGTGCAGCTTCACCGTCGCCGGGTCGAATATCCCTGCTCGGGCGTAGTCCAGCAGCGCTCCGCTGTCGCAATCGATGCCGATGGCCTCGTTGCCTTCCGCCGTCTGCGCAGCACGGGCTTCTTCCAGCTTCTCCAGCGGATTGAAGCCAGCGTTCAGCACAATTTGCGCCATTGGCTTGCGCAGCGCCTGCGCGACTGCGGCAATGCCGAAGGCTTCCATGCCGCGCACCGTTTCGCGGTAGCGCTCGAGCCGGTACGAGAGCGCCAGCTCCGTCGTGCCGCCGCCTGGCAGCACGCCGCCTTGCACGGCTGCCTGCAGCGCCGCGGCCGCGTCCTGGGCGATGCGAGCCCGCTCGCCCACGACCTCGCGCGTGCTGGCGCCCACGATGAGCGTCACCTGCGCGCGTCGCGGCGGAGTCGGGTCCTTGCCGGAGACGACTCCACCGGCATCGCCTGTATGTCCCGGCGAGTCCGGGGCATACAGGCGCACGCGCTCCAGGCGCTCATCGTAGCGCACGCAGGCGGTGCGGCCGAGCAGCGGCTCAAGCACAGCGGCATCCTTCGCGAGCGCCGCGCGCTTGAGCGGCTTGCCGCCCGTCAGGCGGCAGACGCGCGCAATATCTTCGCGGCTAACACGCTGCACGACCATCATATCGTGGTCCAAGCAGAATTGTTCCGCTTCCGGATGGATACCGCGCTCCAGTACGATGAAGCCGACGCCCAGCTCGTGAAGCTGCGCAAGACGCTGCATAAATACACCGCGATGCGTCATATACTGCTGGAAGCCAGCCTCTGTCGTCAGCAGCTGCTCATCGAGCGCATCTGGCTCCAAGCTGTCCTGCAGCACTAGCACACGGCAGCAATTACGCTCGGGGAGCCAATCTCGCTGCAGCGGCTTCTGCTTCAGCATGACGCCGTGAAACCATTCGTTCTTCGCCTTCTCGTGCGCTACGATCGTCTCGGCGAAACGGTAATACGGATCCTGCAGCTGTTCCCAGCCCACCGCCTGTCCAGCCTCAAGCACCAGACGGACAACGTCCTCCTGCTCTCGTCCTGCAATATGTACGGCACGACGCAGCCGCACGTCATCCCAGCCTTCCAGACGGACCGCACGCTGCCGAAGCGCTTCAGTGGCAGCGCCAATGCCCTGCATTAAGCCTGTGACCACTTTTGCGGCCGGAACGCCCTTCGTCACTTGGGCTACGCCCTCCTGCACGAGTGCGCCGGCCAACACCGTCGCCGTCGTCGTGCCGTCACCGACTTCGTTCTGTTGCGCGCGCGCGACTTGAATGAGCAGCTTCGCGGCTGGGTGGGACACGTCCATCTTTTCCAAGATGGTCACCCCATCATTCGTAATAATGACGTCCCCGTCCCCGCCGACAAGCATCACATCCAAGCCTTTCGGACCTAACGTGCCTTCTACAGCCGCGCACAGCGCCCGCACGGCACCGGCATTGTTCAGGAGCGTCGCGTAGCGCTCATCGGTCTCTTGCACTTGCCCGTTTCCTTGAGTCATGATCGACGCCCCTTCCCACCATCATGCATTCACGTTATTTATACCAACGCCGCATGAACAGCGCTAATTGTCCAGACAAATGATTCATCATATTAATGACTTTCCCGTACTCCATCCGTGTCGGCCCCAATACTCCAATCGTTCCGAGCGTCTGCCCGTCAATCGTGTACGTTGCCGTAATCATGCTGCAATTCGATATCGCTTCATGTAAATTCTCTTGCCCGATGCGAACTTGAATCCCAGTTGGGGCCGAGCCGACGACCTTGATCAAAGCTGGTGTCTCTTCAAGCAGCTCCCATATCGTCTTAATCTTGTCAACGTCCTGGAACTCTGGCTGCGCAAGTATATTGGTCGTCCCACTCAAGTATACTTCCCGATGCGAGCTGTCGTCAGCAAGAATGCTCTCGACCATCGTCATCATTTCTTGCACGTGAGACACATACTTGCTCAATTCTTGCCCGATTTCATTATAGAGCTGAGCGCGCAGCTTAAAGAGCGGCACTCCGACAAGCTTCGTATTCAGCACGTTGACGACCTTCTCCAGCTCGGATGCTGAAATGCCCGGCGGAATAGGCACCGTCTTGTTCTCCACATGACCGGTGTTCGTTACGACGATGGCCACCGCCGTCTCTTCATTGAGCGGCAATAATTGAAAATGGCGAAGCGATGCGTTGAACACCTCGGGCCCTAACGCAATCGACGTGTAATTCGTAAGCTGTGACAGAATGGAAGCCGTATGCTGCACGATTTCTTCCATTGCTGTTATTTTTTCCGCGAAGACCGACTTCAACCGCCCAACCTCATCGATCGATAAATTATCCAATCGGACGAGGTGGTCGACATAATAGCGATAGCCTTTATGGGATGGAATGCGCCCTGCAGACGTATGCGGCTGCTCAAGAAACCCGAGTTCTTCCAAATCGGCCATCTCATTTCGAATTGTAGCCGGGCTATACCCAACATCGCCCCGTTTCGAAATGCTGCGTGAACCGACAGGTTCCGCGGAACGAATATAATCATCTACGATAGCGTTCAATATCATGCGTTGGCGTTCCGTCAACATGCGCATCCCTCCTCAGTCTCTTGTTGTCTCCGGTCGTTAGCACTCATCACAGTCGAGTGCTAACCGATATAACAAAAATACCAAACGGACAAGACGATTGTCAAGTCAGTTCAGTACTTTGAGGACAGCTATTTCATCGCAGCAATCCCGTTTTTTGCAATGAACGCAATCGGTCCATACTTTCTCCGGGAATATTTCTTTTTGCACAATGTCGAAACCATTCTTCTGAAAAAATTTGGCCTCGTACGTTAAAGCCATTACCTTGGGTATCGCTCGTTCTTTAGCTTCGGCGACAAGCTCGTCAACAAGCAATGAACCGATTCCCTTTCCTTTATGCCCCGGTGTAATGCCAAGCGAACGAATTTCGACAAGGTCGCTGCCCAGTTGGCACAGTGAGCCGCAGCCTACCATTTGTCCGCCCAGCTCAGCGACGACGAAATGCTCCAGTTGCTTCTCAAGTATGTCTCGGGAACGTGGAAGCATAATTCCTTGCTCTGCATAATGCTGTATAAGTTCAAACAACGTATCAATATCGTCTGGTGTCGCCTTTCTCACCATGGCTGTCATCGTACTTTCCCTCCGCGTGTGATGTAACTCACATAATATTCATGAATGAATATACATCATGATGCATAGTTTATCAAGGATTATTTTACCTGGGAGGCACTCCCCGCTCCGTTCATTCCGATACATGTCTATCTTCAATCTGGATATACTAAGCGTAGCGATTTACATTAATAAGGTCAGGTGATTTCACTTATGAAAAAACGGATATCGCTATTAACTCTTTTTTTTACAGTGATTAGCACGATGATGGTCATTCCACAGTTATATCATCCTACTGCAAGTATGGTTATCGTCACCTTCATCGGCCTCTTATTCGGGTCGTTCTGCATGGCTTTTATGATCTCGCTATTGCTGCGGATGGTATTAAAGCGCTAAATCAATCAATAAATAACTCATCTTTCGTGCATTCTCCCTACAAACCATTACTATTTCACCAAAATAAATAATTAATAGCTTAACTGCTTATTTTCATAAGCAGCAACATAGTAAATAAAAAATGCCGCTGCACGATATTGTCTGCTCTTGAAGCAGCCTTCTATATCGTAGCAGCGACATTTTTGTTGTTGACGTTATTCCGAACGCAGGTACAACCGGCCTCCGTATTAAGCTATGACACTAACAGTTGCTCTCAACCGCTCACTTCTCGCCGCTCAACAACCCCACAAAGGAGCCGAATACATCGTTGCCGAACAGCAGCCCTTGCTCTGTCAAACGATACCCTTCCGATGTCACTTCAATTAATCCTTGCTTCAGCAGCCGTTTAAGCGGAGCAGCAAACACCTTGTCAAGCAGCGCGCCTCCGAACTGCTCCGCAAAGCGGTCACTGCTTACCCCTTCCAGCAAGCGCAGGCCGACCATCATGAAATCCTCCATCGCCTCGGCCTCATCTATGCAAAAAGTATCAAGGCGCGGCAACCCATTGTGGCATGCCTCCACATAAGGCGTAACCCCTTTAATGTTCAGATGCCGCTCTCTCTTCGTATAGCCGTGCGCACCCGCCCCGATACCATAATAATCTTCATTGCGCCAATAAGTCGTGTTATGTCGGCTCTCATATCCGGGCTTCGCAAAGTTGCTGATTTCGTACTGGTCGTACCCCGCCGCTTTCATGCGTTCCATAATGACCATGTACATTTCAAGCTCATCTTCTTCGCTAGGAAGCGGCAGCTCATTGCGGTGGTACATCGCATGGAACAGCGTATTTTCTTCCACCTTCAAGCTGTAAATGGACAAATGCGGCAAATCGAGCTCCAACGCTTTCTCAACGCTATGCTCCAGCATCTCCAC
Source organism: Paenibacillus profundus (assembly GCF_021369635.1). GTDB lineage: Bacteria > Bacillota > Bacilli > Paenibacillales > Paenibacillaceae > Paenibacillus_B > Paenibacillus_B profundus. The sequence goes on along the minus strand of NZ_JAJNBZ010000001.1, from coordinate 55,422 downwards.
CGTCTGATTCGGCAGCCCGAACATCAGATCAATGGACATGTTGTCAAAGCCCGCTTTCTGCGCATTCTCAATACTGCGGTACACATCGTCCGTGTTATGAATCCTTCCAATTTCATGCAGCAGATTATTGTTGAATGACTGCACGCCGAAGCTTATCCGATTCACACCGCCTGCATGCATGACGCGCAGCTTCTCGAGATCCGTCGTGCCGGGATTGGCCTCCATGCTGAATTCAATCTGTTTACTCCAATTCGGGAACGCGTTCCGCACTGAATCGAGAAAATAGGCCATTTGATCTGGCTTCAAAACGGTAGGCGTTCCGCCACCGACGAAGATCGTGTCGATCTCATCTGGAGGACATTGCTCTACCGTATGCTTCATTTCTTGCTCCATCGCCCGCAAGTAGTCCATCACTGGCTGACCTTTCAGCACATAGGAGTTGAAATCACAGTAAAAGCATTTGTTCGTGCAAAATGGAATATGAATATACAGCGCACGTGGAGCATGAGCCGGATAAGGTTGTTGTTGTAATGAAGGTTGAATCGCCGACATGGCGAGAACCCTCCTTTCGCATCGCTATATCATGCACGATCTAAAAACACTTTTGGATCCGCATCTATTAAAAAGAGGAGGCGACCGCCTCCTCCCCTTTACTTATTTGTCATCAATTTTCAATACAGCCATGAACGCTTCCTGCGGCACCTCAACGCTGCCGACCTGCTTCATGCGCTTCTTCCCTTCTTTCTGCTTCTCCAGCAGCTTGCGCTTACGCGAAATGTCACCACCGTAACATTTCGCAAGCACGTTCTTGCGCATTGCTTTAACCGTTTCCCGAGCCATGATCTTCGTTCCGACAGCTGCTTGTATTGGCACCTCGAACATTTGGCGCGGAATCAGTTCACGCAACTTCTCGCAAATCAACTTGCCGCGATGATGTGAACGGTCACGGTGCACGATGACGGACAAAGCGTCAACCTGCTCTCCATTCAACAAAATATCCATCTTAACCAAGTTCGACTGGCGGTATCCTGACAGCTCATAATCGAAGGATGCATAGCCTTTCGTGTTTGATTTCAACTGGTCAAAGAAATCATAGACGATTTCTGCCAACGGAATCTGATATGTGATCGTGACACGCGTCGTGTCCAAATATTGCATATCCACAAACTCGCCGCGTTTTCCTTGGCACAGCTCCATAACAGCTCCGACAAAATCGTTCGGCACGATAATGGCAGCTTTGACATATGGCTCTTCGACGTACTCAAGCTTGCCCTGTTCCGGATAATTAGACGGATTATCGATGTCGAACGTAGTGCCATTCGTCAGTGTAACGCGGTAAATTACGCTTGGTGCCGTCGTAATAAGCGGAATGTTGAATTCACGCTCGATGCGCTCTTGGATAATTTCCATATGCAGCAAGCCTAGAAATCCACAGCGGAAACCAAAGCCGAGCGCGGAAGACGTTTCCGGCTCAAACGTGAGCGAAGCGTCGTTCAATTGCAGCTTCTCGAGCGCTTCCCGCAAGTCATTGTAATCCGATGTCTCAATCGGATACAGACCGCAGAATACCATCGGGTTAATACGGCGATAGCCAGGCAGCGGTTCCACTGTCGGCTTCTTCGCGTCCGTCACCGTATCCCCGACACGAGTGTCGCCGACGTTCTTGATGCCTGCCACGATAAAGCCGACATCCCCGACGTTCAGTTCGTCCACGATCGTCATGCTCGGCTTAAAGGCGCCGACCTCGATTACCTCGAACGTCTTGCCTGTCGCCATCATCTTGATCTTGCTGCCGGAGCGGATGGCTCCATCCACGACGCGCACGTAGACAATAACGCCTTTGTAAGGATCGTAGTGCGAGTCGAATATGAGCGCCTTCAGCGGCTCTTCTGGATTACCCGTCGGCGATGGCACCTTCTGGACGACCTGTTCCAATATTTCCTTAATGCCGATGCCCGCTTTGGCAGAAGCATGCACCGCTTCCGAGCAATCGAGACCGATCACTTCTTCGATCTCCTGCTTGACGCGATCCGGCTCTGCACTTGGCAGGTCAATCTTATTGATGACCGGTATTATTTCGAGATCGTTGTCGAGCGCAAGATAGACGTTAGCCAATGTCTGCGCTTCGATGCCCTGTGCGGCGTCGACGACAAGCAAAGCGCCTTCGCACGCGGCCAAGCTGCGGGATACTTCATACGTGAAGTCGACGTGTCCCGGCGTGTCGATCAAGTTCAAAATATATTCCTCACCGTCGTCCGCCTTATAGTTCAAGCGGACCGCCTGCAGCTTAATCGTAATGCCCCGTTCGCGCTCCAAGTCCATTTTGTCGAGCACTTGGGCTTGCATTTCACGGGACGTCAACGCCCCGGTGTATTCCAAAATTCGATCGGCAAGTGTAGACTTCCCGTGATCAATGTGCGCAATAATGCAAAAATTGCGAATTTTCTTTTGTCGTGACAGCAGTTCCGTCATTCGATTTCCATACCCCCACCACTGAGCCAAGTTTCAATTTATATATTATACCGAAATGAAGAGGCCTCAGCAATGGGAACGACATGATCCTCAACTTCCGCCACAAAATAACGTAACAAAAAGCCCGTTTATTTTTCAAAATAGTCCGCTAAACAGCCCCACAACCGCGCGAATGCCTGCCTGAGACAAATGCTGCAGCAGCCCTGCCGTTTCGTCCGCCAGCTTGTTGACCGGTGCATCCTCCACCGGGGGAAGCCATGGAGAGTCAGACATATCATAACCATCATGTGTCACCGCGTCCCGGTTCGTGCCAGTCCTATCGTGTTGCTTCGTGCGCTCGCCGCTGATTGGCTGTTCCACCTGGTTGCGCTGCGATTTCGGCTCAGACCACGGACTTACGCCTTCGTTGCCGCTCTCGTCCACACGCCAGGACGTAGACGCATTCACCGCCTCACGTCCCGCATCCATCGGTCCATACACCCGATCCATCCCCACCGAAGCGACTTCCATCCCAATGAAGACTCCAAGCGCTAGCAGCACGATCATGCCGATAAGCTGTTTCATGTAACGCGACATTGGTAGCGGCCTCCCCGTTATCCATTCGCCCCAGCGGACGTCTGCTGCTGTTTCTTGAGGACGGTCTTGCGGTCGACAGCTTTGTTCTCTGCCGGCTTGGGCACCTTTGGCACTGGCTTGTTCACTGGCTTCGCTTCTGTAAGCTCCCGAACGATTTCCGCGATTAAATCGGCGAGCACATCCGCTGTGCGATAAGACTCTTCCAACGTATTATCGATGCCGCCGACTTCAATAACTACGCTATTAGGCGACAATGATTGATTGTATTCCCCATTGCCCTGAGCCGCTGACTTGCCCCATATTCCGCGGGAAATTCCGGGATATCGCTCTTCCAGCTTCTCATGGATTTCACTTGCGAAGCTCTCGTTCTCTTTCCAATTCGGATTGCGGTGACCGATAATAAAGTACACCTGCGCGTATGATTTTCCTTTGATTTCAACCGTCGAATCTTTCCGGCGCAGCGCATCGCGATGAATATCAAAGAAAAATTGCAGCTCTTTATTTTGAGCCATCGCTTCTTTTACTGTTTGTTTAGAGTATTTGTAAGACATATTCCAGTTATACCCTTTTATCGATGAAGAATAATCTTCGTTGGAATGAACAGCTCCGATGCCCTGCTTCTCCAGTTGCTCCTGCAGCCGCTTGCCTACTAGCGTAATGTTTGTCTTCGCATCGTTCGGGTTGTTGCTTTGTTTTTCTAGCTCAGGATTCCACGATTCCCGATTGTGTGAATGATAGATGAAGACATAATTGTTTAAATTGGTCTTGGATTTCCCTGAATTGTCCTGACCTTTATTTGGCTCCGGCTTCGTCGGCGGCCGCACCGTTTCTGCACCTTGTCCATTTCCCTTGCCTCCCGGTACTTGATCGCCTTGGTCCGGTCCGTTCGTCGGCTCCCCTCCGTGTTCATCTGGATGCTTATCCCCCAGGTTAGCGGGCAACGGATAATCTTCCGGTCCCTTCACCGCTTGATTTCCTACTCCAAGCCGAAGTGGAATCGCCGCATCCCGGTCGAGCCCGGGAACCTCGCCCGCCAGTAAACTTTTCGGGTCGAACGGATTGACATTCGTCGCCAGTTGGACGAGAAATTGAGCAACCTGATTGCGAGAAAGCGATGCTTCCCCTTCGCCTTTGGGCAGCTTAGGCATTTCCATTGCCATCATATCTACAAAAAAACGAGTGGAAAGCTGTGCCGCGACACCCTTCATGGACGACAGCGGGGAGGATTCCAGCTTCTGCTCCACCAATCCGCCCAGACCGAGCACAATGAAAAAAACAGCCGAACCGATAGACAATAACACAAACGTTCGTCCCATCACGAGCGCCTGCATCCATTTTTGCTTCAGCTTCCCAACATTAAATATCCGAAACATGCGATGTCCTCCTCCACCTGCTGTCCCTCTCTAACTGCAAGCAACAACCGCGCTTCATGCTGTATTTAAGAGAGTGCATTTAGTAGAATCTATGAGGACAATCTATGAAGTAGAACTATTACATTTGAGAGTCTATTAATTCATGTTGAACAACCTCTAGTAAAAAATGAAAAGCGATGAGCGTTCCGCCGCCTAATGTGCTGCTAGCCTCCACTGAGCCACCGTGAGCTTCGACGAGCTGCTTCGTAATCGCCAATCCAAGCCCGCTCCCCTTCGCTGTCTCGTCTGTGGTCCTACCGCGGTAGTACCGGGTAAACAACCGTTTCAATGTGTTCGCGTCCATTCCTTTACCATTATCAGTGAAGCTGAGCGTCAGCTTATTATCTTCCGTCATTAATTCCACCTTCAACTTCGTTCCAGGCGGATTATGCAAGAAGGCATTCATACATACATTGTCCACCATACGGCGGAAATAACGCGTATCAATCTTAAAGAGAACTTCCTGCTCGGGGAAGAAGGTTTCGAACTCCGCTTCGGATAATTGCGGGAGCACAAATATGTCCTGGAGCGTCTCGGTTAACCAATGACGTATATCTATCAGTTCGCGCTGCAGCGGCAGACTCCCGCTCTGGAGCTGATACGTCAAATTGAGATCCTGTATCAGATCGTCCATCATCTCCGCTTTTTGCTTCATGATGTTTACAAATTCTGACGCTTCTTCCGGTTCCCAAGCGTATTCTTTTGCGCTTAGCAAATGCGCATAACCGATAATGGACGCAAGTGGCGTCTTCAAGTCATGTGATAGTCCCGCCAGCCACTCCTCCCTGTACGTTTCGTGCCTTATCCGCTCTTCATCAGCGCTCTTTAAGCGCAAGGCCATCTGCTGCAGTGACTGCATAATATCCCCATATATGCGGTAATTCCGCTTCAACTTCCCATTTTTCCGTTCCGAATGGGGGATTCCGCGCGTATTGACCGGCTCCTCATAATGTCCCGATGATATGCTCTCAGTCCATTTCATGACATGCTGCAACGGCCGGGCAAGACGCGAGCTTTGCCACCACGCCATCATAATAAATACGAATAGCATAAATGCCACAGTGCCGGCAATGGCTATCACAAACAGCTGATCATAGGATTCAATCGTAAATCCCGCCGCCTTCACTCCTGGAACCGAAGGCGAAAATGGCATGTGCAGCAGCCATGTCTCGCGCGATGCCGTATCATAGCGGTAGGCCACGCGCTGTCCGTAGCGCTCTTCATACATCGTCTGCATGACGATATCCTGCAACGAGTACCGATTAGGCGCGTCTTCCGGCTTGTTCCACGAAGCGAGCTCCATACCGTCTGCATCCAGCCTTTGCACCCATGCTTGATGCTTCTCCAGCATAGTCTCAAGAGCATCTGCTCCATCGCCGGTGTCTCCGCTGCGTGCTGCGAGCCACGTCTCCAGCAGCCTCTCATCCTTCGGATTTACGCCGTACAGCAGTGTGACGGCACGATTATCCAGCTGCTTGATGTAAATATATAAATCATATGGGAACGGACTCTTACCCTGCGCGTAGGCGGCAACCTCACCGGCCGAGTAATGCGTTGGCACATCGGATGGCGTCTCAAAAGATTTGAGAACATTCCCTTCCTCATCGATGAGTTGCATCCAACCACCGCTCGCTCTCACCTGATCCTGCAGTTCGTCATCCCATCGCACATTGCCATGCAGGTCCATCGACAAAGACTCGGATACTTGGTTCGGACCATGTCGGGCAAAGCTCCGATTCAGATCGAGCGCTATCATGCGATCGGCCACCCATAAGAAGGCGGCGAACACCGTACAGAGCAGCACCGCTCCGACTACAAGCCACTGCCAACCGTAATGCCAAGCCAGCCTTCTGCTCGTCTTCATCTTCCTTCACCTTCTGTTGACGATGAGATCAGGCGTACTGGAATCGCTTTGGCCGGCGGAACAAGCTTATAGCCCATGCCGCGCACGGTAACCAGAACTTCAGGCTGGCTCGGATTGGCTTCGATGCGTTCCCGAATGCGATGGATGTGCACCATCACCGTATTATCATCGCTTACCGCATCGTGTCCCCACACGCTTTCATACAGTTCGCTTTTAGAGAAAATCCGGTTCGGATGCTTGCATAAAAACAAGAGCAGCTGAAATACCATCGCCGGACACTCAACCGGTCTGCCCTCCACCCTTAATTCTCCAGCTGCTTCATCTAGTTGAAACCGCCCGCATTGATATACGGTTAGGTCCGGTTCACGCCGCTTGTCCGCTTGGCTGCTCACAACGGCCATATAACGTTTCAACTGCGCCTTGATGCGCGCAACGAGCTCCAGCGGGTTGAACGGCTTCGTCATGTAGTCGTCGCCTCCTAAGGCGAAGCCTGTCAGCTTATCCAAATCCGTCGTGCGCGCCGTAACGAATATAATCGGGGCATCCGTCTGCTCCCGAATGAATGGAGCAAGCTCAAAGCCGCTTTTGCCAGGCAGCATAACATCCAGCACAACCAGATCAACAGGCTGGCTGCGGCAGCAGTGAACAGCCTCTTCCCCTGTCGCCACGCAAGTTATATGAGTAAAGCCTTCCTTTTGCAGGACGGTGTGCACCATTTTGCTTAAAGCTGCTTCATCTTCCACAATTAAGATGTGTGCTGCTCGAATATCTGTTTCCATCAAAGTTCTTCCTCTCTTTTTCCTCTCGCCTTCCATTCTATTCTATCATGTTCACCTTTCACGCCATTCAACGCTATCTTAACGGAACCTTAACAGATTCGTAATTAGAAGCCTTTCTCGCATGAAAAGTTAAGAAAAGAATGGGCAGCGGTTACGGCTCCGTTCAAGCTGGCCCATTATGATGAAGATAGTGCAGTGATTACCCTTATGAGGGTAGTGACGCAAAGATGAGAGGATGATGGAAGTGAATTACCGTCTTACTATGTGCGTATTAGCATTAACGGTCTGTACTGGCCTCCTGACGACAGGCTGCTCATTTCAAGCCGAGAAGAAAGGAGAAACTGCAATGAAGGCAACACAAGCTCCAGCAGAATCGTCTGCGCCTTCCGCCGACATTTCACCGGAACAGATTGAGGACTGGATTAGAGACCATGACGCGGCCACACTGCATCAAAGCTTATCCGCAAGCTTTCAACAGAAGGTGTCTCAACAAGAAGTGGAGCAGCAGCTGCAAAATTTTTGGAGTAAAGGGGAGACTCCGAAGCGATTGTCGAGCATGACACTGAATGGTGCAGACAAATACGTCTGGACGGACGCTGCCGGTCAGAAGGGAGTGATGGCAATGTTGGCGGACAATCAGATCATCTCCATGCAATTCATCCCGCTCGTCTCAGCGGAAACGGATCTTAAACCGACCACCAACGGCTATCGCATGCCATTTCAAGATAAATGGCTGGTGTTCTGGGGCGGCCGCAATGAGCTCATCAACTACCACTACGCTTACCCGAATCAACGCTATGCCTACGATCTAGTCATCACACATGACGGGTTCAGCTTTAAGGGCGATCCGACAAAGAACGAAAGCTACTATGCATTCGGTCAGCCTGTCGTCGCCCCGCTCGAGGGAAAAGTTGTCGACGTCGTCAACGATATTCCTGATAATTATCCGGTCGGACAGATGAATGAGCAGCAGCCAGAAGGAAATTATGTCATTCTGGATCACGGAAATGACGAATACAGTCTGCTTGCGCATTTCAAGCAAGGCACGATCCAGGTGAAGCAAGGCGATGTCGTGAAGGCAGGGCAACTGCTAGGGGAGTGCGGCAACTCTGGCAATTCAAGTGAAGCCCACATTCATTTTCAAGTATCTGATGCGCCTTCCCTGACGAAGGGCATGTCCATACCGATTCAATTCGAACATGATGCAGACCCTCTTCAAGGGGATGTAATTCGGGGGCAATCTTAATCTACTTTGATTTCATGCAATGCTACATTGTTCCCGGCAGCCTAAAGACGCCTGCTCGATACAGGCGTCAGGCTGTTGAGAAGCCTTTTTAATCACCAACATTAATGCGTATATGCCGCCACATTATCCGTATCAACTGCTTCGTGCAATGAAGCATTGAGCCCGCTGGCAATAATGTTCGCCATATCCTCCATAAATTCATCGACTTCCTTCGGCGTTACGACGAGATCATGACCAAGCGGCTCCAGCACTTCCTTCACCAGCATCAGCCTCTCCTGCTCCCCGATATCGTCCAGCATTCCGAGAATCTCCCGTGTATTGCTCGTTTCCTGCTTAAAATGCTCCTTCATCATATCAATGGCGTTGTTCACGATCGTGGAAGCATAACAGACGGTCGGCACTCCTATCGCAATGCACGGGATGCCGAGAATGTCCTTAGTCAGGCCGCGCCTTTTGTTGCCAATGCCTGAACCGGGGTGGATGCCGATATCGGCAATCTGAATCGTCGTATTGACACGTTCCAGCGCCTTCGAGGCAAGCGCATCGATTGCGATGATGACGTCAGGCTTCGTCCGTTCCACAATCCCTTGGACAATTTCGCTGGATTCAATGCCTGTCACGCCCAATACACCCGGCGCGACAGCACTGACTTCCCGGTATCCCGGGCTCACTTGGTCTGGCATAATTTCAAAGTAGTGGCGCGTTACCAACACATTTTCCACGACTAATGGGCCAAGGGCATCCGGCGTAACGTTCCAGTTGCCCAGACCGACGATAAGCGCCTTGTCGCCCTTCTTCACTCCTACTTCCTCCAGAAACGCTTCAAATAGCTGCGCAAATTTCGTCGCGACACGATCCTGCAGGTCAGTATCTTTGCGCCGTAATCCCGGCACTTCAATCGTAATATAGCGCCCAGGCATTCGTCCAATGGCACGAGAGCCTTCCTCCGTCTGGACGTGTATTCTCGTCACCTTTACCCCGCGAACGTCTTCTACGTCCTCCTGAACTCCGGGAATGGGTACGGCAGCGTCCGGTTGCGCCAGTTCTCTGGCTTCCAGCGCCAAGTCCGTTCGCACTGAGTAAGCTCTTAAATCCGCAGTCATAGGCATTATCCTCCCATTTGAACATATCTTGCTTTGTATTGTGTGCAAGGAAAGAAATCTTATACGATTTCCTTCTGATGTAAACGACTTCATGTTCATATATAGGCATATGTAAACCAAGGTAAATGTATTGCATTTTGCCGTTCGTCATGATAGAATACTTTAAGTTGTGAATCTATTTCTTTACACATCCTATTGAAATTGATTCTGTTGTCGCACTACGATGCAACGGAGGTGAAAGCAATGCCAAACATTAAATCCGCTGTTAAACGCGTGAAATCAAACGACAAGCGTCGTATGTTGAACGCTTCCCAAAAGTCTGCACTTCGCACAGCTGTGAAAGCAGCTGACATCTCTTTGGCGAATAACGAAGCTGAAACAGCTAAAGCAGCTGTCGCTTTGGCTTCTAAGAAATTGGATAAGGCTGTGACAAAAGGCCTAGTCCACAAAAATGCGGCTGCCCGCAAAAAGTCTCGCTTGGCACAAAAATTGAACGCTCTGCTTGCGCAAGCGTAAGCCCGAGCCTTTCATACTTAGCTTGAAGCGAAGAAGCCCGGAGATAAACGCATATGCGCTTATCTCCGGGCTTCTTTCATCTGGCTGGATACGCCGGCAGCTATCCGCATGATGAACAGCTCCAAGCCAAGCGCCTTCTCCACGCGCCCTGACTTCATCTCATAATCAAGCTCTGCCGCTTCCGCAATCCAGTTGGACAATACCGCTATATCATATTGCCGGGCTTGTTCTGCAGCCATCTTGACCGCGTACGGATGCAAGCCGAGCTGAGATGCTGCCTGCTGCTGGCTGAAGCTTTGGTTGGTCAGTTCTTTGACCTGCATCATCATTCTCAACTGGCGCACGATCAGTGCCATTATCTTAATCGGCTCTTCCTTTTGCTTCAGCAGCTCATATAAGGTGGCAAGCGCGCGATCGGCACGCCGCCGCACAATATCCTCCACGAGCTGAAACACATTTTGCTCCGTATTTTTAGCAATGAGGCGATCCACAGTTGGGACGTCGATAATGCCGCCCGCCCCGGCAAACAGACAGCACTTTTCTATTTCTGCAGATAGAGACTGCAAATTAGTGCCAGCACTGTTGAGCAAAGCTTCGACTGCTTCATCTGCTATGGAGCATTGATTGCTCTCGATTTGCTTTTTCACCCATCGCACCAATTCTTCCGCACTTAGAGGCAGAAACGGCAGAACTGCCCCCTCAGCCTTCGCTTTCTTTACCGTCTTTTTCCGTTCGTCCAACTTGTCCGCTTGCACGAGAAATACGATAATACTTGTTTCCATCGGTTGATCCATGTACTCAAGCAGGCGCTCTGTACGATGATCGATTTTACCGTCTTTACCCGACGCGAAAATGCTCTGATCCTTAACGAGAATACATTTGCGCGCCACTAGAAATGGAAGCGTCTCCGCCTCTTCAATCACCAGTTCAATCGGAGATTCTCCGGTGTCCATTTTCGTCACGGCCAATTCGCGGTTCTCTTCCTCTACGGTATGTTGGACAAGGAATTGAACAAACTCTTGCATTCGATATTTCTCCGTCCCGTACAGCACATATATGGAACGCGGATTGCCCCGCTGTATTTCTTTCATAGCAGATTTTACATCCACCGTGATGCCTCCCCTCACATTTCCGAACCTCATCATAGCAAATTTTGCAGCAAAAACAAAGGGACTCACGCAATCTTGAGCCAGATTACGAAGTCCCTCTGTCCCCTAACATCTATGATAAACGTCCGCAGTAAAGCTCTAGAAACTTCCTGCGAACGGTCATACGACGTACGGGAACGTCATTGCTTATATGCAATTCTAAAATACTATACGCAAGCAGCGTTACTTGTGTGCATGAATTGAAACTTTTTCGTATATCAAGGCGTCTCTTGGACCGTACCTTGAATCACATCCGGCTCCGATTCCGATTTTGCCCCTATCTCTGAAGCGGGCACCAAACTATCCTTCTGTACGGCATATTTGCTCTCTTGAGCGGTGCCATCTTCTGACACTGTTCTGACACCAATGCTCTTGCTGTCGGAGGACCATAAAATTTCGGTCGGCGTTCCGGCAAAAGCGAGCGTATGGACTTTACTCTGTTGATGATCCGCTACTTTGTACAGAACCAATTGTCCGTTCTCCCACAGTACCATCCATTTGCCGTCCGGAGACGTCGCTTCCATCGATTGCTTCATGATGAAGTTCATGGAGTTGCCGTCACGATCTTTCACTGCGCCATCCGGGTCGGGACTCGTCGTCTCTCCCTTAACCTCTGGATCCTCATCAGCCGATATGTGCTTATCCTGCGGCGGATTGCCTGCAATTCCTTCATGCGCTTCTTGTCCAGCCGAGTTGTTGAACGCAGACGGTTCCTTTGGAGATTCAGTCTGTTTTTTGGACACGTCTTTCTTCAGCGGAGTCTTCACCGGCTTGTCGGCGCCAGTGCTCTGTCTATCTTTCTTCTGATCGGATGCTTCCTTCTTCGCAGAATCAGCACTGTCATCCGGCGTCTGCGCCCCCACGACCGCCCTATCCTCCGGCTCCCGCGGTTCCTGCATCTTCGGCTCCGGCGTCGCGCTCTCCTTCGTCGGACTGGTCGTCATAGTTGTAGAATCAGCGGAATCGCTGGAGGAGGGAGCGTGTTGTTGAGAGTTCATCTCTGGGAAATCTCCAGCTTGCTCCGACATCGGCGGTTTAAATGTAATAATAAATAGACCGAACACAACTCCTGCAGCGATAACTGCGCTTGCCACACGCCAATTCCTACGCTTAAACCAATGCTTGCGCCCCGGCGCAGCATGATCCGTCTGTTCTTGCTCCTCCCGCTGAACAGCCAGATCGTGTCCCTGTTCTGCGATTGGTATGGGCTGTTCATAGCGGGCAAGCGGAGCGACAGCGACCGCAGCCACCTGCTGCTCCAAATCAATTTGATCCAACTTCGGCATAATCGCATCAACCAGACTAAATCGCGGAGCGACCTTGGGGAGTTGAGCCAATTCTCCATGCAATTGTTCTAATCGTTCGGACATTTCAGCACAGGCGGGGCAACGGCTTACATGATCTGCCAGCAGGTTTTTTTCCGATGCATCCAGATCATGATCCAAATTGCGTTGTATCAGTTCCATCACCTCTGAACAGTTCATCCTCGCACACCACCTTTCTCATAATCTTGCAGCATCGTCTGCAGCTGTTGTCGGGCGCGGAATAAATAAGACTTCACCGTGTTAAGCGGCAAATTCATACTATCCGCTATTTCGTTGTAGGAGAAATCTTGCAGATACCGCAGGACGACGACAGCTCGATGATGTTCAGGCAGCCGGTCAATCGCAGCACGTATATCTTGAGCCGCATATGCGGATAAAACTTCTCTCTCTACACTCTGATCCCCAAGAAATACGAGGTTATGCTCATCGATGGATACAGTTGGCCGGGTTCGGCGAAATTTATCAATGCAAATGTTCGTTACGATCCGTTGTACCCATGTCTTAAATTGGGCCTTTTCCTCATAAGATTGAATTTTTGTATAAATCCGGATTAAAGCTTCTTGGGACGCGTCCAGTGCATCCTGCTCATTATTCAGAACATAATAAGCGGTACGATACACGTATTGTTCGATTTCGCGCAAAAGAGTGATTAGAGCGTCGCGATCGCCGGATTGGGCGGCTCGTATGAGTTCTGGCTCTACCACCTTGATCCCCCTCTCTTGCATATCCATTGACGTGCTGACGACGCAAATGGTTGCAGTTCATCCGATTCCATTTTGTAGAATAATCTATCATGTTCATATAAAGAGTAGAAATTCATTCCTAGCATAGCAAAAATTCAACTCGATTTCATTGTAAGATGATTCAATTTAAATTGAATGGAATTTGAATTGAATTTGAATGAAGTAAAGCACGCCAAGACGACGTGCTTTTAAAAATACTATGGAAATATCCTATCATGCTTTTTGCGTACCTTCAATCCACTGCCTGTAAGCTTAAACTGTACTTCACCATTCAGATCCGTGCGCAGCACCGGCACGTTCGCTTGTGACAGTGCCCCCAGCACGAGCGGATGCGGATGACCATATCGATTGTTGCGGCCTGCGGAAATAACGGCAAGGCGAGGTTGCCACGCTTGCAGCCATTCGGGAGTCGTCGAAGTTTTGCTTCCATGATGCGCCACCTTCAACACATCGATCGACAGGGATTCATACATGTCCGAATTCGTAAGCATCATCTGCTCCCCGTCCGCCTCCAAATCACCAGTCAGCAAAATGGACGACTGCACCTTGCTGCGTGGATGTGTCAGTGTCACATGCAGAACTATAGAAGAATCGTTTTGTTGGTCCGATGTAGAAATATGATTCCCTGCGGACGATGCTTCGGGATATAGCACCTTGATTTGTGTCCATGCATCAAGCGACCACGTATCGCCCAGTTCCCACTTTATAATTGGTATTTGTTTCTGCAGCGCAGTCCGATAGAGCGAATGCATTGAAGCGGACGACTTCCATGTTCCATTCATGACGAATCGCTTCGTCGGAATTTGCTCCAGCACCGCCTGCAGACCGCCCGCATGGTCCTGATCAGCATGCGTCAGCACGACGGCAGCCAAGCTTCTGACTCCCCGTTGCTTCAAAAGAGGTACAACGACCTTCTCCCCTACCTCAAACGGCACCCGGCGGTCCCGCCAGCGGTCTGCAGGCTTGCGAAAATTAACGGTTCCCCCGCCGTCAATCAAGATATGGCGCCCGGTTGCTGTCCGAATGAGAATACTGTCGCCTTGCCCCACATCAATAATGCTGATAGTGGCATCCAGAGAGCGTTCCCTATGATATCCCGTGTAAATAATCGTCCCGAATAGAAGCGAGGCACCGAGCAGACCAGATAACACGAACCGAGGTGTAACCGAACGCAGCGTAATAAACGTATCTAGCGGTTGTGTATCTTCTGAGGCGCTGCCGGTTTGGCGGCGGAAGCGGCGTTGAAGACGATATGTGTTCATCCATCGGACCATGGAAACGATGAGCAGACTCAGGCTGACATAATATATAATAATCCACCATATGTGCGGCGTTGGCCATATGACTGTTGTCCCTTCGATTAGGCTCAGTCGTTGGACGATGGTAAAGGTCAGATCGTTCATCCGCACTACAATCCAGGCGACTGGCCGAGCTAACGGTTCATATATCGCGGCTGCAAGCAGTGAAATCGTTCCTAGCGGAAGCACACCCATGCTTATAAACGGTACAAGCAGGAAGTTAGCGCCGAAGGACAGCAACGAGAATTGATTAAAATAATAGACGGTTACCGGAAATGATACGGCTTGTGCTACGAGCGTCACGGCAATAGAAGAAGTGAGCCAGCTTGGCCAAGCCGGAAGCAGACGGACCACATGCGGGACGAATACGATAAGTCCTGCCGTTACGATGAAGGACAGCTGAAATCCAACTTGCAGCGCATAGCGCGGCTGCCATAGAAGCATGAGCAACAAAGCTGCGGACAAGATGTGCAATCCGTCCTTCAGCCACCCTCTTCGCAGTCCATACAGTGCTGCCATGGACATCATTCCCGCCCTCACTACTGAAGCTGCTGCTCCGGTAAGCAGCACGTAAAATGGAATGAGCCATAGTACCGCTGCAATGCTTGTCTCTTTCGTCATTCTTAACAGACGGAACATACCGAGCAACGCACCTACGAATACGCCGACATGCAGCCCGGAAATGGCGAGCACATGGGTCAATCCCAGCTCTGAGAACTGCTGATACGTATTCGGATCCAATTCGAGGCGGCTGCCCAAAATCAACCCTTGAACATAGCCGCTATGAGGCTGTTCATACAGTCGCTGCAGCAATCCAGATAAATGTTCTCTGAGTCCGTCTATATAAGCCAACATTTTCTGAACTGTCCACTGTATGTCCATGAGCGAGATAGCAGCCTCCGATGCTGTATCTGTTACTTGTTCTGCCCCGCTCACTTTAACAATCCAATGGATGCGTGCCGTCCGCAAATAATCACGGTAGCTGAAGGCGCCAAAATTCGTCGCTTCGCCAGGCAAGCTCAATGTACCGGCAATTTGCACCTGCTGACCTCTTTTCCATTGTGCAGCGGCTTCGATTTCCTGTTTCATGTGTAAGCGCACTTGAACGAGAAGCTTCTCTCGTGCAGGAGCAGGCTCATTCATTTCCGTCGATTTCCAGTCCGTAGACATAAAATGAAATTGTACACGGTCACCATCCCTTTCGACCGGTGAAGAGATGAATCCGTTCCATATGGCAGCCTGTTCTTCATTTGATGCGCCTTCGCCGTGGGATTCAGGCCAGTAACTGCGGTCAAGCTGTACGGACCAAATAAAATAAGTGACGGCCAGTAGCAGCGTAAGCGCATAAAGCACAGCCAGTCTCCAACTGCACCACTTCAATCGGCAGCATAGTGGCAGGATTAGAACCAAGCCAAGCGCTGCGATAAGCGCTGCCCCTGCACTTAGCGCAGCACCGAAGTGAACACCTATAACGAAGCAGCATGCTATGACCACTATCGGTCGTCGTTGCAGCATTTCAAGCCTCCTGTTCCATACAAAAAAAGAACCTCTATGCCGATGCCTTGTCCCGCCCCGTCAACCACAGTTAACGAAGCGACACTCATCGCTGCATAGAGGTTCTTCCTCCATCATCATTCCATTATGCTATTAATTTATCGTTTCCATCTCCGTCTCGCGCGGCGGCTGATAATGGTCCAATTGCCGGAATATGATTCCCTTCTGTGCCATCATTGCCCTTACTTTGTCGCTGTCCTTCGGATACGGACGGTGAAACGCAATTTCCGTTACGCCGCTGTTGGCCAGCATATTGGCGCATGTCCAGCACGGTTGATCCGTCACATATACGGTAGAGCCTTCTCGATCAATCCGATCGGTGAACAGAAGTAAATTCTGTTCTGCGTGAATCGTGCGGATACAGCGCTGCTTTTTCACCATTTGCTCTTGACCGTCTATAACGACCTTTTCATATTGCTCCGCGATCATACAGCCCGCTTCACTACAGTCCGGAACCCCCATAGGCGCCCCGTTGTAAGCTGTGCCAAGCAGCTTCTTTCCTTGCACAAGCACTGCGCCGACATGCCGTCTCGGACAGCGCGAACGTGTAGAAACCATATACGCAATGTCCATGAAGTAAGTGTCCCAATCTTTGCGCGTTGTCGTTGTCGTTGTCATGACATCACAATCCCCTGTCTCGTTCTGCCTTAGTTCTTATGTGTTTTCACCCTATAGAGGCTGTTCAAAAGGCCCCCTTTTGAACACGCACTTATATTGTAAGCAGGCCTGCTGTGATATGCAACTGTATGCCATTACTCGACACTTATTTTGTCGCGCAGCTTGGCAAACATTTTGGGGCCGATGCCCTTCACTTTTGTTATATCGTTCACTTTGTTGAAAGCCCCATGCTGCTCGCGATAAGCGATAATCGCCTTTGCCTTGCTCGGTCCAATCCCTGGCAGCTCAGTCAAGAGATTAGCGTCCGCTTGATTGATATTAATCAAGTTCGCTGAGCTTGAACGGTTGGCGGCCGGGGGTTCAGATGCTCTTATATCTGTCTGCTGCGTAGAGTTGGAAGCGCCAGCCCCCGAAGTGCTCTGATCCGATTGTGCCGCTGCTCGGCTCGGATTAGCATGTGGCTCCTTGTCCATTACGTCGGATGCGCCGGATGAAGAAGGTGGCTCTGCCGACTGTTCGGATCCGTTTAGTGCAGACTTGGCTGAAGGTGAGGACGATGAGGATGCCGCAGCCTTATCAGTCTTCGTACGATTTGGCGCTGACTTATTTGCTTCATTAGACTCTGTGCCTTCAAGCGGTCCCAGCAACTGGGCAATTTCATCATTAACAGGTTGCCATGACTCCGTCTCTTGTTCCCACTGCGGTCTGAGCCATAACCACATACATAGGGCCAACCCGATAATTGCGATGCTAGTTCCCATGAACCAGCGCTGCAAAAAAGAAGAGAACGGTATTTTGAAATCTTTCATGCTACTACTCCTTTCGACAGAGCGATAAGGGTATAATGGTCAACCAATCCATCATATAGTTTGAAGTAACATGCGCTAATCGTATAATGTGGCTTTACAGCGTTAAATGAATAGTGTGTAGCAAAGGAGGGAACATCCGTGAAGGTCGGATTTATCGGTACGGGCAGTATGGGTTCGACGATCATTGAAGCACTCATTCAATCGGGAGCCTTGGAACCGGAGCAGGTCATTGCCAGCAACCGTACGATACAGAAAGTGCAAAACCTTGCTTCTCAATACCCCGGACTTCAAGTCGCACTTAGCAATACGGAGACGGTGGAGCAGAGCGACATCGTCTTCTTATGCGTTAAGCCATCGGAATTCAAGCATGTGCTGGATGAAATCGCTGGGACAGCGCGATCTGAACTCATCCTTGTATCCATCACAAGTCCGGTTCTGATCAAGCATTTGGAAAATAGCTTAAACTGTAAAATAGCTAAAATTATTCCGAGCATCACAAATTATGTATGGAGCGGGGCATCGCTATGCATGTATGGGGGCCGCATTCAGACCGAGGATCGATTGCTGCTGGAGCAGTTGATGATGGCCATCAGTCGTCCGCTGCAAGTATCGGAACAGTTCACTCGCATCACTTCGGATTTGGCGAGCTGCGGACCGGCATTTATTGCGTTCTTCTTGCAGAAATGGGTGGAAGCCGCTGTAGAGGAGACCGGTATTGACCAGGAAGAAGCTTCGCGTCTGGCGTGCGAAATGTTGCTGGGAACAGGCAAGCTGTTAACGGAAGGCGGCTTTACGCTCGAGCTGCTGCAGCAGCGCGTAGCGGTCCCCGGCGGCATTACCGCCGAGGCGCTGCGGCTGTTGAATGAAGAACTAGAAGGTGTGTTCCAGAAGCTCATTGGAGTCACTCACGCGAAATATGAGGAGGACCTAGAGAAGGTCCACGCTCAACTCTGCGACCATGAAGTTAACCGACCACAATATTGACGAGACGGCCTTTTACTGCGATGACTTTGCGAACGGTCTTGCCAGCAATGGCATCTTGAACGTTCTGCAGGGACATCGCTTTTTCTTGCATAGCAGCTTCGTCAGCATCGGCAGCTACGTTCATGCGTTCCGCTATTTTCCCATTTACTTGAATGACGATTTCCACTTCGGCATCTATCGTCAACGCTTCGTCATAAGTCGGCCATGACACGTACGTAATCGATTCGTTATGGCCGAGACGCAGCCATAGCTCTTCGGCAATATGCGGTGCAAGCGGCGACAGAATTTGCACGAAATTCTCCATTGCTTGCCGCGGCAGAACATCGGTCTTGTACGCTTCATTGATGAAAATCATCAGCTGGCTAATCGCCGTGTTGAAGCGCAAGTTCTCCATGTCTTCGGTAACTTTCTTCACGGTCTTATGCCATGTGCGTAAAAATGCATCGTCCGCATTCCCGTCAACGATTTTGCTGTTCAATTGGTCCTCTTCATTTACAAACAAGCGCCAGATCCGGTTCAGGAAGCGGAACATGCCTTCCACGCCGTTCGTGTTCCAAGGTTTGGTCACTTCCAGCGGCCCCATGAACATTTCATACATGCGGAGCGTGTCGCCGCCGAACTCGTTAACAATATTGTCCGGGTTGATCACGTTGCCGCGGGATTTAGACATTTTCTCGCCGTTTGTACCGAGAATCATCCCTTGGTTGACCAGCTTATAGAATGGCTCCTTCGTCTCCACGACACCGAGATCGTAGAGCACCTTGTGCCAGAAACGGGCATAGAGCAAATGAAGCACCGCATGCTCCACTCCTCCGATATACAAGTCCACCGGAAGCCATTTCGCCAGCTTCTCCTTCGAACAGAGCTCGTTCTCGTTCTTCGGATCGATGAAGCGCAGGTAATACCAGCAGCTTCCCGCCCATTGCGGCATCGTATTCGTCTCGCGGCGCGCCTTGAGCCCCGTCTCGGAATCGACCGTATTCACCCACTCGGTCACGTTCGCAAGCGGCGATTCTCCCGTACCGGAAGGACGGATCTGTTCGATATCCGGCAGCATGACCGGCAGTTCGGATTCCGGTACCGGCTTTATCGTGCCGTCTTCCAGATGAAGAATCGGAATCGGCTCGCCCCAGTAGCGCTGACGGCTGAACAGCCAGTCACGCAAACGATACGTGATCTTGCCTTTCCCTTTGCCTTCCGCTTCCAGCCATTCAATCATGCGAGCCATCGCTTGCTCGTTCGACAAGCCGTTCAAGAAGTCGGAATTAACGTGAGCGCCGTCGCCGGAATAGGCTTCCTTCGCTACGTCGCCGCCTGCAACGATCTCCACAATTGGAAGCTCGAACTGCTTCGCGAATTCCCAGTCGCGTTGGTCATGGCCTGGAACGGCCATAATCGCTCCCGTACCGTAACCGGCAAGCACATAGTCTGCGATCCAGATAGGCAGCTTAGCTCCATTGGCTGGATTCACCGCATAGGTGCCCGTGAATACGCCCGTCTTGTCTTTCGCCAAGTCCGTACGCTCCAGGTCGCTCTTGCGCGCAGCTTGATCTTGGTAAGCCTTCACGGCAGCTTGCTGTTCCGGAGTCGTAATTCGCTCTACGAGCTCGTGCTCCGGCGCCAGAACGCAATAGGTCGCGCCGAACAGCGTATCGGGACGCGTCGTGAAGACGACGAGTTCATCCTCGAATCCGTCAATCGCAAAGCGCGCTTCCGCGCCTTTCGATTTGCCGATCCAGTTGCGCTGCATGTCTTTGATGCTTTCCGGCCAATCCAGCTCTTCCAGATCTTCCAGCAGCCGCTCCGCGTATTCTGTAATTCGCAGCACCCATTGACGCATCGGCCTGCGGATGACTGGATGGCCGCCGCGTTCGGACTTGCCGTCGATAACCTCTTCATTCGCCAGCACCGTGCCGAGCGCAGGACACCAGTTCACCGGAAGCTCCGAGACGTATGCAAGCCCCTTCTTGTACAGCTGGATGAAAATCCATTGGGTCCATTTGTAATAATCGGGATCGGTCGTGCTGAATTCGCGGTCCCAATCGTACGAGAAGCCGAGAGATTTAATCTGGCGGCGGTAGTTGTTGATATTCTTCACCGTAATGTCGCGCGGATGCTCGCCCGTATCGAGCGCATGCTGCTCGGCAGGCAGTCCGAAGGCGTCCCATGCCATCGGATGAAGCACGTTATATCCTTGCATCCGCTTGTAACGGGAGATGATATCGGTTGCTGTATATCCTTCCGGATGGCCTACGTGAAGGCCCGCGCCGGATGGATAAGGGAACATATCGAGCGCGTAGAACTTTGGCTTATCTTCGTCTTCAAGCGTCGCAAACGTCTTCTGCTCATCCCAGTACGTTTGCCACTTCGGCTCGATGGATTGTGGCTGATAGCCATGCTGTTGTTTTATTTCTTGACTCATCCTAATCCTCCTCATGCTGCACCATGTAGCTGCACGCGCAAGCCACATTGAAGTGCCTAAGCAATAATGCAAGCTGTAATAATGCAACGCCGTAACTCCATTATTCAGCAAAAAAGCCCCCCGTCCGTAGCGTAATCGCTAGGGACGAGAGGCATAATTCCCGTGGTACCACCCTAGTTAGCGAAAGACATGCTTTGCCTTTCACTCCCTCTGCACCTGTAACGCGGGTGACGCGTCGCAGCATAGCCCTTCCGCTTCCGCTGCGCGACTCTGAGGCGAGTTCACCTTCTTCCACCACCGGTTCCCACCCAACACCGGCTCTCTGACAGATGGTCGACAAGCTACTATTCCTCTTCGTTGTCTTTGCTACACCTATTCAAATGTAACGTGTATGTACCTGCGATCAGTCGCAAGTAGCTATATTGTAAAGAAAAAAACGCATATTGTCAATGTTTGTCGCATCACGAGCACGCTGCTTCCTCTTTCACCGCGGCGAAGAAAATTCGCTGCGCGTCAGCATCCGGCTTCTCCCATGTAAAATCGGCAAACATCTCAATCTTATTGAAACCGGCATCTCTTAAACTTTGTGCAAGCCACTGAATATCATAGGCGCGCTGCACATGGGCTTCATCCACCCGTTCAAACAAACCGCCGTTCTCTTGACGAACAAACAACGTCAACTGATGCTCGATCTCCTTGCGTCCCTCATCAAAATCGGAGAACCATATGTAGGCGATGTCTTCCTCATCATAGGCAAAAGGCTGCGTACTCGCATACTCTTCGAATTGGCGGATAGACAGCACATCGAAGAGAAATATTCCACCCGGACGCAACTGGTCGTAAGTCGCCTGAAGCACCTGCTTGACTTCACTTTGTTCCGTAATATAGTTCAAGCAATCGCAAAAGGAAACGACTGCATCCACGGAATTAGGAACTGACCAGTGACGCATATCTTGGCACACCCATTGCATGTTCCCCTGCAGCGGAGGATGAGCAGCCATCTTGTTCTGGGCGATGGATAGCATCGTCTCAGATAGATCTATCCCAATGACCTCATAGCCTAGCGCCGCTAACGGCAGTGAAATATTGCCAGTTCCACATCCAAGATCAACAACGCGTTCAGGCTTCCCGCTTCCGTATCGCTGCCATGCCGCTTCGGCGAAAGCAATCCATTCTTCATAGGGCATATCCGCCATTAAGCGGTCATACACCTCTGCAAATCGACCGTACGATTCCATTACTCTCGTCCTTCCTCATCCCGTCCCTTTTTGATTACGAAGCATCCTAAGATGTCATTCAACATCGAATCCTGCATTCACTCTCGAAAGTCCGGTGCTGAAAAGGGGCCCTTTTGGACAACCTCTTTTAACGGCTCGGCTTGCGCGGCTCCGACTGCGCCTGCTGCAGCACGCCCGCCAATTCATCGGCTGCCAGATTCTTTCCTGCTTGAGTCAACTCCGTCCAGCTTCCGTTCTGGTCAATAAGTCCCGCTTTCATCAAGCGGCCGATCGATCTCTTAAATGCGGATTTGCTCATGTTAAAGCGCTGCTTCACGATATCAGCCGGCGTCTCATCCGAGTATGGCATCGTCCCGTTCGGGCGCTCCTTCAAGAAACGGAACAACCGATCCGCATCCTTATCCATGCCGACTTCCTTGCGTTCTGCGGTCGTGACGTTTACGCGCCCGTCCTCGCGCACGTGCGTAATTCGAACACGAACCCGTTCACCGAGCCGGAGCGGCCGCGGGCGTTGGGATTCATGCAGCAGGCCGATGATGCCGAAGCCAAGCGGAGCGCCGTCGATCACGAAGAACGTCCCCATCTTCAGAGCACGGTACACAATCGCCTCATGCCAAGTATTGAGCCATGCTTCCGGCGCATGAAAAACGAGCGGAATCAAATCGTCCTCCCGCGCGGGAAGTGCAACGAGACGGCCAAACTTATCGTGTGCCATTTTGACGTACACATCATCACCCAACTGAGGATGAAGCGGTTCGTATTCCGGCATTTCGCCCCTCGGCAGCAGCAATTGGCGACCAATGCCCATTTCCAAGAAGCAGCCGTACTTCGGGTGGATATCGGCCACCTTCAGACAAGCTACTTCGCCAAGTGTCAAATACGGGCGCTTCATCGTGGAGGCTAGTCGGTCTTCTGTATCGAAGAACAGAAATACATCCACCTGCTCGCCTGGCTTTATCGGTCCGGTCATTTCCGAGTAGTGCAGCAGCACGTCCAGTTCGCCATCTGTTAAAAAATAACCGTATGGAGAGACTTCACGCGCAACCGTTAATTGTTGAATCATACCTGCAACCAAGGTCATGCCATTTCCACAACTTTCGCATCGGACCACAGCTTCTCAATGCTGTAGTATTCCCGTTCGTCGCGATGGAACACATGCACGATGACATCGCCCATATCCACAAGAACCCAGCGAGCCGAATCAAAGCCTTCCGTACCGCGAATGTGAACGCCTGCTTCATGTGCGCGCTTGCGAATTTCGTTCGTAATAGCTTGGACCTGAGTGTCCGAGTTCCCGTGACAGACGACAAAGTAGTCCGCTATGAGGGAAATGCCTTGCAAATCCAGGACGACGAGATTCATCGCCTTTTTATCTTCAGCCGCGTCTACGGCGATCTCAAGCAATTGTTTTGAAGTGATTGCCATTGTTCAACCTCCATCTCATTTGTAAAGCTCTTGTTCCAGCTCTTCAATCAAACTGTTTCTTGCCAGTATCGTAAGCGGAAAGACGCGCCGGCGTTTGGCGAGCAAGAAGCTGATCGTCGAATCAAACCCCGCTACGAGGGCTGTGTTCACATCGCGCTCTGCCAACTCGCGGATGCGGTCAACACCTGGAAAATCGCGTCCAGGTTCGATATAATCTGCCAAACATACGATTTTGTCCAGCAGCGTCATATGAACGCGTCCTGATGTATGATACCGTATGGCATCCAGTATTTCTTTGTCTTCGATCCCATATTCATGCTGAGCGACATATGCTCCGACAGGAGCGTGCCACAACTGCTTGTCATGCTGCAACAGCTCCGGCGGCATATGCTGCTCGCGGATGATCTCTTCCATTCGCGCCGTCGGCCAGTATTTGGCTACATCATGCAGAATGGCTGCTGCCTCCGCCTTGATTGGGTCTGCTCCGTATTTGTTCGCGAGCCGAATCGCCGTATCCATTACTCCTTGTGTATGCTGCCAGCGCTGTTCCGGCATTTGAGCTTGGACGGACTCAATCATTTCTTCGCGTACTTGATTCATAAAGCCCCCACCTTGCTATATATTGTTCAACCGCATCCGGCACCAAGTAACGAATGGATCTGCCCTCAGCAAGGCGCTGTCTAATCATCGTAGACGATATGTCCATTTGCGGCATGTATGCAGCGCTAATGCGTTCACGCCATGCAACGGGCAGCATATCCAAGTGCCACGGCGTTCCCGGACGTCGGAGCCCAATAAATGTTATGCTGGTCATTAATTCATCGATACGATGCCATTGCGGCAAATAAGCGACCATATCGCCTCCGATGATCCATGACCATTCCACATCTGGATGCGTCTCCCGCAAGCCTGTTGCAGTATCTACTGTATACGATACTCCTCCGCTCGCATACTCCCAATCGCTCACTCGAAAGCACGGATTTCCCTGCACCGCAAGCTTCGTCATCTCCAGACGTTGCTCAATAGAAGCGAACGGCTGGCGGGATTTATGTGGAGGAACGCTAGCCGGCATGAACCACACTTCATCCAGCCGTGCCGCTTCCAGCGCACACTCCGCAGCGACCAGATGTCCGAGATGTATCGGGTCAAACGTACCGCCCATGATGCCGATTTGTTTCATGGGTAGGCCTCCTGTGCCGATTAAGGCAATTCAATCTGTTTTTTCTCTTCAGACTCCTTATACAGGACAATCATCTTGCCGATAACCTGCACAAGCTCTGCACCCGAACGTGAAGACAATTGCTCTGCCACTTCATAGCGATCTTCCATACAATTATTCAAGATCGACACTTTAATCAATTCGCGCACTTCCAATGCTTCTTGAATGTGACGAATGAGTTGATCGTTCGTTCCGCCCTTGCCTACTTGAAAAATAGGCTGTACATGATGTGCGAGAGATCGCAAATAGCGTTTCTGTTTACCCGTTAGCATATGTTTACCTGCCTTATCTGTATCATAATGTTATAAAATTCTTGGAAAAGGTACTCAAAAAGTCCCTTTCGAGCACGCACATGAAGTAACCTGCGGCCTCACAAACTTCCATGCCGACATCGACAATCCGAACGAGTTCGCCTGCAGTTTATTATAGCGTACGTAATACTTCTTGTCTCATCAGCTCCGCAGGAGCCTGTTTGCCGGTCCACATTTCAAACGCGATCGCGCCCTGATAGACGAACATTCCGAGGCCGCTATGCGTTCGGCAGCCTGTCCGCTGTGCGGCCTGCACCAGTGCGGTCTCGAGCGGATTATAGACGATATCGCTCACAATCATATGAGGCTGCAGCCAATCCGGATTGAGAGGAATGGCTGCAACGTCAGGATGCATGCCGACAGATGTCGTATTGATGACGATATCAACCTGTTCTGCATCGATGACTGGAGCATCCAGCAACGGCACGACACGTATCGGACCATAAGGAGACAAATCGTCGGCTAACGCCTGCGCTCTTTCGACCGTCCGATTGGCAATGATTAGCTCCTGGCAGCCTTCCTTCAACAGTGCATAGGCGATTCCGCGTGCCGCGCCGCCGGCACCGATTAACAGAATCCGGGCTGCAGAAACATGTGGAATCATCTCTTCCTTCAGAGATCGTACATAGCCGAGACCATCCGTATTATATCCGATAAGCTTCCCGTCGCGGCGGACGATCGTGTTGACCGCTCCGATAACTTGGGCGCTCTCGTCGATATTATCCAAATACGCCATGACACGTTCTTTATGGGGAATCGTCACATTAACTCCGCCGATGCCAAGCGCGCGAATTCCCTTTATGGCCTGCTCCAGCTCATCCGGCGGCACATGAAATGCGGTATAGATCCCGTTTACATCAAGGCTCTGCAAAGCCACGTTATGCATGAGCGGTGATTTGGAATGCTTTATCGGATCGCCGATGACCGCATACAACGTCGTTGAACTGTCCAACGCCCGAACATTCCCCACTGATACTACCGCATCCGGTTCCATCGTTCTACGCTCCCTACCCATGTTTGTATAAAACATTATCGTTTAAAGCAACGAATGGCGTGTCAGCACCTTTACTCCTTTGGGAGCATGAACCTCCACCAGCGCCCCGGTCGTTCCGTTGCAAGTTACCCATCCGAGACCTGAAATAAAGACGTCCGTCTCGCTTCCGCGCGCAATTCGAAATTGATGCTTCGTCCAAGCAGGCAGTTCGTCCACACGTTCACGCGTAGGCGGAGCCAACATATCGCCGCGGTGGTCACGGTACAACTCGTCAGCCCGTTCCAGCTTGGTCCGGTGAATCGGAAGCCCATTCGACACATAGCAAGTAAATGACTGGCGTTCCCCTTCCACGAAGTCGAAACGCGCAAAAGCGCCGAAGAACAACGTCTGCCCTTCATTCAACTGATATACTGCAGGCTTCAGCGGCTTGTCAGGCAGCAGCGCGCCCAAATCATCACGATGCGCCAGCTCAGTCATGCGGCTCGGGTATACAATTCCCGGTGTATCGATAATATGCTTGCCGTCATCAAGCGGAATATGCACAACATCGAGTGTCGTACCCGGATAGCGCGACGTCGTCAATTCTTGTTCCATATCGCTGTAATCGTTGATGAGACGGTTAATCAGGGTTGATTTTCCGACATTGGTAGCACCGACGACATACACATCGCGTCTTTGCCGCCACTCACCCACCTGGTCTACCAGTCGATCGAAGCCAAGGTTGCGCTTTGCGCTGACGAGAATGACGTCAACGATGCGCAAGCCGTGCTCCTTCGCCTGCCGCTGTACCCAATTCGTAATGCGATTCCAGTTCGTCGCTTTCGGCAGCAAGTCAATTTTGTTCACGACCAGCAGCACCGGGTTGGTGCCAACGAAGCGCTGTAACCCCGAAATGACGCTCCCATCAAAATCGAACAAGTCAACGATATGAATGACGAGCGCGTCTTCCTTGCCGATGCGTCCCAGCATGCGCAAAAATTCATCCTGGTCTATTGCGACAGAAGCCGCTTCGTTATAATGTTTAATCCGGAAACAGCGCTGACAAATGATCGGCGTCCGTTCCAATGCTTTTGCTGGCACATATCCTGGTTGTTCAGAATGCTCCGTTTGCAGCGTTACGCCACAACCACTGCAAGCTCGTGCCTCTTTTATTTCATCACTCAATGTCGTTCCTCCTCGTGCCACAATCCCTTTTTACGCAGTCGAGCCGTAACGATGCGCTCGATGCGTCGATTGACGCGTGTCATCCAACCTTCGTCCTGAATGGCTATCGGCTGGACCAATATTGTAAACATACCAATGCGATTGCCTCCAAGAACATCTGTAAGCATCTGGTCGCCGACGACGACCGTTTGATCTGGTGTGAGCCCCATTAGCTGAAGCGCTTTATGAAAGGCTCGTTGCGATGGCTTGCGCGCCGCATGAACGAACTGAATATCGAGCGGCGTTGCGAAGCGGGATACGCGTGTATGATCATTGTTCGATACAATAACCACTTTAAATTTTTGGCGTTTCACTTCCTCCAGCCATGCGGCTAGTTGCGGTGTCGCCAGAGGGTCTTTCGCACCTACAAGGGTATTATCCAAGTCTGTAATAATCCCTTGAATCCCTTTCTCCTTAAGCATAGCCAGATCAATATCATAGACCGTGCTTACCCGAAGACGGGGAATAAGCCCTTCCAACAAAGCAGTCACCTCGTTTTCATACGAAAAACTATACCATATTCTTTGTTTTTCGTGCAAAAAAATGCCGTTCCTGTGCGGAACGACATGTAATCGTCACAATCACGAGCTCATTCTCTACCTTTCTCTCTGTTTCATTTTACCGTATCCATTCGTTACGTTCTATAATCATCCCGCCCGTTTAAACTGACGGACAGCAGCTTTCAATCGCTCAATATCTGCTTCCTGAGTGAGAGCGTGACCATATTTTGCTTGTTCAAACAGTGGAACGATCGTATTGACGGAGGCATAGCGTTCATCATTGCCTTTACACCAACGGAAGGCCGCTTCTCGAACCGTTTCATGCGGCGCTTTGCGCAACCCCTTCAGGCGGCAATAACTGATCCACATTTCGGTCTCCAGAACAATTTTTTCATCAGGCGTCAGATTGCGCTTCAACATGCGGATCCACCGCAGCGAGAAACCAACCGAGCGCCATCTCCATAAGAGAAGCACAAGCGCACCGATAAGGACAGCAAGGACGATGATTCGAGCTACTGTTGTCACCCAAGCCGGTAAAGACGCTTGTGTCTCATCTTGCTGGCCCGGAGCTGATTTGTCCTCATCCTTCTCTTTGTTCTTCTCTTGCTCGGCTATTGGTTCAGTCTTCTCTTCTTCCTTCGGTTCCCATCGAGGCAAGCTGAATCCAGGTGTTGGCTCAAATGCGATCCAACCGTAATCGCCCATATACACTTCCACCCATGAATGAGCATCTGCATTCGTTACACGGAACGTTCCACCAGAATCGGGATCGAATTGGCCCAGCATCATATGCTCGCTCATGCCTTCACGCACGCCTGGCGCATAGCCTTTGACCCAGCGGGTCGGCACGTTGACCGAGCGGAGCATCACGGCCATCGCCGTTGAGAAATAATCACAATACCCTTCCTTCACTTCAAACAAGAACCCATCTACGAAATCTTCACTGGTGCGCAGTGAGATATCCGGTGTATTCGTATACTGGAACTGGCTGCGCAAATAGCTCTCGATTTGCTTCGCTTTATCGTAATTGTTCGTCGCATCAGCCGTCAACTGCTCGGCAAGATCGCGCACACGGGGCGGCAGCTTCTCCGGAAGTTGAATGTACTTGCTGAAGCCGAGATGCTCTGCGGCGTTGTCATCACCTGCAGAAGCTTGACGCAGCTTCTCCTCCGACACGACAGGAACCCGGGAAATCACCGTGTAGCTCTCCGGATATGGAGCACTTGGCGAACCCATATAATGAATCTCGCTATCTCTTCCATTCCACCAGAGCTCACCGATATTTTCGGTCTTAATGTCATTAATGGATTCAATCGCCTGCATGCCGAACAGCACCGGATATGGTTGTCCGCTCAACATATGGAATGTCTGCTTAATCTCACGGGTCTGTATATCGCTAGATGGCGCACCTTCCGATTCAATACGCGTGTTTGTTTTCACTCGTTCCTGCCCGTCGGTCCGGTTCAGATCCCTCCAGCCTTGCCCGGTGTACAGCTCCTTTGCCTCACCCCGCCAGTATCCTCTCGCATCGGATTGCACGGTCATAACAGGCATATAGTCCATTTGAAACCCGTTCCCGAGCTGGCTATCCTGCTGGCTGTACCCCGATGTGCTCGTGCGCGGCGCATCGTTGGAGCCTGTGACGTCCGACATCATTCGCTTGACGATATTGTCACCATCGCCGTAGCGATTACTCCAAGCGGTATAAGGATCCGTTAAAATCGGTTCGAACTCTGGCACGCTAACTCCGATAGACATGATAACGGCAATGATAAAGAAGGCACTCATCCCCATTTGAAGCGGATAACGCAACGAGTTGCGCCACATATGGGGGTACTGCTGCTTCATTTGTCCAAAATGCAAAGTGATGAGCCAGACTAATGAAGCGCCGACAATCCAAGCCACTTGCTCCCAGAGCATCGTTTCCGTGAAGGAGTCTAATATTCCAAATACGATAATTTGCATAAGAAGCCAAATAATAACCCTGCCGCTTCCTCTGACAATTTGGCCAATAGCTTCGTAGACCAGCCACAAGCCGAGCACAAACCAAATATAAGGATGGAAGGAAACTAATGATTCCGATATTTTGCTGCCGGCAACCCATAGATCGTATTGAATGAGTTCTTTATAGACCACCCACAAAATTAGAGGAAGACCGATGAAGAGTCTCCCGGAAAAATGTCTGGGAAAGAGGAGAGAAGCGACCCAGAGCACAATCAAGGATGCCTTGGACATAACAATCGTCTCTTCGAACCAGTACGGCTCAAGCATGACGATCCATTGCCAGCACATTGCGATTAGGCAAGTCCATACTAGCCTTTCATCCCAATACGAGAACAGAAACTGCTGTAAGTACTTCGTTGACGAAGGCGGCTTCTGTGATGCCGAACGCTTCGTCGTGTTCGATCGCCTCACGAGATTCAACGTGCCTCACCTCCCAGCAGCTGAGGCAACTGTTGAAGTTGGCCAAGAGGAATATATTGGAATCGATGCTTCCCAAGCATTCGAATCCGAGCATTGTCTGCCGGGGCATAATCGCTGCCCTGAATGTGAAGGTAAGTGCCATATCCCCCTGCCTTGAAAAAGGAACTGACTGCTGATATGTCCTCGCCTGTCAATCCGCCGCTAATCCAAGCAACCGCAGCGCCATTTAAGCGTAAGCTATGCTCCATAAGCTGCTTGTAAATGCGGCCATCTTCCTGCTCTGTCCGTTCCCGATGCACAGCCGACAGCCATTGCTTGAAGGATAGCGACTGCGTACGAACTGTATCGGCATCCCACCACTTCAGTCCGTTGCCAATGGCAGCGATGTAAGTCGGCCTCTCATGTGTTCTAGCATAGTCAGCCAATGAAGCAGCCGCGCTTATGGCCGTCTCAAAGGCGTTCGCTTCCTCGTAAAGCGCAGCTCTCACATCCAACACAATGAGAATGGGAGAAAAAGATTCGTGATCGAACTGCTTCGATTTCAATACCCCCGTCTTTGCGGTCGCATTCCAATGAATGCGCGAGAGCCTATCGCCATGGACGTATTCACGCACTCCATTTAATTGGGTGGATTCCCTTCTTCTCATATGGCGGTTCTGCTCTAGATGACCTTGACCGTCCTGCCGCTCCGCCTGATTCCACTTCGGAATGGACACGGTTGTCGGCATAACATAGAAGGCTGCGGGAGCTTCGAACTTGCCATGATGCTCGAACACACCGAATAAATCCCGTGAACAGCATGAAGTCGCCTCATAACGGTACCAGCCTCTCTGTAAAAACGGCGTACGATAAGACAACACGGCTGTACGCTTCGCATCCAATGTGACGACGGTTTCTTCCTCATAGTAACGCTCTCCGAAACGCAACAATTCCTCTCGCACAATAACATATGGAAGCGGGAACCAGCCAGGGACGGTAATCCTCACAGATACATTAAGTCTGGAACGTGCAGGAACGAACTTGCTCATCCCGGCTCCTAGCATGCGTTCTCCGCTTACTCTGCGAATACCTCCTGCCAATCCGGACAACCAGTAGACCGCAAGGAGCGTCGCCATCGACAGAAGCATAAATGAAGTCTTACCGCCTTGGAATAGAAAATAGAACAGACACGAGACATAGATTCCAACCGCGATAACAATCGACCGCTTGCGCGAACGACCTTGGCGTGGAACAAGTTCCATGTTATTCATGTTCATATCCCCATTCGAATCGGTACCGGTATGTTCTGCACCACTTCCCGCAAAATATGATTGGCAGTTATCCCGTCCATTTTTGCCTCCATGCCAAGCACGAGGCGATGGTTCAGCGCATAAGGAAGCAATATTTTCACGTCATCTGGCGTAACGAAGCTTCGTTCGCGAATCCAAGCGCGGGCTTTGGCTGCTTGCATCAAAGAGACTGAAGCACGCGGGCTTGCGCCCAAGACGACATGAGGATGTTCGCGTGTCGCGCGCACAATGTCAATGATATATGCAGCGACCGCATCATCGATATGAACGCAGCGAACCGCTTCCTGCATTTCTTTGATTGCAGCAATGTCCGTCACCGATTCAACCCTCTCCGAAGGCAGTCCCTCCATGTGACGGGCCAGCATCGTCCGTTCGGTCATTTCGTCAGGATACCCGAGATGAACCTTGAACATGAATCGGTCAAGCTGCGCTTCCGGCAGCATAAAGGTCCCCTCGAATTCAATCGGATTCTGCGTTGCGAAGAGCACAAACGGCGAAGGCAAGTCGAATGTTTCGCCGTCTACTGTAATGTGATGCTCCTCCATCGCTTCAAGCAGCGCCGACTGCGTCTTCGTCGTCGCGCGGTTAATCTCGTCGACGAGCAGCACATTCGTCATCACCGGACCTGGCCGAAACACGAATTGCTGCTCTTTCGGATGAAAAATAAAAACTCCGGTAATATCGGTAGGCAGTATATCCGGATTACATTGAACTCGGCGGAATTGTCCATTCATCGTACGGGCGAGTGACTTCACAAGTTGAGTCTTGCCTGTGCCCGGCACATCTTCAATGAGGACGTGGCCGCCGGCAAGCAAGGCAGTGAGCAGCAATTCAATTTCAAATGCTTTTCCCAAAATACATCGTTCCAATGTCGATTGCATCTGCTTCATAACGGAATGCAGTGAATGATAGGATGGCATGGCAACGACCTCCCCTTCAATATTAAAAATTTGGCGGATTCACAACATGTCTTATGAGCTGGATCACATGAGCTGCGCTTACATTTTTTCATTTTACACCATTCTAGGAATAAGGTACATGTGCGGATCGTCCGAATAGATTTGGAAGCTTTAGCAAAAAAATAAAGCCCCGTTGCCATGGATCGGCTCGGAGCTTATCGTTATGGATACCATTACATATAGAGGTTGAACACGCACATATACTAGCCTTTCGGGCGCACGACTAAGGCAGCTAGAAAGGAGAAGACGATGGCCGCCGATATTCCAGCGCTCGTTGTCTTGAAAATTCCGCTTACAGCTCCGACCCAGCCATCTGACTTCAAATCCGTCAATGCACCGTGAACGAGCGAGTTCCCGAAGCTGGTAATCGGCACGGTCACGCCTGCGCCAGCAAAGTCGATCAGCGGCTCATACCAGCCCAAGCCATCGACAATCGCGCCTGTCACGACAAGGATGCTCATCGTATGCGCCGGCGTCAGCTTAGCCACATCAAACATTAGCTGGCCTATCACACAAATGAGTCCCCCGATAATGAAGGCCCATAAGTAAGTCATCATTGAATATCATCCTTCCATTTCAATCGTAACGGCATGCGCAATGCTGGGAATGGTCTCCCCTTGCTGATAAGACAGCGGGGATAGCAGCGCCCCCGTCGCAGCAATAAGCACACGCCGCAGCTCGCCTTTTTGCATGCGCTTCAAAATGTGTCCGTACGTCACTACAGCGGAGCAGGCGCATCCGCTGCCACCGGCTTGCACAGCTTGTTTCTCTACGTCAAACACCATGAGTCCGCAATCTTGGAAATTGGCTTCATCCATCGGCACACCGTGCTTTTTGAACAAGTCTTTCGCAATTGGATGTCCGACATTGGCCAAGTCGCCGGTCACGATGAGATCATAGTCCTGAGGAGATCGATTCAAGTCCTTTAAATGCGTCAATATGGTATCTACTGCCGCAGGAGCCATCGCCGCTCCCATATTAAAGGGATCCGTTATGCCAAGATCAACAATCTTCCCGATTGTCGCTGCGGTTACTTGCGGGCCCTTTCCTTTCTTGGCCACAACCGCCGCTCCTGCGCCTGTTACTGTATATTGAGCGGTAGGCGGTTTCTGGGAACCGTATTCCGTCGGATAGCGGAACTGCTTCTCGGCTGTGCAATTATGACTGCACGTCCCCGCCATCGCATAGTTCGCATTGCCAGAGTCGACGAGCAGCGAGGCAATCGCCAGCGTCTCCATCGAAGTAGAGCACGCGCCAAAAACGCCGATATAAGGGACGCCGAGCGTACGGGCGGCAAATGAATTGCTTATAATCTGGTTCAACAAGTCGCCGCCGACAAAGAAATTCAATTGGTCCTGCGTTATATTCGCGTTCACGATAGCTAACTGGGTTGCCTGCTCCAACAGCTTGCGCTCGGCCTTCTCCCAACTTTTCTCCTGCATGTCCAAATCATCATGAATAAAATCAAAGTCGGCTGCGAGAGGCCCCTCTCCCTCATCCGGCCCGACGACAGTTGCGGTGCCGATAATGACCGGACGGTTCGCAAACTGCCACGTACGGCGTCCTACTTGCATCGGAATGCCTCCTCCTTCTTCTTGCTCGAATGTCCGTCTTTGCCTTAGTGTTGAAGACCGAACAGGTAATAGACAAGCGCCACAACAAAAGCAGCCACCGTTCCGAACACGACGACGGAGCCAGCGAGCTTGAACATGTTGCCCCCAACGCCGAGCACAAGTCCCTCACTGCGATGCTCCAAGGCTGCCGAGCACATCGAGTTAGCGAATCCGGTGACGGGAACGGCTGAACCCGCTCCGGCCCACTGCGCGATTTTGTCATACACTCCGAAGCATGTCAGGATGACCGATACCAAAATCAACGTCACCACCGTCGGATTGGTTGCCTGCTTCTCGCTCATATGGAAGAGCGTCATGTACATCTGTTGTATGGCTTGTCCGATTAGACAGATCGTGCCGCCGACCAAAAAAGCCCGTATGCAGTTTTTGAATACGGACCGAGACGGCTCACGCTGTTTGGCAATTTGTTTGTACTCCTGCTCCGACAGGGTCCAATTTCCCAGCTTCCATTTTGCGGACTGGGATTTGCTTGAAGCTGCCATGCCCCCACCTCCTGCGTCAAACTATACTATGGTTCTATTTCATTCCATCACAGTATTTGTCTTTTCGATTCGGAATATGTCTAGGCATGCCAATCGTTAAAATGTAACATTTTGTATATGAAGCAACAAGAGGCAGCACAAGGCAAGCAGCACAAACAGCACAAGGGCCAGACAGTCAAATGACGAAACACTCGGCTTCAAAGTTCTCCATCCTCTCCAATAATCGTCTGTGCCGCATCAAAGTGCATGGGCATAGGTTAGTGTATGCATGAGGGAAGAAAGCGTTCATCCCATCTCTCCTCGGTAAGCGAAGCGTGCTGCGTTGCAGGCGGAGGATTTCATCTGTAAATTGGTGTACAATGCGATCAAGCGTCGGCTTCACTCTTGGAATCGTCCTGCTCAATATTGTCGAAATATTCGAAATGCTCAACCTAAGAATGGAACAGAAACAGTACAGAAAGAAGGAAAGCTGTATGTTGCTACGTCAACGGCCCGGAGAAAAAACGGCCTTCCAAGAAATCGCTCCTTACGATGCTGCAATCGACCTGCAGACAGATATGGTGCTTGTATACGGCATTGACGACACGATGGAGGAACGCATTCGCAGCTGGACGGACGAAGGGTACCGCGTAGGCTTAATGACCGGCACGGCATGGGGTGAATATCAACCTTATTTGACTGGACAAATCGATGGTAAGCTGCATTGGGATGAAGCACAGACACGGGCCAACGGTACCCGGCTTATTCATGAAACCGATGATGTGCCGTACATGGTGCCGACTGTATCTTTTTCTGACTTCGTGGCAGGCCGTCTGAAGAAAGCCGTCGATGCCGGTGTGGAAGCTTTTTACATGGAAGAACCCGAATTCTGGGTAGAAGCTGGTTACTCCCCCGCCTTTCAGCGCGAGTGGGAATTGTTCTATAACGAACCATGGATGCCTCCACATCAATCGCCTGACGCCCAGTACCGTGCGTCTAAGCTAAAAGCGGAGTTATATAAACAGGCGCTTGAGCGCATTTGCTCCTCGCTGAAGTCTTACGCCAAGCATACATATGGACGCCAAATCCGCTTCTTTGTTCCGACGCACAGCCTGATCAATTACTGCCAATGGCGCATCGTCAGCCCGGAATCGAAGCTGATGGACGTAAGCGGCATCGACGGTTACATTGCACAGGTATGGACCGGTACGTCAAGGGTGCCGAATGTGTACGCGGGCGTACGCAAGGAGCGCACCTTTGAGACCGCTTATTTGGAGTACGGCGTCATGCAGGAGCTCGTTCGCGGCAGCGATAGACGCATGTGGCTATTGCACGATCCAATCGAAGACCACCCGGGACGAACCTGGGACGATTACCGAATGAACTACAAAAAAACGGTAGTCGCTTCCCTGCTGCATCCTCATATCGATCATTACGAGGTGACGCCTTGGCCGCACCGGATATATAAGGGAAAGTATCTCAGCTCCGATCATAACAAGAAGGTGCCTCTTCCAGAGGATTACGGCACGACGCTGCTCACTGTCATCAATGCGCTCCAGCATATGCCGCTTGGCGGCACGGTCAGTGCTCCTGTCGGCGTGCAGCAGGAGGGGCCAAGCCAGCCACGCATGGGTGTGCTCGTCGCTGATTCCTGCATGTATCAGCGGCTCGATCTAACGCTTGATTGGGATAATATCAAGGAGGATGAGCGCTTTGCTTCTGAGATGGAGCATATCACATGGGACGCCTTCTTCGGCCTTGCTATGCCGCTCTTGAAGCACGGCGCCCCTGTCCGTCCGGTACAGCTGGACAACGTCCGCCGCATCCCGCATTATTTATCCCCCTATGACATCCTGCTGTTGAGCTATGAGTTCATGAAGCCCGAGTATATGGATGTTCATTATGCGCTGGCGCAATGGGTACAGGCAGGCGGCGTGCTGCTGTATGTCGGCGATGGCAGCGATGCATATCATGGCGTGCGCGAATGGTGGAGTGAAGGCCAGCATTCGTATGCCAATCCGGCTCACCATCTCTTCGAGACGATAGGAGTGCCACTGGAAGCGCCACCAGAGGGTGAAGCCTTGATTACAAATGTCGGCAAAGGCGCGTTCGCCTATCTGCATGAGCATCCGGCGGCATTCGCTTCGTCGGAAGCCGGAGCGGATCGGCTGCGCGAGACGGTGCTGGCTGCGCTGCAGTCCGTTCACGGCGCTGACGCGCGGTGGGATCGCAGTCATGCGCTTATCGCCCACCGTGGGCCTTACGTGGCAGCCGCCGTACTGGACGAAGGCGTCAGCGCTGAACCCGTCCGGTTAGAGGGGCCTTTCGTCGACCTGTTCGACGGCCGACTCGCCGTACGTGCGCACGTAGTAATCCAGCCGGGCGATCAAGCATTGCTAGTCGACCTTAATCATGCGTACGCGGCAATGAGTGAGCGCCCCGTGCTGGTAGCGGCCGCGGGACGGGTAACGGAGCTGCCTGCGGCGGACAGCAGCGGCAATGAAGTGGCGTGCAGCATGTGCTGTTATTCCATACGCGGGCCAGAGGGGGTGGGCGCCATGCTGCGCTTCGCTGCCGCGGGCGCTCCAGGCCGGGTGACGGTCGAACTGGACGGGAAGCCGTATCCACACGAATGGGAATGGGAGGCGGCATCCTCGACCTTTGCCGTATCGTTCGTGCACCCTGCAGGCGGCGTTCGTTTGACGATGGAAATGGCCGGAACCTAATATCGTACAAGCAGCAGATGCGCTTAGCATCCAAGCAATGCTGGCAACGGTCGATACACCATAACAACGATGCAAATTGCCCCCCGAGGATCTTCCTCAGGGGGGGTTATGTTCTGCTTTGATCTCTTTGCTCCATTCTCCCCTACCATCAGAAAGTGCCACGCCAGACGCGTTAACGGCATATCGGAGGCTTGCGGTTATCTTCGGTGAACTACGACTCTCTTCGGTTCCTCCCTTTGCCCACTATCCCCTTATGTCAGTGAACAGGCTCTTTGGGACTTCATTTATAATTACGGGCAATACAGAGGGAATTATATAAACGCACCCATGTGATTGAAGACATAAGTTCAATATTCGTCACCCTATCACGTTCTCTGATTTTTCCCGCGTTCAGCTCTGTAATGCTCTCATTCCTGAACGGGTCAATCTCTAAGCAGTATGCTCCCTGACCAGTTCCTCCGCTCCCTGAGCGCATGGAAGAATGAGCATAAGCGACTAAATACGTATGTTCAGCGTCAACCATGTACACTCAAAAGAAGCTGGTGCAACATTATTAAACCGCTTGCCTTGATTTGAATATCGCTTTATTGTAGACGTGGGGATCAAGCTAAATTTTTGGTCATATATTGGGTCGTATAATCAATTATTTACATAACAACTGTACATCGTTGATGGGTAAGGAGGGTTAACATGCTCATAATTGAAGGCATTCATCACGTTAGTTTGAATGTGCGGGATTTACGCCGCTCCCAGGATTTTTATGAACGGATTCTTGGACTACAGGAACTCCCTCGTCCTGCCTTTGATTTTGAAGGCGCTTGGTACGCGATTGGCACAACAGATCAACAGCTGCACCTCATCGTCTACAAAGGGGAGACACTGCGTACAGGTGAAGTCGACACAAAGGATGGACATTTTGCGCTCAGAGTTTCCAGTTATGAAAATACGCAAAAATGGCTTGATCAATGCGGGATAACCTACACAGCAAAACCGTATGGCAAAGCAGGTTTCCCGCAAATCTTCATCCTCGACCCGGATCAAAATATTATTGAATTGAATGCAGAGCGGCTTGAGGAAAATTGAGAACTTTCATTTCTAAGATCAAAAAAGTGCCTCACTCCCGCTCGCATGAGCCAGAGGACGAGACACTTCATTCCTATTCCTGTATGAACCGAAATCTGCCGAACCGTTCGTGAACGTGAAAGTTGACGGCGCCAGTCGGGGACCAAGCGGTATATTCACGCGTTCCCAGATCATCCTCGTCGATGCGGAACAAATTGATGCGCCATTCCGTCCCTGTATGCGGCGTAGCCTGCAAATCGGAAAATGCGATGGCGTATTCGTAAATGACCCGGCGCTCGGGCTGAGATACATAAGCGACGGATGTGACCAACTGCTGTGCATCCCACTCCGGGTGGAAGGCTTTCGGCTCGCCCGGATTGTTCGTTATGTATGAATCGAATACGACGTTATGCGGACTGAGATTGAATTCATAATAACTCCGGCCCGATCCGGCCGTGTCGATGAAGCATTCGACCACGTCAGCTTCAAATAAAGGATCGTCGCGTTTCGTATACGGACTGACCACGCAATCATCCTCGCATTCAAAGCGGATATACAGTGTCGTATCCGTCCAGCACGATCGGATGGCGGTGCGCATCCGCGGCACTGCTCCAGTCACCACATCCGCTAGCTCTATCGCTGCGATCCCGGTCCAATCCGGAGCGTCTCCGGTAATATGCCTGCACCGGTATTCCGGAAGCTGCGGCAGTGCCGGCACGCTTTCTTCCTTCACTTCGTTACTTCCATCCTGACTTGCATTCATGTTGTCGTCTCCCCTCGTTGCTGCAAAGTGGCTGTTGCGATTCTTGCCCATTATAGCAAATTTCGATTCTTAAGTAACAAGTGAATCAGGTAGTCGTCCAAGGGAGGCGCGATATGAAAGAGGATTACGTCAAGCCGTTCGCAGGAAGCGAACAACGGCGCTGGAAAAGGAAACCCCCGCGCTGACACCTCAGGCTGGTATCAGGCAGGGACTCCGGTCAAATTCGGCCTTTATTTTTATAAAATTCATGATACAGCTTCATGAGCGCACGTTTCTCAATCCGTGATACATAGCTGCGTGAAATGCCTAATTCCTTGGCAATCTCCCGCTGGGTGCGTTCGTCCCCGCCTCCATCCAGACCGAAGCGTCCCCGAATAACTTCTTGCTCCCGTTCGTCCAATATATCCAGATTGCGGTATATTTTACTCTTTTCAATTTTCAACTGTACCTTTTCGACCACTTCATCACTTTCCGTTCCAAGAATGTCAATTAATGTAATTTCGTTTCCTTCCTTATCTGTCCCGATTGGATCGTGGAGCGATACATCTTTGCGTGTCTTTTTCAGTGAGCGCAGGTGCATTAAAATCTCATTTTCGATACAGCGCGCGGCAAACGTCGCAAGCTTCGTCCCTTTATTCGGTTGAAAGCTCTCAATCGCTTTGATCAGTCCAATCGTGCCGATGGAAATCAAATCTTCCAAGTCTTCGCCAGTGTTGTCAAATTTCTTCACAATGTGTGCCACAAGCCGGAGGTTGTGTTCGATGAGCGTGTTGCGCGACTGAGCGTTGCCTGCTGCCATGAGCTGCAAATGCTTCATTTCATCCTCTTCGGCCAGCGGTTGCGGGAAGGCGTTGTTCTTTACGTAGGACACAAGGAGCGACAATTGCTTGATGAACAAGACAATCGTCGCAAACAATCCGGTCATGCCATGCCACCTCCAGATGTCTGACGACGTTCGGTATTTATCCCAACACAGTTATACATTGTATGTGGGCGGCGGCCTAGAAGTGCATGTACGAAAATGAATCGCTTTAAAAGTCCGGTGATTTAAATCAAGTTCATCTCTTCATCGTTGTAAATACGGTGTAAGTCTCGTATTTGAGACACGCTGTAGAATACGATTCATCAAGATTCCAAAGTAAACCAACAGGAGAATGTGTACCAATTCCAAACACTTTTCCAGCAAAATATGCACCACTGTTCATGCAATCTAATCATGTTGCTGTTGAAAATTCACAGATTACCAGACTGAATCAGGATACCTCGCTCCATACTCTGGTAATTTTACTGTTAACAAAAATTTCACTCAATACAAGCCTCGGGCAAACTCCAACTTTCTTATAGCGGATATGCTGAGACTGCTGTCGAACAGGGCACGATTGAGGAAGCTGAGGTTCATTGGGATCTTTGGAAAACACCTTATCTTGGTTGGAGTAAATCTCATTCAAAGAACACCACAGATTACGATAGAAAGCACTTTAATGGAAGCGATACAGTCTCTCCAAACTAATATTGAAAAGTATTTTTCAATCTGAAGATGTTTGCAGCAGAGTCTGAAAGATATCTCATGTATGGGGATAATATCAGATTATAAAGGTATGTATTCAATAACATCATTGAAAGCAAAGAACAGCAAGCTCTTGTCTCTCGGGACATCAGCTTGCTGTTTACGCACCGCTCAGAAGTGACTGCGGTTGAGTCTCTAATACATTCATGTCATGGCGGAATCGTAATGCTCCATGCTTGTTTCAATCCACGCATCCCTGTAGGATGCGACCTTTTTAACCGAGAGTCGCCCAGAAATTACGCTGCAGATTTCAATCCGCGCATCCGCGTAGGATGCGACGTTCAAACGTCGAATTTTCGCTGCCTCTGTCTGCAATTTCAATCCACGCATCCGCGTAGGATGCGACTCGGAGAGCTGCGGAGTATAACGTTCAGCTTGGCGTATTTCAATCCACGCATCCGCGTAGGATGCGACTCTCTTTCTGGCACCTTGTACATTCCCATACCATATTTCAATCCACGCATCCGCGTAGGATGCGACGTAGCGCCCATAGATTTATATGGTCATTGCAAGTTATTTCAATCCACGCATCCGCGTAGGATGCGACGATGATAGATGACAGCTTCCTTCTTACTCATGCATTTCAATCCACGCATCCGCGTAGGATGCGACGCTTGGCTCATCAGTCCCAACCGTTCAATCGTTTGATTTCAATCCACGCATCCGCGTAGGATGCGACGTGCAATTTGTTGGCCAATTTTTGCTGAGTCATATTATTTCAATCCACGCATCCGCGTAGGATGCGACGCTGAATAAGCGCCATACTTGCCTCGATGCTCTGGCATTTCAATCCACGCATCCGCGTAGGATGCGACCAATGAGTCCAATAGTAACGTTACCAATCGAAAATTTCAATCCACGCATCCGCGTAGGATGCGACCGGACGACCCCGACCATTATGATAACTGGGGTACGATTTCAATCCACGCATCCGCGTAGGATGCGACTTTTAGCTAAGGCCTCTTCACTGAATTCCAAAATATTTCAATCCACGCATCCGCGTAGGATGCGACTGCTTTGAAACTTTTGGTCATAGACAGGAGATAATATTTCAATCCACGCATCCGCGTAGGATGCGACTATGTTTCATCAGGAGAATGAATTTGATAGATTAATTTCAATCCACGCATCCGCGTAGGATGCGACGTTATGCTGCTGGATGGCTATTATCATAAGCAGGGCAAGATTTCAATCCACGCATCCGCGTAGGATGCGACTGTTATCTCTTACGAAATGTTCCTCTCGTTCGGGGTATTTCAATCCACGCATCCGCGTAGGATGCGACATGGCAAAGGTCACGCTACCCACCACCTTTCAGGAAATTTCAATCCACGCATCCGCGTAGGATGCGACCATGTATCGACGGTAGGCGTTTCCTTAGCTAAGGAATTTCAATCCACGCATCCGCGTAGGATGCGACCGGTGGGAGCTGAGTTTGCTAAATGAGACAAGTATATTTCAATCCACGCATCCGCGTAGGATGCGACGGTGAAAAGTTTGCTCCTACGATACGCAAAGTTGCTATTTCAATCCACGCATCCGCGTAGGATGCGACACAAGCGGTTTTTCTGGACGCGCGCACATTTGGAATTTCAATCCACGCATCCGCGTAGGATGCGACGGCGGCACGCTGGACGAAGCTGGTGCGCTCGTGATAATTTCAATCCACGCATCCGCGTAGGATGCGACGCCGATTACTGACACGCGTGCCGCTTATTACTCATTTCAATCCACGCATCCGCGTAGGATGCGACGACTCGATAATTACGTCCTCAACCGCGACCAAGTCATTTCAATCCACGCATCCGCGTAGGATGCGACAGCGAAAAATGATTGTGAAAATCACATTTCGTTCTTAATATGATGTAACTAAT
The DNA here is from genome assembly GCF_021369635.1 of Paenibacillus profundus. Taxonomy (GTDB): domain Bacteria; phylum Bacillota; class Bacilli; order Paenibacillales; family Paenibacillaceae; genus Paenibacillus_B; species Paenibacillus_B profundus. Next base: position 12,904 of record NZ_JAJNBZ010000001.1, on the reverse strand, counting down.
CAAAAGAGCTATAGAATCAAGCTAAAAATAGGTCTTTTTCATTTTGCAACAAACCATAAAATGGACTTTACCTATAATTATAGAAAAAACGCGGTGCGAATCCCCCGGAGATTTCATGTGCACTATACATTCGCACTAGATAATTAGTGGCCCTTCCATATCAATAGATTCTTTCACGCCGATATGCTCAACCTTGTTTTTATAGTTGTTCCCCAATTGATAGAAGCGCAGGCTGTCTTCCTTTTGATCTATAATATCGGCCAATTGAATCTTCAGGCTGGCGAATTGAGCAGCGTCTACATTACATTCAAAGACGGAGTTTTGAACTCTCTGGCCGTAGTTCTGGCACAGTTTTGAGACTCTGCGCAGCCTTCGTTGGCCCGCACTGGTCGTTGTCTTTACATCATATGTGATTAACACTAGCAATCTAAACACCTACTTCCATAGAAATGGAGGGTATTCATCCAGATCATTGCGCAAATAACGCGCCAGCAACAATGCTTGGGCATGTGGCACTAAGCCCCAGCTTATTTTCTCACCTAAATACGGGTGCATGATTTTCTCTTGTTTTTTATTTTGCCATGCCGTCAAAAATTTCTTTCTGGCCTCATCTGTCATAAGAACAGCGCCATTTTCCTTTGTATAAAAATCATCTTTGTTCACGATTTTCTTATTGATCATAGTTAGAACAAATTTATCTGCATAGATTCCCCGCAATTCTTCCATAACATCCAACGCCAGTGAAGCCCGTCCCGGACGATCCCGATGCAGGAACCCAACATATGCATCCAGACCAACCGCTTCCAGGGCAGCTGCCATATCATTCGCTAATAACGTATATGCAAGGGACAGCATCGCATTCACATTATCCAGCGGTGGTCTGCGAGAACGGAAACGAAAATAAAAATCGTCTGTCTGCTGCAGAATCATTTGACCCATCGCCTTATTGTAACTGACCGCAGCCTGTCCTTCCAAGCCTCTTAACCGCTCCAGATCCTCACACTCTCTCACTTCCAGCATAAGGGATGACAACTGCCCGGAAATCTCCTTGAACTGAGCGATATCTATCCTTAGCGGGTAGTCTCTCGTCATTCGTTCAATCATCCATTTATGATTGAAAATTTTGGCCACTATAAAGTTGCGTGCAATTTGGGCTGACGAAGTCTCATTCTCGGAGACAAGATATTGTTTTTTTCGCAGAACAACGTTCCCTTTGCTCTGTCCAATGACACGCGCCAAAAACCGCCCACTCATCGTCATAAAGGTGATCGCTATATTCCGATCCGCACAATACCCCATCAACGCAGGACTTGCTCCTGTATAACCAAAAGCAACGATAGCTTCCAGATTGTGCAACGGAAGACGGCCCAGCTTCTCTTCTCCCTTCAGCAGCACAATATTGTCCCCGTCCAATGCCATATAAACGTCCGGCTGGTTTACATATAACGTGTTAAGAAGGCGCTTCATCTCTGATCTTCCCCTCAATATAACTTTTTACCGTCCGTTTATTCATCAGAGCTGGGAGACAGATAGATTGCAGCGAGCAGTTTTTGCAGTATGGCCCGCCTTTTACTTTGGGTGTATGGTTGCGCTTGTAATAATCATGCATCTCCGCTGCGACAACTCTGACCCTCTGCTTCACATCATCCGTAAGCGGAACTTCAATTCGATGCTTCAACTCTTGATAAAAAATATATCCGGTCTGTACATCGCACAACAGCATCTCTTCCAGACAGAGCGCTTGCGCAGCCAGTTGCAATACATCTGATTCATCCGTCTTCGGCTTGCCGCGCTTGTACTCAACAGGATAAGCGATATATTTGCCTTCAGCCCCACGAATCTCTACTCCGCAGCTGTCTTGTACGAACTCGACCACATCGCAGATACCTGCCAATTTCAATTCATGCGACTTGACAGACATAGCGCGAACGACAAGCTTGTCGCCGCGCTTTTCCCTCGTGAACGGTTGATCTGCATTGCGATGGAGATGTTGCCCTTCGATCGTCTTCACATTTTCTTCCCATTGCTGTTCTATGTGAATCAACGCCCATTGCCGCTTGCAGAATTGAAAATGCTGGATGCCCGATAGCATTAAATAGCTATCCTCATCATTATAGGCCATCGATGATCTCTACCTTCAAGCCTTCCAACTCGTCCAACGCAATATCATAATCTTCTTGGAACGATTTCGCTTCTTCCTTATTTTTGCTAACATGCAAGGAGCGGTGCACTTTCGCAGATGAATATTGACCCAACTTGGAGCTGTGCTCCCACCAATACACTTTGTGCACTTCCATACTTCCTTCCGGTCTGGCAGAAGAAGCATCATTTTCGAACAGTGTAACAAGCGTCTGCTTGATTTTCTCCGCATCTTCCGTAGTGAAGCCTGTCTTTTCCGCCAACTGCGTATTGATGCTGCCATAGAAGACATATACGCCGAAGTCCACCCGATGCTTCATGCCCATTGTGTCCGATCCTCTTTTCTCGCCCGGCTCCGAATTGACGCTCTTCGTAATCTGCATACTCGTAATATCAATCGGATCGACGCTCGTTGCCGTATGTATCGACACCGGACCGCGCACGCCAACAGACACCCCTTTATCTCCGCTGCCCTTGAAGGCAAATACCTGTCCGAAGCTACGGACATCGATCCACTGCTCGCAAGCGATTTTCGCTAACTCTTCGCCGGAACCGCCTTTTTGTTTTAATATTTTTGCCAGTGCCTCGTTTGCTTCCGCCCGCTCGCGCAAACTTTTAAGCTGATCATCATTTCTATCATTGGACTGGACAAAAATAGGCTCGCCGAGATCTTGCAGCCGGTTTCGAATTTTCCGTTTCAGCGCCACATCCGACACTTCACCATGACCGTCATAGTTTTGACGCGGCTGGTTGCCATTCAAAGGATCACCGTTCGGGTTGGCTTTGGTCACAGAAAATACAACAGCAAAATCAATTTTATGATCGAGAATTGTCATGATTGATTCTCTCCTTCGTTGGATTGTTTGGTTTGATTTTCTTCCTTCTTCTTCCCTTGGAAAAAGTCATGTCTTTGGCTGGAGAGTCCCAGCAAGTACTTTCCGGATAAAGGCTTGTCATTAAAGTCTTCATATTTGAATTTGGATAGAATCTCATCCATCAATTTCGTCAGATCCGTGCATTTCGCACCCAATCGCGCCTGATACGGCTGCAAGCCCGCTTGAATCACCCTCCACGTCCGCTCCGGATGCTGCGCAAACGAGTTCATATAGCGAATCGCATTCGTTGCGCGCGTCTCTTCTGAACCTAGCGCACGCCGTTCCAAAATATCAGCCACCGCCAGCAATCTCCCAAACAAATAGCTTCGGTCCGTATTCTCCTTGTCCAGCGCCACCTTGAACCCCTCCTTCTCATAAACTTTATTGACTAACGCGCAAGCAATGCTCAGCGTCTTCTCCCATTCCCACTTCTCCATCGCCACCGGATTGGACGCGCGGCGAACGATGCTATTAAAAATATCCGCCGGAATTTTGACGCCGTCTACCATGCACGGCAGCATGCGTTCCATCAGCCCTTTTACGAGCTTGTCGCTGGCTGATGTTCCGTAAGCGGCATAAGCAATATCTTTCGTCGCCGGTGTGCCGAAAAATTGAACATAGTCGCCTTGCTCATCTTTGCGGTAACGGTGCAGCCATACACAAGTGGAATGCCATTCCACCAGCTTTTCAAAGTAATGCTTCTTGTCCAGATTGCGATAATATAGCACAGCCATACGCCCGGTCGTGGCAGAATCAAGGATAAGCAGATTTACAGCGGGATTCGTAATCGAAAGCTTCTGTCCTGCTCCATACCCGGCCAGAGCGCTCCCAATGTCCCGTGCCAACCCTTCGCTCGTAAAAGACTCCCTTTTGTGCGCCGCGCTCTGTTCCGGAAATAGGGCAAAGGTATCCTCTTCGGGAGCCGGCACGTCAACCGCATCGTTCGACCAAACGAGAAATACGCGCCCATCAATGATTTTCCCTTGGCGGTTAATAAGCCATTTCAGCGCATTATGGGCTTTTTGCGATACCTCATAGCTAATGCCCGCCACTTCCTGGCTGCTGCTGAACCGGCCCCGGAACGTAAAGCCGCTTGTATCGCTGGCCGAGATCAACTTCGCTTTGTCTGCCGGATTTCGTATTTTGTTCGCATGCTTGTCCGTACCTGGCACCAATTGCCCCGTCACATAACACAGCTTGTTGTTGCCCAGCTTGCTGTTATAGTAGCGGATGAACGAATCATACACCTCCGGATCTTTCCACACTTCCTTAAGCGGCCGAACCGGGGAGTAGACCGTAAAACGAATGAATGCGCTTTCTTGTTCGCCATTGAGCACGCCAAACAGCGGTGGTTTCTCGTCACCGTATTTTTTATCCCATTTGCCAAGCAGACAACCGTTCCCATCTAGGGACAACAGGTTCTCTTTTTCAACCAGATCGCGAACGAGCCTTTTTTTATTCAGGTACTTAAAAATACTGGCGACATGAGGATGGCTAAATGGCGATAAAGCCCATTCTTCCAGCTTTTCGATATAGGCTTTGAACTGATCCGCTTTCTTGGCTTGTCCGCCATAGTCAATGTAGTCTCCAGCCACATAGCTTAACTTATCATGCAGCGGATAAGGAAATACGGCAGTCCCCGAACGGCTGGAGGAGTCCTCTGTGCACGGAATCAAAGTACTGGCATCGCTCTTGTCAATGACGATCGCTGAATGAAATTCCCCGTCTTCCGTGACACGAACTTCAATATGTGCCGTCTGTGTCGTATGAGAAATCGGAAGCAGCGTGAATTCCTGCCCGTTATGCTTCTTCTCGACAACCCCGACCCGCTCCAGGTTCGATTCATACGTCTCATATAATTGCTGCAACCAGCTCATCGGCTTCCCTCCGCTTCCAGCCGAACCTCCAGTTCCTCAACCGCCTCGATCTCCCCGGCCGCGAACGTCTTCGGTTCCATCTCAGCCACGGGACGAACAAGCGTACATTGTTCCGGTTTAATAAATTCAATGACACCATTTTTCATAACCGGATTCCATAGCCGTGTCTCCATCTGCTGCCTTCCTGTCTCATCGGGATAATTGATCCCGTGTACTATCGTGCCAAAGTGGAAATCTCCATAATTGTCATAGAAGCCCTCTCCTGTGTTAAACTCGCATGGTTCTACGTAACCTTGGCATTCTCTTGCTCCCAGGAAAATGTCCCGGCGCCCTCCCGCCCGCAACGCGCGCTTCAAAATATTGTGGTGCTTATTTTCGTTGCGATCATACTCCAAGTCCGGCCGGTTCGGGTTGAACACGAAATGAGCCCGGCATTGGTATCGAACATCTTTCAGATAGGAGTAGTATGCAAGCGTATTGCCTCCTCCATAATCAAGCGGCCGAACTCCCTTCGACTCCATCCGGATCGGGTTCATTACGCGAACGGCATCCACAACAAATAATATCGTTGGTTTCCAGTAAATGGATTCCACTATTCCTTTTACCGCCTGAAAGGTTGGGACTGGATATGACATCTTCTCCCCGCCCAGTCTCGTTAACGGATCTGTAAACAACGCGTAATTCCCAAACACTTCGAACTCAATGCTGTTGCGTATCAACGCGCCGCCCCCTTTCCATAATTTTCTGACACCTTTTATACTATACTCTCTTCTAAACAGGGTCAATGATAATCTAATAAAATATTATATGAACTTTTTGTTTCATACCTGAACAGAAAATCAAAAAATGTCCGCATTCTCAAATACCTTATTTGTGCTATAATAGCTTAAGTTGTCGCTGGAATAGCGCGGATTGAAAAATATAGTATTTTATTAGGAGCCTATCTGTAAAAGATAGGCTTCACTCTTCTAGAAACAACCCAAAAACCCCATTGTGCTGTCGCTGTTCAGGTCCACGCCAAAATACTCGCTGTAAGCCCCCTCTTTCAACACGAGCACCTTTCCGTCCAGACAGCTCTCCAATCCGCCACTGCGATCCAACTGGCGGAGATCGTGTTCATACAGGTTGACCGTGAACTGCTGTGCCCGCTTCAGCAGAATCGTCAAATCATCGATCGTGCCGCTTCCGTTCAGGTCGGCAATCACTTCTGCGCCTCCTCCATAGGGAACAATAACAGCGCGGGTATAATCGTCAATAACATGAAAATATTTCGCGGCGGTGCCATAGCTATTGGCGAGAACTAGCGGCAGCCATGTGTCCTTCGCCTTCTCCTCTTCCTTCTTCTTGTGATAGGCCTGGAAATAGCTGTCCGTTTCATACCGTCCGGCATATAGCAAGTCCGTCATATTTTTGCGCAGCTTAGGTACAAAATTATTCAAATCCGCTTCCAGCCTCATATAGAACTTCTGAAAATAAAATTCCATCGCCTGCTGCGATAGCAACTGGCCGCCATGCGCCTTCGCATCCCGCTTCATATCGACAAGCATCATGCGCGTTAGTTCCTTGCCGATTTGAATCTCCTTCAAATGCTTTAGATTCTCTTCTGCGTGGTCGATAATGTAGACGTTCCGCATCTCATCCTTGCCATGCCGGTTGCACCGTCCTGCCGCCTGCGCGATCGAATCCAATCCGGCTAGGGAGCGTATAACGCACTCGAAGCTGACATCTACTCCGGCTTCAATCAACTGCGTGCTGACGCAAATCACTTTTTCCTCTGCTTCAAGATGCGCCCTTACTTTTTCTAAAATGGCAGACCGGTGAGCGGCACACATCGACGTACTCAAATGATACAAAAAGATTTCCTCGTCCTCGCCGAACTGATGTTGTTCCCGCATCGCCTGCAACCGCTCATACAACGACTTAACGACCGACTTCGTATTCAAGATGACCAGAATATTGTCTGCTTCCTGAATGGTGTCTTGGATAAAGCATGCCAATTCTTCCGTACTCCAGGCCCGCTCGGTAGCTTTATCGATCAAATCAACACGCTTGAACGCATCAATTACCTCATCGAGATTACTTATCATCTCAGCGTCCTCTGCCAATTCCAGCTTCTGCTCCACGAACTGGAGCGCCGGTTGCGTCGCCGTGCACAGCACAATACTGGAGCCTCCGTACTCCGTCAAGAAGTTCAGCGCCTGGTTGAACAGCGAGATGCAATGCGTAGGGACCTTCTGCACTTCGTCAAATATAATGACTGCATCACACAAGTTATGGAGCCTGCGTATGTTCCGGCTCCCGTGCGCAAAAAACACGTTTAGAAATTGCACCATCGTCGTTAAAATAATCGGCGCATCCCAATTGTCCTTAGCCAGATTCGCCTTTTGCCGCGCAGTCAGCGCCAGCCCGTCCTGATCCTCGTCGTCTTCCTCCACCTCCACTTCTACGACGTTGGAATGATGCTCCAGAATATTCGCATCATCCTGCAATATTGTGCGCACCGTGGCTGCATTCTGCTCAATAATTGTCGTAAACGGGACAACATAGATAATCCGCTGTTTGCCAAAGGTTAACGCATGCTTCAAAGCATATCTCAAGCTGGCCAGCGTCTTGCCGCCCCCAGTTGGAATCGACAACGTATAAATAGAAGACGGCTTCGCGGCAAAACGTTCGCATAGCTCGGACATTTCGCTTCGCAACAGTGCAATCGGCGTATGGGCATCCTTGTCTTTCTTAAAAGAATGAATTTGCGCCATCAACCTTTCATAATAACTTGAAAACAATTCCTTTGTGTTCCGTTCCGGTTCGTCAGGCTCCCCCATTTCAAACCATCTCGTGTTCGTTCGATCGGCATCAATTAATGCGCTGAATACGAATTTAGTGAGGAACATAAGGTTCAGTTCCATACTTTTTGCAGGTTCTCTGGAAAGAAATTGCTCTACTTCAGTGGCTGCCTGCTTCACATATTGTTGAAATTCCTGCTCGCTCATGACATATGTAAAAAAAGCTTCGACACTCTGATCAAACTCCTCCAACTTTTTGCAAGCAACCCGTCTCAAGTAAGGAGATTCCAAATCCGGATCCAGAAAATCATGCAAATAGGAATGATGCGAAATAATCGCATTGCCTACAACCTCAGCCAAAATCGCTTTATAAGGCGCTTTCGCATCCGCATGAAAACGATCATAAAGCAACCGTCCTCCGGCCGTAGAATGATCAACATCCCCCCGGCGCAGCCGATCCTCGGCTCCGTTCACAGCCGCCAATATGTATGTCCTAAACTTCTCCGTATATTTTCCCATATCATGAAGCATGCCGGCCAGCCCGGTCACATGAGGAATATGCAATTTCTTACCGTATTCTTCCGCCAGCATCTTCACTTCCAGCAAATGCTGTTCGACGGTTTGCACCTTCTTATCACTCACCCGAATATGAGCAATTGATCGCATTTCAGCACTCCTTTCTACACCGCTCGTATTTACTGTACCGCGCACAGGTAACAACTAAATGTCAGGAATCTTATATATTCCAGATGATGCATTAGTTATACACCTCTATCCAACGCTGTAACCGCTCGATGAACTGCTTCCTTATCGATAGCGGTTCCAGAATTTCGGCAGACGGGCCATACTGAGCGAGCCAATTCAGGAAGCCTTGCTCATGGTTGACTGTCGCCTCGAACAATAAGCTTCCATCGGGCAAGTCCGTCATTTTGGGGCGCACAAACATTTCCTCTTCCTTGATGTATCTCGCCACATCGGGCTGAAATTTGACCTTGAACGTAATAAGCGATTCGCCCCGATGTACCGACCAGGTATGCTTCATATAGTGGTGGATGTCGAAGTCGCCTTTGTCGAAGTTTTTAGTCGTCATTTCGACGCTATGAAACCGGCTCATGCGGAACATCAAAATGTCCTGCTTCCGATGACAATACCCGATTAAGTAGAAGCGTTGCTCGCGAGGCACAAGACAGTACGGATCGATCTCGCGCTCTGTCACTGTATTGCGACTTTGGGTGTGGTAAACTGCACGGAGTGTCTTCTCGGCTATAATCGCTTCCATAACAGGGAGTAGGTAATTTGGACTATCATCATCTGCCTTGTAAGCAGGCGTCCCCATATGAATTAGATTCGTGAAGTTCTCCATTGCTTCCCTGCGTTTTTGCTTCTCCTTGACATGCGTCGCCATGACTTTGTCGTAAACCGAGTCGAACAAAGGCGAAAGCTTGCTTTTATCCAACATGGAAGGGAGGACAGAGAAGACCATCTCCTCTTCTTCTGTAAAATTAAGCGGATACATCGCGAAGTTGCCTATAAAGCGATATCCTGTTCCGTATCCATCATTCGTTATAGGCACGACAAGATCTAGTGTTCGCAGATCCCGGTATATGGTTCGCTCCGAAGCTTTACATTTGTCGGCCAGTTCCTGCGCCGATATGCCAGGGTTCGCCTGTATGGCTATGACCATTTTCATGAGCCGAATCATTCTATCCGACATCGTTGTACTCTCCTCCAGATGCTCTCATAATATCCTATAAATATTGGATATTCGACACCATCTATAGGTCTACCTGCCTACTCCTGCAAAAAAATCGGACTAAATAACCTCTTCCTTGTTCATAGTGTATGGGCACTTGGAATTGTCTGTATTTTTATACCATTTTAATAGCTGCTGTACATCCTCTTGGGATGCGCCGGTAAATACGTATTCCTTCGCTTTCGATGGCGAATCTATTACGAGTTCAATCTGGAGAATGCCAAATAGGCATTGGATCCAGGTTTGACGACAGGTTATCGATTGGATCGCTTGGCGCTGTACATAGACTGTAGTTCGCGTAAGACCCGGCTTCGCGATCACAGATTGATTGCCATGAACGTCCCATAGCGTTCCCGAATATTTTCGGCTCCCCCGCCAATATAACGCTGCCGCGAACGGAAGCGTCAACCATGCCCACGGGGACAAAATTGCGGAGACTAATATGACAAGGCTTACAGCAATGACCGGAAGCCACACAAAATACATCGCCTTTCCGGCTGGTAAATGACGCTGCGGGTTCACGATTGTAAATTCGGGCAACAGCATCTCCAATGCAGCATGCATCTCTGACCTGTGGATCGCGGGCAGCAGCAGTTTCACCTTCTTCTCCCCTGCATACCCAACGCAATCCATCCAGATGGACACATAACCAAAATAACGGCTGAACAACTGCTCCTTGACCCGGATCGACTGAATCTTCACAGTATGGAGGGAGGTTGATTTCCTCTCATACCATCCATACTGGATATGAATATAGGCACTGTCTCGGATAACGGACCATTTGTGATAGCGAATTTGCATCATGACCAAAGACAACAACCAGGACGTGAATACGCACAAGGCAATAATGCCAAGAAGCGCAAGCAGAACGGGTATAAGCTCCGTCGTCAATAATTCTTTCCATCTTTCATCTTGAAAAAAACGGACCACGCTTACTTCTTCTTCCGTGCTTGGTTCAACCCAATCCCATACATACGTTACGATAGTGAGGCACAAGGGAACTCCCAGCCAGAATGAATTGGAACTAATCGCCCTCATCAAAATATCCTTGGGTTGAAGTACCCAATTCGGCTTCGCTTGATTCGAGACACGCGACGTGGGTCGATTCATTCTGGCAAGGAGCATGTCTGCGTTGCGATGAGTCAACATGAACCTGGCATCAGCCTCTTCGTTCGAATCTGAAGTGTGCAAATCGGCAGTAGCCGAACCTACTAATCGATCGGTCCAAGTCTGTTCTATCGATATATTCGTTATTCGCTCCAGCGGAATTGTTCGCTGGGTGGTGATAAGTACACCTCTTTGAATGACGATTTCAGATTCCCCAATCTGATAAGTGTCTTTCCACCAAGAAATAACAGACCACAGCAAGATAGATAAACCAATAACGACAGCCACCCCATATACCCAATAAGGCTGTTGACCTGTGCCAGCCTTGATCTCCCTGAATAACAAGAGAGTATAGGGGATGATCATGTAGCGGATCGTTCGATACAAATGTACGGCAATCTTGATCGGATGTTGCCTATGAATTGTATGCATCAGTCTCACCTATCTTGGCCAGTTCAATAACCTGGCGCCTCAGTTTATTCGCATCATCTTCCAATAAACCGACAATGCCAGTCGCATCACCTGCCGTTACGATAACGACTTCAGATATGCCCAGCTTTTTCTGGATGACGTCCTGTTCAATATCTACATGCTGAACACGGCTAAGCGGAATAACCGATGAATTAACCGACCATATGCTTCCCCACCGAATCACAATTTCATCCTTTGTTAGAACGTAACTTCTTCGGGCATAGCTGAAGCGAACTCCATATATGATATAGAATAAGTCCTTGCTCCAATGAAACAAAAGATAAGCCGCAGAAACATATATAATCCACTTCCATTGGGGCAACCACATCAAATAAACGATGACGGGAATGCTTGCCAGTGCAGTCCGCTTCAATCCAGAGAAAAGACGATAAATTCGCCAATATGGCACCACATTTGGATGCAATTGTTGCTGCTCGCTAACTGTCGTATTCATAGTTGCGTACATCCTCACCTTCCTTCATATCAAGACTTTAAATTCTATTATGGTTATAGAAAGTGACAATAGCCTGTCAGAGAACATATATTCTACAAAAAAAACAAGCATCCCACCCCCGTGTCATCTTTTGACACGGGGGTAGATGCTTTTTTGGTTTCATAATGTTTTCAACGCGTCCGTGCAAGATGCGACGCTCAATGTGCGCTTGAGCGGTCCACGAATGCGAGTTGGATGCGACTTTTGCTTGATTTTGTTCACCTTTTTGGGCTAGCAATTTCAATCCACGCATCCGCGTAGGATGCGACCCAAACAAATACCCGAATCCGTCCGCTATCGCTATTTCAATCCACGCATCCGCGTAGGATGCGACCTTTGCCTCGTGCCACGTCCGCAGCGTCAGGTCATTTCAATCCACGCATCCGCGTAGGATGCGACGGAAAACTACGAGCCATCGGCCCCGGAATACCAATTTCAATCCACGCATCCGCGTAGGATGCGACTTTTATTTTATAAGACAAGTATACTATCAGCCCTATTTCAATCCACGCATCCGCGTAGGATGCGACAATCCGTAGCCTCATGTCCACCAGAGCCGATGGTAAATTTCAATCCACGCATCCGCGTAGGATGCGACTCGGCCTGAACGCATTTACCAAGCGGAACTAATAATTTCAATCCACGCATCCGCGTAGGATGCGACTTAAATGTTATCTCATGTGGACGAGCTGTTACATATTTCAATCCACGCATCCGCGTAGGATGCGACTCGATAGCCGCATACACTTGCTCTCTGACTCCCGGATTTCAATCCACGCATCCGCGTAGGATGCGACGTCGTCGAAAGCCGCGTCATACGTTTTAGGTCTATTTCAATCCACGCATCCGCGTAGGATGCGACTAACGCGTTATTGGTCTTACCGTGTCAGTAAAATCATTTCAATCCACGCATCCGCGTAGGATGCGACGAATTGAAGAAACGCGACCGAAAGAGGATCGCTATTTCAATCCACGCATCCGCGTAGGATGCGACTGTTTTAGAACACATCAAGTCGATCATTATCAGCATTTCAATCCACGCATCCGCGTAGGATGCGACAGCGAATTTTGATAAATAAAGTCAAATTCCTACATAAAAATGATCGACGAGTTCATAAAAACAATGTTTCCAATCACCCAATGATAAAACGTTAACTACCAACACTTTAAAATTACACATATTGGCATTAATTTGGTGCGAATCCCCCGGGAAATTCATGTGCACTATACATTCGCACCGGAGAATGAATGGATGATTTTCTCATCAACATTCGAACATAAGCAAGCATCATTCAGATACAATCAGTTTTCCATCTTTTACTTGAGCATTTTGCAGTAATCTAAGCCCTTGCTACACAAGGACTTTCAGCAATAAAAAAGGGACTTCACCCCAACTTGGCGAAGTT
>NZ_JAJNBZ010000019.1 GCF_021369635.1 Paenibacillus profundus | reverse complement strand
CTGCCCAGTTACATCAAGGCATATCTGTCGATTTCATGCTGCGAAAGTTGAGTTAATTAGTTAAAGAGCCTTTTTAATGAGGCAATCAGTACAAGTGGCCCTTTAAAAGGCACCCACGGCAAGGTTACCGCCCACTTCGCAATCGCTGGAATAAACCAACCAATCACGAGTCCGACAAGTGGCGAAACCCGTCCAAAAAAATAAAGATAGCAAGCGGCATACCGTTCACGATCCTTTCATTACTATGAGCGGCATGACAAAAAATCCGGCAACCGCTTGCCGGACTTTCATGACCGCTTTCCGCAAAAATATTTCGTCCCCTTATGCCAGCGGGTGTTGCATGGACTCAGACGATTCTTCAAGTATCTTAGCTGCCAGATAAGGCTCGACTTCAGGCTGCTTCTCTTCCCGCTTTACTTCGTTCTCCTGCCTCCGAATCCATTGCTGGATCAGCTCATTCATTTCCAACGCGTTTTTGGTTGGAATCTGATGCTTGGCACCCTTAATCCAGTAGAGCTGATAGTGCGGTAAATTCCTTTGCAGCTTTCCCGCGTAACGGAAGAACCCCAGATCCTTTTTCCCGTAAATGAGCATGATCGGAGCCTTGATTTTTTTCAATTGACTTGTGCAGTTATAAGTTAAGCTGCAGCGGTAATACTGACGCCAATTGTCGGTTCTCCCGAGCTTTGCCGTCCGCTTTAAATTGTTATACGTTTCCCGGCTGTCGGCATTGCCCCGCGTGATGGCCCATGCAAGCAGATTTTTGGCTTTCACATTCGTCAATGCGATTGCCAGTGCGATTCTCCATCGCAGCCAATAATCGCTCGTCTCAGACATCGTGCTGACTAATATACCGCCTTGGAACCTGTCAGGGTATGATAACAACGCGTGCAGAGCAATCGTTCCCCCTGTGGAGTAGCCACATAAATAAGCTTTGTCAATTCCGAGCTTATTCATCAACTGCAGCATGTCCCGTACAATGAGCGGGTACGTTATCGGTTCTTTCGAGACATCGCTTAATCCATGGCCGCGAATGTCGAACGTGATTACCTTGAAATGCGCCGATAGCTGAGCGACTTGATAATTGAAGTTCTCTGATGTCAACAATGGCGGATGAATAAACAATATCGGAACACCTTTACCGTAAACATGATAGTGCAGGTTCACGCCGTTAATCATTTTCTTCGGCATCCATGTCACCTCTCTCTTCTGCTCTTTGGTAAAGATGCCCTTTCTTGCGTATATTTATGCCAGTAGGGACATTTTCATCAAAACCGAATGCCATCGGTACAAGTGAACATACCTCATCGGGGTCAGTCCAATATAATGTAACCAACTAAACGAAAGGAGTTGTACCGTATGTCCTGTAGACCGCATTGCCCGCCAGCTGAACCTATCATTTGTCCGACGGCTCCGATCATCCGCGATTTTTTTCATCCGCAAATCCTTCCCGTCATTCACCCCATTGAAATTGTGAACCGTCATCATTGCGTTCCGATACCGCGGCACTTTTTCACGTTCAATACTATTGAAGAAGGGGTAGCGACCATTAGCCGAGTAAACAAAAAAAAGAAACGGCGCGCATAAATACGGCACACTCCGTTCAAAGTATAGCCACTTCTATCGCGTAGGCCGTCCATTGTGACTCGTGCCCGTGCTACACCGTTTCCTTTCATAATCACATTCCACATATGAATGACATAACGCAAAGAGCCTGCCTTTAGGCTCTTTTCTTGTTATCCCCCCCGATGCTGCCCTCCGCTCAACCCAATATAAAGTGGTGTTCAATTACATGTTCCAATTGTTCATATCCCATGTTCGTGTACAATCGTCCGGCCCCCGCAAGAGTATCATCGGCAAAAATACAGCAAAAGTCATAACCAGAGTGAAGCAGAAGTTCACTCAACGCTGCAACACAAGCGGCAGCGTGCCCCATATTTCGCAGAGGCAGCGGCGTATATACGGAATGGATGGCAATACCGTTCGGGGTCGACCTTACTTTCCCTGCCATAGATACGGGCCTTCCTTCCACTTCCCACAAATACAAATCTCCGTCCGCAATGCTCTGCTTCGTCCTCCAGCTAGCATCTTCTTCCCTAATGGGAATGCCAGTCTCGACGGACATCTCATACATCCATTGCGTCAAAAGATGCTCATCTTTCATTTCTACCGAGCGCAGCATACCTCTTCTCTTATCGGGCAACAGCATATCGCGCTCTAGACAATATACGCTCAACAACTTGCTATTCACCGCTTTAAAGCCAGTCGCATTGGACCACACGCTTGCAAACAGATTCGTGAGCCCCGTAGGTCCGACAACTTGGGATACGCTCCTGAGTTGCTGGCGGATGTTGTGCACGAGCAGATTAAGATGTCCGGCAGTGCAATCTTTACCGTACAGATGCAATGGTCCTGAGGGAGTCATGAGTGCGGCCAATGCAGGTTTATGGTCTGACAGCAGAGCGAAGTACACATCGCTGTGCTGTTGGCGCAATTGCATTGCTAACCCGATCATGACATTGTTCACCGCTTCATCTTGCATTAACAATGGCAGGGCGGCATTAAGGAACGGAGCCGCATGCGAGAAATTCATGATTTTCATACGAATAATCTCCTTGGGTTTATTGTAGTGAACATGTTCATGTCATACACAATACGCTGCAATATCGATTTGAAGCCCTGCTATTTCGTTGTCGAGCACTCCATAAAGTTGGTTCAAGTGTATCCGACTATGGAAACTTTTTCAACAAAAAAAAGAGTGCATCTCATGATGCACTCCTGCTGACCCAATATTATGCATGAACCGCTTCAGACTTGGCCGCTTTGCTCGCGCTGCTGCTTCGGCTCCATGCAGCTAACAGTAAGGAGCTCATAACTAATATGACTGCGCCTACCACATATGGAATGTTAATGTTTACATCGAACAATGTACCCGCAATTGCTGGACCGATAATGTTGCCTAAGCTCATATATGCATTATTCATACCGGCAACGAAGCCCTGCTCATTTCCTGCCATCTTAGACAATAACGTGTTGATCGCCGGACGGATAATAGAAGTCGCAATGAAGAACAGACCCGATACGGCAAATATGAGGAAGTAGCCCTGGACGAACACCATAATTATCATACTCACGCCAGCTACGACAAACATGACATTCAACAATTTCTTCTCGCCGAATCGGCGCAACAGCTTGTCGATCAGAACCGCTTGAATGACTACGCCCAAGAGGGCGCCAACCGTAATCATGAGCGAAATATCTTTAGGTGTGAAGCCATATTTCTTGTCGACATACAGTCCAAATACTGAT
Organism: Paenibacillus profundus; assembly: GCF_021369635.1. GTDB lineage: Bacteria > Bacillota > Bacilli > Paenibacillales > Paenibacillaceae > Paenibacillus_B > Paenibacillus_B profundus. The sequence goes on along the minus strand of NZ_JAJNBZ010000019.1, from coordinate 121,361 downwards.
TCGAAGCCCATCAGACCGAATGTCATCGTAAAAATGAGCACCAACAGCATGAAATAAGGTGCCTTGAATGATCTTGCGAACTGCTTCAAAATGTTTTCACGCTTTGTCTGTGAGAGCTTCGATTTCATACGTGCTTCTATCGACACCGTCTCCGGTAAGAATAATAGCGAAATTACAGTTGAGATAGCCGCGATCATCGCTGCGGCGTAGAATGGAATGCGAATTCCGCTCTCAGCAAGAAATCCTCCGATTCCCGGTCCGACGACCACCCCGAGACTCATGGAAGCCATTAGCCACCCCAGTCCTTTGCCCCGATTATATTCTGTCGTAATATCCGCGACATAAGCCATCATGGCTGGCGTCATGAATGCCGCACCCATTCCTCCGAGGAAACGGGATGCGTACAGCATCCACATATCGGTGGCTGCCGCGAAAATGAACTGGGAAATCGTAAACATGGCAATTCCGAAGACGATCATCTTTTTACGCCCATACTTATCCGACCATTCTCCTGCAAACGGTGAGAAAACAAACTGCGTTAGACCAAACGCCGAGACGAGATATCCCATCGCTTGTCCGGATGCCCCGAACTCTGTAATGAATTTCGGCATAATCGGTATGATGAGTCCCATTCCGACCATGACAATGAACATATTCAACATCAATATGAATAATGAACCACTAGATTTTTCTTTTCTGGACATTCATGTTCCTCCCCCAAAATCGAAACCAATCTCAATTACTGCGACGACTCACTGTCATTGCTCACTCCTCTATCAATTTCCGTACCATAGAGTTCTTTTTTTGACTAACTGGTATTTTTGTTCATTCTACAGTATGCAGATCCCATATGTCAAATGCATTCCCTTAACGTATATCCTATAAATACAAAGAGACGGCGCCCTTTTGGAGGCATCGTCTCGTTCGTACATAATAATTCAATTAAAATTCAATTAATGAATGATTTTATATAGAAATGATTGGCTTCTTTCGATGTGAGCTATCAGTTCAATCTTCTGTCGTTATGTGTTCAGTCCTCTGCCAATGAAATTGGCGGACACCGGCTTGCTCCCTATTTCTTGTGCCCAGACGGAGATCTGACCGATATGATGAATCTCATGGGCAATGACATGTCGGATCACTTCTCCATAAGTATGCGTCTCATCCGGCTCCCAAGGTACACTAAAAGACTTCAGTTCCATCTCTGATGTCCACTTGGCAGCGAATGATTCTACGTCAGAGCGGTAATGTTTGGATAGAGAATGAAGTCGTTCTACCGTATCATATTGTTCCAATGATGGCATTTCGTCTGGCTTGCCATCTAATGCTCGAATCCAACTCGATTCGACATCGATAATGTGAAACAGGGTTCGATGGAAGCTTCTGACTCCACCTACACGTTCGCGAATGTATTCTTCATGTGGAAGCTGCATGCACCACTCAAACCATTCCTCACGTACCATCCAATTGTATTGAAATAATTTTATCATCGTCTAATTGCTACTCCTTCGCCAACTTAATTGCTGACAGCCGTCCAATGCTTCTCGAACACATAGAAGGGAAATTCAAGGGACGGGTATACAATCTCCCCTCGAACTTCATATCCCAACCGCTTATATAACTCCACGGCTTTTGTGTTCTTGCTGTAGCTGTCAAAGCGCAGGCTGCTGTAACCTTGTTCCTGCGCATAGTTATCTGCAAAAGCAAGCAGCTTCTTCGCAATCCCTTGCCCTTGATGGCTCGGCTTAACAGCCAATCGATGGGCAATGAGCGCTCTTCCACCCTGATCACGCCACGATATTGCTTCGAACTCCTCCTCCTGATTTTCATCCAAGGTCATCATCCCAACAATCTCCTCGCCATCCCGGTAGGTGTGCAGCCATCCCGAGCGGATGTCCTCCATCAAAATATGAGCGTTCGGATAATTCTCATCCCACTGATTAATTCCTTGCGAATGCATCTGCTCCGTACATTCCCGAACAAGCGTCATCACATCATCCAATTCGGCCGGGACAGCTCTGTGTATCGTCATATGTATTCAACCTGCTCCTTCATTCATAAATATGAATTCCTGATCCTCTAGTCTTGCATTATCACCTGTGCTGAATCGCTTACTGCGTCCAGCCGATTGAATTATACCATAATTTAACTGCCTCTTACAAGAACGTTTGTTCCATCCCCCATATCAAAATATGCAAGGTGGACGGCCATATTGTTGTTCTGATTCGCCTCTTGCCTCACTCTCCCCTCCCATCAGAAAAAAGGATTTCTCTCGTCTCCAAGCTACTCAATCCGACGTCTCGTCTGCAGAAGCTGCATAGGTTGTCGCTTGTTTTCCCCCACTTCAAGTTCCGATCTTAGAGAAAATAGGCACTGCCTTTCACCCGCTACTCCTGTAGCTGCAAATGAAAATCGTCCGTTCGGAAGTGACGCTGCACATTAAACGACACAGCGCCGCTGTAAGCCTGAGTGAATGGGAGAATGACCAAAAGACATGGGGGGAATAATGGTACAGGCTTCCTACTCTCCCCAAACGGGCTGTATTACCAAAATAAAAAGATGAGCTCTACCAGCACGGGCTCATCCTGCTTTTACCGCTATATCTTTATACTATTGGCCTATCTCTTCCACAATGAGATTAGGAAGCGGATCATGAAAGGCCGACCAGTCCGCCGACATCTCTTCATCGGTCAAGAGGCACGCATCCAACGAACGAACCATACGCTCCTTATCCATATCGACGCCAATCAACACGACCTCGGTGCAGCGATCCCCGAACCGGTTGTCCCAGTCTGCCGCAATCTCCGGATGATCCTCTAAGACGGCCTGCCTTTCCCGTTCGGGCAATGTAGCGACCCAATAACCGGCAGGACCAATCTGAATGGAGGGACCGGCTTGACTGAAGTTGGTGGCCACATTGCGCGAAGCCAACCACATCAACCCTTTCGCGCGGACGATGTCGTCCGGGAAATCCTCCAGCCATGACGTAAGACGTTCGGGATGGAATGGCTTCTTGCGGCGGTACACAGTCGAAGCGATACCATACTCCTCTGTCTCCGGTGTGTGATGCCCCAACTGCAATTCTTGCATCCATCCCGCCGATTGACTGGCTGCGTCGAAGTCGAACCGCCCTGTATTCAAAATATCCTGCGGAGCGATCCGTCCATGAGATGTGCGGATGAGCTTGGCGCGCGGCTGCAGCTTGCGGAGCACGCCTTCCAATTGCAGCAGATCCTCTTCCTTCACCATGTCGCATTTGTTCAAGATGAGCACATCGCAGAATTCTATCTGGTCAATTAACAAATCAACGACGCTCCGCGTATCGTCTTCACCAGCCGCCTCATTCCGATCGAGCAAACTGTCGCCCGACGAGAAATCGTGCCAGAAACGATACGCGTCCACCACCGTCACCATGCAATCCAGACGGCATAACTGCGATAAATCGATACCTTGCTCTTCGTCCACATACGAGAAGGTCTGCGCCACAGGTACCGGTTCCCCTATCCCCGTCGACTCGATGAGAATGTAATCGAACCGGCCCTCTTTGACGAGCTTCTCCACCTCTTTCAACAAATCCTCGCGCAGCGTGCAGCAGATGCATCCGTTCGACATTTCCACCAGCTTCTCTTCGGTGCGGGATAAGCCGCCACCGTCTTTGATGAGATTCGCGTCGATATTTACTTCCCCTAAATCGTTAACGATGACGGCTACACGAAGTCCGTCCCGATTGTTTAACACATGATTTAATATCGTCGTCTTCCCGGAACCCAAATATCCGCTCAGTACGGTTACCGGTATACGCTGATCGTGCATGGATTATCCTCCTTCATGCGGCGGCTATAATTAGCACCTTTTTATTATTCGTAATAATTACGATTTAAATATAACTATACTATTCCCCTTTTGTCAAGCATCCATCATCTTCCTCGTGAAAGAGAAAAACAACGAATCAATGCTACTTCTATTCCTAGAAAGCTTCAATCTCACAACCGCATCGTTGTTGCTATCCGCCTCTTGCCTCACTCTCCCTTTACATCAGAAGAAGGATTTTACAAGGAAAAATACTTCTTCCGTCACCCAACCCCCTTCGCTGCAAATGGAAATCACCGCTTGGAAGTGACTCGTGCTCGTCTAGCGTCACGGTGCTCACAACGAGACTGAGTGAATGGGAGAATGGTCAAAAGACACCGGATGCAAAGACCATTCGCTCCCCTTCTCACAAAATACGACTGTGCATACACAGCAAAAAGATGAGCTCCGCCAGCGCGTACCCATCCTGCTTCTTCCCTTATGCTCTGTATTTATTATTGCTTAAAGCCGTCTTTTCACTTTTGACAGTTTTCTTTCCATCTGAATCAACTTGACATTAAGCGTTTGCAGAGTTACCCCTTGTTACTGGAAATTGCTTTTTTCATACCTGATAACTCATCAGTCAATGTATTAATGATAAAATTGTAGAAATTTCCCCCTCAAAATGTAACCGATAACTATTTGTTAAACCGCTTCAACTTTTGTACAATATACCAGAACCGGTATCATAAGACAGCGCGCTGCCTAAATTCAAAGCAAAAGGAGTGGTTTACTTATGTTTGTGCACTGGCTGCGATCCCATTTCAGCGCCGCCGTGCTGCTGTGTGTTCTCCGTCTATACGTTGGGTATAAATGGGTGACGGCAGGATGGGGGAAACTTACGAATGGATTCGATGCAAGCGGCTTTCTTGAAGCGGCGATCGCCAAATCGGTTGGCGATCGTCCAATCGTTCCCGGTTGGTGGGCGTGGTTCCTCAAGAACGTCGCTCTGCCAACCTCCGGCTTCTTCAGCTACTTGGTGGCCTTTGGCGAGCTTCTAGTCGGTCTTGGCCTCATTCTCGGGCTGATGACTTGGCTGGCCTCTATTATGGGCATGATGATGAATTTTTCCTTTCTGTTCTCAGGTTCGATCAGTTGGAATCCCTTGTTTATCCTAATCTGCAGCTTCATTGCAGTAGCCGGATGGAACGCGGGCAGAATCGGCTTAGACGGTTACTTTTTCCTCGGCAGGGCCAGGCGAATTCCCCCGCAGGCACATGCGCAGCCACAGGCGCAAGCTCAAGCTTAATACCGCAAGCCCTTGCCTGAATGGCAAGGGCTTGGTTCACGCAACATTCGGATTTGACTGACCGCATTAGCATCATCACAATTAATGGAACATGACTGATTTCGTTGTGAGCGGTTCTAGCAGATCGGGTTCTTCCTGATGAATTTTGACGCTTAGCGCAAGCCCGATCGAGATCATATTGGTCAGAAGCGAGCTCCCGCCGTAGCTTATAAAGGGCAGGGACAGCCCTGTGAGCGGCATCAACCCGATATGCATGGCGATATTTTCGAAGATTTGCAGCGTGAACATCGCAATAATGCCGACAACGAGATAGGCGCCCTCCAGATTATTGCTGTCTTTCACAATCAGAACCATACGGTAGATAAGCAGAAAATATAACAGAATGAGCATGGCGGATCCAAGAAAACCGAACTCCTCACCAATGACGACGAATATCGAATCCGAATAACTGTAAGGAATGTACCCGCTATGAATAAAAAAGCCTTGAGTGAACCCGTCTCCCGACAGCCTGCCCGAGCCGATCGCACGGATCGAATTCATCACATGCCACGCCTGATCCGAGTCGCTGGTCGGATCAAGAAATGTTTCAATGCGCGCCATCTGATGAGGCTTAATGAATTGGGCCAGCAAATCGCTGTTCGTGTAATACAGAACCACAATGGAAACGATAACAGCGGCTGTCGCAGACAAACCGATTATCATATGTGACATGCGCACATTTGCCATCCATATCATAGCGACAAAAATCGCCGCGAACACGATCGACGTTCCTAAATCAGGCTGCTTCAAAACAAAAAAGACCGGAATCGCGATAATGAGGCCGAGCGGGACGATATCCCGAACCAGCCGCAGCTCCTCCCCTTCACGCCGCCCCAAAAACCGGGCCAGCATCAATATGGTGAACAGCTTCATTAATTCGGAAGGCTGAAATTGCTGTCCTCCGATGGCAATCCAGCGTACAGAACCATTGATGTCAACCCCTTTGAACATGACGAGTGCCAACAATGCAATGCCAGTGACATAGAGGATGACGGATAAATAACGCACGACAACCCGATAATCGAACCAAGCCGTAACGAGGAGCGGAATAAAAAATGCGGCATAGAGCATCATGTTGTTCTTGTGCAAGCCTTCATAACTCGTATTTGTCGTTGCGCTGTAAATAACGATAGTGCTAACCGCCATAAAGCACAGCAAAATCCACAGCATCAACGGATCCACACGTTTTAATTTTCGCAGCATACCATAACCTCTTTTATTTCATAATTGCTTGGCAGCGGCTCTCGGATGTATGCAAATGATATCAAAAGCGTTCCGTGGCAAAATCAGTGAGATTCATAACCAAAGTACGTATGCCCGTTGGCAACCATCAATGGAAATGATCAGGGAATGCTTCTGCATCGCAGACCTAAGCCGTAATTGGTCAAACATCCTACTTCCGCTTCCGTCCATTCGAACAGTCACCTCCCGCGCACATAATAAAACCCTCCAAGCATAGCTGCTAGAGGGTGCATAATGAAACAAATGTGTTTACTTACGCCTCCCCTTAACCGGGCTTTGGCACTATACAACGTAAAGAAATACAATCATTTCTTAGCCACCTTAAGAAAAGCCTTAGCTCGACAGTTCCTGTTCTACCCGTAGGCATCTTTCGATATTTCCGGGCAGTGGCCTTTGTTTGTATAGGAGCCTCACCTAATGAGGATATATAATCAGACTACCGAGAATACTATCCTTAAACTCCACCTTTGTCAACCATTTCCTCGATATCCAATATTGGCATCATGCTTATTTCCAATTCAATTATATCAAGCCGTTTAATAGTCCTTTGTCCTCTTCCTTATCGACGTGTCCGACGAGCCGGTCAAGGCGCGCAATCTGAAAACCATATTCATACATGGACGCCGCCACAATCGAGAGGCGCAGCATCCCTTCCTGTTCTTGTACGCAATGCTGCATTGCCTTCTGCATAAACAATTCGTTCTCTGCTTCCATCAGTTCAATTTCCGTGCTGTCTGGCTTTACCTTGTCCTCGAATTTGAGCAGCACGTGTTCATGACATTTGATAAGCATCTCCAGATGATGATCGAAGAACTTATTCGTCTCCGGCGTCCGGGTTGTTTGAAAATAATGCTCTTCAATCGCATTCAGCACCGCCATCCCCTTCCACAGCGTATTCAAGAGATGCTTGTACACAACCAATTGGCGCGTAGCCCGGTACTTGGCGCGCTTTAACTTCTTCGTCTCTTCCTCGAACAGCTTGTACTTATCCGCAAGCGACTTCATAATGTCTTCCAGAGCTTGCTTCTCTGTTCGGAACGCGGCTTCCTTGATCTCATCCGAAATAATCGTGCGCAGAAGCAGCGACATCTTGTTGAAGACGGTCTGGATCTGCCCGATGAATTGAACCTTCGGATTCGGCGGGAAGAACAAAATGTTAATGAGAAACGCCGAACCGATGCCAATCAGGATTTGCACGAATCGAATCAATGCATAATTCCATTGTCCCGAGGCTTCCATTACCGTAATGACCGTCACGAGCGTCAGACCGACGGTCTCTTCCATTTTCATTTTCAAACATATCATAATGACCAGAATACAGACGATACCTACCGCAATCGGTGCATTGGAAAAGGCCATCCCCGCCAATAATGCTACTACTGCTCCAACCGTATTAGTCTGGAACTGGTCCAGAAAATAACGCCAAGAACGGTAGATGGACGGCTGCATCGCGAAGATCGCAGCTACCGCGGCAATGACCGGTGTCTTGAATTGCAGGAACATACTGATATATAGCGACAGGGTAACCGCGATCCCCGTCTTCAATACTCTAGCGCCAAATGCCACAGTCACCCCTCCTTTAACTAATATATGACGCAATATATTCACTTACTCCTTCTCTATTGGTATCGAGATGAAGTACCTTCCTATTGTATACGGCAAGTCTGCCTGTATCAAGCATCAGGAGGTAAGAGCGCACGAGGGCCGCCGATTTTAATATGGACGCTGCGGACGCGCAAATAAGTCCTTGCACTTTAGTGGTGCAAGGACTCTTTTTTTCAACCGTGCAGCAAACGCTGTCTGATGACTATAACAAAGAAATGACCAGCAAATTATACAACACCAATGGCAAAATGACGTCGTTATTAAAATAATACGAACCGTACAGTGAGCGTTGCGGCATGGGATGCTGGGTATGCAAATAAAGATAATCTCTATCGACATTTGAGATGACCCCATCATATACTTGACCGTCAACCGTCTGAACTCGCACATGCCGATCCTTATACATGTTGCAGACATGGTGAACTTTTTCCCTGGCCGAATGCATGGCTTGAACCATCGCGGGGTCTGCCTGATAAACCAACTGCTGGTGAGCAGGATTATTGTGCAAGGGAAGAACCTCCGTTCTTACTGTAATGAGATATACTTCACCATATGCGCAATTTTTAGGTATCAGCACAGAAACTTGCTATTACTTGTCCGTTTCTGCCGTTTCCAAGTAGAAATAGAATGCAACGCTCTGAGCACCCCGAATTAGGGCGCTTCTTTTTGTTTGCAAGATCAAAAAAACCACAGGCACACGACCTTACTCGGTCATAGCATGTGGTTTCGTTTCTCTTCATTGCGGGTTTCTCGGCAGGCTCAACACCTGACGCATGTCGAGGCTTGCTGTGCTGCATTTATGACGAATAACCAAGCTCTGCAAACTGCTTAATACGTGCTCCTATCTCATCACGGACCCGCTGAACCACGGACCAATCCTGCCCTGCCGGGTCGTCGAATCCCCAATGCTCCCGTCGGACGTGTGCCGGAACCGCAGGACAGACCTCATTCGCGTGACCGCATAAGGTCACGACCACATCAGCGCGGCGCAACAGCTCCATATCGATGACGTTCGAGGTTTGTCCAGAGATATCGATATCCACTTCCGCCATCGCTTGAACGGCTTTCGGATTGACGCCATGCGCTTCAATGCCGGCAGAGTACACGTCCCATCCCTCTTCTAAGAAGTGTTTGCCGAACCCCTCCGCCATCTGGCTTCTGCAGGAATTGCCCGTGCATAGAAAATATATCGTCTTTTTCGCTGTCATTTCGATTTCCTCACTCTCTATGGATGTTTTGATTTGGTTGGGAATAAGAATTGCATCCGCAGAGCGATCCGAACTAATCCGATCATGACCGGGACTTCGACCAATGGTCCGATGACCGCGGCAAAATCTGAAATACGGAGTTGAACGCAACTAGCCCTGCAGCATATTCCGTGTCTCCCTGCGCCAGATCATTCCATACGATGACCATTGCGATGCAACGTGCGAGGGCAATCAAGATGAGACCAACCATATATTCAGGATGGTCGGGCAGCAAAAGAATCGCCAGCAAGAACATGAGAAGCGGGCCGATAATCCAGTTCTGCACGAGTGATAAGATCAGCACCTTAACGTCTTTGAATACACGCCCCATCCCGGAAATATAGAACCGAGCCCGACGCCAAGCGCCATAGCGAGAAAGATCCATAACGTCAAGTAGCGGTCCAACACCGACAATCGCCTCGAATTTGTACTGTTCATTGCTTTACACTCCCTTGCGCTCCGTATCTTCATCCATTGCCGCACCGATTCGCCGCCTGGCTTGCCTCGATGGTACGCAGCTGTACGGATGGTTCAGGCAGCCGTCCAACAATTTCCTGCAGCAGGGCGTAGTGTGGATTCGCGGGCTGCAGCGAATAATAAATCCACTGCCCTTTACGAGCTTCCTTGACGAGATTCGCATCCTTCAGCTTGCGCAGATGCTGGCTGATTGAAGGCTGGCTGACGTCGAATACTTCAAGCAACTCACATACACAACATTCGCGCCGGGACAATATGGCCACAATCGTCATACGAGTCGGATCGCCAAGTAATTTTAAAAAGGCGGATACGTTCTCAATTGCTGTATGCTTCTGTTCAGCATGATCCATATGTTCCATCTTGCACCTCCTGTCTTCTTCATCAAATATAATATCACCATATAGTTATTTGCTTATATATTCAATACAATTATGATGACATCTGTTTCATTCTTATGTAACTGCATCGTTTTCCGTTCACGAGCGCAAAATAAAGCCTGCAGATTGCTCTGCAGGCTTCGGCTTCAAAGTTCGTCATTATCCTGTAAATTCTTGTACCCACTCACCATTGTAGTATGCAACGCCGATTGAAGTATAGCTTGCGTTCAGAATGTTTTTACGGTGACCTTCACTGTTCATCCACGCATTCATTACTTCTTCCGGTGTGCGTTGTCCTTTGGCAATGTTCTCGCCAGCGGTACGATATTGGATCCCTTTGGACTGCATCAGATCGAACGGAGAGCCAAGGGTCGGCGAATTATGATCAAAGTAATTGTTGTCGTACATGTCTTTCGCCTTCACCATTGCGACATTAGTGAGCGCCGCGTCCGATTTCAATGGCTCAAGTCCTGCTTTGGCACGCTCTTGGTTCACTAAATCAACCACTTGCGCAGCGAAATCGGAGTTAGCCGTCACGCCTTGGTTCGGATTTTCCGTACCTGTTGCAGGTGTTGTTGGTGCTGGCTTGCTTGGTGCCGGAGTCGCCGGTTCAGGCTTGCTTTTGTCCGGTACCGCAGCATCTGGTTGTGTGACTACAGGCTTCGTATTAGGAAACAGCTTGTTCAACATATCGGTCAAGTTCTGATTGTTCTGCTCATTGCCTTGCAGTATCGTATTGAAATCGAAGCCGGAGCAATCGATGTTCGTCAGATTTTGATTAGGTGCTTGAGCTGCAACATTCAGCGGAGCGGCCATTGCCGAACCTGCTGCCACGACTGGTGCCAGAACGAGTGCTCCCGTGATAACGACTTTCTTGAACGTATTTTTCATTCAGATTATCTCTCCCTTTGCAGCCTACGAGGTTAGCTGACGGGTTCGGGTCAAAGAGGATTCCCCCTGCCGCATCTATGCGACTTCACCCCAATGTGTGGTTCCCCCGTGCTCAGATGAGCTTCGGCCTTATTTTTGGTACGTCCAGATCGTAACACGGATTCCCGTTCGATTCATTTTAAATTTAATGTTATTTTATGAAAATATAACCATGCAAGAAGTTCAGCCTATACTTTTTTCCCTATATACAACAAATGAGACGAGGTTCCTAGGATGTATGGACTGTCTGCTGCATCCATAACAATTTGCATGATCGATTGAAACGCTGCTTCCCCTTGGTCGCGCCAATACTGCCAGTGCTCCGGCTTCATCAAGCCCGCAATGCTGCCCGATCCGATGAGCTTAACTTGTTCGAACCCATGCGCTTCCATAAACGGCTCAATTTCTTCTATGGGAAAATAATAGGCTCCCGTAAACCTTCCTTCATCGCTATGATTGAAAATTCCGGTGCGCATAAACTCGGTCAGCCCTTCTATTGTGTCATTGGGCTTCCAATGCTGCGGATATAACAGCGAAGTTGCCACGTGCCTCATTCTCGGCATGAATGCGACGAAGACAAGACCGCCTGACTTTGTCACACGATGCAATTCCTGAGCGGCGCTAACCCGGTCTTCCTCCTGCTGCAAATGATACAATGGGCCTAACATCAAAGAAGCATCGAATTGCTCATCGGCATACAACTGCAAATTTCTCGCATCGGCAACGTCAAAGCCTTGAAACTGGCGCTCAAGCCCGTATTCCCGTACCTTCTCTCGTGCGCTTTCGGCCAGCTTTGGTGTAATGTCCGCCAATGTGATGTCATATCCGGATTTCGCCAGCTCTATCGCATATTTTCCGGGACCTGCCCCGATATCCAAGATGTGTCCTTTTTCCGGGAGGTGCGATTTAATATAATGACAATTGACCGTGAACTCCAAAGGTTCCCGCTCGAGACGTCCCCATTCGTCGAACGAAGAATAATAGTTTATCATTTGACTCATCTACATCCCTTCCCCCTTATTGTCCGATATATCAGTTGAATATAGCACGCAGTGGCACATTCTGACAATTCATTTCTAGAGCTAACGTCACCGTTTTCAAATGGAGCTGGAAGCAGAGTCACAACGAAAAGACTTGAATTTTTGTTGAAAATCGTTCATGAATGTTCTGTATTTGTTATTTTTTCTTCATGAAACGTTTCATGATGGGAATATTGATGTAATGAAGTAGTGAAGGAAAAATGTACGATTGGGGTGCTTGGTATGAAAGTACAGATGACAAAAGGCAAATACGAAGCGTTAACGCGCTTGTCGGACGAACACGGATTGGTCATTGCAACAGCGCTCGATCAGCGCGGTTCGTTGAAGAAGTCGCTGACCAAGGCGCTCGGCCACGAAGCCGACGTGAAGCATGTGGAAGAATTCAAGGTGGCCGTAACCGAGGAATTGACCCCATACAGCACGGCCATTCTGCTAGATCCGGAATTTGGCTGGAGCGCAGCGGAAGCGCGTGATAAGCAGGCAGGACTGCTCATCGCTTACGAGAAGACCGGTTATGACGCGACCGTCCAAGGGCGCCTCCCCGACCTGCTGCCGGAGTGGTCTGTTCGCCGTTACGCGGACAAAGGCGTAGACGCCATCAAAATATTGATGTACTACGACCCAGACGATGCGGCGCACATTAACGACCAGAAGCACGCGTTCATCGAGCGTATCGGCGCCGAGTGCAAGGCGAACGATATTCCGTTCTTCTTCGAACCGGTCACGTATTGTGACGACATTGCCGATGCGAAGGGTCCGGAATACGCAAAGGTGAAGCCGGAAAAAGTGAAGAAAAGCATGCGCGAATTCACGAAGCCGCAGTATCACCTCGACTGTCTCAAGGTCGAAGTGCCGGTCAACATGACATACGTGTCTGGCACGGCAGCGAACCGGGGCCATGAAGCGGAAGCGGTATATACGCGCGAAGAGGCGCTGCAGCACTTCAGGGATACGGCGTCAATTGCGACGGTTCCGTTTATTTATTTGAGCGGCGGCGTCTCGAACGAGGACTTCATCGAGACGCTGGAGTTCGCTGGCGAAGCAGACGTTCCGTTCTCAGGCGTGCTCTGTGGCCGCGCCACTTGGCAAGACGGCATTGCCGTGTATGGCGAGAATGGCGATACTGGCCTGCGCGCATGGCTGAAGGATGAAGGCGTGCAGCGCATGGAGCATTTGAATCGAGTGCTGCAGCAAGCGGCGAAGCCTTGGTGGACGGTGTATGGCGGCAAGGATCAGATCGTCATTACCGAATCATAAGAGCACTGCAGGCGATTGATTTAAGACTGCCCCTGTCCAAGACGGACAGGGGCTTTGCTGCGTCGTTCGGTCCTCATCGGCACACATCAGCATCTTGCTGTAGAGATCGAGATGTCGGCAGCAAAAAACGGCGCGTTGCCAATCCGAAATTCGGAGATTTGTTCGGATATTCAGGAATATTCGATGTCGAGTATGTATATATAGAACCTGCGCACATACCCCAAGATGTCCGGCCCGTTCGGGAAGAGATGCTCCCGGATCAATGTAAAGGAGGTTTCTCATGGATGAACGCGCAAAAGCACGACTTTGTTTTTTCGCCTATATACTGATGCTTATCATTTTTGATACGGCCTATTCATTTATGATATTAAATATGTTTCTCGCTTTTGCCGCTTTGGAGCTTGCTTTTTTATTGCCCTTATTTAAAGCAAAGAGCAAGCGGGAAATCCCCGTTAGTGCCGCTTTTTATATTGTTTTTATACTGTTATCCCCTAATGTCCTTTACGTGATAACGGATCTCATTCATCTCAAAATTTTTGAGTTTAATTTTAAAAAAGGTTTGATTGTTGAGGAATGGTGGAACTTTTTTGTTTTAATAAGCGGAGTAGTATTGGCTATTTATTATTACATTCTTATGTTAAAACAGATTCACAGTCTTATCTTACATATAAAGTGGAGCAAGACGATCCTATTGGCTTTTATCATCCTGTGCAGCATTGGAGTCTACATAGGAAGATTTCTGCGTTTTCACTCTATTCATTTATTTACAGAGCCATTCTCGTTAGTTAGTCAGGTATTGAGTTCAATCAATGAGGATTCTTTGCTATTCATAGGTTGGATGAGTATGCTGCAGTTCATCATGTGGTGGTTATTTTCAGATTCAAGGCGGAATTCGTTATGAATGACACCCACACTTGGTTATTTACGGTATGGATGATCACGATAGGTGTTGTTATGTTATTTACACAAGTTTACGTTTCAAGACTGCTGTATCGTTATGAAAAATCTGTGTTGTGGGGCTGTATTGGGTTTATACTGTTGTTTGGTCTTAATATGTATGTTTATCAAATTAGAAAATTAGAAAAACGTGCAGGCTATGCTTTTGAGCGATTAGATCCGCAAGCACGAAAAGTTTGGAGACGAGTTTATGTCCTCATTCTTATACAATATTTGTTGTTTTTCGTCTTTTTTGGGTGGCTTTCATCTCCCGGATAAGTGAACAATGTATTGATATAATAAAAGTAGTATTTTAAAATAACACTATAATAAACATTGCAAAAAGGAGGTAACTCATTTGATTGATGAACTTCGGAAAATCGGTTTATCCGATCTGGAAGCAAGATGCTACTTGGTACTGCATGAAGAACCGAACATATCGGGTTATGAGGTGGCCAAAAAAGTCTCTGTATCCCGCTCAAATGTGTATGCGGCACTCCGGTCTTTGACAGACAAAGGAATGTGCCGGGCGGTTGAAGCCGAACCTGTTTTATACGGCGCCGTGCCCATTGAGCAGCTCGTTCGACTGCTGAAGACGGATTTTGAACAGACAGCCCACACGCTGCTGGAGCAATTGCAGTCCCCTCCACGGAAGTCCGCGTCGTTCTATAACTGGCAGGGCGATAAAGCGCTGGAAACGACCATTCGACGTTTGTTGTCCAATGCAGATAAAAGCATCGTGGCGGACATATGGGCGGAAGATGTAAGCTGGTTCGAAGAGTCGCTGCTGGAGGCGGAACGACGGGGTGTTGCGGTAACGGTTATTTCCATCGGCGAATGCCATACCCGATTAAAGCATGTTTTGGTGCATAGGCGGAGCGAAGAGTGGAAGTATCTGGAACCCAGACGTTTTTCCATTCTCTGCGACTCCCGTTCCGCGCTCATTGGCAGCTTCGGCAAGTCACTCAAGTTGTCCGCATTGGAAACCGATCATCCTTCCGTGGTCGAGCTGCTGCAAAACGGCTTCTATCACGACGTCATTATGGATCGGATTGAGCGGGATTTCGGCAATCAATTGGCAGAGAAGTATGGGGAGCACTATGACAAGCTCATCAATCCTTACAGGGAAATACTTGAATAACCTGCGGTATTCCCTCTTTTTTTAACTGAATTGTAGTAGTATTTATGAATACCATTATTAACTGAAGGTGAACTCTATATGCCTACTGGGTATTTGATCCAGTCGATGGAGGCGTTCATTTACATCAGGGCTTTGCATTCTGGTCCATGTCCCTCTGCCTGATCGAGGACGGGCAGCCTGTTTTTGCAATGGTATATGATGCGTATCGTAAAGAGTTCTTCCATGCAATACGGTTTGTCCAAGAGGCACAGGGCAGCGTGACGGACTTGAATGGAGGGGCGTTTACCTGGGGCGCTTCAGGCATCATTGCCGGTAACGAAGCATTGCGTGCCGAAATACAGACGCTCCTGACACGTTAATTCGATCATTAGGCGAGACCGCCGTTCACACGCTGGCCTCGCCTTCTTTTTGAACATAGTAGAGCGAATGCTGAGCTGAAGGCTGGTTCGTGCCTCCGAGTCTAAGCTTGCATTGGATTTCGTACAATGGATTAGCGCGTATCCTCTTTCCGAAGAAAGTTCCATTGGATTTCATCCAGTGCTTTGCCCCCATTTCGCACCAATCGCTGAAAAACAGCCCAATCCACTGTACAAAATACAGTCCACGTGCCGACTAACCGTCTAATCCGCACATTTGACTGTATATTTTCCAATGGAGCTCACTTCATGAAGCTTACTTCGACAGGAAACCAATCTAATTCATCTTATCCTACCCTGATATCACGGGATAAAGCGGCCTCTTTCGAAATCGTAACTCCATTATGAAAAATGAATCCAATCGATATCGCAAATGCCCGCATCGCGCACTTGCCATTTACGGATATTCGAATTCGTGAATGCAATGTGCAGATTCTGCTTGCCTGTCAGCCGTACCGCCAGCTCTATCGTATATTCCTTGTAGAACGGAGCCAGCTTGCCATCGTGCAGCGGAAGCTCCATATCCACTACGGCTTTGCCTTCCGGTCCGCCAAGCATCATTTGCATGCGCGTATCTTCGGTCAATACCGCAGCGCGAACTGTAATCCGGCTTACGCCCTGCTCGCCGAAGTCAACATCATCGAACGCCATCCAATCGGCAAAATGCAAATCACGCACATGAACGTAGTTGCCCGGAATGAACAGACCGTTGGAACGGTCGTACTGTTCAGCTTGCAGCGACACGCCTTGCTCCGGTGGCGCAACAGGTGCGACAACCTTAACGTCGACACGGAACGATATGCCCGCTTCGCCCATCACTTCCCCAGCTTGCGCCGTGACAGACGCGGTTCCTGACGCTATGGCTGTAAGCTGACCGCGTTCATCTACCTCTACAACCTTCTCGTCGCTGGAGCTCCAGGTCAATGCCAGGTTGGACGCCGTAGCAGGCGTTACACGGACATTCAAATAACGGGACCAGCCGGCCTCAAGGACGATATCCTCTTCCGCATTAAACTGCGGCACGATGTGCTCTGCTGGAATAGGCTCATAGCTGTATTCAGCCCGTTCCCCGTCTCCCCACTGCCAAGTGATGACGGAGGCCTCGCTCTCCGTACCCTCGACGTTCACAGCCACTGCTTCCAACGTAATCGTCTCTTCCCCGTGGCGGTCGATCGATTTCACATAGTAGACACCATCCAAGATGCGGCCAATCGCTTCACGTTCCCCATCGCGGACACGATACAGATCATAGTACCATATGTTATCGGTATCGCAATCTTCAGCAAAATCCCACGACAGATAGAAGGATGCCTGCTTGTCGTCGAAGAAAGCCCGAGCAACCTTAAATTGAGATGGAGCCTTCGGTGCCGGCATCCCCGCGCCTGCGGTCAGCTTCAACTCGCCAAGATTGACCTTCACTTCTGCGTCCTCGCTCCAGGCAGAAGCGATGCGCATACCGATCGCTGCAATGCTTCGTCCTTTATATGTTCCTAAGTTAGCTATCACCGTCGTCCAATCCTTGCTAACACCTGCACTACAATCGACAACGACCGGAGTTGCAGGTTCGTCTGTAAAGAATAGAAGCGCCTGCACTCCAATCGCATTCGCAGGGATCTCCATGCCCGAACGTCCTTGATGCGTTACTTCTGTCTTGTACGTGAAAGTCAGTTCCACATCTTGTTGAACCGGCAATTCAGTTTTGAACAAGCGGATATCCGTTGCCATGCCGGCGCTCAGTACGCCCTCGGCCTTGACAGAGGAACCTCCGTTCCATGCCGTGCCATAATCGTAATCGACCGCCAGCGGTTCCCCTTTCGATGCAGTCCACCACTGCCATGTCGGCAAAATATCTTGCGCGCTCATGTTGTTCCAGCCTTTGGCGGATGCCGTGCGTCCGTTCAAGAAGAAGAATAGGCCGTGACCGTTGTTGAATCGCGTCGCAAAAGGATAGTTACCGATAACGGAACGCTCCGCAATAAAGTGCGCGATACCGTCCCAGCTCTCGGATTCAGCGCCGATGGCCCGACCGCTTTGCGCAGGATTGCCGTTCCCTCCGGACCAATACAGCCGCTCGCGGTGTTCGACGTATTTCTGCATGTTCGGGTCCGACGGATTCGGCGCTCTGTGCCATACCATATCCGTACCGAACAGGGCCAAGCTGGTGCGTGGCGTACGGGAAGCATCTTCACGGAACACCGTCTTCAACTCGTTGCCGCGTTCGAAGCGGAACTTGTCGTTCTCGATGCCCGAGTACAGTGCTTCAAATGGATCCAGGCCGATTTCTCGAGCATAGGAATTGCTGTTCTCCAACCGTTCGGGCGTGTACGCATAGTTGATGAAAATGCTGTCGTTCGCTTTGCGCCCATCTTGCTGTTCCATAACCCAAGGAGCATTCTTTTCATTGAAATAGTTAATGTATTGCAGCTCCCCCGTTGGGCTCAAACAGTCATAAATGCTGACATACATGCCACGATCGCGCAAATATTTCAGCATCTCCATCAGCTTGATGGCATGCTCTTCGCTAATGGCAGCTTCTTGGTTGATGAAGTAGCCATCGAACCCGAAGTAATGAGCCATCTCAACCATCTTGTCGGCAATCGGGAACCGACCGTCTTCCGTCACTTCAACCAGTTCGCCAAAGTCAATGTTGCGCGGCCAGAACCAGCAGCCCAGGCTGATGACGCCGTTGCGGTGCGCCGCATCCGTGTAGGCCGGGTTAGGAATGTTGACGACTCCGTATTCATGCTCCCCTTCTTCTGTCGGCGAGCCGTACACCGGCAATCCGTGCCAAGAAGCATAAATATCTTGATACTGCCAGAACTTCAGAATATTGCGGCTAAAGCTGTCATTATACCGGTAGGAGCCGAACCACTCTTCCTTGTCATAGTCGGCAGACAGGTTCATCACCTTCGCCGCATCAGTCAATTCCGGATGAGCCTGCGTTGGCTGGAATGGCTTAATCCGCTTCGCAAGCGGCACTCTCGAACGGAAGTACGGCGCATATGGGTCCGTTCCCGGGGACCATTCTCTTAGCTCCCGGGCATTATAGCCGTGCAGATAAGGTTGTTCCGGTCCGCGCGGGGTTTCTGCGGCTGCCGCCCAATTCAACGCATCTTTCTTGTCATTCTTCGTGATGTTCATAGCAGATGTTGGTTTCCAATCCATCGAACAGTACCTCTCTTCGTGATATGATGTTTTCTAAGAAATGAAAAGGGTTACATGCTTAATCCTAACAAAAATATTGCAAAAATCAAATCAAAAAGCATTTCCTACCGGATTTCGTTCTTGTTGGGAAAGTGAAGCAACTCGAATCACCTATACTGATGGGGTGCATGAAACGGTTCATGGGCGGTAAATACGACAATCGCTTCAGCTTGTGGAATGCTCCGACCCAACTCTTCCAGAAATCCGGTGTAATCATTATCATGAATCGCTATTATTGGCGATCCATGCGCCAAAAATAAAGCAGGCGCTTCCGTTGCTGTACTCGTACCTAACGTCTTCGTCATTCGGCTCTCCTCCGATGTGTTCCTGCAGTTTCCATAGCAGTAATTAACATATCCCGATATGCTTACTATGTTTTAAATCATACCATGAATTTACAATTGATGCTATCGTTTTTTAACTGAACATTTTCATTAGCAGCGCAGCAGCGATGACTGTCGCGGCTCCGCCAAGCCGCGTGGAAATTTGAGCGAACGGCATCATACCCATCCGATTGGATGCGGATAGAATTGCAACGTCACCCGTCCCGCCCAGACCGCTATGGCAACCGGTCACGATGGCCGATTCCACCGGGTACATATTCATCCAGCGCGCAACGAAATAACCAGAGCCAACCATCGCCAATACAACGGACGCGCATACCAATACATATCCCGGACTGATGATGTTGACTACATCATTCAACGGCACGTACAGCATGCCCAGTCCGACCATGAGCGGCCACGTCAATGAAGTGGAAACGAATTTGTACATATGAAATGCGCCGTGTTCCATCTTCGCGGGCAGCAGCTTCGCATATTTGACGATCGTCGCTCCGATAATCATCATGATGGCGCCCTATCCCATGCCGACCGAAGCAAGCGTGCCCGCCACGAGCGGCACGAACATCCGGACGAAGCCTTTGACCAGCACAGTACGATTCATGCCAATTATACTGCCGGCCACGAGACATGAAATATAGAAGTACAGAAAATTCGCTTCTTTCATGAGTGCAGTGACCGCATCCGTAACAGAAGGGTTAAACACGTTCAGGAACACCAGCACGGACGGCACGAATATAGACAAGATCGCCGGACCGCCGATATCCTTCAGAATCGGCACCTTCAGTCCGATATCCCCAAGCAGCATTCCCAAAATGATAATAACGGCAAAGCCGCCGATCATATCCGAAGGGAGCTTGCTGAAATAGGCCGCCAGGAATATGATAGACGCAAGTCCGATATAATGCGGCAAAGGAATGACCCCCACCTTCAAGTCGGACCATTTCGACCTTCGGCCGGACTTCCTCTCCGTTTTTGCTTCCGATTTCTTCAATGGACCCGTCTCATATTGTTGGGCGTTTTCCATCACCAACACCTCCATCATATAAGTTACGGCTCCATCATAACGGAATTGTAAACGCTTTTATAGATTTTGAAAGTTAAGCATTCATTTTTTGACACTCAAGATACTCCGTATTCTTGGCCGTTTCATGCTCTATCATGTAACCGGTTACAATCAATGCCAAAGCCACCACTCCGCATACCAGCCACATGATTGTTGCCTGCAGACTGAACCGAAATTTATTGTGCGGCACGGTATGCTCACCTCTTCAATGGTTTTTCCTCACTCCAATGGCGTTTAGCTAACCCGCGTATACGAAGTAGGGAGCAATGATGTTGAAAAGTCTTGGGTATTCCGGGGCTTAATTTCATAAGGTTCTTGTGAATTGACATTACCACGCAATTGCTGTGTCGTCATCCCGTATTTGACTAGAATGCGCCGAATGCTGCTCATGATCTCATAATCCTGCAAGGCATGGATACGCTCCAATGTTTCTATCGTATCGTTCAAATATAGTCCCGACGAGTTTTCCAAAAATCCAACAATGCCATTCATACGGGATCAGCTGATGAATGAGTACTTTCAGCATGCTCATATAGACCTCCCATAATGAAACTATGTAAGTTGAACTATTGAATTTATTGATAAGAGTTGGATACCGTTTCGTTACTTATTTCAACATATTGGAGCGGCGATACTCTCTCCGTTCGGCACTTCCTGACACTCTCCCTTTCAATCAGTAATAATCGATTCCCGCATGTCTTAGGCGTTAGGCTGTGTGATCTAACAGTGATGTTGCTGCATCGTCTGAGTAACAATGTTACTAGAAATATGTACATCAAAGTTAACCTTACCCTACGGAAGGATGACCATTCTGAACGAGAGGGAGAATGGATAGAAGTACTTGGCAGCGTATCGTTATTGGCTGGCAAAGTGATCTTTCTTTCGTTCCATTTATATAGCTAATGATGAATGACGCGTTACGCTCTCACTTTACCCGCAATCGCTTCCATACTTATATGAACCGATTTCTCGATATAACTAATAATCTCCTCAAGCCGGAAAAACTGCAACGCTTCCCCTCGGGTATCATCTTTTCGCACGAAGTCATCTTTCAAATCGGCAATGAGCGCTGGCAGACAAACGCAATCGATCTCATCGATTTCCACTGCAATGGGGTTCATGTCCTTCCACTCTAAATGATAATGATCAATGAGAATGCCGTTCAGCCGTCTAAAATCATTGTAATATCGCTGCTGTGTCTCTTTTTTCTCGCCCGCTTCCAGCCACTTTATTTTGGGATAGTAAATATCTTGCAGCCATATGTCATCCGCGATGAGGTGGCAGTAATATCCTAAATGAAACGGACGAGCTTGTTCCGACAAATATTTGCGGCAGAACCGCTCATGATTGACGAAGCTGTGCCCCTCCGCATCCTTGTATACAAAGTGAGATTGCTGCTTAGGAGCATTTATATGTTTACTAGCATCGGGAGCGATGCCTCCCACCAGAAAGCTATCGTCTTGTATGCCTAGCTTGCCGGTCAGTAACGTTGCGATCGTAAAGTGCATGATTCTGGATCCCATGGCCTGCCTCCCTCTAGAGGTTATTCAATCAAACAGCGTTTAAATGTTCCATCCATTCTTCAATAGTCTGTTTAATCTCAGCTCTATCGCGTGATGGCAGCAAAGCAACGATGAATTCTACCGATTGCTTACAGTTCTCTCGAATATCGTATCTACTTTGTCATCGGGGCTGCAGTTCATTAGCCTTTCTCTCCACAAGTGATCGGTAATCGGAAGATATTGATCCAGTTGATCGACCAACTCCCCCCATCCCTCAAAATCATCATGCACTTCGGCGAACTTGCCATATTCAAATTCCAGTTCAATACAGCGATTGGTCCAAAGCACACAGTCTATCACATAAATATGAACTCTATACACTTCATACCATTCATTGGATATAGAACGCCCCTGATCGTCAGTTATCGTAAAACATTGATTTGTCATTTCAATTTTCATCGTTATATCACCTTAGCTTATGCACACAGATTAACTATCCATTCAAGCTGTTGAACCGCTCAGCTTAACAATGACCTCCGCAAGTGGCATATCCGACATGGAAGTCAGCATCAGATCATGTTCTGCGAATGGCAGATGGCGAGTTACCTCGTTCGGGACGACGACGCAATTCAATCCCGCCGCCTTGGCAGCCGTAAAGCCATTCAATGAGTCCTCGAAGGAAATGGCCTGACTGCCCTCGACCTCCAATGCCGCCAATGCTTTTACATATAGCTCTGGATCCGGCTTCACCTTGGCCACGACGTCTGCGGTCTGTATCGTATCGAAATAATGGAAGATGTCATTCTTCTTCAAAAGCGGCTCGATCCATGCATATTCGGAGCTCGATGCGATCCCGACCTTCAAGTTGAGCCGTTTCGCTTCTTTCAAATAATCCTGTACACCCGCTCTTAGCTCAATACGCTCCATTAAAGCGGCATGCGCTGTTTTGCACTCACGTGTAATCACTTCCACATCGACACCAGCTTGTTCAGCCAGATTCGCATATGGGTTGAAATCATGGAATGTCGTGCCGATGCATTGCGCATATACGGACAAGGGCAGTTCAAATCCATATCGCTGATATACTTGCTGGAACGCATAATACCAAGGGGTTTCCGTATCAATAATTAATCCGTCAAAATCGAAAACAAGGGCTTGTATCATTCTATTCACTCTCCTATTTAGTCTCTTATCCTTCCACTTGCCTACATGAGCAAGCTCAATATTTCTCCCTGACCTGTATATAAAATCACCCGAGATAGAAATGTTCCAAGGTGAATTGTCAGTAATTATTGTGCTATCTTCTCCTTTCACTGCGATTGATACACGTTAGGAAACCGCTGCAAAATGTGATTGACGAAGCGGACGAAGCGCTCTTTGTATCCATGTTGAATCTGCTCGTGCTCAAGCCAGAACTCCCCATCCGCCAGTTCAAACATTTCAATAGCCGTAATCTCCATACAATCCGGATGCTGCAGCACTATTTCCATCGGCTGGATGTCATCGTCCCAGTTAAATCCAAGCACGTAAGCATGCAAAAGTTCAGGCGTTTTCAGCTTATGCATAAGTCCAACTGGTTCGTCTGAGTAGAGCACCTCATCAATGAGATTCCGCTCGTCCTGCGTCAATGTCAGACGGACTGCGCCTTTAGTAGATAGGAGCAAATCCGCAATCTCGGGATAATGCCTCGCTTGAAACCAAGGCGTACATTGTACACCTGCTGGATGATCCAGCCCCGCCCCGCGGGCTATCAATGCTTGAACCGCAGCTTTATTTTTGAATTTAATGGCTTTGCCGATTACACTCTCACCGAGCTTATCCTTAATACGCGGATCGGCGCCAAGCTCCAGCAGAGCCTCGAACAGTTCAATCGGCGCTTTCTGCGTAATGGCGTAATGCAGCGGCGTTCGTCCGTAATTATCCTGCTCGTTCAAATCGGCCGCGACAGCTGCTTCTCTCAATTGAGCAAGAGACTTGTTCTTGATTGCAGTGAATAGTGTCATATCATCCTCCAAGTTCTCTGCGCCACTCCATGGCTCAATCCAACAGTTCATTTAAGTAGACTTTACGATTTTCCAAGAGCAGCACGTTGAAATTATAGATGTCTGCGTCGGGATACCCGAGCAGAATGGGCGAATGTGTGGCAATGATGAGCTGAGCGTTCTTCTGCATCTGATGGATAATGCTGAGAAACGCCAATTGACGCGCTGGAGACAAAGCCGCCTCACAAGTGTTGAATTGCTGGAATATGAAAAGGATATCGGTCTTCCTTTTCAATCCGATCGGTGAGTTTCTTTACTTCACGCAACATCCTATCACTTCCATAACAGTCATCCACCATCCTCTAACGGACGGATTGCTTCAAAATACCTCTCGCCCTACTATTATACCATCCATACCCCACACGATTCCAAGAACATTCGTTCCGTTTCGACTGGCGGGATTGCCGCTGGACCGTGGGTTGCTTTTCTGAAGACCTGCGCTGCCTGACTTTTCATACGAAAAGAACTAGCCGATCGTAACCTCCAATTGGTAAATTCGTTAGAATCACGATCAGACATTCCACTTTACTGTCGAAAGGGGGCTATCTCTAAGTCATTTTCATGACTTCTGAGACAGCCCCCTTTTCACAGAACCGTTATAAATCTTTCTAAATTGGACTTTCGAAACCGCTAGAGCGCACTGCAACTACAGTTGCGGGCCAGCAAGCTTGATTGTGTCCGATACACCGCTGAATTTTTCGAAATTTTGAGAAAAGAGCTGCGCAAGCTGTCTCGCTTGTCGATCATAGGCCGATTTATCCGCCCATACGTTTCTCGGATCGAGCAGTTCATTGGGAACCAACGGAATAGCATCAGGGATAAGCATGCCGAACACGGGATGAGGAGTGAATGACGCATTCTCAATACTTCCATTTATAATCGCCGTAATCATAGCTCTTGTGTACGACAGATTCATCCGCTCGCCAATCCCGTAAGGACCGCCGCTCCAACCTGTATTGACCAAATAGACGCGCGCGCCGTGCTTCGTTATTTTGTCGCCGAGCATTTCCGCGTAAACATCCGGTCTAAGCGGAAGGAATGGGCCTGCAAAGCATGCTGAGAACGTTGCTTCCGGGTCGGTTACGCCGCGTTCCGTACCCGCCAGCTTGGAGGTATAGCCCGACAGGAAGTGATACATCGCTTGCTCCTTCGTCAGCTTGGACACAGGAGGCAGCACACCAAAGGCATCGGCGGTTAAAAAGATAATGACGTTCGGATGGCCGGCGACTCCGGGTATGACCGAGCCTTGAATATATTCAATCGGATAGGCGGCCCGCGAATTCTCCGTCAATTCATTATTATGGTAGTCTGCCTCGCCGGAAACGGCGT
This sequence comes from Paenibacillus profundus, assembly GCF_021369635.1. Classification (GTDB taxonomy): domain Bacteria; phylum Bacillota; class Bacilli; order Paenibacillales; family Paenibacillaceae; genus Paenibacillus_B; species Paenibacillus_B profundus. The sequence continues at coordinate 96,072 of NZ_JAJNBZ010000019.1, read as the reverse complement.
CAATCACCACGTTCTCCAAGACGGAGCCGAACTGGATCGCATTCCATATTTGCGGCTCTTTCTTCTGTGTCAGCCCAATGCATTTGGCATAACATCCGCCTTCGAAGTTAAATACACCTGTGTCCGACCAGCCATGCTCGTCATCGCCTATTAATCTGCGGTCCGTGTCAGCCGACAACGTCGTCTTGCCTGTTCCCGATAAACCGAAGAACAAAGCGGTATCTCCCGCCTCCCCTACATTAGCCGAACAATGCATCGGCATTACGTCATGGAATGGGAGCAAATAGTTCATCACGCTGAAAATCGATTTCTTCATCTCACCCGCATAGTGGGTTCCGCCGATCAGTACTGTCTTTCTCTCGAATGAAATGACAATGAAGGTCTCGGAATTCGTACCGTCCGTGACCGGATCCGCTTTCAAGCCAGGCATCGCAATAACGGTAAATTCGGGTTCATGAGACTGCAGTTCAGCCGCAGTAGGACGAATAAACAACTGATGAACAAATAAATTTTGCCATGCGTATTCGTTAATAATTCGGATAGGCAGGCGATAGGCTTGGTCTGCCCCTGCATAACCGTTGAACACGAATAGATTGCGGCTCTCCATATAATTCATCGTTTTCTCATAAAGCAAATCAAATTGTTCAGGAGTGAGAGCCTGATTAACTTTCCCCCACGCAATATGGTCTGTCGACTGAGGCTCCCTAACGATGAACTTATCCTTCGGAGAGCGTCCTGTATACTTGCCTGTCGTAATTTGCAGCGCGCCTGTAGAAGTCAGATGCCCTTCTCCGTGGAGGAGAGCGGACTCAACAAGCTTAGCAACCGGCAGGTTTCTATGAGATACTTCCACATTTGAACCGGCAATTCGAGTTCTTCCCTTCGTATTCGCGATCACGGTTATCCTCCTATTCCTACCTTACAAAATTCCTGATGGAATCGTTCTTGCTTCACTCATCTTCACTTGCACCAGGTTCGCCAAATCTATGACTCTACTTGAATATCCCCACTCATTGTCATACCAAGCCATCAATTTGATAAATCCGTCCGATGCACTTACGGTTAAGCCGTCGATAACCGCCGACTTGTCATTTCCTATAAAATCAGATGAAACAAGCGGTTCCTCCGTATAATCCACATAAGCCGAAAAAGGGCCCGCCGCCGCTTCGCGCAACACGGATTGAACGTCCTCCGTACTTATTTCCCGCGAGACCTTCAAGGTCAAATCGATTAACGATACATTTTGCGTCGGAACGCGAATCGAGCTTCCTTCGACACACCCGGACAGATGAGGAAGCACATCGCTCAATGCTTTGCCAACGCCGGTCGTAGTCGGGACAATGGATTGCGTGCAGGCCCTTGCCCTCCGTAAATCTTTGTGCGGATTATCCAGATGTTTCTGATCGGAGGTGAACGAATGAATCGTGGTCATCCATCCCCGCTCCACGCCGTATGCTTGATCTAAAATGTGCAATACGGGAGACAAGCAGTTCGTTGTACAGGATGCCGCTGACAGCAGCGCGTGCTTCTGGGGATTATACTTATCATCGTTGACCCCCATTACAACCGTGAGATCCATCCTGTCTCCCGGCGCCGAAATAATAACCGTTGAAGCTCCTCCTGTCATATGCTGCTGCGCACCGTCGCGATTATTGAATTTTCCGGTAGCGTCTATGACAATATCCACGCCAAAGGCTTTCCATGGAATTCGGGATGGATCGCGCTCATACACCACCTGTATGGAATGTCCATTGATCACAAGCAAATTATCCTTTCCCGAAATGGTTGCATCCCAAATCCCATGAACCGAATCGTATTTCAACAAATGGGCAATAGTCTCGATAGGATACATACTGTTAATAGCTTTCAAATGGTTTGGCGTCTCCGACATAAGCTTCCTTATTAATAGGCGGCCGATCCTCCCCATTCCGCTAATACCGATTCCTTGATTCATCTTGTCTCCCCCAAATATGAATTGTATATATTATCCTACGCAATTAATGTACAATATCAATAAATAATACGCAATATATAAAAGCGTATTGACGATATTCAATTATTTATGACGTCATTTTGAAAACGATTTCAATAGTGTCAATAATAAAAAAGGGTGTTCATGCAGCCGTACAACCTATCTGCATACTCGGAATTGTTCGAGCCCACCTGCTGTACGTCAGATGGCTTCCATTTTTCAGAGAAAAAAGACAGGCAAAAAAGCCGCCAAACACAACAGAAATCCTTGTGTTTAGCAGCTTTTCAGTTATGGAGCCAGGGGGATCTTACTTGATTGTCCTTGTTGCCGAAGTTCACCCAATGAGGGATAACAACCTTATCGATCGCTTTCAACGTCGTGCTCCTTCATCTGCGCAATTGTTTCATCTGTTTGCTAAGCATGCCGCTCGCGTTCGAACTTTTGAATCAATTGCTCCATAACCTGATCGGGCGATCTGTCAATCAACCAGCTTTGCCCGAACATTTGAATAATCTTGATCGCCGGGAAGTCCCCCCAGAATCCGATGAACTCGTCATCAAGACGAATCTTGTCCTTCACGTGAGCATTCATTTCTTCCAGGCAGCTTTCAAGGATGGCTCTTGCATTCGGATGGCTAAGCCAATCACTTAATAAACTGAACTTATGAAAGGAAATCTCTTCATTTCCGAAATGGCAGTGCAATCTCTCGCAAATGCGGATATCCCGCGAGGAGCTGCCTATCATGAGCTGGAAATAGCCCGTTTCCGCGACCCATTTGTTATATTTCGTGTTGTAATACGCAAAGTCCCGTTCTTCCAGAACAAAACGTACTTCCTTCTTCTCGCCGGGCTCAAGCGCGAGCTTAGCGAACGCTTTGAGCTCCTTCTCCGGACGCACCCACTTGCACTCCTCGTCATGCACGTACAACTGCACAACTTCTTTGCCGAACACGTCGCCTGTATTTTCTACGCTGCATGTGACGGTCACTTGTCCGCTATGCTGTACAGCCTTCAAATTCGAATAAGCGAACCTCGTAAACGATAAGCCGTGCCCGAACGGGAATTGCGGCGCAAGCTCTTTTCTGTCGTAATACCGATATCCAACGAACATTCCCTCTCGGTAATACAGCTTTCCGTTCTCGCCGCGCAGACGCATATGCGATGGGTTGTCCGACAGCTTGACCGGGAACGTTTCGGACAATTTGCCTGACGGATTTACACGTCCGAACAAAATGTCGGCGATCGCTCTGCCGCTGCCTTGTCCGGCGAGCCACGAATGGAGGACGCCCGGCACATGCTGCACCCAAGGACGCATCGCAAGCGCTGTACCGCTGCATGTGACGACGACGCAGCGCGGCTGAACCGCTGCTACCGCTTCAATGAGCTTCACTTGGTGCAAAGGCAACTCGATGCCGGTCAAGTCATGCATTTCCGATTCCGCATACTCCGGCTGTCCGACGAACAGCACAGCCATATCCGCCTTCGCTGCCAGCGCCGCGCTTTCTTGGATGAGGAGCTCATCCTCGCTGTCATCCTGCGGGTAACCCTCCGCATAGGTCAGCGCAATCGAATCGGCCGCGATCTTCTTCATCTCTTCCCACGGAATATCCATGCAGGTCGGCGTTACCTTGGCACTGCCCGCTCCTTGAATTCTCGGCTGCTTCGCGAACTTGCCGATGACGGCGACGGACGTTACCTTGGCGGCGTCAATCGGAAGAATGCGATTGTCGTTTTTAAGCAGCACCATGCTTTCGGATGCCGCTTTCCTTGCCAGCTCATGGTAATCGATGGCGGCTTGCACGCGATCGTCCTGCGAATCCGTTGTTTTGCGCACGAGTTCGAGAATGCGGCGCACAGTCTTATCGAGCTGCGCCTCCTCCAGCTGCCCGGCTGCCACCGCCTCCACAATCACCTTCTTGTTGTAATGAGCCGGTCCCGGCATTTCCAAATCGAGGCCGGCCTTGAGTCCGCTTATACGATCGTTGACGGCTGTCCAATCGGACAGGACAACGCCTTCATATCCCCATTCCTCGCGCAAAATATCATTCAGCAAATGTTCGTTCTCACTGGCATAGGAACCGTTCACGAGATTATAAGAGCACATTATGGTCCAAGGATTCGCTTTTTTAACAATTCGTTCGAAGGCGTTCAAATAAATTTCACGCAGCGTCCGCTCGTCTACCTCCGAGCTTGTGACCATCTTCTCGTACTCTTGATTGTTGCAAGCGTAATGCTTGATTGAAGCGCCGACGCCTTGGCTTTGCAAGCCGTTCACGAAAGCAGCGCCAAGCTCGCCCGACAAGCAAGGATCCTCAGAATAGTATTCGAAGTTACGACCGCCGAGGGGGGTACGCTTCATGTTGATGCCTGGCCCCAGAAGCAGCTGAACGCCCATCTGTCTGCCCTCCGCGCCAAGAGCGACTCCAACCTCATGGAGCAGATCCGTATTCCACGATGAGCCGATCGCCGATCCGGTCGGATAACATGTAGCTGGCATATTTTCCCCCGTAATGCCGAGTTCCTCATCGCTGTTCGTTTTGCGAATGCCGTTCGTCCCGTCATACATATGAATCGGCGGAACGCCAAGGCGGTCAACTCCTTTCGTCATCCACATATTCAGACCGGCGCACAGCGCGGCTTTTTCTTCCAGTGTCATCGCTTTCAATAAGTCTTCTTTTGAATGTTTCATTTTTGCATTCCTCCTCGTTCTACCCTTCCTGCAGATCTGCTTGCTCTTTTTCTTTCTTAAGCTCCTGCAAGTCATACACTTTAAAGAATGGAAACCAAACGACGAAAATAATGAGCAATATAACCGCGAGCAAAATCAATCCATTCAATCCGGATAAAATATAGGTTGACAATCCAATTGGCGTATACCACAGCTGGTACACCTTGGCCGGTATGTCGACAAGACCGGAATCGAGCACCATGTAGACGATAATTGGCGTGATGAGACCATTAATCCACATCGGAATCATTAAAATGGGATTGAAAGCGATCGGCGCCCCATAAATGACCGGCTCGTTAATGTTGAACAGCGAGGGAACAATCGTCGCTTTTCCGATCGAGTTCAATTTTTTTGACTTCGCGAACAGGAACCAGATGATGAGCGGCAGCGTCGCGCCTAGTCCGCCAACGCCTACCCAACCGGAGAAAAACGTTTCGAATGTATTAATGTTGACGGGTTCCAAGCCTTGCGCGGCCAAAGCGGCATTCTCCTCGATCGCGGGAATCCATATCGAATAAAAGATCGGGGTCATCACCCAAGGGCTGACGCCGAAGGAATAAAGCACAACGCCGATAAAATTAAACAATACGAAGCCGATGAGGCTTTGGCTGATCGTGTTAAGCGGTTTGAATATGTTGACGATCAGTTCGAAAATATCGAAATCAAGCTGGTAAATAAGCACCCAGCCGAACATTAGAATCAGACCGATCGGAACGAGAAAGTCAAACCAGTCCACGATAAATTCAGGCAGCTTCGTATCTTTCTTGAACAAAGAGAAACGGTTAAACATATTCATGACGACCGCTACAAGGATACCGACAAGCAGCGCAGTAATCATGCCGGACGGTCCGAACCGCTCCAATAGAAACTGAATTGTGCCGTCATCGCTAATCTTCGGTTTCAGCAGCATCATGAACAAGGATAAGCCTGTTGCTCCCGCTATCAGCTTAATTTTGTGGCGATCCTTTTTCTGCATGACCATATACGGCGTCAGAAAGGCAATAAATATGCCGAGAAGACCAAAGCTGAACGTTGTAATCGGTGTCAAATCAGGCATCCCCGGAAAATAATTATTCAGAATCGACACCAGCGTAATCAATGAACCGATGAAAATCATCGGCAACGCGACCATGATCGCTTCTTGAATGGAGTCCACCCATACATTTTTCGTGAATGCTTCCAGCCGCGGCGCGAATTTTTCCGTCATCCACTTCATCAGACGATCCATTATCCTTCCTCCCTACGTTCTGTTTAGCACTTTTCGATTGCTTGTTTAGTATAAAATCTTTTGTTACCGCTTTCTTGTTGTTATTTGCCGCATGTTGGTTCACTTTTTGTCTTATCGAAGCCCCTTCCATATAGATTGGCCTCCGTGAAGTAACGTATACAGCAAAAAACACCTCTTGGCTGTTAGAGGTGCTTCATCCTTCGCGTGGTATATAAAGTACAATCAAAATTGTTTATCCAGTGTAATCAACAGGACGCCATGAGACGGAATAATAAAGGTCTGCTTATAGCTTTGCGCATCGGTCAACTGTTCCGTCCGCAATTCGGGGCCGCTTTTATTTCGTAAATACGCTATTTCTTCCTCCGACGGGCAAGCCGGCTTACCCAATCGAATCCATTCGTCGAACACAGAGCCATGCTCGCGATCAAGCCGGTAGCTCGTCAGTTTATAATTGCCCTTTAAGCCATCCAGCTTAAGATGATACGCTCTGTTTCCTCTCTCCTCAAATATGGTGTACCGACTCGTTTCCGTCAACCCCGACCAATCGCCGCTTGCGAAGAGCTGATCCACATGCGTGTAATGGTACATTAATAGCTGCAGGCTCCCATCATTCCGGCTCGTTACGATATAGCCGTCCCCACGAGCGACAAGTCTCTTTCCCAGCTTGGCCAGCAGCTCGAATGCATAAAAGCTCGGCTTCTTTAAGCCGTTGCGATTCATTAAGCCGAACCCGCCGTAGAACAGCGGCTGAGGGACTTGGCTTTCTTCGAAAACGTCAGTGAACGACCAGAATGCGATTGACGTCAGCGTCCCTATCGTTCGGAGCGCATGATGAATGACGAAGGGCCCCATAAACATCGTATCGTGAATCAAATTGCGGTCATAGAGGGAGAAGTTCCACTCTGTCATATGCAGCTCAAGGCCCGGCGCTTCGTTCTTACCTATTTGAGCTCTTAGCCGCTCTACACTATCAAGGTAGAAGGATGGCGGCATGATCTTCGTCAGCCTGTTGGCCTCTTCCTTCAGATTCGGATATTCCGAGTACACATGAAACGAAAAAAAGTCGATCGGCACATTCCCGTCACGGCAATAAGCCATAAAATCCTTCGCCCAGCTGTCATTCCACAGCGAGCCGTAGCCGAGCGCAGGCCCGCCTACACGCAGTTCGGCAGAAACCGACTTGATCGTACGCGCGGTGGAGTTGTAAAATTCAAAATACTGCTCCTTCGTGCCTGCCCAGCAGACGCCTGCCAGATCAGGTTCGTTCCATACTTCGAAATACCACTTCTTCACTTCATCCAATCCGTACCGATTCAGGCAATAACGAACAAATTCGCGCACAAGCGCATCCCACTTGCTCTGGATAGCCGGCGGGGAAATATTGCCCTTCCACCAAAAAATAGTCTCGTTCGAGCGGCGCAGCGGCGTCGGCATGAAGCCCAGTTCCACGAATGGGTGCAACCCCGCCTGCAACAAGAAATCATACAGCTTGTCTACATATGACCAGTTATAGATGGGCTGGCCGTCCTCCGTTTCGCTATATACCATCATCTCGTCATTGAATATGCCATGGAATCGGATATGGGTGAAAGCAAGCCTTCGCTGCAGATCCAGCAATTGCTCCTGCCAATCCGCTCGGAGCCCTTCAGCGGCTCTGCCGGCGGTTGTCACCCGATTCCAATGCGGCTCATAAGGAAGACCTGAATGGTCTGCGTGTATTCGAATATCAATCCGGTCATGAACGATACTCCTTCTGTCAAAGCCAGCCGTGTCCTCTTCAGATCGCTCCAAATAACGGTATAACGATTCCATCGCTTGTATCGTATCGGTTTCATAATAATCGCCGCTTGACGATTCAGCATAAGTGAGCGGCTTCCTCGCCGGACTGATCGGCGTCTCAGTTATTGCGGCATCTCGAAAAGCGCTTGGCGTGCAATCATACTTCTCTTTGAAATATTTGTTGAATAGCTTCACGTTCGCAAAACCGCAGTCCAAGGCGATTTGCGTTATGCTTTTGTCGGACTCCGTTAACTCGGCTACCGCCTTCTCCAAACGGACCGAAGTCAAATATTTCTGAAATGGGATGCCGATTTTATCGCTAAAGAAATGGGAGAAGTAATGCAAGCTTAGATGCTCCTCATCGGCGATTGTTTGCAGCGTTATTTTCTGGCCATAATTACGATCGACGAATTGCAGCACACGATTGAGCCGTTTGTAATCGTATGCCTTGTTATTCTCTAGAGACGCTTCGTTCATGCCAGTCGAGAAATAACGCAGCAGATGGCCAGCTAACAGCTGAAGCACGCCCATTGAATAATGGCGGCAGCCTGGCGCCTTCTTGCTTGCCTCCCATGCCAATTCCGCAAGACATCGGCGAATCCGATCATAACGGCCGCGGTCGTCGGGCGTCTGGTTCAATGAGTTGCACTCGACGAATGTATGATTATCCAGAAGGTCTGGATTAAACTGGAGAGTCAGCAATACATTGTCTTGGCTTGTGCGCTCGATCTGGTGGATGGACATGCTGTTCACGACGATAATATCGTCCTGCTTCAATGTGTACGGACGCTGATCCAAATAGATGGTGATGGTGCCCTGCAACACATAAATAATTTCAATTTCCTTATGCCAATGAAAAGGAATATGTGCAACGCTATTGACGAACAGCCGAATCGGCAAGTCTTCTTGATGCTCGATAAACTCATAATGATAACGCATATCGATACCCTTTCCTTTTTTTGAGTGTCTACTTAAAGGGGATAATACCACAGGTGGAGGTCTTTTTTCGATGGATCAAGCAACAGTGTGCCCTGAACTATTCGCAAACAGCCGAAATTTAGCAAAAAACTTTAAAATCCCTATTGTACGTGCGACTACTGCCAAAAATCGGAGTTTTGTCTCCCATAAAAAAAACCGCTTGGAATCCCAAGCGTTAGATTGATTGGATGATGGAATTTGGTCGGATCGCTCCCTGACTTTATCACGAGAAAATTTTGTACATAATTCCAAAACGAACAGGACCCACTTAATAGAACATAATGTTCCCCGCCCTACCTTATGTCGTATTCCGCATCTCTTCCTCAACGGACTCTCGCAGCGCCTTTTCATTAATTCCATTTTGTACGAATTGGAATCGGCATCCGGTCATTCGCTGTGCTCTATCGAAAATTTGTCCTACATGGTAACCGGTATGTTCAACCAAATGATAAACGTTATACATGTCTATCTTCTCTTGTGCCGTAGTATCCATTGCATGCTTCCATTCTGCGAAAGCGTTGTCTAATTGTTGCAGCATGCGTTGTTTATCAAGATGAGGGTATGGGAAATAGTCCTCGATCCCCTGCTCGAACGTGGCGTTAACCTCGATCAATCGGAGCGTATTGCGCTTTACATGCTCCATGATATGTAAGACGATGCCACCGATACTGGCAGCATTTTCGGAATCCTGCTTCCAAATTTCTTCATGTTTCAATTGTTCCAAGCTAATTTTCACTTTCGGAAGATAGTGGTTTACCATGCGACATACCGAGATGACGTGAAATAATCGGAACGTATTCTCTTGAGCCATCATGTCCTCCCACAAGTTCATTTTAATGAAACAACTTGTACATTAACCAGTCTTCGTTCGCTATTCTTTCGCCAAGTGTTGCACCACGATGTCGCGGATTGGCTTCGTTATGGAATCGAACTTGTCTTCATCCTGTAGGTCAATCCAGTCAACCTCTACGATTTCTTGATTGTATGGCTTTGTCTTATCTAATGATAAAGTGCCGCCGATGATTTCTGCCCGATACGTATGCTTATGTTTAATCTCGCTCATTCGCCCGTGGAGTGTAATCTCGTATCCCGTTTCTTCCTTGACTTCGCGAATACACGCTTCTTCAGGCGTCTCTCCTTGCTCGATACCTCCGCCGGGATAACTCCATACCAATTTCCCGCGATCCGTACGCTGCCTAACCATCAGAATCTGATTATTATTTCTCACGATGATAGCTTGAGATCTCAGCATAACCACCCTCTCTTTACATAAATAATGAACCATGAAATCCAATAAATCCATCTTCATCCTTAATAACAATCCCAGTACATATACCACTCGCCGTCGGCACGCGATCTGTAAAAATACAGATTGCCATTGTCACCGATCATGAAGCGCGGCTTCTCCTCAGATGCGAACTGCATGACGAATTGGCAGTCTTCCATCGAGATCGGGGATTGGATGTAGGACGGATAACCCCCGATTTTAGTAAAAGTATAGCGCGTGAACTCATCAAAAAATTGGTCACTCCATTCGTCGTCCTCATTAACCTGCGTCAAATCAACATAGTCCCATGCCTCTTCCCAGCACGGATAATCATTTTCTTCGGATAAGTGCCATTTAATCTGAAATTCTCTTAATCCTCTCACTTCTTCCGGCGTGTCAACCAACTGCAATCCATCCACAGATGGATGCTCGATAAGTTTCCATCCGTCTCCGTTCTTCGCGGGCTCCAGTGGCAGCTGCTTCTTATTCAGAAACACTTGGATCATACTGGAATGGCCCACGCCTTCGATGCCGCCTGGTATTTCAGGTACATACGCTTGCAATACGGGAATCATATGACCATCCGTATCGGTAGGCCATCCCGCTTCTGCATCTATGTAAAAGTGTCCGCCAAACCAGCTCCGTCTGCCATCTTCTGGACGGAATCCACCAATCTGTGCCTTAACCGGTTTCTTCCCTATTTCTTTCAGCTTCTTAAATGCCTCAATCTCCATCATTGTTCACCTCTTGTATGCAATATTATATCTATGCAGTCGAAGTCAGATCCATTGGTAAACATCAGCAGTCTACTCCGCTTCTGCTCCGATACGGCTCACATCAAGATGATCAACGAGCTGCAGTTGAATGGTTTCCTTGTTTTTCTTTCCGTCATTATCCTTCCAGATCATTTCAACGTAGGTGTTCTCATAATCTTGTTTCGTCTTCGCTATTTCACCGTACTCATAAGGCCCCGTAATAGTCCCTATCTTGTTCACATTGACCAGTATATTCACTGGACCGCCCTCTGCACGGGCCTTTTTACTCAACACAGGTTCAGCTCCGAACTTCACATCCTGTTCAAAAAAAGTCACCGAATAATAGTCACTGTCGGCAACATCGTCTGCCGATCCCAAATAAACCAAGCTGGCATTGCCCCGTTGTATGTTATCGGGAGTCACTACAATTCGATAGTTGTCCACCCGCCAATTGATACCGCTTCCTGCTAAAGTATAGATGTCTGTCCCTTTGTTGTCGCGTACTCCCTGTTGTCCCTGCTGATAAGCATAGAGTATGCCCCAACCTACATTCGTAAGTAAGAAGATTACGGCTAACCACGTCGTTTTTTTCATCATTGCCTCCTATTCCCCAGCCTCTATTCCATATTTTACTTAATAATGCAGCCCGATCAAAGGGCTAGATGAAAGAAAACTGTAAATTACGCCAATAGTATAGGCGGTGGGCGGCAGCTTGCACTAAATTATTTTTAACGCATCAAAGTCATACATTTCTCTAAAAACTACATTAGCACAGATATAAGAAAGAGTCCCGATTTAACGTCATATGCTTCCTGCCTGCGGCATTCAATTCGAATTCCAGCACCCAACCATTACATTGATTGATCGGACACTTTTTGATAACGGGGAATGTGCTAAAAGAGTCGGCCGCAAGCTACAAAAACGTACGCAGGGCATGCTATAATGATAAGAAATGGAGTTGATTATCGGATGACAGATTTGCTCGATCCCCGGAATGATTTCGTGTTTAAGCGAATTTTCGGCAGTGAAGAAAATAAAGACGTGCTACTCACTTTCTTAAATCGAACCTTCGCGGAGTCGGGCGAGCCACCGCTAACGGAAATCGTTCTTCTAAATCCATACACGGATAAGGATGCTCCGCTGGATAAGCAGTCCATCTTCGACATTTGGGGCAAGACTGCGGAAGGCAAGCTGATTAACGTCGAGATGCAGTTGTTTAATAAATACGATATTGAAAAGCGTACCCTTTATTATTGGAGCAAACGCTACTCCAGCCAGTTGCAGGAAGGGCAAACCTACAAGGAGCTGAAGAAGTGTGTCACCATCAATATCTTGAACTATTCGTTCCTGCCTAATGACCGTTACCACAACGTGTTCCATCTGCGGGAAGACCACACTGGCTTTGAATTAACCGATGATATCGAAGTGCATTTCATGGAACTATCCAAGCTGGACGACCAATCCGTTCCGGTTGAGAGCGGCTTAATCAATTGGCTTCTGTTTCTGAAGGGTGCCGACAAATCGAATTGGGAGGTGCTGAAGATGAATGAACCGACATTGAAGAAAGCGATGGATACGCTGGAATTCTTAAGTCAGGATCGTGAGGCCCGCCGATTGTATGAGGAACGACAGAAGTATTTGCATGATGAGGCTTCTATGATTGAATGGGCAAGAGAACAAGGTGAGCGAAATAAAGCAATTGAAATCGCTAAGAACATGCTAGCGTTGGGAATCGAGACGGCAGTCGTTGCCAAAGCTAGCGGCCTATCTGAATCGGAGGTCAAGTCCCTAAAGGCGGTTCAATAATTTGCTTACTTATGGACTGACCGCCTTTCGGCAAGGCATTCAGCGGCTAACCAAATCGCCCTGTCCTCCTCAAAAAGGACAAGGCGATTCATTTTTTTATCGAGGGAAACGATACTGAAATATAACGCTAACTATTCGCAAAATTCAAAATACCAGAAAAAAATTTCCTCCTGAGACCAACCGTGTCACCACGATCAATCACAGCCAAAGAATGTTAAATGCATTTTTGAGGCTTTGTATAAATTCTAGCTTCTGCCCAAGCAGGAAAAAGAACAAACCTCTTAAACGGGAAGAGTAGACGCGCTGGGTGTAGGCGTAAAGGATGACCTTGGTGAGCATTTTGGGATGGTAACTATGACGACCTCCGCCAGGATAAGCGGCAGCAAACAGTTGGTCGTCCAGTCGGTTCACCATCTCGTTAACGATACGAACAAGATGATTGCGGGGAAATATTCATTTAACCTTTATACAAGCTAGACTTTAACTGTGTAAAAATATATTCTTGCATTTGATTTGCAAGAAGAAGTATATTCGCATCTTTTTCGTTTTTTAAAACCCAATTCAGAAACACCATTGAGTTAGCGGCATATAATTCTGCTACATGTTACAATGATCACAAATTTTTTTGATCGTAATATCTTTAAAGTCAGCTTGTTTGAGTAATTCAATTAGTCCCCGTTCAATCGCTCTTTTTCTATGCTTTAGAATAACTACATACTCAACTACAGGAGGGATAAATATGTTTAAGCAATATGTAAATAATGAACAATTCAATCTTCAAATTAATCGTTTCATAAATGATTATTATCAAGAAGATGATAGAGCAAATGCTGACTTGGAAACCATTATTCCGAGATTAAATGATGCAAATAGCTGGTATGAAGCTTGGCTGGATTTTGCCAAGAAACGCGAAGAGAGCAAGGACTATGACTTAGCCTCGGTCTACTATCAAGCTGCAGAATTTTACCTTGCGCCTGCAGACCCAAATAAAGAAAAAATGTATCAAAAATATAGAGAAACCTTCTATAAGGGCTTTCATGATTTTGATTATGAATCCTACAAGATTCCCTATGAAGACTCCTACCTTCCTGCTGTAAAATTATTGACACCTGGGGCTAAAAAAACATTACTGGTCTTTGGCGGTTATGATTCTTACATGGAAGAGATGCTTAAAATGATGAAATTTATGAAAGGAATTGATTACAATATTATTGTATTTGATGGTCCAGGCCAAGGAACTGCATTAAAAAACGGTCTCAAATTCATTCACAACTGGGAAAAACCAATATCATCGGTGATTGATTATTTCAAGTTAGATCGTGTAAGCATCGTAGGCGCTTCTTGGGGAGGATATTTAGCTATGCGTGCTGCGGCATTCGAAAAGAGAATAGATAAAGTAGTTGCCTTTAACATTTTCTATTGTGGTCTAGATGCATTAAAAAATCGTATGCCAGATGAAACATATAATGGTATTATGCAGCTAGTTGATGGTAATGAAGCAGATAAAGTTAATTCTTTATTTGAAAATATGATGGCTAACAATATTGATTTAAGCTGGAAAATTACAAAAGGAATGGAAAACACCGGTGAATCGACGCCTTTTGATCTCATTAAAAATTTTGAAAAACACACGATGCACGGAATTGGACCATTCATTAATCAAGATGTTCTTTTATTAGCTGGAGAAGATGATCAATACGTGCCTATTAGCCGGCTGCCACAAATTCAACAAGAATTAATGAATGCTGCTTCAATTACAACTACAGTATTCACGAAAGAAACAGGTGGTGAACAACACTGTCAAGCAGGCCATAGAGAGTTAGCGTTTAATGAAATGAAGAAATTCCTATAACAAAAAGACAAAAAGGCAGCCCGAGGCTTGATTCTTGGGTTGCCCGTTTTTTTGCGGTCCATAGAGTGCTTCTTGAGCAGCTACTTCACTTCATAACCGTAAGCACCCGCGAAATTCAGGATCACTTGCAGAATGTATACGGCATCGAGGTCGCTCCCACACTCATCTCGAATATCACCATCAGGGGATCGTTCCTGAAATACAGTATAGTATGCGCCTTACCTCCTCGCAATCGTTTCTGACGGAAAGGGAGAATGGAGCTAAGGACTCTTGAACAGAGGTCCTGCACCATAAATCTCTGCACTCAATCTCCTTATCCCTTTGCCTCCCAGCCTTAAACTTCAATCTTATCTACAGAATTCCCTTCAATTAAATAACATCAAGCGCTCTCCTGACTTTTCTTGCGAAAACAAGCGGTTTTTCAACCGCTTCGATGTTGATATAAATCAAACGAGGGCGCTCGAATAGCCATTCGTTGTGTACAGACGTAACTTTGATTCCTTGATTGCGAATGGCCGATGTAAATTTATCGACTTCGTTTTGTAAAAATGCTGCTCTACCTAAACATAGCGCTCTGCCAGATTTATTATTTAATGATTCGAATGAAAAAGAAGACGTAACTGTAAATTGTTTTCCCAATATTTTTGCTCTTATTTGATCTCGGTTTATTGTCGATACGCACTTTCCCCCAGCGAAGCCGGACTGGCCCCCGATAATGTTTGAGAACTGCCCGCAAAGCGATCCGTTACTTGCCATACTTTCATCCCTCCCTATTCCATTTAGAGTATGAGCATAAGACCAGGGTTGAAACGGATTCTCGCCTACTTTATTAGCTGCCAAACGGCAACCTGCAGAATGATGTCCCCAATTATTGCATCTGCTCTAATCACTCATGACGCCAAGAACATGTTAAAGCAAGGAACTGTACAACATCAAAAAACACGACCCACGAGATCGTGTTTACGTCTGTATGATGGTGGGACCTAAGGGGATTGAACCGAAGCGCGGTGTCCGCCAAACCAACTACGTCTGCCATCCTCCGGACAGAATCCGCCTATCTGTGCTTTCACCGACTTTTTTCCTATTCCTCTTAGCGTCTTAAATGCCTCAATCTCCATCATTTATCACCTCTTGGATCCACTTCAACCGCTTCTCTGCTTCATTCTCCCCTTCTGTCAGAAGATGCCCTCTCAAAAGATGGCTTTGGTTAACTTCCATCAGGAGATCGACCGCTTAGATACGCTATGGCATCTATACAAAACGGCATGCGCCTTACCTCATCGTAATCGTTCCTGACCGTAAGGGTGAATGGAACAAAGGACTCTTCTACTGAGGCCTGCACCATATTGCCGTTTCCAAGGGAGGGGGCTGCTGCCATTCCCGCCTGCGCGCAAACAAAAAACGAGCCTAGTCCCGGCTCGCTTCTGTGTTGCAACCTATGTATCCTTTGATTCCGCCGCCTGCGCCACAGCCAGTTCCCCTACCACCGTGTGCAGCAGCTTCGGCTTGGAAAATAGATTATATCCAATGGAGCGCAACGTATAAAAAGGGCCAAATGGCAAGGCCCACCAGCCGAAGAGGAACGTGTACGCCGTAAACATCAAATTCAAGAGCGGCGTATAGTGGTAGCCCTTGATGTAATGGCGGGTTTTGCTCCGCAAGCTAATAAGACCGAACGAAAAACAAACTTCATACTGGACGAGTTCCGAATCCTTATCCAGCCGAATGCCATCATAAATGAGCTCGGAGGACATCATGAATTGTTCCCGATTAGTCAGGAGCCAACCTTCAAAATCAGCCTTTTTCCGGGCATTTCGGCGAAAGACTACATATAATAGAAATAGTATACATGCGATGACGATCTGGAATATCGCATTGCTCATATCTTGCCGATATATGCTGTTGCCTAATCCAAGCAGGAAGAGGAAACATATGAAAAGCAATAATTTGTGCATCTGTCCATCACCTGTTTATGCCGCAAAAACCAAGCAGTCACGCTCTATCGCCCGACTGTTGCACGTCTTATCTGCATTGGTTCCTGTCTGGCGCGAATAGTTTCGTTTCATCATTGGTTTCTCGAATCCTTTCATGCACTTGGTTTCATACGATTTACGATGATCTCATTCACCACGGAATTAAGCTTCCGAGGCTGAACTCGTATATTATGCATGACTGCCTTTATCGTATTTAGAGGTCCCTTCGGCAAGGCCCACCATCCAAATATCAAGCAGTACATAGAAAAAAACAACGAATAAACCGTTGTGAAATGATGCCCGTTCACATAATAAGCGGTCTTGCCCCGGTAACTGATATACGCGATCGAAATGCATACTTCGTACTGAATAAATTCAGTCTGGTCATCGATAAGAATACCGTTGAACATCAATCCGTCTTGCTTCAACCGTTCCCGATTCTCGACAATCCAGTCGGAGAATTCGTCATTCAATCGATGATCTCGCCAAAACAAGAGAGAAAATACGAATGTAACGATCGAAATAGCCGCCGGGAGGGTTGCATGCTCCGGATTAGGATCCGAAACAAGCAGACTTAGGAATAGCATCGAAATAATGAACAATACAACATGCATAGAAGCGTCTCCTGATAGTTTATCTACTTTAGTAACTTAATGCTCTCCTCTATCGGCTCATTAGCATCCTCATCCCACACAACCGAAATTTCAAACGTGCCTGGTTCGAAGAACAAGGGAAACCGTCTCCTGAACCAAGGCTGCATCGGCAGCTCCATCGCTTCATCGATGGACACCCAGAGCAATTCGCCCTCCGGCGGATTGGCCAGCAGTTCTCCCTCGTACGAATCTGCTACATAGTTGAACACCATGTACCGATAGTTTTTTTGCGGGACTACATATTCGTCCAGCCCTTTATAAATCAAGTTTTTGACCCGAAGCCCCGTCTCTTCATACACTTCTCGAATAACGCCTTCCGATAAGCTTTCCGGGAAATCCACCTTCCCTCCAGGTCCCAAATAACCGGGAAAGCCGCGCTCATTGGGGCGATTGATCAACAGCACACGATCGCCGTCTTGCACCAGGCACATCGTGTACATGCCATATTTTACATCCTGCTGCGTCATCTGTAATTCACCATTTTTCTTAAGTAATTACTTCTATTTTTTGAAACCATTAACATTCCAGTTCGTACTAGCTACAAACAAAGAGGAAAGGATGTATCCGGATGGACGTCGGTGCGATAATGATATTCTCCTTGATTATCCCTATATTGGTGCTCCTGGGCATCATCTCTTCTAAGATCATTGCCGGAAAAGGCCTTCCAGACAGCAACTACACGCCGTTCGACTACATCACTGGACATTCCGCCGTCGAATTCCACGAAGAGAAGGAAGACAAGGAAGAAGAAGACGATCAGGGCGATGACAAGGATAAAAATAAGAGCAAGAAAAAGTCATAATTTATAGAAGTCGGGCTCAACTGAGCCCTTCTCATTTTCCACAAACACTAGTAATTCAATTTATTGATTGTAGCATTATATGCCACAATGTGACAAGAACGTTTATCCCTCTATTATTCATACACTATTCATCCCGTCATTCATTGCAACGCCAAGCCACAGTCAGGGCACTCCGCTTCTTTGCCCTTAAGGCGATACCCGCACGCGGGACATTTTACAGGCACTTAAAAGTCCGCAACCATTTTTAGAAAACATTCTCTCTCCTCTATTTGAATCTAACGGCACATCCCGCTACGCAACAAAGCCTCCCTGCGCAAGAAACCTTGCACAGAGAGGCTTGCACCGGCACCACCTACCATAGCATCCCTTCACCTAGCTCCAGATAAACGTCTGTTTCCTCAAAAGCACTACGATTATTTTGCGCTTTATCCGAGAAAAAACGCATCATGGTAGACAACCCTAAAGAATCGCTGCGGAAAGGCTTGCTGCGTGTGCCGCCAACAAGGCATACGTTTTTTTGATATTCCCATCCGCCTTGCGTATAAAAGTTAACTAAAGAAGGTTCACAAGTAAATATGCCGATATCCGGTTCATTTTTTTCGATATACGAAGCTGCTTCTTTTACAAGCTTCACACCGAATCCTTGATGGCGGTAAGGAGGATTGGTCATGACCTCGCTCAGCCCAAACGCTTTATACGTGAGTCCTCCATGTGTAATATTTTTGCCTGGAACGGCAACATGGCTAATTACGATATCGCTCTCAACCAATACGAAAGATGTTGGATGAGTTGCCGGATTCTCTGGCCAGTCTATATTCTTCCCCTTGCCTTCGAATGCTTGAGGCCACTGCTGCCGCATTAGCCATATAATCTGCTCTTTAAGATGCAAGGGACAATCTTCTTGGGCAAATTGAAGCAATTGCATCATCGATCGGCTCCTTTTGTAATAAGAATTGGATGTTCACTGCCGTGTTTTCCCATAAAAGAAGAGTATAATCACTATAGCGAAAAAAGCAACCAACAACCACTTTTCAATATTATGCCTCATGACGGGTTGTTCTTTTTTGCCGTTTTTCTGATTAGCGCCATAATCGTATCCACGGCTGAATTCTCTTCGGCATCCCTTGATTTCATCTGCCTTATATAGGCTTCACGATGTTGGTAGACATCGAATAGGCTCTCCATAAAATTTCCGCCTGTCAGATGCGCTTCAAGCAACATTTTGGCGTACCCGGCCTGTTGAAAGTTCTCGGCATTCAGAATCTGGCCTGTCCGGGCACCGCCGCTTGCGTGTGGAATAAGCAGCATCGGCTTATGCAGCACAAGCAATTCATGGATGGAATTCGAGCCTGCGCGCGACACGACTACATCGGCCGCTGCCAATAAATCAGGCAAGCCATCGCTCACATATTCAAATTGTTTATAACCTTTATCTACGATGGATGCATCCGTTTTTCCTCTGCCGCAAATATGAATCACTTGAAAGTGCGCCAATAATTCCCTCAGCACGCTCCTGACTAGGGTATTAATCCGTTGCGCTCCCTGACTCCCTCCCATAATGAGCAGCACAGGCTGATTGTCACCGAAATGACAGGAAGCGAGCCCGCGCTCACGCTTGCCCGTCTTCAGCGCCTCCTTTACGATGGCTCCGACATGTATCGTGTTGCCCGAACGAACATAGTTACGCGTTTCCGGAAAGGTAGTGCACATGGTTGCGGCAAACGGCAGTGAAATTTTGTTGGCAAGCCCGGGATGAACATCCGATTCATGAATGATCGCAGCAACCTTGTTCATTTTTGCCCCAAGTATTACCGGAACCGCCACAAAACCGCCCTGAGAAAAAACAAGATCGGGCTTCAGCTTTTTCATCAAAAAGCATGTTTGAAACACGCCCCTAATAATCTTAAACACATCAGTGACATTAGCCCCATCGAAATATCTTCTCAGCTTCCCCGTTGAGATGGCATGATAATGAACTTGTTCGAATTCAGCCACAAGCTGTCTTTCAATTCCGTGTTCCGAACCGATATAATGAATGTCCCATCCCTCCCGTATACATCTGGGAATGAGCACAAGGTTCACTGCAACATGTCCGGCAGAGCCGCCGCCCGTAAATATAATTCTTTTATTCATGCCAAGAACCGCCCGTTTTTAGCATCCTTCTGACTTCATCTTTTGTCATGAGCGAGCTTTCAGAATGATAGCTTTGAAAATAAACCGGAGGGCAGTTAGCATAATGCTCCTGAAGTCCTTCGATAGGAAAGGCAGGCAAAATAACAAAGTATTGATCATCGAAATGGATGGACCTGCCGCTTTCAACTTCTGAAATTAACGTTTCATTGAGCCTTTCGCCGGGGCGCATGCCCAATTGTTTGATTGGCACGTCTCCCGTCCCGAATTGTTCAATCATGACTTGCGCGATATCTACAATTTTGCAGGACGGCATATTCATGACGAAGGTTTCGCCGCCTCTGCTCTTCTCTGTTGCAACGATCAGCATGCGAACGGCATCTTCCAGCGTCAGGACAAACCGCGTCATCCGCATGTCTGTCACTCCAACCTCCAGTTGATGCTGAATTTGATGCTTGAAGATCGGGATGACGCTGCCGGTGGATCCCAGAACATTGCCGCTCCTCACACAGACAAAACGGGTTTGCGTATCTCTTGCATTTGCATGAATGATCAATTTTTCACCGATAGCCTTCGTAATCCCGTATGTACTCGATGGATTGGAAGCTTTATCGGTCGACACGTAAATTACCTTTTGGACACGGTGCTCTATGGCTGCCTCAATGACATGCTGTGTTCCGATTACATTCGTCTTCAAGGCGACGTCCGGCTGATTCTCACAGATCGGCACATGCTTCAACGCGGCAAGATGATAGAGCACATCAACTCCTTGGCAAGCTTGGACGACTTCCTGCTTGTCACGGATATCTCCAATGATGAATGTCAATCTTGGGCATTGAACTGCTGGTTCATTGCTACTTGCAACGCTTCATTGCGGGAAAAGACGCGAATTTCTTGCGGATGATGATAAGCCAACAGTTGACTAATCAGCTCTCTTCCCCAAGAGCCCGTGCCTCCGGTTATTAAAATGGTTTTGTTCATCATGATGTTCCTCCTAAATGCTTAGCGAAGCAAAGCTCGCTTCGAAAGCATGCGCTTTGTACATGGGCGCTTACAAAGCCATCATAGATTGGCTATGTTACGCCAATATGACAAAGAGGATAACTGATAAGACGAAGTATTACTCCCTCGGAATCCACGCAGAGAGCACTCAATTGACAACATTGCTTATTTTACTGAATATTTGAACAAAATGGTTAATTCGTTAGGAATTGTTTACCTTTCGTAAAATCCATGGTAAATTATAGGTGGTCAATTACTTGCATCACAAAGGAAGGTGAAGTTGTGAGTACCGTTGCTGCGAAGCCTAAAAGCTTGGGGGAGCTAATACAGTATCACCGCCAAAAAAAAGACATCAGTTTAAACAAATTACAGGAACTGGTGGGCATTGATAAGGGTAGCCTGTCTCGGATTGAAAATGGTGAGGTTAAACGCCCCGATTTTCAAATGATTCTCTCCATCTCTACTGCATTAGACATTCCCTGTGACGACATTGTAGAACTGTATATCGAGATAGGACACAAAGCAAATGTGATGTATTCAATTTTACTGAAAGTACTTGAAATTTCCATACCCTCTTCGTTAGTTATTAAGATAGCGACTAAATTCCTTGAATCACCTAAGGAAAATAGTGAAGATTTAGTAGAAAAACTGTATCAAACGACAGACTCCGTAAAAGATACCTCCATTAAATTATCTTTGTATAAACTCATCATTGATTACTCACGAGACCACGGAATTATGTTTTATATCGCTAAAGGATTAATGCAAGAATATCTCATTGAACGAAATGATTTCAGTAAATTAAACGGTACCTATCAAAAAGGTAGATACATTTTGAAATATGCTCATTGTTTATCGGTAGAAGAGCGCGTTAACTTACATTATAGACTTGGGGTTCATGCTTACAATTTATGTTGTTTTGAGGAAAGTATCGCCTTATGTGAGAAAGTAATCGACGAAGATCCAACAAAAAGTATTTTGAGCGCTGAAGCACATGGTATCATCTGTGATTCTTATTATTTCTTGGGCAAATATGACATGTGCGAAGAGTATATGATTAGATATAGTGAGTTTCCGTTTCCGTTTATTAAAGACAACGTAAAAGTAACGACCGCTGTTTTGTATGCTAAAAAAGGAAATGTGGATTTGGCTATAGAACAACTTCAAGAATGTTTGAAAAGTTGTGGACAAAATTCACTGCTGCACATTATAAATCAGCTTATGCTGCTGTATCTCCAAAATGATAATCTCTCGGCTATTGAAGAGCTTTTAAATTATGAAGAAAAAATAATTTCTATTCCTTACACCTCACCTTTTAAGCAGCTGGAAGTCGCACATTACTATGAAATAAAAGGGAATTATTATATTTCATTAGGAAGTACGGAAGAAGGAATAGACTGTTTTTTTAAAAGCGCTTTGAGATATTCTAGAGTTAATGCAGTTAAAAAGGAACGTGAGTGCATCAATCTAGTAGTCAGTTTACACATTACCAGTAATGAAGGAATGAGCATTGCTAATCTTAAAAAACTCCAAATACTTTACAATCAATGTAATGAACAGGAGGAAGAACATGAACAAACGGTCAATTAATTACTCGTTTTTAGCTGGAATTATTCTTGTGGCTGCTTCACTTTGGGGATCAGACTTTATTACCACATTTGTTAATGATCATATTTGGTAATTGTGAAAATACTAAAATCGTCAATTGGGATTCTGTAAAGAGTAGAACGGAGACAATAAAGGAGAGACCATGATAATGGTTTCTCCTTTATTGATTTACTATAAATGTATTTCAAAAGAAAGGTTTCATTTAATTACATAAAAACAATAATTACCCAACCTCTGGTACAATCAAGAAAGATACAGTTTATGGATGAAGCGCGCCAACCATTTACGCTGTCATAAAATACGAAAGGGTGTTCCAGTAATTAAGCCTTTCTACTATTGTTATGAAAAGCATGACTGCTTAAGCGAAAAAATTGAAAGTATCCGGCTGCAATTGATACAGGCAGTAGATAATAACAAGAGCTTCACTGATTTAACTGTCGTGAGATTGAGTCAAGAATTGGATGTTTATCTTTTGGAGTTTCAGAAAAGGAGTGAAGCTAACTAAAATTTCAGGAAATCAAGTGAGAATTTTATGTCTTTGATCTTGTTATATTTAGTTATATATGGTATTATATCGAATTCGGAAGATACTCTTCATTTCATCAATAGAAAATAAATGATGTATCACTTCATATTAGCTATTTCTCCATAAAAAGCGTGATGCAATGTCCGCTTAAAAAAGGGAATATAGAAAATTGTACTTGCTTGTGCTATGGTGTTTAATGTTTATGCATTATCGGCTTCAGCAGAGGCTGCTCCTGCAAAGGTTGTAACTGCTGCACAATCGTTATCAGTGCATGACATTGTTCCTAACCGAGTACTTCTCAAAGTTTGCAGGAAAGTTTAATTCCTATGAAGAGGTAGCTCAAGCTAATGGTTTCTCAACAGCAAATCCTGCACAGGGAACGCAAGGATTACGTAATGCATCCAGTGCAAACGGATATGTTAAAGTAAACTCTGTTGACGAATATGCGGCATTATTGAATTATTATAATGATTTGACTTCTTCGACACAAAACGCAGTCGAACATCAGTCAAGCTCTGTGAAAGCGCTCGCTGACTACGAGACTCGGACAGTTACACATGAGAAGACATGGAATGATTTGGGCGTTTCATGGATGAAGGCGTATGTCATATGCGAAGTTAGCAATAAAACTGATAAAATTGTTGGCACACCTAAAACAGATAGTGGTCTTTACGGATTCACCCCCGGTAATAGTTGGGAACACAACAAGGACAGAGCTTCCGTGCATGTGAACACTGAGAAAACAGGTGGATATGCTAACATCGTTGGAACTTTGTCTCTGTACATCATTATTGAGGGTATTGGAAAAATAACCTCTAAAGATCTGACTTGCTATATGACCTTCTAGACACTTCTTAAACATAACGGGCGACTCATAAAGTTGCCCGTTATTTAATATTTTAGTTAATGGAGGTGTTGTAATGAAAGAACAGAACAAAAATAATAAAAGCACTTCTAAGCGAAAACTGATAATTGGAATTGTAGTTGGTTTTGTAATAGTATATACCGTTTCAATGTAATTACGTATATACTCGCTACAGATTCGTTGACTCCGTAAAAATATTAATTAACGGTCATTGGTGAATCGAGATACAAAGCCACTCTCATTCAACTATATATCATAATCAGAGGCACCTGTACGATGGATAAATAGTGGTTGCATTCAAAGCTTTTAAATCAAGACTTTTTTGTTATGTAACCACTATAAGTGTTCAACAGACAAACAGACATAAAAGTTAGTCAAAATCAGTAATTTTAGATATATACATATACACCAAAGTCGTACCAAGCCATTTTCGCTATTTTAGAGGCTATTTCAGGGGTGTTTTGAGGTGTTTTGGACGGAAAAAGCCCCCCCCCTTTCGGATGGTCAACAGGAGGAATGTGACATGCGGGTCAGGGAGTTCATGCACTTCCAAGACCCGATAATAGGCACCTGTGGATGGATTCGAACCTTTTACCTCTCGCTTCAAGGCGAGTACTCTCCAAATGATCTACATCTACATGGCACAGATGGCGGGATTTGAATCCGCGGTCGCTTCCTTCCAAGGGAAGACAGGACTTCAAAATTCTTCACATCTGTAAAGGATCCGTCCTCACGGTTAGTAAGCCCGGCGAGCTATTCGAAACTTATTTAATATATCCCATATTACAGTCAAACAAGCCCAACGCCATTTGTATGGCGCGCGCTGCCGAAGTTTCAATACATCTCATGTTACTGTCAAACTCACGTCTATGTGGACGGAAAAGAGAATGAAGTGCTGTTTCAATACATCTCATGTTACGGTCAAACCCTAGAAAAATCAGGCTTTTCGAAAAATTGAATACGTTCATTCTACTACAGCGACGCGGGTTTCGCCATTATTTTCCCAACCGAAATGAAATTAGACAGTTACCATCCTCAAACTACCTGTATCCCTTGTGGCTCTAAGATTAGAGCTGGATCGGTGAACCTGAGAGGTTGGGAAAATTAAAGAAAAAAACTCGGTTTGTTTAATCGAAGCCGTAATCACCTATCATTTTAAATATCACTATTAAACCTATGGCATTAGCTCTATCATCATCCACTCTCAAGGTTGATAACTTCGCTTTCAAATGCGCTATACCGTTCATAACCTTGCCGCAGTAGTTCCATGTCAATCTGGAGTCGTTGAACTGCTGCTTCATTGCCGCTTGCACCGCTTCATTGCGCAAAAAGACGCGAACTTCTTGCGGCTGATGATAAGCCAACAACTACCTGTTCAACTCCCCTCCCCAAGAGCCCGGCCTCCAGTTATTAAAATGGTTTTGTTCATCATGGAGTACCTCCTAGATGCTCAGCGAAGCAAAGCCTGCTTCGAAAGCATGCGCTTTGTATACAAAGCAAAACCACTAGTTAATTCACACCATTTTATGGTGTATATTGTATCCTCACCTCCTTCCTATGACCTATTACTCAAATCCTTTTACACACCTAAAATATGTAAAAATGCATAACAAGGAATGCAAAGAGAATGGCACAGTTACTGGGCTGATACACAACACCAAGCATCTGGCATAAAAATGAACTCCCTTATCACAGCCGTTTTATCATGTCTGGCATTTCAAATGAATAATAAAATCGAACTATGTGCCACCTTTCACAATTAATTCTTAAGTCCCATTAAATAAGCGAGAATTTACTGTATATTAAACGATACAAACAGGCATCGTTCTGCATACAGAATGAATAGTCAAAACATTATTTCCACCTGTGAAGTTCGAAAATGAAAGCGCATGCATTTCTTTTGAGGTATTACTAGGCAAAGCTAGGGAAATCTAGTGACGCAAAGCTAAAGGGGCTAAAGAAGAAATTCTATGCCAGCCAGTTGCCGATTAATAGAATCCACTCCCTATTAGTCGTATGCGTTATTTATGAATTGCTCATAGTAAGAAACACCCTAGCTGCCTATTAATATAATACATTGATAGGAAGTGAACACGGATGAAGACAAGGAGAAAGCAGAGTGCCCGAAGGTTATTCGCAATGACGGTGATGACCATCATGATGTTCGTATCTTCATTGGCGCCAGCCTATGCAGGAACGACTGTTCCCGCAGCAAAGGAACCTGTTGTGAAGCAGAACTCGACAAAGGAAATCCGTAATGTCATGTATTATGGCGATTGGTCGATCTGGGGAGGACAAGGGAACTTTTATCCCAAGGATATTCCCGCGGATCAATTAACCCACTTGAACTATGCGTTCCTCGATTTTGATGCCCAAGGCAATCTCGTCTTTACGGACAAAGATGCAGCTGTGGGCGCGCCTGTAGGTCAGGATGGCGTACAGTGGGACGCAGCCAATGCCGGCGCACTTATCGCCCTGCAGCAATTGCGCGCAGAAAATCCGAATCTGAAAATCGGCATCTCTCTTGGCGGATGGTCCAAATCAGGCGACTTCTCCGTTGTAACGGCAGATGCTTCGAAGCGGGCGAATCTGGTTCAGAATGTAATGAAGTTCATCAAATACACGAACATGGACTTCGTGGATGTGGACTGGGAGTTCCCGGCTGAAGTTCGCCAGCCAGATCTGGTCGATAATAAAAACGATGAAGGCACGAAATACGCCACGCCGGAGGATAAAAATAATTATATTTTGCTCCTGCAAGACTTGAAAAACGCATTGAATAAACAAGGAGCCGAGCTTGGTAAAGCGTATGAACTGACTGTTGCCCTGCCCGCTCCCAAAAAGAAGATTGATATCGGCATTGATGTGCCTAAGTTATTTAACATTGTAGATTTTGCCAATATCATGACTTATGACATGCGCGGCGCATGGGATGAGGTAAGCGGCCATCACACCGGCTTGTATCCGAATCCAAATGACCCGCTCACCGGCAACAATCTATCCATTGACGAGAGCGTGAACTATTTGATTCAGCAAGGTGCCGAGCCGAGCAAGATTGTCATCGGAGCGGCTTACTATACTCGCGGCTGGGATAAAGTGTCGCAAGGCTCCGACCCGAATCATCCGGGACTATTCGGTGAAGCCGCACTATCTGCCAAGGATGCGGATTACACTCCATCCCGCGGCGCGGTTGGCGAATCCCCTCTCGTCCTTGGGGACGGCGGCCGCCGAACAGGGACTTGGTCTTATCGCAATCTCGACAAGTTGAAGGCCACATACCCGAATCTCAAAGAATACTGGGATGATTTTGCAAAAGCTCCCTATCTGTATGATGACACAACTGGCGTATTCTACACGTATGACAATGAAAAATCCATTCAAGAGAAAACGAAATATGTGCTTGCGCACGGTTTAGGCGGCGTCATTGCTTGGATGGCTGCCAATGATGCCCCTACTACGAACCCTGCCAAGCGTGACAAATTAACAAAGGCGACGAAAGAAGGCCTCTTTGGAAGTCAGCCGTTGAAAACACATGAGATCCAATATGCCAAGCTGGACGTGACGGCTGCTATGAAACCGTATACAGAGCCTTGGGGCGACAATAAAGGGTATGAAATTACCCTCGTCAATAACGAGTCTTTGACCGAATCGAATCAAGTATTGAGAGCCGTGGAAAGAGGCACAAAAACGCTTAAGCTGCCGAAGCTTTACATCCAAGCCGATGGACCGTTGACTTCCGGCGATTATTTGGCAGGAACCGTAACCAATGAGAACGGTTATACGGTCGTCGATTTGAAATCGGTTTATGACGCCAAAACGATTGAACCTGGCAGATCCTATACGTTCAAACTTAAGGGAGATGCCGAGATTGCAAGCATGGAACTTGTTCAGCGGGTATCGAATAACAGCCCGGAAATGAATAGACAATTCATTCTGGGCGATGAGACTCCAGGCAAGAATCAAGCGCCTGTATTGCATGGCGTATCGGACCACACGATTCAAGTCGGCGACGTGTTCGATAAGCTGGCCGGCGTAACCGCTACGGACGTGGAAGACGGAGATTTAACGTCGCGCATTGCAGTGACGGGAGAAGTAAACACCAATCTGGCTGGCAAGTATCAGCTGACGTATTCCGTAACGGATTCACAAGGATTAACGGCAGAAAAAGCTCGCACGATTACGGTTGTCGAAGCGGCGGTATCTCCAGAGTATAACTTTGGGGTTGGTGAAGGAATCGAGTGGCCGAAGCAAGTCAATTCTCCGTTCATGGATATGGTTGCATGGGTTACTAAGCCAGGCTATTCCAACAACGGTGCGCCTAACCTCGTCAGAATTTCAGAGGATACAGGCGTGAAATTCTTCAATCTCGGCTTTATTCAATCCATCTCGAAGCAAATCGTTGACGGTAAAGTGCAATGGGGCTGGGGAGGATACTCTGTCCTGAATGAAAAGAATGCAGACAACGCCCAATATCAAGGAATTAAGCAGTCTATCCGGGAACTGCGCGAGATGGGCGGCGATGTCACGATCTCGCTAGGCGGTTTGAACGGCGTTACGTTCTGGGAAGTGACTCAAGATACAGATACGCTCTTCAATACGTATATGGAGCTTGTTCAAGGCTATGGACTGACCAGATTAGACCTAGATATTGAGGGCGGCGCTCAGAACAAAGCCCTGAATATCGCCAATGCGAAGGCGATTAAGAAGCTGCAAGATGCAACGGGAGTCGATATCGTATTAACACTCCCTGTACTGCCAAGCGGTCTGACTTCCGTTCAATTGGATGTGTTGGAAGCTTACTTGTCTGCCGGCGTGGATGTCAAAGTCGTGAACATTATGACGATGTGCTATGGAAACGGAACACTCCTACCTGGTGAAAACTATGGAGCCGCTTCTTTGAGAGCCGTCGATTCGACGAAGAATCAAGTGAAGCAATACTTCAAGCAATTTGCAAACATGGATCTAACCGAGCAAGAGGCTTATGGAATCATCGGAACAACGCCATCTATTGGCTTTGAGGGCGAGGCTCATCCGATCTTTACGACAGAATGGTCGCAATGGGTTGTGGATCATGCGATCGACAAAGGGTTGGCCATGACCTCCTTCTGGTCCATAAACCGGGATGCGATGCTAGAAAATAATATTGGTGTTACAGCGCAATATCAATTTACCGATATTTTCAAAACATTCGGAAATGGAAGCACCCCCCCGGTAGCTTCAAAACCCGTGATTCATGGCGCAACGGATAAAACGATTTTCGTTGGCGAGCAATTCGATCCGAGAGAAGGAGTTACCGCTACGGACAAAACGGACGGCGACCTCACCGATCGCATCGTGATCGAAGGAACGGTTGATTCCTCTACTCCAGGAGCATATAAGCTGGTGTACACCGTAGAGAACAGTCAAGGGCAGCAAGCGGTTGCTGAACGTACTATCACCGTTGCAGAAAAGATTAACAACAAGCCTGTGATTCATGGCGCAACGGATAAAACGATTCTTGTTGGCGATCATTTCGATCCGAGAGAAGGGGTTACCGCTACGGATGAAGAGGATGGCGACCTGACCGATCGCATCGTGATCGAAGGAACGGTTGATTCCTCTGCTCCAGGAACATATGAGTTGGTATACACCGTAGAAGACAGCCAAGGCCTGCAAGCCTCTGCGGAGCGCCAGATTACCGTTATCGATGGACTTACAGATACGTATGATCCGAAGAAGATCTACTACGAAGGTGATTCTGTCATCTACAAAGGAGACAAATACACGGCTAAATGGTGGGTACGAGGAGAAGCGCCAGATACCTCGCAAGCATGGAAAAAAGAAGTCATCCCAAATGAAGATGGCAGTGTGGATTACGTGCCGGGCTCTGTGTATGTAGAAGGCGACTTAGTCCGCTATGAAGGCACACTCTATCAAGCCAAGTGGTGGACACAGAGCATTCCGGGAAGCGATGAGTCCTGGAAGCTTGTAGAATAATAGAAAGACGAAGCTGTATCTATCAGGGCTGACCCGTGCATGGAAGTCTATAATCGAGGATGTATTTCCGTTATGATTATAGATGGCCTGCATGGGTTAGTCCCTTCTCCTTGCTTTCAACCTGAATGACGACCGTAGCCGCCGAAGCTTCTCTTTCCTTGAAACACTTCGTGATCAAAAGATGACTTATTGAGCAACCTCTTCTACCCGCCAATATAGGACATGTTTATTTTTTTTCGCTGTATCGCCGTCTGTTCGGTACGTTCATCCGAATAGCGGTCATTCCGCTTCTCCCACAAACCGCGAATAGCGGCAAGGATTTCATGGTCCGCCACACCTCCGCGAATCAGTTCTCGCAAGTCAAATCCCTGCGAAGCGAACAGACAGGTATAAAATTTCCCCTCCGATGACAACCGCGCACGCGTACATGTCGAACAGAACGACTCCGATACGGAGGTAATAAAGCCAATCTCGGCTTTACAGTCTGTGTATCGATATCGTTGTGCAACCTCCCCATAGTAATGGGGCTCTAAAGGTTCCAATTCGTAGGTAGCGCACAGTCGTTCATAAATCTCCTTTTTGGTGACAACACGCTCAAAGCTCCAGTCATTGTCGTTCCCTACATCCATGAATTCAATAAAACAGAGCGTGATTCCCTGTTCTTTGAAATAGGCTGCCATAGGCAGGATTTCTTGCTCGTTTACACCTTTTTGCACAACCATGTTCACTTTAATTTTGAAGCCTATTTTTCTCGCATGCTCAATATTTTCCAATATAGCAGCAGGTTTAATCCCACGCCCATTCATATGTGCGAAAAGATCCGGATCCAGCGCATCCAAGCTAATGTTCAATCTGCGCAGACCTTTATCATATAATTGCTGGGCGTACTGCTTTAGGAGAAGACCATTGGTGGTCAATCCGATATCCTCGATCCCGTCAATATGAACAAGCATCTCCACTAATACCGGTAAATCGCTTCGCAATAAAGGTTCGCCGCCAGTTAAACGAATCTTCTTCACACCGAGAGAAGCGAATAGTTGTGCCACGCGGCAGATCTCTTCAAAGGTCAGCAGCTCATTTTTCGGTAAGAACATAAAGTCATGACCGAAAATTTCCTTCGGCATGCAATATGTGCATCGAAAATTGCAGCGATCGGTGACTGAAATGCGCAAATCGCGTATCGGTCGGCGCAACTGATCACGCATGGGTTCTATGGTCATATTACAGCCTCCCTCTCTCTTCATGCTATTCCGGCGTATTCATATTTTGAAACACATGGCCGGAGTTCACGGTTAACTTGCTTCCCTGAACCCAGCGCACATCAACTTGTGCCAATAATCTCATTACACTGTATTGACCCTTGCGCGTTTCTTTTCCGCCATCGGCACATAGGCCTCATAAGCCAAGTATAACGTTCTCACACCTTGTGTCCACTCTCGTACATGACCCGTAAACATAGTCACAGCGCCTGCACCTGGATGCAGTACAAATTCCATAACATAATGAATATTCAGGGGGCCGTCGATAATCTCGTATTGCTTCATTTAACGCTCACCTTCTAAATAGTCTAACATCATTCATCTATACAAGCTTCATCCTGGTTGCCCAGCACCGTTATATCTTCGTCCCGATCGATATCCGCATCCTTATATGCCAAGACAAGTATGAATGATATTCGATACTTTCTGCAACCAATCCCATTTTTCCTTCGTGCGTACAATGACCACTTTGGGCTCCAGCGCTTCCTTAAATCCCTCTACGAAAATAATGTGTGGCTTGGCTAACGCAGCTAACATGATTAATTCTTGAAGCTCAGGCCCGCCCTCCATATGCATATGCATCTGAACCATACCGTCGCCAACTGCGATAGAGCTTAAGCTCCCTGAGACAGGAACTTCATACTGTCTGTGTCTGCAGACGGCATGGAGAGCGGTCCGCCGCGTCCATGATGTTTAATCACCGAGACACGCAAACCTCGGGTTAACCAGGAATTGAATCCACTTTTCGAACCGTGTCGTTTTCCCGCAATTTTTATAGCCTACTACCTGCAATATTTTCATAGTACCCACTCCGCAGGCCCTTCCTCAACCCCTAATAAAAGTACGTCCACTTCGCGTCTGCTTCATTCCCGTGGATCCGCCCGGGAGAACGATCAACGCATTGCCCCACGCGATCGAAGCGCCGCGCGGGCAACCGCGCGGTTCAAATTCAGGCATATCCGGACCGCATGATGGATAATCTATCTGCTGATTTTCCCATGTAATAATTCCGTTCTTCACAAATACCTTCCAACTGCAGGATCCCGTACAATTGACGCCGTGCGTAGTACGTACGACTTTATCGTGCGACCATCGCCCGCGATACATGTTCTCCCATGTACGATCCTTTTCCTCGGGAATCAATGATTTGTCTATTCTTATACACTCATTATGAAAGGGAACCATTTTCATTTCTATAAGGGGAAATCCCTCTTTTTTTCAAAAAGCCGTCATTCGCAGCACATAAAAAACCGTCTCCTGAATATTCGATTCAAGAGACGGCTGTTAATATGATTATTCACATGGAATAACTGAGATTATGATCACAATAACTGTGCCCATCCGATGGTTTTACGGTTGAAACGAGTTAGATTGGTTGTGATTGCGCTCTTAGCTGCGCACGCTTTCTTAGCTTCATAAGCTCGACAGCGATAAGCGGGAAGATGGACAGAACCGTAATCAGTGCCCAGTGCGTCAAGCTAAGCGGTACGAGATGGAAGATGTCCATCAACGCTGGGATAACCGCTACACCAAACACGATAGCTAGTGACAACATCGCACACCAGAACAATGGACGATTGGACATGAACCCGATTGTGAAGATCGACAAAGTGTTGCTTCGCACATTGAAAATATGAACGACAGAGGACCAGCCCAAGATGACAAATGCCATCGTCTGCCCTACTTCATATGACGGTCCAACTTGATCAGAGATTTGCACAAAGTTTCCTACATAGAAGCCAACTAACGTCAGGATCGTGTAAATCGTTGCTTGAAGGGCAATCTTCTTGCCTAAACCATTCGAGAATATGCCTGCATTCTTCGCTATTGGCTTCTGGCGCATTGTATCAGGCTCCATCTTCTCGCGGCTCAAGCAGAAGCCTGGGATACCATCAGCTACGACGTTAATCAAGAGCAATTGAATAGCGATTACCGGTGCTCCCCAACCTAGCATAATAGCAATTATCATGATCATGATCTCAGAGAAGTTACAGCTTAGCAAAAAGTAGATCGTCTTGCGAATATTTTCGTATACACGTCTTCCTTCACCAACGGCATCGACAATCGTTGCGAAGTTGTCATCGGTCAATACCATGTCCGAAGCGCTCTTCGCTACATCTGTACCGGTGATTCCCATTGCCGTCCCGACATCTGCAGCCTTCAAGGCAGGAGCGTCATTGACCCCGTCGCCTGTCATCGCTACCACAGCTTCATTAGCCTGCCAAGCTTGTACGATACGAATCTTATCTTCTGGAGATACACGACCGTATACTGCAATATCTTTAACCTTTCGCGTGAGCTCCTCATCCGACATACGCTCAAGCTCCGCACCCGATATCGCGAGGTCGCCCTCTTCCAGAATGCCAATCTCACGGGCAATGGCCGACGCCGTTGCCATATGGTCTCCTGTTATCATGACCGTCTTAATCCCTGCATCCTTAGCGGCTTGTACCGCAGCCTTACTCTCCGGACGCGGCGGATCAATCATCCCTACGAGACCAGCAAAGCGAAGACCCTGCTCCAACTCTTCTGCGTCCAGCTTCTCAGGCAGCTCATCATAGTGCTTGTATCCCAGCGCAAGCACTCGAAGGGCTTGCTCTGCGAATCGATCGTGAACTTGATTCGCCTGTGCTTGATATTGATTCGTGCATGCTGCATTTGGATCCAACGGAATACGGTCGAATGCGCCCTTGGTGATAGAGATGTAGCCATCTGCTGTACGGTGTACCGTCGTCATCAGCTTCCGTGAAGAATCAAATGGAAGCTCATGTACACGCGGATACTTCGCTTCAAGCTCTGATTTTGTCATCCCTTTATTCTGCATCAAACGAATAATCGCGGACTCGGTTGGATCACCGATAATCGTTTCTTCGCCATCCTTTACTTCAATGGATGCATTACTTGCAAGGCTGAATAACGTTACAAGCTCGATCTCTATGTCATTAAATACGGAAATGTCTTCCTTCGGCTCATGAGATACAGCCCAGATCTGTTTAATCGTCATCTGATTCTGTGTCAGTGTTCCCGTCTTATCTGAACAGATAACCGACGCGCTGCCAAGTGCCTCTACGGCTGGAATGCGGCGAATGATTGCATTTTTCTTCACCATATTCTGAATGCCAAATGCAAGGGTGATCGTTACGATAACAGGCAACGTCTCCGGCACGGCAGCTACCGCTAAGGATACAGCCGTCATCAACATTTCCATCATCGTCTCGCCATGCATGAGACCAATCGTGAAGACAATCGCACCGGATACAACAGCAACGACGCTTAGCTTCTTCCCAAGCTCCATGAGACGATTCTGAAGTGGAGTCTTGCTCTTCTTCGTATTGTTGAGAAGGGAAGCGATCTTTCCCATCTCTGTCTCCATCCCCGTTGCTACGACAACCGCTCTGCCACGTCCATTGGTGACCAAGCAGCCAGAGAAGAGCATATTCACTCGATCTCCGAGAGGAGCGGATTCTTTCACCTCTGCATTTTCATTTTTCTCCGATGGAACGCTCTCACCCGTCAAGGCAGATTCCTCAACAAGCAAGTTGGAACTCTCTATAATACGGGCATCGGCTGAAGCCATATCTCCAGCTTCGACCACGATAATATCACCAGGTACGAGCTCTTTAGCATCGATTGGCTGCAATATTCCATCACGCACAACCTTTGCCACAGGAGTATTCATATTTTTAAGAGCATCTAAAGCCTTTTCCGCGCTAAGCTCCTGACGGATGCCAAGCACCGCATTCAATACAACGATGGCGATGATAACGATAGGCTCTGCATAGTCATGCCCCGCCGTCACCGCAAGATAAGTGGAAATGATGGCCGCTGCGATCAGGATTAACGTCGTAACCTCTGATAACTGATGCAGTAGCTTCGCCCATATGCTCTCTTTCTTCTCTTCTTCAAACTCATTATAGCCCTCTTTCTGAAGCATCTCCGATGCTTGCTTACTGCTTAGGCCTTTCTCTCTGTTCGTTTGAAGCGTCTTAAAGATGTCTTCCAGTTTCCTCTCCATCCAATTCATTGCATGCACCTCTCTTTTTTCGTTAATCTATCTTCCCCAAATTCGAATCAAAAATTCAACGAGCAATTCCTTTTTCATGTCCAGTCTAACCGGATGCCCAAAACATTCTGCTTTCACTTTTTCAAGAATAATGGTCAGCAGCACACTGTTCGCGATCATGGCGATGCCTCTGATTTCATCCTCTGTGATAGAATCGTCCGCCATGGTTGCAATCTCTTTTTCAAGCTCCTCGGTAATATATTCAAATATCGAGGGATACATAAATTCCAGCTCTTTGCTGCCCATTTCTTTAATGGTAATTAAAAAGAAATCTTTATGACTTTCATAAATGTCATTTATAAATTGAATCTTGGCCAGCAGCAGTTCACGAATGTTTTCGTGTTCGGCATGGAAAAAGGTGTCGATCTTTGCTTTCATCATCATCATTTGTTGTTCCAGCGCTTCATGAATCAAATCATCTTTGCCTTTGAAATGCTTAAATATGGTCGCTTCATTAATGGCTGCTTGCTTGGCGATACACTTGGTTGTTGTGCCCTTGAATCCATGCACCGCCATATTTTCCAATGCAGCCGACATCATTTTTTCTCTGCTAGTCTGTTTCACGAATATCCTCCTCCCAATTCGTCAAGCAAGTACTTGCTTGCTTTTTAGTTTATGTATCAATCAAGGATATGGCTATGATATACATCACAATATAAAACCATGCAAATATACTTTTTTAAGACCAATGGGAGTATTCTAAAAAACGTGTTCTTCACAATATTGAAAAGACAATATAACAATCCTTATATAAATCATAGATTTGCTATGTTACGCCAATTTGTCAAAACAAAAACCGCCAGGCTTCAGCCTCACAGATAATATCTGAAGTCGGATTCTGTTATACTAATAAGACTTTGGCTAGCAAGAAAGATTCAAGTCAGACATCTTTCATTTCCAGAACTCATGTTCCTCTATCATCCCAAAAACGAAAGGAGTGAAATCTGAATGATAGAAATCAAAAAACCAAACATGTTGGAAGTAGAACAAATTATGGCGCTTTCTCCGCAAGCTTTATTCGAGGGTACGCTGGGCAGAGCAAAACCGTCTCATGAAAAAATCAAAAAACTAGTAGATCCAATCTTGGAAAAGGGCGGTTATTACTTAATAGCGACTGAGGATGAACAGTTGAAGGGCTGGATTTTAATTGGAGCAAGCAAAGACCAATTCACCGATAGCGCGACTGGCTTTATCTATGAGTTATATGTGTTGCAGCCATACCGAGGTCAAGGAATTTCCAAGCGGTTAATGAAAAGTGCCATAGATGAGTTGAAGCTTGAAGGCTATCCTGAAGTTCGCCTAAGCGCCTTCGCAGGCAATCATGCCATACAACTCTATGAAAAAATGGGGTTTGCAATACGGAACATTACGATGAGCCTGCCCTTGTGACAGCTGGTTGCAAAGTGAAGCGTAAAATAGTCCCCTCCTAGTAATAGGACGGGGACTCAGACACTCTTCTTACTCTAGACACCGCAAACCCTCTTAAGGCTGCTTGATAAATCCGCCTTCAAATGCTGTCAATCGTTCATAATCTTGACGCAGCAGCTCCCCGACGGGCTTCATCGTCTTGCGGTCCATATGAAAAATACCGAACGTATCGATCCAATTGTTATGGTTCACATACCAATCATACATAATCCAGAAGTCGATCCCTACCAGGAAGCCGTCCGCGTTCCATTCCGCCTCGCCGTCGGACGATATGACCGCCCGCTCCATCAAAGCCTGGAGTGTCTCCTTGTACGTCTTCACCTGCTCGGCCGCCATCGTATCCCGTTCGGAGGACCAATGACCGAATTCGGTATTCCATACCGGCTTGTTCGGCCACAGCTCCTGCACCTTCTGCAGGAAATCGCGCGTCCCCTCATAATACGTGCTGCCGTGGAAAATGCCGAAGTACATCGTCCATCCCGCCACATCGAGCGGCTCCATCGAAGGGTCATGCGCGCCCGGCTGATCTGCGGCTGCGCTCTGCGTCGTCAGACGGCCATCGGCGTAATGCTCCCTCAAGTCTTGCACGACACGTATGTTATACTTGGTGCGCAGCTCCACCTCGACGGATTCATTTTGCGTGCTCCACATGAGAATCGAAGGGCGATTATATTGGGAGAAGATCATTTCTCTCCACATTTGATCGCACAGCCGCTTCTGCTCCTGCGCCTCGTAATGCTCGCGCTTGAATTGCCATAGCGGAATTTCACTGATGGTCGCCAGACCGAGCCGGTCCGTCAGCACCGACGTATACACATGGTTCGGATAATGTCCGGTTCTCACGAAATTAACGTGCATCGACTGCCGCATATGTGCGAGATCATCGCGGATTCGCTCCCATGTCGCGCTGCGCCCGGTATCTGGCCACTCCTCATGGCGCGCGATGCCAGCCAGAAACACGGGGCGACCGTTCAACAAGAGACGGGTTCCTTCTGTCGTCACGGTACGCAGACCGAACTGTGTGGCGAAGCGATCCGCTTCATCCGCGGTGTCCGCCATCGTAACGCTGAACTCCGCCACGTACAGCTCCGGCTTCCAAAAGGCCCATAGCCGCGGCTCGCGTATGCGCACTACCATCTCAACCGCGCGCGTCTCATATGGCGCCAACGTTGCCGTCCACGACAAATCGCCGTCCCAAGCCGCCTGGCTGCCCTTAATATCCGCAGCGCGCGGTGAATTCAGGAACGCGGCACATTCCCCATCCGCATCGAAAATCTGCCCTTCCACTTGCGATTTCACGGGAAGTGAGCCGCGATTTTCCAAGACGACAGTAAACCTAACACTTCCCTCTACATCCAGTGGAACTGCATCCACTCGCGCTATATGACAACAGGAAGTTCCGCTTATATACAGATCATGAATGACACCGGTATAGTTAAAAAAGTCCGTTCCAGGCGTTGCAGGAATGATATCCACCCGGCTGCCCCATGGGGGATTATCAATCCGCAGCGCAATCGTATTTACCTCGCCTGCCTTCACATAGGAACTCAGATCCAATGCGAATGGCGTAAATCCGCCCTCATGATAACCAACCCAATGTCCGTTCACCCATATATCCGCAATATAACTAATCGACAACGCATGCAGCGTCACCGCTGTATTTGCCCATTCCGTTCCCAACACGAACGTGCGGCGGTACCACACTCCGTCTTCATACGTTTCGCTAGAGTTCGCTTCCTCTTTCCCTTGTATATCGTTCTCTGGCAACGGCAGCTTGCGTGTATCCCAGTCCGCATCGTCGAACTCCACGCCGGTGCGGCCAGCGGCTTCTGCGCGCAAGCGTTCGAACCAGCGCTCGTCACGCGGCGACAGCGAAAAATGATGGTCGGCCGCAAAGCGCTCCTTTTTCCATATTCCCTTCAAATCGAGTGTCAAACGCTCCTGCGCATCAAATGACGGTACGGGAATGCCGCTCTGAAAAGGGACGCATATCCCGTCAACGGTACGCAATTCCATCGTCGTTTGAATCATGCTCGCCGCATCTGGCTGCGTCATAAGACGATTCATTGTCTACTCCTCCAATTGGTATAATGTAATCACGAACCGTTGTTTCCATCGTAGCGTCCGTCATCAGGCTGATAGACGCGAACATAATCGATCTCGAACGTCTGTGGAAACACCGTCGTGTCATCTGGATAGCCCGGCCAATTCCCGCCGACGGCCAAGTTTAGCTGTAAATAGAACGCACGGTCGAACGGCGCCGGGAAAGGCTCATTGTCAGCGTCCTCATTGTTGCGTGTAAGCCATGTCGATGTCCGGTAGTACTCCTCGTCATCGACATACCATCTCATTTCCGTCGGAGTCCATTCGAGCGCAAACAGATGGAAATTGTCTGCTAACGTCGCCTCCAACTCCACATGTCCGCCCCTATAGATGTGCGGATTCCCCATATGCAACGTTCCGTACACTGTTCTCGGCTCGTGACCGAGATATTCCATAATGTCGATTTCACCGCAGCTCGGCCATCCCCCGTACTTCTGCATATCCGTCGGCATCATCCATATGGCGGGCCACATTCCTTTCCCGCGCGGCAGCTTGGCGCGGATTTCGAATCTTCCATAGGTCCAATCCGCTTTGCCCTGCGTGACCAGCTTGGCGGACGTATACGGCTTGCCCCCATACTCCTGCTTCATTGCCTTAATTACGAGCTTGCCGTTATAGAGATACGCGTTGGCCGCATCACTCGTATAATATTGGTCCTCATTGTTGCCGAAGCCCCAGCCGCCGACTTGATGCTGCCACTTTGTCATGTCGATGTCTGTCCCTTCAAACTCGTCGTTCCACACGAGCTTCCAACCTCGCTTCTCCTGCGGAACATTTGCTTCCTTCCCCATATATGTATCGCCCCCCATCAGCTACTCACTCGCCCGTAATTCCGGAGCGGTCAACGCCCTCCACAAACCAACGCTGCAGCACGAAGTATAGGATTAGCAGCGGAGCTATCGTCAGCATCGTACCGGCCAGGTTGATCGCTTCGTTCAGTTGGTTGCCCGGGCTGCCCGGCGGATACACCTTGTTGTAGCTGTCGGCGAATCGCTGCAGCTCCAGCGGCAAAATCGTCAACTCGTTGCCGAAATAAAGTCCGGCTAAATACGTTTCATTCCAGTACCAGACGAAAGAGAACAAAAACACGATAATAATCGAAGGGACAGCCATCGGTATAGCGATGCGGTAAAAAATTTTCAAGCTGCCCGCCCCATCGATCTCCGCCGCTTCCTCCAATACTGCCGGTATGCGTTTAAAAAATTGATAAAAAATAAGAATGAATAAAGCGCTCTTCAAGCCCTGCCCGAGTATAGCCGGATAGATGAACGTTTCCAATGAACCGAGCAGCTCGTATTTTTTGAACATCAGGTAGGTCGGCATCATAGTAATCTGCGTCGGGATGACGAAGGTTGCCAGCATCAATCCGAACAGCAGCTTCTTGAGCGGAAAGTCAAAGCGGGCGAAGCCGTATCCGATGATAGCAGCCGCTACGGTTTGCAGCAGCGCGGGCACCCCTGCGACCAAAAGTGTCTGCAGCAGCGTTGTTTTGTAATCTAGCACCTTCAATGCTTTCGCATAGTTTTCGAAATACAGCGTCGAAGGGATCCATTTTACCATCGAGTTCACCAAATCATCCAAGCTCATGAAGCTGTTGACCAGCATAAACAGCATCGGATACAAGTATACGAAGCCGATTCCGATGAGAAGGAGATACACCACCGCCTTGAACACAAAGCCATCGTTTTCTCCCATGCCGAACAACCGCTTGCGGAATTTGTTCGCCGTGTTGATCGATCGATTTTTCCACATGGCGCTCCCCTCCTTATCGTTTCTTCATGCTGAGCAATCCGGTCCAGATCGCGAGCATGAGCATGATAATGATGAAATAGACCCACGCTACCGCAGTAGCGTAACCAAAGCCGGTAATCGTACTGAACATGTTATTTTTGATCAAGATGATGATCTCATTCAAAGCGAACGTCGATACGTAAACGATGGTATAGATGACGTTGACGATGACGAGCGGCATCAGATCAGGCAGCGTTACCTTCCAAAATATTTCCCATGAAGATGCGCCGTCAATGCGGGCCGCCTCATAGATGGATTGATCCACCTTCTGCAGACCAGCCAAAAAAATGAGAATTTGTACGCCGGAGAACCATAGCACCATAATGATCTGCTTGAACAAATACATAATGGGCTCGGCGATAACCGGATTCAGACTGTTCTCGATCATCGTGAACAGGCCATACTGCTCAATATTCGGAATGGAAGTGGCACCCTGGTTAAGCAGCTCGTTGATGACCGGTCCGCTTGTGATGATGACCGGCAGGAAAAAAATCGTCCGGAACAATCCGCGGAATTTAATTTTTTGATTGATAAGCAATGCGATAATCAAGGAAAACACGACGATAATCGGTACATTGAGCGCCATTTCCTGAAGATACTTGAGCACCTTCTCTACAAATGCCGGATCCGAGAAGATCGCATACTTATAGTTTTCAAAGCCGACATACGTCGTCTTGATCCCCGTTGGCGTAATCTTCACCCGATGAAAGCTGAGAAACATCGAGTGAAGCATAGGGTACATGGTGAATATGAGAAATCCAACGATCCATGGCGAGACGAACGTCAATCCGATAAGCGCCTTTCTGCGCTTGTTCGTCAGTCTAATCCGGGCCATCAGCGGTTCACCTCGATTACTTGGAAGCCGTTCGCCGGCACGGTAATGTCTTCCCCCTGGAAGTCACGGTTCGCATAATTGATGATAACGGCGATTCCATTGTCGTATGTTACTTGCACAACATCAGCAGCGAGACGTGCCCTGTTCTCGATTGCAGCGTAACGTATCGGCTGCAACGCTTCATTCAGAATACGGTAGCCGTCTGCCATCGATTCGCGCCAATCTGCATACGCAGACGTATAGACATCGTTCGAATCCGTAAACTTGAGCTTGTAAGAAGACTCGTGCGTCAAGTAATAGGACGGATACGATGCCGTTTCGATCATGCGCAGCAGACTGGTCTGCGGATTGGCAAAGAAGTTGGTGTAAGGCGCATAATAATCCTTGTAGCCCTTCAGCACCATCTGCACAAATGGCACCACCTCGCTGACATAAATGTACTGCGAAGAGTCCATCGGAACTTCCAGCACTTGATCGGCATAAGGAAGCATGTAATCGTTCGGTGAATACATCAGCACCGAAGGCACCGTTTCCGCGAGCCCCTTCATGGCTGCCATATACGTGTCCGCCGTATTCCTGCGGGCCGACGGCTTGCCGTCTACCGATTCGGAGAACAGCACGGATCCGGTCGTGTCGACCGCTGCTCCCGACACGTTCAGATCGGCGTATTGCTTCTTATTTTGCTGCACGATGTCCCTTGTGCTATCCGCAGACAAGTAATACATCGTATCGTACACTTTTTGGTAAGTCGGCAACGTGATAATGGACTTATCGATTTTCTTGGCTGCATCGGATTGGGCGGAAAATCGTGCAGAGCCTTCATATGCGGCTGTAAAATCGCTATACAGATGAAGCTGTCCGCCTTGCTGCGATACCGCTGCCGCCAGCCGCGCAAAGTCATCCGCGGAGCCGAGCGCCGTCTCGTATTTTACGGGTGCCGGACTTGTGCCAGACAGCCCGCCTTCGTTCCAGCCTTTATACACAACGTTCACATTTTTAATCCCATTCTGCTTCATATCGGCGAGCATCGCTTCCAGCTGCGCGACGGTCGTCACCGGAATGAGACGCTGTGCGAACATTCCATTTTCCGTTTCGGCGCCCAGCACATCCACTTGCACCGGTATCGCCGCATCGCTGCCGGCTTCCATCTTCTTAAGCACGCCCTTGTCAGCCAAGTAGCTTTGATACGTCTTGGCCATGCCGACATAGCTTGCATCCTGACCGTTCAAGAACTTATATCGAATTTGCATATCCTCTGGATTGCGTTCTTTCTCGAAGACAACGATGCCCCCCAGCGTACGACTCGTCATTTGCAGATAAGACTCACGGGACAGAAACTGTGCCGTCGTCCAGTTATACGGTGTATTCACTCCGTTCGGATATGCCAAGATTTTGGCGTTATATTGGCCGTTCTCCACAATGCCAAACAGCCCATTGCCGCCTTCCCCGTGCACGATGCCGAATACCGGATACTGAACGGCATGCGGCGGATTCGTATACATATCACGCTTCGAGGTCTCGATGCCTTCATTCATGCCGTAAATTCTGGCTTCATACGGGATTTTGAATTTCCCCTTGTTGTCCGCAAGACGAATCAACGCTCCGGAGCCGTCGGGAATGAACATATATCCGTCTTTTTCACCGGCTTTGGTCGCCCCAAGAAACGGATAGATGTACACAGCCCCCAGCTTCACCTTCTCCCCTTCGACAATGCTGTGCTGGGGAATATGGACGACCAATTGGTCGTCTTCCAGCTTGACGTAAAGATCCAATCCAAGCTTGAGATCATTCAGACGGATGATGGCTTTAAACCCGTTCTCAATCGGCTCGAACACAACCGATTTATTGGCCTGGGATACCAAATCCGTCCGGGTCGAATTCGGCTTTTCCTGCTCGAAATAGTCGAGTGACAAGCCGGACGCCATGAAGTTTTGCCACGATTCGTTCGCTTCCGTATCCGTTATCTCGGAAGACCACGTATAGCCCGAACGTTTGTCCACCACTTGAATCGACAAGCTGGCTTCCTTGAGCCGCAGCTCAAGCCAGTCACTCTCCGCTACCTTGCGGTATTCGGATGACAGCGGCGCTCCGGGCTTGGCATGATCGGGAAAAGCCACCTGCAGCTCGGCAGTCGAGCTGGCTCCCATGTCCTTACGTTCAGGCCCGTTATTCAAAAAGACAAAATAGAATACAATTGCGGCTATCAATACGATGCCAGCTGTTACGAGAGTCCTTATCCAGTTAGAGTTCCGCACGTACCATCAGCTCCCGTATGACAGAGTATACAAAGTCGAACACCTGATCCAACAGCACATAAACAATGAACAGCACTAGACTCAGAATCAGCATGCCGAACAGCGTAATCAATATATTGCGAATCGTTCCGCCAACTGTGTAATCATGAATTTCCTTTACCTTGATGAACATCAGCACCACGCACCATACGATGACAATATTACTGGAGAAGCTGTACAAAAATGCGTCATTGAATGTCAGCACATTAGAGACAACCACGATAATCGGACTGAACACCAAGTATGGCGCCATTGCATAAATGGTCCCTTTGTACACTTCTGAAAACTTGCCTTCCCCTTCACTAATCGTACTGACCAAATAATTGGAAATAATCCACAGCGCAAACGGCGCGAATACTTTGGCGATCTCCCTCATTAGAATGAGATTGGAAGGCTCCATATTGTTGAAAATGAACCCCGTATCATACAGTGCAAACACATATTCCACAAAAAAGAGCGCATACAAAAACGTTGCGGACCATAGCGACACCTTCTGCTCTTCCTTGATGCCATAGAATCCGTCGAACGGATTTTTGATGAACCGGAATAAGAATAGCACCTCGCGGATAAACGCGATAGACATCATGTTTCTTTTGATGCGAAGCACCGGATCGAAGACGCGCGTTTTACGCTGCACCCATCGCAGCAGCACTCGCAACAGGAGCCAGGCGAGCACCAGGTAAATGACAACAATCAGGTTGTTCTGCAGCCAGCGGTTGCGTATTTCCCAAAAGGCGTTCGAATACCCTTCCTTATCGTTCGCGATTACATATTCCTCAATCGATTCCGCATACAATTGCTGCTTGTAATAGGCGTCAGCCAAACCTTTGTGCGCCAAATCGAACAGGTTGTTTCTTCTCAGCACCTGGCTCCATGGCTCCCGGCTCTCGACGTAATGCCCTTCCTTATACAGCTCCAATGCGTGATGGACCAGACCGGTGAATTCTGTCGGCTCGAAAATTTGAATGTTGTTGCGCTCTTTATCGAGCACATAAAGATGTTCTCGGGAATCGACGGCGATGCCCGCAGCGTTCAGGAACAAGCCGATA
The DNA here is from genome assembly GCF_021369635.1 of Paenibacillus profundus. GTDB lineage: Bacteria > Bacillota > Bacilli > Paenibacillales > Paenibacillaceae > Paenibacillus_B > Paenibacillus_B profundus. The sequence goes on along the minus strand of NZ_JAJNBZ010000019.1, from coordinate 51,351 downwards.
CGTGATTTCCCGTCATCGGGAGCGCCGAACGAGAACAACAGATTGCCTTCTGTATCGAATTCAAAAATGATGCCCGTTTGGCTGAGCGTATAAATGTTGCCGCTCTTGGAAAGGTACACATCCGTGTAATACGGATCAAAGGTCATATCCACAGGCAGCAGATTGAAGCCGGAAATGTTGAAGCGCTTGACGGACTTGCCCTCATCCCCTTGGGTAATCGTATAGATTAATCCCTTCTCATCAATCGCGATGTTGGTCGGAGAAGGCGGTACGTTTTTGAACAGCTTCGCCCGCTGCGCATCGGTGAAGAAGAACCGCTCCAACATAATGCGAAGGCTTGATTGCGATTCGTTGCTTCCGAAATAACCAAGGAAGTCGCCGTGCGAGCTCATCTGAACGACCCCGTTCGTCGTTCCCTCACTGATGATATATACGTTGCCGCGCTTATCGACCGCCACCTTCAACGGCTTGAACGGATTGTTCTTGCCGAACAGAGGAGATTCCGGACGCTCGTACGTGTGGTTCACACTTCCGTCCTCGCCAAACTTTACGACTTGGCCAAGCCCGCCATCGGCTGCATAGACAAAGCCTTGAGCATCGACAAACACACCGGTCGGGGACTGCAGGACATCCTCGCCGACCGTCCGGATCAAGCGGCCTGCTTCATCGGTCACGACGATGCGGTGGTTGTTCGTATCCGCGACATAAATCCGGTTGTGAGCGTCAATATAAAGGTCGGAAGGTCCGGAAAACTCCAATTCCCCCACCTTTTCAATCGATCCCGCAGGATAATAAGCGTCCTGGGTTCGAACAAACTGCCTGTTATGGTCTTCCGTATATGTCTTGTATGGCGCCTCAGCCAATACTGCGGATGAGGAGTCAAGCCATAGAAAGACGACGAGAACAAGCAGCAGCATTTTGCCGTAAACGTTTCTCATGGTAGTCTCCTCTATTTCAGACCTGAATGCGCCATCGTGTTCATGACTTTACTTTGCAGCAATATAAAAATGATCAGGTTCGGAACGAACATAATTAGGGAAGCGGCAGCGGACATCCCTTGACCGGCGACCGTGTTGCCGGATTGTGACGCAATCGAGCTCATGAAGAAGGACATCGTCTTCAAGCCTTCATCGTTGACATAATAGTTCGAAGTCTCAAGGTTATTCCACACGGCCTGGAAAGCTAAAATCGCAACGGTAGCTAGTGCCGGCATAATAACGGGCACGATGACCTTGCGGAATACCGTAAATTCGCTCGCCCCATCGATGACTGCGGCTTCTTTGAGCTCGTCAGGCACCTGATCGATGAATTGCTTGAGCAAAAACAAGCCGATCGGCATCGCAAGCAAGGGCAAAATATGAGCAAAATACGTATCCAGAATGCCAGTTTGCACGACGACTAAATAACGCGGAATTTGCACCGCGATCGGCACGAACATCAAGGCAAGCGTGTTGACCTCGAACAGCGCCTTGCGCAGCTTGAACTTCATCTTCGACATGGCATAAGCTGCCAATGAGCTTATGAATACCGAAAAGAACATGACCGATAAGGTGACCAGCAAGCTGTTGAATATGAACCGGCTGAACGGAATGCCGGATGTCGACGTCGTAAAGAACAACTCCCTGAAGTTATCAAGCGTCGGCTTCTGTACAATAAAGCGCGGCGGGAATGCAAACAGCTCATCAATCGGCTTAAAGGCATGAAAAATAATAAACATAATCGGCAGCATCATAAAGAACGCCAATGGAATAAGGATGGCATAAAACTTCAGCTGACTGCGGTGAAACTTGGACGGATTCATTTTTGTGCCTTGATAAGACATGGCCTGCACCCCCTATTCTTTCTCACCGAATAATTTCCAGGAAAATTTCGATAGCATATATACACCGATAATCAAAATGACCGAAATCGCGCTTGCATACCCCATTTCATAACGAATAAGGCCGTAGTCAGAAATATGGTTGACGATGAGCTGCCCGGAATATTGCGGCGTCGGGTTGCCGCCGGACAGTTGGACGCCGATATCGCCGGCTTGGAACGTTGTCACGACCGCCATCACCGCGCCGAACAGCATCTGCGGCTTCATCGACGGGATCGTGATATAAAAGATTTCTTGAAAACGGTTTCTAACACCGTCAATATATCCCGCTTCATAGATGGATTGATCAATGTTGAGCACCCCCGCGAGCATCGCGAGGAAGCCCACCCCCATGCTGCTCCACAAGGATACGATGATCATGATCGTCATCAGATGCTCCGGCGATTGCAGCCACTGTATCGGCGCATTGATCAACCCCATATTGAGTAGAAGCGAGTTGATGTACCCCGCCTGGTCGCCGCTGAAGATGATCGTCCATACGACCGCCATCGCGACGCCCATCGTCATCGACGGGGAATAGATGATTAGCGCAAGTATCGTCCGCGGCTTCTGTGGAATTTGCGCCAGCATCCACGCGAGCAGGAACGAGATGAGATAGCCGCCCGGCCCCACGATCAAAGCGAATTTAATCGTGTTGGGCAGGACATGCTGCATGAAAATCTCATCATGCGTCAGCAGATCAATATAGTTTTTGAACCCGAGCCATCTCGGCATCTCCACCGTATTGAAATAAGTGAAGGAGAGGGCTATCGCCACCAGCACCGGGATGATGATAAACGTTCCGAACATTACAATATAGGGCGTCAGAAACAGGTAAGCTTCATTCCATCTGCGTGTCTTCATTTTCGCTCAACCCACTTGTCTATCGTTGATATGGTCGGGACCGGATAAGGCTTGATCATCTTACCATCCGCGTAGTAGCCGAACTCCTCCATTTTGCGCAGGATTTCCCGATTCGTACGCACCACCGCATCATCGATAGCAGTCCGCGGATTGTCTCCGTTGAACACGACTCGGTTCCATACGTTGCTTATTTCCCGCTCAACCATGTAGGCGCCCGGTACGCGAGACGGCTCCCGCACCCATTCGAATTGCTCTACAACTACCTGCTTGTCTTCCTCCGACCAAGGCACCTGCTCCAGCGCCTCGAGGTTGGCGGTATTCCACATGTAGGTCATGCCGAAGGTCGTCTGCATGAGATTGGCAAACTCAACTTGAATCGGAGTGGATAACCACCATTCAAGAAATTTCCAGGACTCTTCCGTGTACTTCGTCCCGTTGAAGATCATACCCGTCTGTCCGCCTGCCGGCGCCCAGCGCTCCACCGTTCCATCTGCCTTTTCCACTCCCGGATGCGGAGCAATCTTCCACATGTTGGCGATTTCTGGAGCTGCCGCCTTCAGCTGAATGTACGTATTAAAGTCAGATATCCCGACCGGCATCGTGCCGTAACGGAAATGATGGTAGAAATTCGGTACGTCCTGCGGCAAATTATAAATGGTAAATAAGTCCGTCATAAACTTAATGCCTTCCAGCGCTTGCTCGCTGTCAATGGCGGTGCTCATGCCGCCTTCGCTGAACAGCTCTCCGTCAAATTGATAAATGAACGGCGTCGTCGCGTTGAACGGCTTGAAGCCTTTGTATAGCGCAAGCGGTTCGTAGAAGTTCATGCCCAGCCGCTGCAGCTCAGGCAGCATCTCCACGACTTCATCCCACGTATCCGGCGGACTTAGCTTCAACATGTCAAGAATGTCCTGCCGATAGAACAGCACCCAGAAGTTTTGTGTTTCCGGCAGTGCGTAGACGCCGTCCCCGAAGGAGAATGGAATCATCGCGCCTTTGGAGAATCGTGTGACGATCTCTTCGTAGCCTGTGAATTGCCGCAGGTCCATTGCAGCCCCGCGGATCGCCAGCTCATATGGAATCCAGTTGCTGACGCCTAAGGCAACGTCAGGCTGCCGATTGGATGCATTGGCCAAGACGAGCTTGTTTTCATCCGGCATGATGGACAGCTTAACAGCGATCCCCGTTGCAGGTGTAAACTGTTCATCAATCATCTTCTGCATCAGCTCCACGAATGGCCTAGGACGGTTCACCCATACTTCTAGTTCGTCTTCCGCCTCGTTCGTGCTGGAGTAGGATTGATTCGTGAAGGACAAGAAGAAGCGTTTGATCGCTTCCCACAGCTTTTCAAAAAAGCCTGCATTGGGCGATGGAAGCTTGTCATCCTCATCCTGGAACAGATAAATACGATCCAAGGCAAGCGGAGACTCTGAAATCTTCTGCAACAGCGTGCCGAGCAGTTGGGCCGCGGATGCGGAGCCCTCTGAGAACAGGTTCAGACGATTGGGCAGCTCGTTCGGATTTTTGGCGATTGTGCGCAGCTGCTTCGAAGCGAGCTTCAGATTCACAATTTCGCCAATCTCCTCCACCTCCGGATTCAGCATGCTAATTTCGAGAAAGCGTTGATCCAGATCATCCGCCCACTTCAGCAACTGCTTATCCAGGCCTGGCATATATTCGAGCAGATTCCAATCTCGGTTCGCGTCCGCTTTGTTGCCGGTCAACTTCTTGATTTCCAACGTCATGCGGCTGATCTCTTTCATCTTGGACACGATATCCTCAGCCAATGGACGCATGCTCGAGAGGTTGACGGTCATGGCCAGCGTATGCTTGCCCTTGCTCAAATAAAATTGGTATGGCTCATCCCCGTTGCCGAGTGTTTCATTTTTCCATTTCTTTGTGTAGTGGAAGGCATAATTGTCCACTTCGCGAAAAGGAACGACTCCGTCGATCTCAATTCTGCGGAACACAGGCAGATCGTATTTGGTCTCCTGCAAGTATTTGAATGCAAGGCGGTAATACCCATCCTGCGGCACGTCCAGCTCCCAGGTCAGCGACTGCCCGCCTTTTTCATAGGATCTCGGGTCGATAATATTGAGCAGCTGCTTTTCCGTGTCGTACGGAGTGAGCCGGCTTTCACGTGCCGAGGCCGCCCGAATGGAGGAATCGTTCTTAATGAGCGGCTGCTCCGCTTCGGTAATCAGAAGCGTCTCCATATGTTTTACGCTTTCATCTACAGTTGGCTGGCTCTTCAAGTAATCATCATACGTTTCTATTTGATCAGGGACTTTGATGTTCACATTGCCCAGCAGCATTTCCCCCCTGGTGTTGACTAGCGTTATGGTGTTTATGCCTCTCTCCAGCTTGAACTTGAGCGGATCCATATGAAAATAACTCGCATCCATGGCGTATACCGTTCGCCATTGCTTCACTTTCTGTGAACGAGGCAGCAGCTCATTGCCATACCGATCCCATTTTTCTGCGAGCGGCTTGTTCTCCCACAGACTCGGGAACAGGATCCGGCGACTCTCATAGAACGGATATTGTCCGTTAATTTGCAAATAACCCTCGGTAGGTAAAATACTGTCATTCAATATGTAGTAATCAAAAGCAAGTTGATATAATCCGGGTTCTTTGACGTTGACATTCAATGTGACCTTTGCATCCTTATTCCAACGCACCGTATCTCCGCCATATCCGAAGCTTTCCGACTGGGAAACAATAAAGCCTTGGTTAGTCTCATCCTTGCTGGGTGACACGGCGATTTGTATATTTGGGATTATGGGAACCTCGGACCACTCTTGCAGCTTTTCCGTGTAGCTTGGCTCAAGCAAATGGTGTGCATTCTCAACTTCACCAGCCTGTAGCGGCACTGGCTGCTCCGATTCCGCCTGCGCTTGCGTTCGTGGCGCCTTATACCCGCCAACAAGAAGAGTTGCGATCATGATGCATATCAGCAATGTTCGATAAGTTTTTTTCATGGTCTCTTCCCTGCCTACTTCTTTAGTAATGCCGTAGGTGCGAAAGAGTTAACATGCGCGATCAAAAGGGGGGCTTTTTGAAAAACCTCTTGGCATATTCTCTCGCACCTACGGTCAATGGCGTTTATTGATTTATTCGTTGCATCGCTTGGCTGACGAACTCATTCGCCTTGTCTTCCATCTCTTTCGCTTTATCCGCTGGCTTCAATTCGCCTTTAACGAATTTTTCAGACAGCTTCTGCTCATCATTCAGCCAGACATTGTATTCTCTCCAGCCCGGGAGCGTTTTGCCGAAGCCAGGCACCGCTTGATCAAACAGCTTGATTGCCGCTTTCACGCCCTCCATCTTCAACTGTCCGTCCATTTTCTCCCACACTTCCGAAAATTCGGCAACCGGGAATTTATCGATATCGATATTTAATTCCTTATTCAAGTCGAGACGAGTCAACCAGCCTTCTTTGCTCCACGTCATGAACTTCATTAACTCATAAGCGGCTTCTGGATGCTTCGTCGTGGAGGATATGCCAATGTAGTCCAGAACGATCGGCATTCTTTGTCCCGCTTTGCCGCGGGGATACGGATAGAAATCAAGCTTGCCTGCTCCATCCTTTTCCATTTGCGCCCCCAATGCTGCCATGTTCCAAGAACCGTCGATCCCGAGCGCAACGTGCCCTTTTTGCATAGGCCATGCCCCTTCGTCTCCGAACACGGCTTTTTTCTCTTCACCGGTCATTTTCTCCTCCACTTTCAATCGGCGAAGCTCAAGCTTCTGATTGTAGCCATCAATCCATTGCTGATTCGTGAAATGAAACTTCTCGCCATCAAAGGTGCTGTTGCCCATAGATACATCACTCAACGCCGGCCAATGCTCATCGAAGGACAGGTTGCCCCACGGGCCGCCAATCCCGTAAATATGCTCTGCCGGATTGGATACTTTCTTCGCGATGTCGATCATTTCATCAATCGTCCAATCGTAGCCCGGCAGCGGGATGTTGTTTTTCTCGAGCAGCGTTTTGTTCACAAAGACGCCCATGATGAATTGGAAGGTAGGCGACGCCAGGCGTTTGCCGCCATATACCGCTTGCTTCGCAATGTTCGGATAGATGGCTTTTGTTTCCTCGTCAGCATCCCATAATTCCGTCAGGTCATACAGCCAATCATTCTCCACGCCAACTGGCACGTTCTCTACCCAAAATACGTCTGGCAGATTGCCGGCGCTAGCTGCCGCAGTCAGCGAATCCGTCCAAGGCCAGTTAATGGAACTATCTTTCTCAACGGTAATATTAGGGTGTTTCTGCATGAAAGCTTCTAACAGCTTGGCTTCCATTTCCGGGGTTTCCCAGCTTGCAAACTTCAGCGTAATCTTTTCTGTTTGCCACGATGGTTTCTCTTCTTCCTTCGGCGTGCCGGTTGCCGGCTGATTCGTCGAACTAGAGCTTTCGTTAGCCGCATTGTTCCCGCCCGTACAGGCAGTAAATATGGATACAACCAACAACAAAGCCAGCAATAATGAAAAACTCTTTCTTCTGCTCATCTCGTTATCCCCTTTGTCTTATAATATATAGGTATAATTGCATGAAACCGTAGTAAGACTCTCAAATGACATCGTTTTCATAAATTCAGAATATATATGTATCCATTGTAGAAATACCACTCTTTTAGTCATACAAGCTACAATAACCACACTTTTATGAAATCGATTTCATTTTTGTGCATTTTATAAAAGGGGTCCTCGGCTAAGAAGCCCGGACTTATGTTCTTTTATAATCCGAGGAACCGCGTATGCATAGTTGAGAATCAATAATCGCTATTCGGTCATGTTCATCATCCAGCTCACCGTTGATCTGCCGAATTAGCAATTCAGCCAGAGCGTACCCCATTTCAACCTTCAGTTGGTTGATCGTGCTCAGGGGCGGCGTCAAGTATCGGGATACCCTCTCATTATCAACCCCAACGATGGCGAGCTCTTGGGGAATGGCTATGCTCCCTTCCCGGCATGCATCATACACGCCTAAGGCCATCTCGTCATTTGCCGAGAATACTGCCGTGAAATCAAGTTCTTTGGCCCAAAGACGCTGTATTGCCGCATAACCGCCTTCTTGGTTGAAGTCACCGTTCTCTACAAGCTCCGGACGAAATGGAATGCCATGATCTCTCAAAGCTTTAATATATCCTTCTAGACGGTCAAAGCTGTCTACGGCATGCGCATAGCCGCTGATGAATGCAATATCCTTATGTCCCTGCTCAATGAGATGCTCCACCGCTTGCTGGGCAACCTCAGCCGTATTGGTCTGGACGTTGAAGATTTTAGGGTCCACAATGCTGCGCCCGATCGTGCCGATTACATACCCTCGTTCGACAAGCTCCATCACTTCTTGCTTGGATAACATCGACTCCACCAAAATCATTCCGTCCACGCTTCGGTTGGTGAGCAGCTGCAAATACTCCGATTCGATATCTTTATTGTTTTGCGCATCACAAATGATGACTTTGAATTTCTCGGAGTAGGCCTTGTTCTGAATGCCTTTGACCAGATTCGTGTAGTAGGACACCATAATATCCGGTACAATCACGCCTAGGGTCAACGTTTTTTGCTGTCGCAGATTTTTCGCAGCAGCATGGGGCACATAATTCAATTCCTCAATAACCTTCAGCACCTTTTTCCTCGTATCGGCCTTTACCAGCGGGTTATTATTCAATACTCTGGAGACGGTCGTCGGAGAAACCTTTGCTGCTCTTGATACATCCACAATTTTAATGTCCATTAAAAACTCAGCCTCTGTCATATATTTTCAGAAAAATGAATCGCTATGTACACTTCGGCACACTTCCATCTGACTCACACCCAGAGTATAACAAGAAATGAAATCGTTTTCAATATTATTTTACAACCGAGACGACAAAATTTACTTGAGCAGCCGCTTGGATCTAATGTAATTCCATGCTGCACTGCTGCACATTCTGAGGAGTAACGTTGCACAGAACAAGCTAACTGTAGTTGTGCAGTTGGAGGGCAACAAGCAACCATACCGATCGGGTATTTCACTTTACCCGTTACATGAGGATATTGAATTTTGAGATGACTGCCATTGCCTAAGCAGCAAACTAGTGAGCGAAGACCAGTCACTGGTCCTATGAATGGCTGTCTGACCCTGACCGTTCGTCGCATCATAGGGACGTCGTCCGGTCATTCCATGAATGTCCGAATCCACATTTGGGGAGACGAGCTCTCTCCGTTTGGCGCTTATAGTCACTCTCCCCTTCGATCAAAAACAACGATTTCACAAGTCAGCCCAACGCTCAACTGTGATGTGGCATGGCAGTTATGCGGTAGCATGAACTGCTGCACAGTCTGAGGACTAACGTTGCACGGAACGGGGAGAAGACAGGCACACAACTTCCCCCATACGGAGGGATGAATCATTCTGAATGAAAGGGAGAGTGGCGATAAGATCTTTTCAGAGTATAGTCGTTGACTGGAAGCACTAAGGATCATATCTGTTATACAACCGTAACGAATCACGTGCCTTGTCTCTCCGTTTCCTTATCAAAGCGCAACAGTTATGTCACCAATCTCATCTCACCAGTTATCAGCCGTTAACCTTGATTCAGCTTGTCTAGCGCAATTGTGGCTTGGTCGCATATGCGTCTGGAGTGAGCCCGGCCACCACCGCGAATCGGATCGCTCTCTGCAGGCGGGATTCGATAGTCGGCGAGCGCCGCTTCCAAGTAAGGACGGGCCTCCTCTATCTTCTGCTCGCCTGCGATAAAAATGGCTTTGTCTTTCACATACAGCTTCCGGTGTTCAATCAACTCGCACATAATGCGCACGCCTTTATCTGGATTAACCTGAAGTTTTTTCGTGAGCCACAAAAAAAGAACATTTTCCAAACTAGCTTCGTTGGGAAAGGAGGGCCGGCATGTCAGAAGCATTGAAGGTTCCTATGGATGATCTGGAGACGTGCGATTATGACCTGGAAGATTAGTCCTCTTTTTGTTCTTCTGTATTCCGCAGTGAGCATAACGTCATGATCATTTCACGGAATGAAGCAAAGATGTCATTTACGTACGGCAGCACATTCGCTCGTACCCGAGACCCATCTTCCCCCAGCTCATGCAAATAATCGTGCAGAATCCATATGACGGGGCAATCGCCGTCTTCGTCCATTCTCAACGTGTCGAAGCAGACAGGGCCTTGACTGTCTTCACATTCCGTAAAAGGAACATAACCTGCCGCTAACAACGGCTCCCAGGACTGAAGCAGAAACCGGTAGTTGGACACCCTGTCCTCCGACGACATCGCAGGCATTTCAATGAATCGGCAATCGCCTTTATATCCGTCCTCTTCCTTCACGTTATTGAAGTGTAGATCGATATAATGATACGTTTGGAGCAATGCCTTCAATAGTGGTGGAAAGGAGATCGAGAACTCAGCTTCCAATTCCCGAATTTCCTCATCGGTAATAGTAGAGGGGATGAGCTTCCAGTTCACCCAACCTTCTTCATCTACTTCACCGGCTCTCATATCATCCGGCACATTTTCCTCCACACTCATGAACGCTAATGGATCCACGTTTTTCAGAAACGAATCCAAATAGTCCTTTATCAGTGCCCTTTCTTCCTTCATCTGCTGTAACTCCTTTCGATGCTTGGCAGTTCAGTCCTTCTACTATAATTTCGAGTATTTTCAAGTATTTGCGGGCTCTGGTTCACTCCACACAACTTGCTAGGTGGTCCAATATAAACTCATAATATGTACGTTCATGCGGAACAAAATCGCCCATCGTCAGCTTCACTTCCACGCCAGCAGGACCGTGCACAGGCACGAATTCTGTTCCAGCAATGCTCTCTGCTTCATGGGTAAACAACAAGCGAAAATGCCCAACTTCGACTGTGACAATCGAAGTGACTTCATCTTCCTGCAATCGGAAATCCGTTAAAGAGCCTTGATACTCATGGAAAAAAACATGTCCTAACTCATTGTCAATGATGTTGTCGCCCTTAATCGAATCGGAAATGACACCGGTATAGGTGAGCTGTGACGGATCCAAGTCAATTCCTAGCTCCTCCCTCAACTCTCGGACGCCATCCAGCGGACGTTCCCCGGCTTCCAGATGTCCTGCTGCCGTAATATCCAATAGCCCGGCGTAATCTTTCTTTTGGCTATGTCTTCTTTGAAACAAAAGGTACGCTTTCCCGTTCTCCACCCTCCATAACCAACAATGAAACGTTTGGTGCCACAGCCCTTCGGAATGAACCTCATCCCGCAGCTTAACACCTGTATGCTCCATATTGCTCGTGAACGTGTCGATATACTCTTTTCTAACCATAATGCTCTCTCCTATGCTCAATGGTTGCGTTCGCCTTCGCCGCATGTTTGAAGCGAATGATGGAAAAATCCAGGGTAGAAGCGATAACGCTATTGCGAATGGGATGCAAATCCGGGGTGAACCGCAATTCTACGTGCTGGCTCGCGATCCGCTCTAGCAAATCGCCGACCGGCTCGACCTGCAAAGGAACGATTTCCTCCGCAGCTGTGTAATACCCAGCCGTTTTGGCTTCTTCGAACAATTGAAACTTCTCCGCGGGAAACGTATATACATATAGCTTCGTACTGCGGATTCGCTCCAGCCACCCATTTTCGACGACGATAATTTTATCTACGGTCGTATTCGCGAAGAAAAGATCGCGATCTTCCTCTGTCGTCCACGCCGCTTTCCAATAGATGACCCGGGGACAGTCCCTTGGGAAAAAGTAATGCACAGCGCTAGCCTCATCAATCGCGAATACCATAGGCGGATATTGCGGAAACGAAGTCGGCGGCCGTGGCTTGAATATTTCGATATCCGGTTCCTCGCTGAAATGATAGAGCATATGTCCTCCCTTTCACATTGTAATGGCATGCCGAGATTTTTCACGCTTGGTTTGCTTTGTATTCAATGAGCCAGCAGTCCCGCATTTCGCCTTCGTGATATTCATGCTGCGGCAGTAATTTGACCTTATGAAATCCGCACTTCTCATACACTTTAAGCGCACGCTCATTCCACGTTTGCGGATCCATGACGATTTTATCGGCATGATGTTCCGTTGTTAAATGACGTGCCATGGCTTGAACCAGCTCGGTTCCAATCCCTTTGTTCCAATACTCCGTTGCTCCGATAAATTGATCCATCCCGAAAATTCGTCCCTCGGATTCTTCATAACCATATTCCTGACGTTCTTCTTCCGCGAGCGAGTAATATTGAATGTATCCGATGGCCGTATCATCATACTCTACAATGCACGGTGTAATGTCGCGGGAGCGCCCATAAAAATGCTTCTGGACCATCGCGAGGTCGTGCGGGCGATCCCGGCCCTCATAATAACGCAGCACTTCGGGATCCGACAGCCACGTGACAAGCAGGGTAGCGTCACTATCACGGAGCGGTCTGACATGGATCCTATTGGCAGTGAACAGCATCACATTTTCTTCCTCCTTTTGAATACCGAGATGACGTCGGTCGTCTGGCCCGATAGACTTGTATCGAAGCAGGATACTAACTCCCAGCCATCCATGCCAAGCTGATTCAGCTCATCTTCGAACGATTTTTCGTCGACCTTGCCGCCGAGGAAACCCCCTGTTTTAATTTTCAACGTCTTATACTCCCATTGTTCCATTGCAATTCATCCTTTCCTTAGCTGAGATCATTACGAATGAGTCTCTACTTATCACTGTTCCAAAAGAGTCCCTTTTTGAACTACTATAAGCCTACGGCAAAACTAGCGCCTCTGTCCATGCCCTGCGCCAAATTTCATCGGCCGTTTCCTCCGGGGTCAGCTCGGAAGAGTCGAGCCACATGCCAATTCGAGGCGTTTCATTGTGAAGGATATGATCTAAATCCGATACCGTCCATATTCCGTAGCCCTGCTTGTTCCGGGCCGCTTCCCGGGCCGCCACGATGTCGGTTCGCGGACAGAGCACGACCATATAGAAAGGGCGGGTCTTGACGGACTGAATGAATGTGTTGACCTCGGCCCCTACAATCACGTCTTGTACCACCGTATGGAATCCGGCTTCTACGTACGCATCCGCTGCGGCTGCCGCCAAGCGGTACCGCAGATGCAGCTGTCGAATCGCTTCCTTCGATGCGTCAGGCAGCATTTCCTCGTGCCCGCTCACAATCATACGGCGGAATGCATCTCCACGCACATGAACTCCTTTCGTGAATCGTTCCGCCAATAGCTGCGCGACCGTTGATTTTCCGGATGCCATAATACCTGTTACGAGAAAGAGGCTTGGATTGCCTTGAGCGTTTAGTTGGTTTTGCTTCATAACATAACCTCCTAACATTAGAATGGGTTGTTATTCCCCTTAGCCACTCATCTATCTAATACAATTTGACTCCCGATGACGATACCTTTACATTCCTTTTCATGCCCGATCTCAATCGTTTTTACGATAGGAATGCTTCTTCGTTGCGTCAGAGCTACGAGGTATTCTTCAACGATGGCGTACTCCCCGTGCTGCTCTAGCTCGGTGAAGGAGCCGAGAATGATGCCGGTACAGTGTTCGAAGGCACCGAGCTGCTGGAGCTGCGCGATGAGAGACACGATGCGATTCGCGCGTTCGCCCAAGCTTTCCAGCTGAATGACGGTGTCCGTGAAATCCGGGAAGTACGCCGTCCCCGCCAGCTTCAAAAAGCAGCGGATGTTGCCCCCGACGACCGTTCCGCTCATGCGGTTGCCACGAATCCATTCGTATCGGAAATCCAACAGATTACGCGGCCCCTGGAAGAATGTGCGGTAGAAATGCCTTTTGTTGCTGACCTATTTATTGCTAATCTGAATCATGGGGAGAGTGAACAAAAGAGCACTTTGACACTCTTTACCTTGCTCTATCTGACGTTAGCTCCAGCAGCTGATGCGCCGCACGCTCATCAATCTCCGTATGTATCTCTATGCCTTGAAATACAGCCGCAGAGATCGTCGTCTTGAAATCATACTTGAATTCTTCATCCCCGGCTTACGTCAAAGCCGCCTTCCCTTGCCAATGAATCGTATAGGCGTCGTTGTCTGCCCGGTCGAACCGGATGCGATGAAATGCGGTGCTGATGCGATGACCATTCGGCCACGGATTGTTAATAAAATAGATTCGATCTCCCATGCTGCACCTCATTCATTGTTTTCGCTATTCTGGACCGGTCGTCGTAGTAGTAGTCACCGTTTCATCGACGATATCCTCCCGCACGATGTCGCCATTGTCATTATAAGTCGTAATATACAGCTTTTGTCCCTGAACCTCATCCAAAAAAGTATAGTACAATTTGAACGAATCGCTTACTTTGATGAGCTCCGCTTGCCTTTCAAGCCCCTTCACTCCATCCTTGACAACCACTCTCGCCTCGTCTGGATGTACGACGACGCCGACGAGCACCGGAAATGGGCTGTCCCCGAATTCCGAGCCTGCCGTGCTCGGCACATACATGCTTGCATTGCCAATCGGAATGGGGTTGTCACGCGCTTGCTGCTCAGGAAGCGTCATATGTAAATTGGAAGCAGAGAAACTGCCGCCATATCCCCATTTCCAACCTGATGGTGTCTTCTTCACATATTCCGTAGAGACCGCAGATCCGGATTTGTTTCCAGTAGCATTCCGCAGGAAGAATACGACGACTCCGCCCTCTAACGGCTGTTCATGAATGATATAACCGACATACGCGTCCCCGCGCACCTTCTCGATGGCGCTGACGATTGAATCGCTTGAGCCATCATCAGATTGTGACTTATACACGAACCATATCGCGCCGACGACGGCAATGGTGAAAATAGCGGATATCAATAATTTTTTCAAGAGCGTGCAACCTCCTTCTATATCGGCGATCGGCTACGATGACGTTCTTGATGCAAAACATCGATTCCCTTGCCCTTCTAATTGTCCAAGTATTCTTGAAAATAATCGGCAACATGCTCCAGGCAGATATTCTGGGCATCATCATCGTCGTCGGAATTAAGTTTTTCCCATGGGGGAGCTATCAATAATGATAAATGGAGATAGCGATAACCCTTCCTCCAGATCCTGTTCAGTGAACTACCTGACATACCCGTCGGACAGAGGGCAGCTATCTCCACGTTCAGTGATGCTAAAGCCTGAAGCGGGCGATTTATCATAACAATGGTTTGCGTTAGTAAACACACTCCTCCAGGCTTCATAATTCGGAACAATTCCAATGCCATTAACAAGAACCAACTGCTTCACAGCCGGAAAATTGTCTGTAGCGTTGTGTAATTTCCGATATTTCTATCGGTTTTCCATGCTGCAATCGAGATTCCTCTGCTGCAAAGGACATCATATGGCTCTGTACGGAACCACGCAACGAAGCTTGCGCATACGTATTATTCGGGTATTGAATAAGATGGCAGAACTCGCTAAGCATAATGCTGCAGCCTTCACTTCCTTCATCATGGACCTTTATTTCATGAGAGCGGTTGCTTGCAAAATCAAACACCGTGAATGATTGCTTCTGCATATTCCCTCTAATTTCACCACGTGTCCCTGAAATCTGCACCGTACGCGAGCTATCATGGGTAAATGCCGATAAGGTGAAAGAGGCCGTCGCTCCATTTTCAAATTCCATATTAACCACTTGGTGATCGACGACGTCATTGTCACATCGGTATACACAGCGGCCATATGGCGTATGGCCAACCGTCTCGCGAATACTTTCATCAGATAGATCTGTAGAGAAATGAAGCGCGCGTCGGCGGCCTTCTCCTAAATAATAACGCAAGTCGGAATAACAGCAGTCCTCAACATGCGGACAACTGTCTGTGCAATGCTCGGTTGCCCCCTCCGGCATATTTTCCTTCTTGAAGTGAAACAGAGAGCCGAATGAAGTTAACCGCTTGCAATCTTGGGCCATCAGCCACAAAATAATATCTAGATCGTGGCACGACTTCGCAAGTATCATCGGGCTGGAATGCTCCGTGCTGCGCCAGTTGCCTCGCACATAGCTGTGTGCCATATGCGCAAAGCCCACATTCTCGCTTAATTGGATATTTACGACCTTGCCAATATCGCCCCGATCGATAATCTGTTTAATTGTAGACCAGAACGGCGTGTAACGGAGAACATAGCATATCGTTAAAATGCGACGGTGCCGCAGTGCAGCCTCCTCAATCTCTACACATTCGATAGGCGATGGCGAGATTGGCTTTTCGAGCAAGATATGATACCCTTTTTCAAGCGCTGTCATCGCTGCGTCGTAATGCATCCGATCCTGCGTGCAAATGAATACGGCATCCGCGAAGCGAGGCTGTTGAAATACGTCCTTCCAGTCCGCATATACATGTTCGTCAGCAATATTATACTCTCGCGCGAAAGAAGCCCGTCTTTTCTCATCCGGTTCGGCAACGGCTACAAATTGCAGTTCTTCCGGGTATTGCAATGCATGCTTCGCGTATACTTCCGCGCCACGCACTCCGGCCCCCAGCAAGATTGCCTTCACACTCATATCCTAGACACCTCTTTATCTGCTTCTCTCTCTTGGTTGAATCAAAATCGAATGCTACATCCCATAATTAATAACACTTCTAATGGTATAGTGCTATTATAACTATTGCCGTTCACAATTCATTGGATTATCTTACTTTATTTTTGGATTTCCTTCTTCATTTTAATTGCTGCGATCGGCTTGCAGGAATAATCGTTCGCGCTCTCTACGGCATACGGGATAAATCCGATGAAAAAACAAAAATGCGCTCCCGCCACGGAACACCGTTTTAGGGAGCGCACGGTTCATGCTAAGCATGTTCAGTATGATAGATACGGATTACAGCTTAGTCAAAATGAGCGGACCATCCTCCGTAATGGCAAGCGTATGCTCATACTGAGCGGACAGGCTGCCGTCCGCCGTTCGAGCGGTCCAGCCGTCGCTGTCCAGCTTGACATGATACGCTCCTGTGTTCAGCATCGGTTCAATCGTAATGACCATGCCTTCCTTCAATCTTACACCGCGGTTGCGAATGCCGTAATGAGGGACTTGCGGCTCCTCGTGCATGCTTTTTCCAATGCCATGTCCGATGAAGTCCCTTACGACTGAATAGCCGAGCGGTTCGGCGTGATGTTGAATGGCGTAGCCGATGTCTCCAATCCGGTTGCCTACGACCGCCTGCTCGATACCCAGGTGCAGGCATTGCTCCGTCACCTTCAACAATCGATCGGCCTCTTCCGACACCTCCCCTACCCGATAGCTCCAAGCCGAGTCGGACAAAGCGCCATTGAGATTGACGACCATGTCGATCGTGACGATATCCCCTTCCTTCAACAATTCCTTGTTCGGGAAGCCATGGCAGATGACGTCATTGACGGAAGCGCAAGTCGCGAAGGGATAGCCGTGATACCCTTTCTGCTCGGGTGTCGCTCCATGCTGCTCGAGAAATTTTTCTACGAATTGGTCGATGTCATGTGTGGTCACACCCGGTTTGATCATGTTTTTAATTTCTGCGTGGCATTGGGCCAGAAGCTTGCCCGACTTCTGCATTTCCATAATTTCTTGTTTGCTCTTCAAAATAATCATGCTACACCTCGATTGTTTCCTATTGATGATATATATCATATTTTACATCAAAATGGTTTGCCATTCGGCATTCTTGTGAAACTTTTTTGCAATTTTCATTCGTAAAGCTTGTTAATTGTCCATCATCACTGGGGAATTAGCAGGTTAAATGGCGTTTGGAGTATGGGCAAGTTGTTCCTCCGACCGCCTTGCTTCACTCTCCCCTTCCATCAGAATATGGTCTCACGACCCAAATGGACCAAGAACTTGAAGAAAGAGATACGCTGTGCAGGCTTTCAGAAGACGGCCCCGTATACCTTCATGAACCCCCAACTCAAAAAGAAGCCAGAGGCATTGTTCCCCTGACTTCTTTTTACCATATGATAAGGTTTATGAGTCCATACAGATTATCATACGTATGATTTGGCTCTAAGCAATAGCAGCCACGCCGTCTGCAGGAAGCAGATCGACATGGAGAATTTCGTTCGTGACCGGATGGCGCTGAATGGCCTTCACTTCTACGGACACGCTGCCTGCCCCGTCAATGCTCAGCCCCAGCTTATTGCTAAGACCATCTCTGACCCATTTTGTAAATTCCTTCGAGTCGATATGAATCATGGTGCTGCTTCCTTTGTCGAGAATAACGCAAGGGATTCTTCCCTCGTTGCGCAGTTCCCGCAAGGCGGAGCGCTTCTCATTCGTTCTTGTTACCGCTTTAAAACAATGTGTCATATCAATTAACTCCTCTACGTATTCATTATTTTGCCCGTCACTACGGCTCATGCATGCCTGTATGATCGTTGGTTCGATAAATGACCATAATGCAGCTTCTCTGCTCAGATGTATCACGATTCGAGCGATAACCTGCCGAATACTTAATATCGATCACTTGGTCGTCTTGCAGCGTAGCCAAAAATTCATTGGCCTTCTTCTCCGCTGAAGCGGTACCTAAATCTAAAAACTCCTTCACCTGAATCATTGCATCATTCCTTTCTCAGTTGTCCATTAAATGTAAAAAGGCACAAATATGCACGAAGGCATCTCGCCCTGTATGGAGCGAAATGCCTCGTTATTCATACTGTATCAATATAGGAACTCGTTGTCAATCTTCCCTGATGTATCCATAAATAGTAAGTGAATAACCTTTTTCTTCAATCTATATAAGTTGAACTAATTATCTTCCGATAAGCGATTGCGTTCGATGATACATTTGACTGTATATTTTCCAATGGGGCTTACTTCGCCCCCGCAAAATAGTGGAGCTAAACTGTAAAATACGTTTGAAACGAATCATAATCTTTCAGATCAAGTGAACGTTTAAGTGACGAGGCCGTGCCCGAGCCAAAATATAAGAAATCTTGAGCTCGGGCCGGCTTCGTTTAGCGTTATATAGATTGCTCCTTACTTTCATATACCGTTGTTGACTTCCTTGTATTGGCGCTGCATCCGATATTCTTGCGGTGTCGATTGATTTTGCTTCTTGAAAAACCGGATAAAGGCCAATGCAGAATTATAGCCAAGCGCAACTGCGATTTCATTGACCTTCATGGAGCTGTTCAGCAGCCATTTTTTCGCTTGCAAGTTGCGATAGTCGTTAATATAGTCGGATAGCCCAATCCCGGTCATCTGCTTGTATAGTCTGGAAAAATAAGATGGATTCAACCCGACATAATCTGCGATGGCACACAGCGATATATCGGTCGCTACGTTATCTTCGATATACCGGTGTACTTTTTTGACTAATTCAACCGGTATCTGCTCCCCTTGTGCAGCCTGTCGTTCAAACAAGCAATCGGCCATTTTCAAAAAATACTGCTTCAAATTCAGCCAAGATACCGAATCGTCCCTCTGGTATAATGGAGCCAAGTCGAGGACAGTGATTACCTTCTGCTTGAACGCTTCATTTTGGCTCAAGAACGACAAAAAAGTGGCCGCCATGGAATGATACAACTCCATTTTTCGTTCATAGGCGTACGTATCGTCACTCCATATTTTCGTCAGATGGAGATACAGCTTGTAATATTCCTCCCGATGGTTGTTCTCCAGGCATTTCACGAGCAGCTGAATGCGGGTATGGCGAAAAAAATCGTTCGTTGTCCCTCCTGTCTCGCTCTCTTGCTGCTTCAAGATGTCAGAGTCAGTCAGAATGACCTCGCTGGACAAGCCAAGGCCATATACGAAACAATACTTCAGCATATGGAAGCGGTCGGAGACGGTGTGCCACTCTGTCGGTCCGCTGCTCATAGCGAATGAAACAGACACTTGCAGCAGCTGCTTGCAAGTCCGCTGAACCGTCTCCAGCGTGTCGCTTAAGCACGAGTACATGTTTCTCCATGCAGCAGAATCGGATACGCCTGACGCTTGCATCTCGCAGGATGCAGATGGCTCCGAAGCAAGGCTTGCCAGCGCGAGCTCCCGCGGTTGGATGAGCCAGACGATTTTGGACGTGTCGTATACACATGAATAACAGCGCACATATGGTGCTACATATTCCTCGGTTATATTTTGCACCCCGTAAATAAGCAGCGCCTTGTCCGGCGTCGTGAACGTGTCTTTCCATGCATCCACTCGCCCGAGCAACAGCAGCACCGGCAGATCCGCCTGCAGAGGAATATCGAATTCCCGCAAATGCCGTGCCAACTCGCTTGCCGTCTCCTGCTTTCCTTGCAGAAGCTCCCAAGCGTACTCCTTCTGCAGCAAAGGCAGCGCCTGCCGCATACGGTTGTTGGCCCGCTCTACCATTTGGCGCTGGTCGCCTTCTTCCTCCAGCAACGCGATCGCCCGTTCGACAGAGCGAATGATCTTATCGTCGCTCTCCACCTTCAAGATGTAATCGAACCCGCCGCAGGTGATGGCGCTCTGAATATAATGGAAATCGTTGTACCCGGTCAGAAAGATGACTTTGCAGGCCGGCCATTGGGATTTGATTTCTTGCAATAATTCAATCCCTTCCAGTCCCGGCATCTTGATGTCTGAAATGACGATATCGACGCGGTAATTCTGCAACACATCCAAAGCCTCTTCGCCAGAATACGCTTTCATAATATCGAGTTCCAAACGTTCCGTCTGTTCGAACAGTTCAAGCAGGCCATCTACAATAATAGGCAGATCGTCGACGATGAGCAGCCGATACATGCAGGTTCCTCCTTTACTTCATGCCGAGATAGATATGCACTCTGAGTCCGCCAAGCTCGGAGCGAGATACCTCAATTCCGTAATCTGCGCCATAACGGAGCTGAATCCGCCGATGCACATTAATAAGTCCCGTCGTTTCGTCGATACATTCCGCGGAATGTCTGAATCGATTCAACAACCGCTCCAGCTCTTCATCGCTCATGCTGTTGCCGTTGTCCTCTACGCAGATTGCAATCCCTTCCGCCTTCTGCTCACTGTGCACCCACAATTCGCCGGTTGCCAACAAGTTGCCGAGTGCATGCTTATAGGCATTCTCGATAATGGGCTGCAGAATGAGACGTGGAACGAAGATGTGCGGTGTCTCTACGTCGAACCAGACGCGGATGCGATCTCCGTAGCAGATCGACTGCATATCCACATACGTGCGGGAATGCTTCACTTCCAGCTCAAGCGGTATCTCGTCTTCATCGTTCCGTGTAATAAATTGAAAATATTCGCCGATGTACAAGCAAAATTGATAGGCCTTCTCCTTATGCTCAGACTTGATTAACCGGCACAGCACAAAGAAGCAGTTGTATAAAAAGTGAGGATTGATTTGGGCTTGCAGCCGTTTCAACTCTGACCTTTGGTTGCGAATTTGTTGTTCATAATTTTGCTCGATCAACGTCTTCAATGATTGAATTGTATCATTAAAGGCTTGATATAGATAACCGAACTCGTCATGTCCGCGATCGTTCGGGATCGGCTGCAGATTGAACCGCTGCACCCGCTTAAACGAATGGATCAGTCGCATTAATGGACGATAGATGAGCTTGAACAGCGAATACGAGAAGAACAGCCCAACGCAGATCGCGAGGGCGCATGCCCACCAAAACCATTGCCGATACGTCTGAAGCGGCCCCAAAATGGTGGATTCCGGAATGCACGTGATCGAGTACGAATTCCATAACGGAGAATACTTATACACGGTCAAATAGCTCTCGCTGCCATATCGCACCATTTCGTAGCCTTCTTCCATTCCTCCGCGCCGCTTCTCCTGCGCAAAAGCCTTGATCTGCTCCATCAATTCCGAATTGCCATTGCTCTGAATGTCCCAGTCGCGATCCAAATTCAAAAGCACGCTTGCTCCGCCCAGCGAGCCGGCAATTTGGTCAAGCGCCTCCTTTATTTCGCGAATGGACAGCTCCACACTAACGGCATACAGCGGCTCCTTGAAGGAATTCGCTGGATACTGCATGCTGATGAACAAGCGATTCCGCCAATAGATGAACGGTTCATCGTAATGCTTGGCGCTAAGCTGCATGGCCTTATATTCCTGCTGATCAATTGCCGTTTCGTATTGCAGACTGAGAATGGTTCGTTCAAGCAGCGGAATGTAAGCTTTCGCTTCCCTTATGAACGGACTCGAATTTTTCATTAGATCAAGCCGCTGCTGAATGGCCGTTATTTTCTGCGCTCGTTCGTAATCGGTCATATCTCTGCCCGTCGCCGCTAGTTCCAGCAAATCTCTGTCCATAACATAGTTGGGCAAATATCGCATGATCCGATCCGCCTCCTTCTCGAGCGAATCGAGATAGAACCGGGTCGTGTTCATGGTCGACCGCGATATTTCCGTCTGAATGCTTTCCGCTCCCTTGTGATTGATGAGCCACGTGATCATAATGAGCGGAAGCAGCACCGTCATGAACGCCGCCATGATTTTCATAAAAATCGAGGAGTCTTTCAAGCGAAATAATAGCTTCATCATCTGATCTCCCTAAGTAGATAACTTTAAACTATTATTCTTTGACGCTTCCCATCACAATTCCTTTAATGAAAAATCGTTGCAGAAACGGATAGACGATCAGGATTGGAAAGGCGGCGACAAATATTTGCGCTGCTTTGCTGGTCCGATCGGACAGTTGAATCATTAACTCTGCGTCTTGCGATTTCAGAAATCGGAAGTCCAGGTTAATAATAATCGTCTGTAAAAACGTTTGCAGCGGGTATTTATCAGGATGATTCATCAGGATCATCCCGTCGAACCAGCTGTTCCAATGCCCGACCATCGTGAAGAGACCGGTTGTCGCAAGCGCTGGCAGAGACAATGGCACATATATTTTCCATAATGTCGTGAAGTGTCCGGCGCCGTCCATCCTTGACGATTCGTCCAGTTCCTTCGGCAAATTGCGGTAAAAATTAAGCAGCAAAATAATATTGAACACCTGCACCGCACTCGGAAGCACTAATGCCCATATCGAATCGATCAGACCGAGCGTCTTAATCGTCATATACCAAGGAATGAGACCGCCGTTAAACAAAATCGTGAATACAAATATCCATACGTAAACGGTACGCAGGCGAAATTGCCTCGTGTCTTTCGATAATGGATATGCCGTTAGTATCGTTAGAAACATGCTGGCGGCTGTCCCGAGCACGACACGCTGGATCGAAATCCAGAAGGCCTGCAAATATTCAGGCTTGCCGAATACATTCTCATAAGCGGCCGTGGTGAACTCGACAGGCCATAATGTCACTTTGCCAGCCGAGGCCGACGCGCCGGAGCTGAACGAGATGGCCAAAATATGGATGATGGGCATCAAGCACATAAACGAGATCGCCGCAAGCAACAGAAAATTGCAGCCAATAAACAGTCGCCGGCCCAGTGTCTTTTTCATAAGTACGCCAAGCTCCTTTGCTAGAAAATACGATAGTTCGCGAAACGATAAGCCAACATATAAGACACGGAAATCATAATAAAGGAGACGATTGACTTTAACAGACCCACCGCGGTTGCAAATCCGAATTGCGATTGCTGGATCCCCATGCGATAGACGAACGTGTCAATAATATCTGCGCTTTCATACACTTGCGGGCTGTATAAATTGAAGATTTGATCGAAGCCCGCATTCAACACATTGCCGATGTTCAAGGTTAACATCAACACGATAATCGGCATCATTCCCGGCAAGGTCACGTAGAGCGTCTGCTTCCAGCGCCCGGCTCCGTCGATCTCTGCAGCTTCGTAAAGCGATGGGTTAATCCCGGTGAGCGCAGCCAAGTACACGATCGTTCCGAATCCGAATTCCTTCCATACATCTGAAATGACCATCACGTAAGGAAACCACTTATTATCGCCCAGGAAAAAAATCGGATCGATGCCGAATACGCCAAGGAGTTGATTGAAGATGCCTGAAGAAGGCGATAAGATGTCGATCAAGATCCCGCTCAGCAGCACCCAGGATAAGAAATGCGGCAAATAGACCAGCGTTTGGAAGGTCCGTTTGATCCATTCTTTGCCTAGTTCATTTAACAAGATCGCGATCGTAATCGGCACGATGAGTCCGGCTGCAATTTTCATAACGGCAATGAAGACGGTGTTGAAAAAGATTTGGCCGATATCGGGATAATCAATCACAAACTGAAAGTTTTTCCACCCGACAAACGGCGATCCAAACAACCCTTTACTCGGGATGAACTTCTGAAAAGCCATGATAATGCCAGCCATTGGAATATAACTGAATATGAGAATGAAGACCAATCCGGGAAGGAGCATGACATGAAGCGGCCACTCGGTCTTCCACATGCGTTTTATTGTATTCATACGCACCACCTGCTTGAAATCAAAATAGGAAAAAGGGGAACCGAACGCGTTCCGATTCCCCTAAGGAACGAGATGTCATCTATCCATCGATGCAATTATTTATTTTTGGCGTACCATTCGTTCACTTCCGCAGTAATCTGATCTCCACCGAGCTTCTTCCAATCGGCGACAAATTGATCGAATTGCTCAATTGGAACTTGATTCATAATGATTTTGACGAACACTTCGTCACGTTTCTTGTTCAAAATCGCGCCTTTTTCAACCATTGTCGGCGTCGGCGCGCCATAGAACTTGGTCTGTTCGAATAGATTGTCCTGCTTCATCTTCGGAACGAGTGACAGCGATCCGTTCGGGCCGGAAATCAAATATTCCCACCACATGGAAATATCGCCCTCCACATATTTCATAGCTCGGCCATACCGGGTTCTGTGTTCCTTCGTCGTCAAAATGCTGGCGTCCTTGTTCTGAATCGCCTTCGGCAATACTTCACCGTTGTCATTCGTCTGGTTGTGTGGCGTCAGCGGGTTAAGCAGCCAGTAGTTGCTAGACTTCTCCACCCGATCTTTACCAAATTCGTACACTTTATTTTCTTCCGTCTGGTTGTTGTCGACCACGATCCAATGATTCAGCAGCTTGATAACAGCCTCTGGATGCTTGGCTTTTTTGGACACGACATAGTAATTGATGGCACCCAATCCGATCTGTGACTTTGCTGGCTTGTCGTCAGCTGATGGCAGCCGATATACGCCCCATTCCTGAACGGCCTTTCCGTCCTTTACCGCCCCTTGGACGAGATGGGCCGGTGTCCATTCGGCACCGTATAGTACGCCAATGCTGTCACCGAAGATCAATTCGGATGCCTTCTGCGTATCCTTGACAGCAAATTCAGGATCAATCAGTCCTTTCTTGAACATATCCTGCAATGCCTTCAATGCATCCTTCATTTGCGGTTGAATGTCTCCGCTCACGATTTGACCTGTACCATCGTCAATCCACTGTTCCAAGTAAGCATGGTAGCCGTTCAAGAAGCCGACAAGGCCGGTTGCGCCGTCGTTAAATGTTTTATTCAATGCCAAGCCGTACGACTTGCCCGTTCCGCCGGGGTCCTTCGTTGCGAACGCTTCCATAATTGTCATTAAATCTTGCATCGTGTTCGGTTCAGGCAGGTTGAGCTGCTTCAGCCAGTCGGTGCGCACCCACACGAACTGTCCGGTATAAGGATTCCCCGTCTGTGGAATCGCCATCAGCTTGTCATCGAACGTAGCAGACTTCATCTGCAGACCGCCGTCCATTTTCATGAACTTTTTCGTTTCAGGCGTGGCGAACTCTTCATACACACTTGTCAAATCCATAATCATATCTGCTTCGATCAGCTGCTGCAGTTGAGCGGCTTCAACCGGGAAAAAGTCAGGGATATCATTGGAAGCTATCGCCATCTTCAGCTTTTCTGGGAACTGGCTGCCGTCGGCTATCCATTTGTTCGTAATTCTCACCCCGGTGTCTTTCTCGTATGCGTCGTACACCGAGTTGTTGTCAAAGTCTTCTCCTTCATCAAACTTCAGATACGGATCACTGGCACGAACCGTTGAAACTTCCAAGACGGCATTCGCCTCGGTGGCTGGTACTCCCTCTGGCTTCTGTGCCTCCTCTTGCTTCCCGCATGCAGTGGCGGCAACGAGGCTAATGATGAGCGCCACGACCAAACTGATTTTCTGTTTTCTTTTCACGTGCGACCCTCCCAGTAAGTGAAAGTAAGTAGTAAATATATCTTATAATGCGTGTTCAAAAAGGTTGGTTTTCAGCACCGAGAAGGTTGCAGGAACTCGAAGCGTATGCTTCCGAAGCGAGTTTTGCTTTGCAAAACTTGTAAGGAGCAGCGCAGTGTAGGCAAGACTACATGAGCAGCTGAAATGTTTCCGCAGGAAACATACTTCGAAAGCATACGCTGTTCGAGAGTGAATGCAAGATTCGATGCCGAGTTACTTCCTGGTTGACTTCGTGATCAAAAGCGGACTTTTTGAACACCCTCTTATAGATTCATTATAAAAAGAGCTTGGCGGCGTTTCTATATACTGGTCTTTACATCTATATACAACTATTGCGGCAACAGTCTTAAACCTAAATGTCATAAACAAAAAAGAGCGATTGTCTGCTTATAACGCAGACAATCGCTCAGTAACGCACGACTCACTCTTCTGTCGGTGCAATCATATGTTCAGGCCGCACGATGCGGTCGAATTGCTCCTCGGTCAACAGCTTGCTATGCAGCGCCGCTTCCTTGAGCGTCATTCCTTCTCGATGAGCCAGCTTCGCCACCGCGGCCGCGTTCTCATAGCCGATATGAGGATTCAATGCGGTGACGAGCATGAGCGATTTATCGAGATTGCTCTGAATCGCTGCCCGATTCGGCTCGATGCCGACTGCACAATGGTCATGGAAAGAACGCATGGCATCGGCCAGCAGGCGCGCCGATTGCAGAAAATTGTAGATAATGACCGGCTTGAACACGTTCAGCTGGAAATTACCTTGACTGGCCGCAAAGCCAATCGCCGCGTCATTGCCCATCACTTGGCAGACGACCATCGTCATTGCTTCGCTCTGTGTTGGATTCACCTTGCCCGGCATAATGGAGCTTCCGGGCTCGTTGGCCGGTATCGTAATCTCGCCAATGCCGCAGCGTGGCCCGCTAGCCAGCCATCTCACGTCATTGGCGATCTTCATCAGATCGGCCGCCAGCGCCTTCAATGCTCCATGTGCATGCACGAGTTCATCATGACTCGTCAGAGCGTGAAATTTGTTGACGGCGGATGTAAACGTCTTGCCGGTCTGCTTGCTAATCTCTGCTGCCGTCAGATCGCCGAATTGCGGATGGGCATTGATCCCGGTCCCGACCGCCGTTCCGCCAATTGCTAATTCCTGCGTATACTCCGCGCTTTGCTTCAGCATGCGTTCCGTCTTATCCAACATACGGACCCAGCCGCTTATTTCTTGTCCGAGCGTCAACGGCGTCGCGTCCTGCAGATGGGTCCTGCCGATTTTGATGATGTCCTGGAATTCCTCGCTCTTGTCCTGGAGCGTACGTTTCAATTCAGCCAATGCCGGCAGCACCTCATCTTCGAGTGCCAAGAGAGCGGCGACGTGCATTGCCGCCGGGAACGTATCGTTCGAGCTCTGCGAACGGTTGACATCGTCATTCGGATGAATACGCAAGCCGCTTCCGCGCTGCTGCAGCCATTGATTGGCGCGATTGGCAATCACCTCGTTGACGTTCATGTTCGTCTGCGTGCCGCTCCCTGTCTGCCAGACGACAAGCGGAAAATGATCGTCCAGCTCGCCGCGGATAATCTCATCCGCCGCCGCAACGATCGCATCCGCCTTCTCCACCTCCAGCTTGCCGAGCGAGCGGTTCGCCAGCGCCGCGCTTTTTTTCAAGATGGCGAATACGCGGATGAGCGGCAGCGGCATCTGTTCCGTGCCGATGCGGAAGTTATCAAAGCTGCGTTGGGTCTGAGCCGCCCAAAGCCTGTCAGCGGGTACTTTCACTTCTCCTAACGTGTCGTGCTCGATTCGGTAATCCATGGCGATTCCTCCTCATATCGTATTCGTCAGTTTAGTTGCCTACTCCATGCAGCATTTGCCGCAGCATTTCCGTTCGAATCATGAGGTACCCTTCGTTGCTGGCTGTCAAGACCTCATGCTTCTTCAATTCGTTCAGGCACCGATTGACCGTTTCTCGCGTCGTGCCGACCATGCCAGCCAGCTCTTGATTGGTAAGCCGGGTATCGAATTTATTCCATCCCCCCTCACAAGCGGAACTATGGGTGTTGCTTAAGCGAATGAGCGATGCCATGACTTGACGTTTCAAAGTATAGCATGATTTTTCCTCCAGCCGGGTCTGCAGATCAATAATCTTATCCGTCAGCAATTGAAACAATCTCGTGGTCATGTCTGAATTATGTATCAAGATCTCCTCGAACGGCTTCAGCGCAGTGACCAGACACAGACTATCGGTTTCGGCTGCCGCATTAGCGGTATAGCTCCCATTGCGGAAAAACCCTTCATTCGGAAACATTTCCCCGTCTGATGCCATATAAAAAGTTTGCTCCTTGCCCTCCTCACTAATCCGGTAAATTCGAATTCTGCCATTAATAACAAAGTATATATTATCCATAGGATCATATTGACAAAATAATTGGGAATTGCGTTTATATGGACGCAAAGCTGAAACATTGGCCATCGCTTCCAGCTCCCAATCTTTAAAATACTGGAACAGAGCTATGGATTTCAAGGCTTTCGTAATTGGTGCGGACGTCGTTGCAACCATAACAGCTCTCCACCTCCTATTAGTGCGTTGTTCAAAAATGTATCGTGATGACAGCAGAGTGTGACCGTATCAGCTTCCCTTATTATAACACATTTTAATGATATTGATAATCATTATCATAGTAAATTTTAGCCCCTTTTTAGAACATGTCATTGATTATGCTGCAGCATTCATGTACTATAGCTGGTACTGAATTGTGAACATGACGCAAGTGCTGCAGTCAGTTCCATACCGTACGCATTGGATGATACCCGTGCCCCCCTCCCACCTGATCGTCCACAACAAAGGAGTGAACCCATGCTCAAACCATTCATTCGAATCGTGGATCACCAGCTTCAATATAATGGTACGAAAAGCCTGTTCTATACGGGACTGAAGGGCAGTCTTGCAACAGAGCCAGCTCAAGAAACCATTCAGTTGTTCAAGCATGACACGGAGAAGCTTCGAGCCTTCTTTTCCCCCGCTCATTTTCAAGAGCAAGGTCAGTTAATACAGTACAGCACCCGTAAAATTATTGAGCTATTCATAAAAACGAATCAATTTTTGAATTTTACATCTAAGGATTATGCGCGCTTGAGCGTGGTCAACTATACATTTATGCAACAGATCCGGGATATTCTCCATCATCATTTCCCCCTCCCGGAACAAGCAATTCGAGCCGTTTTTGCCGTTCATTATAACCAGCTGCGCATGTTTCTCATCGACACGAACGGGAAGGACATATTTAAGAAATACGAGCTTAGTGAGCACACGTTTGAAATCGTTTGTGCCGAATACCGGCCCGAATTTCAAATCTGTATGTTGCATCTTGATCTCGAGCAGATGATGGAGCCCGTGTTGGATATTGGATGTGGCCATAGCGGGAAGCTGGTCAATTACTTGAGAGCGAACGGGATCGAAGCCTACGGCATGGATCGGATGGTGGAAGACAATGGCTGGTTCATGAACCGGAACTGGTCTGACACGAAATTTCCAGATAATCATTGGGGTATGATGATCTCGCATATGGCCTTCTCGAACCATTTCGGACATCATTTGTATCGCAAAGACGGGAAATACCGGGAATACATGACTAAATTCACAAACATGCTTCACTCTCTCAAAGTCGGAGGCAGCTTTGTATACACGCCCCAAATCCCCTTTTTAGAAGATGTCATCATGACTTCAGAACGGTTCCGTGTCATTAAGCACGGGGCGGTAACGACGGCGATCATGAAAACGGAATAGAACGTAAAACGGACAGCCTTTCCTACGTCCTACTTATGGCCGTCTGCAGCGGCACTTGAACATCATCGGGGTAATGGATTCGGCTCGATTGTCACAAATAAGCGGCACTCCTCGTTATATGTGCACCTTAACGGAAACCGAGCATTTGCTGCTTCGGGTTTAGTCCAGCGCAAGCTGTCATGTGGCTGCAAAAATGGGGAATTCATTTTATTATTGCCGGGAAACGGGACTGGGAAATACAGAAATGGGCATGGGATAGTGCCCGTCTTCAATAGAAAGGAATGGGAGCGTAATGGAGTGGAACGAGCTATTTACGCAATATAAGCCGCTGCTCTTCACCTTGGCGTATCAGTTGACCGGAACATAGACTTCCTCAGTTCAGATATCCCCAAGAGCAAGGATTGTACCATTCCACCAACGGTTTTTACTTATCAGTCTCATATATACTCTCTCCATGCAGTCCAGACAGTTTCAGAAACAACATAATTACGCACCATATGCCCCATTGGAAAACATACAGCGGAATCTGTCACTCAGACGGCTAAAAGCGTTCAGACTGTATTTTGTCCAATGGAATCCGGCTGTTTTACAGCGATTGGTGCAGATGGAGTGTGAACCATTGGACAAATTCCAATGAAAGCGACCTTGAAGTGATATACCTCGCTGTTTCATTGGACAAAATCCAATGAAGAATGGGATAAAAAAAGGTGGGGGCGGTCTGCCCTTCAACCTTAGAGTCATATGACATTAACTCCTTCCACTCCCCCACGTCCGATAATCAGATTGCATCCATGCTGTTTCACTTCCGCCCTGTCTGTTCTTTGGCTGTACATGCCGGTGTATAAGCAACCTATTTCGAGATTATTTACCCTTATTTTATCTTTATCACGAATGAGTAGTCCTTTTTGCTTTTTCACACGTCTGATTGATTTACGTTATCCAACAAAAAGACCCACGGGGCAATAATCCACTTCCCCATGGGCCACAAATTCGTATATATGATACCGTGAGCTTCCTAATCCATGTCTAAGCGCCGAACTGTGCGTGGTGCAAACGGCTGTACATACCGCCAACGGCTAAAAGTTCTTCATGTGCTCCTTGCTCCGCAATGCCCTGCTCCGTCACAACGACGATACGGTCCGCATTGCGGATCGTTGCCAGCCGGTGAGCGATGACGAGTGTCGTGCGCCCTTTAGACAACTCGGCCAGCGATTGCTGAATCGCCGCTTCCGTCTCGGTATCAAGCGCCGATGTCGCTTCGTCTAGAATGAGGATCGGCGGATTTTTCAAGAACATCCGCGCGATGGCAAGCCGCTGCTTCTGTCCGCCAGAGAGCTTCACGCCCCGATCGCCGATAATCGTCTTCATGCCTTCCGGCTGTGACTGGATGAAATCCGCGAGCCGCGCCCGGCGAGCCGCTTCCCATATTTCCTCATCGCTCGCGTCCAGCTTCCCGTACGCGATATTTTCCCGAATCGTGCCAGAGAACAGGAACACATCCTGCTGCACGATACCAATCTGCTTGCGCAGCGACGCCAGCTTGAACTCTCGAATATCGATGCCATCGACCGAGATGCTGCCCTTATTCACGTCGTAGAAGCGTGGCAACAGACTGCACAAGGTCGTCTTCCCCGCTCCTGACGGACCGACGAACGCAACCGTCTCCCCTGCCCGAATGTTCAGGCGGATATTGTTCAAGACAGGCTTATCCTGATCGTAGCCGAACGATACATCCTTGAAGCAAATGTCGCCACGCAGGTGATCTACATCCACTGCATTCGGCGCTTCGGCCACATCTGGTTCCGTGTCGAGAATTTCGACGTAACGCTTGAAGCCGGCGATCCCTTTCGGATAGCTCTCAATGACCGTGTTAATCTTCTGGATTGGCCCTAGGAACACGTTCGTCAGCAGGATGAAGGCGAGAAACTCGCCGTAGCTCAACTCGTTCTGAATGACGAACCAAGTCCCGCACAACAGCACGAACACGGTTACGATCCGCATCAATATGTAGCTAATCGAGGTGTTCCATGCCATGATTTTATAGGACAGAAGCTTCGTCAGCCGAAAGCGCCCATTGTTCTTAGCGAACAAGTCTTTTTCATAGGGCTCGTTAGCAAACGCTTGAACGACGCGAATGCCGCCAATGCTATCTTCGACCCGTGCGTTGACATCGGCCAGATCGGACATCATCCGCCGGAAGGCGCCCATCATCTTCCGATTGAAGTATAGCGCCAGCCACAGTAGAAACGGCACAACGATAAACGTCAGCACAGCCATCTTCCAATTGATCCCGAGCATTAGTCCAAATGCGCCAAGCAGCGTCATGACGGCGATGAACAAATCCTCCGGCCCATGATGCGCCACTTCGCCGATTTCCAACAAATCGTTGGATATGCGGGACATCAGCTGTCCGGTCTTATTGTTGTCGAAGAAGCGGAACGACAGCTTTTGCAAGTGGTCGAACATTTTTTTCCGCATGTCGGTTTCAATGTTGATGCCGAGCATATGACCCCAGTACGTAACGACAAAGTGAAGTACCATATTGATGAGATAGATAGCTAGTAAACCGAGACACGCCCACAAAATCCATCTCCAATTCCCCGTCGGCAACAGCTGGTCAACCACTTTGTTGACGGCAAGCGGGAAGCCGAGCTCCAGCAGCGCGGCAATGACCGCGCAGG
Source organism: Paenibacillus profundus (assembly GCF_021369635.1). GTDB lineage: Bacteria > Bacillota > Bacilli > Paenibacillales > Paenibacillaceae > Paenibacillus_B > Paenibacillus_B profundus. The sequence goes on along the minus strand of NZ_JAJNBZ010000019.1, from coordinate 19,164 downwards.
AGAAATCAAGAATGAACAAGCTTCTATATGGACGGTAATAAGCGAAAAAGCGCCTTAACAAAAACAATCCCTCTTTTCTGTTATGTATCATGTAAAATGAGCAGAGTCTCCAGCCGTCAGGAGCACACATCCATTAACATAATATCGATTCTCATTTTCATATGAATTGTAGTCTACGATCTTCTGCAGAGACAATGGACAATCTTCATGCTTTTTTTGTACAAACTCAAGTCGGGGGATCAAGCGAGCGCCTGCAGTACATCATCCATTTTTTTGCGATGCGAAATAACACCATAATTCATCCACGTCAAAAAATCAACCTCATATACGCACTGATTCCGTACCGCAGGCAACATCCGCCATAATGGGTGGTCCAAGAGCTTCCGTTCCTCCCCGTCTATGGACGACTCCTGCTTCTCGAACGTAATGAACAAATGATCGGCGTCAAGCTGATGCAGCCATTCAAGCGGCAAGTCGGCCCTTCTCGTGCCGTGTGTCAGCTGCTTCACGAGCGGGTGCGGCGTCAGTCCTAAAGATCCGTATAACACGGGACCTGTATACCCCATGTCGGCTCCGCCATACAAGGCGATACCGTTCGAAGTGATCCGCAGAACCGCGATCGATTGTCCTTTGGCAGTCCGGCTTAAGATGCTCTTAGCAGCGGCAGCTTCACTCTCATACTGGGCAATTACTTCCTCCGCTCTGTCCGCCTTCCCGAACCAATCGGCCATCGTTCTCAGCGACGAACGCCAATCCTCGCTAATCCTTGCCAATTGATAGGTCGGCGCATACGGCTCGAAGTTCGTTCGATTCATTCCCCCATCGATCATGATGATGTCCGGCTCGTATTGCGACAACACTTCGTATCGGCCAGACGAGACGTCGAATACAGGAGTCTCATCCAGACCGAGATAATCCTGCTTGCCCCATAAGGAATGCGAGCATTGTACGACAGGCGTAATGCCGAGCGCTATCAGAAAATCCTCCAAATATGGGGAGATGACCCGGATATCGTCGCGATGCATGAGTCTATACCGGGTGGGCGTAATACCGACCGTCTGTGTAAAGCGGCGATTGAAATAATACTCATTGCTGAATCCCACTTTGAGCGCAATGTCATGGAGCCGGTCTTCCGTGCACAACAGCAGCTCTTTGGCCCGACTCATGCGCAGCTCATTGAGATAATCAAGAGGAATCGTGCCGGTTAATTGTTTGAACAGACGCGTATATTGCCACCGGCCCACCTTCGCTTCCGTCGCCATCTGATCCACGGTCATCTGCTCGCAGAAACGGTGACGCAACCGCTCGATCGAGAGCGCAACGGCTGCACGCGTGTCCGTCTGATCCGCGCCCGCCACATTATTTTCCAGTATATGTGCGATCAACTCTTGAAACCGGACATAGTTCTGAAAGGAACCTATTTCATCACTCTCATACCGGAAACGATAGATGGACTCGATCAGCTCGATATACCAGGAGAAAGGATGAAGCTCCACCTCTCCCTCGCACGGAAATGTCGGAGCTTCGTCATTGCTGGCGCTATTCAATTCTCCGCCTGACCCTAATGTCCGTAGAATTTCAAAAGCCACACAGTAGTATTCAAGCGCAGCTTCGCTGTCTTGTTCGATAGACACCTTCATGTCAGGAGTCAGAATGAAGCCTTTCCCGCGTTCCAAGCGGCACCATGTTCCATTGATATTCAGGCGCCCTTCTCCCGCTGCAATCGCTAGAATCGAGTATTGGGCAGCCACGAGTGTGCCTGGTTCATAGTTCAGAAGCTGAACATAGTAACGAATATCCGTCAACGCATAAAATAAAGAACGCCGTGTGATCGGCTTTATATCCTGTTCGTACATACGTACCACCCTAAACTGATAATGATTATCACTATTACATTCTATATTAAAAAAAGAAGCCGTTCAATCATTATTGAACAGCTTCAAGATACTGAGAGACTCTTTTGAGGTTGAAAGCGCAAGAAACTCACATTGATTCTTGCGCTTGCTGTTTGTTGCTTGTTCTGAGCACCCATACGATTAATAGGCTCAACAGAAGCACGCAGAACACGTACGGATACGTCACATGTGCTGTGTATAACATGGTTCCGGCAAGCGGTCCGAGGAATGCCCCGCCCCCTTGAACCGAAGCGATGTAAGAAGCGACGCTTCGCTGCTCATGATCGAGCACCGCCAACGAAGCCCCTGCACTATAGCCGAGCATCGTAAAGCCGATCCCGATTCCTAATACCGTAAACCCTACGAACGAATGATGGATGAGCGTCAACAAACCGATCAGCCCTAAGCCAACGCACGATAATCCGACAGTCAGCAAGCGTTTCGGCTGCCATTTCAAGTATTTGCTAATCAGGATTTGCGATGCAACCACCATCACCCCAGAAATGGCCAGCCCTGCTCCGATAAGCTGCGTCGCACGCTGTGGATTATAGTCCAGCCGATCCTGCACATAGAAGCCGATCGTCACCTGAACGATGTTCAGCGCGGCGGATAGCGCCAAGCCAATCCACACATAGAGGCGAATCCGCGCGTCATTGGGTGAAAGCGCGGCTGAGTGACGTCGCACCTCTCCCTCCGGCTCGTCGGGAATGAACAACAGCAGCAGGATGGCCACTGCGAGTAGAAGCGCCGCCGCCGCATACATCGGAGCGGTCAGGCTTACTACCGCAAGCAGTCCCCCAAGCGCCGGACCCAATACGAATCCAAGTCCGTTCGCTGCGCCGAACAGTGCCATGCCCTGGGTGCGGGTCTGCTGCGTCGTCCACCCCATGACATACGCCTGCGCCTTGGCGGGAATTCCGCCGAAGAAGAAGCCTGCTATGGCGCGCAAGCAGAAGAAAATCCAAAACAGGGTCGACGGATTGGTCACGAGCCGAGTGGCATAATCGGCGAGCAGACCAAAGCCCGCCAGCGTAACCACATAGACGAGCATAATCGATACGAGCATTTTTTTGCGGCTCATGAATGTCTTTTTCTCCCAAAAAAACCCTCCGAAGAGCCAACAAATGCCCGATACCGACACTAATATTCCCGATTGAATCTCGCTTAGCCCCAACGTACGGGATAGTGGGCCTATGATGGGATTAAATGTCGCAATCGAGATCATTCCGCATAAGACGATAAGAAACATAATTGCAAACTTGTATTTCAATTCCATTCTCCCTTTCTCAACAGATAACGACTTACGTTCTTAGGAACATATCTTACTATTCATATGATCGCGCATCTACCTGTTGACGGAGTCCGTTGCTGGTTAACGGGAGAATCTATTTTCATAGTTTCACTTCTCGTGGCATTATTGGTATAATAAGGATAAATCTATGGTGAATGTGGGGAAATGAAAATGAAAAATACTGGCATGATTCGATCGTTAGATATGCTTGGTAGGATTGTCATTCCGGCCGAAATCCGGATGACACGCAACATTGAAATTGGCGACCCTGTAGAGTTTTTCATCAGTGAGGACAACGTAATTGTAATACGAAAATACAAGTCCACGGAATGCACCTTCTGCCGCGGGCTCGACAACGTGATTTACTATAAAGAACAGTTCGTCTGCCAGTCCTGTATCACAGATTTGAAGCCGTCTTTCCATCCGCATGAGGACATCGCTACACCACTTCCAGAATTGCCGCAATCAACACGCAAGAACACAAAAGCGTCGGAAATGAAGCAACGGCTGCAGCAAGCGATGCAGCAGTATCCTAATGCCAACCAGAAAGACCTGGCCCTAATGTTGGGAGTCAGCGCAAGCCGGATCAGCCAGCTCAAGAAAGAATTGAACGCTCACGAATAAGGCTGTAGACAATAGCAAGAGCTCCTTCGTATTCCATTTACGAAGGAGCTCTGTTTTTTCCGCAAACAATCATATTTGAGTTTTGGGAATGCTCAACAATACCATTCATTTTACTTGCCGAGATGCTCCTTGATTGCCTCGAGGCCAGCGATCTGCCCAAGAAAAAACGTATCGCCGACGAGTGTATCAACCGAATAGACTTGATTGTTTTTCACCGCTTTAAGGTTCTTCCATACCGGATTATCCGTCCAGATGTTGATCATTCCTTGCGGATCATCCGGATTCATCTGTCTGCGGTTCTCCGCGATGAATATATGGTCGGCGCCAAATTCACTCAACGCCTCGATGCCGATCCGCCCGCCGATTTTCCCGTCTTCCGGCAATCCCTTCACTGGCGTCAAGCCGATGTCCTCATAAAATATCGGGAAGTTTTTCGGATGGATGACGGTAAAATCTTTCCCGTTAGATACTAAAAATAGCGCCGTTTCCCCTTGATGCTTGGCGGCTGCAGCCGTTGCGTCCTGCTTCAGCTTGTTGAATTCGGCGATCACTTCCTTCGCCTTTTCTTCTTTGCCTACGAGCTCCGCAAATTTCATTAGACGGGACGGTGCGTCGAGCGAGTAATCGATCACGACGGTATCAGCCATCTTGTTGAATTCTTCAAATCGGTCGGCCTTGCCTGTACTGCTGATGACAATGAGATCAGGCTCCATCTCCAGCAGCGTCTCCAGATTCGTTTTGCCGCCCAGATCGGTTACCTTTTTTCCTGCTGCATATTTCGCAAATATCGGCGATTTATCTTTCGTTCCGAAGCCTTCTGACACGATCGGGGATTCGTCCAGCACAAGCAAATAGTCTGTCGCCATAATGTCGACGCTGGCGATTCTATCCGGCCTCTTCTTCAGAACGAGCTCGCCTTTCACATGTTGGATCATACGCGGGAAAGCCGATTGCTCTGGCTGTGCTGGTTCATCAGACTGCTGAACCGTGTTCGCCGGTGTCTCACCAGCAGCACCTTGTTGCGTCCCCCCACCACAAGCTGTTAATACAGACGAGGCGAGCAGAACCGATAGTATACTTGCTATCCATTTCGATTTTTTCATGTTTTTCGAACCCCTTTACGAATATATCTGTGTAAAAAATGACCGTTCCAGCTTCCCTATCTACCTGAGCGCATCAGCAAGTAAATAAAGTAAGGACCGCCCAATAACGAGATGACCACGCCCGCGGGAACTTCCGTATGTTCCATCAGACTGCGGCCGATTGTGTCTCCGGCCAACACGAGCAAGGCGCCGACTCCCGCCGTAATGGGCAGCATGTATTGATGCTGCGGACCGACCAATCGTCTGGCGATATGGGGCCCAAGCAGCCCGACGAACCCGATGCCTCCGCCGATAGCTACAGAGGAGGCGGCCAAGCCGACCGCTGCGGTGATCAGTATAAGCCGCTCCTTGTTAATCGATACTCCAAGGCTGCTGGCAAGCTGTTCGTTCAAGCTAAGCATGTTCAACACTCGCGCTTTCCAGTACACGATCGGCAGCAAAATAACGATCCAAGGCAGAAGAGCCAGGACAAACTCCCAGTTCGAACCCCATAGCGATCCCATTTGCCAGGTCACGACAAATTCGAGATTGCGCGGGTTCAACTGCAGCGTCAAAATAATACTGGCGGAGCTGAAGCCGGCGCCTACCGCAATGCCGGTCAACAGCAGACGAGTAGGTGAAATGCCGTGCCCTTTTTTATAAGACAGCATATAGATGATGGCTGCTGTCACCCCTGCCCCAATCAGGGCTAAGAAGGGCATGAAGAATGGAGGGGCAACTTGCGCAGTCGGGTAGAACGATACAAACAACAGGACGGCTAGTCCGGCACCGGAGTTAATTCCGAGAATCCCTGGGTCGGACAAGCCATTGCGCGAAATCCCCTGCAGAACAGCACCCGACACCGCCAACCCCGCCCCCATCAACACAGCGATGATCATTCGAGGCAGTCGCAGGTCAAATAACACGATATTTTGTTTTTTCGAACCTTCGCCAATCAACGTCTGCCATATTTCATACGGTGCAATGCTATACCGTCCTGTGTTCAGGCTGATGATAAAACCAATCATCAGCAGCAGTGCGAACAACATGATGAGCCTGATACTCCGCTTTCTTCGTGCTTGGGCGAACAGATGTGGATTCATGACAGTTCCCTCCGTTCCTTACGGGCCAGATAAAGAAAGAAAGGAACACCTATGACCGCAATAATGGACCCGAGCGGTGTCTCATAGGGAAGAGCGATCAATTTTGCTCCCATATCGGCGTAGACGACCAGCGCTCCCCCCAATATGGCGGAGCAAGGAATAATCCAGCGGTAATCGACTCCGACCAAGAACCGGGCCAAGTGCGGAATAATAAGGCCAATAAAGCCAACACCTCCAACCGTAGAGACCGAAGCGCCTGCCAATATCATGACGACGAAAGTGCCAATGCCTTTAATCAACCCCGTCCGCTGGCCAAGTCCCGCTGCCACATCTTCCCCCAAGCTCAGTATCGTAATGGAACGGGAAATGAGCATGGCCACAAGCAGTCCGCCAACAATCCACGGCAGCATGACGGAAACTTGAAACCATTCAGCAGTTGAAATGCCGCCCGCCGTCCAAAAGGCCAAGTCATAATTGATTTGAAAAAGCAATGTCAATGCCTGACTGAGCCCCGTAATGAGCGAGCCAACGACCGCTCCGGCCAATACCAGCTTCAGTGGAGATAGCCCGCCGCGGGACATGAAGGCAATGCCGTATACGAGTAATGCACCTAGCCCCGCCCCGATGAACGAGAACAGAATGATATACTTGAAAGGCAGCCATGGCACGAACGCGAACACCAGCACGAGAACAAAGCCAGCTCCGGCGTTGATGCCAAGCAAGCCGGTATCGGCAATCGGATTACGGGTCATCCCCTGCATTATCGCGCCTGCAACGGCAAATGCCGCACCTACCAATGCGCCGGCCAGCGCGCGCGGCATACGCAGCTCCCGTATAATGACATGGTGGTCGTTCTGTGCATCGTAAGCGACGATCGAATTCCAGACCGTGCCGAATGTAATGTTGGCGACCCCCGTTACAATGGAGGCACCGATACCAATCACGATAAGGAACAGGCCGGCACAAATAATAACGGTCGCTGCCCACGGACGGGTTCGAAGGGGTGTGTGATGAGGCAGCGTCTTCAATAGGGTCATCGGAATTCCAATCCTCCATCATGGTCAATCAATGAATCTGAGTTGAAATTGATATTCATTATCAATATTATTTTTGCAGAAATCACTAGAAATTGACATAGCCAAACCTGCTTTTTTTGTTGTACAATCCTCCACTTGTTGCATCCGCAAAATGGATAAGCGCTTCATCCAGCGCCTGTACATGACCGAGCGCCGAATAATGGAACCACGGATATATGCCGGTAAGATGGATATTTCCCTGCAACGGAATTTCACCGCGCCAAGCCTGCCCCTGATCGCGAAACAGTAAAATATGATCCGCACGGAATTCATTCAATTGTTCCAGCTTGCATAGATCGGTGAACGTAAAGCCGTACGTGCTTTCAGGCGCGTTCAATTGCAGCTCACCGTACAGAAACTTTCCGATTTTCCGTCGATTCGCGCCAAACACTCGGACGCCCTGATTCGATATCCGTGCGGCGAGCACCGTTTCATTGCGCATTTTTTTGCGGATGCGCCGCTGTGCCGCTGCCGTTTTCAAATCATAATAAAACAACCATTGCTCCGCCACTTCCTCTACTCCGATGATCGCTGCAAGTTGGGTGAAATGCTCGCGCCAAGTGAATGGCTTAAACGTAATGAAGTGAGTTGGCGCGATAGCAGCCAATTCGTCATGCCATTCCGCCGCATGATCGGTTCCGATGATGAAGTCGGGTTCTTCCCTGCGCAATTTGTCGAGATTGAACTCCCCTGCCGTATTGCGCCGATAGGGAGACTTGTGATCGCAATCATTCCACAGCGGCACAAGCTTCTCCGCCGGTACGCCCAATGCAAGGAGATTCCCGAATAAAGCAGGATGGATCACGGCTATTTTCTTGCTCAGCGATTTCACGTAGTGGGATGGAGAGAGTCCTGTCGTTTTTTTGAATGCGCGGCTAAAATAACAGACGTCGTTATAGCCAACCATTTGCGCCACATCCTGAATTTTCATTTTTTCTGACAACAGCAGACGGCGCGCTTGCTCCACTCTCTTATGGGTAATATATTGCAGCGGACTGAGAGAAGTATATTCTTTGAATTGTTCATAAAAGGCGCTGGATGTCATTCCGGAAAATCTCGCTATCTCTTCTACCTGAAATTGTTCGATAAAATGCTTATCCATATGCTCCCGAATATTTCGCAGCACCGCCTTCGTATTCGGTTGGTTCTCCGTTCGCGACACCCCGGACAAGATCAACTGCCAGAGCTCTTGAAACCGAATTTGCAGCAAAATAGAATCAGACGGTTCATTGTGCCAGCAGCGGAACAACTCATCCATCCGGTGATGTGCAATCGAGAGCGGATGAACTTGCATTCTACCCTGCAGCGGCAGGGTGGTGTCTGTGATTCGCCAATTATCCCCGTCTCTGAATCCTCTTGCTGCGGCAAATTCAATACAATACACCGCAGCAGATTCGGTAAGCAGCTCAAATGAAATGCTGCCTGTTCCGGGGGCAAGCGCGATAAGCTCCCCCTTGTCCAGCATGTCGCTCGAATGCGCGTCATGAATGATTGCTTTTCCTTCCGTCATCAGAATGATGCGGTGCTGATGTTCAGTGACAGCTTCAATCGATTTCATTGCGGAAGAAGCAGTAAACAACTGTACATTGATGATGTCAAACACATTGGGCATTGTATCGGGCCGTTCCATAGCATCCTCCCATTATCACTAGCCATTCAGTTATCAATTGATAATCATTCTCATAATTGATTGTATGGGCAATTGAGAGGGCTTGCAAGATGATAAAAAAAAAGAGAGCTGTCCCAAAAGCAGATAAATCACTTGAGGGATAGCTCGGTTCATTGTTTCCTGCGGTCGATGCGGATTTCGAGATCAGCTATTCCTCGCGTCACGGCCTGAAGACTCTCCGGTCCGAATAGCTGTTCCATATGATATACGCCGTGCGGGAAGGAGGAGCCATATACGGCATTAGCTGCAAATACTGCGACTCTGGCTGTAATTTCGGCTTCATTTTTTCCGTGCAAGAAGCACTCGACCCATGCATCCTCCCCTGCCTTGCAGCCCCGGGCATCGATTTTGACGGCAAACGTCTCTTCCCCGATGCGCATCATACCGAAGCTGCGAACGACCGCGCGGCGAATCCATTCTACTTTCAATAAGCTGAACATTTTCGCTGCCCTTGCTTCGGCGATCAATGCCGTCACCGCAGCCGAGTCGAAGCAGAGCCGCGTGGATACGGTCGGCACGCCGAGCGTGCGGGGAAGCGTCTGTTGATCCGAAAAATTAAACCGGTAAGCGGCTCTGCGCCCCCAATCGGCTCCGAAATCTATATGCTTCCCGTCCGTGAAGCTAGCGACTGTAATCGGTCGTCCATCTTGTATGACTTCGAAGCTCGTGTTCAGGTTATTCACCGTCCACTCGATAGCGGCTTGACCGTGCTGGTCTCCCATCCCGAGCATAATGGATATATCGATCGACTTCGTCTCATCCATCAGCTGTTGAGCTTGCAGAGCCATCAAATTCGTCAAGCCTGGCGCAAGACCAACACTCAGGATAGCCGTAGCGCCATTCGCCGCAGCTTCTTCCTGCCTTTGCTCCACCTGTGCAAGAAAGGCGCGGTTCGCTGATACATCTACATAATGCGTGCCGCTGTTGAAGCAGGACCGGACGAAAGCGGTATCCGACTGATCCAGGCACATAATAACGAGCTTGGCGCGAGCCAGCATGTTGGGATCGGCTGCCTCTTGGACGTTTAGCTTTAAGGGCTTCACTTTGCCGGAGGTTGACCGGCAGAACTGCTCTGCACGTTCAACATTGCGGCCCGCCGCATACACCTTGCCAGGATATAAGTCGCCCAATTCCTTGCAAATCATTTTCCCCACATGACCGTACCCGCCAACTACTACAATGTTGTCCTTCATCGTTGTCTCCATCCTTTATTCTGCTTTTACGGCAAACCATCCATCGATCAAATAAGAGCCAAAATAGCGCGTGACCTGTGTGAAGCCTGCTTCCTCCAGCAGCTCCGCAACCATCGATGCAGGCACCGGATCGCTGCCATGGCCGATAGAGTCTGCGAATTGCTCCCATTCCTGAAGGGGGATGCCATGCTCAAGCATGTGGCTTTTCCATGCCAGCATCTGTACAGCAAATGCCTCTGAATTCGGATTTCCGTTCAACGAGGCCAAGAACAACGGTGCTCCCGGCTTCAGATGTTCGGCTATACGGCACAGCAGCTCCCGCTTCTGCAACAAGCCTTGGACGAAATGAAGCACAAGCATGCAGGTGGCCGCATCGTATCGTTGAGCCTGTGCGAGCCGAGCAATTGTGCCCTCGATGAACGACACTCGATGTCCAAGCGTGGCCCGATCGACACGAAGCTGCGCCACATCGAGCATGCGCGCAGACGGATCGAGGCCTGTAAACAGCCAGCTCTCATGTCTGCTGCCGAAGGTGATAATCTCCTGCCCCCCGCCTGCGCCGACAATCAGAACTTCGGCCGGATCGTTGCCGCTCTGCAGCTGCGCGGTCATAAGACGGTCGGTCATGTCGTACAGCAAGTGATAGCCTGGTATTTTTATAGAAATGGTCTCCACATACCGATGTACGTCCGGATCATCCCAGCTCATCGGAGATTGTGAGTGATTCATCATCATCGCTCCTGTCATTTCAGCTTTCCAACTACTTGCGCTTCCTGTACACTTACAATAAGAATTATTCTCAATTATACCGATGCAGAGCAGAAGCACCATCCCACTATTCTGGGATTGTTAAGCGATGATCGAGAGAACGCAACAGAGGAGATACGACATGGACGCGAAGATGGATTCAGTCACACAGAAGCTGTTGACTCTGGCGGAGAGCTCTGCTTCTTCACAACAATACAGGATGACGATGTTGCAGTATTTGCGCGAGGCGGTGCCCTTCGCGGGCGCATGCTGCACCGCTGTGGACCCGCAGACATTGCTGTCTACAGGGGCCATTACTGAAGAAGGGGTAGAAGCGATTCATCATAGTCTGTTCGAACATGAATACATGCGCGAGGTCGAGGATTTCAACTCTTATCATACATTGGCGAGAGCATCCGATCCCGTCGCTACATTGAGCGAAGCGACGGAAGGCCGCTTGGAACAAAGCGCACGGTACCGGAATATTTTGCTCCCCGCCGGCTTCAAGGATGAAATGCGGGCTGCCTTGGTGTGCGAAGGGGCTTGCTGGGGTTATTTAACGTTATACCGCCGTCATGAGCATCCTTTATTCGAAGAGACTGAGCGTGCCTTCATCTCTTCCCTCGTTCCGTCCATGGCCCACTTTATGCGTAAGGCAAGCTTGACGGTACCGGCTGAGGATGAAAAATGGAAGGGTTCGGAACCGGGGATATTGCTCCTCTCCGAGCAGCTGCGCCCTATCTCTTCCAATGCAACGGCCGATCATTGCCTCTCCCTGCTGCAAGACTGGGAACGAATCGACCAGCAGACCCTGCCGCGCCCGGTGCGTGCAGTCTGTTCCCGTGCGCTATCAGAGACAGCCGCCGTCCCCCCCGAGCGAACTTCCTTGGCGAAGGTCTGCATTCGGATGCCTGACGGCCCATTTGTCACGATTCGCGCCAGCAAGCTTAAGGGATCGGACGCTTCCATCCAACTGGCCGTCTGGTTCGAACCCGCCACAGCGTCCGATATCCTGCCGCTCATCGCGGAAGCGTATGAATTGACGGTACGCGAAAAAGACATTCTCATGCTGGTAGTAAGAGGCTGTTCCACCGCCGAGCTTGCCAAGACGCTTCATATTTCTACCTATACAGTGCAGGACCATTTAAAATCGATATTTGCCAAAACGGGCGTTACCAGCCGCAGAGAGCTTACCTGGCACATGCTCTCCCGGTTCAGTCTGCATCCGGACATGTAAGGCAGCCTACCGGCGCGCGCGGAAATAACTCAGCTTCGCGCCGACCGTCCCGACAGTGACAGGATCGCCGCTGCCTTCTAATAAATATGCGCTTGCCGCGGCAGATCCAAGCTGCATGTTCATAAGTGGCGCCATATTGGACCATGATCACTCCAGCATGCGCAAGTTCTCAACGCTTGATGGAATTCACCACCACAATCGCGGATATACCAGCATCCAGAATATGCTTGGTCTGCCGAAGCTCTGCTTTCGTCATGCACAATATATTGGATTTTGTACAATAGAACAGCACGCATACTTCCTTTCGCGTAGGCTTCATTGGATTTTATGCAGTGCTTTGACACTCATTCAGCACAATCGCTGAAAAAATAGCGAATCCACTGTACATATTACAGTCCACGTGCCGGATAACCGCCGAATGCGTTCGTTTCAATGTATATTTTCCAACGGGGCGTGTTCGCTTTGTCATTAAGGCGGCGAATCCCGCTGCTCAATAACGCCGAGCGAGCTCGCCAGGATTGATGCCATACTTCTCTCGGAATGCTTCGGCGAAGTAGCTCGGATTCGAATATCCGACAGCACAGCTGGCTTCGTTCACATTGACATCCCCTTGCTGCAGCAAGAGGCAGGCCTTCTCCAACCGTTTGCCGCGCAAATAAGCGAATACGGTCGTTCCGTACATTTCTTTGAAGCCGACCTTCAATTTATAGTCGTTCATGCCGATCATCCGGGACAGCTCGATGAGAGAGGGCGGCTCCGACATATTCTCCAGCATAATATCTCGCGCTTGCTTAATTCTCTCCACATCGGTTCGCGACAGCTTCGACGACTCTACCCTTCCTTCGAACAGGAATGAGCGAAACGCCAAAGACAATAGTTCCAGCACCTTGCACTCCAGCTCCAGATTCCGGGTATTCGCCGTATTGGCGGATTGAATGATTTGCTTGACGATAACCGAGGCGGACGGCTCGATCGTCTCCTGGAACATGCGGAAAGCCCCCCCGCCGAGAATCTGCTCAAAGCTGATCGAGCGCCTGCCGTTCCCTTCCTCCATGAAGTGGTGAAAGGTCGGCACGGGGATGCCGATGCCGAGCATGACATAGTCTTCGTCTCCGTTCATTTCGAAGCGCGCATCCACATCATTCACGAATTGCAGCGTGCAGCTGTCAGAGGCGGTTTCGTGCCAAGTTCCTGCCAGATGGGTCCGTCTCGTGCCTTGCAAGCAATAGCTCAATTCCACCATGGCCGTCCCGGAAGGAAGGCTGATTGCGCGGTCCCGATGCAGCCGATAATCGGATATGACCACTTCCATATCGAAGCGAGGCACAAAGCGGCGGATCATCCCTTCGCCGATGCGTGAATGGAATGGCAGATGCTCGGTGCGTCCCGCATGCTGCCGCTGCAATGCCAGTTCATCGAAAAAGGTATTGAAGTTATAATGAAAGTCTGTTGTGTTCAATAAATCTCACTCCGTTCCGTCGCTCATGGCGCTTGGGATGTCATATATCCCTCCACTTTACTGATAATGATTATCATTGTATTATTTTATATGAAAAAAAGAAGCCGTTCAATCGTCGTTGAACAACTTCTTCGCTTATGAATGACATCTCGCTATATGTTGTGCGGCAACCGTTTCAATCCAGGCTGTTACATCCGGACACTCCATAATGCGATATAAGGTGTACTCAGGATACCCATCTGCGGGCACCACATGATCAAATCCATGGTCGTGTAACATTCGTTACTCTTGCCTTCGCAAGCAATGTGGACAGCTGAGGAAAGACTTCCTGGAATGGTGCGGTAAGTTCCATCCCTTCTTCCTGTATATCTTCAATTTCTACCGTATCTTTGGCCTGAATGAACCAAGTGACATTGGCTCTAAAGTCATTCCAATCGTTATGCTCCAATGCGATTCCATGCTTTGTCACTTATTTCGTAGTGTCTGAAGCTGAGCCTATAATTTTAGGTTTCAATCATTTTCAATAACGGCCACCTTTCCAGCCATTTCTTTGCATGAACACGTTCTCTAAAAAAATGTACGTCTTCAAATAACGGACACCTTCTGACATGCATCTGAAATAAATCATCCAAGCCATACGGACTGCAAATCTCTATCTCATTATTACGCCATCTCACTCCTACAGCCGTCGCGGTCTCGGTCCAGTAGCTTAAAGCATGACTTGTAGACTGATAAGGCGCGTTATTATTTCTCAGATGCATCCGTGCCTGATTTTTAACTGACCATTTTTCATTTCCCGTCACTTCGATCAATCGGTTCTCAATGAGGATGTCCGTTGCTTCTGTAATATCCTCCACATTGTAATAGACGACATCGATGTCATTCAGATCGGACATCTCGTATCCGTGCAGCATATCCCAAATCCGGTTGCGAACATATCCTGCCGCAATGTAGCATTCAGGCAAGTTCAAGCTTTCCACTAGCTTCAATTCCTTCAGCAAGTCTGCTTGCGAAAGAAAAAACGTCTTGAGCAGTTCTGCATCATTCACTGGCTTGTCCCCCTTCTTGGTTATAATGGATGGTGTATCCAACCTGGTATACAACCCTCCGTAGTTCATATTGTCAGGCAACGAATCAACCAGCCGTATCTCCTCGAGCTCGTACTGGGGCAAAGTATCCATGTCGTGGACCTCAGCAAAACAGACCAAACCTACACTTCGATCAATGGAGTACACTCCATAGGGTGTCAGATCAAATTGAACTGCTCCCGTCTCCTCATACAGTTCCCTGCTTGCCGTATGGAGAATCTCTTCCTCAGGCTCTCTCCGGCCGCCTGGCATTTGCTTAAACGTCCCGCCGTTTGTCCTTCATGCCTGCAGCAAATACATCAAACCCGAGCTTTTCATAATAATTGGTTAACTTCTCTGTGCATACAGCTGCACCTTGGACAATTTCAGAAATTCGTTCCACCCGAAGCAATCGTATAGACAGTAAATTTGGTCAGGACTTGGCACCTCTTCTGTATAGCGAATGTTCATGTCCATTTTCATTTCTCCTCAATCACTCATATGTTTGACAGCCCACACCCTTAAGTCACGACACACATAACTTAATCAATAAAAGCGTAAAGGTGGTAGTTCTATGCCTTCCGTATCCCACTACAAAAAAAGCGTGAAGTACTTGAACAAATTCGTTCGAGTTACTGCCAAGAATGGAAATGTATATACGGGCACAATTGTCAAAGTGGATGACAAAAAAGTATATTTAAAAGTCAATTCAGTGAAACACGCCAAAAAGGTCCATACTTCATTTGTTCCATTTATATTGCCTCTGGTGCTCTTCGATCTTTTGGCCATCGTCTTGTTGGAGACGCCGCGGAGACGGCGACGGATCTTTTAAGTTGCCGCTGCCCTCAATTATTTGAGGGTTTTTACTATCATACAATAAGAGACCTGTTTATTTAACCTTATGTTATTAAACGATCGGACAAAGCCCTTAACCTTCCGGTGGGAAGCATTAAGGGCTTTGTATATATCTCAACTCAATCGGGATCAAACCGTTACACGGGTTTACAGATGGCGACTCCCGGGGCAAAGTCTCCGGTTGGACCATACAGTTGTTCTCCGGTTGTGGTAAAGGCCACCAGTCTCCTCGAGTACCGGGGCACAAAAGTCAAAATATACAGCAGGGACTCGTCCGAGTTCAACGCCATCATAGTGACACCAACTATGGGTACTGGTCTCAGGTTGTGATTGAAGCTGCTCGATAGCGTCAATCTTTCGGCAACTGGGTCAAAATTGAAGATTTGTACCTCCAGTGAATTCAGCACGTACACTTTGCTCCCGTCACGGGACACCAGTATCGTGTCCGGGTTGCCGCTCAAGCCAACCCTGCTCGTTTCACCGAAATAATCCGGGCTGCTCGTATCCAACACGACTACTTCCTGTGCCCCCCAGTTGGCGACAAAGGCATAATTGCCGTCGGGTGAATAGGCGAGGTTCGCTGGAGAATCACCTACCTCCACTTCGCTCCCGGTATCCGTCAGGTTGCCTTCGGCATCGATATGATAACGTCTTATTCGGCCTGTAGAATAACTAGCGGCCAGAATGAGGCCGTTACCGTTCGGCGATACGACCACGGCTTGCGCGTCTGCCGGAATGGATTTGACGGTTTGATCGGAAAACGAATAGGAGATCAATTGACTGAACGCACCGACCGCATATCGGCTATCCGGCGTAATGTCGAGACTGAACACGGGCACCGGAGTAAAGACCGTATGCTTCAGCGAAGGCGGGTTAGTCGTGAGGTCGATATCCAACAGTTTAAAGCCGCCGGAGGAGGATGCGACGAGCGCTCTGCTGCAATCTCTTGATATGACAACATTATTAGTATCTATTCCTTGCACATCCAAATTAACCTCACCGATAACAGGTGAAAGTGTTTCGTCAAAAAATTGAAGCTTACCATCGAGGGAAGTCACCAATAAGGTGTCGGTAGGCAGACGGTGACTTGCTTGTCCGGCAGCCACCCCTCCGTCGGACTGCACGCCCGGCACGATCCCCAGGAGAGTACCATTGAGGTCGAAGGCAGCAAGCTGGTTTTGACCAGAGATGATTAACTTCGTCTCCGTGGCATCCAGCGTCATTCGTTCTACGCCGAAATAATTGACAATATTCAAGTTATGATTGAATCGTCCTGTCAGGCTCAATCTTTGGGCCACCGGATCGAACTCGAAGCTGGCGACCTCCTGCGTAGTCAGAACGTATACTCGCTGTCCGTTTTTGGATACGACGATCGTCTGCGGGTTCCCAATGACAGGCGTTCGGCTCGTTTCTCCGAAATAATTCGGGTTTCCGGTATACAGAACCACGATTTCATTAGCGAAAAAGTTGGCTACAAAACAAAATCGGCCGTCGGGCGTGTAGGAAAGGTTGAATGGCGTGTCGCCCGCCATCACTTCGCTCCCGGTGTCCGTGAGCATGCCCGCATTGTCAATCAAATAGAGCCGCACCCTGCCTTGGTCGAAGCGGGCAGTCAAAATGCGACCGCTCAAGTCGGGGGAGACCGCCACCGCTTGCGCATCCGCAGGGATCCAGCTGCCGTCTCCGTGCTCAAGACTATATGACACCATATTCAGCTGCCCAACAGAAGTTCCGTCCACGCTTACGGCAAAGCGGTTATCGGCACTGAGAGCCACGTCTTCCAGCGCGGTGGGTGAGTGGAAAGTATTGACAACGGATGGAGGTTCCGTGCGCAAATCGATTTTAAACAACTGCTGAGTTAAAAAGGCGCTTATAACCGCTTTATTAAAATCGCTTGTAATAGCTACATCCATAATGTCGCCATCGATACTGATTTGCTGGGCTACTGTTAGCGTATCCGTGTCGACAAAGCTGACTCTTCTTATCGCGCGTTCAATGGCGATGACATAATTGTTGGGTAATGTGTTCATCGGCTTGTCCTCCTTTTCAAAATGCTTTATTAAAACCTATCATTCTAGCAAAAGGATGCAGAAATAAGATAGGTTTCAATATTATATGAGAACAGCTTCAGATGGCCCCGGCTATGTTATTAGTTACAACAATCTTTATTCAAATCTATCGGAATCGCGAGCTCAAAATAATGGGTGCGATTTAGCGGTATTGCCATTTCTATGATGGAGTCTTCATTATCGTCCATAATTAATGCCTACCTTAGCCGCTTACAAAATCGCGGATTACTTCAACATACCGCTCAGGCTCTTCAAATCTTGGAAAATGACCGCTATTATGAAATAATTCCGTTCGTCTGCATGCACCTTTACTAAACGCCTCAGCTTGCTCCGGGCTCGTGACAAGATCGTACCTTCCTTGCAGTAGAAGAGCGGGACACATTATATGTGTCAAATCATCAATCAACGATGCAAACACGCTTCCCTCTTAATAGACCTTCTTCTGATTTGGAAGATGAATATATCCCTTCATAATGGACCCTCCTTTTTCTTCACAACCTGCCGTTTGCTCATCATCTTAACCTATACGCTGGCGTTCATCATCCGCCTCTAGAAGTAATTACGGGCCTTCATGAGTTCGCTCAATAATCCGCTTCGTACCTATTTCCTAAAAACCTTCTCTTCATTCTGCAGCTGCGTGTTCCTTCAATTGGGCGGAGACAAGATCACGCTCTTCCTCAGATACGTGATAATAATAAATGCCCTGAATCATTTGGTTGGAGCCTGTTATCTCAAGCGATTCAATTTGATAGTCGTTCCAGTCTTTTTTGAACTGCAGGAAAAAGGATTTCATTTCTTCAAAAGAGATATTTGTTTTAATATTTTTACCCATGATGTTCAATATTTCTTCGATCTTAAATACAGAAGATAACGATGCCGTTTTTTGCAGTAAAATGGTTAAAACCTGCCGCTGGCGTTCATTTCGCCCCAAATCTCCTTTAGGATCGGATTTCCTCATTCTGGTATAATGCAGCGCTCTCTCCCCGTCCAATTGAATCTGCCCTTTGTCATAATGATGTTTCTTTCTTCCATATTGATCCATTTGATTAAAGGCAAAGTCGTTAACTACTTCAATTCCTCCGAAAACATCAACAAGCTGAGTTAACCCCTCCATGTTTGTCTGAACGACGTAATCGATCGAATGGTTCAAAAAGCGTTCGACCGTTTTTTTCATCATTTCAGTTCCACCATATGCATAAGCATGATTGATTTTATCCATTTTATCTTTCCCGACGATTTCTACTCGCGAATCACGTGGAATATTAAACATCAATGCATTTTTAACAGCAGGATTCAAAGACACAACGATAATGCTGTCCGCCCTCCCCGGATCGCCGATTTTCGGCCGATCGCCAATACCAAGCAATAAAAAGGTAAGCGATCGTTCGATCTCTCCGGTTTCGGCCGTCTCTTTCTTTTCCGTCTCCTCGAACGTGATCTGCATTTCTTCCGCCGTCTTTTCCATAGCACGATAAATATAAATCGTATAGCCTATTGCAATAATGACAAATGACAACAAAACCGCTAAACTGATTTTCAAATGTTTTTTCATGGAAACCTCCGACTGAGCAATGAATGTAAACACAAAGAGCCCTCCCTATAAAGAGAGAGCTTGCAGCTTATAGCTGCGTTTGTTCTGGCTCTTAGTGTTTTTCATGTTAACTTACCATGAAACATAAAGGGTTATGAAAAAGTTAACCTGCTATGATCTACGTCGAAACCTGTTGATTAATTCCAGCATAAAATCGAGTAGGAGGCTACCCATTAACTGAGTAGCCGACCTCTCACACCACCGTA
>NZ_JAJNBZ010000018.1:106050-125163 GCF_021369635.1 Paenibacillus profundus | reverse complement strand
GAGCACTCGGCTGTTAACCGAGTTGTCACAGGTTCGAGTCCTGTTCGGGGAGCCATGGAGAGATGTCCGAGTTTGGTCGAAGGAGCACGATTGGAAATCGTGTAGGCGCCAAAAGCGTCTCGAGGGTTCGAATCCCTCTCTCTCCGCCAGTTGCGGCCCGTTGGTCAAGGGGTTAAGACACCTCCCTTTCACGGAGGTAACAGGGGTTCGAATCCCCTACGGGTCACCACTTACATCATTCAACTGGAATAAATTGAGGGTTGAAATGATTCAGTAATATCTGGTATTATATAATAGTCATCGTAAAATGGACGCTTAGCTCAGCTGGGAGAGCATCTGCCTTACAAGCAGAGGGTCGGCGGTTCGATCCCGTCAGCGTCCACCATTATCGCGGGGTGGAGCAGTTCGGTAGCTCGTCGGGCTCATAACCCGAAGGTCGTAGGTTCAAATCCTGCCCCCGCAACCAAATATGGAGCTGTGGTGTAGAGGCCTAACATGCCTGCCTGTCACGCAGGAGAACGCGGGTTCGAATCCCGTCAGCTCCGCCATTTTGGCTCGGTAGCTCAGTCGGTAGAGCAGAGGACTGAAAATCCTCGTGTCGGCGGTTCGATTCCGTCCCGAGCCACCATACAAGGCTTTGAGCCGGTGTAGCTCAGTTGGTAGAGCGGCTGACTTGTAATCAGTAGGTCGAGGGTTCGACTCCTTTCGCCGGCACTGATATTGTGGAGGATTAGCGAAGTGGCCAAACGCAGCAGACTGTAAATCTGTTCCCGGACGGGTTCGGTGGTTCGAATCCATCATCCTCCACCACTTATATAGGGGCATAGTTTAAAGGTAGAACAGCGGTCTCCAAAACCGTTAGTGTGGGTTCAATTCCTGCTGCCCCTGCCAAGAGAATATTGTGAATATGGCGGTCGTGGCGAAGTGGTTAACGCATCGGATTGTGGCTCCGACATTCGGGGGTTCGATTCCCCTCGATCGCCCCATATTACCACAATGGGGATTAGCCAAGCGGTAAGGCAACGGACTTTGACTCCGTCATCCATAGGTTCGAATCCTATATCCCCAGCCATTTGCGGACATAGCTCAGTGGTAGAGTATCGCCTTGCCAAGGCGAGGGTCGCGGGTTCGAATCCCGTTGTCCGCTCCAGATGGCGCCATAGCCAAGTGGTAAGGCAAAGCTCTGCAAAAGCTTTATTCCCCAGTTCGAATCTGGGTGGCGCCTCCAATTTGCAATATGTGCCCTTAGCTCAGCTGGATAGAGCGTTTGACTACGAATCAAAAGGCCAGGAGTTCGAATCTCTTAGGGCACGCCATTATAAGTTCAATAACTTCATATGCCAGTGTGACGAGATGACAGACGCGAGATATTCAAAATCACTTTCGTCAGTCGAGAGTAAGAGTCATAAAAGCTTTCTAGTGTCATATTTTTTGAAACGTTGAATCAATATTTTCATCTTGAGTTCTCTCTTGCTGTTCTGTACCTTTTTGAAAAGTGAAAAGAACAGTTGAGATGAATATAAATTTGCCGATGTGGTGGAATTGGCAGACACGCCGCACTCAAAATGCGGTGCCGAGAGGCTTGCCGGTTCGAGTCCGGCCATCGGTATTCCAAAAGGGTTATAAAATTGCTTATCCAAGCAATTTTATAACCCTTTTTCCTTTTTTAGAAGCACTTTAGATCTTCGGGCAATTGCTTCATTAGCAGAAGATATTTAAGCGCTATATCCGGACGAGTATAGATATTGGCTGCTGTTGAAAAATGACCATGACCCAGCCGCGACGGGCAGTATCTTCATATCGGGAAGAGCAATTCTACGGAGGAGCCGCGCAGCAATAATACAGAATTGCGGCGTCGCTGATTGGCTATTATAACAAAGTCATAATGAGAAAGCCTTGCGGGCGCATCTGCAATCAGGTGCTGCCCACAAGGCTTTTGTTCATAAATAGTTAGATATCCATAATGGCTTGCTTATGTTAGGCTTCCGGTGTATCCGCTGCCTTAATTACAGGCGGTTTCTCTGCTGTTACTGCAACGTTAGATGCAACTGCGGCTGGAGTTGGCTTATCTTCGCCGGCTCCTTTTGTCAGCCGCTTAATCATGTGTTCGACATCGAGTCCAGAGACATCCTTTAGCATTTGCGGTGCGGTTGCCATCAACTGTGTGACATAATTGCTCACGCGTGCGGCCCCTTCGCCGTTACCCGTATCAACGACCGTCAGCTTGTCGATGGATTTAATCGGTTCAGCCACCTTACCTGCGAGTTCAGGCAGCATCTTCACGACTATGTCGAGTACCGCAGCTTCGCCGAACTTCTCGAATGCTTCTGCGAGCTTCTGCTTCGCTTCCGCTTCCGCCAGACCGCGCAGCCGAATGACTTCCGCTTCCGCGGTACCGCGCGCACGTTCTGCATCCGCTTCAGCGAGCCCTGCAAGCCGCTTCTGTTCTGCTTGCGCCTTCGCTTCCGCTTCGATGCGGTATTGCAGCGCATCTGCTTCAAGCACTTTGCGTGACTTCTCCGCTTCTGCCGCTTGAACGACCGAATAACGATCGGCGTCTGCTTTCTTCTTCACTTCAGCATCATACTGCTTCTCGCGCCGCAAGATTTCTTTAGCTTCGAGGTCAATTTCCCGTTCCTTCCGTACGAGCTCGACGCGCATTTGCTCTTCCACGACGCTTTGTTTAGATCGCGCTTCCTGAATGAAGTAGGCCTGGTCGGCTTCAGCGCGCGCCATATCTTGGTCTTTCTTGAACGCTGCAACCTTCAATTCCTTCTCCTTCGACGCCTCGGCGACGTTCGTGTCGCGAACCAGCTCTGCCTTCATTCCGTCTTCTTCCGCCTTCGCTTTCTGAATGCGGGAGTCCCGGACAGCTTGCGCCTCTGCGATATCGGCGTCACGCTTGACAGCGGCAATACGCGGCTTCCCGAGCGCATCCAAGTATCCGTGCTTGTCACGCACGTCTTTAATGGTGAACGATACGATCTGCAAGCCCATCTTCTTCAAGTCTCTGGCAGCAACCGACTGCACTTCCTGAGCGAAACGATCGCGGTTGCGATATACTTCCTCGACCGTCATCGAGCCGAGGATAGCACGCAGATGGCCTTCCAGCACTTCCTGCGCTTCACTCTTTAACGCTTCCGATGGTTTACCCAAGAATTGTTCGGCAGCCGTTGCGATGTCTTCCACAGTACCGCCAATCTTGATGATGGCGACTGCGTCGGTCATGACGGGAACCCCTTGCTCGGTGTACACCTCTGGTGTCATGACGTCTAGCTTATGCGAGAGCAAGGACAGAAAACGCGACTGTTGGAAAATAGGCAATATAAATGCGCCTCCGCCTCGGACAATCTTCAACTTGCGCCCAGAATCATCGGCGCTTACATTTTTCGAGCCAAGATAGGAACCAGTGACAATCATAGCTTCATCTGGTCGGACCGTCTTATAACGGGCCCAGAAGGCGAGTCCGAGTAGAACGATGACTCCGACGACAATGACCGGAACCAATAATACATCATTAAACTCCATGGCATACAGCTCCCTTTTATGTGTAAATTTATGGAAAAACTAAAGTTAGTGCCCCGGACGGAGCAGTTCCTCAGTGAGAGGAGAAACATACAGTGTATCTTCCTTCACTTCGATGACGACAATGGTCGTTCCGGACGGGATGTCCTCCTTATCGAACGAAGCTGCAATCTGATTCGTTACGCCCGCCCCGATGCGAACGGTCACTTCACCGAAGCCCGCAGCTGGAATCGGCACATTCACTTCGCCTACCTTCCCGGTAAGGTCTTGGATAGAGAAGCCAACTGAATTCTCCCCTTGCTCCATCGGCCGTATATAGAAGAAATACATCATGACGGAGACGAGAATGGCGCCAGCAATGGCGATGAGCATGATGCTGGCAGACTGGAAGGCCGTATAGCGGGTAAGGAGTATTCCGATAGCACCAAGGGTCGTTAAACCGCTCACTAGTGCGGTAGGTTGCAGGAAGGAGAGGTGTCCATCGCCCACAAAGGCGTCAAAAGCGTGGCTTAACACTTCCCCGAAGATGAAGGTAATGATGGCATATAAGGCGCCGAATACGAGCAAGCCCCAATATACAGCTTCCATAGTATCTCTCCTTCGCAGTAGGTGCGTGTGGTGAGGATCAGTCGTTTGGATCCTTATGGAAATATATACGTACGTTACCACGCAGTAGTTTCACTCCCGCACATATTTTGTCTAGCATCGCTTCGAACTGGAGTCGATCCCGGCCCCCGACTTCAGTCTAGGTATAAAAACCGCCCCCAGCCTGTTTTGAATAAATGCGATTCCACCTAAAATAGAGACATAAGCAAGACACAACGAAAGGTGGTGACGAACCGAATGCAAATGAACAAAGGAAATACCTTCGCTTTTATACTTATTGCACTGGGTGGCTTCATCCTTCTCAGCAAGTTCGGGATTCACTTAGGTAGCTGGTTCGGCTATCTGCTTCCGATTCTCCTGATTGGACTAGGTTACTATGGTGTGAAGGCAGGAAATTCAACCTTCGGATGGATTTTCATCATTATCGGCTCGATTAGCTTAATCGGCAAGTTATCTTGGCTCATCGGTATTATCGTTGCCGTAGCAATGGTTGGATTCGGGGTATCGATGTTGTCCAGTAAACGTAACAGACATCCTTATTAATCAAAAACGATGCAGCAAAAATGACGAGTCAAGGAGGGGAAGAGCGGCATGAGCAACATTTTTAAAAGGGTTCGCGACATCACACTCGCTACGCTCAATGAGCGCTTGGATAAAGTGGAAGACCCGGTGCGCTTAATCGACCAATTTCTAATGCGCACACGGCATGATATTGCAGAAGCAGACCGTCTCTATCAACAATATGTGATGCACGCCAATCAAATGAGACATCAATTGAATCAAGCGCAGGAAATGCGTGACCGCAGAGAACAGCAAGCGATGCTGGCATTGAAGGCAGGTGAGGAATTCGCCGCAAAGATTGCTCTGCAAGAGAAGCTGATGCACGATGAGAAAGCAGTGCAGTACGCTGATTTATATGATAAGAGCAAGCAAGCGATTCTCGACCTGGAAGAGCAATTGAACCTGCTCAAGAGCGAATATCAAACGGTGTATGACAAACGCCAGTATTATTTCGCCCGTATGCAAAATATTCGACTGCAGCAGCAGATGAACCAACGCTTCGGGCAATATGGCGGCGGGCAAGTCGATGGCATGTTCCGGCGTCTGGAAGACCGCGTCTCCGATATGGAATGGGAAACAGAGAGTGTTCAACAGGTTCGTCGGATGAGCGGACAGGCGGGTGGCGGTGGTTTAGGACAAGAATCGGCGCTGCAGCGTGAGATGGAACGATTAAGACAGAAATTAGACTCGACAAAGGAGTGACATGAGTCATGAACAGAAAATTGTATCGTTCGGTTCGTGACCGGAAGCTGTGCGGCCTCATCGGCGGCCTGGGCGAATGGCTCGGCTTCGATGTAACTCTGCTGCGTATCCTGTTTGTGATTGGCTGTTTCTTTTCCGGCTTCACGTTACTGTTCGTATATTTCATCGTAGCACTTGTAGTGCCAAAAGAACCTTATACTCCGTATGGTCCGCAAGGATACGGCTCGGGTCCGTACAATAACCAAAATGGCTACAATGGCGGCTATACGGCGAATGACCAAGGATATTACAACAACAACAACACTCGTCAAGGCGGGTCGTACGACAATTATGGTGGTTACAATTCCTCCAGCTACGGAAACATGAAGCAAAAAGATAATTCCTCCATTGATTCCATGATGGAAGATATCGAAAGAAAAGCAATGATGAAAGAACTACAAGAATTGCGCAATAGAGTCGCAAAGTATGAGAAAGGGGATAAGTAAAATGGGAGTATTCAAACGAATTAAAGATATGACGAAAGCGTCGGTTCATGAGGTATTGGACAAAGTAGAAGACCCGGTAGTTATGTTAAATCAATATTTGCGCGACATGGAGCAGGAAATTCATGAGGCGGAAGTGACGGTAGCGAAGCAAATGGCGAACGAGCGCCGCATTAAACACCGCTTCGATGAAGCGATTCGGATGTCTGCCGACCGTGAAGCACAGGCAGAGCGCGCGCTGACTTCAGGACAAGAGGAATTGGCACGCAAATGCCTGGAAGAGAAATTGTACTATGATCAAAAAGTGGCGGAATACAGTGATTTGCATACACAAGCCAAATCACAAGCAGACGAATTGATGCAGCAATTGCATTCCATGAAGGATGAATTCTACAAGTTGCGCAATAAGCGCAATGAATTGGCAGCCCGTGCACAAATGGCGAAGGCTCGCAAGCAAATGGCTACCATCACAAGCGTGCACTCGATTGAATCGGGCACTGCTTCCCGCGGCTTCCACCGCATGGAAGAGAAGATTATGCAGTTGGAGGCGGAAGCTGAAGTGATGCGCGCTCCTTATGGCGGCTATTCTACACCGGCTTCGTACCAACAACCGGTTGATGTGGAGAAGCAAGTTAAAGTCGACGAGCAATTGGCTGCGTTGAAACAAAAATTAGGCCAAAACGAATAACCCCTTGGGGTAGGTCTCAGGTTATGATATGCTAACAAGGGAGCTCTGCGGCGATGCATTTGCATCGCCGTTAGTGGCTTCCACGATTCTTTGCGACAGGAGGCGCGGCATGAAGACAAACAACCGTTTACTTGCATATGTGCTCATCGTTGTTGGATTGCTTATTTTAATAGGCAAGTGGCTTAGTTTCGGAACGTTTGTCGCCCTCGTTATGCTCTACCTTGGCGTCCGTAAAGTTCGTGCTGCGGAATTGCGTGTCGGTTATATTTTACTTGGTGTCGGGGGAGCGCTGCTGTTGTTGGAGCACTTGATGCTCTTTTTGGGAATTATCCTCATATCGTTAGGTATTTTCTATTCACGGACTCGGCAGGATGAGAAGCAGGAGCGGGTCGAGAAACGGCAAAATCTGTCCGCGAGCTTGAAATGGGATCGGGAGCCTTATATTTTGCACAGCCAAAGCATGTGGCATGTCATTGGAGAGTGCGATATCGACTTATCGCTCGCCATATTGGAAGAGCCGGAAACGAAGCTGCTGTTCCAAGGCGTGATGGGAGATATGGACATTACGATTCCTGACGATGTCGGCGTAGAAATTGAAGCTACCGTCTTATGCGGACAGATCGATGTCGGCCGGGATAAAGAGACGGGATTGTTTAATAAATGGACTTGGCGTTCTCCTAATTATGATTGGGCGGATCAACGAGTGAAACTATACATCTCTTATATCGTAGGAGATATAGACATCAAATTGCACGTGTAGATGATGTTCAAAAAAACTTTTGATCACTTACGAAAACTTGTACTTCTCGGTGCTGAAAAGTGACTTTTTTGAACACGTATTTATAGCGAATGGAAAAAAGAAAGGAGATGCAATAGCCGGCGATGGAACCAAAGAAAAATGCGAACATGGTTATGCGTTTAGTGGGCGAAACGCTTCTCCTTTCATGTATTTTATTTTTTATCATCGTATATTTATTGCAGTCCTACGGCTACGTAAAACCGTTTGAGACGTGGCTTGACGGCGTGAAGGCGACGTTGTCAGCCTTAATCGTAGTTGCCATCATTGCGACGAGCTACGGCTTCTTTCAAGGATATCGATTGAAACGCCGCATTGAGCTGCTGCGCGAATCGATGCTGCTCTTGGAGAAGGGGAACTTATCCCGGCCGATGCCCGACTTGGGTGAAGATGAAATCGGTCAATTGGCCGATCAATTGGGGCGGGTCAGCAAGCGTTGGGAAGAACAGGTCACATCCCTGCAAAGGTTGTCGACGAACAACGCTCAACTGGCCGAGCAAGCCCGAATTTCGGCTATTATTGAAGAGCGGCAACGCTTGGCGCGGGAGCTGCATGATGCGGTAAGTCAGCAGCTGTTCGCCATTTCGATGACGGCAACGGCCGTAAGACGCACGCTGGATAAAGATTTCGACCGCGCCGAACGGCAGGTGGAGCTTATCGAAGAGATGGCTTCGGTTGCTCAGTCCGAGATGCGGGCTCTGCTGCTGCATTTGCGGCCCGTTCACTTGGAAGGCAAAGGATTGGCTCAAGGGATTGCGGAATTGATTCGAGAGCTGCAAAGTAAGATTCCGATTGAAATCCTATGTGAAATGGATGAGCACATCGAGCTTGTTAAAGGCGTAGAAAATCATTTATTCCGGATTGTGCAGGAGGCGCTATCGAATACGCTGCGGCATTCTAAGGCAACCCGCATGGAGATTAAGCTGCAGAATCGTGACGATTTCGTGCGTCTGTTCATTCGGGACAACGGCGTAGGCTTTGATTGGAGCGATAAAAAGCAAGCGAGCTACGGACTTCGAATGATGCAGGAGCGTATTAATGAGGTGGGAGGTTCCATTCAATTCATTACTGCTCCGGATAAAGGTACCCGTATCGAGATACGCGTACCTGTTGTCAAAGAGGAAAGTGGCTTGAGGGAGGAAGAGGGTAGCGATGGAAATGGAAGCATCCATGATGGAGACACCCATTAAAGTATTGCTGGTAGATGATCACGAAATGGTTCGTATCGGTCTGGCAGCCGTGCTGAGCACCGAGGACGGCATTGAAGTCGTAGGGGAAGCAAGCAACGGCGAGGACGGCATTCGCCTTGCACAGGAATACAAGCCGGATGTCGTGCTGATGGACCTGGTAATGGACGGGATGGACGGCATCGAAACGACGCGTAAACTGCTGCAACTATATCCGGATTGCAAAGTCATCGTGCTTACCAGTTATTTGGATGATGAGAAGATGTATCCCGTCATAGAAGCGGGTGCGTTCAGCTACTTGCTTAAGACATCGCGTGCTTCCGAGATCGCAGAAGCGATACGGGCCGCTGCCAGAGGACAATCTGTTCTAGAATCTCAAGTAGCATCCAAGATGATGAACCGGTTCCGCCAACCGAAACAGTCACTGGCGGCGCATGAGCAGCTGACAGAACGCGAGATGGACGTTCTTCGCTTGCTCGCACAGGGGAAGTCGAATCAGGATATTGCGGACGATCTCTTTATTGGAATCAAGACCGTGAAGTTCCATGTCACGAATATATTAGCGAAGCTCGGAGTAGAAGACCGCACACAGGCGGCGATTTACGCCTATAAGAATGGTTTGGCTGAATAACAAAGAACCCGACACTTTCTGAGGAAAGCGGTCGGGTTCTTTGTTCATGAACAGGCAAGGATAAGACAGATGCGCCTTAAAGCTTGCCCTGTACGCCTTGCAGACATGAGGTATGCACGTAGTACAATGGACGTCCACACCGCTTCTGCTTGGTTACAGGGATGCAAAGCAGGATTATTTAGATAAAAAGCAGAAGCAATAATGTTACCACAGCTAGATCTAAATCAACGCGGGGACCGTAGTTATACGGGGCGCATGGATAAGGATAATACGTACCATATGGAACGACGGCGTTGGTGTGTGCCTTCGGGGCTGTTTTTTCGGATGTTGCTGCACTTGGTGTATTTTGTCTCGATCCTTTTTTCTTTCTCTTAGCGGGAGCGAGCGATTGTTGCTTGGCGGCAGAAGTCGCATCGGCGTTCAGCACAAGCTTACCCCTTCGGCATGAGCTCAGCCGTCCGATATAACGCTGCCCGTCTTGCGTCTCGACATAAACCGTACGACCGCAATGATGTTGGATGGTTCGTTCATCCAATGGAACGGGAACCATGTTAATATGCCTCCTTCTTCCTTCCGGGACGTTTATGACAACAGTCTATTCCATAGAGGATAATCTTGTATGGTTATTCACCTAGGAGAGAAGCGCCTATTTTACCATTAAGGAATGTTTAAGTTATGTGAAGCGATAAAGTGCAACCAAAACATTTCTTATGGTGATAAAACCTAGATCTAAACGCGGTCGCTTATCTTTGGAAGGCTCGATAGAGGTTTCCTCAAGAAGTTCACGCACTTGTAAAGATTTCGATTCACAATTACTGTAAAGGCAAGGTGATCGAATGTCGAAAGTGGTCCGCCGCACGGGGGCGGCAGTTATCGGATTAGTAGTGCTTGCGCTCTGCGGCGCTTGGGTGACGGTGTGGAACAGCGGGGAATGGCGCTCCGCCTCTTTACAAGAGAAGGAGTCTGTTGACATGATGAAGCGGGTTCAGATGCTGTGGGTGCTAGCCGAGTTAAGTGGCGAGCGACAATTCAACACAGTCGTCACGGTTCATGGCAGCTTTATCGCGGAGGGAGAACCGTATGACGAAGTAATTCGCTGGCGGGAAGCAGGAGGAGTTAGAGAATCTTTGGCACTGGTGCAGGAGCGGGGCAGGGAAGTGTATCGCGGCCGCTATGCGACATCTTCGTATTATGGTGACATGCTATTGTTCCAAGAAGCGGACGGGCGGATATACTATACCGTGAAGATTCAAGGCCCTGCCAAAGGCGGGATGTCCGCATCCGCACAAGAGGGAGAACGGCTTATTAACGCGCTATCCGACAACAATTTCAAGCCGGATTGGAACGCAACGGTACGGACGGTCACCGCCGCTTCCCTTCAGCAAAGCTTTGACAGGGCAGAGAAAGCGCTGCGGGAATGGGGACAAGCGGAGCCGCTTGACCGATATGAGGATGAGCGAACCATTAGTGTGTCCTATGACACCGACTATATGGGACAAGGCGTAAAGATGAAGCAGGGCCACGCTAACTTGCAGCTTGCCGTACATGAGAACCGTGAGAAAGGGGAGACCCGTATTTCGTTCGGTACGCCGCTTATTGCTGGAGAATATTAGAGATTTGTCTCCTCAATGACTTTTCTACTTGACGAGAAGGAAGGCATAGCATCTATGCTTTAAGTATGCTAAAATGGCATCACATTCGAAATGTGATATATTTAGATCTATAAACGAGTGTAAGGATGATGGAGAGAGATGACTGTGATGCAGAATCAAGAATCCCAATTGGCTGAGGGCGCCGTCTTTTACATATTCGGTGCAACCGGCGACCTGGCGCGCCGCAAATTATTCCCGGCAATATACAGTTTATATCGCGAAGGCAAACTAGGTGAACGCTTCGCTGTCATTGGACTGGCTCGCCGCGAACGCACGAACGATCAATTTCGTGAAGATGTGCGCGCATCAATTGATGAATTTTGTCGTTACCCGATTCAGAACGAGGAAGAGTGGAGTGGCTTTGCCAAGCATTTTGAGTACAAACCGCTCGACATCAACAATGTGGAAGGCTTCCGCGAACTGCTGGTCCAAACGGAACATATCGAACGGGAATATCATATTCCGGGTAACCGCTTGTTCTATTTGGCTCTCGCACCTGAACTCTTCGGCAGCGTGTCCCATAACTTGCGCGAGGGCGGGATGCTTAACAGCACTGGTTGGCATCGTCTTGTCATCGAGAAGCCATTTGGTTATGATCTGCCGTCGGCGCAGAAGCTGAACGAAGAAATTCGCCAAGTGTTCAAAGAGGAAGAAATATATCGCATTGACCACTATCTCGGCAAAGAGATGGTTCAGAACATTGAAATGATTCGCTTCGCGAATGCTTTCTTTGAACCATTGTGGAACAACAAGCATATTGCGAACATTCAAATCTCCTTGTCTGAAACGGTGGGAGTAGAAGAGCGCGGCGGCTATTATGATCATGCAGGCGCGCTGAGAGACATGGCGCAGAATCATATGCTGCAAATGCTGACGATGATTGCGATGGAGCCGCCTAGCCGACTTCATCCAGAAGATATTCGCGATGAGAAGGTGAAGGTGCTTCGCTCGCTTCGTCAATATCATACGGGAGAAGAAGTGCGGCGCAATGTCGTCCGCGGGCAATATTCCGCAGGGTCCTTGAACAGCAAGGCGCTGCCAGGATACCGCGAAGAGGACAAGGTTAATCCGGCGTCCGTTACGGAGACGTATTTTGCCGCACGCGTATATGTGGATAACTTCCGCTGGGCTGGTGTACCGTTCTACATTCGTACGGGCAAGCGGCTACCAGTGAAGACGACCGAAGTCGTCGTGGAATTTAAAAATATGCCGACCAATGTGTATCTCGGACAGAAGCACACGCTCGAGCCGAACTTGCTCGTCATTCGTGTTAATCCGATGGAAGGCATCTACATTAAGATTAACGGTAAGAAGCCTGGTGCTGAGGGCGGCGTTCAACCGCTCGCCATGGATTTCTGCCAAAGCTGCATGATCGGCATTAACACGCCAGAGGCGTATGAGCGTTTGATCTTTGATGCGGCACGAGGGGATTCCACCTATTTCACGCGTTGGGACGAAGTGGCTTCGGCATGGACTTTCGTCGATCGTATCGCTAACGCATGGAAGGAAGACAATAACGATTTGTTCTTGTATCCGGCTGGATCTTGGGGACCGACGCAAGCAGACGAGATGTTGGCGGAGGACGGATTCCATTGGTGGCCGGTTAACGGGCAAGAGGAAAGCCAAGTGGTGTGGACGAAATAACAACAATTGGAACTGAGCCTGCCCGGGCTTATAGTATTGGTGATGTTGGTGGACAGGCTGTGCTCTTCGGAAAGAGCGCAGCCTTTTTGCTGCTATATATCGGTTTCTTCGTGCTTTCCCTCGTTAAATTGTTTAATTCCTATAAATTAACTCGGAAAAAAAGATTGCTATCTGAAAAAAGATCGTTATACTAATATCATACTCTAGTTTACAAATTTCAGGGGGAATCGACATGAAACGCAAGAACATCTGGATTACAGGTCTGTTATCTCTTCTCGTTCTCTTCATGAGCGCCTGCGGTAACAGCTCGACTCCTGCACAGGATCCTAATTCGACATCGTCGACAACGGCAGAGGGGACAGGCCAGCCGAAGGACGGCGGCAATATTATCATCGCCGTGCATGAGGATCCCCGCGTATTGAATCCATTATACTCGAATGACCGGGTAACGTTAACGATTAACCAATCGTTGTTCGCACCGTTATATACAATTGAAGATGGAGGCGAGAAGAAATTCGTGCTCGCAGAAAGCCTGACTCCATCGGAAGATTTTCTGACGTATACGCTGAAGCTGCGCGAAGGGCTGACATGGCATGATGGCCAGTCGTTGACGGCTGACGACATCGTGTACACGATGAACAGCATTTTGGATGAGAAGCAGAACAGCTCTCAGCGAGGCTCCTTCGTATTCAACGGCAAGCCGTTGACCGTGAAGAAGGTGGACGATCGCACCGTTGAATTCGTGCTTCCGCAGTCATCGGCATCCTTTGAAGCGATGCTGGCAACGTTAAAGCCGATTCCGGAGCATGTATTTGAAGGGGGAACGGACTTAGAGAAGAGCGGCAAGAACAGCAATCCGATCGGTTCGGGACCGTTCAAATTCAAAGAATACCGTCCAGGTGAATATGTGACACTCGAGCGATTCGACAATTATTTTGGCGGTAAAGCTCATTTGGATTCCGTCACATATCGGATTGCTAAGGATCCGAATGCGGCCAACCTGGCGCTGCAAAATGGTGAGCTGAATATGCGCAAAATTGACCCTGCGGATCATAACAAGCTGAATGGAACTGGAAAATTCAATATGGTTATTTATCCGGAAGGCCGTCTGAACTACATGGTATATAATTTTAATATCGATGCGCTGAAAAAGAAAGAAGTCCGTCAGGCGATTGGCTATGCACTCGACAAAAATGAATTGATTGCGACCGCATACGGATCATCTGAATTTGCCGAGCCGGGAACATCGATTTTTACACCGGATACGCAATATCAATCGGCAGACCACGAACAGTACAATTACAATGCGGACAAAGCGAAAGAAATGCTTAAGGCAGCGGGCGCCGAGAACTTGAAGCTTCGCCTCGCCTATGCGAACTCGAACAAAATCCAAGAGGCTCAAGCTCTTGTTATTCAGCAGAAGCTGAAAGAAGTGAGCATCGAGGTGGAATTGATGCCGCTAGATTCTACGGCATACAGCAATATGTCATTGGATCCAAATAACACGAAGTTCGACCTGTCGTTCAATGGTTACATTATGGGTGTCGAGCCAGATGCTTATAAATCGCTGTACTTGAGCGATGCGGCCTACAATTACTCACATTATAAAAATGCAGATCTCGACAAGCTGTGGGATCAAGCTGCAGTTGAAATGGATACGGCAAAACGCGCTGAGCTGTACAAGCAAATCCAGCAAACCATAGCCGATGATATGGTCGTCTATCCGATTGCGTTCGACAAGGCGATTATCGCAGTGGATAAGCGCTACGGCGGACTGGACGAAGCTCGTCCGAAGCCGGTCTTCATGTTCGAAGATTTGTCCAAGCTCTATTTGAATTAATACGGCCTATAAGGTACTGAACTATACAACAAGAAAAAGAGCGCCGGTGATGTCACCGGCGCTTGTTCGGAGGGAACCCCTTTGCAGAAATACATCTTGCGACGAGTCCTGCAGGCGATTCCGCTTCTGTGGTTCATCTCTATCGTATCGTTCGCGCTCATTAAGCTTGCACCGGGTGATCCGGTGCTTTCGTTCGTCACGCCAGACATGGACGCGGAAGCCGTAGAGAGAGTTCGCCAAAGCTTGGGACTGGACCAGCCGATCTATATCCAGTATTGGATTTGGCTCAAAAATGTATTTATGGGTAACTTGGGCTACTCTGTATCCAATCATCGGCCGGTGCTGACGCTCATCGTGGAGCGCCTACCGGCTACTATTGGATTAATGGGGTCAGCCCTCTTATTGTCGCTCATTATTTCCATCCCGCTCAGCATGTATGCAGCGTCGAGACAAAATCGTCCGGCAGACCGCGTATTAGGCTTGATTTCCTATATCGGAATTTCCATTCCTAGCTTCTGGTTCGGCATCATGCTCATCTATTTATTTGCGGTAAAGCTGAATTGGCTGCCGAGTATGGGGATGCGGACGATCGGCGTTGACTCGATATGGGATATAATGAAGCACGGCATCTTGCCGTGTACGGTGCTTGCCTTTATGAATGTGTCGGTCTATATGCGTTACATCCGATCACACACGATTAGTCAACTTGAAGAGGACTATGTCCAGATCCAGTACGCTTATGGCGCGACCCAGGGCACCGTGCTGCGTCGTCACGTGCTGAAGAACGTGTTGCTGCCGATCATTACGATATTGGGCATGTCTTTTCCTGAACTTATCGCAGGGGCGTTCATTACGGAGTCGGTATTTTCGTGGCCAGGCATGGGATTGCTCGGCATTAATTCGGTGTTCTCTCTCGATTATCCCGTCATCATGGGGATCACCATGATATCGTCAGTGATGCTTGTCA
This sequence comes from Paenibacillus profundus, assembly GCF_021369635.1. Classification (GTDB taxonomy): domain Bacteria; phylum Bacillota; class Bacilli; order Paenibacillales; family Paenibacillaceae; genus Paenibacillus_B; species Paenibacillus_B profundus. The sequence continues at coordinate 109,882 of NZ_JAJNBZ010000018.1, read as the reverse complement.
TAGGGAATTTGGTGGCAGACGTACTGTACGGCGTGGTTGATCCACGAATAAAGACGATGGGGTGATGGAAAATGAACCGAATGAAATGGCGTAACGTACTGACACAGTTAAAAGAACAGAAAGCGGCGCTTGCCGCACTCATCATACTCGCCGTATTTGTCCTCATGTCCGTCTTGGCCTTTCTGTCGCCTTACGATCCGAACAAGATTATGCCGATGGACAAGCTGCAGGCACCGAACGCATCCCATTGGTTCGGAACGGATGATTACGGACGGGATTATTTCGCCCGCGCGTTGTACGGCGGACGGGTATCACTCTCGGTCGGCTTCTTGTCCATGGCGATAGCCGTCTTAGTCGGAACTGCCGTTGGGACGGTTAGCGGATATTTTGGCGGATGGGTTGATAATGTGTTGATGCGCATGGTCGACGTATTGATGTCGATTCCGTCTTTTTTCTTAATAATGATTTTAAATGCGTATTTAAAGCCGAGCATTAGCACGATTATTATTATTATCGGTATGCTCAGTTGGATGAATATAGCGAGGATAGTGCGCGCGGAGACATTGTCTGTCAAAGAGCGTGAATATGTGCTCTATGCGCGAGTCTCTGGCCAGAGCAGGCTTAATATTATTTTGAAGCACATCGTACCGAACATTATGCCGACCATTATCGTCGCGGCCACGATTAACATCGCATCTGCCATTTTGATGGAATCGTCGCTCAGCTTTCTCGGTCTTGGCGTGCAGCAGCCAAATTCGTCGTGGGGCAGCATGCTGAATAACGCACAGGGTTATATCGGGGAAGCTCCGTATTTGGCGTTGTTCCCGGGTATGTTCATCTTGTTAACTGTTCTGTCTTTCAATTTCTTGGGCGACGTATTCCGTGTTGCATTCGAACCAAGAGCGAATCGACGATAAACTTCTGGCACGGAAGCTTTAGACCATGTAGTAGCAAGTGTAGAGGATGCGGCCCGACGGTTACGTTGGGAATGGCGCAATGATTATATACAACGGAGTGAGACTTATGACTGAATTGCTATCCGTTCAACAACTGAGAACTTCGTTCATGACACGGGGTGGGGAAGTGCAGTCTGTCCGGGGCGTCAGCTTTGACGTGCGCGAAGGAGAAGTTATCGGCATTGTCGGCGAATCGGGCAGCGGCAAGAGTGTTACCGCCAAATCGCTCATCGGTCTTATTCCGCCACCAGGACAAATCAAGAGCGGGGAGGTATGGTTCCGCGGCGAAAATATTTTGGCCATGTCCGAAAAAGAACTGCGCCGCATCCGCGGCAACCGTATCGCTATGATATTTCAAGATCCGATGACCTCGCTCAATCCGGTAGTCAAGGTCGGCGCGCAAATCATCGAAGTGCTGCAGCGCCACAAGAAGCTCGGCAAGGCGGAAGCCCGTGCCCGGGCTATCGAATTGCTCCGTCAGGTGGGCATCCCGTCTCCGGAGACGCGCATCGACCAATATCCGCATGAGTTCAGCGGGGGCATGCGGCAGCGTGCTATGATCGCCATGGCGTTGTCCTGCCAGCCGGAATTGTTGATTGCGGACGAGCCGACTACCGCCCTGGACGTCACGATTCAGGCGCAAATTCTCGGTTTGATGAAGCAACTGCGGGATACGACCCGCACAGCCATCTTGCTAATTACACATGACTTGGGCGTCGTGGCACAGGTATGTACCCGTGTAGTTGTCATGTACGGCGGACTCATTATGGAAGAGGGCTCGGTGGAAGATATCTTTGAGAGACCACAGCACCCATACACGCAAGGTCTGCTGCGTTCCATCCCGAAAGTGGCGGACGGTCAGCGTGAAAGATTGGCTACGATTGAAGGCACGCCGCCTAATCTGCTGGATCCGCCCGAAGGCTGTCCGTTCATGGAACGGTGCGCCTATGCCACTGAGCAGTGCCGCCAGATGCCGCCTTATGTGACGACGGAACCGGGGCATCGTTCGCTTTGTTGGCTGCTGGATGAACAGAACCAAGACGGCGCCAATCAGCAGCGGGGGGAGGATGCCAAATGAGTAAAAAGGAAGACGTGCTGTTGGACGTTCGCGGGCTAAAGAAATATTTTCCTGCTTCTAAAGGGTTATTCGGCCGCAGTCGCGAAGTGTTAAAAGCGGTGGATAATGTAAGCTTCCACATTAACCGCGGCGAAACGTTCGGTCTTGTGGGAGAGTCAGGCTGCGGCAAATCGACGACAGGACGTTCCATCGTCCGCTTATATGATGTGACAGAGGGTGAGATATGGTTCGATGGCAGCAATGTGGCCGGCATGCATGAAGCTCAGCTGAAGCCGTTCCGCAAGCGGATGCAGACGATTTTTCAAGATCCGTATTCGTCACTGAACCCCGGGATGAACGTCACGCAAATCATTAGCGAGCCGATGGAGATTCACGGGTTCGGAAGCCCACAGGAGCGTCGGCAGACTGTGTTGGAGCTGTTGGACAAAGTCGGATTAAAGCCAGAGCACGCCGAACGTTATCCGCATGAGTTCAGCGGCGGACAGCGACAACGCATCAGCATTGCGCGAGCATTGTCGGTCAGACCGGAATTTATATTGTGTGATGAGCCGATATCGGCATTGGATGTATCTGTCCAAGCGCAGGTTGTTAATATGCTTGAAGACTTGCAAGCGGAGTATGGCTTGACCTATTTGTTTATAGCCCATGATTTATCGATGGTACGGCACATTTCGAATCGAATCGGCGTCATGTACCTGGGCAAGCTGGTGGAGGTGGCGGAGAGCGATGAGTTGTACCGTCATCCCGCTCATCCGTACACGCAAGCTCTGCTCTCGGCTATTCCCGTGCCTGACCCGAAAGCGGTGGGCGGAGCTTCATCCGCCATGCTGCAGGGGGATTTGCCGAGCCCAATGGATGAGATTCACGGGTGCAAGTTCGCTTCGCGGTGCCCGTTTGCTACCGATCGGTGCCGTGAGCTAGAGCCGGAGTGGCGGGAAATAGCTCCGGGCCACTATGCAGCTTGCCATCTGCATGACGGACAACAATAATAGTCGTCTGCGCGGATAAGGTGGAAGCGGCTTTCAGAGCAAGGCTGGAATGGAGAGGCCTGCTTGGCCGCCTAATGGTGGTCAAGGACGGCTGAGGATGTCAACTCGATAATAACTGTCTATGGACAGGGAAATGGGAAGGTGTCATAGTTGGCTAACGGAATTTTGTTGTCGCAAAATACAGCAATTATGTTGGAACGGGCGCGTCGCAAAGGCTTTACGGACGAGCAGCTGCTGAATATCATCCGTACTGAAGACAGCAGCGAACTCATCCGGATCAATGAGGAATGGTTCACGTACGATGATTTTTTGTCCTATGCCAAAGAGCATGGCGAATTGCTGGAGCAGGCCGTCTTGGAAGGCTACCGTATCACGTTCAATACGATGAACGGATTGAAAATTTGGTTGCAGGAACGATTCGGTGTGGAGGAAGGCACAGATTTCTCCCGCGGAGAGGGACAATACAACGGGTTGAAGCTGTCTGATGCCAACCTGGATGCGCTGAAATCGACACTTGCGGCGAACTGGACCGTCATCGAGGAAGAAGCGGCTATCGGTTCAGAACGAACGGTTACGCTCGCAGTGCGCGCTTTTGTTGGACAACAGGCTTAAATATTTGAAGACCGCAAAGCGTCTGTTTCTCCATAAGAGGAGGGCAGGCGCTTTTTTTATTAGAATGTTGGAACAAAAGACGTCTTCGTTATGAAGTCCTTTCAAACAGAGTAGCAGTAACCCTCGCTTACAAAAGAGGATAGGTAGTTGGTCATGCGAGTAATGTCTTTAGCTTCAATCTCCCATTCGGTCAGAAA
>NZ_JAJNBZ010000018.1:0-105951 GCF_021369635.1 Paenibacillus profundus | reverse complement strand
AAGAAAATATATAGTTGGTCATGCGGGTAATGCTCCTTAGCTTCAATCTCCCATTCGATCAGAAAAGAAAATATATAGTTGGTCATGCGGGTAATGCTCCTTAGCTTCAATCTCCCATTCAGTCAGAAGAAAGAGCATGTAGTTATACGTGTAATGTCCCTTGCCTCCATTCCCCCATACAGTCCGGCTGGATAGAGGTATAAGGTATTACATGAAGTTCTATGTAGATAACAGCTAATTACAATGGTATTGAATCAGAGACGTCTTATGGGCATGCCGCGTTCTGATGGAGAGGGAGAACGAAGCAAAGGGGGTACAAGGCCTTCCTTTGCTTGCAAAGGAGAACATGTAGATGGGCATCATAGGTACAATGTCCCTTAGCCTCATTCTCCCGTAAAGTCAGAATGGATGGATAACGTCGAAGATAAGGTTCCAGTGCCGTTCCGTAAAGATATTAGTCAAGAAGTGGCCAATTACGATGGGAATGAAACTAGAGACATCTCTGGTTATGCCGTGACCTGATGGATTGGGAGAACAAAGCAAAGAGGCCTATGAAGCAAATCCCCGTCAGATTGATCGTTCCCCCGGCACGTACGGCACACTTCGTGTAATTATAAACACTGCTGTTCATAAGCAATGCTATGGATGGAAATTCTGGTTTAGGCTCATTAGCGGCGAGCGAACAGTACTTTCGATCCAAGGAAGCTGCCAGACCGGCGACCCGACTTCATGTGGCAAGGGGCAACCGCAAGCTCTGCTATCGGGCTCAATTAGAGCACTCTGTCGCTTGCAGAGAGCTCTGTGGCGAGCCGCTTGGCGTCCGGGCCCGCACCGCACAGCAGCGCAGAGCTGCGCGCATGCTGCCATGGCATGCCGATGACGTACAGCCCGTTCACGGGGGTGCGATGCCCAGTGTACATAAGCTGGCCATGTTCGTCGAACAAGGAAGGGATCTGCAGCCAACGGTTGTCATTGCGGAAGCCGGTGGCCCAGATGACGGTGGCAGGCTTGCAGCTCGACCGATCCTTGAACAGGACGGCAGTGCCTTGTTCATTAATGCCGACGGCTTCCGGCTTGAGCTGAAGCTGGTCTGAGCGAATAGCTTCCCGCAACGCATACCCGAATATAGGGTCTCCCTTGCGTCTGAGCCAACGAGCGCGTCTCCCGTCCGCTTGCGCATGGAGCAAAGTCAGCTTATCCATCCATTCGAAGGTGCTTCGGTTAAGGATATGGAGCGGGAGCTGGCGGATAGTTCCACGTAAGGCAAGGGAGGTCGGGTGAGACTTGGACAGCTCCACCGCAATGTGTGCGCCGGAGTTACCGCCGCCCACGACGAGCACCGGACCTGACGGCAGCTGTGATGGACGCTTATATTGGCTGGAATGGAGCTGCATGACGTTGTCATGCAACGATTGAGCCCAATCTGGAATATAAGGCGTACGGAACGGCCCGGTTGCGAGCACAAGTCGTCTGCAGCGAATAGGCTCGTCTTGTCCATGCAGGTATACATGGAATGTTGCGCCGCTAGCTGAAGAGGCAGCGGCAAGAGCCGGATCGTGCTCGACTCGTTCGACTTGGCTTCCGGTCCTCACAGACAACTGCCAATGCTTGGCATAATGCTCCAGATAGTCTGCGACTTCATCACCCGCAGGAAACCCATCTGGATCTCCTGCCATGGACAGCCCGGGCAGTTCGCTATATTTTCTCGGTGTGAACAATACGAGCGAATCGTATCGTTCGCGCCAATTGTCGCCAACTCGCTGGTGGCGTTCTAACAGGAGGGTGGATAGTCTGGGCTGGAGCAAGCTCAACTGCGCGCCTAAAGCAAGTCCTGCTTGCCCTGCACCGATAATGACCACATCAATTATTGGATTTGACTGAAATGTATGCATATATGCTCACCCGCTATCTAGTCTATTTTTTAATCATTATAACATTCAAAATAATGTTTGAATATATTTTTGCGGTATCAGCTCTAAAATATCTCTATACCGGTCTGCCGAAACAAAATAGTGCAGAAATAAAATATTTATAGGTTATCGCTCATGTTGTTCGCTTTCCCCATTTATGGGCTTACCTGTTTTGTGATACAATAACAGATACGTGATTTTGTGATGAGAGGGCTAAAAATATGAGCAAATCGTTATCAGAACAATTAAAGCAAGAAGTGGAGAAACGCCGCACTTTTGCGATCATTTCCCACCCTGACGCAGGTAAGACCACGCTGACAGAGAAGCTGTTGCTGTTTGGGGGCGCTATTCGCCTGGCAGGAACGGTAAAAGCTCGTAAAGCGAACAAGCACGCGACGAGCGACTGGATGGAAATCGAGAAGCAGCGGGGAATTTCCGTTACTTCTTCGGTAATGCAGTTCGATTTCAACGGACACCGGATCAACATTCTCGATACGCCGGGTCACCAAGACTTCAGTGAAGACACATACCGTACGCTTACAGCTGCGGACAGCGCCGTCATGCTTATTGACGTGGCCAAAGGGGTCGAGGCGCAAACGATTAAGCTGTTCCAAGTGTGCGCGAAGCGAGGCATCCCGATCTTTACGTTTATTAACAAGCTGGATCGGGAAGGACGGAATCCGTTCGAGCTGATGGAAGAAATCGAGCAGGTGCTCGGCATTCGTTCGGTTCCGATGAACTGGCCGATCGGTATGGGGCGCGAGCTGTGTGGCGTCTATGATCGGATGAAGAAGCAGGTGGAGCAGTTCCAAGGGGACGACCACTCTGTCATCAAAGTAGAAAAAGTCGAGGATTACCGCGATCCGGTCATTCGGGAAATGGCGGGCGATTATTTGCATGATCAATTGTGCGAAGAGCTCGAGCTGCTCGATGTGGCGGGCGATGAATTCGATTACGAGAAAGTGAAGCGTGGCGAATTGACTCCGGTCTTTTTCGGCAGTGCGATCAATAACTTCGGCGTACAGACATTTCTGGAGAACTTCCTGCAATTGGCGCCGAAGCCGGAAATCCGTCAATCGACGGAAGGGCCGGTTGATCCGACCGATGAGAAATTTACAGGCTATATTTTCAAAATTCAAGCGAATATGAATCCGGCACACCGTGACCGTATTGCTTTTTTGCGTATTTGTTCGGGCAAATTCGAACGCGGCATGAGTGTGAAGCACGTGCGCGCGGGCAAAGAGATCAAACTGGCGCAGCCGCAGCAATTTCTGGCTCAAGACCGGGATATTGTTCAGGAAGCGTTCCCGGGAGATATCATCGGCTTGTTCGACCCGGGCATCTTCCGCATCGGAGACAGTCTGAGCCAAGGTTCGGAAGTGACGTTCGACGAAATGCCGACGTTTTCTCCGGAGATTTTTGCACGGGTTACAGTTAAAAATGCTTTGAAGCATAAACAGTATCAAAAAGGTGTAGACCAACTGACGGAAGAAGGAACCATTCAAGTGTTCCATGCGACGGGCGTATTCGACGAGACGATTCTGGGCGTCGTCGGTCAGCTCCAGTTCGAGGTGTTCGAATACCGCATGAAAGCGGAGTACGGCGTTGAAGTGCAGCTTCTGCGTCTGACGTATCAATTTGCGCGTTGGGTGGCAGGGGCATCGCTCGATCCGTCGAAGTTCCGTATTAACTCGCAATTGGTGACAGATAAGAATGGAAATTATGTCGCGCTGTTCGAGAATGAATATGCGATGCGCACGGCAATGGACAAAATGCCGGATGTGACATTTTCGGAGACCGCGCCATAAACGGAGAACTGCAATACTAGAAGTGAAGCAAGACCCGCTGTTATATCAGCGGGTCTGTTTCTCATTCTTGAATCCACATGCCTGTGAAGGATGGCAGCAAGACAGTTCCATCAGCTTCTTGCCGGAGCATACGAAGCACTTCTTTGCCGAAGAACCAATCTGAGAGCGATTCAGCCTCATGGAGATTCGGAAAGCGAAAGTCAGTTTGTAGGATGGTATGACGAAAATGATATCGTTCCTCCATAGCTTCGATATAGCCGCGTAATGCGGGGAGAACTGCGGGGGCGTCGACACCGGTGCCGAGCGTTTCCCAGATGACTATGCGCCCACCCGGCCGCAGAATGCGACGGGCCTCTTCCATGATGGACGGCAGCATATTGTTCTGATGCTCGTGCTCCTCGCTGCAGGCGTAGCATATGGTCCAGCCAGCTAGCACTAAGTCGACCGAACCAGCAGCTAGAGGGAGACGATGATGCGGTGCCGTCACGGTACGCACCATATTGGCCCGCACGCTGTTATAATGTCCATCCTTCACATCACGTCGCACATTCGCTTCCAATTGTCGCAACATGGAAGCAGAGGCGTCACAGGCGGTGTATTCCGCTAACCGAGGAGCATATTGCAGCACGAGGCGTGTCAAGCGTCCTGTGCCCGCTCCAAGCTCTGCAACGCGGCCATATGCTTCCGATTGCAGAAGCTTACTGAGCGCGTGCCTCAATTCCAGCTTATCGTCTTCGCACTCGATGAGACGATCATATTGAGCTGCTTGATGCTCATAGATGGAGACATGATCGGGAACGGCAATATGGTCCGGTGCTCGCTGCGATGCCATCGTTCACACTCCTTTCTTTTTTCGCACAACAAGCAAATGCATCAAGTGATTGAGCTGAGCGGCGGTTACCTCGTAGCGCTGCTCCAACCATGAGATTAAGCGGGAGCGATCCGCAAAAAACTCGTCGTGAATCGCTTCAACGGAACACGTATCTCCCTTTGCTTCCAGATCAGCAATAAATGCTGCCCGGTGCGCTTGATCAATGAACATTAGATCGGCAACAACGAGACGCCCCTCTGAATCTAGCAGTCGTCCCATCTCTTCAAGGGCGATTTCTTTCTGTTCATCTGTCAAGTGATGGAGCGCATAGCTTGTCACGATAAAATCGAACTTCTCGTCTGCAAGCGGCAAGGCCATCATATTGCCTTGAAGGAGCCGGATGGATGGCCATTTCTCCTGACAGCGCTCCAGCATCGCTGCAGATTGATCCACCCCTGTCATCTCTGCTTCAAGGAGCAGGCAGCGCCCCGCTAAGTTGCCTGTCCCTATACCTACTTCCAGCCCGCGCTCTCCCGGCTTCGGAGCGGCTTCTTGGCATACGCGATCCAAGATCTGTTCGTAATCGGCATGTACTCTGAGCGGGTCTGTATTCACGTACACGGCGTTATCGTATTGAGTAGCCTGCGCATCGAAATTCCAGCGATCGGTCCAATCGCTGCGCAGCTTCTGATAGCGGCGTGATTGTTCGCCAATATGATGCAGTTTTTTCACAACAACCTCTCCTTTTTGGTTATGATCCATATCGAGTAAATTATCCAGTAGACCAAGCAAGCGCTTCAGCTCCGTATATTGTAAAGCAAGTACTTGACGCTTCTCTGTTAAATAAGGACGTAATGCCTCCATTTGACCGGCTTCTGCCTCATCGATACAACAACGAATGTGCTCCAAGGACAAATTGAGTTCGCGCAATGCACTGATAGTACGCAATCGGTCGATGTCTGCTTCTCGAAACACGCGATAGCCATTATCTTCTTGCTTCATAGGGGACAGCAGCCCCTTCTGTTCATAAAAACGCAGCGCCCTTGTCGTCATGCCCAACGCCGCCGCTGCTTCTTGGATTTTCATGCATTCAACTCCTTTTGCCATCATTGTACCGCTTGACGCTGCGTCAAAGTAAAGACATCTACGATAAAAATAAAAATAATAGCTTGATAACTCGTTAAACAACGGAAAAAGACACGGAATAGGCGCCGGCTGGCACGAGCCGATCCTTTTCCGTGTCTGAGGTTCATGAGTCTGCGGTAAACAAGAAAAAAGTATAGGTTATTGTGGGCCTTGTCCTTCGTGCAGCTTATGCTGCAACGTATCGACAAGTTGTTGACGCATTGTATTGTCGCTTTCTTTCCAGATCATTTCGAACAATACGCCAAGTCCAGGAAGCGCACGTTCGTCATAATCGATAGAGCCCTCGATCATTTCGATAATGTCCGCATCTGGCTTATTCGTTACTTTTTGGACGATGGCTTGACGCAAATTAAGGGTGACGGCCATTGGGTATTCCTCCTTCCTTCACGTTCCGCATGTTCGCCGGTCTGTTCGTATACATATAGCCGAAGTCCTGTTTTATCCTTTTTCTCAAAAAATGGGGGCGTGAGTCGCACAAGATGTACGCAAGACACGGTTACACTACATACAGAAGGTTACCTTGCGGCTTCGCGTATAACGTTCCCTAAGGTTTTCGTCCTCATGCATCGATTGTCAGACAGACAAATTTCAACAAACGGGATGAGCATGGTATAATAATTGCATTGATAAGTGTCGGTATATGGGGAAGGTGAGTCTATGGCTGCAAAAAAACAATTTGCAATTATTGGTATGGGGCGATTCGGTTCCAGCATTGCGCAAAGCTTAAGCAAGATGGGCTTTGAAGTGCTTGCAATCGATTCGAGCGAACAGAAAATACAAGAAGTCGTAAATATGGTGACGCATGCCGTATCCGCAGATTGTACAGATGAGGAAGCGCTTAAAGCGTTAGGTGTCCGTAATTTTGACGTTGTCGTAGTGGCCATCGGACAGGATATTCAAGCCAGTATTTTAACGACATTAATATTGAAGGATCTCGGCGTGCCGAAAATAGTGGCGAAAGCGCAAAATGAGCTGCATGGTAAAGTGTTAAGCAAAATTGGAGCCGATAAGGTAGTGTTCCCGGAACGAGACATGGGGACACGGGTAGCGCATAATCTGATTTCTCCTAATATTTTGGATTACATCGAGCTGTCGGATGACCACAGTATCATTGAAGTGCGCGCATCTTCGCTCATGGTTGGCAAGAACTTGAAGGAATTGGACATTCGCGCCAAATACGGCTGTAACGTGATGGCGATTAAAAATAATGGTAAGACAAATATTTCTCCTTATGCGGAGGATCGCATCAAAGAGGGCGATATATTGGTCATTGTTGGCCTTAACGATCATTTGCACAATCTGGAGTTGGCATATTCCGAATCATGAGAGAACAGACAATTACATCGCTGCAAAATATAAGAGTGAAGCAATGGGCTCAGTTGAAAGAGCGCAAGCATCGAAATAAGGAAGACCGGTTCATCGTAGAGGGAATCCATCTCGTGCTTGAAGCACTTCGTTCTGACGCCAACGTCGAGACGGTAGTCTACGATTTGGAAGCCGGCATTCCGCAAGAATTGATCACATATGGGCCCAGCAATATTTATAATGCTGCCTTAGGCAAGGCTCAAGACGACAGTGCTGCCCCTGTTAACGTGGAATGGATTGCGGCTACGGACGCCATTATTCGCAAATGCTGTGATACAGATACGCCCCAGCCTGTTTTTGCCGTGGTGCAGAAACGGGAGGCAGATGGGCTGCAAGCTTTGCTTGGCGCCAAGTCTGCGCTTGTCGTAGTCGTCGATGGAGTGCAGGATCCCGGCAACTTGGGAACGATTATACGAACGGCTGATGCGGTCGGGGCGGACGGCGTGGTCATAGGTAAAGGAACGGTCGATCTATACAATGCTAAGACCGTGCGTTCTACTATGGGATCGTTATTTCATCTGCCAGTTGTGGAAGGGAATTTAACGGCACTGCTGCCGGAAGCGAAAGCCTGCGGGGCGCGGCTTGTGAGCACAAGTCTGCAGGCGTCGCATTCGTGCTATAGCTACAATTATTGCGCTGCCACCTGGATCATCGTGGGGAATGAAGGTCAAGGCGTATCTGACGCGGTGCAGGCGTTGGTGGATGACACCATCATCATACCGATGCGCGGTCAAGCCGAATCGCTGAACGTCGCGATGGCGACGACCGTGCTGCTGTACGAAGCGATGCGTCAGCGTCATTATTCTAAATAAGTGCCTCATGCGGCAAAATACTGTGCGCAAACCGACACTGGCCTTAGTATAATACGTTTAGCCCCCCCAGCATGAAACGGGCTTTTTATGATAACGAAGACGGGGACAGGAGTGGGAACGAATGCTCTTGCTCCCGTTTTTTCGCTCCATCGATACCTCTTTTTTCAAAGGAATATAGGAAGGGAGAGTATGTTGATAATGGCAGAACGAACTAGAGATATCGAGGTTGTTCCTTACGATGCGGAATGGAAAGAACAATTTAATAACATTAAAGAAATGATTACCGGTTACATCGGTGATTTCATTTTGAAAATAGAGCATGTTGGCAGCACCTCTATAGAAGGATTAGCGGCTAAGCCGATTATTGATATAGACGTAGTCATTGAGAGCTACAGCGTGTTGCCTGAAATTATTGATCGTTTAGCCAAGGAAGGATTTGAACATCAAGGAAGCTTGGGAGTGGAGGGCCGGGAAGCCTTCCAAAGAACATTTGACGACGGGTATATGAAATACCACCTTTACGTATGTCCAAAAGACGGAAAAGGATACTTGGAACATATTGCATTGCGTGATTATCTTCGCGCCAATGAAGCTGCCCGCAATGATTATCAATCGTTAAAATTACAACTGGCGCAAGTTTATCGCTATGATATTGATAAATATGTCCATGCAAAAACGAAATTTATAACAGATATTTTACATAAAACAATCTATCGCCATTAAAAAACGAAAAGAAAAAGGTATCAACAGAGTGAAATCACTCCATTGATACCTTTTATTAATTATTGCACCAACCTTGCACTTGCCAGATCTGTGTTACCCAGTCTTCGTAAAAGTCCGGCTCGTGAGAAACAAGCAGAATTGTGCCTTTATATTTTTTGAGTGCCTCTTTAAGCGCATCCTTGGCACGAACATCCAGATGATTCGTCGGCTCATCCAATACAAGCACATTGCTTGCTGTCAGCATCAGCTCACATAAACGAACCTTACTCTGCTCTCCGCCGCTTAATGAGCTTAGCGGCTGCCGTATATGCTTGTCTGTGAGGCCAGACATTGCTAATGTTTGCCGAATCTCTTTTTGCGTCAAATCAGGCCGGTATGACCATAATTGTTCGAGCGCTGTGAGGGTTGAAGCGAAATCCTCTTGTGCAAAGTAAGCTGCTTGTACTCGTTCGCCTAATTGCACAGTGCCGCTTATCGGCTGCAGATGCCCTAATAATGTTTTGAGCATTGTGGATTTTCCGATTCCGTTATAGCCAACGATCGCAATTTTTTCACCGCGTTTGATTAGTAAATCAATCGGTCCGAACAGTGGCTCTGAATAGCCAATCTGTATATTTTTTGCCTCTATAATCCGGTTCACGGGATCGGTGTTTACTTGAAACATGAAACGAGGCTGTGGCCCAGATGTCGGTCTATCGATGCGGTTTATTTTCTCGAGCACCTTTTCACGGCTTTTCGCTTGCTTAGCTTTCCGATTTCGATTTTTTTGTATAAAGCTTTCCAGCCTGTCAATTTCTCTTTGCTGCCTTTCATATCCAGCTTGAATCTGTTGTTTGCTTTGTTCGTAGCTGCTGAGAAATGCTTCATAATTCCCTGTATACCGCTTGAGCGTTAGATGCTCTAAATGGTAGATCACAGTTGTAATTTCATTTAAAAATCGTTCGTCATGCGACACAACAAGGTAAGCATGTTCGTAGCTTTTTAAATATCCGATAAGCCAATCAATGTGCGAGTCGTCCAAAAAGTTTGTCGGTTCATCAAGCAACAGCACATGCGGCTCTTCTAATAGCAGCTTACCTAATAACAGCTTCGTACGCTGGCCTCCGCTAAGCTTCTCCACATCGCGGTCTTTGCCTAGCTCTAAAATGCCCAATCCGGCAGCAATTTCTTCTATTTTCGCATCAATCTGATAAAAATCAGAATGCTCCAGTTTATTTTGCAGCTCACCATACTGTGCCAGCCATCGTTCGAGTTCATCATCCGCTTCAGCCATTTTCTCTGCGATTTGCAGCATGCTTTGTTCTATCTCATACAGATGAGCAAAGGCGCTTCGCAAATATTGCATAATGGTAGTACCCGGCTTCAAATCAATGTGCTGCTGCAAAAAGCCAATGTTAACATGAGGATGCCATTCCATCGTCCCTGCATCAGGCAGCAGTTCTCCAGTCAAAATGCGCAGCAGTGTCGATTTGCCAGCTCCGTTGCTTCCGACGAGTCCGGCGTGCTCTCCTGGAAGCAATCGAAAACTGATATCTTGAAATATTTTTTTATCGCCGTACATATGGGTAACTTGTTCAACAGTTAATATACTCATTTTATTCTCTCCTTTTCGCTTCACGTTCAAAGCCAACCGAGAGAACAGCATCTTAAAGATCGTATTCAATTTGTAACATTCAAAATAAACAAAAAATGGGTAAGGTGAACGCACACCTTACCCATTACAAAGCTATCTTGTAAGAAAGGAATATGGTTCTTTATCTACTGTTCTTCGGTTGGCTTAGATGAAAAATGGGCAGATCTCTCCCGTGCTAAGCCAAATTCCGTTTTAGAACAGTTGATAAAATCATCATTTCCTTTCCACCTCATTAGAAATTTATAGTTATACGTTAGCAAGTATACGTAGCTGCCAGCTGTTATGTCAAGATAGTTTGGGTTCCCCGACAAGCTCACGGTCCATGGACAGGACCGTTCTTCTTTTTTTGTGGCTGTCCGCATACACTGGGAACGTACAGACTGCTCATTTCAAGCCGAGCCAGAAGGGGGGGGATATGATTTGAGCAGATGGCGGCCAGGATGGCGCTCGGGATTTCGTACGCGCAGATGGCAGCTGCCCCAAATATCGTTCAGCAAAAGGCGCGCTTCCGGATGGCGTTCAACAGGCTGGCGCAAAGGTGTCCGCCCGTTGGGAAGCGGAAACGCGAACACCGCGCTGCAGTGGCAAAATCGGCCGGCTAAGCCGCGCCGCAAGCGGAGGCTATTCTTTATTGCGCTCGTAATATTTGTGCTGCTGTCGGTGCAAATGTTCGTCTATGTGGATAAAAATGTACGGGGGCCGTTAATGCATCTTGCGAAAATACGGGTGAAGCAAATTGCGACGCAGGCGATTAACAAAGCGATAACCGAGCAGGTGATGCGGGGCAGAGAGCTCAATAAATTAATCGAATGGAAGACGGATTCACGCGGCAAGGTGACCAGTGTCGCCTTAAACTACAATGAGCAAATGCGAATTACGGCTGATACGGTCGATGTCGTTCAGTCGACGCTGAATCAAGCGAATGAGCTCAAGGATCATATTCCGGTCGGTCAAGCGTTGGGCAGTCCGCTGATCGCATCGTTCGGGCCGCGCATTCCGGTGCGGATGGAGCCGCAAGGAGCAGCGAAGGTCGAGCTTAATACCCGTCCTATGGACGTCGGCATCAATATGGTAATCATTGAAGTCTATATAAAAGTAGTGGAGGAAGTGGCGATTGTCATTCCATTCGATTTGGAGCCTGAGGTGGTGGAGACGGAAATCCCGATTTCCTATCTGCTCGTCGTAGGCGATGTGCCGATGTATTATTATGACGGCAAAGGACAACCGGTTGGCACTAACCGTGAGAAGGCGCCTGCGCTGTCATTGCCGATGCAGTCCTCGCCAGGGGGGGCGATAGGCACATCTGTGCCTCAGGACGGCGTCAGCGTTCCTTCACAGACAGAGACGCATACAGAGCCTTCACAGCCAGTTGAGGCAAATACAGAGCCATCTGTGCCTGTGCAAGGACAGGGACACGAGTAAAGTGAAGGAAGCAGCCCAGAGGCCGCTTCTTTCGTTTCAATTCTCGTGCGCCAGCGCATTTATGGCTGCATGCGGCACTACTTTTTTATCTCTTTTGCAGGTTTAGCAGTAGAATCTTGCTTCACTTTTTTCGGCTGTTTCAGCTTTCGCTTGTCCGCTTGCTCCCATTGATGCAGCAGCGGGTACGGATCGAACGCGTATTCCACCAGCCCCCGATCTCGGTAGACGCCATAATGCAAATGCGGCGGGAACTTGCCTGATGTCCCCGGCTTGCCATACCCTGAGCTTCCGACCCACCCGATCGTTTGCCCTGGAGTGACAATATCACCGATTTTAATATTCTTCTCATAGCCGGATAGGTGGGCGTAGTAGTGATACAGGTTGTTCAAATCGCGGATTCCAATTCGCCAACCGCCGTAACGGTTCCAGCCTTTCACCTCAACAATGCCGTAGCAGGTGCTGCGCACGGGCACTCCATAACCAGCAAATATATCGGTGCCTTCGTGAATTCTGAATCCGCCGTAATGCCGTCCCATGCCCCAAGTGCTGCGGTATGAATAGGTGGACTTTACTGGCAGCGGGAAAGCGTGTTCGAACAGCTGCAGTTGGTCAAAATGTTCATAGATGCGTGCGAATTGTTTCACCCGCTGCACTGCTCTGGGATTGGAATAATAATTCCATAAACCCCTGCCGAAGTCGTCCTCGTGCGGCCCGTAAGACCCAATTAATGAAGCGACACTGTACAGCAGGTCGGTATCGTTGTTAGCATCGGCACGTTCATCTCCTGAACCGTCGCGCCCAACCCCTTTGAACAATGAGATCGATTTCGGATTTTGATCTTCAATATCCGGGTTCATGAGGCCTACCCATTTCGGGGGCTCGACGAAAACGCCGGTTAACCGTTTTGGATGCTCTCGTTTTTTTTGATTGGCCTTCGTCAATGTTCGTTCGTATTGATCGATAGCCGCCAGACGATACCAGGGTATACCGGTGACCACGCTCATTTTTTCATATAAGTCTCGTCGTTCCCTCCATACCTCGCCACCTGAATCGGCTGTTGCAGGCAACTCATCTGCAAAGGTGCGCACCGACATTTCGTTACGGCCCAAGGAATGCGCTGGCGATGCGCCAAGCGGTGAGCTAAAGCAAATCGATAAGGCAAGACTTGCAAGCAATACAGATGCAACTTGTCTCATACGACATTTTCCTCCTTCTTCCATATCCGAAAGGAATGATTTAATGTTAGAATGTGCGTTGATAGCCTTTTTATCCAAGGCGATGGACACGCAGGTATGGATTTTTGAGGGTTCATGGTATAATACTGAATTAGGTCAAGGTTAAGCGAACAGAGAAGGAAGGGTACACTTCATGAAAACGATAGAGCAGAAACCAGACTGGATACGCATCAAACTGACCACGGGAGAGAATTACACCGAGATTAAAGATATGATGCGCTCCAAGACGCTGCATACGGTATGTGAGGAGGCGCGTTGTCCGAACATATACGAGTGCTGGGCTAATCGCACGGCAACGTTCATGATTTTGGGTGATATTTGTACGCGTGCTTGTCGCTTCTGTGCAGTGAATACTGGTATGCCGACTGAATTGGACTTGCAAGAGCCAGAACGTGTGGCTGAAGCCGCTGAACGCATGGGCTTACGGCATTGCGTCGTTACTTCCGTCGCCAGAGATGATCTGCAAGACGGAGGAGCTTCTATCTTTGCGGAGACGATTCGCGCGGTTCGCCGCCGGATGCCATTGTGCAGTGTAGAAGTGCTTATCCCCGACTTCATGGGAAATTGGGATGCGCTCCGTATCGTGATGGACGCCAAACCAGATATTTTGAACCACAATGTGGAAACAGTAGAACGGATGTCAGATCGTGTGCGGGCCAAGGCGAAGTACGAGCGCACTCTAGAATTGCTGAAGCAAGCGAAGGCGATGCAGCCGCAAATTCCAACAAAATCAAGCATTATGCTTGGTGTTGGTGAAGAGTGGGATGAAATATTGCAGACGATGGACGATTTGCGTGCCGTAGATTGTAATATTTTGACGATTGGACAATATTTGCAGCCGACTAAGAAACATTTGAATGTTGAAAAATATTATCGTCCGGAGCAATTTGCAGAGTTGAAGGACGAAGGATTGAAGCGCGGATTCAGCCATGTCGAATCAGGACCGCTTGTACGCAGCTCCTACCATGCGCATGAACAAGTGAAATCTGCTCATCAGACGATGGCTTTATCCCAAGCCTAGGCATATCGCAAGCCGCGGCATGTGGACCCGGGGTCAAGAGGCAGCGCGCTCATCCGTTCGTGCTTGAGCCTGTCATCGACGGGGAAGGGGGAATCACGGACGTGATTCAAGTTGGAGGCAGAACGTACGAAGTAATTCAAGAACACAAAGATGCATGGAATCCGGAGGCGTTCCGAAGCCGGTATAGCGAAGTGTTGGAACGGTATGATTACATACTGGGCGATTGGGGTTACAGTCAGCTTCGCTTAAAAGGCTTCTTTAGGGACAATCATCCGAAGTCCACTAAAGAATCGGGCGTATCCAGCATGATGGATTATATTAATGAATATTGCAACTTCGGCTGTGCTTACTTCATTCTTGAGAAGGTCAGCAACAAAGATGCGCGCTTGCGTTCGGGTACTGACCAAGGGGATGAAGCGGAGCAGGAAGGCGCAGCTGCATTGGAAGATACCGGTGAAGAAGCGGCGCCGCAAGCGAAGCAAGGCATATCATTGCAGCCGAAGACGGCCGCCAACGAAACTTCAGCCGAGCAGACTCCAAAACCAGCCTCGTCGGAGCGCAAACCGCGTCAGCATCGCAATCGCCACAAGCATAGCGGTAAGGGCTCTGCAGCGCCGAATGCGCACGCACAACAGCGCAGCTCAGCGGAGTCGAAAGAGCCGCGTGAAGCGAAGGAAGTTCGTTCATAACCCATTCATCAACAAGCCTTGCCGAGCGGAAATTTGGATAAGGCTTGTTTTCAATGAATTAGAATGCCCTACATCTGAAGCGGGTACAGCTTCAGCTTGCAAAAAAAAGGTGCGTCCTTTGATAAGGTCGCACCTTTTTTCGTATGCAAATTATACATTGTAGTGTCCGTGCTCATCATAGCCGAGAAACGCCTCGCGCACGCGATTCCAGAACGGAAACGGCCGGTAGCGAATGAATGTAACGGTCTGATCAGCAACCCGGCAGCGAATCGAGCGAAAGTGATCAATTGGGATGTTCACATGATCGACCGTCAACAACAGCTTCTGCTTCTTGCGTGGATGAATGTCGAAATGGTGATGCTTAGGCAAAATAAGCGACGATCCGAGTGTGCGGAACACGCGGTTGTTGATGGATGCTATCTCGGCAAGCTGAATGGACGGGATGGAGGGGTGCACCATAGCCCCGCCAAGGCTCTTGTTATAGGCCGTGCTGCCGGACGGGGTGGATACGCATATCCCATCTCCGCGGAACATCTCAAATAGTTCGTCATTAATATCGATTTGAGCGACGAGCGTGTTCTCGACGCCCTTCAATGTAAATTCATTTAAGGCAATGTATGTTCTCTTGCCGGTATCTTCGCCATCCAATTGCAGCTCAATGAGCGGATACTTGACGATACGCGGATAAATCTGGTCCTTCGAACGGTTCTCGGCCATCAACTGAACGAGCAGTTCGATTTCATTCGGCTTCCAATCAGCGTAGAAGCCAAGATGACCGGTATGAATGCCGACGAATGCGATTCGATCAAGTTGTCCAACATAGCGGTGAAAGGCTTGGAGCATCGTTCCGTCACCGCCGATCGATAGAACAATCTCAGGCTCCTCATCATCACAAATGAGACCTTGGCCGTTAGCTAAACGGTGAAACGTCTCGGTCAAAGAGACAGAGATGTCGTCTCCTCGGTTTAATACTGCGTATTTCAAGGCGCTGACTCCTTTGTTATGCGGTAATGTAATGTATAACCGTGTTATAGAACACATCAACTCCATATTATACGTTCCGCATGAGGAATACAATCGCCATTTCGGGTAAAGTGACGATAGCGATGGAAGTTATCTGCGATTCAAGCGCATCGTCTCGATCAAGAAGGAGATAAGACACATCAAGATGAAGAAGAGCGCTGCCAGCACAAGACCGACTCTCATTGAACTCCAAGCGGTCTCCCAAGGAGACATCCATGCAGCCGAGTGCCCTTGATATGGAAGCCAGGTGGAGAGCTGCGGTTCCAATCGCATGAGGAGCGGATATAACCAATACGCGGCCACAGCAGCCCCCACACTATGGACAAGCCTGGCGAACAGAAATGGCATATACCTTAAATCGCTTTGGTTCATTATACTCGCGATTTGAGCATGGACCGATAGTCCGGCCCAAGACAGCACCCAAGCGGCTGCCACCACCTGTGCATGGGTTCCGGCAGAGACGGCTGCGCCTGCGCTCTTTGCACCTAAGGTGACTTCAAATAAACCTCCCGTGAAAGCGGGAGCCAGATCCGGAGATAAGTGAAAGGTTTGCAGCAGGAGCTGAAGCAGATGTTCCCAGAATGGCATAATTCCAATGACGGCGAGCAAATCCATGACAACGGAAAAGAAGACGACAAGTCCACCGACAACGATCATCAGCTTAAGTGAGGAATCGACTGCTTCTTTGAGCAGGGTTCCTAACGGTCTGCCATCCTGCTTCCTTGCTTCATGCATGGCATGAAAAGCTCTCCGGAAAATGAAAGTTCCCTTGATATTACCAACCCCTTTTGCAGGAGAAGTGTTGTCCATTGGGGTAAGTGGTGCATGCGGTGCGTAGAATCGCATCACAATTCCGACGAGAAGCCCAGAGCCATAATGGGCGAGTGCTAGTGTTAAGGCGAGGCCAGCATTTCCGAAGAAGCTGACCGCCACAGCCCCAATGAGAAAGATCGGATCGGACGAGGTTGTGAATGCAACGAGTCGCTCGCCTTCTTCGCGTGTAATTAAATTTTGTATGCGCAGCCGTGTCGTCAGCTTGGCACCTACCGGGTATCCGGAAGCATAGCCCATCGCGACTACGAAGCCCCCGATGCCGGGGATGCGGAACAAAGGGCGCATGACGGGATCAAGCAGCGTCCCGATAAAGTGCACAATGCCAAAGCCTAGCAGCGCTTCGGAAATAATAAAAAAAGGCAATAGTGAAGGAAACAGCACGTCCCACCAAATGGATAGGCCACGTGTGGCTGCGTCCAAGACAGTAGAGGGATGCGCTGCCATTAGGATAAGAAATAGGCCACATACACCTGCGATAAGCAGTGGTGCCAAATAAGAACGGCTTGTCCTGCGTTTCATGGGCACTCTCCTTTCACGGGGCCTGCACGAATACTCCATTCAAACATATGATGACATAAAGGCAAACATGCCACACCAAGCAGCTGCTGAAGTATCTACAGTCTGATTTTGTAATCAAAATGTAAAGTAAACGCTTGCAGAAGGACGTATATTTTTGGGTACCATTGTGATAAAATAAATATAAAGAACGATGAAACGCGTAGAAGTTCGTTAGGGGTGATGAGGATGAGTATAATCGCTGGCATCCTTGTTTGCGCTTTCGTCTATGTCATTCGAGAGTCGTTAATGGGACCGCAGGAAGAGGATTGGGAAAGATAATTCAATTACGTCACGGCGCTGATCACTATTCAGCGTTTTTTTGTGCAATTATACCCTTGTGGCGGTGAGCATTAGCGTAAATGAATTGAAAACGTAGTGCTTTTATAATAAAGTGATGAGCAGAGACTACTAATTATTATAGGGCTGAAGGAGGGGAGTCCGAAGTGTTATCCCTTCTTATGCCAAAAGACAGGAGTGCGTATGGAAAGATATAAACAGACGATATATGAAGCGATCGGGGGGGAAGCGACTGTTCGACGAATAGTAGAGGCATTTTATCCGAACGTGCAAGCTGATCCTCTAATCGGTCCGCTGTTTCCGGAAGATATTATGCCCGTCATGGAGAAGCAGTTCATGTTCCTGACACAATTTTTCGGGGGACCGTCACTCTTTTCCGATGAATACGGACATCCGATGATGCGGGCGCGTCACATGCCGTTCCCGATTACCCGCGAACGTGCAGATGCGTGGTTAGGGTGCATGCGTGAGGCGTTGATAGAGATCGGCTTGGAGCCTGCGCTGCGAGACATGGTGTTGGAACGCTTGTCGGGACCTGCTTATCATTTCATTAACACCAATTAGTTCACAGCATAAGTTCCGATAATGTGGTAAAGTTCCCTCATCACTTACATATTAATCAGCAAGAAGGAAGGGACACTTTAATGGAGGTTGAACCACTTTACCTATTACAAGTCGAATGTCCATATTGCAAGAACACATTCCAATCGTCACGCGTAAGGTCGCGTTTTAAAAAGCCGATTCATATCGACAGTGATTTTTGTCCGCATTTCGGTGAGGATAAAGTGAATCCCGACTTTTACGTCGTGCGAGTCTGTCCAGAATGCGGCTGCGCCTCGACAGAGAATTCACTGAAGCAATGGCTTCCTACCCATCGGAAAGATTTTGAAGAAGTTGTAGCTTCCCAATGGAAATCGCGGGAATACGCAGGCGAGCGTACATGGGAACAAGCGTTGGAAACTTATAAGCTCGCCTTGCTGACCGCCCAGACGATCGGAGAAAGCAAGCGCGTCGTTGCCGGTCTGCTGCATCACATTGCATGGCTGTATCGCTATCGGAACGATACGAAGAACGAGCTGCGCTATCTGCGTTTTGCCCTGGATTCGTATATTAGTGTATTCGAGCATGAATGGCGTGACCAGAACGATGCCCGCCTCATCTATATTATCGGTGAGTTGTACCGCCGGCTGGGTGATCTGAATGAAGCTGCAAAGTGCTTCGGCCGGATTATTCACGACAAGCGCATAATGGATGCGGCGATGATTCGCGCGGCACGCGAGCAGTGGGCCGCCATTCGGGAGCAGATGGCGGAGGAAGGGAATACGCCGCCTGTCGTTAGCATCGGCGGGGGATTCACACAATAATGTTCAACTGGCAAGCTGGTTCCTGAAATTATTAGGGAGCCAGCTTGCTTATTGTTGTCGAGCTCAGGAGTAAGATCCATTGGAAAACATACAGCAGGATGTGGCGATTGCGGGGCTATAAGGCGCTTGGACTGCATTTTATCCAATGGATCTGGCTTGTTTCAGCGGTTGCTGTTGAAAGAGTGCCAAAACACTGGATGAATTCCAATGGAACCTGCCGTACAGAGGGATATGTCACTATTTCACTGTACGAAATCCAATGGAGATTGAGACTAAGTGGACGTACAAGCCTTTATCCCTGCTTTATATCTGTGAAGAGAGATGTGCCGTCAGATGAATAACATCGAATACAGTCAATTATGGAAGATTATTGGTTCGGCTAATATAACTTTAATTCCCCCGTCTCCTGCTTGCCGTTCCAGTTTATTGTTAATTTAATAGGTTCCTCTATTTTTCTTTGACCTATCACTCGGGTATTCGAGATGAGTTTAAATGGGGTTGGGGCAGGTTCTCCCATGGTGCCCGATGAATGCAGGGTCTTGCTTTCGAATTGATAACTAAAATCTGTAATCGATTGCTCATTTCCTAAATACTTGACTTCATATTGAAGCTGCTCCAAATTTCCTCGTTGAATGATTGTAACTTCCCAATTTTCCGTCTTCCCCATAAACTTCGTATTGCCTGAGCATCCGAACAGGAGCAGAAAGGTACAAAAAATAAATAAAATGGTGAAAATTTTCTTTTTCATATTAATCACCTTTCATTTTTGAAAAAAGGTATAGAAAAATCCCCTTATCACATTCCAGTTGGCTTGTTACACCAAGGTGCTTTACCAATGTCTACGATAAGGGGTGTAGTTCATCAAACTTCATGTTTAACGAATCTGGCGGTCAGCCAACAAGTAATCGCTATCCACATCTACGATGACGATACGGTTCCGGCAGCATGGAAATACGAGCAGCCGTTTCTTGCCGTCGCGAATATCCGGCAGTTCTTGCGGTTTCAATGGGAGCAAGACATTATCTTTATGACAGAAGGGGCAGCTTGAAATATAAATATCTCCCATGATGTGATCGTAAGGCAGCGTATTTTCTAATGGTATCATTTCGGATTCTCCGTCGAAGCATGATCATCGGCAGCAGAAGACTCAGCTTCGGCTTGGGCCAACTCGGCAAGCTTCTTCAATAAAATATGCTGCGGCATATGCATAAGCTGCTCCATGGGGACGCCGAGCGCTTTCGATAACTTCAACGCGGTATCCGCTGAGATTTGCAAAGGTCTCATGCGCTATAATCCTCCCTGTGCGAGTAAGTTTAATTTTGGTATAGTTTAGTTATACACGGTCAAGGTGCAAAACTCAAACAGTGCGTGTTCAAAAAGAGCTTTTGAACAACCTCATATGCCTTCCGTTACCAATAATATTCGCAGAAAGGTGTGTATGGCATGAAACAACCTTTAAGCCAAACGTGGGACTTGGATGTCATTTTCTCCGGGGGCGCTGAGTCCGAAGCATTGCAGCAATCGCTTGCAGCCGCAGAACAGGATATCGCGGCACTGACTGGCAAGCTTAAGGAAATGTCTGCTCCGCAAACGTTGGAGGACACGAAGGAACTCGTACATATTACTGGACAACTGCAAGATGTAAATAAGCGCCTCCATGAAGCTGGAGCTTATGTTGGCTGCCTTACAGCGCAAAACATTAAAGACAAGAAAGCGATTCAATTGTCTGGCCGCATTCAAACACTGGGCGCGCAGCTGCTTACAGTCGATACGCTGTATGATGAACTGCTGCGCAGCATGCCGGACGAAGTGTGGGCTGCTTTTGTGAAGCTTCCTGACAACGAGGGCATCGCCTTCAACTTGAATGAGCGCCGCGAATGGGCCCGGGAGAAGATGTCCCCCGAAAAAGAAGCGCTCGTCGGCGATCTGGCTACAGACGGCTATCACGGCTGGTCGGAAATGTACAACACGGTCATTTCGCATTTCCGCATCGATTATGAAGAAGACGGCAAAAAGGTACAGCTTTCCGCGGGTCAAGCACACAACAAGCTGTCGCATCCTAACCGCGAAATCAGAGAAGAAATGTTCAAGCTATGGGAAGAAGCATGGAGTGAGAAGGCAGACTTCTGCGCAGATGCGTTGAACCGTATCGCCGGCTTCCGCTTGAAGCTGTATGAGCATCGCGGATGGGATAGCGTCTTGAAAGAGCCGCTTGCGATGAATCGCATGTCAGAAGCGACGCTGGACGCTATGTGGAATACGATTGTCCGCAATAAGCCGAAGTTCGTAGCCTATTTGGAGCGCAAAGCGAAGCTGCTGGGCGTAGAAAAGTTGACGTGGTGCGATGTGGAAGCGCCGCTTGGCGGGACGCAAGCGACCATATCGTATGACGAGGGCGCGAATACTATCGTCGAGCAGTTCGGTAAATTCAGCCCGCGCATGTCGGAGTTCGCCGTGCAGGCGTTCGAGAACCGTTGGATTGAAGCGGAAGACCGTCCTGGCAAGCGTCCAGGTGGATTCTGCACCTCGCTTCCGGTCGTTAATCAGACACGTATTTTCATGACATATGCAGGTACGCCTTCCAATGTTTCTACGCTGGCGCATGAACTGGGTCATGGCTATCATCAATACGTGATGGACGGATTGCCAGCGTTTGCGCAGCAGTATGCAATGAACGTCGCAGAGACCGCATCGACTTTTGCAGAAATGATCGTATCGGATTCTGCTGTGAAGCAGGCGAAAGACGAGCAAGAGAAGTTGGCCTTGCTTGAAGACAAGATTCAGCGCTCCATTGCTTTTTACATGAATATACATGCTCGCTTCTTGTTCGAAACGCGCTTCTTCGAAAAACGCAAAGAAGGACTTCTGTCTTCCGAACAGCTGTGCTCCTTGATGGAAGAGGCGCAAAATGAAGCATTCTGCGGTGCCCTAGATTCGCTGCACCCGCATTTTTGGGCATCGAAAATGCATTTCTACTTCACTGATGTTCCGTTCTATAACTATCCGTACACGTTCGGTTATCTGTTCAGTACTGGATTGTATGCGCGTGCTTTACAGGAAGGCGAATCATTCGCTGCCAAATACGATGCGCTGCTGCGTGATACAGGTGTCATGACAGTCGAAGAGTTGGCTGAGAAGCACCTTGGCGTCGATTTGACGAAGCCGGATTTCTGGCAAACCGCAATTGACGTTACGCTCAAGGATGTTGAATTGTTCTTGCAAATGACGGAATAAGCTAGAAGCACGGCGGCATTTCCTCATAGGCTGCAGGAGCACAATTAGAGCTACCTGGAAAGGAAAGACATCATTGTGACATCGAATCGCTTATTAAAGCTGTTTCATGCTTTGTTCTATTCCACCAATGCGTTGCTCATCCCTTATTTGCCGCTGCTGTTGCGGGAGCGGGGATTTCAATCTTTGGAAGTGGGGACGTTGCTTATGCTGGGGCCTTTCCTGGCTGTGTTCGCCCAACCCGTCGCCGGGCTGGTGAGCGACCGTATGAAAGCGATTCGACCACTCCTGCTCGGTTTATGGATTGGAAAAGGAATTGCCGCTGCCTGCTTGTTTCTGTCGACAGACCGCATTACGGCGGCAATCAGTCTGCTTGCACTGTATATCTGCTTTCTGCCGGCTGTTTCATTGCTTGATACGCTGACGGTGAAGTCGGCGACAGCGTTAGGGCAGTCTTACAGCTCGATTCGAATGTGGGGCTCGGTGGGATTCACGTTGACCGCCATCGTGATGGGGCAGATGTTTGATTTGTGGGGCGGCGTCGACGCGCTGTTCTGGATGTACTTGCCGATATGGGGCGGCTTGCTCTTGAGCATGTTCTTGCTGCAAGAACCGCCGCAAGAAGCGGCGGATACGGATACCGCTGTAAATGCAGCCGTGCTGAAGAAGGCACTCTCCGTCCCTTCGCTGCTCCTCTTCCTGGCGCTTATCTTTGTCATTGCGATGCCGCACCGCATGAATGATGCCCTGTTGTCACTTCATATGAATGACTTGGGAGCCTCGTCGATGCAGGTATCTTGGGCCTGGGCGGTGGCCGGATTTAGCGAAATTATCGGCTTTGCCCTCATGACCAGGCTAATGCAGCGCAGCCGGATGCTGACGCTCTTGACGCTGGTCAGCGCGCTATATGCGATAAGATGGCTCTTATACGCCCTTGTGACAGACCCATGGGTAGTTGTCGTGCTGCAAGGAGCGCATGCGGTGACGTATGCGGCGTTATGGGTGCTTGCAATCGAGTTCGTCGTACAGCTTCTGCCGAAGCAATTGGCCGCTACTGGTCAAGCGCTGCTCGGCATGGTGTTCCTAGGACTTGCCGGCATTGCTGGAGGAATGAGCGGGGGAGCGTTGCAGGAAGCGTATGGAGGTCAGGCGATGTACTTATACGGCTTCGTCTGCGGGGTTATAGGCACAGCTGGTTTCATGCTGTGGTTGATTAGAGAACGCAAGCGTTCCGTTCGCCCTGAGGAGCAAATGATAGGATGACCGCCGTGAGCTGGCAAAAAGCTGCAGATCTTGATGATCTGCAGCTCTTTTTTTGAACGGAAACGAAATTAATAATGTAACATAAAAACAGGCGGCCATTGGCGGCTGCCTGTTTTTATGTTGTAAACTATTCATTTTACAATTTGAATACTTGAAATGTACGCTGCAACTGCACTACTTTAAGCTGCAGTTCCTCGGTAGTCTCCACCATCGCTTGCACGGAGGAGATCTGTTCATTCATGGAAGCGGACACCTGCTCGGTTCCGGCGGCGGACTGCTGCGTAATCGCAGAAATATTCTCAATGGAGCTCGAAATCGTCTTGGCTCCGTCCAGCATGCTGTCGCTTTCATGGGCAAAGGCTGCAATCTGTTCCGTAATGAACTGGATGCTCTCTACAATATCATTAAAAATGCGTTCGGTTTCCCGAATCAATTCTGTCTGTGTATGTACAACTTCTTCATTGACATGAATATTCGTTATCGCTTGCTTGATGCCTTGTTCAATTCCTTTGACAAGCGTAAACACTTCCTTCGTGGAAGCGGTCGATTCTTCAGCAAGATTCCGCACTTCTTGAGCAACTACGGCAAAGCCTCTGCCGTGCTCGCCAGCACGCGCCGCTTCAATGGAGGCGTTCAAAGACAATAAATTCGTCTGTTCGGCGATCTCCGAGATGGTGCGGGTGATTTTGGATATCCCTTCGGTCTGGCGGGCCAACTGCGTAATTGCGGTTGCCACGTGATCAGTCGCTTCAATATTCCGCTGCATTCCTGCACTTTGCGTGTCTACGGCTGTCCGGCCTTTATCCACCAATTGCAAGGTCAGGGCGGAGCGCTCGTTCATTTCTTTGGTGGAATGAGTATAGGATTCGACTTTATGTTCGATTTGCTTGATAGAATCCGACATAGCGGATATATCTTCGGATATTTCAGCAGCGCCAATGGCAAGCTCGTTCGACGAAGAAGCCACCTGCTCCATTACCATTTTCATGTTCTGGTTCTTATGATACATATCTCGTCCAGAATCAGAGACGTGACGGGATATGTCAGTCGTCTGCTGTAAAATTTCACGCAGCTTGATGACCATCGAATTAAAGGAATGACCGAGCTCTCCTAAGGCATCGCTCGTCGTCACCTGAACGGTCTGGGAGAAATCTCCCTTCGCAATCTGCAATGCGGATCGGGACATCTCCATAATAGGTTCGGTCAGTGATTTCTCCAACATGTTAATGAACGGATAGCTGATCCCTATAAGGATGACGAGGGTAATTAGTCCTGGTATGAGCGAAGCACCACTTGTAAGCAGTACAAACGTAGTCAATGCGAACAAGCCCACGATACCATAGCAGCCAATTAACAGCTTATGCTTAAAGTTTAACGTATTGAACCAATTCATATGACCGCTCCTTTATATGTCCCAAGAGATCCATAATATAGCATGCTAGCATCATTATAGCATCGCCTCTGTACAGGGTCTATGTAAATGTTAGCAAAAAATCAAACATTTATTATACTATTGTCGTTTGAAATCAATAAAAATCTAAATATGTATATATGTGTTGAAAATAGGAAAAAGATCCCTTATAATGAGTCTTGAGAACCATTTCTTGGGATGGTGAAGCCATTTTTATAAAGGAGGGAATTTGTGAGATGAAGACTAACGGAATGCCTTTGGCTAGGCAATTAAGCCTGGTGTTTGAACAGTTGGAATCTGAGTTGATTGGACTAACTGGAGGTACAATCATTGTCTGCATTCGCAATGATGTGGTGGGAAAGTTCGGCGTGAAGCACGATGCGCTGGAGAGCAGCAACGGTGTAATCAAGCCCCTTAGACAGGGATTGACCTTACGTCATGTCGCCTC
The DNA here is from genome assembly GCF_021369635.1 of Paenibacillus profundus. Classification (GTDB taxonomy): domain Bacteria; phylum Bacillota; class Bacilli; order Paenibacillales; family Paenibacillaceae; genus Paenibacillus_B; species Paenibacillus_B profundus. The sequence continues at coordinate 80,947 of NZ_JAJNBZ010000018.1, read as the reverse complement.
GTTTCGTCAGACTGCGATCGATGCTCTGAAGCATAAGAAGCAATGGACTCACGGTGAAATCGTATTCGACTTTGCTGTTAAGCAGGATACGCTGCATATCAGCACATGGTTCGAGTCGAATTATAATTTAATACATATGCTTGATAAGCAGGATACTCACACATATAAGCGCGCTTCCTGAACCGCATTACATAAGCCAAGAAGCTCTCTATCCTAGGAAAGAGAGCTTCTTTAACATTGGTGAGTAAGTATGCTTGCTCACCTCGCAGGCACGGTTGTGGCCGCAAATGAGAGGCCGGGCAAGCCGTAGCTGCTGTGGTTGCTTAAGTATGGACGATGCAGCGGCATAGCTGCACTGCAGCTATTAGCGAGTGCGGCCCGCCAATTGTTGCTCAGCCATTTGAACAAGACGCTTTGTAATATATCCACCGATGGAACCCATATCACGGGATGTGTAGTTTCCATAGTAACCGTCTTGTGCGATTGGAATGCCCAATTCTTGAGCAATTTCATACTTCATTTGTTGAAGAGCTGCTGTAGCTTGTGGTACTACCAAGTTGTTAGAGCGGCTTCCTTGTTGTTGATTCACTGGCATGTTGTTCACCTCCTTGTGTTTGTTAGTATGGAAAGCTAGAGTGGAAATATGCGATGAAAAAAGCTAACTCGTTCATGTAAATAATGCCAAGTCGAGGGACCGACTTGGCATCGTTAAAGTTCGTAATTATGGATGTTGAATTTCAAGATCGAGCACTAGTGTGATCGGCTCATTCGGCTTCAAGTCGATTAGACCGGTCGTGTCATTATCAAATGGAAGGTTAGGGGCATCGGTCAGCCATGTATACGGCTCGACGCACACGATTTCATCCGCAACTCCACGCGTGTAGAGCACCCAGTGCTTGAAGAACGGACGGTTGCCTGCATAACGGATGCGATAGCCGTCATCCCGTGTCAGCCAAGCCTCCGGCTTGTCCGTCCCGATGCTGAATACCGTGTCGAAGTTAGTGCCCCGCAGGTTCATTCCATTAAGAAGCTGTTCATTCTTGCCTAACGGTATGGTGTTGCCTGTAGTTATTAGCTCTTCATCAAGCTCATAAATACCGCTTACCGGAACCTGCAGCGTCCAGCGATTCGGTTCGCCGTCGATGAGGAACCAAGTATGCGTTCCGAACCCGAACGGTGCCGCTTGACCTCCTATGTTGGTCACCGTCAAGTGCTGAGATAGTGTGCTTCCTTGCAGGATGAACGTCAATTGAAATTCCAGCGGAGTCGGATATTGACGCATCCAATTATCATCGTCTGCTGTATGGAATTGTGCCGTGACCACTGCCTGCTCATCGTCCGCTTCCGCGCGAATGACGGACCATGGCTGTAAGCGGTGCAGACCATGAATATGGTTATCGTTCGCTGTATTTTGGTCAAACTGGTACGACACGCCTGCGTATTCGAATTTCCCCCGGCGAATCCGTCCCGGTGGCATCAGCATCGGGATGCCGAAATGGTATGGCTTCGTCATATAATAATCGAGATCGCTCTCCGCTGGTGCACGCAGGATGTCGCGCTGCGCCGCTTTGTCCCATAGCCGGATGACATTGCATCCAAGCTCGGGAAGCAGTGTCGCTTCCAAGGTGTCGCTGTGCATAATGAACGTGTCATAACCGTTCCATTGGCCCTTCGTAATCTGATACATATGTATTGGCTCCTTTATACAAATGAGTTTGAGCGCTTCTGCGTTAAGATTCATAATAACAAATCCGTTCCGTAAAGTCATATGACTTGATGTACACGAGACGATTGACAAATGGGGAGTTCTTCGCTATTCTAGTGGCTAATCAAGTACGCAATGCCTTGACTAAGGCGGCGTCATCTAGTTGAAAGCGATGATAAGGACAAGTAAGCGATACGTTATGCTTCAGAGAGCCGGTGGAAGCTGTGAACCGGTGCTGGCGTAGCTGCCGAATGGACCTTTGAGCGCTGAGCCGAACCGGTGCGATATTCGCACGACAGTAGGCTTGGCCGCATCCCGGCGTTATCGGGTAGAGGTTTGCGCAACCCATTATTTTTATGCTTTAGGTTGATGCAATTAAAAGAGGGTGGCACCACGGTCTTTCGTCCCTTGACGAAAGGCCTTTTTGTATTTTTTTGGCGCTGTGAAGTTGAAAGGAAAAGGAGAGTGAACAGGATGAAACGTGTATTATCGGGCATCCAACCAAGTGGTCAATTAACGATGGGCAATTACATCGGAGCGATTCAAAATTTCGTGAAGCTGCAGCATGAGCATGAATGCTTCTTCATGGTCGTAGACCTGCATGCCATTACGGTCCCTCAAGATCCAGAAGCACTGAGAGAACAGACGGAATCGGTCGCTGCACTGTATATTGCGGCAGGCATCGATCCGAATAAGGCTGCTATTTTCCTGCAATCGCAGGTGCCGCAGCATGCAGAGCTCGGATGGTTGTTGACGACGTTGACGTATATGGGTGAACTGGAACGAATGACGCAGTTCAAAGACAAATCGGAAGGAAAGGAATCGGTTGGTGCCGGGTTGTTCGTCTATCCGTCTCTAATGGCGGCAGATATTTTGCTCTACAATGCAGACCTTGTTCCTGTCGGGGACGATCAGAAGCAGCATTTGGAGCTGACTCGCGACATCGCGAACCGATTTAATCATCGCTTCGGCGATTACTTTACCGTGCCAGCGACCTACACTCCGGAAGTGGGCGCACGAATTATGTCATTGGACGATGCGTCGAAGAAGATGAGCAAGAGCAATCCGAATGCGGGAAGCTACATTGCGCTGCTGGATGACCCTGCTGTCATTCGGAAGAAAATTAGCCGAGCTAAGACCGACTCCGAGGCTGTCGTCAAATACGACCCGGTCAATAAACCGGAAGTCAGCAACCTGCTTAGTATTTATTCCCACGCTGCAGGAGTGCCGATTGCAGAGATTGAAGCGAAATATGAAGGCCAGATGTATGGACCGTTCAAGAAGGATTTGGCGGAACAAGTCGCTGCGCTTATCGAACCACTGCAAGCCCGTTATCATGAAGTGCGCCGTACGGGAGAACATCACGAGGTGCTACGCCGCGGTGCCGAACGTGCCCGGGAAGTGGCAGAGAAGACACTTGATGAAGTGAAGCGCCGTATGGGATTTGTGCTTCCTCAATAAGTAAGTCGACCAGTTGACTGAATGATAGTCGTGTGGCTACAACAATAAAGCAAGAGGCCTCTTGAAGGAGCGATTCGCTTCGGAAGAGGGACTCTTGCTTTTGTTTATTCATTCGCGGAGGATGTGGATTGGCGACGCAGTCTTGCCTTCGTCACAAAGCCAAACCCGATATTGCACACGGCCAAGACTGCAAACAAGACGACAAGCCATGCATTGTAGCTCAAGGAGATGGCGGTGGCCGTCAAGAGGCCAATAGAAGAGAAGGCGAACCATAGCGCCAAGCCTTTACTCATGGGGATCGCTCCTTTTGGATAGAAATTGAGTCGAAAACAAGTATAACATTTCGCAGGTCGGATAAAATAAGTTTGCAAGCTTGCACAACTAGAAGCGCCAATGTGAAAGGAGATTCACCCTATGTCTAATCAATCCCGTTCCAACAATTTGGTCGTTCCTCAAGCCACTGCAGCACTGCAACAAATGAAATACGAAATCGCTCAAGAATTGGGCATTCCGATTGCGCAAGACGGCTACTATGGAAACTACACATCCCGTGATATGGGTTCCATCGGTGGATATATTACAAAGCGTCTTGTGCAAATGGCTGAGCAACAATTGTCCGGCGGAAATCGCTAATAGCATGCATTGAAGTTTCGAGGCTACTCCTGCGCGCGGAGTAGCTTTTTACCATTAAGGAAAGTTCAAGTTCTGTGAAGCGTTAAAGCGACCCAAGCACTCCTTGTGGCGATTGATTCGTGATATTGGACAAATTGTTGCAAATGATGGTCATATTCCCTTAGCTTTACGGCATAATCAGTATATCACATAACGGACTTCAACAGATTTATTGCAGGACAGCATTATAGACGGAAGAGGGGCCTGCCCAAAAGTAGATTTTTAATCGAAATAGACAAACTTCTTCTTGACTAACGCAGCAAAACAGACGGGTCATCCTTGGACCGTCTGTTTGTGTTTGTTGACATCAGCCTGCGGCAAACAGCATGTAGACTGTACATTGTCCGGCGGATCCGGCTTCTTTATTCCAATCCGTATCGTTTGACGGTGCGGGTATGACTTAACCAACCGATGAAGTAGTCCAATGTTTCGTACTTCAAATTCATCATGACGATGGCCACCAATGGATACTGCTTGCGGTGGCGATACCTTACATCTACCCAACGTACGGCATAGCCGTATCCGGTATGCTCCACGGTAGCGCATGCATAGCTGGAGAAATAAAGCAGTGCCCGCACGGCAGGGTGAGACTTGGATGCTTCAACGGCGGGATGATCGTGACATACCGCTCTTTCCGTCCAATGAAGAATGCCCCGCTTCCAATGGCCGATCATAAAAGACCCGTTCGGACTCCGCTTTACTACATTCCATCTCGACAGGGCTACGGTCGGAATTATCGTGTATATTTCTCCTTTTTCATACTCCTTATCAAGCAGAGGCAATTGTCGTTCCACTTGTCGGTGAACATGGGTTCGCCATACATAGTAAGTGATAAGCAGCAGATATAGAGCGGGAAACAGCACGCGTGGAGAGAGGATGCCGAATCCCCAGAGCGCGATCGCAATAAGATGCGTGGAAAAAATGATCGGATCGAACAAAGCGATGATGTTCCATGATATCCATCGTTTCGTAAACGGCCAGACCGCTTGGGTGCCATATGCATTGAAGACGTCCGTCAGGACATGCAGACACACGGCCAAGCCTGTCCACAGCAATACATGCGTGAAGGATGCGCCTTTATTGAGCCATGTCAGCACACCGGATATTAGGAAGGACCATACTGCAATCATTGGCAGCGAATGGGAGTACCCGCGATGCTGGCGAATATAGAGAATATTGCTTTTCCATTTTAGGGCCGTATCGGCATCAGGCGCCTGGGAGCCGAGCAGCACGCCGAAGAAGACGGCAGTCGCAGTTGCTGGCTCCGATACGACGAGGGGGTCCCACTGGGACAGCCCGGCCAATCCGAGTCCGATTATGGCATGTGTGCTTGTATCCATCATTAATCACCCACTTGTATTGTGGACAACTTTGTTCCAAAATATGACTCATGGGTTCATAAGAAGATAAAGAAAGGGTGGTCAAGTTGAATCGAATCATTTTTGTAGAATATCGGATTGCTCCAGAGCTCCGGGAGACCTATCTGTCTCTCGTAAAGAGACAGCTGCAGAGCCACACGAATGCGGTGTTGTATGAAGGAACGGATCAACCTAACGTTTTTGTTGAACAATGGTTGAACACATCCCATGAGGATTATGTTCGCATGAAAAAATTGCGGCTTGAAGAAAGCAGTGAATGGGATGAAATTACGGCATGTATTCCAGGGGGCAGGGGGAAATTGCATATTTGGGAATTTGAGGAGCTTAATAAACATTGTGAATAAAAGGTCAAGGCCTTGTCAAATTATTGAACGACATTGTCATGTGCTGGACATTTTTGCTATGATAAAAATTACAGCAGATGCACAACTTTTCTGCTCTTCTCTGAACACAACAAGGAGGAAAGGGTCACGTGGATAAACAAATGACTTGTCAGGCTCCTTCCGATGCCGTTATGCTATCGCCGGGACCGATGCGGGTTGGATTATGGAGAGAGTTTATTCTGCTAACGAAGCCGGGAATTATACGCTCCAATTTATTGGCTACGTTTGCGGGCTTCTGGGTGGCAGCTAAATGGGACATTCCCTGGATGACCTTGCTGTGGGTGCTGGCGGGAACGACGCTCGTTATGGCATCCTCATGTGTATTTAACAACTATTTCGACCGTGATTTCGATATGAAGATGGAACGCACACGCAACCGAGCGCTTCCTACGGGTCGATTGCAGCCTCAGGTCGTACTCTGGTATGCGATTGGATTGGGAATCGCGGGATTATTATGTTTATTTTTACTCATTAATCCACTTGCAGGTTGGCTCGGTTTAATAGGCATGTTCGTATATGACGTCGTCTATACGCTCTGGCTGAAACGGACATCGACATGGAGTACATCGGTAGGCGGAATCTCGGGAGCGATGCCGCCGGTTATCGGCTATGTGGCCGTTACTGGGTATGTTGATATTGGAGCGGTTCTGTTCTTTGCTGTATTGTTCTTGTGGCAACCGCCTCATTTCTGGGCGCTCGGTATTCGGCGTGTGGAAGAATATCGCGCAGCAGGCTACCCTTTGCTGCCGGTCGTCAAAGGGATTAAGCGCACGAAGTGGCAGATGATTCCTTATGTTGCGTTGCTTTTGCCCGTATCCTGGTTATTTTATGCCTACGGCTACGTTAGTCTTATTTACGGCATTGCAGGAACTGTGATTAACCTTATTTGGTTGTATTTGTGCATAGCAGCACTTCGGAGTAACAATGACGAGGTGTGGGCTAAGCGCAACTTCATCTTCTCAATCAATGCATTGATGCTGCATCTGATTATTCTTATCTTGGATACAATGGGGAAAGCCTGATTCATGAGTTGAGAATTACAGAACATGGGAGAGTAACGGGGGATCGAGCGATGTCACAATGGGCGAAGAAGTATTCTTTTCAAATTTTTCTGATGGCGTTAGTCCTTGTATTTGCTGTCGTAGCGGCCATTCTGTACTGGCCTCGCGGGCCGGAACTGCCGCTTACGGATAAGACGGCACCGGATTTTACAATGCAGAACGTAGACGGTAACACGGTTAGCTTGGCCGATACGAACGGCAAAGCGCGGTTGTTCTACTTCTACTTCACCAATTGTCCGGATGTGTGTCCGCCAACGACATACATGCTGTCCGAGGTTCAGCAATTGTTGAAGGATAAAGGCGTATTTGGCAAGGATGCAAGCATTGTGTCCATATCGTTCGATCCGGAGCGGGACACACCGGAAGCGATTCAAGAATGGTCTAAGAAATACAATGCTGACTACAGCGGCTGGTATTTCCTTCGCGGTGACGAGGCGGATGTGGCCAAGATGATGCCAGCCCTCGGTTCGAGTGTCATCAAGGACGAGGACGGCAACTTTACTCATTTGAATGTCATTACGCTGGTGGATCAGGATGGCAACATCCGCAAATACTACAACGCCAATGATCGTGAAACTTCGTCACCTGAGATCATTGCGAATGACGTTATGAGTTTAGTGAAGTAGCAGCATAATGAATCAAGCAAGCGGGGATGGGTCCGGATACATGATGTATTCGTCCAGCCCCGCTTTTTCTAATTGCTGGATTAAATAATCATCGGGAGTGCCCTCCACCCCCGCATAACCACGCCGGGTATATATATGTTCGGCATCGGGAAACGTATCCCGCAGCACGCCCCGTATACGCTTGCCAGAGGCATCATTATCCATAAACAAATAGACCGGCTTGTCCCCCGCCTCTTTGTGCAGCGCTTCAGTCCGTTCCGTATTCAATGTGCCGTATGTGCACAAGATGCAGACCTCATCATTCAAGAGGCGGCGCAAGCGGCTGCGGTCGTTCTTTCCCTCTACAATGATTGCAATTTCCATGGCGTTCACCTACTAATATATAAAGTTCATTTATGTATCGGTTTTGACTCCTAGTGTAACATAAACCCATCCCCGCCTTGCAACGTTCCAGCCGCTACCCTCGTACATATGAGAAAACCTCTATCGAGGCTTTTCGAAGATGAGCGACCGCGTGTAGAGCTAGATGGTAAAAAACGGCCTGCCTAGGGGACAAGCCGCATGAGGAGAGAGCGAGAGGATATTAAAGCAATGGTGCGCGGAGAATGATCACAAGCAAGATGTACAGAACGAGGATTGTGCTTGTTGCTGTCCAGAAGCCTATTCCGCAACCGGCGGTGATTGGCGCTACGGGTGTCGGTTCAGGACCACATGGATCAAAACAATTTCCCATCTCGTTTCACCCCGCTTTCGTCGATAGTCTGTTATCACAATGCTATACTATGTCAGATGTCACGGAGTGTTCTGTGCTTCTACCCAGACCGCTCCGATTTAGGTTAGCGCCCGGTATGTCCCTCATGTTGTTATGTACGCGGGGATGTTGCCTGAGGCTGTTGCGTGTGCAGCCTGCCGTGTGGTATAAACGGATGTCTGGCTGGAAGCATCGTGACTGCCAGCATGAGAAACAGAAAAGCGATAAAATAAGGTGAAATCGTGTCCCGTATTTGTCCGGCAAGCATCGGGCCAAGAAAGGAACCGATGGAAGAAGCGATGGACAGGATGGAGAATATACGTCCATAGCGGACACCTCCGCTAAGCTGTATTAAATGAGCTGATAAAGCGGGAAGTATAATTCCCTTGGTCATCCCGATAAAAAACAGTGTTGCCATCAACGGGATCGGCCAATGGATAGCGAGCCCGAAGAACAGCAACGATAACCCGAATGCGCCCATCCATGTGCGGGTAAATGCAGGGTATTGGTTCAAGAACAGCAGGCTGAGTGTGAATAAGGCGCCGAGGCTGACAGCGGAGAATAAGATGCCTGTCTTCATTATGGACTCAAGCGCGTCAGCCATAAGCGGAAGCTCGAAGAACAAGATGCCTTGCGAGCAGGCAATAGCTAGCGGCATAAAGTAGAAGCGCCACGGTACCGCAGGCGCTTTGTCGTTGGCGGTCACAGGAGTTGACGTGTTTTCGCTCTGAGCGGGCGTCTTATGCATGTCGCTTTCTTTAATATCTTGGATAAAAAACCATGCCAGCGCACCGACGAAGACAAGCGCGATGCCAAGCGCTTGGAACGCCATTGAGAAGCCTATCTTGGCGACGAGATAGGCCCCGGCTGCCGGAGAGACGACGGAAGCTAGCGTATGTACAAGGCCGTTGCCAGCCATAAGCTTGCCTTGCTGCACATGATCCCGCGCCATACGGGCGAGCAACGTCAAGCAGGCCGGAGACAGAAAGGCAAGCACGAACCCGCTAATCGAGCGCAGCACGAGCAGCTGCCACGGATTGACGACATGGGCTTGCAGAATCATGATGATACCGGCACCGATAAGGCTCAGTACAATAAAAATCCGGCTGCCGAATCGGTCAATTCCGTAACCGGCCATTACATTGCCCGGCAAATGGGTAAAGGAGTACATGCCCATCATCAATCCGATAAAGGACGGGGCCGCGCCTAACGAAATGGCAAACGGGGTCAATATCGGATACTGCGCATGCAGATCAAAAAATGCAACAAATAAGAACAAGTAAAGCCAAAGCACAGAGCGCAAATCAGTCACCTCCAGATCGCTATGGTATACTTGTACGTCGAAATGGACGAACTTATTACTTTTTCAAAGGCAGTTCAAAAGTTTTGGCCGGACATACTGCTGGTCTTACTGTTGCAACAATTGGGAATGATGTATAATACGCAAAGACGCAAAGGAAAGGATGGTTACCTAGTGAATCAAATGGAAATGTGGTTTGAATTTATAAAGCAAAATTGGCTTGTCTTCCTAATCGCACTCATCGTGTTGTTCGTCATCGTAAGCTTCGTGAAGACGATGGTCAAATGGGCACTTGTCGTCGTTATTGTAGCGGCGGTAGCCGTATATAGCGGCATTACATGGGACGATGTGAACAATGTCGTGACTACGGTGACGGATGAAGCGGTGGATAAGCTGAAGGACCAAGCGGTGCAGGCAATGATGGACGAAGCGAAGCAGGCTGACTTCACCACCAATGAAGACGGGACGTATACGATTAAGACGTCGAATCTTGAAATGAAAGGGACGCCGAACAGCGGCAAGGTGAACGTCTCCTTCCGTGGCGTATCGCTAGGTGAATGGGACATGAACGATTCGATACGCCAATTCATTCAAGCGGCGAAACAGAATAAATGAATTCGGGGATAGTGTGGGAATGGAATGCCGTGACGATCTTGCTCCTCGTCATTGTCATTCTCTCCGTACTGCAAGGGGTGACGAGAGGCGCTACAGGGTCCATGCGTCACCTCTTCTTCTTTGTTATGGATTCTTTGTTTACGTTCATGTCCCTGTTCATCACCTTTCATATGGTGCTATGGATCTCTCCGTATGTTCAGCGTCAATTCGTGGAGTGGAACATTACGATTCCGTCGCATTCATTGGCTTGGTGGGAGCAAATGTACTATACGTTTATTACCGGAATGCGCGATTTTGCCCTGCTGCGCTTTGCGATTCTGTTCATGCTCCTCTATTTAGTCGTGCGGATGATATTGGCGTGGATCGGAGCGCATACCGTATTACGCGGAGGCGCTGAATCGGCAGCGGGAAGCCGTGGGGAAGCACAGAAATCAGGAATCATATACGTGCTCCAGAAGGCTGTGAATTGGATTGTCGGAGCCGTGCTGGGCAGTGCTGTAGGGATAGCGCGCGCATTCTTCGTCATCTTGGTGCTATTCGCCTATGTCACTCTGCAGCCCGATACAAAAGCAAGTGATATCATACAAGCTTCGTCCGCATATCGCACCGTAGCCAGTCGGGTCATTGAGCCATTGGCCGGAGACTTCATTGCAGAGCAGCTTCCTGTGTTTACTTCTCAAGTGGAGAAGGAATTAGGCGCGTTAATGCAGCGGAAGTACGAGGTAATCGACAATCAAATTCCGGCCGATATCGAGCAGGCTGCGCTTGAAATTGTGCGTGGCGCGACGACGGATGAAGATAAAGCGCGCCGGTTATACGACTGGATCGGCAGTCGAGTGCAGTATGATTGGGATAAAGCCCGTCAGTATGAGACGAAGCGCATCTGGAAGGAGCAGGGGCCGGAAGATACGTTTGCATCCAAACAGGGCGTATGTATCGACTACGCACGTCTGTATGCAGTTATGGCGCGCGTGGCCGAACTCGACGTGAAAGTGGTGACGGGGCTCGGCTATAACGGTAATGGCGGCTATGGCCCGCACGCGTGGAACGAAGTATGGCTGCGCGAGGAGAAACGCTGGATACCGCTGGATGCAACGTGGGCAAGCTCCGGTGATTGGTTCAATCCGCCGAAATTCGATGCGACGCATATCCCGGACAAGCTGCTTTCCGCCAGTAATATGACCTCGCATTGATACTTTGAATATTGAGGAGCGGATATGGTAAAATAGACAGGATTGTAAAGTAAAGCAAGAAAGGATGATGAGGCTTGAGTCATCCACATGCGGATGATCCGCAGAAGCGTGAACTCCATAACCGCCGGAATTTCTCGTTTCGGTTGAACTTATTCTTTTTTATAACCTTTGTCGTATTTACCGTACTTATCGTGCGGTTGGCGATATTGCAATTCGTAGAAGGTCCAAGCCTGAAGGAGAAGGAATCGCAGCTTGGGTTCCGGGAGACGGCGATTCCGCCGCTGCGGGGCACGATATGGGACGCTTCCGGTAAGACAAGGGTGGCGTATTCTACGGCGACCCAGTCGCTCTATTTCAATGTGGAGAAGAACTATGGGGATCCTAAGAAGGCGAAGCTGACGGAGGTTCAGCAGAAGAACCGGGAAGAGGCGCAGCTCTTGGCAAAACAGCTCGCCGAAGTGTTCAACAGGCTCGGTACTCCGAGCGAGAAGCCGTTAACGCAAGATGTCATTTATAATGAATTGATGGATTTAGAAGGGAAGAGATATTTCGTATATGTGCCGCGCCTCATCAAGACCGGTCTGACGCAGAAGGAAATTGCGTATTTTCTCGAGCATAAGCCGGAATTCAAAGGCATCGACATTGTCGAGGACAGCGTACGCAACTATGATCCCAATTCGGTGGCCGTGCAGACGGTGGGCTACTTGAAGAAATTCAAAGGGGTGCGCGAGGACTCTTCCTATTACAAGGAAAAACATGAAAAACGCAATGAGCTGTCAACCGAAGAGCGGTATTTGGAATATGAAGATGTCGGCTTCGACGGCATTGAGCTCATGTACCAAGACGAGCTGCGCGGCTTGAACGGCGTCAAGAAGTTCCCTGTCAACGTCGCTGGACGCATTATCGGTCCAATGGAATTGACGAAGCCGCAGAGGGGCAACGATCTCTATTTGACGATTGATAAAGAGATTCAGGAACGATCGGAAACCGCGATTATGGAGCATTTGAAGAAGCTGCGCAATTCGTCCAACCGGTTCGAATCGGCTCCGAACGCCCGTACCGGCTTTGCCGTCGCGATGGAAGTGGACACAGGCAACGTGGTCTCCATTGCGAGCATGCCTGACTACGACACGAACGTGTGGAAGAACGGATCGATAAGTCCTGAAAATTATCGAAGTAATCAGTATTTTATGGGCAACGGGGCAATTCGCGAAGTGCAGGCGCCTTATGAGGATGATAAGGAGCGGATGAAGCATCCGAGCTCACTCGTCTATCTCGGCTCGACGATGAAGCCGTTAACCGTACTCATTGGCTTGCAGGAGGGATTTTTCGGCCCATATTACAGATATACTGATTATGGGTATGCGGAGATTGGCCGTAAAGGCTACGAGCGGAAGATATGGAACTCGAGCCGCCGTTCTTGGGGACCAGGAATGACGCCGGCGTATGCACTGGAGAAATCATCCAACGCCTTTATGGTCGACATGATCGGGAAGCGATTGTACAGCATGCCGGAGAAGGACGGCAAGAACGGTCTGCAAATATGGGACGAATATATGGAAGCATTCGGTCTCGGCGTGAAGACAGGCAGCGGTTTGCCGGGAGAGATTCCCGGGCTGAAGGACTACATCGCCGATGCGGAAAAGTATAGTGCCCAGTCTGCGTTGGCAAGTGCTTCATTTGGCCAATTAGGGAAGTATACGACATTGCAGCTTGCGCAATATACGGCGACGCTCGCGAACCATGGCAAGCGCATCAAGCCGCAGTTCATCAGCAAAATTGTGGATGGGGAAGGCAAAGTTGTCAAAACGTTCGGCCGTGAGGTGTTGAACGAAACCAAATTCAATGAATCATATTGGGATGTCGTCGAGCAGGGGATGCTGAAGGTCGGCGCTCAAGGCTTCGATGATTTCCCTTATCAGTTCTACCGCAAGACGGGTACGTCCGAGCAGGATGTTGGCGGCGGGAAGCGTGTTGAGAATGCGGTGTTCATCGCGTATGCGCCTGCGGATAAGCCGAAGCTGGCGGTGGCCGTCGTCGTGCCAGAAGGCGGATACGGTTCATACGGGGCTGGTCCGATCGCACGTGAAATCTTCGATGCGTACGATGAAGAATACGGCTTGGACGGCGTGCCGAAGAAGAAGGCGAAGACGGGTGCTGCGGAATCAGAGACAGCAGCGGATGAATAAAGAAGACAATGCTACAAGACAGATATACTGACATAACAAAAATAAAAAGACTTTGTCCACTATCCGGAAAGCGCACCAGTAATGGGGTGTCCGCATACGATATGACAAAGTCTTTCCTTTTTTTTGCTGAAAAAGTTGCATCGGTAAAACATTTTTTCATATATTTAAAAAATAAGGTCTATAACAAAATTTTTGGGAGTATCAAAATTATCACAATTAGGGGAACCGAAAAGATAGGAGAGTGCAGGTAGAATGACTAGGAAAATGGGGAAAGCGGCAAGTACAGTGAAATGGAATTCGGCGTTAAAGAGATTAGTTATGACGGTGTTGTTCCTGAGCGTAGTATTCGCTCTAATGGCCTGCGGCAATACGAACGAGGGGAAACAGGCAGAGGAAGGCATGAAGGCTGCCGTGAGGGACAGCAAGCTGAATGTGCCCCCTACGATCGGAATGATTGCGGACGTCGTCAAAGAAGAAGGCGGCGAGCATGTGGATGATATCGGCTTAATGGGGCCGAGTGTCGACCCGCACCTATAGTAAGCGCCGCAGGATGGCGGAAATGAAGGCATGATTTGGATACGGGGAATGCCCCTTGCTCGATACATTCGGGCAATGGGGCTTTTTTTCGTATGACGTGGTGCAAGATTCGATGTCGAGTCTGCCTGCAGAACCACTTCGTGATCAAAAGGGGGCTTTCTAAGCAACCTCTAGTTAGAGAGTTAAATAGGAAGGAAGTCTTTGTTGTAGCCGCATCGTTATGATACAATGTCGTTATGCAAATTTACGTATGACAAACTTCAACATATTCAAATATACAAGCTTCGACAAGAACGACGGCAACGAGTCTGAAGCGGGACAGCCAGAACTAGGAGTGAATGCTGAAATGAGTAAATATACATTGTTGGCCCTTGATATGGACGGAACGGTTTTGGATGAAGATCAGAACATCAGCACTGAAACGGCGGATGCGATACATGCTGCGCGCGATGCCGGCATCATTGTCATGTTCTCCACAGGACGGGCGTTTCAGAACGCTCAGCCTTATGCAGAGGAGCTCGGGTTAGAGTCGCCGATGGTGACGGTAAACGGCAGTGAAGTATGGAAAAATTCGAATGAGCTGCTTGTGCGTCACCTGCTTGACCGCGATGCGGTCAGCAAAATGGTGGAGATGTCAGAACAGTATGATGCTTGGTTCTGGGCTTACTCCACAGAGCGGCAATATAATCGAGAGAACTGGGATGCCGATATTGACGCAGAGGAATGGCTGAAATTCGGCTACTTTACGGAGGATGACCAGGTTCGGGAACAGCTATGGAAAGAGCTGCGGGCGATGGGCGGACTGGAATTGACCAATTCTTCACCGCATAATATAGAGATCAATCCGATTGGCATCAGTAAAGCGTCGGGCATTCAGACCGTGTGCGATCTGCTCGGGTTTTCGATGTCACAGGTGGTTGCCGTAGGAGATAGCTTGAACGATCTGGCGGTAATTCGAGCGGCAGGACTTGGCGTTGCCATGGGCAATGCGCAGGATGAAGTAAAGAAAGCGGCGGATGTCGTCGTACGTTCGAACAATGAACATGGTGTGGCTCAGGTAATCCGGGAATATGTATTGTAGAAAACCTATGAGAGGCGTCTGTCTATGACCATCCTTGCTTGGATATGTGTGATCGCATTATTTATTCTTGGCATGGCGGGTGCGATCTATCCGATTCTGCCGGGAGCATTAGCCATCTATGCAGCCTTCTTTGTATATGGCTTGTTCGTCAGCTTCGAACCGTTCGGATTCTGGTTCTGGACGATACAGACACTTATCGTCGCCGTGTTGTTCATAGCTGATTACGTCGTCAATGCATGGGGCGTGAAACGGTTCGGCGGATCACGCGCTTCGATTATTGGCAGTACGGTCGGAATTCTGATCGGGCCGTTCGTTATTCCGGCGTTCGGCATCATACTGGGGCCGCTTCTCGGCGCGTTTATCGGGGAGATTATTGCAGGAGCTAACGTTGAGAAATCAGCTAAGTCGGCTATTGGAGCGGTCGTCGGTTTGTTTTCAAGTATCGTGGTTAAATTTGCTTTGCAAATTGGGATGATTATTCTGTTCTTCATTTGGGTGTTCATGTTCTAATGTAGAAGAGCGGTTCAAAAAGGTCACTTTTCAGCACCGAGGGGGCTTTTTGGACAACCTCTAGAAGAGCTTCGACAGAGGCTCTTCCTGCTTGTATGACCTGATGAGGTACGGGCTAGCATAAAGAAAGAAGGGAAACGTTTGGCAAAGGAATCATTTATAAAAGGAACGCTCATCATCGCCGCTGCAACGTTAGTGGCGCGTGTGCTCGGCTTATTCCAGCGCGTGCCGCTCGAGCATATGCTAGGTTCCGTCGGGAACGCATCGTTCGCGGCTTCGCAGACGGTATATCTTATGATACTTGCCGTTGCGACGGCGGGTATTCCAAGCACACTGAGCAAAATGGTCTCCGAACGCTATGCGCTGAACCAAGTGCGTGAAGCGGAGCGAGTCTATTATGCGGCGCTCTTATTCGGATTAGTCTCAGGCGTCGTCGCGACGGCCCTGCTGTTCATATTTGCACCGTTCTATGCAGACATGATCCAGTTGCCGGAAGCCGCGCTTGCCATTCGTGCGTTAGCGCCGGCGCTGTTGTTGTTCCCGGTCATCGCTATGATGCGCGGTTACACGCAAGGCCGCAACATGATGCAAGCGAGCGGAGTGTCTCAGATCGTGGAGCAAGTACTCCGCGTCGTGACCGCGATCGGACTTGCCTTCGTGCTCATGCACAACGGAGTATCCCAGGAATGGACGGCAGCTGCAGCTTCCTTCGGCGGTGTGCTGGGAAGTGTCGGCGCCTTCATCATTATGGTGTATTACCTCGGCAAGCTGCGCCAGGCAGACCGTAAGGCAGGTGTCCGTGCGCGTCGCACCGGGGCTAAGAAGGTTCCTTTAAGTGATATTTTCCGTTCGATCTTTGCTTTGTCAGTCCCTATCGTACTGTCTTCACTGGCTGTTCCTGCGGTGAATTTTATCGATACGTCCATTACGATTCCGCTGCTGGCTCCGGATCTCGGACAGGTAGAAGCCGCGCATTTATATGGTATCCTCGGGCAAAGGGCACAATCGATTGCAGGCATACCGCCGATTTTGGCGATTGCGCTCAGCACTTCGCTTATCCCGGTCATTTCTGCGGCGTTTGCCAAGCGGGACTTGAATCATTTGAAACGCCAGACCTCTTTGGCGATGCGTATTTCTGTACTGAGCGGCATGCCGATCGTATTGGCCCTTGCGGTCGGAGCATACTCTGTCAACGGCTTCTTGTTCAGTACACTGGATGGTGCGGGAATTATTGCCATGCTTACTTTTGGAACCATTTTTCAAATTACGATGATGACGTCGAGCTCCATTCTGATCGGACTTGGTAAGCCTTATATCGCTATGATTAGCGTAACACTTGGCATTATTATTAAATTGCTCGCCAGCTTTGGACTTGTTCATTTCTTCAGCATTTACGGCATCATTGGCGGCACAGCGATAAGCTTCCTTATCATTACGTGGCTTAATCTTCGCGTCATGAAGAAGGTAGTTCCGTTCGATGTGCTCGGTAATCGTTGGCCGGGCTTTCTGCTCACCGTTGTGTTGGCCGGCGGCATCGGCTTCGGAGTCGAGAAACTGGGCGAGCAGTTGGTCGGAATACTGCCGGCCAAGCTAGTATACATGTTCACAGCTGGTATTGTAGCTTTAGTCGTCGTAGCCTTGTTCGTAGTTGGACTGGTTGCTTTCCGCGTCGTGCGTCAGGATGAACTTGGGAGCTATCCGCGTCCCGTTCAGAAGGCGCTGCGTCCATTAATGCGACTGCAAGGCGGCTCGACACGGGGGCGTTCGCGGAGATAGAACTGCAAAAAACAAGACTGTGCCTAAGAGAGCTTAAAGGCGCAGTCTTTTTATTATAAAAACGTGAGGCTATAAAATAGCTGGACCGGAAATAAATGTTCAATTTATTATAAACATATCGAACAGCGAATGATACAGGTTACAAAGGAATTGGTGTGAAAAAATGTTAAGTATAACAGATTACTTTCTGAGTGCGGTTTCACAAACCAAGTTCGAAATGTCTCCTCTAATGGAAGCGAAGTTCATGGCAATAAGTAATATGCCAAGGTAATATATTGGAAATCCTATTCCATCATGCGACCCTTCAAAGGGGCATTGTCCTATAGGTGACGCTTGTAAATATTAAAGCATTAGACTGTTGAATCTACACATGCGGATCCGTTTTGAAGATATTCTATATTTTTCACTATCACGAATATACTGGTTAAAATAAATAAAAATTGAAGTGATAGGTATAAAAAGTAAATATAATTATATTTACAAATTTATATATTGTGTTAATATCTACCTTAAGGAGGTGGTTTATGGGATTTTTCTACCTTGCTTGATCGAACTGAGTAGACGGTTTAAGACCTGTTGGTTTTTACAGTTCAACCGTTACGTTCGATCTTGTTGTACACGCACATGTATTCTGTCCTACACTTTTCTTCTTCGAAAGATTCTTCAGATGTAGTTTTCTTGTGAAAACACTTGTACTTCTCGACTGAAAAACGTTGCCTTTAGAATACACATCACTTTGATAATGGGAAAAAATACTTGGTTTTGTAGTTTTAAAACGATTTTTCAGAAATTAGAAATTAGGTTCTTTCAACACACCTAAGATATCACTTGAAAATAACGCGAAAAGGGTGAAGGTTTTGAAAAAAGTAATTTCTTTTTCACTGTTATTTTGTTTGTCTTTGGTGCTTTGTTTACCGACTTTTGCAAATTTTGAGACTCCTTCAAATGTAGAATTGCTAGAAAGACTTGGCTATAACGAAAATGATTTTTCTTTAAAAAGTCTCCATCAAAATACATTGAGATTTGCTCAATTAGGTTTTTCTAAAGAAGAAGTGAAAGACTTTACTCAATATGATTTAGAGTATCTTAATGAATTAGAGGGGCAATTATTGGCTTTGGACAGAAAGTACTTGAAAAAAGAC
The DNA here is from genome assembly GCF_021369635.1 of Paenibacillus profundus. Classification (GTDB taxonomy): domain Bacteria; phylum Bacillota; class Bacilli; order Paenibacillales; family Paenibacillaceae; genus Paenibacillus_B; species Paenibacillus_B profundus. Next base: position 62,566 of record NZ_JAJNBZ010000018.1, on the reverse strand, counting down.
GAAAATGGGTTTATTGAAGTAAATAAGGAGTCATATGAGCAGGCAAAAGAAGAACAATTCAGATTACAAAGTATTTGTGATACTTCTTCACAAAATTGTTCTGACACAGAGCCAACTTCAAATTGGATGAGACTTACAACTACTGTCTCAAGAATCAGTGGAACTAATCCACAGGAATATTTGATTAAACATGACTTTGCATGGGCCAAAAAACCTTTCTACAAATATAAAGATGCTGTCGGTGTGGCGCATCATGTCAGTATGACTCCAGTACAAAACAGTGAATATTTAAAATATAGTAGGGATGATTATTACTCGAGAAACCCTATAATTGGACTTGGACCTTGGACTTATGATGGTGTATCTGATCAATATAAGTGGTCGGCAGAGGATAAAACGGGTGGCATTGGATTTGAATTTCAACTAGCTAGTGATAGTGCCCAATTAATTAATGGGAAACAACATAAATATGAAAATCATAGAGGTACCGTAGCATATCGGGCGATCAGAAATAATAGCTCTTATACCTATGCTGATTTATCTGGGCATTATATTCATACAGAATCAAGTATATCAGGGGCGTTAGGAGTAGATGCCAGAGGAACTGGTTCGTTCACTATAAGCGCAAATGTTTCGAAGGATGAGGCTATACAAACTGGAGTTTCGTTTAAATACTAGAAAAGTTAAAAATAGATCCCTTCGTAAATGAAGAGGGGATCTATTTTTAACTGGTCGCCTGATGTAAAAGTATGGAATGTATGTACTCACTGTAGTGTGAAGAAACAGCAAAAGCAAAGTGTATACGGACAACTTCGTAGATATAAAAACTAAATCAAATGTGTTTTCGGGTGGAGAATATCAAGTCTGTTTCATTTATGAGTCAACTCCACTTATTAGTTAAGTAAGGAGTAAAAAGGGGGAGGAGAAATGAATGTGGTTATAATTGTCCTTTTAGTTGTTATTATTGGTTTGCTTTTGCATATAAATAATAAGATTCCGCCAAGAGATTATGTTAAAGAAGCTATAAATAACGATCAAAAGCAGAAAGATACTAAAGAAACACGTTAGTTACAGTAATGATGTAATAAACATTTTCGTTTCTTCACCTAAAAATAAGACCTTAAAGAATATTTAAAACGGCTTAGCCCCTTATTATTAATTGGGTTCTAAGCCGTTTTTCATTATAATTGTTAAAAATCGCGTTCGATTTTAATGCAACGTATTAGTCAGGTAGCAATTGGGCAGTTGCAGAACCTGTAATTCCCTTTAATTACCTTCTTCTTTTTTTCTGAAAAGTATAAAAACATTATCAATATTTCCGATATACGAAAAGTGTCTGACTTTTAAGATTGGCAAAGGGGATTTTACATTGAAATACTATAGAAATTGGGCTCAATCGATTCAACGTTCTCTACATAAAAAAATTATTCTCCTGCTCACCTGCTTCATTATCGTTCCTACGATTGTCCTCATCGTTATCTTAACGTTAACGGCATCATACAACACGAAAAACATGATGTATGACGAGGTCAATGAAGCGACACAATCCATTTCGCGAATGCTGAATCAGACTTATGAGACGAATGGGCATTTGGTAAGCAGTCTGGCGGCCAGCATAAGCGAGAACTCGCAGGATGTGACGCGGATTAAACATCGGGTCACGGACCTGACTTCAGACATCAGCAACATATTGTTTGCTTATGTCCTGCTTGGAGATAAATATATCGACAACAGCGGCAGTGAGATTGACATCAATGAAGCGAAAAAACGCGAGTGGTATCAATTGGCCAAAGAGCATGAAGGCGAAGTCATCGTCTCCAAGCCTTATCAAGATATGATTACGGGACAAATGATTGTGACGTTCTCCCGTTCGTTACCGAATGGGGAAGGGGTTGCAGGCATTGATGTCTCGATCGACAATTTAAATCAATCGGTTAGCCAATTCAAGGTGGGGGACAGCGGGTATATCAGCCTAATTGATAAGGACAATCACGTGCTATCCCATCCGGTACATAAGCAGGGCTCCCAACTGGACAGAGAGCAATATAAAGAGCTGCTATCAGACGAATATGGCAAGTATATGTCGAACGCTGACGGCAGACATGAATTCATCAGCTATGATAAGCGAAACAAACTCGGGATTAACATCGTCTCGGTCTTGAGTCGAAGTGAAATTAACGCCCAAGCGAATGAAATCGTGATTATCGCTTCCGTGTTTCTCGTCGTATTGATCGGTCTTATCGGTTTATTTCTGTGGAAGTTCGTTCGTAACATCATACGCCCCGTCGTGCGGATTCAGCAAATGACAGAGCGGATTGCAGACGGTGATTTCTCTGTTCGCGTTCTGGTAGACGGAAGATTGGACGAAATTGGCCGTCTGGAAAAGAACTTCAACTCGATGACGCATTCCTTATCCGACATTATGGCGCAAATACGTGAAGTATCCGAAGTGGTTGCGGCTTCCGCCGAGGAGCTATCCGCTAGTTCGGAGGAGAACGTAAGCTCCTTGCAGGAGGTCGCGGCCTCCTATCAGCAAGTGTCGACTCAATCGGCACTGTTGGATGAACGCTTGAATACCGTAACGGCACAAGCGCATCAATCTGAATCACAGCTGCATCGTGTCGTAACACTCGTAGGCAGTTCCTCTCATGCGGCACAAGAGATGAGCGAGTGGGCAGCGAGTGGAGGAAAGGCACTGGACAGCGTGCGCATGCAGATGGATGCCATTACGCAGAACACGGAACAGGCTAAGGCGGAGACAGAGCGATTGAATGAGCAATCGCATCACATACATCGTATCGTTGCCTTTATCCAAGAGGTGGCTGCTCAAACGGAGCTGCTTGCATTGAACGCAGCTATTGAAGCGGCTCGCGCAGGTGAACATGGGCGTGGCTTCGCAGTCGTAGCGGGCGAAGTGCGCAAGCTGGCGGAGGAGACGAAGGAGGCCGCCGGGAAGATTACGGGCATGGTGCAGCAGATTAGGGAGCGTTCTGACTCTGTATGGACCGCCATGCAGAATGGAGTAGAGTCCGTGGCCGTTGGACAGCAGTTAACCGAATCGGTAACGAATAGCTTTACAGATATTTTCCAAGCGATCGATGAAATGAACGTTCAGTTGAATCACGTGACGGAACTGGGTTCGCAGCTTGCGTCTTCGAACGCTGACATGATCGAATCTTTCGATGCCGCGAGCGAAATGACGAATGGTACGTTAATGGAAATGGAGACAGTCGCAGCAGCAAGCGAACAGCAAAATGCAGCAATGCAGGAAATGGCGTCATATGCGAATCATTTGGCAAGCATTGCTGATGATTTGCAGCAGTTATCTGCACGCTTCAAGTCATAAATATACGGGCACGCGCACAACATTACAGATATCCGCCAATCCTAAAGGCCGTCAGAGTGATTTTACCCTGACGGTTTTTCTATTGTGGATAATGACTGGATTCTGTCCAATGGATTTGAAGGTTTAGGCTGATAACATGGTGAACCATTGGAAATAATCCAGCAGAAACATGCTCAAACGGCTGAACTCAAGGCTTAATTACGATTTGACTGGAAGATTTCCAGTGGAAAGGTGAGTTTACGCTTGAAAACAGGCAGAAGACTGTACGTATTCCAATGGAACGACTGTTTGGCGGATGATGCAGCAAGAATAGCAAGAATAGCAAACTGCACAACAGCAGCATCAACAGGGAAACAGCACCAGTAACAGCACCAGCACCAGTAACAGCACCAGTAACAGTAACAGCAATAGCAACAAAAATAGCAATAACAACAGCAATAACAACATCAACAGCAGGACGTATGTTCGGCTTGCATCCATTGATCTGCTCTTTCATCCACTCTCCCATACTCTCAGACCACGCGGCAAATTCCTTGCACCTTAACACAGTCTTGTTCAGTTTACTTAGTCTTCTACTAAGTCTCGCTCAGTCTTGCTTAGTCTCGCTCAGTTCACTCAGTTGCGTTCAGTCTCTTCGGTAACCCACTTGCGAACACGAGATGTTTGCAAGGAACACTCGTAGGGGGCCTGAGCTTGACGAGAAACCCGAAATATATTGAGAAAATTGAGAATAAAAAAGAATGGTGGGGTATTTTCACCATAGTCGCTGCTAATTCAATTCAATAAGGATAAGAGTATACAAAAGTGACACGGATTCAAGGGCAATCGTCAGGTTTCTCCAGCGGATCCCCTCTATTTTTTGATTTCAAGGGTTTCTCGATAGTGTGACACCCAGGGGGGATTTTTTTCATGCTGTCGACTGCAACTGATTTGTAACCGCCATCCTGTTTACTGGAAGCGACTCTAGTACGAACAATGAGGTGGACGACTTGAATGAAGTGATCATTGCGAGTGCCGTGCGCACTCCAATCGGAGCGTTTCAGGGCAATTTCCGGGATATGGCGGCAGTGGAGTTGGGTGCGGTTGTCATGGAGGAAGCTTGTAAACGTGCGAATATTGCAAGTGAGCAGATAGACCAGGTTTATATGGGCCAGGTGCTGCAGGCCGGGATTGGCATGAATGGCGCAAGACAGGCAGCAGTGAAGGCAGGAATTCCGGTGTGCGTTCCGGCAACGAACGTGAATCTTGTATGCGGGTCAGGTATGCAGACGGTGATGCTGGGAGCGCAATGCATACGATCTGGAGATGCGGGCGTAATTATGGCGGGCGGCATGGAAAATATGACGCATTCCCCTTATTTGCTTAAGCAGGCGCGTCAAGGCTACCGATACGGACATGGGGAGCTGGTTGATTCGGTGCTGCTTGACGGACTGACGTGCGCCATCATCAAGCAGCCGATGGGAGTGACGGCGGAGCGCCTTGCCGAGCGCTACGGACTGACACGCGAGCAGCAGGACGCCTTTGCGCTGCAAAGTCAGCAACGCGCGGAAGCAGCGATGCGGGACGGGCGCTTCGAAGAGGAGACCGTTGCGATATCCATTGCGGACCGCAAGGGGAGCGCGCGGCTTATCGCGACCGATGAGCATCCGCGGCCGGGATTGACCATGGAGGCGCTTGGGAAGCTGAAGCCCGCCTTCAGCGCACAAGGTACGGTGACAGCGGGCAACTCGTCAGGCATCAATGACGGTGCGGCTGCTGTCGTGCTGTGCAGCTCGGAGGCTGCTGCTGCGCATCAGCTCGCGCCTATCGCTTCCATTCGCGGGTATGCCGCTGTCGGGCTTGAACCGGAGTGGATGGGGCTTGGCCCGGTTCCCGCCATCAAGCAGGCGCTCCTCAAGGCAGGCTTGCGTCTGCAAGATATCGGCCTGTTCGAAATCAACGAGGCGTTCGCGGCCCAAGCGCTAGCCGTGATGCATGAATTGGAACTTGAACCAGAGCGAGTGAACGTGAACGGCGGCGCCATTGCTCTCGGCCATCCTATCGGGGCGAGTGGAACGCGGGTGCTAGTTACCTTGATTCATGAGATGCAACGCAGACAAGTTCGATATGGCGCAGCAGCTCTCTGTGTGGGAGGCGGTCATGGTGTCGCTGTTGTTGTCGAACGAGGCTGAACAAGAACGGAGGGATGAAGCTGTGCATGATAGTGCAGTTCACTGGTTCGATAAACGGTGCCTGCATACACCGGATCGGATTGCAGTGGTGGACTGGAAAAGCGGGCTCCGTCTCACCTACCGCAGCCTTCATCTTCGCTCGGAGCGCTTGGCTGCCGCATTGCAGTCTTCCAACATTAAGCTGGGCGACCGCGTTGTCATCCTGCTGCACAATCAAGCGGAGATGCTGGAAGCTATGCTCGCCTGCGGGATGCTCGGTGCCATTGCGGTGCCATTGAATTGGCGGTTATCGATTCCGGAGCTCGACGAAATCATACTGGACTGCGAGCCGCAGGTGCTGTTGTATGACGATGAAGATGCGGATATAAAGCGGATTATGTCAGGGCTTCAGCTAGTATCCTGCGTCCTGTTGTCTGTAGCGGTTGTTGAATCAGATAAGGAATCAGATAAGGAATCAGATAAGGAATCAGATAACGAATCGGACAAGAAATCGGATAAAGCGTCCAATGTGAGTTCAGCAGGAAATGCGAACGGTGACATCGGTTCAGCGGGAGAGCATTCAGCTGGTGAACGTACGCTGGTGCAACGGGCGGCTCTGACACTTGATGATGCGTGGATGATGATATATACCGGCGGCACGACTGGAAAGCCGAAGGGGGTTGTGCTGACCCACGGTTCGGTATTCTGGAATGCGGTCAACACCGTCATCAGTTGGCAGTTGACGGAAGATGACGTTACACCGACGATTCTCCCAATGTTTCATACCGGCGGGATGAACGCACTGACGCTGCCGATGCTGATGGCGGGGGGAACAGTCATCGTAGTGCGATCGTTTCAGAGTGAGGATATGGTGCGGCTGTTGAACGAAGAACGGTGTACGATAGCGCTCATGGTGCCGACCATGTACCATATGCTTATTCAATCCGACGAGTTTGCACGGTCGGCGTTTCCGACGATGCGAACGTTCCTGTCTGGAGGAGCTCCCTGCCCGTTGTCGGTATATGATGCCTTCAAGGCGAAGGGCCTCCCGTTCAAAGAAGGTTATGGAGCGACCGAATCGGGACCGAACAACTTCGTGATTGACCCGCTCATCGCGGCACAGAAACCCGGATCCGTCGGTCTCCCGATGCTGTTCAGCGAGGTGAAGCTCATCCCAACGGAAGGAGATGCTTTACTAATGGATCAGGTCGGGGAGCTGGCGCTTCGGGGAGGGCATCTGTTCTCGCATTATTGGAACAACCCGGAGGCCACGTCTGGCGCATTGCGGGAGGGTTGGTTCTTGACGGGCGATCTGGCTAAACAAGATAAGGAAGGTTATTTTTATATTGTCGGGCGCAAAAAAGATATGATTATTACCGGTGGAGAGAACGTGTATCCGCTGGAGGTGGAGCAGACGCTGGCAAGCTATCCGCACGTCAAGGAGGCGGCTGTTATTGGCCTGCCTGACGATAAGTGGGGAGAGGTCGTTGCAGCGGTAATTGTAGCTGACGAAGTCACTTCTGTTACGGAAGCTGACCTTATCGTTTTCTGCTCTGCCCGCATCGGGAAATATAAAGTGCCGAAGCGGTTCATGTTCGTCACAGAGCTGCCGAAGACGGCGGTGGGCAAATTGGACAAAAAACAAATGAAGCAATGGTTCAGCGGTTGACGCAGTCAGCCGCTCATTTTTTTGTGAAAAAACAGTGGAAATCAAATCAAATATGCTACAATAAACAGGAGAATGTTGGAAAAGAGAGGTTCTGCATGAAAGAAGGACGCGTGCTTAAAATGAAGTTGATGCCGCCACCTTTGAAAAAGCAGCTGCTTCACCGTCCTCAGATAGCCAAGCGGCTCTCCCGCATACCGGATTACCCGCTCACCGTATTGACATCAGGTCCGGGATTCGGCAAGACGACGGCGCTCTCCGCATTTCTTCGTTCCTCTGACATGACGTATGCATGGTACGGCGTATCTCCCCAAGACAATGACTTCATTCCTTTTGTATCTCATATCGTCTACACGCTTAGGCAAGCGGTTCCCGAATTCGGAGAGACGATGCTTGCCGAGCTAAGAAGCGGAAACCGGAGCAGCAGCGAGGACATCTATGCGCTGGCAGATTTGTTTCTGAATGAACTTACCGAACTTCAACAGCTGACAGTGCTCATTATCGACGACTATCATCTCGTGGAAGCAACCGACAGCATTGAGCAATGGATGCAATATGTGCTCACTTATTTGCCTGATTGCGATAAACTGAGCTTCGTCCTTTCCTCCCGTTCACGCCCGCAATGGGAAGGGCTGGCCTCTATGCGAATCCGTGGACATTTACTTGAACTCACCAAAGAAGATCTCACCTTTAACGAAGAAGAAATCGATGTTCTGTTCAGCGATTATTATGATTACCCGTTGACGAAGCGGCAAATCCATCAGGTGTACGAGCAAACGGAAGGATGGATCATTGCGGTCCAATTCATTTGGCAGCGCTTACTTTCATCAAGTGGATCGTTGGATGAGGTGCTCGAGGCTCCGCGGGAGACGATGGAGGACCTGTTCCAATTTCTGGCGTTGGAGCTGTTCCAGAAGCAGCCGTCCTCCATCCGCACGTTCATGCTGGAGACGAGCATCTTTGACGAACTAACCGGAGAGTGGTGCGACGCGGTATGCGGAAGGCACGGCTCTTACGCCATGCTGCTTCAGCTGTGCGGAAGCGGGCTGTTGACGGCGATTGACGATCGGCAGTTCCGTTATCATGCTTTATTTCGGGAATTTCTAGCGGAACAGCTCAGGAGGCAGCCTGAGTGGCACGGTTCCTTGCTGAGGCAGGCGGTGCACGTCTTTGCCGCCCGCAGACGATACGATCTTGCGATGACGCAAGCGGTTGCGCTGCAAGATCAGGATGAAATGGCGCTCCTGCTGCAGGACGGAGGCAGTGAACTGATACAGAACGGCCATTTGGAGCTTGTCTATACCTCATTAATGAAGCTGCCGGAACGCATTAAGCATCGTCATCCCTATTTGCTTGTGCTTCAAGGCGATATTTTGCGTTATCACTGTCAATATGAAGCGGCATTTGAGCAGTATCGGCTGGCAGAGTATGGAGCCGGAAGCGTAGGCAACCGGATGGTGCAGATGATGGCCCTCGAAGGGCAGTCGCTCTTATATTTGGATACGATTCGGCCGGGAATGGCGGAGCCGCTGCTTGAGCGGGCCATTGCGCTGGCGGAATCATTGTGCGGATATTACCCGCCATTAGAGCAAGAAGGAGGAGCAGATTGGTTTGCGCCGTCTGGGAACCAACCTAATGCAAATATTCAAGCCACGACCGCCCCTTATTACTCGGCGTGGCGTGGCCATACAAGAGAACGGCAGCGGCTGGCGCGGCTGTATGCGATGATGGCGGAAAATATGCTGAACGCTGGCAGAGGGATGGAAGCGCAGATCTGGTATGACCGTGCGATTGGCGTGGAGCAGGACAGCCGTGACTGGCTCTTGGAAGCAAGGCTATGTCTGCGTACTGGACGGCTTCGCGAAGCGATGGCGAAGCTGATGCGAGCGCAGCATTTGGAACGAGAGGAAGGGACAATATACCGAGGACTCAGCTATCATCCGAAGACGCTGTCGCGCTCCCATCGCGAAATTGATCTGCTGCTGTCGCTTATCGACAGCATGTGCGGCGAACCGCCCTCGGCTAAGCGGGCAGCGGAAGCAGGCATGATGCACGGCATTCGCTTGAAGGCGCCGTTCGTGGAAGCGTGCGGCTGGATGAGAATGGGACACGCCGCGCAATTGATGGGCACTTACGATGCCGAGGTGGCATCGGATTGCTATCATGCGGCGCTGACCATCATGGAGCGGCTGGAGGTGAAGCGGGGGAGTGCAGAGCCGTATATGGGATTATGTTTGTTGTTCGGCAAAGCCCGCTCGGCGGAAACCGCGCTTCGTTACGGCCAGACCGCTTGGGATGAAACGCAGAGCGCGAACGACGGCTGGCTGACCGCGCTCATTCGGTTGAGCATGGGGATAGCGCTGTTCTACGCCAACCGCTGCGAGGAAGCGGAGCAGGTGTTCCGTGAATGCGGTGAGCGCTTCGTCGCATGCGGAGACAAATTCGGATGCGCGTCCACGGAAATGTGGCAGGCGCTGACAGCCTATCGCTTGGAGCAGGACGGCTGGTTTGCGGTCTCGATGGAACGCCTTTTGACACTGGTCGAGCAGGAAGGGTACGCATTTCTCTTTACACGGCGCACCTTGTTCGGTCCAAGCGATACGCAGCAGCTCATTCCACTGCTCATTGAAGCTGTGCGGCTGGGCCTATGCCGCGCCTATGCTGCTTCACTGCTGACAGAGCTTGGAATGGACCGCTTGACCTATCATCCCGGCTACACGCTATATATCGATACGCTAGGCGAATGCCGCGTTCGCCTCGGAGATGTGGAACTGGAAGATAAAGATTGGCAGCGCGGTAAAGCGAAGGAGCTGTTCCAGTTGCTGGTCACCCGTCGCCATCGCCCCTTAACGAAGGAGGAACTGTTCGTCCAGCTGTTCCCCGATGCGGAAGAGAAAGCGGCTAATCGCGATTTCAAGGTTGCTCTCAACGCATTGAATACCGCTTTGGAGCCTCATCGCCGCGCCCGAGCTACGCCTTACTTCATCATTCGCCGGGGCTCGGCCTATCAGTTGAATCCGGCTGCAGGCTGGGTGCTCGATGCGAATCGATTCGAGCAATCGATCGTGCACGGGCTGGAAGCGAATGATGCGGATGAGGCGATCCCCCTTCTGGAAGAAGGGCTTCATCTGTATCAAGGGGACTATTTGCCGGAACGGCGTTATGAAGATTGGTGCATCGAGGAGAGAGAACGATTACAGGTGCTGTTTATGCGCGGAGCGGAACGGCTCTCTCTCTATTATGTCGAGGTGGAAGCTTACGATAAGGCGATACGATGGGCAGAGGCGATGACGGTCAAGGACCGCTGCTGGGAAGAGGCGTACCGCATCATGATTTCATGCCATCTCAGGCTGAATAATCGCATCCAGGCGCTGAAATGGTACCGCAAGTGCGCCAAAGCTCTGCAGGATGAACTTGGCATCGAGCCTATGCCAAGTATTCGAGAATTGATGACTTCGTTAGTAGTGCAAGGGGGCTTTGAAGACAACCTTTAGAAGTCCGGTGAAATAGTCACGACAAACTGCAAATGTGCAGGTCAATGGAGTATCGAGCGCCGTTTACCTTGAGCAATCTGCATAAGTGCAGTACAATTTGGCCGTTTTTGGCCATACTCCGGTTTTGGGGCTGTTTACATGTACTTTTACATCTTATGGCCGTTATTCACCATACTTCTAGTAGAATGAAAAGATGATGTGCAACTCATTTGTAACCGAACCCTCTTATGATGAACGGGAATTGAATCGTAAGGGGGTTTTTTGTGTGTCTATGAATTTCGGTATCTCTCACCGATTGTCACGCGCTTGTATGTTCGGACTGCTTGCATTCGTCCTTCTTTTTGCTACCGCATGCGCAAGCAGCGGCGGAACAGGCGCGGGTGCAGACAATGGCGGCAATGCATCGGGCAGCAGATCCGGCAGTAATTCCGGAGAGAACAAAGATAAGGATGGCGAGGCCAAAGGCGCAGAAGCCGCCGATAACCCACCTATTAGAATTGGCGTCCTCGCTTCGATGACAGGCGCGCTGGAAAGCTACGGCAAGCAGAGTACACGCGGATTCGAGCTCGGCATTGATTATGCTACTCAAGGTACGAAGACGGCAGCCGGACGGAAAATTGAATTCATCATCGAAGATACGGAGACGAAGCCCGACGTGGCGGTGAAGAAAGCGACCAAGCTGCTCGAGACCGATAAAGTTGACTTCCTCGTCGGTTCCTCCAGCTCAGGCGATACACTTGCCGTGCTTCCGCTTGCAGAGGAGTATGAGAAAGTGATGGTCGTTGAACCGGCAGTTGCCGACAGCATCACCGGCGAGCTGTGGAACAAATATGTGTTCCGCTCCGCGCGCAACTCTTCGCAGGATGCGGTGGCTGGTGCCGCGGCGATTGCGAAGCAGGGCGTGAAGATTGCCACCTTCGCTCCTGATGGCGCGTTCGGCCGCGACGGCATTAAAGCGTTCACGGAAGCAGCAGTCAAGCTTGGAGCGGAAATTGTAGAGGAACAGTACGCGGACGCAACGGCAACCGACTTTACTGCGAACATTCAGAAGATCGTGAGCGCCAAGCCGGATTATTTGTTCGTCGTGTGGGCCGGAGCGAACACGCCATGGAAGCAGCTGCAGGATATGAAGGTGAGGGAACAGGGCATTAAGATATCAACCGGCGCGCCGGATATCGCATCGCTTAAGACGATGCAGGAGCTGACCGGAATGGAAGGATTTTCGGTCTACTATCACACACTGCCGAACAATGACGTGAATAAATGGCTGGTGGAAGAGCATAAGAAACGGTTTAACGGCGATTTGCCGGATCTGTTCACGCCGGGAGGCATGTCTGCCGCGATCGCGATTATCGAAGCGATTAAGAAAACCGATGGCGAGATGGACACGCAGAAATTGATTGCGGCTATGGAAGGAATGAGCTTCGAGTCGCCAAAAGGCAAGATGACGTTCCGAGCAGAGGACCATCAAGCGCTGCAGACGCTGTATGCGGTTAAATTGGAGCAGCAAGATGGGATCGATTATCCGGTTCCGGTGCTGATTCGCGAGCTGTCTCCGGAAGAAACGGCTCCGCCAATACGCAACAAACGCTAGTCAGGAGGTGGGGTCATGAGTGGAAGGAGAACGGATCAAGCAGATGACATGATATTGGAAACCGAAGGGCTGACGATTGCATTCGGTGGTCATGTGGCCGTTCAAGAGGTCAGCTTGAAGGTGGAGCGCAACCGCTTCAAGTCCATTATCGGACCGAACGGCGCGGGCAAGACGACTCTATTCAATCTGCTTAGCGGACAGCTGCGCCCGACGGCTGGATATGTGCGCTTCAAAGGTAAGGACATTACGCCGCTTGCTCCGTTTCAACGCACACGCTTAGGAATGGGGCGTTCCTTTCAGATTACGAACGTATTCCCCAACTTGACCGTGCTCGAAAATGTGCGGCTAGCCGTTCAGTCGCAGCAGGGTGTCCGCTTGAACTGGTATGCTTCGGCGAAAGCGTACCGCAGGTTCGAGGAGGAGGCGAAGCATTGGCTTGATATGGTGCTGCTTGGCAACCGGATTGGCGTAATGGCTAACTACCTCGCTCATGGGGAGAAGCGCAAGCTGGAGCTGGCGATGCTGCTCGCGCTGCAGCCGGATCTGCTGCTGCTCGACGAGCCGACAGCCGGCATTTCCATTGAGGAGGTGCCAGCCATTCTTGAAGTCATCCGCAAAGTGAAGGAAGCGGGCAACCGCACGATTGTGCTGATCGAACACAAGATGGACATGGTGTTGGATTTATCTGATTCTATCGCAGTGCTATTCAATGGCAAGCTGCTGGCGGACGGCCGCCCAGAGGATATTATGAACAATGAGACGGTTCAAGCGGCTTATTTGGGAGGGTTGTACGATGACGCTGTTGCAAGTGCGGGGGATTGAGACGCATATTGGTCAATATCATATTTTACAAGGCGTGACCTTCGAGGTGGTGCCAGGGGAAATCACGGTGCTGCTTGGACGCAACGGCGCGGGCAAGACGACGACCCTCCGCTCGATCATGGGGCTGAATCCGGTATCCAAGGGCGAAATTAGCTTTCAAGGCGAACGTGTGGAAGCGCTTCCGACGCATCGGATATCGCGGCAAGGCATCGGATATGTTCCAGAGGATCAAGGGATCTTTCCCGATTTGACCGTAGGGGAAACGATGCGCATTGCGATGAGGCTGAACGACGACCACACGAAGGCACGGCTTGAATGGGTGCTGGAGCTGTTTCCGGATTTGCATAAATTCTGGGGGCGCAAGAGCGGGCTGTTAAGCGGAGGACAGAAGCAGATGCTGGCGATTTCCCGGGCTTATGTGAACGATAATCGGCTGCTGCTCATCGATGAGCCGAGCAAGGGGCTGGCTCCGATTATGGTGGAGAAGCTGATGCTTGCTATTGAGCAGATGAAGGCGAAGACGACTGTGCTCTTGGTGGAGCAGAATTTCATGATGGCAAGCCGCATCGGACATCGGTACTACTTGATGGATGAAGGACGTATCGTCTCTGAAGGAATGATGGCGGAATTGCAGCAGGATGAAGCGACAAGACGCAAATATTTGGGCATCGCATAGCAAGCCCGTGAACGGAGGGACACGAATATTGAATGGCATCATTAACTTACTCGTAAACGGGCTGGCGACGGGGATGCTTATCTTCCTGTTGGCGTCGGGGCTTACGCTCATCTTCGGGTTGATGAGCGTGCTGAATTTTGCTCATGGCGGATTGTTCGCTTGGGGAGCGTATGGAGGGGTATGGCTGTATGCTGCGACGGGTTCGTTCTTCGTTGCCATCTTAGGTGCCGTTGTCATCGGCATGCTGCTTGGTCTCGTGCTGGAGCGGCTTGTCATTCGCCCGGTGTATGGCAATCATATTCAGCAAATTCTCGTGACGTTAGGTGCCATGCTCGTCTTAAGCGAGCTGCTGAAGGTAGTGTTCGGCCCGAATCCTCTCAAGGCAGATGTACCACCGCTTTTGAACGGCAGCTGGGAGGTAGAGGGCGTCATTTTAATCAAATATCGGTTGTTCATCATCTGTATTGGAGCGATAGTATTCGCCGGATTGCTGTTTGTATTAAAGCGGACGAAAATCGGTCTCATTGTGCGAGCTGGCGTCATGAATCCCGAGATGGTGCAAGCGTTGGGCATTCCTATCCGCCGCGTTTTTACGCTGGTGTTCATGGCGGGAGCCGGCTTGGCAGCGCTTGGCGGCGCACTCCTGGCACCGTATTCGGGTGTTATCTTCGCCGAAATGGGCATGCAGTTCGCTATTCTGGCCTTCATCGTCGTCGTCATCGGCGGCATGGGCAGCATTCAGGGCTCTGCATTTGCGGCGCTGCTCGTTGGCTTATCAGGAGCATTTATGGCTTACTACGTGCCGGAATTGTCGCTTGCGGCAAATATGCTGCTTATGGTCATTGTGCTGCTCATTAAGCCGTCGGGATTGTTCGGAGCAAAGGGGTGAGCGGGATGAGAACGTCAAAAATCGGAACGATATGGTTCGTTATTTTTGTCGCTGGCCTGGCGGCGTTGCCTTTTATTAATGATTCGCGCAGCTTTCTTATTTTGATGACACAAATATGCATCTTCGCTGTCTTTGCGATGAGCTATGACATATTGCTCGGATTTACTGGCATCGTATCATTCGGCCACTGCATGTTTTTCGGAATCGGCGCCTACACGAGCGGGGTAATGCTCGATCGCCTCGACGCTTCCATCGGAACGCTTCTCTTGTCCGTCTTGGTCGGCGTGCTGCTGTCTGCTCTGCTCAGTTATATTGTGGGGATGCTGTCCTTGCGGTTGAAAAGTCATTTTTATGCGATGTTGACACTCGCGTTCTCGGGACTTCTATTAGTGCTGGCTGAGAAATGGCGCTCGCTGACGAACGGCAATGACGGCTTTACGTTTCCGATACCGTCCGTGATGAAGGACCGGACTGTCCTGTATTTCACCGCGCTGGCGGTCATGGTGGTTATGTTCCTGCTGCTGCGCCGCTTTACGCAATCCCCGGTCGGCCGGGTGCTGCTGGCCATTCGGGAAAATGAACAGCGAACCGAGTCGCTCGGCTATGAGATCGTTCATTATAAAGTGTTTGCGACCGTCGTTGCAGGTATGGCGGCCAGTATAAGCGGTTCTCTGTATGTGCTGACATTGCGATTTGTCAATACGACTGTCTTCGGGATGGATATGACGCTGAATGCTCTGTTAATGACGATTATCGGCGGGGTAGGCACGCTGTTTGGCGCGATTATTGGCGCTTCCATTATTGAATGGGCGCATCACGGATTATCGGAATTGGCCAAGTTCCATCCGATTTTTGAACGGTGGATTATCTTTTTCGGCTTGTTGTACATCGTGGTTGTGCTGCTGTTCCCGGCAGGAATTGTTGGCACGCTGCGCCTCTGGTGGCTGAAGCGCAGAGGACGCCGACTTGAGCAATCACTGCAGGCTGATTCCAATGCGATTCGGAAGGAGGGGGCGGGATGACGGCGGGCGACAGTAAGGAAGCATACGGCAAGCATGAGCGGGCGAATGCATGCAGTCTCCAAGGAGAGCAAGGCGGTGCAGCGGAAGGCGGTACGGCGGTCGGTTCGTTTGTCATCCGCTGCCAAGCGCACCACGATGAAGCTCTGTGTGACGCTTGGCGCATTCGGGTCACTTATGTCCAAGGTCAGGAAGAGATGACGGTCGCTTCATGGGAAGAGGCGGTGCTCTTCATGCAGCAGCGGATGAAACGGGGGATGGAATGACATGAACGTTAACGCGAATACAGCAGATGACGTGGTTCGGCTGCTTTCGGTAGGAGTCTACATACCGGAAGGCCGGATGACGAGTGAGGATATCGCGCAGGCGTCCGGTATACCGCAGGAGATCGTCGAGACGAAGCTCGGCATTCGGCAAAAACCGGTCCCCGGACCGGAAGACCACCCTTGCGCGATGGGAGTGCGTGCGGCACAGCAAGCGTTAGAACGGGCGGGCATCGATCCCGCAGAGATCGACCTCGTTATCTACATCGGCGAAGAGCATAAGGAGTATCCCGTATGGACCGCTGCTCTTAAGCTGCAGCATGATATCGGAGCCATCAATGCATGGGGGTTCGATCTGGCGTCCCGCTGCTGCACGACGCTGATGGCTGTAAAGACGGCGAAGTCGATGATGCGGGGTGATGCGCGCATTTCGACCGTTCTGCTAGCAGGCGGATACCGCAATGGCGATTTGATTGATGTGACCGATCCTTATACGCGTTTCATGATCAATCTCGGCGCCGGCGGCGGGGCAATGATATTGCGCCGGGGCTCAGATGCTGGCACCGCTTATCCGGAAGTGTTGGAGACGGCGATTATAACGGACGGGTCCTTCGCCGAAGATGTCATCATCGCGGCGGGCGGGACGAAGCAGCCGCTGACGGCGGAGCTTATCGCGCAAGGGGAGCCGCGATTCCGTGTGCCTGACCCCGAGCGCATGAAAAATCGATTGGACGCCGTATCGATGGACCGCTTCGCCGAAGTGGTGGAATGCTCGGTACGTGACAGCGGATATAGCATCGACCAGGTTGGCTTTATCGGTCTGCTTCATATGAAGCGTTCGGCGCATGAAGCGGTGCTCCGGGCGTTAGGCATTCCAGACCGAAGGTCGGTATATTTGGACGAATTCGGACATATTGGTCAATTTGACCCGATGATTTGCATAGAGTTAGGCATGAAGCAAGGGCTGATTCATCCGGGAAGCGTAGTGGTGCTGGCCGCGGCAGGTATCGGCTATGCATGGGGGGCGCTCACTTTGAAATGGGGGGAAGTCCAATGAAGGTAGAGTTGAAATCGGTGCTGCTGCCGAACGGGGAAACGCTCGGATATCGCGAACGCGAAGGTGGAGATGAAGTCGTCCTGCTCATTCATGGCAACATGAATTCTTCTTATCATTGGGATGTGATGCTGGAGCAACTGGATGCGCGCTACAAGCTGTATGCGATCGATTTGCGAGGATTCGGCATCTCGACGTACCATCAACCGATTCGTTCCCTGCAACAATTTTCTGAAGATGTGAAGCTGTTTGCCCACGCAGTTGGACTGAAACGGTTCGCCGTCATGGGCTGGTCCACAGGTGGCGGTGTAGCGATGGAGTTGGCTGCAGACTGGCCGGATGCGGTCACGAAGCTGATTCTGCTGGCCTCGGTATCCACGCGCGGGTATCCATTCTATGAAGACGGTGAGAATGGGCTGCCAGATGTGACAAAGCGGATTGCAACCTATGAAGGCATTGAAGCATTGGCGCGCAATCGATCGGTATGGGACGCGAATGCACGGGGTGACCGTGCATTCATGAAGCTGCTGTATGAGTCGGTCATCTATGACAAGAATCGCCCTAAGGAAGCGCGCTATGAAGCGTATATCGACGATATCCTGACGCAGCGGAACTTGATGGATGTGTATTATGCGTTGAATACGTTCAACATCAGCGTATTCGACAACGAAGCTGCGGCAGGCAGCGGCGCGGTGAAGCGGATTGCAGCGCCAACGCTCGTGCTTCGCGGAGAGAGGGATATGGTCATTAACGAAGCGATGACGACGGAGACGCTGGCAGACTTGGGAGACATTGCGCAGTTCATATCGCTGAAGAATTGCGGGCATTCCCCGCTCGTCGATGATTTACCGCAGCTGCTGCAAGCGATGGAAGCGTTCTTGTCAGCGGAGGCATCGATCTCCACTCATCACCATTAATATCCGCATGACGAGTGCGGATTGTCGGCAGACAGGAGGATTCATTATGAAGCTTACCGATAAGACGGTAATTATTACGGGCGGAGCAAACGGCATTGGCGAAGCGGCCGTCCGGTTGTTCATGGAAGCAGAAGCGAATGTTGTCATTGCGGACTTCAATGAAGAGGCGGGACTTCGATTGCTGAATGAGCTTGGACCGTCTGCGGCCGAGCGTGCCATCTTCGTTAAGAGCAATGTAGCGGAGCCCAAGAGCGCACAGCAGCTCATGGAGCAGACGATGGAGCGCTTCGGTGCGATTGATGTGCTGATCAATAACGCGGGTATTACCCGCGATGCGATGCTGATGAAGATGTCGCCGGAACAGTGGCAGGATGTGATTGACGTGAACTTGAACGGGGTGTTCTATTGCACCCGATACGGCGCTCCTTACATGGCGGCCCAAGGACATGGCAAGATCATTAACACGTCCTCTATCGTCGGCGTGCAGGGGAACATCGGGCAGACGAACTATGCCGCGACTAAGGCCGGCGTCATCGGAATGACGAAGACGTGGGCGCGAGAGCTCGGATATAAAGGCATCTGTGTGAATGCGGTCGCGCCGGGATTTATCGCGACGGAGATGGTGGCGAAGATGCCAGAGAAGATCGTCGATGGCATGCGGGATAAAGTACCGCTGCGCCGTCTGGGCCGGCCGGAGGATGTGGCTCAAGCCTATCTGTTCCTGGCGTCCGACGCGGCGAATTATATTAACGGCGCTGTCATTGAAGTGAACGGAGGGCTATCTATTTGAACGGTGTTCCTATTATGCCGAAGACACGGGCGCCGCGGCAAGGCGTCCGCTTCATGAACGCGGATGAAGCGGTGCGCCTCATCGCCGACGGGATGACGGTCGGGATAGGGGGATTCGCAGGCTGTGCGAATCCAGAAGCGCTAACGGCGGCGCTGGAGCGGCGTTACTTGACGGAAGCAGCGCCATCTGCACTGACGATCGTGTACGCGGCAGGTCAAGGCGACGGGGTGGCGCGCGGCGTGAACCATCTGGCCTACGAGGGGCTGGTGAAGCGCGTTATCGGCGGCCATTGGGGCTTGGCTCCGCGCCTTGGCGCTTTAGCGCTTGCCAACCGGATTGAGGCTTATAATTTCCCCCAAGGCGTAATCGTGCATTTGTATCGCGATATTGCTGCCGGGCGCTGCGGAACGGTCACGCATGTCGGTCTGCACACGTTCGTCGACCCGCGAGCGGAAGGAGGCAAGCTGAATGCAGCGACAAGGGAAGAGTTGGTCGAGCTTGTTCAGCTCGGCGGACGTGAACAGCTGCTGTACCGGGCCTTCCCGATTCACACGGCCTTGCTGCGCGGCACGACGGCGGATGAGCGCGGCAATATCTCGATGGAACGAGAAGCCGTAACGCTGGAAATGCTGGCGCTCGCCCAAGCGGCACGCAACAGCGGCGGGCTGGTCATCGCCCAGGTCGAGCGCAAAGTGCCGGCCGGCTTGCTTGACCCGAAGCAGGTCGTCATCCCGGGTGTGTTCGTGGATGCCGTCGTGCTGGCGGAGCCGGAAGAGCATGCGATGACGTTCGCCGAACACTATAACCCGGCATATGCGGGCGGTGACAGTGCATCCCGGGCAGAGCCGCCTCCTATGGACAGGGACGAACGCCTCGTCATCGCCCGCCGCGCCTTGCAAGAGATTCCCCCGCATAGCGTGGTGAATCTTGGCATCGGCCTGCCCGAAGGCGTCGGTTACGCCGCTTGGGAGGCCGGACGCGGCGATCTGACGCTGCTGCTCGAATCTGGACCCATCGGCGGCACTCCGGCGCGGGGCCTCAGCTTCGGCGCATCCGCGCACCCCGAAGCCATCATTGACGAGCCGTCGCAGTTCGACTTCTTCGACGGCGGAGGCCTGGACGTGGCTTGCCTCGGCATGGCGGAGGCAGACGCGCAGGGCAACGTGAACGTGAGCCGCTATGGCGGCAAGCTAACGGGCTGCGGTGGCTTCATCAACATAAGCCAGAACGCGAAGAAGCTGGTGTTCTGCTCGACATTTACGGCCGGCGGCCTGCAGGTGGAGTTCGCAGACGGCGGCTTGCGCATTGTTCGCGAAGGCAGGCACCGCAAGTTCGTGCGGCAGGTGGAGCACCTGACGTTCCATGCCGCATATGCGGCGTCGCGCGGCATTGAGGTTCTGTATGTGACGGAGCGCGCCGTATTCCGGTTAAGCCGCGGGGAATTGGAGCTGATCGAAGTGGCGCAGGGCGTTGACGTTGCGGAGGATATTATTGCACGAATGGACGTTCAGCCCCGTCTCAGTCCTCAGCTGACGACGATGGCTGCGAAGTTGTTCAGGTAAGATGCAGCGATATGGATAAGAATGAGAAAAAGGACCTTGGCCATCATCGTAAACCGACGGTGCAAAGTCCTTTTTCCTATATGAAGTCATTATTAACATCAGCTAACATCAGCAGCCATCAATCGAGCAGGAGTCGGTCGAGGAAGCAGACGGTTGAGCTGCATCCTTCCGTGTGGCCTCGTCACGTGCGATCTCCAATGTTTCCTTGGATTGGATTCCTTGCAGAACCCGGTCGCCGACGAAGAACGTTGGAACCGCTCGTACGCTCTCTGTCTGCCGGAGTCCTTCTTCGTGCTGCTTGGCATAGCGCTCATCTTGCAGCGCAGACAAGAATGAATGGGCGTCCAGACCGATTTGCTCCGCCACTTGGGCAAGCACCCCAGACTGGGAAATGTCCAGTCCTTGCTGCCAATACGCTTTAAAGACGCTGACGAAATAGTCATTGCCTTTGCCGTGCTCCTTCGCATAGTAGAAGCCGATATGAGCCAAACGGGTACGCGGAATAGGTGAGATGTCCGGCAGACTGATGTCTACTCCCAATCGCTCAGCAATTGGCAGAACGCTTTGCTTCATCGATTGCTGTACATACGCGCTGTTCGGATCAAGCGGTACGCTGCCTTCCGGACGCAGTTCATACGGAATCCATTCGATGTCATCAGGTTGAAATGTTTCTTCCACTGCCTTCTCTCCCAAAAAACAAAACGGACAAACGAAGTCGGAAACGATCTTGAGTTGAGCCATAAAATCATTCCTCCATGTCATCTTTACTTTATTATAGTAAGCAATTTAAATATATACAAGCACTTACTTTTAGTAACGATAATAGTATACTATGCAGCTCATCTTGTCGATATTTCCTCAACAAGCCCCTGTTCAAAGCAACAAGGGCATGAGGGATGAGGTTCTGTAATGAATTTCAGCAAGTTGTGATTAGCTTGGTTGAATGAATCCGGCTAGCGAAGCAGTTTCCTTCCATAGCCGATCATGCGGCAAAGTCATGTCAATATGCAGAGGAGGACGTGTCGGCTGCATATGCTTCAGCATCCGATCGTCGATGAACCAATCGCCTGGTTCGATCGGAGTATAGGGCTCGTCCTGCCATACATCGGTAAGGCTTGGGCTATACGCGCGGTGAGCGCTTGGGAGCCTGACATGTTCTGGAACCGCTGCTTTCTTCGTAAATATATGCGGCCAATAATCGGATCGCGAGCCGGTATGCGGTACGGCACGCATATAGCGCAAGGCGCCTCCGTAAATTTCAGGAGTATGGAATAACAAGGCGTACAGCTTGCGGCCGAAGAAGATTCGCTCATTTACATCAGAGAAATCTTCAAGGGTCAAGCCGACTAGAGGCACGGCCTCGTGTTCTTTCAACGACGGGACGCCAAGGGGAAAGATGACTTGATTCATTTGCATCCATCCATGTAGTCGAAAGTCCCATTTATTAATAACGTGTTCCCGATAATCCGGATGCTGCACGACTCTGCCTTCGATAACATTCTGTTCATTGACGATAAGGGCGGTAGTTAAGAGCGAACTGTTCGGCTGAACCCAGAAGCTTTCCCAAAACGGTGTCATAAAGGCGGATATGTCAAGTGTGGGCAGCAAGTGAAACAAGCTTTTGCCCTCGCGGCGGCTTGCTGCATAGAGCAAGAGTTGAGGATACGCATCGTGAAAAATAAGCGCATTGGATCGTTCAAGCAAACGATACGCCCACAGGCGATGATTCGCGCTCATAATGCGCGGCAGCCATTCACCCTGCAGGTCGGTCATATTCCAACCGCCATTACGCGACACCATATGGGCAAGAAAGGCCCAATGCAACTCAGGATATGATTTGTAGATGCGCCCGTATGCTGCCGTTCGGGTGACGTTATTCCGGTTCGCCATGCGAACGGAGTTTCGAATGTGACGCAGCAGCATCGATTCCTCCGTGGTTAAAGAAGAAGCGGCTGCTCTTCTGCCGCTGACGAACTGTTGCCGCTGTCGTTCCAGCAGAATGCGGTTCACGTGTTCCTCCGTGCGCTTTGCCGCGGCACGATTCCATTCGAGCGTGCGGCTCTCGCGCATGAGCGTCACCCGATTATGCAGTTCAGTCCATGTCATCCGCATAGCATCGTAAACTGTGCCAGCTGCTTGACGCATCATTTGCACAGCGTGCCGCCACCGCTTGGACAGATTGGAAAGCATCGGGAAGCCTCCTTTTGTTAAAGTGCGTAATCGATAGGGCTGCTGAAAAATAACAAATTTAATGCATTTCCTTCTCAGTATGTCCAATTTCAAGCGAGGACGTACACTCAGCGTGTTTGACTTTTCGCAAGCATTTGTTATATCTTGAACTGAACAAAGTAGGGAGTGAAGCGCTATGGAGAAAATACAAGCCGTCGAACGGTTCCAGGAAGTAATCGCTCAATCTCAGACAATTATTGCAGTATTTAAGACCTCCTGGTGTCCGGATTGTCATTTCATCGATCCGTTCATGCCGGAACTTGAAGCGCAATTTGAAGGCAAGGCGACTTTCGTCGAGGTCGATGCAGAGCAACTACTCGATGTGGCGCAGGAACATCATATACTGGGCATTCCGAGCTTCGTTGCTTTTAAAGACGGGAAGGAAACGATTCGATTCGTCAACAAGCTGCGCAAGACACGCCCGGAAATCGAGCAGTTCGTAGAGCGGGCCCTTGCGGTGTCCGAAGCAGTATAACTGGATAGGAAAGCATGATCCGTCCCATTTGCGGACGGATTTTCTTGTTTAGAGGAGTAAGAAGGCGATGGGCTGCTGCTGAGTGTAATATTTGTCACAATTTAGCCGTACATTCATTTAGGAAATCTTGTATAATGGGAGACGGACTGGAATACTTTTCTTATTATTTATAATGAACGGCTTCAATTATGAACAACGGGTCAGGTGAAACTAGTGAATTCAAACATCTACCGTAGAATGAAACAATTGGCTTACGTTACATGCATCGGAATGTTTCTTGTCGTGCTGAACGGAGCATTGGTAACGAAGACGGGATCCGGAATGGGGTGCGGTTCGGATTGGCCGCTCTGCAACGGCAAATTTGTTCCCGCTTACACGATTGAATCCATGATTGAATATTCCCACCGTTTCGTCACTGGAATTGTCGGTCTGCTCGTCTTGGCCTCGTTCATCTTCGTTCTGCGCGCTGCGAGAGACAAACGCGATGCGGTAAGCTACGCTTTCCTTACGCTATTATTTACGATTATTCAAGCGATTATGGGCGCTCTGGCTGTTGTGTTTACGCAATCTCCACCCGTAATGGCGCTTCATTTCGGAATTTCTTTGCTCGCCTTTGCCTCTTCCTTCCTGTTGTGCGTCGTGTTGCGTCGGTATGAACGGGGAACTGTAGTACAGGCGGATCAAGGCCGTCCGATTCGTGCGGAATTTCGATACGGGGTCTGGTTTACTTTGCTTTATACCTACATTGTTATCTATGTAGGCGCATTCGTACGGCATACCGATTCATCGGGAGGCTGTATGGGATGGCCGCTCTGCAACGGGGAATGG
Source organism: Paenibacillus profundus (assembly GCF_021369635.1). GTDB lineage: Bacteria > Bacillota > Bacilli > Paenibacillales > Paenibacillaceae > Paenibacillus_B > Paenibacillus_B profundus. Next base: position 38,792 of record NZ_JAJNBZ010000018.1, on the reverse strand, counting down.
ATACCTGAATTGTCCGGTGGGACGGCGATTGCGTTTTGGCATCGTGTAGCGGCGGCGCTGCTGTTCATCGTAGTTGCGATTATGGCTCATTTTGCCTACCACAACCATAAGGATAACCGGGAAATTCAATTGTGCGGCATATGGTCGCTTGCGCTCTGCGCAGCGCAAATCATCAGCGGGGCATTTGTGGTCCTTTCAATGCTGGATGCCAACCTGTTCCTGTTGGCAAGCTTGCTGCATACGACGCTCATTTGCGGGTTGTTCAGCGTTCTGTGCCATATGAGCATCCGCGTCTGGCAGCTTAGGAAGTAATAAGAAGACATACATACATCAATGCTAAGGGCATAAGACCCACGAGTTGCAATATGTAAAAGAAGCAGGTCGCTTGACGTTTTTCGGAAGTTGTTCCGGTTAGCGTGATTCAAGCGAGCTGCTTCTTTTATTGGGAAATGAAAGGTTATCAATTGCTTCAGTCATTCATTTTACGCTCCTTCTTGCATGTTGCGGGTTTCATTGGCGTGCGTGCCGAACAGGACGACCGAAGCAGCTGCTTTGGCTGCGGCTAACCAACGAACATTCCAAGGTTTGCGTACTGCCATTTGATTGTTTTTCATGAACATCTACCTCCTCAATTGTGGTTCGCGTTTCATTTGATGTCTTTATTGTATCGGAGACGGACGACAGGTACCATGGAATCAACTTACGCCTAGCTTACAATGTCGTAAGTTGTCTAACAGGCACGCTTTAGGTTCGGATGAAAAACAGATATACTTATAGAGGAAACATGTAATTTATATGTAAGAAACGTCAACCCAAACGATAACGGAACATTTCAAGGAGGGCTCGTATTGTCTTTTTCTAATATTCGTGATTTCATCCACATGCTAAAGCGAGAGAATGATTTGGCAGTGATCGAGACGGAAGTTGATCCGTATTTAGAGATTGCCGAAATTCACAGACGCGTTATCGCTGAAGGCGGTCCTGCCCTTTTATTTACAAATGTGAAGGGCAGTCCTTTTCCGGTCGCGACCAATCTGTTCGGAACGATGCGGCGGGTCGATCTTGCTTTCGGACCGCGTCCAGAGCAGTTTGCGAACAAGTGCATCGAGGCGATTCACCGCTTGATGCCGCCGTCGCCGAAGAAGTTGTGGGAAGAGCGCGGCCTAGTGAAGGATCTGCTCGGCTTGACGAAGGTGGGCATGAAGGAAGTTACGCCGACGCAAGCGCCGATTATGGGAGTGAAGCGTACGGATAAGCCGATGCAAGGTCTTCCTGCTTTAACGAGCTGGCAATTGGACGGTGGTCCGTTCATTACACTTCCGCTCGTCTATACCGAGCATCCCTTACATAAAGGAAGCGATCATAACCTCGGCATGTATCGCATTCAAATATACGATGAAGAGACGACTGGCATGCACTGGCAAATTCAAAAAGGCGGCGGTTTTCATCATCATGAGGCGGAAATGCGCAATGAAGCGCTTCCAGTGTCCGTAATTGTCGGTGGACCTCCTGCGCTTATTGCAGCGGCCATTGCGCCGCTTCCTGAGAAGCTGCCTGAGCTATTGATGACCTCGTTCGTGATGGGTGAACGCCTTCCAGTCGTAGACAGCGGCTTTGAAGGACACCGTATTCCGGCTGAAGCGGATTTCGTAATTCAAGGCTATGTGCCGCCGCATGTCCGCCGCATGGAAGGGCCGTTCGGTGACCATTACGGCTATTACTCATGGGCGCACGAGTTCCCGGTGCTTAATGTGAAGCAGATGTATCACCGCAAGGATGCGATCTATCCGGCGACGGTTGTAGGCAAGCCTCGTCAAGAGGACTATTACTTGGGCGAATATTTGGTAAGGCTGTTGTCCCCGGCGTTCCCGCTCGTCATGCCAACGGTGCGCAAGGTGCATCCATATCCAGAAACGGGCGTCCATTCCTTGGCCGCCGCCGTCGTGCGCGAAAGCTATTCACGTGAAGCGCTTCTGTCCGGCTTCCGCATTCTCGGTGAAGGCCAGCTCAGCTTGACGAAGTTCCTCATGCTGACGGATCAGCCCGTTGACCTAGAGAACTTTGCTGAGCTGACCGAAGCGGTGCTCGAGCGATTTAAGCCAGAGAGCGACTTGTATGTGATGAATAACACGTCGCACGATACGCTCGATTATACCGGGCATAAGCTGAACCATGGCAGCAAAGGCATTCTGCTTGGCGTAGGCGATCCGGTGCGGGAACTGCCGCATACGTACGAGGAGGGCGAAATTGGCGAGATTCATGATGTCGCCGTCTTTTGCCGCGGCTGCTTGACAGTAGCCGGCGCTTCGTATGAGGCAGAGCCGCAGCTGGCGGAACGCGTATTGGCGCGTCTCACGGAGAAAGAGACGAAATGGCCGCTTGTGTTCTTAGTGGATGATGCCCAAGTCGCGAACGGACAGCTTTCGTTTCTATGGACGGTATTTACGCGATTTAACCCTGCATCTGATATATACGCGGGAATGGAAGTCCGCAATCACCATCTTGCCTATAAATTACCGATTGTCATCGATGCGCGCATGAAGCCGGGTTACCCAGACGAATTGTTCCCGCGTGAAGATATCGTGCAACAGGTTGACCAACGTTGGAAAGACTATTTCCCGAACGGATTATAAGCGGTTGTTGAACGGGGCCTCTTATAATCACGGATCCATTCACGTGCTAGTATCGACAAGGAGGAGTTCCATGCTGCGCATTCTGTTCGGTGAACCGCCCCGTCAGGACGAAGGAGAATTGCAGGAAGCCATGGCGTTGATGGAGCGCTACTTGAACGTTGTGCGCAAGCAAATGGACAAGCAGGGCGATCCGGAGCACTATTGGCGCAAAATTGAAATCTGGACCGTCGGGTTAAAGACATCCTTGGATGAGCTGGAACAAAGCGTTTATGCTTCCGATAAGTTTGCGGAGCGCGTAACGAAGCGATATCAAGCGGAGATGGACGATGAGGAACTGGATGATTACTATCGGCATGTCTATTTCTACAAGAACGGATTCATTCGCGTCTTCTCCATTTTGGACAAGCTCGGTACGCTCCTGAACACGGTGCTGCAATTGGAGACGGAGAAGGTGAAGCATCGTTTTTCTTACTTCACGGTTCTGCGTCAAATCCGGTTCAAAGGCAGCCATCCGCGCTTGGCCGAACGGTTAACCGCCTTGAAAGATCAGTACGGCGATGCTCTTCAGCGTCTCCGCAAGCGCCGCAATACGGAAATTCACCATATGAATGCGGAAATGCAGGATGATTTATGGCAGCGCCACCGCAGCTTAAGCGATAAAATCAAGCTGGAGGATATCCAAGCGAATTTGCAGGATTTACAGGATGGTTTCCATATGGCATGCGAAACGTTGCTGATCGCCTTTGAGGAATTGTGCAAACTGGAAAAATGAAACGTAAGGTAAAAAAAGTTATTTGACAACTTTCAAATGCTGGATTATACTCAATTTAAATTTCATAACCGTTTTCTTATCAAGAGTGGCGGAGGGACAGGCCCTGTGAAGCCCGGCAACCGATCTTGCAACCCGGTCAATATGACGCTTCGGCGCGTTATATGCTTGCAAGATGTCAATGGTGCTAATTCCTTCAGAACGTGACGGTTCTGGCAGATAAGAAAAGGGAGAGTTGCGAACAACCGCCAGTTTCAACTGCAAGAGACAGCGAATCGACGTAGCCCCCTTTTGGCATCTGCCAAGAGGGGGCTTTTTATATATAATCCTGTATAATACATTCACGGGCTGTCCGATTATGAATAAGCTGACAGCCAATAACGCGTATGCATCATGCATACGCGATGCATAAAGGAAGGTGACGATTCCATTGATTCGTTTGGAACATATAAGCAAACAATATGATGCGAGAGGCAAAGCAAGCGGACCGCTGGCGCTGGACGATGTAAGCCTGACAGTGGCGGATGGCGAAATTTTCGGCATTATCGGCCACTCCGGGGCAGGCAAGAGCACCTTGCTGCGCAGCATTAATCTGCTGGAACGGCCGACATCCGGAACGGTGACCGTTGACGGCGTCGAGCTGACGAAGCTAACTCAGGGAGGGCTGCAGCAGCAGCGCCGCAAGATAGGCATGATTTTTCAGCATTTTAATCTGCTGTCATCTGCGACGGTATTTGACAATATCGCCTTTCCGCTGCAGCTTGCACACACAACGAAAGAAAAAGTGCAGGCGAAGGTGGACGATTTAATCCGTCTCGTCGGACTGGAGGAGCACCGCGATAAATATCCGGCGCAATTATCTGGCGGACAGAAGCAGCGGGTTGGCATCGCACGAGCTTTGGCTAACGATCCAAAGGTACTGTTGTGTGACGAAGCGACTTCGGCGCTCGATCCGCAGACGACCAACGCGATACTTGACCTGTTGCTCGATATTAACCGCAAGTTCGGCATTACGATTGTGCTCATCACGCACGAAATGCACGTCATCCAAGCGATATGCGACCGCGTCGCCGTTATTCATGCCGGTGCAATTGCGGAACAGGGTAAGGTCATCGACGTATTTCTGAAGCCGGAGCATCCGGTGACGCGTGAGTTTATTCTAGAAGAGCGCAATGATGCGGAGCTCCAGCCTTGGGCAGCTTTCAAGACGCAGGCGACCGAACATTCCCGCGTGGTGAAGATCAATTATTTGGGCGACGTGACGTACGCGCCGGTGCTCCATCAAGTATTGACTGCAGCCGGTGTCGGCTTCGCCATTCTGCAAGGTACGATCTCGCGCATGAAGGACGTTCCATACGGCCAGTTGGTCGTAAGACTTGACGGAGAGAAGACGGCCGTGGAACAGTCGCTCCTGTCGTTGCGGGATAAAGGCTTGGAAGTGGAGGTGATTGCATAATGAAGCTTGATTTCTCTACAGTGAACTGGGAAGAAGTAAGCACGGCCACGACCGATACGCTGACGATGATGCTCTTTTCCGTATTGTTCACCTTCATTATCGGACTTCCGCTCGGCGTACTGCTTTACTTGACAGGCAAATCGAATAGGGCAGCGGCCAAGCCGGTGTACGCGGTGGTGTCATTTATCGTCAATATTCTACGCTCGGTGCCGTTTGTTATTTTGATGATTGCCATTATCCCGCTTACCCGGATTATTATAGGGACTTCGATAGGTGTGGAAGGAACAATACCGCCGCTCGTCATCGCGGCTGCTCCGTTCTTCGCCCGTCTGGTCGAAACGTCGCTAAGAGAAGTGGATCGCGGCGTCATCGAGGCAGCGCAAGCGATGGGGGCATCGACATGGCAGATTGTGCGCAAGGTGCTGCTCCCGGAAGCGATGCCTGGACTTATTGCCGGCACGACGATTACGGCGGTTACGCTGGTCACTTATACGGCCATGTCAGGAATGATTGGCGGTGGCGGTCTAGGGGATCTGGCTATTCGCTACGGTTATCACCGTTACGAATTCGAAGTGATGATTGTATCGATTGTCGTGATGGTGCTGCTCGTGCAGGTGCTGCAGTGGATTGGCGATGCGTTGGTGCGCAAGTTTACCCGCAAATAAGGCTTGGGAAGCCCGCTCTTTGGAGCTTCAACATATAGTGAGTGTTCAAAAAGGTTAAGAGTATTTTGAACAACCTCATAAATACAAAAAATTCAATTGGGGCAGTTTGGAAGGAGAAGGTGTTGGCAATGAAAAAGTGGACTTATGTATTGACTCTCGTAACGTTAGTAATGGTGCTGGCCGCATGCGGAAGCAAGCCGGCGTCAGACAACAATGCAACGAACGCCTCAGACAATGCGGGCGGCGAAACGACGAAAGTGGTCGTCGGCGCATCTCCGGTTCCGCACGCAGAAATTTTGAATCATATCAAGCCGCTGTTGAAGGATCAAGGCATTGAATTGGAAATCAAGGAATTTACCGACTATGTTCAACCGAACGTACAGGTGCATGAGAAGCAGCTTGATGCGAACTTCTTCCAGCATAAGCCATACATGGACAACGAAGTGAATACGAAGGGCTACAAGCTGGTTAGCGTCGGTAACGTGCATGTGGAGCCGTTCGGCGCGTACTCCAAAAAAATTAAATCCGTCGATGAGCTGCAAGACGGTGCTACGGTCGCTATTCCTAATGATGCGACAAATGGTGGACGTTCCTTGCTTTTGCTTGAGAAACAAGGCATCATTAAGCTGAAAGAGGGCACAGGCCTTGAAGCGACAGCTCGCGACGTTGCAGACAATCCGAAAAATCTGAAGTTCAAAGAGTTGGAAGCCGCAATGCTGCCGCGTGCGTTGGATGAAGTCGATATGGCGCTCATCAACACGAACTATGCACTGCAAGCTGAATTGAATCCGACGAAGGATGCGCTGTTCATCGAAGATAAAGATTCACCGTATGCAAACATTTTGACGGCACGTGAAGATAACAAAGACAGCGAAGCAATTAAAAAATTGGTTGCCGCGCTTCAATCCGACGACGTGAAGAAATTCATCGAGGACAAATATAAAGGAGCGATCGTTCCAGCGTTCTAATTATTGCTGTTGAATGGAACATACTCGCATAGCCTTGGCGCTTTACGGCATATTCATTGAAAAGATGAGCAGCCTTGACGCCAAGGCTTTTTTACATTGTTGGAGCCTGTTCCATCCCTTGCCTCGATCTCCCCTTCATTCAGAATGGCAGCCCCCCTTCCTTTTCAAACGAGAACATGTTGTGGCTTCTGTGCAATGGCCCTTAGCTCCATTCTCCCGTACAGTCAGTCAGAGCGCGTCACTGCACGAACGAAGCATTACGATGCTCTTAGCTTCAATCTCCCATACAGTCAGGAGGGATAACGTGGAGGATAAGGGACATGACGTATCGTATAGGTACCATCCATAACGAGGCCGATCACGATGAGAGTGAATCAGAGTGGCAATTGGTTGTGCCGCTTCCTGATGGAAGGGGAGAGTGAAGCAAAAGGGTGGAGCTGCTTACCTCGATTCAGGATGACGATCCGGTCCGATAATTGGGTTCTGTTGTTCTCCCCTCATAAATAATCTATACTGGACATGGATGTTCTTTGAAGCGCCGGGAGGAGGATTGCGACGTTGGAACAGCAGCGTAAGATTGCCCTGATTACGGGGAGCGCCAAGGGCCTTGGCAAGATGGCGGCCATGACGTTAGCCGATGCCGGACACGATATCGTCTTGAACTACGTGCATAGTATAGAGGAAGCGGCGAAGCTGAAGCTGGAAATTGAAGCGAAGGGTGTCCGTTGTAGTGCCATTCAAGCCGATATTTCAAAAATGGACGAAATTAAACGGCTAGTATATACGATGAAGGATGAGATGGGTCCCGCCGACATTGTCGTAAACAATGCCGGACCGTTTATACGGGAGCGCCGTTTGTTTGCTGATTACACGGAAGAAGAGATTTTATATTTGTTAAACGGAAATTTGACGGGTGTCATACTGCTCGATCATCTGCTGCTTGATTCGATGCGGCGCAAAGGCTGGGGACGAATCATTCATTACGGATTCGGACATGCTGGAGAAGCGCGCTCATGGCCGCATCGTGCCGTATATGCCGCGGCCAAGGTCGGACTCGTCTCCTTTACGAAGACGCTTGCCGTGGAAGAAGCCCCGCACGGCATTACGGTAAACATGATTTGCCCTGGAGATATCCGAGGTGATAATAAAGAGCGGCGCATCGATGAGGTGCAGGACGTTAAGGATGAGGAAACGCCGCGCGGCCGTCCGGGAACCGGTGAAGACGTAACCCGGGTGATCCGCTTTCTATGTGAGGAACGATCGGATTTTATAACCGGCAACATTATGAATGTATCCGGCGGGCTGGACCCGATACGGGCCAACATTGGCAGCCTGATGTGAGCGTGGAATAATGATACATAACGTAATCTTAATGCCCCCATTTCGGTAAGGACGTGAGTCGTCGATCTTATCGGATGGAGGGCGTTTTTTCATATCGTTATTGACATAGATAGGTGGTAGACAAGGATGAGCCGACTTACGAAAGAATTGGCGCAGGAAATTGTAACACGCACGATGCAGGTTATTCATTATAATGTGAACGTCATGGATGAACGAGGGCGAATTATTGGTTCCGGCGACCGCTCGCGCTTATATCAGAAGCATGAAGGGGCGCTCATTGCGATCGAGCGGAAGGGACGATTTGAAATTGATGAGGAAAGCGCCCGCAAGCTGCAGGGGGTGCTGCCTGGCACGAACTTGGCCATTCAATTCCAAGGCGAAGTCGTTGGGGTCATTGGCATTACGGGTGATCCGAACGAGGTGACAAAGTATGGAGAATTAGTGAAAATGACAGCGGAAATGTATCTGGAGCAAGCCGATCTGTTGGAAAAGGCCCAATGGGACAAGCGGATGAAGGAAGATTTTCTTCTGTCCGTCATTCATGCGGACAGGAAGGATATTGCAATGCTGCGAATTCAGGCGGAACGGATTGGCTTCCATCCGGATAAGGCGCGGGTCGCGTGCATTATGGAGCTGAGAGGCGAGCATGACGCCGATTCGCTGCCTACGCTCAAGCGGGTGGTGGAATTGCTGGAGGGACGGCAAACCATCGACTTAATCGCCATTCGCAATACGCATCAAATCGTGCTATTTAAGCCCCATCTCCATCCGAGACAGCCCAACACCGACATTTGCGAAGGCATCGGGCAAATTCGCAGGCTGCTGGAGGACAAGCAGATCGCGCCGCTCTGCATTGCCGTTGGCAAAGCTTACTCAGGCATCGATGGCATGATCGCTTCATACCGTTCCGCCCAAGATACAATGCGGGCAGGGCAAGCGATTCTCCCCGATCAGACGGTATACTATGGCGAAGATATGCCGAACGAGACGGTATCAGCCAACGTGAAGCCTTCTTGGGTTGTGGAAGAGCTGCATCAGTTGTGGCGGGGGTTTGTGCAGGAGGATAAGAGCGGAGAGCTGCAGCAGACATTGCAGGCTTACTATGAGGAGAATGGCGAACAGCAGCGCGTAGCAGAGCGGTTAGCGATTCACCGTAATACGCTTCGTTACCGTCTGCAGCGTATTCATGATGTGGCTGGCAAAGATCCGAAACGTTTTCGCGACTTATATACGCTGATGACGGCCCGCTGGTTGAGCGCACTGGAAGAGAAAGAGCCGGAAACAGACAACGTCTGGAAAGGGCAGAGTTGAATTGTGCATTTGAACAAAAAACACGTTCATTAAAGCGCTGTATTTCATTTTCGTGCATGATGAAGCGCTTTCAGATTACAGGTACAGTAATAGTACAAAGAATTGCTACCACACCTTAGGGGGATTGAACTATGGACGTATCTGTATCTGTACTCGGTGCTTTGACGGCATTGATCGTGGCCATTGTGCTTATATTGCGTAAAGTCCCGCCAGCCTATGGCATGATGATTGGGGCGCTTGCCGGTGGGATTGTTGGCGGAATCGGGTTGGTTGATTCTGTGAACTTGATGATGGATGGCGCGAAGGGGATGATTCCGGCCGTGCTGCGCATCCTGGCAGCCGGTGTGCTTGCCGGCGTCCTGATTGAATCGGGCGGCGCGAAGACGATTGCCGAAACGTTAGTCCGCAAGGTCGGCGAGACACGCGCGCTGTTCGCGCTGGCGTTCGCGACGATGGTGCTGACGGCGGTCGGCGTATTCATTGACGTCGCGGTCATTACGGTAGCGCCGATTGCGCTGGCGATTGCACAGCGCGCGGACTTGTCCCGCATGGCGATACTGCTCGCCATGATTGGCGGCGGCAAGGCCGGCAACATTATGTCGCCGAATCCGAACGCGATCTCGGCGGCGGAGGCGTTCAACATTCCGTTGACATCGATGATGATGGCAGGGATTGTACCGGCCTTGATCGGACTCTTCGTCACTTATATGATTGCGAAGCGGTTGTCCAATAAAGGTACGAAGATTGCGGCACAAGAAAGTGTGGATAATGGGGAGCAGCAGCTTCCAAGCTTTCTTGCAGCGATGATGGCTCCGATAACGGCCATTGCTCTATTGTCGCTTCGTCCGTTGGCGGGTTGGGTCATCGATCCGATTATTGCCTTGCCGGTCGGCGGCTTAGTCGGTGCCCTGTGCATGGGCCGCATCAAGCAGATTAACCAATATGCAATATCGGGCTTGGGCAAGATGACCGGCGTGGCTGTCATGCTGCTCGGCACGGGCACGCTGGCTGGCATTATATCCAATTCGCAATTGAAGAACGTGATTATCGACAGTCTGGCTTCTTCCGGCTTGCCGGCTTACTTGCTTGCGCCGATAAGCGGTGCGTTAATGTCATTGGCTACGGCTTCGACGACGGCAGGAACAGCGGTAGCGAGCTCAGTGTTCGGCTCGACGATTATGGAGCTCGGCGTTGCTTCCTTAGGGGCCGCAGCGATGATTCACGCCGGAGCGACCGTCTTTGACCATATGCCGCACGGCAGCTTCTTCCACGCAACGGGTGGCAGCGTCAATATGGCGATGAAGGAACGCCTGCGTCTTATCCCGTATGAAACATTAATCGGTCTGGTACTGGCCATTGTATCGACGTTGGTGTTTGGCGTGTTCGGTTGGTTCCTGTAACAAGATCTGAACGGTTCTGTAAAGGTTAATAGGGAGGGAGTGGAGAGAATGAAGGTTATTATTGCTCCAGACTCATTTAAAGAGAGCTTATCCGCATTAGAGGCATGTCATGCTATAGAGAAGGGATGGCGCAAGGTATTTCCCGATGCGGAAGTTGTAAAGGTGCCGATGGCTGACGGCGGGGAAGGCACGGTGCAGTCGTTGGTGGATGCAACAGGAGGACGATTGATTCATTGTGAAGTGACGGGACCGCTCGGCACGCCTGTGAAAGCGTTCTATGGCATGCTTGGCGACGGCAAGACGGCGATTATCGAGATGGCGGCGGCATCGGGCCTGGCGCTTGTACCGCAGGAGCTGCGCAATCCGTTAGTGACGACGACGCGCGGGACGGGGGAGCTCATTGTGTCGGCGTTGAACGAGGGAGTGAGCACGATTATTCTCGGCCTCGGCGGCAGCGCTACGAACGACGGCGGCGCGGGGATGGCACAGGCGCTTGGGGTGCGGCTGCTTGCCGAAGATGGCTTCGACATCGGCCAAGGCGGCGGAGAGCTGCAGCGTATTGCCCGCATCGATATGAGTGAAGCAGATCCAAGGCTGAAGCAAGTTACATTCGTGGCGGCTTGTGATGTGGATAACCCGCTAACCGGAGAGAGAGGCGCTTCGGCCGTATTTGGTCCCCAAAAAGGAGCTGGAGCGGACATGGTGCGGCAGTTGGACGACAATCTCGTCCATTATGCCGCTATGATTAAGGAATATTTGGGGAGCGACGTGGAACAGATTCCAGGTGCAGGAGCTGCCGGAGGGCTTGGCGCTGGCGTGCTGGCTTTCTTGGGAGCAGAGCTGAAGCGGGGCGTTGACATCGTCATCGAAGCGACAGGACTTGCTTCGCAGGTGAGGGACGCGGATCTCGTCATTACGGGTGAAGGCCGAATTGACAGTCAGACGATTTACGGCAAGACGCCGATGGGGGTCGCCAAGACGGCCAAGCTATACGGGGTGCCGGTCATCGGCCTCGCGGGCACGCTGTCGGATGGACATGAAGTCGTGCATGAGCATGGCATTGACATGGTGTTTACGATCGTGCCTGGCGTATGCAGCTTGGACGATGCGATGAGACAAGCCGCTGGCAATATGGAACAGACGGCACGCAACATTGCTATGGCGTTAAAGTGCGGCAGCAATCTAGCGTAATACCATGGTGATATGAGGCGGATGCTTCCTTTTTGGAAGGGGCCGCCTCTTTTTTGACCATTAAGGAATGATTAAGTTCTGTGAAGCGAAAATGTGAAACCAAATATTCCCCATGGCGTTAAAACCAACCTTTAAACGCGGTCGCTCATCTTAGAAATGCCTCGATAGAGGTTTTCTTATCACTATTTATTGCTTTTGGGGAGGATTTCAAGCCTATAGCTATTTTAATTTCGGTCACAAAAATTTCATGGCGCAGTTGCCGAAAATGATGAATTTCATGCTGACTTACGTTACTCTTAATAGAAGACAACTCCAATTTTTTAACGAACAATACGATCTGAACAACCTCATTCTCAAGGGAATAGGGGAGTTGGCTTGTTTCTTTCTTTGCTCGACTAATCTACCTCTACATCGATAGGAGCGGGAAATGATGGAATTCAGGGTAAAAGATTTGTTTCAAATTGATACATTGAAGCAAGCGTTTGTAGTCAGCGGCAAGCAGGGCCTGAACAATCCGATTCGCGGAGTAACAATTATTGAGGCTCCGGATATTGCGGAGTGGATTAACGGGGGGGAATTGCTGCTGAGCAGTCTATATCCGCTGCAATCATACAATCATAGCGAGCAGCAAGACTTCATGGCACAGTTATCCGAGAAAAAAGTAAGCGCTTTAATTATAAAAACGGGCAGATTTGTCCACGACATCCCTTCCGGCATCATTCAAGCTTCGGAGACGCACCATCTGCCCGTCATTCAAATTCCGAAAGAAGTTCCTTATCGTGAAATCATGTATCCGGTTATGGAATCTCTCTTTAACAACCAAGTGATCAAACTCAGGTATTTTAAAGAAGTTCACGATCGATTTATTGCACTTACACTTGCTAATAAAGGATCGGGGAACATTATCAATTCCCTCAAAAGGTTGATTGGAAATCCCGTCACCCTGTACGACCGGAACTTCTGTTCCATATCGGCGACCGATCCGCATTTGGTGCAGTATGAGGTACTGGAACGCGAGGAAGCTGATGCTGCCCGGATAGATACGGAATTTCCTTATTATCGGCAGCGTGCCATCTATCCGGAATGGGGCGGCAGAACGTGCGACCATTTTGTCATTCCGGTTGAAACGGTGAATCATATCAAGATCCACCTCGTTATCCATGAGACGTGCAAAACAGTGGAAGCGCTTGATTTCGTTGCGATTGAGAACGCGGCCACCTCCTTATCGCTCGAGCTCGTCAAGCAATACGCCGTGGCAGAAGTGGAAATGAAATTCAAAGATGATTTAATCGATGATTTGCTGCACGCTAAGATTGAATCGCTGCAGAGCGTATATCAGCGGGCCAATTTGATCGGCTGGGATTTGAACAAGACCTATGTCGTCGTGTTGTTCCGTCTGCGGAGCATGGATGCTTGCAATGAGAAGGAGATGGACCTGTACGGTTACCACAATCCTTATCACCGCATGCTGCATGAATTAATTCAGCAGGAGCTTCCGGAAGGCACCATCCGGAACCGGAGCGATCAACTTATTGTGTTATGGAATGTTGAAAGCGCTCACGGGGATAAATTAGCCTGTGTGCGCACGATTAAAGAGGCGGCTAAGAGCATCCAGCAATCGATTTGCAAGCGTGTACAGCATCTCGATTTGCAGGTTGGCATCGGAAATGCGGCCTATGAGATATCCGAGTTGCCCAGAAGCTATAAGGAAGCCCAGGATGCTTTACAGCTTGGGACGATGATTAAGGGCAAATCTGCGATTGCGGCTTTTTCGGATTTGGGCATATACCGATTACTCTGTCAAATCGAGGATGCTGACGAGCTTGCGAAATTTATTCCGCATTCGTTAAAAAAATTGCTCGCCTACAAACAGCCGAACCGGGAAGATTTAATCAAGACGCTGCAAACGTTTTTACAGCACCATCAAAACGCTGCCAAAACAGCAGAGGATCTGTACGTCCATTATAAGACCGTGACCTACCGAATTGAACGCATTAAGGAGATTACCGGTATTGATATGGATGACCCAGATGAGATGCTATCTGTGCAGGTCGGGTTGAAAATTCTCGTCCTGCTTGGCGATAGGCCTCTATCTTTATAATCAGAGCAAGCAGGCGTGTGATCACGGAACAATATGGCCTTTGACATTCAGGCTCCGCTTCATGAGGGTAAAACCGCTCTCATGGGACGGAGTTTTTTTTGTTGATCTTTTTTATCCTGTTTGGATAAAAAAGAGGGACGTTTTTTATCGAGATGCCTCGATGTTATTCCTTATTAAAGCGTTTACAATCAAGATGCAAGCAAAAACGGCCATAAATGGTTGCGCCACGGATAAGCGGAACGCCGTTTATCCCGCTTGGATAATGCACACATCTTACAGAAAGGACAGATACAATTATGGAAAATATCCAAACGGAAACCGTTCGCCTTGTCGAGTGGCTGAGCCAGTTCGGCAATGACCCGGATGGAGGCGTCTCGCGCCTGCTGTATTCCAAGGAATGGACGGCTGCACAGAAAGCATTGGAGCAGTACATGCAAGAGGAAGGGTTCACCACTTATTACGATGAGATTGGCAATTTGTACGGACGGTTGGAAGGAAGCCAACACCCCGATGAAACGATTATGAGCGGTTCCCATGTGGATACGGTGCGCAACGGCGGGAAGTATGACGGGCAATATGGAATCATCGCCGCTTTGATGGCGATGCGGGCCTTGAAGCGGCAGTATGGTCAACCGCTGCGCACGTTGGAAGTGGTATCGTTTGCAGAAGAAGAAGGCAGCCGGTTTCCTTATACGTTCTGGGGGAGCAAAAATCTTATGGGCGTGGCGAAAAAGGAGGATGTCCAAGACATCGCCGACTTTAATGGCGTGCCTTTCACGGAAGCGATGGAGCAAGCGGGATTCCGCTTCCGCGATGGATCGGCGGAACCACGCACCGATATTAAAGCGTTTGTCGAACTGCATATTGAGCAGGGCAGCGTGTTAGAACACGAAGGCCTGTCGGTCGGCGTTGTTCACAGCATCGTCGGCCAACGGCGCTTTACCGTCGAAATCTCCGGAGAAGCCAACCATGCCGGAACGACGCCAATGGGATACCGCAAAGACGCCGTTCATGCGGCGGGCCGGATGATTCAACAAATTCTGGATCAAGCGCAAGCGCATGGTGATCCGCTTGTGACGACGGTAGGAAAGATTGAAGTGAAGCCGAACGTGGTTAATGTCGTGCCGGGCAAAGCGCTGTTCACCTTGGATATCCGTCATACGGACAAAGCGGAACTGATCCGATTCTCCGACGAAGTGACAGAGTTGATGAAACGGACCGCGCGAAAAATCGGGGTGGAGTTGAACATAGAAATGTGGATGGATGAGGATCCCGTTCCGATGAACAACCGGATTCTCGATGTATTGGAACGGCAATGCCGGGAACACAACATTCCGTTCAAATCGATGCACAGCGGAGCAGGACACGATTCTCAGATTATGGCGAAGTTTGTGCCTACGGCGATGCTGTTCGTTCCAAGCCGCAAGGGGATCAGTCACAATCCGGAAGAGTACACCAGTCCGGAGCAGCTTGCAGACGGCATAGAAGCTTTGACCCATGCACTGTATGAGTTGGCGTACCAAGCATGATTGGCAACGAAAGACAGGCACAAATCGATTTGCGCTGAGGAGAGTGGGTAATATGAGGGACGCAAGCGAACAGGGAAAATGGGAATATTGGAAAAAAGTCATCGTTATGCTTTGTCTCGGATGGACGGTCATTTGGATTTACCGCACCATCTTGAATCCGATTCTTCCCGAAATTCAACGTGATTTGAATGTTACATCAGACGCGAGCATGGGCCTCATCTTCAGTGTGTTCTTCTTCGCCTATACGATGATGCAAATTCCGTCGGGGTTGCTGGCGGACAGGTTCGGACGGAAGACGATAATCATTCCGGGATTTATCCTGTTTGCCGTTGGGGCTGTTCTCGTCGGGTTCTCGACCTCGCTCATGTTCATTTTGGTAGCGAGCTTCATTACGGGGTTAGGACAAGGCACTTATTACGGTCCTGCATATTCCATCTCGTCGGAGACGATCCCGAAGGAGAAGCGGGGCATTTCCACGGCTATCATTAACAGCGGTTCCGCCATTGGTATGGCCATCGGCCTCATCGGTTCGAGCTTCCTTGTGAAGGATGCCGGCTGGGATTGGCGGGTGCTGCTCTTTATTACGGCAGGTTTGGCGTTCATCTTAATGCTGGTGTTCGCGAAGAACATCAAGAAGACCGCGGTGCTGTCCAAAGCGGCAGCGGCGGATTCGGAGGAGGATGTCCAGGATAAGGCGACATTAAAGCGGCTGTTAGCCAATCCGAAGATGATTGCCTCCTATGTGCTTTATTTTGCGACTTGCTATGGCTATTACATGATTGTTACATGGCTTCCGTCTTATCTGCAGGAAGAACGGGGTTTTCATGGGACAGCTATCGGCTTTGCAGCCGCTCTGGTTGCGTTCAGCGCCGTACCCGGCGCCTTGCTCTTCAGCCGGCTGTCCGACAAGTTCATGCACAAAAAGATTACGTTCATCATCATTTTGGAACTGCTGGCGGCAGTCATGTTATATTTGACCGTTTCAGTTAATACGAACACCTTGCTCATCATCTGTCTGATTCTGTACGGCTTTCTCGGCAAGCTGGCCGTTGAGCCTCTCTTAATCTCGTATGTGGCGGATATCGCGCCGAAGCAAGGGATCGGGACGACGTTCGGTTTCTTCAACTTTTTCGGCATGATGTCATCGGTCGTAGCTCCGTTCGTCACCGGCCTCATATCTGATGCGACGGGCAGCAAGGTATTGGGCTTCTATCTGGCAACCATCATCATTGTCGTCGGGGCGGCGGTTATGCTGCTGGCTAACGTGAAGAAGACGCCTAAGACGTCTTGATACTTCTGTTCTCAAAATCTAATATTCTAAAATTCGTAGTGCAAATGGGTTCATTAGAAAAAGGAGAGTGTGAAACATGGGTTATCCGCAAGATTTGTTATCGAGCCGTTCCATTATCAAACGCGGCAACTTCGCCTTAATTCCGCCAGAAGGATTGGTCAAAAATATCGTACCTGGCTTTGAACAATGCGATTTGACGATATTGGCCTCCCCGCGACTCGGCGCCAAATTCGTCGATTATGTGGTGACGATGCACGAGGGGGGCAAGAATGCACAAGGTTTCGGCGAAGCTGGCGTAGAAACATTCGTGTACTGTATGGAAGGACAGGTGAAGGCTTCCGCCAATAAAGAGTCATTCTCACTGAAGGAAGGCGGTTACTTGTACTGTCCGCCGGGCGTGAAGCTGTACTTGGAGAACGAGTTGGCTGAAGATACGCGATTGTTTTTGTACAAGCAGAAATATACGCCGCTTGAAGGGAGTACCTATACCCCATGGGTCGTTGCAGGGAACGTGCACGATATTGAGGCGATCGATTACGACGGCATGACGAATGTCAAGCTGAAGGACTTGCTTCCAACTGACCTCGCGTTCGATATGAATTTTCATATTTTGTCGTTTGAGCCGGGCGGCTGCCATCCGTTTGTGGAGACGCATTATCAAGAGCACGGGGCGATTATGCTATCCGGTGAAGGTGTCTACAATCTGGACAATGAATGGATTCCGATTAAAAAAGGGGATTACTTGTACATGGGTCCTTACGTGCCGCAAGCGACCTACGCTGTAGGCAGAGAATCGTTCGCCTACTTGTATTCCAAAGATTGTAACCGGGATGCGTCCCTATAGAGCGATATGGATCAACCGCTTCCTGTTGCTGGCCAGACCTAGCTCGGTCCAGCAGCAGGCAGAAGGCGGAATACATGCAAAGAGGGAATTGACATGAGAGTAACCAAACAGAAACTGCATGAGCTTATCCGAACAAAATTGTCCCGTGCCGGATTGTCTGTCGATCATGCGGATATAGTGGCGGACGTGCTCGTTCATGCTGATGTCCGCGGCGTCCACTCGCACGGCGCCATGCGGGTCGAATATTATGCGGAACGCATTGCGAAAGGCGGAACGAACGTAAATCCTCGCTTTACGTTCGAGAAGACAGGGCCGTGCTCCGCCGTGTTCGACGGGGATAACGGCGCTGGGCATGTCGCGGCTAAGCAGGCGATGGAAGAGGCAGTGAATATTGCCAAGGAACATGGCGTTGCCGTGGTTGGGGTAAGACAAATCGGGCATAGCGGATCGCTGTCCTATTATGTGCAGCAAGCGGCGCGGGAAGGGCTAATTGGCATCTCTGTCTGCCAATCCGATCCGATGGTCGTGCCTTTTGGAGGGGCCGAACCCTACTACGGCACGAACCCGATTGCCTTCGCTGCTCCTGGTGAAGGAAGCACGATCATGACCTTCGATATGGCGACTACCGTCCAAGCTTGGGGGAAGATTCTACACGCCCGTTCGAAGCACGAGACGATTCCGGATACGTGGGCGGTGGATGAACGCGGCGTGAGGACGAGTGACCCGTTTCAAGTGCACGCGCTGCTTCCGATTGCAGGCCCGAAAGGGTACGGGTTGATGATGATGGTCGATGTGCTGTCTGGCATTCTGCTCGGTCTGCCATTCGGCAATCAGGTAAGCTCAATGTACCACGATCTGACCGAGGGCCGGAATCTGGGACAGCTTCATATTGTGCTTGACCCGTCCTTTTTTACCGATTTAGAAATATTCCGGCGCAACATTTCGAAGACGATGCGTGATCTGAACGGCATCAATCCAGCGCCTGGCTTCGAGCGCGTTCTCTACCCGGGGCAGAACTATGACCTGATCGAGCAGGAGAACGAAGCTAACGGCATTGAGATTGTAGATGAGGTATATGACTATCTCGCGTCCGATGTCGTTCATAACAACACTTACGATCATAAAGATCCCTTTGCCACGTAACACGTGCATTACAGGAATGTCATTACAATAAAAATGGACAACCAGAGGTGAACCAGAATGCTGCATACGATCATTAAAAAAAATTCGTATCAAGATTCAGTCAATTTGATGCTTCTGACCAATCATATTTCTGCGCTTGAAGGCGTAACGCAAGCGTCCATCATGATGGGAACGCCGGCCAACAAGGACATTATGCGCAATTCCGGATTGTATACGGGTGAGCTGGAGCAGGCTGGAGCCAACGACATGTGCATTGTCATCGATGCGGAGGCGCAAGGCAAGCTGGATCATATTCTCGCTGCCGTTGACAGCTTTTTAAGCGACCAATCCGTCAGCAGCGGCCAGTCCGCAATCGAGAGCGTCCGCTCGTGGGAGCGCGCGCTGAAGGAGAGCCCGGATGCCAATCTGGCCATCATTTCGGTACCAGGCCAATATGCGGCGGCAGAAGCGGGAAAAGCGCTCGATCACGGCCTGCATGCCTTCGTCTTCAGCGACAATGTGCCGGTGGAAGAAGAGTTGAGTCTGAAACGGAAGGCGCATGAAAAAGGGCTGCTCGTGATGGGGCCCGATTGCGGTACGGGTATTTTGTCAGGCGTTCCGCTCGCCTTCGCGAACCGGGTGACAGCGGGCAATATCGGCATCGTCGGCGCATCGGGCACCGGCATTCAAGAGGTGACGACGCTGATCGACCGCATGGGCGGCGGCATCAGTCACGCGATTGGTACCGGAGGACGTGACCTCTCGGAAACCGTCGGGGCGATTACGATGCTGGACGGTATCTGCGGACTGGCGCACAACGACCGGACCGAAGTGATTGTCATCGTATCCAAGCCACCGGCCAAGGCGGTGCGCGATAAGGTTGTGGGCCAGCTGCAAGGGCTGTCCAAGCCGGTGGTCACGCTCTTCCTCGGAGAGAAACCCGCCGCGCATGAAGGGAATGTCTATCAAGCCTATACGTTGGAGGAAGCGGCGATGATTGCGGTCGATCTGGCCAAAGGCGCCGCAGTGAAACCGTTATATAGCTTACCGCTCGAAGTGCCGGAGGCAGCATTGAATCCGGGGCAGACCTCGATTCAGGGCTTGTATGCCGGCGGCACATTGGCTGCCGAAGCGGCCATGCTCATCGCGGATGCGCTTCAACTGAAGGACGGGCTTATTCATGAAGCGGGTTATGTTCTCAAATCGAACGGTCATGCCATAGTTGATTTGGGCGACGATATGTACACGCAAGGCAAGCCGCATCCGATGATCGATCCGGCTACTCGGATTCAGCATATCGAGAAGGCTGCGCAAGACCCAACCACGGCGGTTATATTGTTCGACGTCGTACTGGGGTACGGTGGCCATGACGACATGGCGAGTGTGCTGGCGCCGGCTATCGAGAAAGCGGCAGCCAAGGCACAGACGGAGGGGCGCAAGCTCTACTTTGTGGCCGCTCTGTGCGGCACTCGTCAAGATCCGCAGTCTTATGAGGAGCAGAAGCGCAAGTTCGAACAGGCGGGCGTACTTGTCAAAGAGAGCAACAATCAAGCGGTACGCACCGTGCTGGCCATGATGAAGCTCGGCCTCGAAGAAGTGCCGAAGGCGCACCGTCCAGCAGCAACGACTATCTCCGAAGGGTTCTCTGCATCTGCCGCAGTCGAAGCGCTGCTTGGAGGGAAGCCGTCCGTCATTAACGTGGGCTTGCAGAAATTTACGGAAGCCATTACTGCAAGCGGTGCCAAGGCGATCCAGTACGATTGGAGGCCGGTTGCGGGCGGCAGCGTAAAGATGCAGCGCATATTAAGCCAGTTGAACGATTACCGGTTTACGAATTAACTGTGAATCAACTGCGAATTAACCGCGTCAACGATGAACTATCGACGTCGCGGATGAACAGCCGGGAGGGAATCTCATATGAAATATCAGACAATTGATGAAGCCAATCAGGCGGTTATTGATAAAATTGCCGGCGGAACGCCGTTTCTCGTCGATGTGGTGCCGGCACGCACCGTCATTCCGGAGTTGGAAGGCAAGACGCTGCTGCATGCGGGTCCGCCGATAGCATACAAGGACATGACGGGTCCGATGCAAGGCTCATGCGTAGGCGCCGCTTTATTCGAGGGCTGGGCGAAGGATGAAACGGAGGCCCGCAGCATGCTTGAACGGGGCGACATCCATTTCATCCCGTGCCACCATGTCAAGGCAGTCGGCCCTATGGGAGGAATCACATCAGGAAATATGCCAGTATTCGTAGTCAATAACCGTTCCGAAGGCAATGAGGCTTACTGCATCATGAATGAAGGCATCGGCAAGGTGCTGCGCTTCGGCGCCTATTCGGAAGAGGTCGTCACCCGCTTGACATGGATGAAGGACGTGCTTGGTCCGGTGCTTTCCCGAGCGCTCAAGGCGACGAAGGAAGGACTTAACCTGAACGTCATGATCGCGAAGGCGATTACGATGGGAGATGAATTCCATCAACGCAACATTGCCGCTTCGCTCGTCTTTTTGAAAGAAATCAGCCCTTATATCGTCAATCTCGATATGGATAAGCAAGAGATGCGGAACGTTATCAAATTTTTGGCGGACACCGATCAGTTCTTCTTGAACATTATGATGGCAGCGACCAAGGCCGTGATGGATGGCGCCCGCACGATCGAAGCAGGCACGGTCGTCACCGCCATGTGCCGGAACGGAAGAGACTTCGGAATCCGCATCAGCGGCATGGGAGACGAATGGTTTACCGCACCCGTAAACACGCCGCAAGGGCTCTTCTTTACCGGATATTCGCAAGCAGACGCCAATCCGGACATCGGCGACAGCGCCATTACGGAAACATTCGGCGTCGGAGGGATGGCAATGATTGCCGCGCCGGGCGTTACGCGGTTTGTCGGCGCCGGGGGATTTCAAGATGCCTTGGCAACGAGCAACGAAATGGTCGAAATTTCAATCGACCAGAACCCGAACTTTACGGTCCCGACCTGGAACTTCCGTGGCATTTGCCTCGGTATCGATGCCCGGAAGGTAGTGGAAACAGGAATTATGCCTGTCATTAATACCGGTATCGCCCACAAGGAGCCGGGGGTGGGGCAGATTGGCGCCGGTACGGTCCGTCCGCCTGTCGAATGCTTTGAGAAAGCGCTTGAAGCTTATGCGTCCAAGCTCGGACTTCTGTAGCGCACCGCTGTATACGTCGTGTCTCATGGGGGAGGAGATGCACGCTCAACTTGCGGCACTCCTCTCCCGAAGGCCGAGCGGCTACGTCCACAGCATATTCGAGAACGGCATCAACTTGGCTATGGGAGACGCGCTAGTATTTGTCGGGACGGCGAAGAACGGCAGACTTCCCTTCGGCATTCATATGGGACAAGAGAGCGTGAGAAGGCTGCGCTTCTATGTCAGGCGCAACGACGTCATTGCCGGGACGCCAGACATCATTCAATTTCATCATCCAACATACCCGCTTACGCTTGATCTTTCTCAAGCCGTGCCGTTCCGCAATGAAATCCGTGCCGAGCGTTACCGGATGAATCGTGATTTATTTCACGTCTGTTCATTTATGGAAACATGTCTCTCTTGGGGTGTGCCGACCGGACTCGATGTGGAATGGGACCGCTTTCTCGCGCATGATTATATGCCAGATGACCCGCAGTACGTCACGGTACAGCATGCGGAACAACTGCTTGACGCCTTGCTTTCCGGGGAAGTCCGAGTCATTGAGTCGCATTTGCGCTATTTTCTCGGGCGCGGGAAAGGATTGACGCCATCGGGCGACGACTTTCTTGTCGGATTGTTGGCCGTTCATAGGTTAACCGAAGCTTTTCATCCAGCGTTTTTGACCATCTTGCGTCATATTGTGGAAAGAGAAGCCATCACGACGGATGTAAGCAAAGCTTATTTGCTCCATGCGCTGCATGGCCGATTCAGCGACACAGTAACCCAGGTGTTGAACGCGATGATTACGGAAGATACATCTCATTTTCAAGCCAAGCTTGCACAATTGCTGCACACCGGACACAGCTCCGGGATTGATACGGCATTCGGGATCGCCAATGCCATCATAGCCCTAAGGAGGTATGAATATGTCAGAACGAGTTGTGATTGCATTGGGGGGCAACGCCATTTTGCAGCCTCATCAAGAAGCAACCTATGAGAACCAGCTTGAAAATGTACGCAGCAGCAGCGAAGTTATTGCCGATATCGTGCAAAAGGGCTACGAAGTAGTAATTACGCACGGCAATGGTCCGCAGGTGGGGTTGATTTTGCAGCAAAATG
The DNA here is from genome assembly GCF_021369635.1 of Paenibacillus profundus. Taxonomy (GTDB): domain Bacteria; phylum Bacillota; class Bacilli; order Paenibacillales; family Paenibacillaceae; genus Paenibacillus_B; species Paenibacillus_B profundus. The sequence goes on along the minus strand of NZ_JAJNBZ010000018.1, from coordinate 15,896 downwards.
AAGAAGCGAAAGAGGTTGTCCCTCCTTTTCCGTTAGACGTGTGCAACGCGGAGTCTCAAGGATTGATCGGCTATATGCTCGATCAATGCTTGAAGAATGAGCTGCGGAAGCGGGGATTGCCACAGCAGGTCGTCAGTGTGCTGACGCAAACGCAGGTGTCTCAGGAAGATGAAGCCTTCCGGCATCCGACCAAGCCGATTGGCACCTTCTACAGCGGAGAAGAAGCCAAGCAAATGATGCGGGAGAAAGGCTGGAACATGCGGGAAGATGCGGGCCGGGGGTGGAGGCGCGTCGTTCCTTCGCCGCAGCCGCAATCCATTTTGGAAGCGGAGACGATTATGAAGCTTGTGGAGAGCGGGGTGATTGTCATTGCTTCCGGCGGTGGCGGCATACCCGTTGTCCAAGAAGCGGATGGCACGATTAAAGGCGTCGAAGCGGTGATCGACAAGGACCGCAGCGGCCGCAAATTGGCTCAGGAAGCGAACGCCGATATTTTTATGATGGTGACCGATGTGAAGAATGTGTTTATTCATTACGGAAAACCGGAACAGCAGGCGCTAGGACATGTCGGTACGTGTGAAGCGAGACGGTATGTCGGGGAGGGGCATTTCTCCACCGGCAGTATGGGACCGAAGATGGAGGCGGCCATTTCGTTTGCGGAGCAGGGCAAACACGCCATTATATGTTCACTTGAAGATGCCGCTCTGGCTCTGACAGGAACAGCCGGGACGCATATCTCCTAATCTCATCGGTATAAACAAAGAGGCTGTAACAAGCGGCAACCTGCCGCTTGCATACAGCCTCTTCTCAATTAAAATACTTGAACAACTTCCTTAACGCCTTCCACTTCTTCCACCAAAGCGCGTTCGATACCCGCTTTTAATGTAATGGTGGAGCTAGGGCAGCTGCCGCAAGCGCCCATCAAGCGCAGTTTTACGATACCGTCCTCAACGTCGACCAATTCAACGTCGCCGCCGTCACGTTGCAGAAACGGGCGCAGTTTATCTAACACTTCCAGCACTTCGTCGTACATGCCGACTTGTGTATTTTCGCTCATCTTTGCCAACTCCTTTCATCCATGCTGCTTTTATTATATTATAAAGCTAACTGAATTCAAAGGCGCAAGATGAAAGAAGGGGATAAAGTCAATGCGACCGATCATAGAATTCTGCGTCAACAATATGCATCATGGAACAGATAGCGTTATGAAGCGCTTCGAACAGAATCCAGAATATGACGTTCTGGAGTATGGGTGTCTCGGCCATTGTGGAGAATGTTATATGTTTCCTTTCGCTTATGTCAACGGAGAGATCGTAGCAGCGGAAACCGCTGAGGAGCTATATAATAAGATTATGGCAAAAATTGAAGAACTACAAGCATGGGAGCAGTTGGACGTCGATTGACGTCGCTGCTCCCTTGTTTGTTTATCCTTTATGATGCTTGGACATCCATAATACTCCGCTTTTGATGACACGAGGCACATAACCAACGACGGCACGTTTGCCAACAACGCCGAATCCGGATTTCTTGCCGAGTGCGCCGAGGACACCCTTCAGCTTAATTTTACCAAGGTTCGGCGTTTCTCCCTGCCACATCGCCCGCATGACGTGAGCAATCTGCTCGCCTTGGGCTCCCGCCGCTTGCGCGCTCGGAGAGAAAGGCAAGCTTGCACAGTCTCCGACGACATACACGTTCGGATAATCCGGAATTTGATGGTACGGATTAATGATAACTCGCCCTTGTGGATCCTTCGGTACAATGAGCTTCTGTACCGCTTCCACTGGTTGAATGCCTGCGGTCCATACGGTCACGTGAGAATGAATTTCTTCTTCCCCATCATCGGTGCGATTGTAGATAACGCCGTCTTCCAAACGGCTGACGTTAACATGGGAACGCAGCTCGACCCCGCGTTCATTGAACCAGCCGGACACGAAGCGCGAGAGCTTCTCCGGGAAGGAGGACAGCACGCGCCCACCGCGGTCCAAAATGCGAATGTTCAAGTCAGCTCGGCTCTCGCGCAGTTCCGCAGCGAGTTCAACCCCACTTAGACCGCCGCCGACAATGTTGACTTGTCCGTAAGGCTTAATGTCATTCAACAGCTGATAGGTGCGTCTTGTGCTCGCAAGCGATTGAATGCTGTTGCCGAACTGCTCGGCACCCTCAATATTATGGTATTTGTCAGTACAGCCGAGTCCTATGACCAGATGATCATAGCTGAGCGGCTCGTCGTTGCTAAAATGGAGAAGCTGCGCGTCCAAGTCAATCGCTTGCACGTTGCCATAATGGATGTGTACACGCGGATCGCTCGGGAACTGAACGCGAATCTCCATGTCCGACACCGCCCCGGCAGCCAGTGCATAATATTCTGTCTTTAAACCTTGATAGGGCATACGGTCAACCAATACAAGCTGTACATCAGAAGGCAGCTCGCCCTCAAGCAAACGCCCGATGATGGCCAAACCTCCGTAGCCGCCTCCTAAAATGACGTATCGTTTCATCCTTTCGACTTCCCCCCATGATGCCGAATATGTTAGAAAGATGTGTGCCGCCGCTAGCGGCGAGTACGTCGTATGGCCCCACTGTCTGTCTAGGTTGCCGATTCTTACGTTGTCTATCCAATAATGACATCAGGTTCCTCTATCTCTATATCCTAATTCTGAACACTAAAAATCAAAATTAGTAATTACTCGTACACTTTCACTTCGTTATAGAACGTATCACGCTCTACCGGAATGCGACCTGCCCCTTTGATCAGCCAAATCAGCTCATCGCGTGTCAAGCCTTCTGGAGTGAGCGCGCCTGCCGCATGGCTGATTCGCTCCTTCACGATAGTGCCATGCACGTCCGAAGCGCCGAAAGTGAGCGCCACTTGGGTAAGCTGTGTCCCGATATTAATGAAATACGCTTTAATGTGCTGAATGTTATCCAACATGAGACGGCTAATCGCGATCGTCTTCAAGTCCTCGTACGCCGAGTTGCGGCGTTTAATGCTCGCCTTCGGGCTCTTCGGCTGCATGGAGAGCGGAATAAATACGAGAAATCCGTTCGTCTCGTCCTGCAGTTCGCGAATTTTGATCATATGGCTTACACGATCTTCATGCGATTCGATTGCGCCGTACAGCATCGTCGTGTGTGTCTTCATGCCGAGCTGGTGCGCGGTGCGGTGCACCTCCAGATAACGGTCTACGCCGGCCTTCTCAACACGCATCTTCTTGCGGTACTCGTCCGACAAAATTTCAGCGCCGCCGCCCGTCAAGGATTGAAGTCCCGCATCCATCAATTGGCGCAGCACTTCCTCAATGCTCAAGCCGCTGATGCGGGTATAGAAATCAATTTCTGCGGCAGTATACGCCTTGAGCGTCACATTCGGATAAGTCTGATTCAGGATACGCAAGGAGTCCACATAGTATTGGAACGGAACGTGCGTGTTGTGTCCGCCTACAATGTGGAATTCACGCACGTCAGGATGAATGTGCTGATCAACGAAGTCAATCATTTCCTGTCCGGACAGCGTGTACGAACCGTCTTCGCCTTGATCACGGCGGAAGTTGCAGAATGCGCAGTGCGCTTCGCAGACATTCGTAAAGTAGAGCGACATATTTTCAATAAAATACACTTTTTTGCCGTTCTTGCGCAGATTCGCAAGGTTGGCCAATTGACCTAAGGTTAACAAATCGTCTGTCTCGTATAAATATACGCCGTCTTCCAGCGTCAAACGTTCACCGCGTTCAACTTTATCCGCGATTGCAGCCATGCGGGCATCCGCATGTCGTATCATGACTGTGGTCATACACAGGCCTCCTTTGTTATTCATGCCTTGCATTGCTAGTGGCAACATTGCGAATGACACTATGAAGCATGTCCGGTATTTGTTTTCGGTCTCCAAACAAAATAAAAACTCCGCGGCGGAGACGTTCCGTCGGAGGATTGCAGTGAGACGTATCACATTAGCTAGTCATTTCCATTATACTCTTGCCTATCAGATGGGGCAATACATGTGAGGATCTAGAAGGGTGGATTTTCCATCAACTTCGTTCTCTTGTATCTGCCAAGCTGGATGGTTATACTTAGAAATACGAGGAGGGATTAGAATGATTACAATCAGCGATATTGCGGTTGAAAAAATACAAGAAATGATGGCTCAAGAAGAAAATGCGGGTTTGTTCCTGCGTCTAGGCGTGCGCCCAGGCGGTTGCAGCGGATTCTCATACGGAATGGGCTTTGATGATGAAGAGAACGAAGCGGACGTTCATATGGAAGTGAGCGGCATGAAAATCGTCATTGATAAAGAAAGCATGCCGTATTTGAATGGCCTCGTCATTGACTTTAAAGAATCCGGGATGTCGGGCGGATTTACTATCGACAATCCGAACGCCATCGCCACATGCGGGTGCGGCTCGAGCTTCCGTACGGCGAAGGATGAGGGCAAGGCGGAGAAATGCGACGATTAAGCTAGCACTGTTAATGACAGACCTCTCTAATGGTTAATGTTGAATTAATCATTAGAGAGGTCTTTATTTTGAATAGCATATGGTTGTGCTATAAACGATACGCTGTCACGTTCTTCTCTCCACTCTCCCTCTCGTTCAGAAGGGGCATCCCTCCGTATGGTGAGCTTAACTTTGGTATACATGTCTCTAGTAACATTGCTTCTCAGACAATGCAGCAACATCACCTTTATATCACAACGCCTACAGTTGGAGACGCTCCTCCCAATATTACATCAACCGTTCGACTACACCATAGAGCGTCTGGGCGATGCTGGAATCGTTGTTGCTGAGCGGAGGGGAGAGTGATCGGAAACGCCGAACGGAAAGAGTACCGCCTCTCCAATATCTTGAGATAAGTAACGAAGCTGTATCAAACTCTGAACAAGAAATTCAATAGTTCAACTTATATAGTATGAATTATTTTTCTAAGTAAGCCCCATTGGAAAATATGCAGTCAAATGTACGGATTGGACGGTCGAACGGCACGTGGACTGTATTTTGTACAGTGGAATTAGCTGTTTTTAGCGAACGCAGCGAAATGAGTGTGAATGGATTAGATAAATTCCAATGAAGTCTGCCTGCACAGAGATTTACATGCTATTTCATTGGATAAATCCAATGGAGGATGAGACAAGCTAAGAGAGGGGATGCCCCCTCTCCTGAAATAATCCACAGTTCGAATTACTTACTTACGAAGCTTCCTATTCGACAGTGGGCAGTTATGTCGCTATTCTTTTATTTTTTTGCCGAGCAGCACCATAAACCAAATGATAGAAGCGCCAAGTATGGCATGTCCCAAGCCCGCGATGTGATTTAATCCGTTCATATCCGTTCCGTTTACTTGTAAGACGCCGCGGACTGTCATAGCGATTAAGGTAACAATGAGACCGCCGTTATATACGAAATACCATGGACCGAACGAGCGTGTTTCGTGGACGCGGAAGGTTTTGGCGAGCAGCGTAAGAATGAGAAAGAACATAAATCCTAACACCAAAATGTGCGTATGCAGCGGTTTGAGTGTCGTGTAGGCCGTGTATTCGTTTATTTTAGTAAACTCGCGAAAAAAGATACCCGCCACTAAGCCGAGAATAGCGTAGGCAAAAGAAGTTACATATAGTTTTCTCAACGTGATGATCTCCTTTTCAATTAATGCGATTATGTACCGCTTGTAGCGAGTATAATCGAGAACTGTGAACTGAAGATGAATGGACTGTTACAATGTCTCTAACAGCCGTGTCTTTCATATCTCCCTTACCGGAAGCCTGACCGAAAATGCCGCTCCCGCGCCGGTATTGTTTGTCGCGCGAATGGTTCCTTCGTGCAATTCAACGATTCGTTTCACGATTGATAACCCAAGTCCGGTTCCGTGGGCATTTCCCTTTCGTTTGTCATACTTGTAAAAACGATCAAATAAATAGGGGAGCGCCTCTTCGGGGATTCCTTCACCCGTATCCGAAAATATCACCTCTACTTCATGCAGCAGTTTCCTACATTTTATATGGAGCTGGCCTCCGGGTTCAGTGAATTTGATCCCATTGCTCAACAAATTGCTCCACACTTGATGAAGCAGACCTGGATCACCATGAATGACGACCTCTTCAAGCTCCAGATTCAGCTGTAAATTCTTCTCGCCCCATTGAGGCTCCTGCACGATAATGATTTGTCTCAACTGCTCGTCCAACCGAAAGGGGGCGTGCTTCAGCGCTTCTTTCCCTCTCTCCAGCGCCGCGAGGGTCAAGAGCTGTCGCCCTAGACCAGACAGCCGAGAGCTCTCATCATCGATAATCTGCAAATACTTCCGTTCTTGCTCCGGCGGGAGCGGGTGATCCAACAGTTGTCGGGCCAAGCCACGAATGGAGGTTAACGGAGATTGGATCTCATGAGAGACGTTCGCCACGAATTGCTTCTGCATGGCGTCCACCTGTCCCAGTACGGCAGCCATGCGGGTAAATCTGCGCGCTAGCACACCGATTTCATCTTTGCGTGTAATGTCGAGTTGAACGTCGTAGTTTCCATTTTCCAGCTTCATCGTCGCGTCAGTAAGCCGATGAAGAGGTCGTACGAGATAGCGGGTCTTGATGGCAATGAGAACAAGGCTAATGACAAAGGTGCCGATGAGCAGTACAGCGACTAATATACGCACTTCTTCGGTCTGCTGCACCATATCCGGCCGCACGAACAAGGCATGTCTTTCTCCGGCGAGCTCGGCTGGAGTTCCGTAGCTTAGCTCGAGACGGTTCTCAAACACAGTTGGAACAAACCAGTTTTGCTTGTGGGTGCGCATGCCTTGATAGGTTCCGCCCTTTAACACGGTGTCGATAATTTCGGGTGTCAACGATACGTCATCGAACGCCCTTCCATATGTCTTGATGTGACCGGCCTCGTCAATGACATAGAGCTGATAGCCGAGCTTGGACAATGAATCGAGCAGTTCATCGACAGAAGAAGGGCTGTTGGTCATCTGTTCGCCGAGCTTAGATAGCGCAGCCCCGACCTTTTCCATTTTAAGTTCGTAATTTTCGGTTAGAGTGTGGCTGTATGCAAAATTAGCTGCGAAAAATGCGGAGGCAAAGCTAACAAGCACGATCACGACGGAAAACAGGACAATGCGCGTATATAACGTGTTCATGCATCACGTACCTCCAATTTGTATCCTAATCCCCGAATGGTGACGATATGAAAGTCACTGCTGCTATCGTGGAAGCGTTCACGCAGCCGCTTGATATGTACGTCAATCGTGCGGACGTCGCCCTCGTAGTTGCTGCCCCAGATCCAATCGAGCAATTGATCGCGTGTAAAGATGCGGCCAGGATAGGCGGCCATTTGGGCGAGCAGCTCGAATTCTTTGCGCGGCAGCACGTGTTCCTGCCCGTCCACCATCACGGTATAGCTTTGTCGGTCAATAATGGTATGCGGAAAGCGGATCATAGAATCGGATACAATCTGATATCTTCGCAACAAAGCTTTCATGCGGAAGAGCAGCTCTTTCGGTTCAAATGGCTTGACCACATAATCATCGGTTCCTGCGGCAAAGCCTGTTTCTTTATCCTCCAGCTCGCCCAAGGCGGTCAGTAGAATGACGGGAATATCGTATGACGCCCTAATTTCGGAGCAAAGCGCCCAGCCGTCTTTAACCGGCATCATCACATCGACGATCGCAAGATGCGCGGTCTCGTGCTCCAATATCTTTGCTGCCGTCTGTCCGTCGGCCGCTTCGAACACGTGATACTGTTCCGATTCGAGAACGAGGCGCAGCAATGCGCGAATATTCGGATCGTCGTCTGCCACTAGAACGTTGATTTTCATAGGTTACAACCTCCTGAGGAATACAATCTTATGATATCCGCCTGCGGCAGCGGTTATAACGAACGAAATCCTTGACACCCGCAAGCGGATACCAAGGATTTCGGAACGTAGCTACATAAACGTCTTATTGATCATGATGGAGACAAGATAGAAGCAGAATAGGGAGAAGAGCCAGCATCCTATCCCAAGAACTCGCTTATGCTTCTTCCAAAATTGAAATCCGATCGCCAATATTCCAACATTCACGAGTACTAACACAACGGACATGGATACAATGGCTACCCAATATAACACTTCAAATACAGCTGCGGTAGTCATGACGGTCGCTCCCATCTTCATAAATGCGTAACTCATCATTTTTCATTCATCTTATACGATACCATCCGAAACTTGGAAAAGACAAGCATCATTACTTCTCACTCTACTCTAGTCTATTAAAATAAGGCAGAAGCCGTGGACAATCATACAAGAATAGTGAAAGGCCTCTGAGTATGTATAAGTATAATGATGAAAGGAGATGCACGCATGGAAAGCAGACAACTGGCGAGCAAGTGGCTCAAGACCGAGGCGCTATTATCGGACGCTCGCGCTGCCGCTCATATTCCGGCGACACGCATTTATAATTCATCCAACTTGCACCAAATGCTGAATCAGTACGGGTTTGTTGTCATCAAGCCGGTCGTGGGCGGCGGCGGGGCGGGGGTTATTAAAGTGACGAAGGAAGGAGCGACCTACCGGCATACGTATATGTCGCGTACCCGCTCTTTTAACGACTTCGACGCCTTGATGCGTTCGTTAGCTTCTGTGAAGAGAAAGCGAGCGTATTTGATCCAGCGCGGTATTCAGTTGGCAGCAGTCGGCGGGCGCCCAATCGATTATCGCGTCAAAGTCGTCAAGAAGAACGGAAAATGGGTATTTCGCTCCATGGTAGGAAGAGTGGCGCGGAAAGGATTGTTTGTGACGAACTTATGCAAAGGCGGCTCGATGCTTACTGCGGCTCAGGGCATCGGACGTTCGCTATCCAGTGGTCGAGTTCGATCGAAAAAAAGCGAAATGCGGCAGTTGACCCGAATGTGCACAAGTATTTTGGAAGGGAAATATCCGGGGATCGGTCAGCTCGGGTTTGATTACGGTATCGACCGCTCAGGCCGAATTTGGATATTTGAAGTAAATACGCGTCCACAATAACGATGCTGTCATGTAAATCTATTTTGCTATTACTATATGATAGATTCCATTTGTTGTGCTAGGCAATTTGATTAAAGATTTTTATTATAGACACACCAAAAAAGGGTGTGAATAATACTATCCACATCATCCCCATTGGGCCAGAACGATTTTCGACGGTTATCAACAATTTAACCACAATTTTTCCACAACCACCTGTGGATAATGGAAACGCTTGTTCTATTTTTCGCACCCGTGCTATGATGAGAACGGACAGGAAACATTTAGGAAAGGTTGTGATTGAGATGGCTTTGCTTTCCGATGAGCTGCTTATGGATTCCTATGAGCAAGCAATCCAGCTTCAATTGGATCATGAATTCATCTCTTTGCTGCTTAAGGAAATTCGAAGACGCCGCCTTCATCCGACCCTCTTCCAGAAGCCGGTACGCAGATAGAATGACCGGAGCTTTGCCGTGACTTTACTCCCACGCCATTCCATTGATATGCATCATGGTATGGCAATGCTCACAGTACACTATATGCAAGCATAACTTGTTCGTAGAACCGTCTGCCTGCATTGTGAAGTGAGCTTCGGATAGGTCATCCGGTTGATAGGGGGCGTAAGGTCCCAAATAATCCTCTAGTTTGCCGCTGTCGATAGCTGGGTTCAAACAGTTCGGACATTGAAACACAGGACTGATTATGCCGTTGCATAGTGGACAAACATGAAACAAGGGTATCCGCCTCCATTAGATAAAGATGTAGGAGTAGGATACCCTTTCTTTCGTTCTATCATGATATTAAAATTATTGTCGGCAGACTTCGTTACATCTTCATGTTGCTGCTGTGTCCCGGAGAAAGCTTCGCTGTCGGATCAATGTACACTTTGGCGTTATTGATTGCCGTTGGAGCTTCGCCGAAACCTACGGCGATAAGCTTCAGCTTGCCAGGATATGTTGTCACGTCACCCGCTGCGAAGATTCCTGGAATATTTGTTTCCATACGGGAATCGACCACAATGGATCCGCCCTCAATCGAGAGACCCCATTCAGAGATTGGGCCGAGGGACGATACGAAACCAAAGTTAACGATGACGGCATCGACATCGATGTCGAGCGTTTCTTTCGTCTTCATATCCGCAATCGTAACGCGTTCGATGCGGCCGGCTTCACCGTGAAGGTGCGTAATCTCTTTCGGCGTCAATATTTGAACCTTGGAGTTCATCAACTGTTCTACGCTATGCTCGTGCGCACGGAATTTGTCACGACGATGAATGAGCGTTACTTGCTCCGCAATCGGTTCAAGCATAAGCGCCCAGTCTACGGCAGAGTCGCCGCCGCCGCTGATGAGTACGCGTTGGCCTTTGTACTGCTGCAGGTCACTGACAAAATATTGCAGATTTGACTTTTCGTACTGCCCTGCATCAGGCAATTCCAAGCGGCGAGGCTCAAAAGCGCCCACTCCAGCTGTAATAATGACCGCCTTCGCTTGGTGGACTCCTTTATCTGTTGTTACTTCGAACAGTCGCTCGTCACGTTTCTCTACCCGCAGCACCTTCTCTTCCAGGCGTACGTCCGGATGGAAATGGTCCATCTGTTGTTTCAATTGATTTACGAGCTCTTGTGCGGTTACTTTAGGGAAGCCAGCAACGTCGTAAATGTATTTCTCTGGGTAAAGCGCAGCCAGTTGTCCGCCAAGCTGCGGCATGCTTTCGATAAGGCGAACGGAAGCTTGGCGCATGCCGCCATAAAATGCGGCAAACATTCCGGCAGGACCGCCCCCGATAATTAAAATATCTACTACATCTTGTTGCGATGTAAGTTGCGAATTCAAAGCAGAGCACCTCCAATGGCGATGTCTGACCATGTGATTATGGTCATTGTGTAATTAGGCACATCTATCATTATAAACCTAGTGGAGCAAGAAGGAAACTATACTTTTCGAAAAATTCCCAGAATGTGCAAGCTAGAAAAAAATTTAATTAAACCGCTTACATTATGGGGAACAGCTAAAAAGGTGCTTGTAATTTAGCTGGAAACTCGATATCATTGCATGTGAATTGTATACAAATTGTCGAGAATTTGTCGATGTTGGACAAATTGATGACCATACACGCTTTATCTTAGAGTATACGGGTTGTTTTAAGGTAAATAGTTCATAATAACGTTGTGTTTGGTTGATGATTTGTATAACATCACATAGAGAGAGATATAGGCAAGCTATGTTTTTTTTTGTGGAGTTTTTCACAACTGCGCAATGATTGATGAGGATAAACGGAGTATGAGGAACTAAAGTTGCTTAACCGAGAGGATAAGGAACCGACACAAAATGATTTACCTGATTGGAAGGAGCATATACGATGAGCAACATACCTAAAATCGTAATTCTGGGCGCGGGTTACGGTGGCATCATGGCAGCGCAACGCTTGCAAAAGGAATTGAACTATAATGAAGCGGACGTAACGTTAGTCAACAAGCATGACTATCATTACTTTACGACTCATTTGCATATGCCGGCTGCCGGAACGGACTCTTACGACAACGCTCGAGTGTCCATCTCGAAGCTAATCGATGAGTTCAAAATTGATTTCGTCAAGTCGACGGTCAAAGAAATCCGCATTCAAGATAAGAAGGTTATTCTTGAAGACGGGACGCTGTCGTATGACTACTTGGTTATCGGTCTTGGCGGAGAGCCGGAGACGTTCGGTATTCCAGGACTTGGCGAGTATGCGTTCAGCATTCGTAGCATCAACTCTGTTCGCGTTATCCGTGAGCATATCGAGCATCAATTCGCCCTTTACAAGCAGGACGAGTCACGCAAGGACCGTCTGAACTTCATCGTTGGCGGCGCGGGCTTTACCGGAATTGAATTCGTAGGCGAATTATCCGACCGTGTTCCGCAGCTATGCAAGCAGTTCGATGTGGATCCGCAACTGGTTAATATCTACAATGTCGAAGCGGCGCCGTCTGCCCTTCCGGGATTTGATCCGGAATTGGTAGAATACGGGATGGATGTGCTGAAGAAGAAGGGCGTAACCTTCAAGCTCGCCACTGCGATTAAAGAATGTACTCCTGAAGGTGTAATGCTTGCTACTGGCGAAGAAATCAAAGCGGCTACGGTCGTATGGACCGGGGGTATCCGCGGCAACCGTCTGATTGAACAAGCCGGCTTTGAAGCGATGCGCGGCCGCGTGAAGGTTGATGAACATTTGCGCGCTCCGGGACATGACAATATCTTTATTATCGGCGATAACTCGCTGATGATTAATTCGGAGAACGATCGCCCGTTCCCGCCAACGGCGCAAATGGCGATGCAGCAAGGTCCGGTGTGCGCAAGCAACATCGTGGCTTCAATTCGCAACCAACCGCTAAAGAAATTCGAATACCACAACAAAGGTACGGTAGCTTCCTTGGGTAAAGGCGAAGCAATCGGCGTAGTTGGCAAGAAAAAGCTGAAAGGTTTCTGGGCTGCTCAGCTTAAGAAAATCATCGACATCCGCTGGCTGTTCATCGTCGGAGGCATCTCGCTTGCGCTTCGCAAAGGGAAATTCTTCTAAGCCATGCGTCACTGCAGCGTGCAAGTGCGCGGGCTCTTAACCCGCGATGAATTGGAGCGTTACAATGCTTTAATGGAAGTCGGGGGCTATTTAGAGCAACAGGACCGATATGATTTGGCTTATACGGTGCAAAAAGAAGTCGATCTGCTCATTCAACCGGCGATCGAACGGCTGAAGGAAAAAGGCCGCATGCGTGATCGTATGACGGCACAATATTTGGCTTCTTTAGATGATGAAGACAAGGAATGATTAGGGATGGTCAAGCCGTCGCCGCAGCTTATTGCGGTGGCGGTTTTTTCATATTGTAGAGTCGGTCTTCCGTATAATGGCCCTTAGTTCCATTCTCCCATGCAGTCAGAAGGGAGAATGTTTGAAGATAAGGCGCATGGCATGGCGTTAGTATTACATGCCGTGAAGCGGCCCGTTATACTGGGAGTAAAACAGAGTCGTCCTTGGGCGTGCCGCCTCCTGATGAAAGGGAAGAATGGAGCAAAGGGGCGGATAATATGAATCACCGTCAGTCTGAACGCGTCACTGCTGCACGAACGTAACATTTCGTTCACGGTGAAGAGACAATGCCTTGCTTCAAAAGAAAATGCGGTGTGTTTGCGTCAGGTTAAGGAAATAGAGACAAGCATCCCGAAGCAGAACGGATTCGATTGAATTTGAAATAATAAATAATTATCAATAATGATATAAAAGATTGATTTTTTCTATATCATAAATCGTGCTATAGTGTAACCAATCAGCTGATGCCGCGAGCTCAAACCGTATAATGTGTGCTTGGAAATTAGGTAGGAAATACAATTCGGAGGTGGAAGCTTTTGCGTATCACGCCAATTGAAAGCGGTACCAATGTATCCGGCCGATTGGATCGTCTGCCGATTGGTTCGATTCATCGAAAGACGTTAATGGCGCTTGCGTTTATTTATTTTTTTGAGTATGCAGATTTGAATACATTCTCTTTCGTAGCTCCCGTATTGAAAAAAGAATGGGGGATGTCGGTCACCGAGATTGGTTGGGTTACGTCGAGCTCCTTTCTGGGGATGTTCATTGGTTCGGTATTTGGCGGGTGGTTCGCGGATAGATTCGGAAGGAAGCGGGCCATCATCATAATGACGTTATTCTTTTCGATATTTTCTATGATTACGGCTCTGGCATGGAATCCTGTTATACTCGGAATACTCCGTTTTTTCACCGGTGTGGGAGTGTCGGCGGCACTGATCAATTCGAGCACCTATATCAGTGAGTTTTTTCCTTCCGCTTCCCGCGGCAAATTCCAGGGCATCGCACTTGTCGTTGGTTTATTGGGCATTCCAGTGACCGGATGGATTTCGACTTGCTTCATTTCCTTAGGCCCCCACGGATGGAGATATGTTTTTTATAGCTATTTCCGTGTTTTTGTATGGCACGACCCTAAATCCAGTGTTCCTGATTGTGTTCGGGTTCTTGGTAAATATGATTGAGAGAACGTATTCCTCCAATTTATACACGTATACATCGGAATTGTATCCTACACATATCCGTGCATCGGGTTATGGACTTACTTACGGATTGGGGAGATTCTCTAATGTGTTTGGCCCGGTGCTCATCAGCTTTATGATCCTCGGGTTTGGAAGCTCTAGTGTATTCACCTTAATATCCCTTTGTTGGATTGGTTCGGCTATGGCATTGAGCTTTGGTCCCAAAACGAACAAGCGCAGCTTGGACGAATTAGAAAGCGACGCAGATAGCGGCGAGCCGCTCAAGCAAGCCCGGCCGATATCCGCAATTGTTAACAACGATTGAGCTAAAGACCAAGAAGAAGATATAAGAAGAGCTTGTGCGCTTGTCACCTTATCTTCTTCTTGGTGCTTCCGAGTCAAGATTTTTGATGAAATCAACAAATTCCTTCATTAGAGATAGATAAAGCGATTCCTTCTTGTAGATCATCCATGATTTCCGTTTTAATGGAACACCATGCTTGGATGTCAAATTAATTTTGTATAAATCCTCTTGACCGCCGAGCACGATAGTCGGCAAGATGGCATATCCGAGTCCGTTCAACACCATTTCTTTTCCTGTCTCCATTTTGTCGACTTCCATGGCTATGCTCGGAGGTTGCGAATACCGTTCCTTCCACCACAGGTCTATCATATTTTGCAGCGAAGGCTCCGTTTTATAATTGATTCTTGGCAGGTTGGGCAGATCGTGAAGATGAATTTCGTGTTTTGAAACGATGCATATGTTCTCCTCCATCATTAAGTGCTTATCATCCGGCCAATCGTAATCTCCCCGAATCATTCCGATATGCACATGTTGACTATACACGGAGTGAACGAGATCCGAGCTCCAATCCGTCATGACCCTCACTTCCACATCTGGATACTGTTCTAGAAATCGTTTAAGAATGGCAGGAAGTATATAAGTGGCAATATTGCTGGCGACCCCTAACCGAAGGATTCCCGTTACCTTATTATCCATATTCCATAGGTGTTCTTTGGTTTGCCGCAATTGCAGCCGCATTTCTTTCGCATATTTGACAAGATATTCGCCCTGAGCCGTAAATTGAATTCCTCTTCTTCCCCGATTTACAATTTTAATCCCGAATTCTTTTTCTAGCTGCTGAACCCGATAAGTTAATGCAGGTTGAGAAATGTAGAGCTGCGCAGCCGCCTTGGTGATGTTTTGTTCGTTGTGCAGCGTCTCCAATATGAGCCAATCTTTATCCTCCATCTTACAGCACCTCCATTTAGATATTGAAAAAAATTATTGAAATTAATAAAACATCAATATTTTATTTATTCCAAATACAGTAATACACTTAAAATGAAAAGTCAATTATTCACTGCTCGGCGGATTCCGAGAGAATTCGAATAGAGGCAAGGAGTGATTTTCAATGTATAGCTTCGGACAATTGGTGAAAATACCAGCTGTGATTATGCGAGGGGGGACAAGCAAAGGGCTCATATTACGCAGATGTGATCTCCCGCAAGATTCCGCGTTACGGGATCAAATCATTTTGCGCATGTTTGGAAGCCCGGACAGCAGCCAGATCGATGGGTTGGGCGGGGGGACCAGCCTCACAAGCAAGCTTGCGCTGATTGGGCCTCCTTCAACACCGAAGGCCCACATCGATTATACCTTTGGTCAAGTCAGCCTCGAAAAAAATGTGATCGATTATAAAGTAACTTGCGGAAATTTGCTCGCGGCGGTCGGACTCTATGCTGCAGAAGAAGGCTATGCAACGTTGACCGAACCGATAACAGAAGTCCGTATCTATAATACGAACATCGATAAAATTATCGTGGCTGAAATTCCGGTAGAACAGGGAGCAATTAAATGAGCATTTTGCAGTAATCTAAGCCCTTGCTACACAAGGACTTTCAGCAATAAAA